>NZ_JBEZEA010000012.1:0-176574 GCF_040648635.1 Micromonospora sp. NPDC049114 | reverse complement strand
GGCTGGGCCACCCCCGGTGAGAAAATGGCCCAGCTACTCGGTGTTGCAACCACCGGTTGAGCCCGCCCGGCTAACGGAAACTGTCCAAGATCTCGAAGCTCGGGGGCGTACCGTCAGTCCTTTTCGATCGTGACCTTGCTGGGCTTGGCGCTGCGCTCGTCGGTGGTCGGCTTGCTGGGACGCTTGCCGTTCTCGCCGGTGCTGGTGATCTTCGTCGGCTTGGCTCCCCGGCCACCCTCGCCCGGAACGGCCGCCACGGTCGGTTCGCCGTCCACCCCGGCGCTGGCCGCGCCGCCGTCGACAGTGGTCACCGGCTCGGCCACCGGACGGGTCGTGGACTGCCCGGACTCGCCGCCCGCGGCGGCGTTCGCCGGCTGCCGGGCGTCGTCGGGCTCGGGCTTGAGGCCGTTGGCCGTGCCGGCGGCGACGGGTGCCCCGGCGTCGTCGGGCTCGGGCTTGAGGCCGTTCGCGGTGCCGGCGGCGACCGGCGCCCCGGCGTCGTCGGCACCCGACCCGGTCACGGCCGTCGCGTCGGGGCTGTCGTCCGTGGCGGGTGCGGTCGGGCCGTCGATCGGGCCGGTGGTGCTGCGCAGCCGCACCTCGGCCATCTGCCGCTCAAGCTCGTCGGACTCCTGCCGCGCCTTCCAGGTCTCCTGCCGCAGGTCGGCGAGCTGCTGCTGGGCCTGCGCGATCTCCAACATCACCTGGGCGAGCTGCTGCCGGCCCGCGGCGGCCTCCTGCTGCGTTGCCGCCAGGTGCTGCTGCGTGGTCGCCAGGTGCTGCTGGGTCGTGGCCGCGTACTCCTCGAACTGGCGGCGCGAGGCCGCGACGTGCTCGTCGGCCTTGCGGCGCTTGTCGCCCGCCTCGGTCTCGGCGCGGCTCAACAGCTCGGCCGCCTCCGTCTCGGCGCGCTGGCGCAGGGTCGACGCGTCCTGCTCGGCCGCCAGGCGGATCGCATCGGCGCCCTGCTCGATCTCGTTCTTGCGGGTCGTGTACTCGGTCTCCAGCTCGTCGCGGCGGGTCGTGTACCCGGTCTCCAGCTCGTCGCGGCGTGCCGTGTACTCGGTCTCCAGCTCGGCGTTGCGCGCGGCCCAACCCGACTCCAGCTCCTGCTGGCGGGACTCGTGCTGCTTGTCCAGCTCGTCGCGTCGCTTGGCGAACTCCTGCTCGGCGGTGGACCGTCGCTGGGCCAGCTCGCGATCGGCAGCTTCGCGCCGCGAGTTGACCTCCTGCTCCACGCCGGCCCGCCAGGCGCCCAGCTCCTGCTGGGTCTGCGCCCGGGACTGCTGGACGTACGTCTCGGTCTCGCTGCGCATCCGCTGCACGTACGCCTCGGTCTCGGCCCGGCTGCGCTTGGCCGACTCGGACGCCTGCGTGGTGAGCCGCTCGGCCTCCTGCTGTGCCTTGGCGCGGGTGGCCCGACCGGCCATCGACGCGTCGTCGATGATCTGCTTGGCCTCCTGCTGTGCCTTGGCGTGGGTCGCCCGGCCCGCCTCGGTCGCCGTGTCGGTGAGCCGCTTGGCCTCCTGCTGGGCCTTGGCGTGTACCTCCTTGGCAGCCTCACGCAGCTCGCCGGCCTCCTGCCGGGCGGTGGTCAGCGCCTCGCGGGCCGCCTCGCGCAGCTTGGTGGCCTCCTGCTGCGCCCGGGTGTGGATCTCCTTGGCGGTGTCCCGCAGCTGGGTGGCCTCCTGCTGGGCCTTGGCCAACTCGTCCTGCGCCGCCTTGCGCAGCTTCGCCGACTCTTCCTTGGCCGACCGCAGGGTCGCGTCCGCCTCCGCGCGGCGGGAGGCGCTGTGCCGCTCCTCCTCCTGGCGTCGGGCGGCGAGCGCGATCTCGAAGTCCTTCAACGCCCGCGCGGCCTGCTCGCGGGCCTCCTCGATGATGTGCTCGGCGGTGGCGCGACGGGCGTCGATCTCCTCGTTGGCCGCCGACAGGATCTGCTCGGCCTGCTCCTCGGCGAGGGTGAGGATCGACTCGACGCGGGGGCCTAGGTGCCGGAAGGAGGCCCGGTCCACCACGTTCATCTGCTTGCGGACCTGGGTCAGATCCCGTTGCAGAACCTCGACCTGGCCGGCGAGCTTGTGGATCTGTGTATAGGCCTGTTCCCGTTCGGCGGCGAGGGTCGCGATCTCGTGCTCGGCACGCGCGACGTACCGGTCAACCTGTTTCTTCTCGTACCCCCGCAGAGCGGACTCGAAGCTGGGCTCCGTGGTCACGTCCCCGCCGAGAGCGAACAGTTCCTCGCCGTGCGACATGCCCCCATCCTCACACGCATCGCCCCCTGCTGGGGCGATACGGACGCCCCTTGTGGGACCTACTTCACTCCGTGGCGAGGGCACCACACCGAGGGTTGGGAAACGCACACGGCGCGAGGTCACACCGGTCACCCGGTGTCACCTCGCGCCGTCGATGCCCCAACCTGACGCCTCGGGTCAGCCGGCGGTCTCCGCGGTCACCCGCTCCTGTCCGCCGTCGGTCTTCTTCGCCTCCGGCTTGGCCGCCGGGGCAGCCGCCGCCGGCACGCCGGGCACGATGCCGGCGAGCCCGGAGAGCATCTGACCGAGCTGCGAGGTGACCGCGTCCTTCTGCCGGGTGAGGTCCTCGACCTCGCGGCGGGCGGCCTGCGTGGTCAGCTCGGCCTCGGTGCGCGCCTCGGTGAGCAGGCGCTGCGACTCGGC
Source organism: Micromonospora sp. NPDC049114 (assembly GCF_040648635.1). Taxonomy (NCBI): domain Bacteria; kingdom Bacillati; phylum Actinomycetota; class Actinomycetes; order Micromonosporales; family Micromonosporaceae; genus Micromonospora; species Micromonospora sp. NPDC049114. The sequence continues at coordinate 173,896 of NZ_JBEZEA010000012.1, read as the reverse complement.
CTTGGCCTCGTTGAGCGTCTTCTCGGAGTGCGCCTTGGCCTTGTCGATCGTCTCGTTGGCGTGGCGCTCCGACTCGACCCGGCGGGCCTCGGCGCGCTGCTCGATCTCCTTGGCGCGCTCCTGCGCGGCCCGGGCACGCTGCTCGGCCTCGCTGACCAGCTTCTGGGTCTGCGCGACCTGGGCGGCGTGCCGCTCGGACTCCTCGCGCTCGGCCTTCTCGCGCCGCTCGGCCAGCTGCAGCTCCAGGGCCTGGAGGTCCTTGTCGCGCTTGTCCCGTGCGTCGGTGAGCAGCTTGGTGGCCTCGGCGCGCTTCTCCTCGGCCTCGCGGGCGGCCTTGGCCCGCTGCTGGGTGATCTCCCGCTCGGCGGTGGCCCGGAGGGTGGCCACCTCACGCTCGACAGTCGACTTCAGCTCGGCCACCTCGTGCGCGGTCACCGTACGCAGCTGCTTGGTCTCGCGGTCGGCGTCGGCGCGCAGCGTGTCGGCCTCGCGGCGGGCCTGCACCCGGACCTCGGCGGCCTCACGCTCGGCGGCGGTGCGCAGGTTGCCGGCCTCGCGCTCGGCGCTGGCCTTCATCGCGGCGGCCTCGGCGCGGGCCTTGTCCGTGATCTCCCGGGCCTCGAGGCGGGCGGCGGAGAGGATGCCCTCCGACTCGCGCTTGGCCTCGTTGCGGTGGTCGTTGGCCTGCTCCTCGGCGAGCCGGAGGATCTGCTCAACGCGGGTGCCGAGCCCCGAGAGGGTGGGCCGGCTGTTCTCTTCGAGCTGCTTGTTCGTGTCGGTGAGCTTCTGCTCCAGCGCACTCATGCGCTGCTCGGCCTGGCGGAGGCGACGCTGGGCGTCGTTCATCCGCTGCTCAGCCTCGGCACGGGCCTGCTCGGACTGGGTCAGCGCGGCGGTCATCCGGCCGATGAAGTCATCGACCTGGTGAGTGTTGTATCCGCGCAGGCCAACGGTGAAATCTGGCTGCGAGTTCGCGTTATCGAAGAACGCGAGAGGGGAGGACTGCTGCTGGGGCATTGGGACATACTGGCAGACGCCCCAGGGTGCTTCGCAAGAGCGGTACGGAGCTTTCGTGTCCTCATTACATGGTCAACTGACCTGGCCGACGAGGCCGGACCAATCGGCGATCTTGGCAGGTCCCGGGCGGGACGGACGCCACGCAGCGTGACGCGAAAAAGGGCCACGGGTGCGACCCGTGGCCCTTTGTTCGATCCGGTTGGGTTCCAGCTAATGGGGTTGGAAGAACAATGGCCGATCACCGCATTGGCCATCGGCCGCTCATCCGTCCGGCCGGTGGCCCGCTCAGTGCCCCCGGAACCGGTTGATCGCTTCCTCGTGCCGGGCCCGCAACTCCCCGTCACGGACGCCCAACCCGTCGGCCGGCGCGAGGCAGCGCACCCCGACCTTGCCCTGGTGCGCGTTGCGGTGCACCTCGTACGCGGCCTGACCGGTCTGCTCCAACGGGTAGGTACGCGACACCGTGGGGTGCACCTTGCCGAGCGCGACCAGACGGTTGGCCTGCCACGCCTCGTGGTAGTTGGCGAAGTGGCTGCCCACGATCCGCTTCAGGTGCATCCACAGGTAGCGGTTGTCGTACTGGTGCTGGAACCCGCTCGTGGACGCGCAGGTGACGATGGTGCCGCCACGGCGGGCCACGTAGACGCTCGCGCCGAACGTCTCCCGGCCCGGGTGCTCGAAGACGATGTCCGGGTCCTCGCCACCGGTCAGCTCACGGATCCGCTCGCCGAAGCGCCGCCACTCGCTCTGGTCCTGGGTCTCCTCGTCCTTCCAGAACCGGAAGCCCTCGGCTGCCCGGTCGATGACCAGGTCCGCGCCCATCCGGCGGCACAGCTCGGCCTTCTCCGGCGACGAGACGACGCAGACCGGGATCGCGCCGCCGTTGAGGGCCATCTGGGTGGCGTACCCGCCGAGGCCGCCGGAGGCGCCCCAGATCAGCACCACGTCGCCCTGCTTCATGTTGGCGCCGTGGTGCGAGACGAGCTGCCGGTACGCGGTGGAGTTGACCAGCCCCGGGCTGGCCGCCTCCTCCCAGCTCAGGTGCCGCGGCTTGGGCATCAGCTGGTTGGCCTTGACCACGGCCAGCTCGGCCAGGCCGCCGAAGTTGGTCTCGAAGCCCCAGATCCGCTGCTGCGGGTCGAGCATGGTGTCGTCGTGGCCGGCGGCGTCCTCCAGCTCGACCGAGAGGCAGTGCGCGACGACCTCGTCGCCGGCCGCCCACCGGGTCACCCCCGGGCCGGTACGCAGCACCACGCCTGCCGCGTCCGAGCCGACCACGTGGTACGGCAGGTCGTGCCGGCGGGTCAGCTCGGAGACCCGGCCGTAGCGTTCGAGGAACTTGAAGGTGGACACCGGCTCGAAGATGCTGGTCCACACGGTGTTGTAGTTGATCGCGCTGGCCATCACCGCGATCAACGCCTCGCCCGGCGCCAGCTCCGGCGTCGGCACCTCCTGCACGTGCAGCGCCTTGCGGGGGTCCTTGTCCCGGGTGGCCATGCCGTCGAACATCCGGGACTCCTCGGCGCGGACGACCACGCCTCGGTAACTCTCCGGCACGGGCAGTCCGGCAACACCCGCCAGCTCGCGGTCCGGGTCGTTCGATTCCTCCGCCGCCATGATCGCTTCGAGGATGTCCTGCACGGTGACCTCCGGTTCGTCCCCGCACCCGCACGGGCCCGGGTGCTGCCATCGTCGGCGCCGGTGAGCACGACCACCATGTCGGCATTCGACACATCCGGCCCCGGTCGCGCTCCTGTGGGCCGGGACGTTACTGAACGGTAGCTAGGGCGGGAAGTCCTCTGTGAAAAACTGCATCGACCGATGCGTGAAGGTGCCCGGCCACCCCGCGAACCACGCACAGAAGTGCGCGCCGACCCCCGGCCGACCCCCACGCCCGCCCCCCGGCCGACCCCCATGCCTCACCCCCGGCCGGCCCCCGGCCGACCCCCGGTGATCAAGAGGTTTGCGTCAATCCGCGCCCAGCAGATGACGCAAACCTCTTGATCACCGGGAGCGGGCGCGGGAGCCGGGCGCGGGAGCCGGGAGCGGGCGCGGGGCCGGGCGCGAGAGCGGGCGCCGGGCGCGGGGAGCGGGGCCGGGAGTGCGCGCGGGTCGGGCTGGGTGGGGTTAGTGGGTGGGGGCGGGTTCGACCAGTTCGATCAGGACGCCTCCGGCGTCCTTGGGGTGGACGAAGTTGATCCGGCTGTCGGCGGTGCCGCGGCGCGGGGCGTCGTACAGCAGTCGCACCCCCCGCTCGCGCAGCGCCGCGCAGGCCACGTCGATGTCCGCCACCGTGTAGGCGACCTGCTGCACGCCCGGCCCGTTGCGGTCGAGGAACTTCGCGATCGTCGACTCCGGGGTGAGCGGGGCCAGCAGTTGCACGCAGCCGCCCTCGGCGGTCGGCCCGACGGCCAGCATCGCTTCCCGTACGCCCTGCTCGGCGTTGGTCTCGACGTGTACGCAGCGCATCCCGAAGGTCCGCTGGTAGAAGTCGATCGCGGCATCCAGGTCGGCGACGGCGATGCCGACGTGGTCAATCTTGCGAAGCCCGATGTCTGTGACGTAGTCCGCACCGGGCTCGACGGGGGAGTTCTCAGCCATGGCGCTAGTCTGGCCGAACAATCGTTAAGGCGTACAGCTCGGCACCCCCCTCGGAGGCAGGCATGGCTTCGGTGATCGTCAGCGGCGCGCGGACCCCGATGGGGCGGCTGCTGGGCAACCTCAAGGACCTTCCGGCCACCAAGCTCGGCGGGATCGCCATCAAGGCAGCCCTGGAGCGGGCCGGGGTCAGCCCGGACCAGGTCCAGTACGTGATCATGGGCCAGGTGCTCCAGGCGGGCGCCGGGCAGATCCCGGCCCGGCAGGCGGCCGTCGAGGCCGGCGTGCCGATGTCGGTTCCGGCGCTGACGATCAACAAGGTCTGCCTCTCCGGGCTGGACGCGATCGCCCTGGCCGACCAGCTCATCCGGGCCGGCGAGTTCGACATCGTGGTGGCCGGCGGCATGGAGTCGATGACCAACGCCCCGCACCTGCTGATGGGCCAGCGCTCCGGCTACAAGTACGGCGACGTGGTGGTCAAGGACCACATGGCGCACGACGGGCTCAGCGACGCCTGGGACTGCTGCTCGATGGGCGAGTCGACCGAGCGTCTCGGCACGAAGCACGGCATCTCCCGCGAGGAGCAGGACGCGTTCGCCGCGGCCAGTCACCAGCGGGCCGCCGCCGCGCAGAAGAACGGCCACTTCGCCGAGGAGATCACCCCGGTGCTGATCCCGCAGCGCAAGGGTGACCCGCTGGTGATCAGCGACGACGAGGGCATCCGCCCGGACACGACCGCCGAGTCGCTGGCCAAGCTGCGCCCCGCGTTCACCAAGGACGGCAGCATCACGGCCGGCAGTTCCTCGCCGATCTCCGACGGCGCGGCGGCGGTTGTCGTCATGAGCAAGGCCAAGGCCAACGAGCTGGGCCTGACCTGGCTGGCCGAGATCGGTGCGCACGGCAACGTGGCCGGCCCGGACAACTCCCTGCACTCGCAGCCGTCCAACGCGATCAACCACGCCCTGAAGAAGGGCGGCCTGAGCGTGGAGGACCTGGACCTCATCGAGATCAACGAGGCGTTCGCGCAGGTCGGCATCCAGTCCGCCCGCGACCTGGGCGTCAGCTCCGACAAGGTCAACGTCAACGGCGGCGCGATCGCGCTGGGTCACCCGATCGGCATGTCCGGTGCTCGTCTCGTCCTCACCCTCGCCCTTGAGTTGAAGCGGCGTGGCGGCGGCACGGGCGCGGCGGCTCTCTGCGGCGGTGGCGGCCAGGGCGACGCGCTGATCATCCACGTGCCGGGAAGCGCAGCGGCTGCACAGTGAGCGATGCGATCGAGGGCGTCCCGGCGGCGGCCACCACGTCCGTGCGCCGCAGCCGGGACGTACCCCTGCTGGTCGAGCGGGCCCGCGCGGGTGACCCCCGCGCGGTGGCCCGGCTGATCACGCTGGTGGAGAACGGCGACGAACTGCTGCCGGCAGTCGCCGCCGCGTTGGCGCCGTACGCCGGGCAGGCCCAGGTCGTCGGGCTCACCGGCTCGCCGGGGGTGGGCAAGTCCACCACCACCAACGAGCTGGTCCGTGCGCTGCGGGAACGTGGGCACCGGGTCGGCGTGCTGGCGGTCGACCCGTCCAGCCCGTTCACCGGCGGCGCGATCCTCGGCGACCGGGTGCGCATGCAGGACCACGCCACCGATCCGGGCGTCTACATCCGGTCCATGTCCAGCCGGGGGCACCTCGGCGGGCTGGCGGCGGCGACACCGCAGGCGGTCCGCGTGCTGGAGGGCGCCGGCTGTGACGTGGTGCTGGTGGAGACCGTCGGTGTCGGGCAGGCCGAGGTGGAGGTCGCCTCGCTTGCCGACACCACGCTCGTGCTGCTCGCCCCCGGCATGGGTGACGCGATCCAGGCGGTCAAGGCCGGCATCCTGGAGATCGCCGACGTGTTCGTGGTCAACAAGGCCGACCGGGACGGCGTCGACGCCACAGTCCGCGACATCCAGGGCATGATCGCCCTCGGTGAGCGCGGGCCGGGGCAGTGGCGACCGCAGGTGGTCCGGGCTGTCGCGGCCCGGGGCGAGGGCATCGACGACATCGCCGCCGCCATCGACAAGCACCGGGGCTGGCTGGTCGAGCACGGCGAGTTGCGCCGCCGCCAGGAGGCGCGGGCCGCCGCCGAGATCGAGGCCATCGCGCTCGGCGCCCTCCGCGCCAAGATCGGCTCACTGCGCGACGGTACGCAGCTGAGCACGCTCGCCGCCTCGGTGGCCGAGGGTGCCCTCGACCCGTACGCGGCGGCCGACGAGCTGCTCGATCAGCTCGGCTCCTGAGCCGCCCGCTCGACAGCCCACCCCAGCGGTGGGTCAGGCACCCGTGAGGGCGTCGCGCGCACATCTGGTGAGCAGCCACGGAAGGTGCGGCGTCCCGAGCCGCCCGCTGCCGAGCGCGGTGAGCACCAGCGTGCTGTCGCCAACGCGCAGCACCACCTTGTTGCCGCTGGCGTACGCCTCGTCGCCGACGCCCGGTAGCGGGGTGGCGACGCCACGCGCGTTGGCCCGCCACGCGATCTGTCCCGCCGTACCGTCCGCCCAGGCGGCGCGCAGCACGGTGCTGTCGTCGCGCTCGGAGCGGAAGTCGACGCGCCGCGGCCCGCGTGCCACGCGTACGGGATGGCCGACGACCCGCGCGACGTCCTCGACGGAGATCGGGAGCGGCCCGGCCGGCACCTGGCGTACCTCGCCGAAGACGTCCGTGACCAGCGGCTCGGTTCGCGCGGTGTCCGGGCGTGCCGGCGAGCGTCGGGTGAGGGTGTCGACCCGGCGGCTCCACGGCCGGGCGGTGATCGTCACGACGTCGCCCGGCCGGCAGCGGTCGGCCCGGCCGCCGGGCGTCGCCCAGGCGGTGGTCCGGTCGGCGGTCCCGTCGTCGAGCACCAGGTGGACCAGGTGGCGGCTGTCCCGCTGGTGCGGGCGCAGCGCCAGCACCTGCCCGGTGACGGTCACCGACCGCACCCGGTCCACCAGCGCGCCGACCAGCAGGTAGGCGCCGCCGGCGAGCAGCGGATACGCCGGCAGCGAGTACCAGCTGGTGTAGCCGGTGACGGCCAGCACCAGTCGTCCCGACACCACCGCCAGCACCGCCTGCCAGAGCAGGGTGGGCGTGGAGCTGCCGTACCCGGGTCGGCCGCGCGGATAGCGCACCCGGATCCGGTGCCAGCCGCCACGGTAGGACGACCAGAGGTCGCGCTGGCTGCCGACGTCGAGGCCGAGCAGGTAACTGGCGCGGCGGGTCACGCCCAGCGCGGCGCCGTACGCCAGGTAACGGTCCCAGATCGCCACCGCCGAGGGTGGCAGCTCGGCGAACTGCTCGTGGCTGCGCAACCAGGCACCCACCGCGAGCCACCGGGAGGTGGCTTCCAGCCCCGCCGGGGTCGCTCGCTCGCCGACGCGCTGCACCAGGCCCGCGAGCACCAGGGCGACGGTGAGGGAGAACAGGAACGTCCACCTCAGGTGCGTGCGGTGCACCGCCACGAGGCCGCAGACCACGCCCACCGCGGCCGCGCCGACGTAGAGCGCGGTCATCATCGTCTGCCCGAATCGGCGCCGGGACAGCCCGGCCGCCCGGGCGTCGGCGACCACGGCGGCGCGCAGCTGGCTGTTCCAGTTCTTGGCCTCGTCCTCGTCGCGCAGGGCCAGCGCGGTCAGCGGCACCACCCCGTCGACGGCGAGCCCCCGAACCCGCGCCAGGACCTGCCGCTCGTACGGCCGCAGGCCGCTGTCGTCCGGACGGCCCCCGGCGAGATGGATGGTGGTGCGATAGGGGTCGGCGTCCGGCTGCCGCAGCTCGTAGTAGCCGGCTGCGGCGAGGTCGAGCAGGATCGACTCGGCCGCACCCGCGCGCGTCGACCCGCCGTTGACCAGCATGCTCACCACGGCGGGTGGTTCCGAGCCGAGGTCCATGGTGGCCGGTCGGGCCGCCGGTGGCGCCGGTCGGGTGGCGACCCGGCAGGCTCCGTACGCGAGGAGCCAGAGCCCGACGGCGGCGCCGGCGAGGAGGAGGTCCGTCACCGCTCAGAGACCGACCGCGATCACGCCACGGTCGGAGTCCGTGGCGGCGAACAGTCCGCGCCGCTGGAAGCCGAGCGGGCCGGCGACCAGGTTCGCCGGAAAGCTCTGGATCGCCGTGTTGTACTGCTGTACCGCGTACGTCAGGAACTGCCGGGAGTAGGCGATCTTGTCCTCGGTGGTGGCCAGGTCGCCCTGCAACGCCGCGAAGTTCTCGCTCGCCCGCAACTGCGGGTACGCCTCGGCGAGCGCGACGAGCCGACCCAGAGCCTGACTCAGCGCGTTCTCGGCTTCGGCCCTCCCCGGGTCGCCGGCGGTGTGCGTGCTGGCCTCGCCGCGCGCGGCCAGCACGGCGGCCAGGGTGTCGCGCTCGTGCGACGCGTACCCCTTGACGGTCTCCACCAGGTTCGGGATCAGGTCGTGGCGTCGCTTGAGCTGCACGTCGATCTGGGACCAGGACGCATCCACCTGGTTACGCATCCGGACCAGCCTGTTGTAGAGCCGAACCAGCCACACCGCGACCAGGAGGACGACCGCCGAGCCCGCCAGCGCGGCGGCAAGAATCCATGCCATGGGGGGCAAGATAGCGAACCGGCGCCGGCGGGGCCCCCTCGCGTTCACAGCGGACGGTGTGCGGGCTCCGGGAGGCAGTAGGCTCGCGCTCGCGCGGGCACCGCTCGCGCGGGCCCCGGGCGGGGTCGGTGCGGGACGACGGCAGGGGAGCGGGACGTGAGTGACGAGGCGACGCGCGAGCTGGGCACGGTGCCGGCGGTGGCCGGCGGGACGACGAAGGTCTCCGACGAGGTGATCGAGAAGATCGCCGTCGCGGCCGCCAGTTCGGTGCCCGGTGTGGCCGAGATGGGCGGGGACGTCGCGCGGTTCTTCAACGCGGTCCTCGATCGCGTCGGGCTGGACCAGGTCGGCGACGCCCGGCGGGGTTGTTCGGCCCACGTCACCGGGGACGCGGCCGTGGTCAACCTGGTGTTGGTGATCCAGGCCGGTCAGCCGGTCCCGGAGATCACCGGGCAGGTGCGGGCCCGGGTCACCGAGGCGGTCGAGGCGTACGGGCTGCGGGTCGACGAGGTCAACATCCGGGTCGACGACGTGGCGATGGGCGGACCCGCGACTCCCACGGTCTGACCTCGACGAGCCGGATCGGCCGGCGGCCTGGTCGGCTGCACGCATGTCGGGCCGTCGCTTCGACGATCTTGGGTGCCACTAGTCTCCTGGCGTCAGGGACCTGATGGACCAACTCGTCAGGAATGGACTGTAGATGGCGAAAATTTCGCGCCGCCCCCGCTCTCGTAACGTCATCGCCGCTGTCGCTCTGGCTGGCGGCCTGGTGCTGGGCACTGCTTCGCCGGCTTTGGCGGATTACAACAGTCCGATGTACCCGACGATGGCGGCGTGCAAGGCGGCACGGCCGACCTACGTCTCCACGTGGACGTCGCCGCAGCAGTGCTACCCGATGTACAACTGGAACGGCACCACGGTGGTCGGCTACGCGTTCCTGGTGAAGACCCGCAACTACTAGATCAGCGATCTGGCTCGGCTGCGGGCGCGGGTGGTCGTTGATCACCCGCGCCCGTCGCGTCGTCGACACCTCGGCCCGCCTCCCGACCTGGGATTCCCGCACCTCACGTTACCCACGGGTACGACGTGACTTAGCGATCGTTCAGGCCAGGGCTCTACACTCGATGTGCAATCGAGGAACCGAGGAGGAGCCCTGCGCATGGACGCCGACGAGATCGACGCCGGACGGGCGCGCTGGCAGGCCCGGTACGACTCCGCGCGCAAGCGGGACGCCGACTTCACCACGCTCTCCGGGATGCCTGTGGAGCCGGTCTACGGGCCGCCGGAGGGCAGCGCGTACCCGGGCTTCGAGCGGATCGGCTGGCCGGGCGAGTACCCGTACACCCGGGGTCTTCATCCGACCGGCTACCGCGGGCGGACCTGGACGATCCGGCAGTTCGCGGGCTTCGGCAACGCGCAGCAGACCAACGAGCGGTACAAGATGATCCTCGGCGCCGGCGGCGGCGGGCTCTCGGTCGCGTTCGACATGCCGACGCTGATGGGCCGCGACTCGGACGACCCGCAGGCGCTCGGCGAGGTCGGCCACTGCGGGGTCGCCATCGACACCGCCACCGACATGCAGGCGCTCTTCGACGGCATCGACCTGGCCGACGTCACCACCTCGATGACCATCTCCGGCCCGGCCGTGCCGGTGTTCTGCATGTACCTGGTCGCCGCGGAGCGGCAGGGCGCCGACCTGTCCAAGCTGGACGGCACGCTGCAGACCGACATCTTCAAGGAGTACATCGCGCAGAAGGAGTGGCTCTTCGACCCCGAGCCGCACCTGCGCCTGATCGGCGACCTGATGGAGTACTGCGCGGCGGAGATCCCGCGCTACAAGCCGCTGTCGGTCTCCGGCTACCACATCCGCGAGGCCGGTTCGACCGCCGCGCAGGAGCTGGCGTACACCCTGGCCGACGGCTTCGGCTACGTGGAGCTGGGCCTCTCGCGTGGGCTGGACGTGAACGTCTTCGCGCCGGGGCTGAGCTTCTTCTTCGACTCGCACCTCGACTTCTTCGAGGAGATCGCCAAGTTCCGGGCCGCCCGTCGGATCTGGGCCCGCTGGCTGCGTGACGTCTACGGCGCGACCAGCGAGAAGGCCCTGTGGCTGCGGTTCCACACGCAGACCGCCGGAGTGTCGCTGACCGCTCAGCAGCCGGTCAACAACGTCGTACGCACCGCCGTCGAGGCGCTCGCGGCGGTGCTGGGCGGCACGAACTCGCTGCACACCAACGCACTGGACGAGACCCTGGCGCTGCCCACCGACGAGTCCGCCGAGATCGCCCTGCGTACCCAGCAGGTGCTGATGGAGGAGACCGGTGTGGTCAACGTGGCCGACCCACTCGGCGGCTCCTGGTACGTCGAGGCGCTGACCGACAAGATCGAGGCCGAGGCGGAGGAGATCTTCGCTCGCATCCGGCAACTCGGCGGGGACGGGCCGCACCAGATCGGCCCGATGACCTCCGGCATCCTGCGTGGCATCGAGGACGGCTGGTTCACCGGGCACATCGCCGAGTCGGCCTTCGTCTACCAGCAGGCCCTGGAGAAGGGCGACAAGAAGATCGTCGGGGTCAACTGCCACACCGGCACGGTGGCCAAGGAGCTGGAGATCCTGCGCATCTCGCACGAGGTGGAGCTGGAGCAGCGCCGGGTGCTCGCCGAGCGCAAGACCGGACGCGACGAGCCGGCGGTCCGCGCGGCTGTCGCCCGCATGGTCGACGCCAGCCGCACCGACGAGAACATGATCCCCGCCATGCTCGACGCGGTCCGCGCCGAAGCGACCCTTGGTGAGATCTGCGACGCCCTCCGGGCCGAGTGGGGCACCTACCGCGAACCCGCCCGCTTCTAACCCCGTCGATCTTGCACTTTCTGTCCCGGCGAACGGGGTCAATGCCCCGTTTCGGCGACAGAAAGTGCAAGATCGCGGAGGTGGGATTGGGGCGTGAGAGTTGCAACGTCGGAGTTGTGGGTGAGCCGGGAATCCGGGCTCGCGTGCGAGACTAGGTAACCATGAGCGACCCACGGATCACCTCGTCGATCTTCACCCGCGGCGCGGTCGACCTCAGCACGCTGCGCGGCCCCGCACCAGCCAGTACCCGCCCCGGCACACCCCCGCAGGGCGGCCCGTCCGCCGGCGTGCCCGGCGCGCAGACCGCCGACAGCAACGCCGCCATCGTCGACGTCACCGAGGCCACCATCCAGGCCGATGTGCTCGAACGGTCGATGGCCATGCCCGTCATCGTCTTCTTCGGTGCGGCCGGCTTCCCGGAGAGCGACGAGTTCGCCCCGGTGCTGGAGCGGCTGGCCGCCGAGGGCGCCGGCGCCTGGGTGCTCGCCCGGGTCGACGTGCAGGAAAACCCGCGGATCGCCCAGATGTTCCGGGTCCAGGGCATCCCCATGGTCTACGCGGTCGTCGGCGGCCAGCCGATCGACGCCTTCTCCGGCGTGGTGCCCGAGGCCCAGCTCCGCCAGTGGATCCAGGCGGTGCTCAAGGCCGGTGGCGTGGCCGTCGCCGAACCGGAGGACCCGCGCCTCGACGAGGCGGACGACGCGCTCATGAGCGGCGACCTGGACGCCGCCGAGCAGGCGTACCGCAAGATCCTCGCGGACGCACCGGCGGACGCCGCCGCCACTGCGGGTCTGGCCCAGGTCGGCGTGGCCCGCCGGGTCGCGGGCGCCGACCCGGCCGCCGCGCTGGCCGCCGCCGAGAGCGCCCCCGACGACGTCGCGGCCCAGCTGCTGGCCGCCGACATCGAGGTGCTCAGCGGCCTGGCCGAGCAGGCGTACGCCCGGCTCGTCGGCCTGGTCCGACGCACCGCCGGTGAGGACCGCGAGACGGTCCGCCAGCACCTGGTGTCGCTGTTCTCCATCGCCGGCCCGGACGACCCGGCGGTCGCCTCGGCCCGGCGGGCCCTGGCCAGCGCCCTGTTCTGAGTCAGCCGCACGGATCGTGAGTTCGTAGTACGCCAGCGCGGGCCGGCGTTTCGCCGGCCCGCCCGACCACCGAGGACGGGAGCTCATGATGCGCCGGATCGCCGTCCTCGACGCGCCGACAAATCTCGGCCTGCGACCGCCGACGTCCACCTCCGTGCCGGGCTGCGCCAAGGCGCCCGGCGCGTTGCGTGACCACGACCTGCTGGCCCGGCTGCGGGCCCGCGACGCCGGCTGCGTCACCCCACCCCGGTACGACCCGGGCGACTGGCGGCCCGGTGACGGCGTGTGCCACGCCCGGGAGATCGCCGACTACTCCCTCGCCCTCGCCGAGCGGATCGGCTCGATCATCGACCGGGGTGAGTTCCCGGTGGTGCTGGGCGGTGACTGCTCCGTGCTGCTCGGCTCCGCCCTGGCCATGCACCGCCTCGGTGAGGCGGTAGGCGGGCGGATCGGGCTGGTCTTCGTCGACGGGCACTCCGACTTCCGGCACCCCGGCAACGCCTCCTACGTCGGCGCGGCCGCCGGCGAGGACCTGGCCCTCGTCACCGGGCGCGGGCAGGCCGACCTGGCCGCGCTGGAGGGCCGTCGGCCCTACTTCCGCGACATCGACGTGGTGGTGCTCGGCATCCGGGCGCAGGACGAGTACCGCCTCGACCTCCAGGCCGCGGGCATCACCACCCGGCCGGTGCCGGCGCTGCGCGCCGAAGGCGCCGCCCGGACGGCCCAGTGGGCGCACGAGCAGCTCGCCGACTGCGCGGGCTACTGGGTGCACATCGACGTCGACGTGCTCGACCCGGCGGTGATGCCGGCCGTGGACGCCCCCGACCCCGGTGGCATCGCCTTCGCCGAGCTGGAGATCCTGCTCGCCGGCCTGGTCGACACCCCGCACTGCCTCGGCGTCGAGCTGACCGTCTTCGACCCCGACTACGACCCGGACGGCTCGTACGCCGCCGAGATCGTCAACACGGTGGTCGCCGGCCTGGCCCCGGTCACCGCCCCGGAGGCGGTGCCACCCCGACTGCTGTCGCCCCGGCCCACGCCCTCCCCACGGCGCGGCAACGGGCGGGGCGCGACAGCCGCCGAGCGCCTCGCGGGGCGTGACGGGCTCGACCGTTCCGCGCGCCTCGCCGGGCGCGACGGCCCCGATCGGGTCGATGAACGCGGCGGCGACGACCTCCCCGAGAGTGGCGTCTCCGATGACCAGCCCGCAGGCGTCCGTTCGTCGGTCGGCGCGGTGGCTGACGACGAGGTGGCTGACGCCGTCGCGCCCGCGGCGGAGCCGAACGGCGTGGGCGGGCGGCCCCCAGCCGAGCCAACCGGCCTCGCGGCCCAGATCGCGGCCACTGTCGATCGCGAACCGGTCGGCCCGCCTGCCTCGGCCGGCCCAGGTCTGCTCCGACGGCCCGCGCCGCCGGCCGAGACCCCGCCGGACCGGCACGAGGCCGACTCCGCCTGACCCGGTCCACCGCGCCGCGCTCCACCCCGCAATGAGCGGAACCGGGGTGCCCGGACGGCCCGGACACCCCGGTTCGCCGCACCACCGGGTGGATCACCGCTGGCGCGGGTGGCGACCAGCGGCGTACGGCGGGTCAGGTGGCGGGCACGGCCCGGAGGAAGCGCTCGGCGATCGGGACGGCCGAGGCGGTGCTGGCCCCGCCCTTCTCCACGAACACGGCGAACGCGACGTCACCCCGCCAGCCGACGAACCAGGCGTGGGTGTGGGCCGGGTTGTCGTCGTACTCGGCGGTGCCGGTCTTGCCGTACACCTCGCCGCCCGGAACGTCCTTGAGGGCGCTGCCGGTGCCGGCGGTGACGACCTCGCGCATCATCGTGCGCAGCGGCTCGATCGACTGCGGCTTGAGCGGTCCGTCGGTCACGGCCGGCTTGGCCGGCGCAGGGTCGACCAGCAGCTTCGGCTGGATGAACGCGCCCCGGGCGACGGCCGCCGTGGCGCCGGCCATGGCCAGGGGGCTGACCAGCGTGGTGCCCTGGCCGAACGACGCGGCGGCCTGCTCGGCCGGGCTGCCGCCGGTCGACACCTTGCCGGTGAAGGCGTCCACACCGAGATCCCACTGCCCCTCCAGGCCCAGCGAGCGGCCGGCGGCGGCCAGCCCGTCACCGCCGAGCTTCGGCGCCAGCGAGGCGAAAGCCGTGTTGCAGGACTTGGCGAAGTCGGTGCGGAACGGCACCGAGCCCAACTCGAAGTTGTCCGAGTTCTTGAAGGACCGGCCGTCGACGGTGAAGGTCTTCTTGCACTCCACCGGCCCGTCCAGGGTGACCGCACCCCGATCCAGCAGGCCCAGCGCGCTGACCATCTTGAACGTGGAGCCCGGCGGCACCTGGGCGGTGAAGGCCAGGTTCTCGCCGGCCGGCCCGGGACCGTTGGCGGCGGCGAGCACCGCGCCGTCGCTGACGCGTACCGCCACCAGGGCGGACCGGCGCGGCTCGGCGCGCAGGGCGGCGTCGGCCGCGTTCTGGGTGGCCACGTCCAGGGTGGTCTTCAGCGCCTGACCGGGCTGCGGCTCGCGGCGGAACAGCTCGGCGCCGGTGGGTGCCAGCTTGCCGTCCTCGGCGGGCCGCTCGACCACTACCGTCAGGCCGGGGGCTCCGCGCAGCCGCTCGTCGTAGCGGCCCTGCAACCCGCCGTGCCCGACCAGGTCACCGACGACGTACCGGTCCGGGTGGGCGGCGAGGTCGTCGGCCTGCGCCTGGTCGACCGAGCCGAGCAGGGCGCGGGCGAACTCCCGGGTCGGCGCCAGGTCGAGCTTGTCGGAGACGAACTTGGTGCCGGGCAGGTCGTAGATCCGAGGCTTGATCTGCCGGTACGCGTCCTCGCGCAGGGTCACCACCTCGACGAGCGCACCCGGGTCGGCCTCGGCCACCCGCTTGGGCAGGTCGCCCAGGTCGACGGCGGGGACCAGGGCCGGACGGATCGCCTTGAAGGCGGCGTCAAGATCCTTGACCAGCTTCTTGATGTCGGTGACCTGGTTCGGCTGCACACCCACCCGCACCACCGGACGGGGCGCGACGATCGGCGTGCCGGCCGCGTCCAGCAGCCCCGCCCGGGGGCCGGTGTCGCGGCGCAGCCCCAGCCGGTCGCCCTTGGTGAGCTGCTCGTGGAGCACCCGCGGCTCCCACATCACCTGCCACTGGTCGTCGTCGCCCTTGACGAGCCGCAGCTCCCGGTCGTACGTCCAGTGCGCCTGGCCCGGCAGGGACCAGTCGACCCGGATCGTCGTGGTCGCGATGTTCTTGGTGATCTTCGGCTCACCCTGGCGGGCCAGGGCGGGCGGGGTGGCCGCCAACTCGCCGGACAGCTCCTTGATCTCCTTGGTCACCTCGGCCGCCGGCACCTTGGCGCCGGTCGTGTCGACCATCGCGACCGCCTGCAGGTCGCCGCTGCGCCAGCCGGCGAGGAAGGCGTCGGCGCTGCGCTCCGGCCCGTCGTCGCCGGAACACGCCGCCAGGACGCCAGCGGTGAGCAGAGTCGCCGTGAGAGCGGCGATCCGCCGGGTGCGGTTCGGCCGGTGGGGCCGGGGGTAGGACAAGGTCATGAAGCGGTCCTTCCGGTCTCGGGCTGCTCTGCACGGTAGTACGCGAAGGGTGTCCCCAACGTCCCGTGTGGGGCTCGACGTGCGGAAAGACGGGCCGGGCCGGTGTGATGAACATCGCGGGGCGGGGTATCCCGCAACCGGCCAACCTCGGACCCGCAACGGGTGAAAGGACAAAGTCCCGATCCGGACGTCCGGCCAGTGGTCCGCCGACCAAGGCGGGAAACGACAGGCTTACGCTGGGCGGCAGAGTGACCCACAACGCGGTGGGTCGAGGGGAGTGGCACCGATGGACCGGCGTCCGGCGATCAAACCGGAACCCGACCTCCGGCAGGATGACTCCGGCCGGGACGACGACAGCTTCGATTCGGCGACCGACGGGGACGGCTACGGCCGGCTCGACACGGGCGTCACGGGGCTGACCGGGTCGAGCATCGACACCATCTACGATCTGGGCCTGCCGACCGAGGCGTTGGCCGACGACGTGGAGGACGCCGAGCTCGACGAACCGGTCCCCAACGCGGAGCGTCTGGTGGCCCAGGCTGTCGCGCTCGCAGGGGACGACCACGACGCGGCGACCCTGGTCGGCCGCTTCTGGCGGTTCGCCCCGGACGAGGAACTGGTCGGTTTCACGGCGGAGGAGATGCTCGACGCGGCCCGGGCACACCGGGACCTCGCGCAGCAGCGGGTGCCCGGCGAGTTGAAGCTGCGCATCCACGAGCCGCACGCCGACCAGCACCACACCGTCGTCGAGATCGTCACCGACGACATGCCGTTCCTGGTCGACTCCGTGACCGCGCTGCTCAACTCGTACCACCTGGACGTGCACCTGCTGGTGCACCCGCTCGTGGTGGTCCGGCGCGAGCCGCTGGGCCGCCTCACCGAGGTCTCGGCGGACGTGGAGCCGGACGACGCGATCGCCGGCGACATCATCGAGAGCTGGATGCGGATCGAGATCGACCCGGTCCGGGACGCCGCCGAACGCGACCGGCTGCGCCGTGAGCTGCAACGGGTGCTCACCGACGTGCGGGAGGCAGTGGAGGACTGGCCGAAGATGCGTCAGCGTGCGCTCGCGCTCGCCGACGAACTGGCCTCGGCCCGCACCTCGGACAACCGTCCGCCGGTGCCGGAGAAGGACATCACCGACTCGGTGGAGCTGCTGCGCTGGCTGGCGCACGACCACTTCACGTTCCTCGGCTACCGCGAGTACCGCCTGGTGGACGCTCCGGACGGGAACACCGCCGACCCGGTCGACGGCAAGGCGCTGGAGGCGGTGCTCGGCACCGGCCTGGGCATCCTGCGCTCGGACTCCCCGGAGGCCCGGTCGCTGTCGTCGATGACGCACGAGGCACACGAGAAGGTGCTGGAGAAGCGCCTGCTCATCATCACCAAGGCCAACTCGCGGGCCACCGTGCACCGCTCGGCGTACCTGGACTACATCGGCTTCAAGATCTTCAACTCCGACGGCGAGGTCATCGGGGAGCGGCGCTTCCTGGGCCTGTTCTCCACCGCCGCGTACCGGACCAGCGTCCGGGAGCTGCCGGTGGTGCGTCGTAAGGTCGCGGAGGTGCTCGACCGCTCCGGCCTGAGCCGGCGCAGCCACTCCGGCAAGGATCTGCTCCAGATCCTGGAGACCTACCCGCGCGACGAGTTGTTCCAGATCAAGACCGACGACCTGTACCACGCGGTGATCGGTGTGCTGCGGATGGCGGGCCGCCGGCAGCTGCGGGTGTTCCTGCGCCGGGACGCGTACGGGCGGTTCATCTCCTGCCTGATCTACCTTCCCCGGGACCGGTTCACCACCCAGAACCGGCTGCGTATGCAGGACATCCTGCTGCGTGAGCTGAACGGCGTCGGGGTGGACTACACGACCCGGGTCACCGAGTCGATGCTCGCCCGGATCCACTTCATCGTCCGCACCGACCCGACCCGGCCACCCGGCGACATCGACGCCGACCTGCTGGCCGAGGAGCTGGCCGACGCGACACGGCTCTGGGACGACGACTACCGGCTGGTGTTGGAACGCAAGCTCGGCGACGAGCAGGCCAAGCACCTGTTCACCAGGTACGCCGACGCGTTCCCGGAGGGCTACAAGGACGGGCACACGCCGTACGAGGCGATGAAGGACCTGGCCAAGCTGGAGCTGCTGGAGGAGCCCGGCCAGCTGGAGATGCACCTGTTCCGCAAGCAGCTCGCACCCCGGCCGGGCACCCGGGTGCCCGGTGCGGACCTCGCCGACACGACGAACGTGCGGTTCAAGGTCTACCGGTACGGCGAGCCGATGATGCTCTCCGCGGTGCTGCCGGTGCTGCACTCGCTCGGCGTCCGCGTGGTCGACGAGCACCCGTACGAGGTGGACCGGATCGACGGTCGCGTCTACCTGTACGACTTCGGCCTCATGCTGCCCGAGGGGCACCACGAGCTGTCCGAGGTACGCCCGCACGTGGAGAACGCGTTCGCGGCGGCGTGGCGCGGCGAGGCCGAGGTGGACCGGTTCAACGAGCTGGTGCTGCGCGCCGGGCTGACCTGGCGGCAGGTGGTGGTGCTGCGGGCGTACGCGAAGTACCTGCGGCAGGCCGGCACGGTCTTCTCGCAGGACTACATGGAGCAGACCTTCATCGCGTACCCGAAGCTCGCCAGCCTGTTGGTGGAGCTGTTCGAGACCCGGTTCGCGCCGGGCGAGTTCACCGCCGAGCAGCGGCAACAGCGCAGCGGCGAGCTGGTGGAGACGATCCGGGGCGCGCTGGACGACGTGGCGAGCCTCGACCAGGACCGGATCCTGCGCTCGTACCTCACGCTCATCGAGGCGACGCTGCGGACCAGCTTCTACCAGAAGCCGGTCGGCGGGCGGCCGAAGGCGTACGTGGCGTTCAAGCTCGACCCGCAGGCCATCCCGGACCTGCCGGCGCCCCGGCCGAAGTTCGAGATCTTCGTGTACTCGCCGCGGTTCGAGGGCGTGCACCTGCGGTTCGGGCCGGTGGCCCGGGGCGGGTTGCGCTGGTCCGACCGTCGCGAGGACTTCCGCACCGAGGTGCTGGGCCTGGTCAAGGCGCAGATGGTGAAGAACACCGTGATCGTGCCGGTGGGCGCCAAGGGCGGCTTCGTGCTGAAGCAGAAGCCGGGCGACCGGGACGAGGCGGTCGCCTGCTACCAGGAGTTCGTCGGCGCGATGCTGGACGTCACCGACAACATCGTCAGCGGGCAGATCGTGCCGCCCGACGACGTGGTCCGGCACGACGGCGACGACCCGTACCTGGTGGTGGCGGCGGACAAGGGAACCGCCACGTTCTCCGACATCGCCAACGAGATCTCCCAGGCGCACAACTTCTGGATGGGCGACGCCTTCGCCTCCGGCGGTTCGGCCGGGTACGACCACAAGAAGATGGGCATCACCGCCCGCGGGGCGTGGGAGTCGGTCAAGCGGCACTTCCGCGAGCTGGGCCTGGACACCCAGACCCAGGACTTCACGGTGGTGGGCGTCGGCGACATGTCCGGCGACGTCTTCGGCAACGGGATGCTGCTCTCCGAGCACATCCGGCTGGTGGCCGCGTTCGACCACCGGCACATCTTCCTCGACCCCGACCCGGACGCCGCCACCTCGTACGCGGAGCGTCGGCGGCTGTTCGAGCTGCCCCGCTCCTCCTGGGAGGACTACAACCCCGAGCTGATCTCGGCCGGGGGCGGCATCTTCCCGCGTACCGCGAAGTCGATCCCGCTCACGCCGCAGGTCCGGGCGGCGATCGGCCTCGACGACGACGTCACGCAGCTGTCGCCGCAGGAGCTGATGAAGGCGATCGTCACCGCTCCGGTGGATCTGTTCTGGAACGGCGGCATCGGCACGTACGTCAAGGCGTCCACCCAGACCAACGCGGAGGTGGGCGACAAGTCCAACGACGCGATCCGGGTGGACGGGCGCAGCCTGCGCTGCCGGGTGGCGGGCGAGGGCGGCAACCTGGGCTGGACCCAGCTCGGCCGGATCGAGTACGCGCTGACCGGTGGCCGGATCTACACCGACTTCATCGACAACGCGGCAGGTGTGGACACCTCCGACCACGAGGTGAACATCAAGATCCTGCTCAACACTGCTGTCGCCGACGGCGAACTGACCACTGCCGAGCGGGACGAGCTGCTGGCCGGGATGACCAACGAGGTCGCCGAGCTGGTGCTGCGGGACAACTACGACCAGGCCCGGGCGATCAACAACGCCCAGGCCCAGGCCGCCTCGCTGCTCCCGGTGCACCGCCGGATGATCAATGAGCTGGAGCGCTCCGGCGCGCTCGACAGGTCGCTGGAGGCGCTGCCGCCGGACGAGGAACTGGCGGTGCGCAGCGAGTCCGGGCTGACCGCGCCGGAGTTCGCGGTGCTGCTCGCGTACGTGAAGATCGTCCTGGAACGGGAGATCCTCACCGAGGGGTTGGCCGACGAGGAGTGGACGACCGACGTCCTGGTCAACTACTTCCCGACGCCGATGCGTGAGCGGTTCGCCGACCGGATGGGCCGGCACCGGCTCCGTCGGGACATCGTCACCACAGTGCTGGTCAACGAGGCGATCAACCGGGGCGGCATCTCGTTCGTCTTCCGGGTCGTCGAGGAGACGGCGGCCAGCGCCGCCGACGTGATCCGGGCGTACGTGGTGGTCCGCGAGGTCTTCGGGCTGCGTGAGCTGTGGGACACGGTGGAGGCGCTGGACAACAAGGTCTCCCCGGAGCTGCAGACGAGCGTCTACCTCGACACCCGTCGGCTGCTCGACCGCGCGGTGCGCTGGCTGGTCACCAACCGGCGCTCGCCGATCGACGTACCGACCGAGATCAACCGGCTGCGGGACGGGGTGGCCCGGCTGCTGCCCGGGCTCGAGGAACTGTTCTACGGCGGCGAGCGGCAGGCCATCGAGGCGCACATCGACTCGATGACCGAGCGGGGGCTGCCCCGCGAGCTGGCCGAGCGGGCGACGCGGCTGATGTACAGCTTCGGCCTGCTGGACGTGGTGGAGACCGCGACCCGCAGCGGACGGGACGTCAGCGAGGTGGCCTCGGTCTACTTCGTGCTCTCCGACCTCTTCCGGGTGGACTCGCTGCTGTCGAAGATCTCCCTGCTGCCGCGCGAGGACCGCTGGCAGACCCTCGCACGGATGGCGCTGCGCTACGACCTGTACGCCGCGCTGGCCGCGCTCACGGCGGAGGTGCTCGACTCCACCCCGGAGGATCAGCCGCCGCACGAGCGGGTGCAGCAGTGGGAGCAGTCGAACGCCACGTCGATCCACCGGGCCCGCCGGGCGATGGGGGAGTTCGACGAGTCGCGGGCGGACCTCGCAGCCCTGTCCGTGCTGCTGCGACAGATCCGCACGCTCGTGCGGACCTCTGGCGCGGCCTGATTCGGTACGCCGGACGCGGTCCGGCCGGTCGGGGTGACCCGACCGGCCGGACCGCTTTTGTGTACGTCCGCCTCACGCCGCCAGGGTGGCGAAGACGACCACGTTGTCCCGGTAGCTGCGCACCGCCTCGTCGAACTGGCCACCGCAGGTGACCACCCGCAGGCCGGGCCGGTCGTTCGGTCCGTACACCAGTTCGGTGGGGAACGACGTCTTCGGGTACGACTTCACCGAGTCGACCCGGAACGTCGCCGGCTGGCCGTCCGCCCGCTGCACCGTGATCGTGTCGCCGGGCACGAGAGAACCGAGGTTGAAGAACACGGCCGGGCCGAGCTTCGCCGAATCCACGTGCCCGACGATTACCGCGTTGCCGGTCTCACCGGGGCTCGCGCCCGGCTCGTACCAGCCAGCCTGGTCGGCCTGCTCCAACGGGGGGACCTGGACGGTGCCGTCGGGGTTGGTGCCGAGCGACATGATCGTCGCGTTGACGCCGATGCGGGGGATCTCGATGGTGGTCGGGGCGGCCCGGTCCAGCCCGACGGGAACGTCGCCCTGCGCGGCGTGCTCGCCGTCGCCCGGATTCGTGGCGTCGTCCCCGGTGGCCGTCGGCCCGGGGACCTCGGGGCCGGCCTGGGCTTGCGGCTGCGGAGGGCGGGGAGCGGGCCCGGTCTGCAACGAGGCGCCGATCATGCCGGCGCCGATCATGGCCAGGGTGACGACGACGGCCGCGCCGGCGGCACGCCACGGTCTCCCGTGACGGCCGCCGGCCCGTGTCGCCGTCACGTCAGACGAGGGAACCATCGGTCCGCCGACGACGCATCAGAACGATCCCGCCCAGCGCGGCAGCGCCGAGCAGGCTCGCGCCACCGGTGGCCAGGCCACGGTCGGTGCCGGCGCTGACGCCACCGTCACCACCGTCGACCCCACCGTGGGGCAGCACGACCAGTTCGCCCTCGCCGCACGAGCCCTTGAGCTCGTAACGGCCCGGCTTGGCGTCCTTGTCGACCTTGGCCTCGCCGTAGTACACGAACTCGCGCTCGTGCTCCCGGCCGTTCTCGCCCTTGCCGTGGTCGCCGTACTCGTCCGAGCCGTACTCCTTGTCCGAGCCGTACTCGTCGTCGGAGCCGTACTCGTGGCCCTTGGAGTCCCAGTCCTTCTTGTCCTCGTCCTTGGACTCCCAGTCCTTCTTGTCCTCGTCCTTGGACTCCCAGTCCTTCTTGCCTTCGTCCTTGGACTCCCAGTCCTTCTTGCCTTCGTCCTTGGACTCCCAGTCCTTCTTGCCTTCGTCCTTGGACTCCCAGTCCTTCTTGCCCTCGTCCTTGGAGTCCCAGTCCTTCTGGTCGCGGCTGTCGTCCGCGTCCTGGCCGTGCTCCTCGCCCTTCCAGTCCTTGCTGTCCTCGTCGCCGTAGGCGTCGGCGGCAGCGCCGCCGCCCTGGCCACCAGGCTGGGCGTCGTCGGCGGGCGGCTGCGACTCGTCGTCGCCGTTCTCGCCCTTGCCGTTCTCGTCCTTGCCCTCGTGGCCCTTGCCCTGCTCGTCCTTGCCCTTGTCGTCCTTGCCGTGCTCGTCCTTGCCCTTGTCGTCCTTGCCGTGCTCGTCCTTGCCGTGCTCGTCCTTGCCGTGCTCGTCCTTGCCCTGTTCGTCCTTACCGTGCTCGTCCTTGCCCTGTTCGTCCTTGCCCTTGTCGTCGTGGTCGTAGGAGTCCTCCTCCTCGCTCCACTCGCCGCGGTCCTCGCCCCGGTCTTCCCGCGCCGGCTTGAGCTTGACCTTGCCGGTGACCTTGGACCACACGTACGCGTGCTCCTGCCGATCCGGGCAGATCTCGAGGAGCTTGACCTCGTCGCCGGCCTTCACGACGTGCGGCTTGGCGTAGACCTTGCCGTCATCGTCGTGGTGCCCGTCGGCGAACGCGATCCCCGGCGCGAACACCAGGAGCGACGCGCCGCCGAGCGCGGCGCCCGCAACGACCTTCCCGAGCATCTTCTTAGCCATGACCTGCGTCACTCCATCCCTGTTGTCCTGAGCTCGGCGACAACCGAGCTAAGACCGACGTTAGACCGTTTCATGACTTATGAAGTGAAAGATTCGCGTTTTGACCTTTGCTGGTGGTAAGCGGCTAAGGAGTGCTACGCGGCTTTCCCGGCTCGCAGTGCCGTCTCGGAACCCGCGCGGCCTTGCGTGCGGCCCGCGCTGTTACCGCCCCCCAGTGCGCGACCCGCAGTGGTCATCCCGGTAAGAGGCGACAGGTGCCGCTCGCGCTGCTCGGGGGTATCGTCCGAGTTGAGGGCAGGCCGCGCATCGAGCCATTGCCATGGAAGCGCTCCCATGCAAGAATCGGCGCACGCGGTTCGGGGAGCCACACCGCGCAGGCAGGTCGTCGAGGGCATCCGGTTCGCCGGGCGACAACCGGCCGCCGAACGGTCGGCCTCGCGCCGGCCAATCACCACCACCACCGCCCGTCCGGGTCGGGCACCCCCAATGAATCCCGTGGCGCCGGAGGCCGTCCGTGCAGGACGCCCACCGGGCCGTCTCGCCGGGCCGAACGCGCGCCCGGTCTCGCCCAAGGAGATCAGTGGCATGAATGTGTGGAGAAGGCTGTCCGGCCCACGCCGGACCCTCGCGCTCGCCGGCGCGGGCGTTCTGGTCGCCGGCGGGCTGGTGACGATCCCGGTCACCGCGGCGCAGGCCGCGACGCAGTGCGACATCGCGTACACGACCAATGACTGGCAGGGCGGCTTCACCGCCAACATCACCATCAAGAACCTCGGCGACCCGGTCAACGGTTGGACGCTCGGCTGGACCTTCCCCAACTCGAGCCAGCGGGTGCAGCAGGGCTGGTCGGCGGAGTTCACCCAGTCCGGCAGCCAGGTCACCGCCCGCAGCATGTCCTACAACGGCACGCTGGCGACCGGCGCCTCGACGACCCTCGGGTTCAACGGCGCGTGGAGCGGCAGCAACCCGAAGCCGACCTCGTTCACCCTGAACGGTGTGGTCTGCAACGGTGGCACCGGTAACCCGACCACCCCGCCGCCCACCACGCCCCCGCCGACCACGCCCCCGCCCACCACGCCTCCGCCCACGACCCCTCCGCCCACGACGCCGCCGCCGACCACCCCGCCCCCCGGGACCAAGGTCGACAACCCGTACGCCGGTGTGCGCGGATACGTGAACCCGGAGTGGAAGGCCAAGGCGGACGCCGAGCCGGGCGGAAGCCGGGTCTCGAACAACCCCACCGCCGTCTGGCTGGACCGGATCGCCGCCATCAACGGCACTCCGAACAGCAGCTCGAACGGCGCGTTCGGGGTGCGGGAGCACCTGGACGAGGCGCTGCGTCAGGGCGCCGGCTACATCCAGTTCGTGATCTACAACCTGCCCGGCCGGGACTGCTCGGCGCTCGCCTCCAACGGTGAGCTGGGCCCGAACGAACTGCCCCGGTACAAGGCCGAGTACATCGACCCGATCGCCGCGATCCAGAGCGACTCGAAGTACCGGAACATCCGGATCATCAACGTCATCGAGATCGACTCGCTGCCGAACCTGGTCACCAACACGTCCGGCCAGGCCGGCGGCACGGTCATGTGTGACACGGTCAAGGCCAACGGCGCGTACGTGAACGGTGTCGGCTACGCCCTCGCCAAGCTGGGCGCGATCGGCAACGTCTACAACTACATCGACGCCGGGCACCACGGCTGGCTCGGTTGGGACAGCAACTTCGGCCCGACCGCCGACATCCTGAAGACCGCCGCTGTCGCCTCCGGCAGCACTGTCAACAACGTGCACGGCTTCATCACCAACACCGCCAACTACTCGGCGCTCACGGAGCCGTACTTCAAGGTCACCGACAACGTGAACGGCCAGACGGTGCGGCAGTCCAAGTGGGTCGACTGGAACTTCTACGTCGACGAGCTGTCCTTCGCCCAGGCGTTCCGTACCAAGCTGATCTCGGTCGGCTTCAACTCCAACATCGGCATGCTGATCGACACGTCCCGCAACGGCTGGGGCGGTGCCAACCGGCCCACCGGACCGGGCGCGACCACCAGCGTGGACACGTACGTCAACGGTGGCCGGATCGACCGTCGGGCCCACGCCGGCAACTGGTGCAACCAGGCCGGTGCCGGTCTCGGTGAGCGGCCCCGGGCCAACCCGGCGACCGGTATCGACGCCTACGTCTGGGTGAAGCCCCCGGGTGAGTCGGACGGCTCCAGCTCGGAGATCCCGAACAACGAGGGCAAGGGCTTCGACCGGATGTGCGACCCGACGTACGGCGGCAACGCCCGCAACGGCAACAACCCGACCGGTGCCCTGCCGAACGCGCCGATCTCCGGTGCGTGGTTCTCCGCCCAGTTCCGGGAGCTGATGCAGAACGCGTACCCGGCTCTCTGATCGGGTAGCTCACGCGCCAACCCGCTGCCGGCAGTAGGTGAGGCACTGCCGGCGGCAGGTTTCCCCGGGGTCCCCGGTCCGACCAGTACGGTCGGGCCGGGGACCCCCTTGTCCGCCCACGTCAGGGCACGGTGCGCTCGATCGCCGCGCGCCCGTGTTCGGCCAGGTCGCGACGGGCCTTCTCCAGATTCTCCGGGGTGAGGTCCTGCCCGCGGGCCATCACCAGGTCCTCCGGTTCCCAGGGCTGCTCGGCCCCGGTACGGATGTTGTCGCCGCCCGCGCCGGTGCCCGTTCCGGTGGCGCCGGTGCCGGCGGCGTACGGATCGCCGATGAGGTCGTCGATGTCCGGAGCGAGGTCCTCCGGCCGGTCGCGGGGCTCGGTGAAGGTCGGCGTGTCACGGTCGGGCCCGCCTCCGGTCCGCAGCTGCCCGACGGTGCTGTCGTCGTCCACGGCAGCTGCCGTTTCCGGGCTCTCCTCCAGCGGGGGTCGGCGGTCGCGATCGGTCATGGTGCCCTCCTGTGTCCGACACGGTGCCTGATCCCCCCTCGCGTACCCGGTGCGGGGAAGCCCATGCGCGACGCCGGCGCCGTCCGTGTGGACGGCGCCGGCGCGGCGGGCATGAGGTCAGCTGTCGGGCTGCTGCTCGTTCGGGGACGGCGCCTCCGCCGGGCGCAGCCACTGCCAGAGCAGCATGAGCAGGCCGAACGCGAGCATCACGAGCCCGGCCCACAGGTTGATGCGGACACCCTCGGCCTTGTCGATCTCGGCCCGGCTGTCGAAGACGCCGATCAGCGTCACGATGATCCCGTACGCCACGAAGAGGCCACCGATCACCCGACGGATGTCGAACAGTCGGGCGGCGGCGGAGCGGCGCTCCTCGGCCTGCGTCTCGTCGATCAACGGGTCCTGCGCCGGCTGGCCGTCGTTGCTCATCTGGCCGACTCCTTTCCTAGAAGACCGGGATGTAGAAGAGGGCGGCGAGCGCGACCGCGATCACGCCCAGCAGCACGGGGGAGCGGTACCAGACGGCGTCCCCGGCGAGCACGTCGCCCTTCAGGTCGACGCCGCCCATGCCGTAGACCAGCCCGCGCAGCTCCTCGTCGCGCTTGGCCGCCGTGAGCGGGGTGAGGATCGCGGCGACCACCGCCACGGTGACGAACGCGATGCCGGCGCCCCAGAAGCTCTCCTCCAGGTCGGAGTTGAAGTCAATCACGCCGCCCTTGTAGAGCAGGTAGGTCGCCAGCGACGCCAGCGTGCCGAGCAGCAGCGACCAGAAACCGGCAAGCGCGCTCATCCGCTTCCAGAACATGCCGATGATGAACGTGGCGAACAACGGCGCGTTGAACAGCGAGAAGAGCGCCTGGATGTAGTTCATGATGTTGCTGAACCCGGACGCGATGAACGCCGTCCCGATGCCGATCACCACGGCGCCGACAGTCGCCCACCGACCGATGCGCAGGTAGTACTCGTCGGACCGGCCGCGGCGCACGTACGCCTGCCAGATGTCGTAGGTGAAGACGGTGTTGAAGCCGCTCACGTTGGCCGCCATGCCGGCCATGAACGACGCGAGCAGGCCGGTGACCGCCACCCCGAGCACGCCGTTGGGCAGCAGGTCCCGCATGAGCAGCGGAATCGCGTTGTTGTACTGCAGGTCACCGCTGTCCGCGCCGAGCCCCTTCACCGTCACGAGGGCCACCAGGCCGGGGATGATCGTGACCAGGGGAATGAACAGCTTCGGGTACGCGGCGATGATCGGCGTACGCCGGGCGGCGCTCATGTTCTTCGCCGACAGCGCGCGCTGCACCTCGGCGAAGTTCGTCGTCCAGTAGCCGAACGAGAGCACGAAACCGAGGCCGAACACGATGCCGATCCACTGCGCGCCGAGCGGGTTGTCGGTGCTGGCGGTGTCCTGCCACGCGTGCAGACCCGCCTCGCCGAGCTTCGAGTCGCGGACCGCGTCCATCAGCCCGCTCACTCCGCCGACCTTGACCAGGCCGATCACGGTGACCGGGATGAGGCCCGCCAGGATGACGAAGAACTGGAGCACCTCGTTGTAGATCGCCCCGGACAGGCCGCCGATGGTGATGTACGCGAGCACGATCGCCGCGCCGACCACGATCGCCGTCCAGAGCGGCCAGCCGAGCAGCGCCTGCATGACCAGGGCCAGCGCGTAGAGGTTCACCCCGGCGATCAGCACCTGGGCGACGGCGAAGCTGAGCGCGTTCAGCAGGTGGGTCGGTCGGTTGAAGCGCAGCCGCAGGTACTCGGGCACGCTGCGGACCTTGGACCCGTAGTAGAAGGGCATCATCACGATGCCCAGGAAGACCATCGCCGGCACGGCGCCGATCCAGTAGTAGTGGACCGTCATGACGCCGTACTGGGCGCCGTTCGCCGCCATACCGATGATCTCCAGCGCGCCCAGGTTCGCGGAGACGAACGCGAGGCCGGTCACCCAGGCCGGCAGGGAACGACCGGAGAGGAAGAAGTCGACGCTGGTCCGGATCGCCCGCCGGGCGGCGAAGCCCACTCCGAGGACGGTGACGAAGTACAGCGCAAGAATCAGGTAGTCCAGCCCGTTCATGTTGAGCCGCAGACCGCCGCCGTCCATCCCGTCACCCCTCGTCCCGACGTTGGCACCGGATTTGATGCGCGCGCCCTATTACCCACTACGCGAGGTTTCACGCCTGCGCGTCCGCTCCGGTGCTTTCTCGCCCGCTCGGGCGGCTCGCCCTTCGACGGGTGGGGCGCACGCAGCGCCCCCAGGACGCGAAAGGGGCGCCCCGGCCGGCCGGCCGGAGCGCCCCTTTTCGATCGAGTCGCCTCAGCGACCCAGTACGCGGTCCAGGAAGTCCCGGTAGTTGCGGACGGCCATCCGCAGCTGCTCGGTGTCCGCCGAGCCGGCGTCCTGCCACCCGCCGAGGGTGTTCTTCTGCGCGGCCAGTGCCGAGGCGAGAGCCTGGATGGCCTCCTCCACCAGGGCCTGAGCCTCGCCGGCGGCGGCGTGCGGATCGTCGACGAAACGCAGCTGCACGTCCCGCCAGCGGTCCCGGAATCCCTGCGCGGTGTCCCCGTCGAGGAGCGTGGCCGGTTCGGCGGCGACTGTCGAGCCGGCGGGCCGCGACGTCCCGGCGGATTCCAGGGAGCCGCCGGCCGCCACGGCGGTGACCGGTTCGGCGTCGGCGTCCGGGTCCACCATCTCCGGAGACGCGCTGCCGTAGCCGGCCGCGCCCGCCGCGTCGGGATCGCCGGCCCAGTCGGTCAGGTCGCCGCGCCGCTCGGCCGCGCCGTCCGTGCTGTCGGCCGCGACGACGGTGCGGGTGGAGGTGTCGGTGTCCGAGCGCCGGCCCTCGGCGTCCAGGTCGGCGTCCTCGTCGGTCGTCGCTGCGGCGTCCAGGTCGGTCTCCGGGACGCCGTCGCGGCGGTGCAGCTCGGCGGTGGGGTCGGCGCGCAGACCCTCCCGCTCGCCGTCCTCGGCGCCGTCGCCCGGTTGGGCGGTTCGCTCGGCCCGCGGGTCCGGCTGGTCCTGCGGGTACGGGCTCGCCAGTGCGGACGCCGCCACCGCGTCGGCCACCGTGGTGGCGCCGAAGGCGGTCGGCAGCGGCCCCGGCTCGTGGAAGCCACCCTCGTCGTCGGGCCGGCTCCGGCGGTCGGTGTCCTCGGCCCGCTGGTCGTCGGCCCACTCGTCGGTCCGGTCGGTGGTCAGGTCGTCGTCGGTCCGGTCGTCGTCGGTCCGGTCCCGGAAGGCTCCCGGGTCGGTGCCGTTGGCCCGCTCGTGCTCGTCCGCCGGGTCGGGGTCGATGGTCGGGTCGTGGTCGGTGGCCCGGTCGTGGTCGGTGGTCGGATCGTCGAAGGTGCCCCGGTCGTCCAGGGCGTCCTCGGGTACGTCCGAGCGGGCGGCCCGGTCGTCGGTCGGCGGCACCGGCACCGGTGCGGACCGGACGGCCTCCGGATGGTCGTTGCTCACCTGCTGCTCTTCGTGGCGCATCGGTGGCCTCCTCAGCGGCTCGTGGCGTCGTGCGGAGTGTCCGGGTGGGAACCCTGTTCGGGCGTGCGCTGACCGACCGGCTCCTCGCCGAGCAGGTCGGCGAAGAGGGCCCGGTAGTGCACGACCGCCTGGCGCAGCTCCTCGGTGCTCGCCTCGCCCCGCGAGTTGCGGAGGTGGATCTCGTGCGCGTCCCGGTAGTTGGTCAGCGTGCGGGCGTGCTCGACGGAGAGGTGGGCGATCTGGTCGGAGAAGTCCCCGGTCGGATAGCCCTGCTCCTCGATGAGCCGGGTGACCAGTTCGTCGGCGTCACCCACGGTCTCGCCCGGCGAGTCGATGAAGCGGATCTGGAGCTCTTCCCAGGCGGCGGCGTAACGGGCCCGCGACTCCGGGCTGAGCGGGGTGAGCGTGAGCTCGGAGTGCCGGCGTTCCCGGTCGCGCAGCTCGCGCTCCGCGGCGGACCGGCTGTCCTGCTCCTGCACCACCCGGTCGTACTCCGGCCCGAACCGGCTGCGCAGCGCGCGGCGACGGCCGACCGTCCGGACGGCCACGGCGATCGCCGCGACGATCACCAGCACGACGAGCACGATGACGATTATCTGCGTGGGCGACATGGGCTCCTCCTTCGTCCTCTGGTATTCCCTCCGCGTACTGATCGCCAATCCCGATCCGAGGCACTTTCCTCGCTGGTCTCGGCCGGGGTCGCCACATTTCGGCGCAAAAACTTGACTCATTCCAGATAACGCGCTTGGGTGGGTGGTGCCCGCCGTACGCCCGCGAGCGACCCGCCCGACCGACCCGGGACCGGTCAGGCACGCCGCACCACGCATCCGGAGGAGACCGATGAGCGACCCGCAGGCCGACAGGCCGACCCTCACCACCCGCCAGGGTCACCCCGTGCACAACAACCAGCAGCAGCGGACGGTCGGCTCACGCGGGCCTGCCACGCTGGAGAACTACCACTTCCTGGAGAAGATCAGCCACTTCGACCGGGAGCGCATCCCGGAGCGGGTGGTGCACGCGCGCGGCTTCGTCGCGCACGGCGAGTTCGAGGCGTACGGGACGATCGGCGACAAGCCGGCCGCCACGTACACCCGGGCCAAGCTGTTCCAGACCAGGGGCGCGAAGACCCCGGTCACCATCCGCTTCTCCACGGTCATCGGCGGCCGGGACTCCTCCGAGGCCGCCCGCGACCCGCGCGGCTTCGCGGTGAAGTTCCGCACCCAGGACGGCAACTGGGACCTGGTCGGCAACAACCTGCAGGTCTTCTTCATCCGCGACGCGATCAAGTTCCCCGACGTGATCCACTCGCTGAAGCCCGATCCGGTGACCTTCCGACAGGAGCCGAACCGCATCTTCGACTTCATGTCCAACACGCCCGAGTCGATGCACATGCTGACCTGGCTCTTCTCCCCGTACGGCATTCCGCGCAACTACCGCACCATGCGCGGGTCCGGCGTGAACACCTACCGCCTCGTGAACGCGCAGGGCGAGGGCGTGCTGGTCAAGTTCCACTGGCTGACCCAGCAGGGCGAGCACAACCTGACCCAGGCCGAGGCGGACGCCATCCAGGCCACCGAGCTGGGCCACGCCTCGAAGGACCTGTACGAGGCGATCGAGCGCGGTGAGTACCCGCAGTGGGAGCTCAACGTGCAGATCATGAGCGACGACGAGCACCCCGAGCTGGACTTCGACCCGCTCGACGACACCAAGATCTGGCCGGAGGAGCAGTTCCCCTACCTGCCGGTCGGCATGATGACGCTCAACCGCAACATCACCGACCACCACAACGAGAACGAGCAGATCGCCTTCGGCACCGGCGTGCTCGTCGACGGGATCGACTTCTCCGACGACAAGATGCTCGTCGGGCGGACGTTCTCCTACTCGGACACCCAGCGCTACCGGGTCGGCCCGAACTACCTGCAACTCCCGGTGAACCGGCCGCGCGAGGACGTCCAGGTCAACACCAACCAGGGCGGCGGTCAGATGTCGTACGGGGTGGACGACCGCGGCGGCAACCCGCACATCAACTTCGAGCCGTCCTCGGTGGCCGGTCTCCAGGAGGCCGACGAGTCCTACCGGGAGTACCGGCCCTTCGTCTCCGGGCACGTCATGAAGGCCCCGATCGAGCGGCAGAACAACTACGCGCAGGCCGGCCGCCGCTTCCGCGAGATGACCGACGCCGAGCGCGACGACCTGGTGCACAACCTGACCACGCTGCTGGCCCAGTGTGACAAGCACATCCAGGAGAAGATGGTCTGGCACTTCAGCCAGTGCGACGCCAGCTACGGCCGCCGCGTCGCCGAAGGGCTCGGCCTCGCCGACAACGTCTGATCCGTACCGCGCCGGCACGAGCGCCCCACCGGTCACCGGTGGGGCGCTCGTCGTACCGGGAGGCAGGCGCGTTCCGCAGCGTCGATGTCGGTGCGACGGGCGGTAGTGCAACCGGGCGCGATTACGTATCCTGCCCAAGGCGCCCGCGCCGGTGCCCGGCCTGACGACCGGGTGCGCGACCGGCGAGCGCGTTGCCCGGCGGTGCCGGCGCCCCTCCTGCCACCCCTTGACGGGCGAGGTCTGATGAGAACCCGCGACTGGCCGATCCGCTCGAAGCTGACCGCGTTGGTCGTCGCTCCGGTGACCGCGCTCCTCGCGCTGTGGATCTTCGCGACGACGTTGACGTTCGGCCCCGCCCTCAACCTGCTCTCCGCGCGCACCCTCCTGTACGACCTGGGCCGTCCCGGCGAGGCGGTCGTCACCGAGCTGCAACGCGAGCGTCGACTGTCGGTGGTGCAGCTCGCCGGCACCACCGAGCTGCCCGCCCTGGCCGAGCAGCGCCAGCGTACGGATCGGGCGATCGCCGAGCTGCGCCGCCGGGTCGACGGGGAGGCGTTGCGCGACGCCGCCGACGAGCTGTTG
Organism: Micromonospora sp. NPDC049114; assembly: GCF_040648635.1. Classification (NCBI taxonomy): domain Bacteria; kingdom Bacillati; phylum Actinomycetota; class Actinomycetes; order Micromonosporales; family Micromonosporaceae; genus Micromonospora; species Micromonospora sp. NPDC049114. The sequence goes on along the minus strand of NZ_JBEZEA010000012.1, from coordinate 141,576 downwards.
GAGGACCGGGTCGACCGGCTGGTCACCGCGCTGGCGGCGTTGCCGACCGGACGCGACTTCATCGACGACGGCATGATGGACCGCGCCGGGGCTCTCGGCCTCTACAGCGGCATGGTCACGGCAGCCTTCCAGGCGTTCTCCGCGATGGCGAATCTGAGCGATCCGGCAATCAACCGACAGGCGCTGGCCCTCACCTCGCTGGGCCGTTCCCGGGAGCTGCTCGGCCAGACCGACGCCATGCTGGCCGGCGTGCTGACCGCCGGCACGTTCGCCGAGGGGGAGCACGCCCTGCTCGTGCAGGCCATCGGCAACCAGCGGTGGCTCACCGAGAGCGCAGTGGCCGACCTGCCCGAGGCCGGGCGCACCGCGTACCAGCGACTGACCGAGAGCCCGGAGTTCACCAGCCTGCGCGCGATGCAGGACGCGTTGATCGGGGCCAACCGGTCCGGGCGGCCACCTGTGGACGCGGCGTCGTGGCAGACCAGCCACGACGCCGTACAGCAGCAGTTGCGTGACTTCGAACTGTCCGAGGCCGACGCGCTCACCGACCGTTCGGTGCCGATGGCCGTCTGGATCCTGGTCCGGCTGGCAGCCGCCGGTGTGCTCGGACTCGCCGCCGTGGTGGTCTCGGTGCTGGTGTCGCTGCGGGTCGGCCGCACGCTGGTCCGGCGACTCAGCGGGGTCCGTACCGCCGCCCTGGAGCTGGCCGAGCACCGACTGCCGGACGTGGTGACCCGACTGCGCCGCGGCGAGCAGGTCGACGTCGCCCGGGAGGCGCCACCCCTGGAGTACGGCAACGACGAGATCGGCGAGGTCGGGCGGGCCTTCACCGAGGTGCAGCGCACCGCCGTCCAGGCCGCCGTGGACGAGGTCACCCTGCGCCGGGGGCTCAACGAGGTGTTCCTCAACATCGCCCGACGCAGCCAGGGCCTGGTGCACCGGCAGCTGCACCTGCTGGACCGGATGGAACGTCGCGCCGAGGACCCGGACGAGCTCGCCGAACTGTTCCAGGTGGACCACCTGGCCACCCGACTCCGCCGGCACGCCGAGGACCTGGTCATTCTCGCCGGCTCCGCGCCGGGCCGAGGGTGGCGCAACCCGGTCGCGATGGTCGACCTGGTCCGCGGCGCGATCAGCGAGGTCGAGGCGTACGACCGGGTGGACATCACCACCGTGCAGCCGGTCGGCGTGCTGGGTCGGGCGGTCGGCGACATCATCCACCTGCTCGCCGAGCTGGTCGAGAACGCCACCGCCTTCTCACCGCCGGACACCCGGGTGACCATCAGCGGGGAGCAGGTCGCCAACGGGTACGTCCTGGAGGTCACCGACCAGGGGCTGGGAATGTCCGCTGCCGCGCTGGAGAGCGCCAACACCCGGCTGGCCAGCTCGCCCGAGTTCGACCCGGCGCAGAGTGCCCGACTCGGCCTGTTCGTGGTGGCCCGGCTGGCGGCCCGGCACGCTGTCCGCGTACAGCTGCGGTCCTCCGCGGCGAGCGGCGTCACCGCCGTGGTGCTGGTCCCCGCCGACCTGATCACCACCGAGCCGCCGGCCGGCCCCGACCCCGCCACGCTGCCCGCCACGGCGGGCGACCGGCGGCTGGCCCGACCGGTGCGCCGAGGCGCGGTGCCCCGGCCCCGCGCCGGCCGTGGCAGCACGGCCGTGGCCGCGACCGCCACCGACGACCTGCCCACCCTGGCCCTTCCCACCGGCCCGACGCCCGACCGCCCGTCCGCCGACGGATCGGGCGCCAGCGCCGACGTCCCTGGCGCCGACGGCGGGTCGTCCTCCGACGGGACGGCTGACGACCTGGAGGGGCTGCCCCGCCGGGTGCGCCGGCGTACCCCCACCGCCCAGCCCCGGTCCACCGTCGCCGACGCGCCGTCGCCACGTTCGCCGGAGGAGGTACGCCGGGTCATGGCGGCCCTCCAGGCCGGTACCGCACGCGGCCGGGCCACAGTCGTCGCCCCGGGCTCGACCGCTCGGGGCGGTGCGCCCGGCACCACCGCTCCGGCGAACCGCGCGGATGCGACCCCGGCTGCGGCAGGCCCGACACCGGCGCCTCCGACGGCCTCCGAACCTCCGACCGCGACTGAGAGGGACGCCTAGTGCGGCAGACGACGAAGCAGAGCGCCAGCCTCGACTGGTTGCTCGACGAGTTGGTGCAACGGGTGCCGGCCGCCCGCGAGGCGGTGGTGCTCTCCGCCGACGGGCTGCTGCTCGGCGCCTCGGCCGAGCTGGAGCGCTCCGACGCCGAGCACCTCTGCGCGCTCGCCGCCGGGTTCTCCAGCCTGGCCCGGGGCGCGAGCCGGCACGTGGACGGCGGTCCGGTCCGGCAGACGGTGGTCGAGATGGAGTCGGCGTACCTCTTCGTCACCGCCGCCGGGCAGGGTGCCTGCCTGGCCGTGGTGAGCGACGCCGACGCGGACATCGGCCTGGTCGCGTACGAGATGGCGATGCTCGTCATCCGCGTGGGGGAGAACCTCACCGCCGCCGCCCGAGGATCGACGGATGCCGGTGATGCGGGCTGAGCCGCCCGGCCCCCAGCACGAGTGGCTGGACGGCGACGCGGGCCCGGTGGTCCGCCCGTACACGCTCACCGGCGGCCGGGTGCGCTCGGCCGTCGACGGGTTCGACCTGGTCGCGTTCGTGCTGGCCGCCTCGGACCTCGACCTGGCGGCCCACCCGCAGCTGCCGCCGGAGCACCGGCGGCTGGTCACGTTGGCCGGACGTCCGGTGTCGGTGGCCGAGCTGGCGGCCGAGCTGGACCTCGCGGTCGGGGTGATCCGGGTGCTGCTCGGTGACCTCCTCGCTCAGGGGCTGGTCGCGGTGCACGAGCCGCCGGCCGGCAGCGACCTTCCCGACGACGACATCCTCAAGGCGGTGGTCAGTGGACTCCGTGCGCTATGACCAGGCGGGCACCTCGGTCACCGTCCCGCTGGCACTGAAGATCCTCATCGCCGGGGGCTTCGGTGCCGGCAAGACGACGCTGGTGAGCGCGTTGAGCGAGGTTCGACCGTTGCAGACCGAGGAGGTGCTGACCGACGCCGGCGTCGGCACCGACGACATCTCCGGGGTGGAGGGCAAGTCGACCACCACGGTGGCGATGGACTTCGGCCGGATCACCATCAACGACGACCTTCAGGTGTACCTGTTCGGCACCCCCGGCCAGGACCGGTTCTGGTTCCTCTGGGACGAGCTGGCCTTCGGCGCCCTCGGCGCGGTGGTGCTCGCCGACACGCGGCGGCTGGCCGACTGCTTCCCCTCGATCGACTACTTCGAGCAGCGGGGCATCCCGTTCGTGGTGGGCGTGAACTGCTTCGAGGACACCCGTCGGTTCGAGCTGGAGACCGTACGCCGGGCGCTCGACCTGGATCCGGACGTGCCGATGGTGCTCTGCGACGCCCGGGACCGGCAGTCCGGCAAGCTGGTGTTGATCTCCCTGGTCGAGCACGTCGCCCGGCAGCGCGGTGAGCCGGTGCCGGCCGCCTGACCCGACCCCGCCGTGCGGGCGGGCGACCTGGCACCGGCCCGCCGACGCGGGATCGGCGGGCCGATCCGGTCCCCGGAAAGCCGGTTAGCGGGTCGGCTCCGTGGGCAGCTCTGGTTGGATCTACTCCAGGATGCCGGCAAAGGGGTGCAGCGTGACTGGTCAGGGCGGGATCGTCCACATCGGGGGTTACACCGCGCAGAGCGGAGGGCGGGGCAGCGGCATCGTCGCCGCTCACCGGGACCCGGCAACCGGGGTGCTGACCTCCCTCGGCACGGTGGCGGTCACGCCGTCGCCGTCGTTCCTCGTGCGGCACCCCACCCGTCCGGTGCTCTACGCGGTCAACGAGCTGACCGACGGGGCGATCAGCGCCTGGCAGGTCGGTCCGGACGGCGCGCTGGACGCGCTCGGCAGCTTCTCGACCGGCGGCGCCGAGCCCTGTCACCTGGCGGTGCTGCCCGACGGTGACCATTTGGCGGCGGCCAACTACGGCGGCGGCAGCGTCGCGGTCTTCCCGCTCGACGCGCAGGGCGTTCCCGGCGAGCGCACCGATCTGGTGGTGCACGAGGGGCACGGCCCCGACCCGGAACGCCAGGACCGGGCGCACGCCCACATGGTCTCCCCGGGCCGGGGTCGAGGGCCGCTGCTGGCGGTGGATCTCGGCACCGACTCGGTCTACCGGTACGACCTGGACGGGGCGAGCGGGCGGCTGGTCCCGCGCGGTCCGCGGATGCGGACGGCGCCCGGCACCGGGCCCCGGCACCTGGCCCGCCATCCCGACGGCCGGCGCTGCTATCTGGTCGGCGAGCTGGACGCCTCGGTCACCGCGTACGAGTTGACCGACGACGGGGCGCTGCACCAGCGTGGCCGGGTCGAGGCGAGTGAGCGGGCGGGCCACGTCCAGCCGTCGGAGGTCGCGGTCGACCCGGACGGCCGTTTCCTCTACGTCGCCAACCGCGGGGTCGGCACCATCGCCGTCTTCGACCTGGCCGGTGAGCTGCCCGAGCTGGTGGCCGAAGTGGACACCGGCGGTGAGTGGCCGCGGCACTTCGCCCTCATCGGCGAGCACCTGTACGTCGCCGACGAGCGGGCGGACATGGTGCGGGCCTTCCGGCGGGACGCGAGCACCGGCATCCCGGCACCGGTCGGCGAGCCCGTCGCGGTGGCGAGCCCGACCTGCGTGCTGCCGTGAGTCGGTCGGGCGGCGGGACCGGACGTGAGAGAGAAACCGGTTTGGCAACGGCGTGGGGCCATCTCGTCACACTCTGTTGCTAAAAAGTGATCAACTGTTTCTCCTGCGTAACTTTAGTCCGAACGGATGTGGCAGAGACGGCACCTAATACGCAAGATGGTCAGCGTGTCAGCAGGCCGCCATCGCATGCGTTCGAAACTCCATCTAGCAGCCGCCGCCGCGACGGCGACGGTTCTCGTCGTCACCACCGGCGTCTGGTTCGGCTATAAGGAGCTGATCCAGCCCAGCTGTTCAGGAGAGATTCGACTCGCCGTCGCGGTCGCCTCCGAGCTGGCGCCCGCGGTGGACGCCGCCGCGTCCCAGTGGGTCAAGGACGGCGCCGCGGTCGGCCCCACCTGCATCCGGGTGGACGTCTCGGCGTCCGACCCGGTCGACGTGGCCGCCGTGGTGGCCGCGAAGCACGGTGCCGTGCTGGCCGGCGTCGGTCAGGCCAGCGGAACGGCCGTCACCCCGGACGTCTGGGTGCCGGACTCGTCGACCTGGCTGCTGCGTCTGAAGAAGGACGCCACCGCGTTCGCGCCGACCAACGGCGCCTCCATCGCGCGCAGCCCCGTGGTCGTGGCGATGCCCGAGCCGGTGGCCACGCGGCTGGGGTGGCCCAACGCCAAGTTCACCTGGACCGATCTGCTCAAGCAGGTCAACAGCAGCAAGCCGCTGCGTACCGGCATCGTCGAGCCGACCCGGGACGCGGCCGGCCTGTCCGGCCTGCTCTCGCTGACCACGGCCGCCAGCGGCTCCGGCGGGGACGCGCAGCGCAAAACCGTCGGCGCGCTGCGGGCGCTGGCCACGGGTCGCTCCTCGCTCCGCAACGACCTGCTGGCCCGCTTCCCGACCGCCACGGACCCGACGTCCATCGCGAGCGCGCTCGGAGCGGCGGCGCTCTCCGAAGAAGACGTGATCGCCTACAACAGCAAGAAGCCCCCGGTGCCGCTCGCCGCGCTCTACATGGAGCCGGCCCCGATGCCGCTGGACTACCCGTACGCGGTGCTGCCCGGCATCGAGCCGACCAAGGCGGCCGCGGCGAAGGTGCTGTTCGAGCTGCTCACCGCCCCGAAGTTCCGGGACCGGCTGGCGGCGCAGTCGCTGCGCGGTCCGGACGGCAACTGGGGTGCCGGCTTCAACGCGCCGCAGGGCGCCCCGAGCCCGGCCGGCGGCGCGTCGACCGCCCCGGCGGCCGGCGGCACCGCGGCGGGCGGCCTGGACCCGGCCGCGATACAGCGTGTCGTCTCCAGCTGGTCGATCGCCACCCAGTCCGGCCGGATGCTCGCCGTCATCGACGTCTCCGGCTCGATGAAGGACCAGGTGCCCAGCGCCAACAACCGCAGCCGCGAGGAGGTCACCGTGGACGCGGCCCGCCGCGGCCTGGGCCTCTTCGACGACTCCTGGTCCATCGGCCTGTGGACCTTCTCCACGAAGTTGGTCGGCAACCGGGACTACCGGGAACTGGTCCCGATCGGGCCGCTCTCCGGCCAGCGGACGCAGTTGGAGGGGGCGCTGGCCACGATCAAGCCGTCCAGCGGTGACACCGGCCTCTACGACACCATGCTGGCCGCGTACCAGGCGGTGCAGGAGGACTGGCAGCCTGGCCGGGTCAACTCGATCGTGCTGTTCACCGACGGCAAGAACGAGGACGACAACGGTCTCAACCAGGCGCAACTGCTCGCCAAGCTCAAGCAGATCGCCGACCCGGAGCGGCCCGTGCAGGTCATCATGATCGGTATCGGCGAGGGCGTCAGCAAGACCGAGTTGGAGTCGATCACCAAGGTGACCGGCGGCGACGTGTTCGTCACCAAGGACCCGAACGAGATCGGCAGCATCTTCCTCACCGCCATCGCGCGCCGCCCCCCGGCGCCGCGCTGACCGGCCGCACAGCAGGAGAAACCCGCCGTACCGCGTCAGCGGTGCGGCGGGTTCCTTTTATGGCCGCAGGGTTGAAGAAAAGTGACGGCAATACGTCGGAAGCAATCGGCAGTCATAGTTATCAGGGCAGGATGTCGACGTGTCCCGGCATCGTCCGTCCGCCTCCGGTCCGACTCGTCGGCCGGGGCCGTCCTGAGCAGAGTGGGAGGGCCGGTGACCGCGGCGACCCTGTTGACCCCTGCCAGCACCTCGGCGACTCCGGAAGGCCCGCCGAACGGGCTGGTGGCCCGCGCCGACGAACGGTCCTACGTCCGGGTCCTGGTCGTGCTGGACACCACCATCCTCATCATCGCGCTGCTCGTCGGGTACGTCGGCCGGTTCGGGGACGAGGAGCCGGTCGGCTCCAAGATCCCGTACGTGCTGGTGGCGCCGGGGTTGGTCCTGGCCTGGCTGATCTCCCTCAAGGCGCTCGGCTGCTACGACGACCGGGTCGTCGGCTACGGGGCGGACGAGTACCGGCGGGTCAGCTCGGCGAGCCTGCGGCTGGCCGGCGCGATCGCCATCGCCGGCTACATCGCCGACGTCGGCGTCTCCCGGGGTTTCCTCGGCATCTCGTTCGCGGTCGGCACCCTCGGGCTGGAGGTGACCCGGTTCGTCGCGCGCAAACGCCTGCACCGGGCCCGCTCGAAGGGCGCCGGCTGGTCGCGCAAGGTGCTCGTGGTGGGCGACACCGCACACGTCCTGGAGTTGGTGCACACCCTGCGCCGGGAGCCGTACGCCGGCTATCAGGTGGTCGGCGCGTGCATCCCCGACGCGCTGCTCGCTCCGGTGGCCCAGCGACTCGGTGACGTGCCGGTGGTGGGTTCGTTCCGGGGCATCCCGGAGGCCGCCACCGCGATCGGGGCGGACACGGTCGCGGTGACCGCCTCCGGTGAGCTGACGGCGGCCCGACTGCGTCGGCTCGGTTGGCAGTTGGAGGGGACCGGCGTCGACCTCGTCGTGGCACCCGCGCTTACCGACGTGGCCGGCCCGCGCATCCACACCCGTCCGGTCGCCGGGCTCCCGCTGATCCACGTCGAGGCGCCCGAGTTCCGCGGTGCCCGCAAGCTGGTCAAGGGGTTCGTCGACAGGTCCGCGTCGTCGCTGGCGTTGGCGTTGCTGCTGCCGCTGATCGCGGTCATCGCGGTGGCCATCAAACTGGACAGTCGGGGGCCGGTGCTCTTCCGCCAGGTCCGGGTGGGCCGGGGCGGGCAGGAGTTCGGCGTGTTCAAGTTCCGGACGATGGTGGTCAACGCCGACGCGCTGCTCGCCGAGCTGGCGACCCGCAACGAGACCGACGGCCTGATGTTCAAGATGCGCGACGACCCTCGGGTGACCCGGGTCGGCCGGCTGCTGCGCAAGTGGTCGCTCGACGAGCTGCCGCAGCTGGTCAACGTGCTGCTGGGCCAGATGAGCCTGGTCGGGCCGCGTCCGCCGCTGCCCTCGGAGGTCGCCCGCTACGACGGTGACGTGGCCCGGCGGCTGCTGGTCAAGCCCGGCATGACCGGGCTGTGGCAGGTCAGCGGCCGGTCCGACCTGAGCTGGGAGGACGGCATCCGACTCGATCTCTACTACGTGGAGAACTGGTCGCTCGCCGCCGACCTCACCATCCTCTGGAAGACCGCCGGTGCGGTGCTGAACAGCCGCGGCGCGTACTGACCGCCGCCGTTCACTCCTGCGGGCCGGTCCAGTCCAGGCAGACCACCACGGCGTCGTCGACGAGGTCGCCGGCCACGAACGCGCGCAGGTCGCCGATCAGCGACCGTACGGCGTCCAGCGGCTCCATCGGGCCCGTCCGGCGCAGGAACCGGTCCAGTGCCGTCTCGCCGTAGCGCACGCTCTGCCCGGTGGCCTCCACCACGCCGTCGCTGACCACGAAGAGCCGGTCGCCGCGTTCCAGCGTGAACGTCTGCTCGTGGTAGTCGGTCGCCTCGAACATGCCGAGCGGGAACTGCGCCTCCAGCGGTTGCTCGGTGACCTCCCCGTGCCGCAGCAGGACGAGCCGTGGCGAGCCGGCGTCCACCACTGTCATCGTCCCGGAGCGCAGGTCCAGCTCCATCAACAGCACGGAGAGGTGCCGCTTGCCCCGGTACTCGTCGTAGATGGCCTGGTCGGCGAGGGCTGCCTGATCACCCAGACCGAGGCCGGCCCGGCGGGCGTTGCGCAGCGCGTGGGTGGCCAGCGACGTGAGCAGGGAAGCCGCGACGCCCTCACCGGTTCCGTTGACCGTGGAGAGCCAGAGCTTCTGCCCGTCGTCGGACCAGTCGAAGCTGTCCCCCCGCACGGCGTACGCCGGCTCCAGCTGCCCGGCCAGGCTGAACGAGGGGCGGATCCGGCTGCGGCCGGGGAGCAGGTCCCACTGCATCTCGGCGGCCAGCGTGAGCCGCTGGCTGCGCCGCGCGACGCTGTAGACGTCGGTGCCGGGGGAGACGGCCGCCAGCTCGTGCGCGAGCGCGGTGGCGATGTCGGCCAGCTCACCGAGCACTGCCGGGTCGTCGGCCACCGGCGCCAGGCGCAGGACGCCCCGCCGCTCGCCGCGCATGCTGACCGGCACCCAGGCGGTGCCGTCGACCAGCAGGGGCGACTGGTGGTCGAAGGCACGCCAGGCGGGGTGTCCGGCCCCCCGCAGGGAGTCACCCTCGGTGAGTGGCAGCAGCTCCGAGAGGCGGTAGTCGACCTGGTACAACTCCGCTTCGGTGATCCCGTACGCCTCGTCGAGGATCCCCCCGATGCCGCCCACGAGACGGTCGGCGGGTGTCTCGTTCAGGGTACGTCGTGCCCGATTGACCGGTTCGCTCATCAGGCCTCCTTGATCAAAGCTCGACGACCAGTGGCTTCGGAGTACTCTCGGGCCACCATGGCCGAAGAACACGGTCCACCGGACCCTGCGACGAGTATGGCTGCCGCATTGGACGCGGCGGCGGGTGCCCTGTTGGGCGTATGGGATTCCGCCCGGGAGGCGACCGCCAGCCGGGTTTCCGGAGCCCAACTACGGGCTGTGATGGTGGTCGAGCAACACGACGGGATCAACCTACGCCGGCTCGCCACCCGCCTGGACATGTTGCTCAGTTCCGCGAGCCGGCTCTGCGACCGCCTGGTGGCGGCCGGCATGCTGGAGCGCGAGCCGGGCCGCTTCGACCGGCGGGAGATCTCCCTGCATCTCACCCCGGAGGCCCGTCGACTCCTCACGGAGCTGCGTGCGGACCGCCAGAAGCGGATTTCCGCCGTGCTGGCGGCGATGACGCCGGCAGGCCGGGCCGCCCTGGTGAGCGGGATGCGGGAGTTCGACGACGCCGCCCGTCGGCAGCAGGCCCGAAGCGGCTCGGCGCCGGATGACGGGGACCGGCCGCCGGGGCGGGACGACTGGCCGGACGACGCGGACCCGCGGGACCCGGACCGGCCCACCAGGCCGGCGAGGGACTCGTCGGAGCACCCGGAGCCGTCGACCCGAGCGGTGTGGCAGAGCGGCCCCGAGCGGGCGGTGGGCCCGGCCCGCGAATGGCCCACCGGTGAGCCGCCGGTGGCCCGGACCGCCTGACTCAGTCCGGCGTCGACGCGCACACCGCCAGCATGGCGATGTCGTCGTGCGCCTGCCCGCCCAGCCATTCGTCCACCACCTGGAGCAGCCTGTCGACAAGCGCGGCCGGAGGCAGCCCGGCAGCGGCGGCGAGCGCGGCGCGCAGCCGCTGCGCACCGAACTTCTCGGCGTGGATCGGCCCGCCGTTCGCCTCGGTCACCCCGTCGGTGTACGCGAGGAGCAGGTCGCCCGGGTCGAGGTGCACCCGGGCCTCGGCGAACCGGGCGTCGGCCAGCGCGCCGACCGGCATTCCACCCACCGGAACCGGGACCACCGAACCGGCGGCGGTGACCAGCAGCGGCGCGGGGTGGCCGCCGCCGGCGATCCGGATGTCCACCCCCGCCGGCCCGCGCTCCAGTGACCCGAGCAGCAGGGTGGTGAGCTGGCTGCGCCGTGCGGCGTCGGGCGCGTCGAACAGGGTGCGGTTGAGCAGGTGGATCAGCTCCAGCGGTCGCTGCTCGACAAGTCGCAGGGTCTGCAGCGACTGGCGGACCCGGCCGGTGAGCACTGCCGCCCCGACGCCCTTGCCGGACACGTCGCCCAACGCGAACAGCGCGCCCCGCGCGTGCGGGAAGACCTCGTAGAAGTCGCCGCCGATGCGCAGCGTGTCCCCGGCGGCCCGGTAGCCGCCGGCCATGCGCACACCGGGCACCGCCGGCAGCTCCGGCGGGAGCAGGCTGGTCTGCAACACCCGGGCCAGGTGGGCCTGCTCGCCGTACAGCTCGGCGGCGGCCAGCGCCGCGCCGGCCCGCGCGGCGAACTCGCGGGCCAGCTCGACGTCGCGTGGATCGAAGCCGGCCCGCCCGGCACGGCGGACCAGCACCAGCGCGCCGGCCGACCCCCCGGAACCGGGCATCGGGCTGACCAGCACCGCGCCCGGCCGGCCGAACCCGGCCGGAAGCACCGCGCTCAGGGCCGCGGCCTCGACGTCCCGCCGAGGGCTCGGCTCGGTGGGTACGCCGTCGAGCGCCTCGCTGAGGCCGGGGACGGCGTCGGCCAGCTCCGGGCCGGCGACCCCGGTGACCGGGGCGGGGTCACCGTCGGCGTACCGCGTCCAGCGCGGGTGCGGCTCGGCCGGCGCGGGCGGCCGGAGCACCGCCACGGCCGCGTCGGCCAGGTACGGCACGGCGAGGGTGGCGGTGGTGCGGAGCGTCTGGTCCCGGTGCAGGGACAGGCCGAGCCGGCTGCCGGCCTGGGCGAGGAACGCCGTACGGGAGCGTTCGGCCAGCAGGGCGTCGGTGCGGGCGTGTTCCTCGGTGACGTCCCGGACGTACCAGGCGTACCGGCTGCCGGCGAGCTGCCGTCGACCACCCCGCAGGTGCCGGCCGTGGTGCTCGGCGTCGAAGCTCTCGGCGCCGTCCCGGACGGCCCGGGCCAGTGCCGCCACCTGACACTCGGACAGCTCGACACCCGTGACGATCTCCGGGAGCAGGTGGGCGGCCCGGGCGTTGACGAGGGTGACCCGGCCGGTCTCGTCGGTCGTCAGCACGGCCTCGGCGAGCCCGTCGAGCAGTTCGCGGGCCAGCGGCGAGTCGGCCGGCAGCGCACCGCCGCCGGACTGGCGGGTCGGTCGGCGCGACGCCTGCCCGTCGCCGTCGACCGGACCGGCGATGCCGCCCCGTCGGGTCGTGGTCACGGCCCGACGCCGCCGGGTGTCCGACGACCTGTACGCATGCTGCTCCCGGCTCCTCGCCTGCCGATCGTTGCTCGACGGCAAGCGTACCGAGCCGTACCGACGCACGCCCAGAGCGCGTCAGGCGGAGCGGTTCAGCCAGCCTGCGGGGCGGGCGACGATCCGCCGTACCACCGAGCCGGCCGCGCCCACGGCGGCGGCCTCCGGACCGAGGGTCGAGGGCCGGACCGTTACGGGTGACCAGGCGGCGGTGAGCACCCGGGCCGCGATCTCGGCGAGCACCGGCGGGCACAGCCAGGGCGCCAACGGGGCGTACCCACCGCCGAGCACGACGGTGTCCAGGTCCAGCAGGTTGACCACGCCGGCCACCGCCACCCCGAGTGCCGTACCGGCGTCGTGCAGCGCCCGCAGCGCGGCCGGGTCACCGGCCTCGGCCAACTCGGCCAGCCGCGCCGTCGCGGTGTCCGCGGGAAGCTCCGCGCGTACCAGCCCGGCGCCGGCCACGATCGCCTCCTGGCCGGCGTACTGCTCCAGGCAACCCTGCCCTCCGCAGCGGCACGGACGGCCCTCGGGGTGGACCGGGAGGTGGCCGATCTCGCCGCTCCAGCCGCGTACGCCGCGGAACAGCGCGCCGTCCAGGACGATCCCCGCGCCGATGCCGACCTCGCCGGAGATGTGCAGGAAGCTCGCCGGGCCGGGCGGGCGGGAGTGCAGCTCGCCGAGCGCCGCGAGGTTGGCCTCGTTGTCCACCACCAGGGCCGGTACGCCCGGCACCTGATCGGTCAGGGGCGGGTGCCCGCTGAGCAGTTCGGGAACCGCGACGTCGCGCCAGCCGAGGTTCGGCGCGAGCCGGACCAGGCCGGCGTCGTCCACCAGGCCGGGTACGGCGAGCGCGGCTCCGGCCAGGGTGAGGCCCTGGCGGGCCGCGTCGGTGCGGGCCTCCCCGGCCAGGTGGACGAGGCGGGCCAGCGCGTCGGCGGGGGCGACCGGGCGCAGGTCGGCCCGGTGCACGGTGCGGTGCCGGACCTGGCCGGCGAGGTCGACGACGCATACCGTCAGGTAGTCGACGTTGACCTCCAGGCCGAGCCCGGCCGGGCCCTGGTCGGCCAGGACCAGCCCCCGGGCCGGCCGTCCGGCGCCCGCCCGGGGCGCCGGGTCGGCCTCGCTGACCAGTTGGCCCGCGAGCAGGTCCTCGACCACCGCCGAGACGGTGGCTCGGGTCAGGCCGGTGGCGGTGGCCAGGTCGGCCCGGGACGGGGGGCGGTCGGCGGCGGCGATCCGGCCGAGAACCAGGGCGAGGTTGAGCTCGCGGAGGCTGCCCTGACGGGCTGCGCCGGCCGGGGCGTGGGTGGGGCTCACCCCTTGACAGTGCCATAGGGCGGGCAAATAATTCAATCGCTGAACAAATACCTGACATCACCACCCCGGAGGTCCCTCATGGCACCCCGTCCCACCCCCGCCGACAAGTTCTCCTTCGGGCTCTGGACCGTGGGCTGGCAGGCCCGCGACCCGTTCGGCGACGCGACCCGTCCCGAGCTCGACGCGGTCGAGGCAGTGCACCGGCTCGCCGAGCTGGGCGCGTACGGCATCACCTTCCACGACGACGACCTGATCCCGTTCGGGGCCGACGCCGCGACCCGCGATCAGCACATCGCGCGGTTCCGCAAGGCGCTCGACGAGACCGGCCTCGTGGTGCCGATGGTGACCACCAACCTCTTCACCCACCCGATCTTCAAGGACGGCGGCTTCACCAGCAACGACCGCGACGTTCGCCGCTACGCGCTGCGCAAGGTGCTGCGCCAGCTCGACCTGGCCGCCGAGCTGGGCGCGAGCACCTTCGTCATGTGGGGTGGCCGGGAGGGCTCCGAGTACGACCTCGCCAAGGACGTCCAGGCCGCCCTGGACCGCTACCGCGAGGCCGTCAACCTGCTCACCCAGTACTCGATCGACAAGGGCTACAACCTGCGGTTCGCCCTGGAGCCCAAGCCCAACGAGCCGCGCGGCGACATCCTGCTGCCCACCATCGGCCACGCGCTCGGCTTCATCTCCCAGTTGGAGCACCCGGAGCTGGTCGGCCTCAACCCGGAGGTCGGGCACGAGCAGATGGCCGGGCTCAACTACGCGCACGGCATCGCCCAGGCGCTCTGGCAGGGCAAGCTGTTCCACCTGGACCTCAACGGCCAGCGGGGCATCAAGTACGACCAGGACCTGGTCTTCGGCCACGGTGACCTGATGAACGCGTTCGCCCTGGTGGACCTCCTGGAGAACGGCGGTCCGAACGGCGGGCCGGCCTACGACGGGCCCCGGCACTTCGACTACAAGCCGTCGCGCACCGAGGACATGGACGGGGTGTGGGCGTCGGCCGCGGCCAACATGAGCACCTACCTGCTGCTCAAGGAGCGCGCCGCGGCGTTCCGTGCCGACCCCGAGGTCATCGAGGCGCTCGCCGCCAGCAAGGTCGGCGAGCTGAGCACGCCGACGCTCGGCGACGGCGAGGGCTACGAGGAGTTCCTGGCCGACCGGTCCGCGTTCGAGGACGTCGACGTGGACGCGGTGGCCGCGCGGGGCTTCGCCTTCGTCCGGCTCAACCAGCTCGCCGTCGAGCACCTGCTCGGCGCTCGCTGAGGCCCCGCCATGCCGTTGGTCGCAGGCGTCGACTCGTCCACCCAGTCGTGCAAGGTGGTCATCCGGGATGCGGAGACCGGCGCTCTGCTCCGGCAGGGCCGGGCACCGCACCCGGACGGCACCGAGGTCGACCCGGAAGCCTGGTGGCAGGCGCTGCGCAGCGCCGCCGACGAGGCCGGCGGGCTGACCGACGTCGCGGCGGTCTCCGTCGGCGGCCAGCAGCACGGCATGGTCTGCCTCGACGAGGCGGGCCGGGTGGTCCGCCCGGCCCTGCTGTGGAACGACACCCGCTCCGCCGACGCCGCCGCCGACCTCATCGAGGAGGCCGGCGGCGGCTCGGCCGGGCGGCGGTTCTGGGCCGAGGCCACCGGCAGCGTGCCGGTGGCGAGCTTCACCATCACCAAGCTGCGCTGGCTGGCCCGGCACGAGCCGGATCTGGCTGCCCGGGTGGCGGCCGTCTGCCTGCCGCACGACTGGTTGACCTGGCGGCTCGCGGGTGCGCCGGGGCTGGCGGGGCTGCGGACCGACCGGGGTGACGCCAGCGGCACCGGCTACTGGTCTCCGTCCACCGGTTCCTACCGTCTGGACCTGCTGGAACGGGCCTTCGGCCGGCAGCTCGTCGTGCCCGAGGTGCTGGGCCCGGCGGAGTCGGCCGGCACGCTGGCCGACGAGCTGGGTGGGGGTGGCGCGCTGCTCGGCGCGGGCACCGGCGACAACGCCGCCGCCGCGTTCGGCGTCGGCGCGGGCCCCGGTGACGTGGTCGTCTCGATCGGCACCTCCGGCACGGTGTTCAGCGTGGCCGACGTGCCGGCCGCCGACGAGAGCGGCGCGGTGGCCGGCTTCGCCGACGCGTCGGGCCGCTTCCTGCCGCTGGTCTGCACGCTCAACGCCGCCCGGGTGCTGGACGCGGCCGCCACGATGCTGGGCGTCGGCCTGGACGAGCTGGCCGAGCTGGCGCTCTCCGCGCCGGCCGGCGCGGACGGGCTGGTCATGGTGCCCTACCTGGAGGGTGAGCGGACGCCCAACCGACCGCTCGCCACCGGCGCGGTGCACGGGCTGACCCTGCGCACGTCGACCCCCGCGCACCTGGCCCGGGCCGCGGTGGAGGGCATGCTCTGCGCGCTCGCCGACGGCCTGGACGCGCTGACCGCGCAGGGTGCCACCGTCCGCCGGGTCATCCTCGTCGGCGGCGGGGCACGCTCGGCCGCGGTCCGCCGGATCGCACCGCAGGTCTTCGGCTGCCCGGTGGTCGTCCCGCCCGCGGGGGAGTACGTGGCCGACGGTGCCGCCCGCCAGGCCGCCTGGGTGGCCCTCGGCGGTCCGACGCCGCCGCAGTGGGAGATCAAGGGCACCGAGGAGTACGCGGCGGAGCCCGTCCCCGCCGTCCGCGACCAGTACGCCGCGGCCCGCGGACTGGTCCTCGATCGCCGCTGATCCGTCGGAGTCGACGCGGGTGGGA
The DNA here is from genome assembly GCF_040648635.1 of Micromonospora sp. NPDC049114. Classification (NCBI taxonomy): domain Bacteria; kingdom Bacillati; phylum Actinomycetota; class Actinomycetes; order Micromonosporales; family Micromonosporaceae; genus Micromonospora; species Micromonospora sp. NPDC049114. Next base: position 125,644 of record NZ_JBEZEA010000012.1, on the reverse strand, counting down.
GCCGACCGGCAGCCACCCGCGTCGCGACGTGCGTGCCGGAGTCTGGTTGGCTGCCCGTCATGAGCGTGACCAGTGGCGGGCCCGGCCAGCGCCGGCGGGGCCGGGGCGGCGGCCGGGCGCACCGGCTGTACAGCGTCGCGGTGTTCGTGCTGCTCGCCTCGCTCGACAACGTGGCGATCGGGCTCGTCCCACCGCTCTACAAGCCGATCGCCGGCGCGTTCGACGTGTCGGGGCGGCTGCTCGGGCTGGTCACCGCCGTCAGCTTCCTGGTCAGCGCGGTGGCCGCGGTCGGCTGGGCGTACGTCGGGGACCGGAGCAACCGCAAACCGCTGCTCATGGTGGGCACACTGCTCTGGGCGGCGGGCACCGGCGGCAGCGCGTTCGCCGGCGGGTACCTCACGTTCCTGGCCGCCCAACTCGTCGCGGCGGTAGGTCTCGGCGCGGTCGGCTCGGTGGGCTTCTCGGTGGTCACCGACCTGATCTCGCCGGCCCGGCGCGGGCTGGTGATGAGCTTCTGGGGGCTCTCCCAGGGCGTCGGCACGCTCGCCGGCACGCTGGTCGGCGGCCTGCTCGGCGCGGCGGACTGGCGGCGGCCGTTCCTGCTGCTGACCGGGGTGGGCCTGGCCGCCACCGTGGCGTACCTGTTCACCTACGACGTTCGGCGCGGCCAGAGCGAGCCGGAGTTGGCCGACGCGCTGGACGCCGGCGCGGACTACGACTACCGGATCAGCCGGGCCGACGTGCCGAGAATCCTGGCCCGGCGGACCAACCGGTGGCTGATCCTGCAGGGCCTGACCGCGCAGGCGGCGTTCGGCTCGCTGGTCTGGCTGCCGGTGCTGTTCGCCGAACGGGCCGAGGCCCAGGGCTACTCGGAGTCGACAGCAGTGGTGGTGGGGAGCGTCTTCGCCACGCTGTTCCAGCTCGGTGGCGTGCTCTCCATCGTGGGTGGGCTGGTCGGTGACGCGGTGCAGCGGCGTACCCCCCGGGGGCGGGCCCTGGTCGCGGCGGTCGGCATCCTCGCGGCGCTGCCGTTCTACCTGGTGTTGTTCTTCGTGCCGGTGACCATCGACGTGCCCGACGGTGGCAGCGCCGGCGCGGTGATCGGCGCGGTGCTGTCCAGCGTGGTCACCGAGCCGTCGGTGGGCCTCAGCCTGCTCACCGCCGTGGTGGCGCTCGCGTTGACCTCGGCCAACTCGCCGAACTGGTTCGCGCTGATCGCCGACGTGAACCCACCCGAGCACCGGGGGACCGTCTACAGCCTCGGCAACCTGGTCAACGGGGTCGGCCGGGCGGCCGGCAACGGGCTGGTCGGCGTGGCGTTCCAGGGACTGCGCGCGGCCTTCCCGCCACCGCTGAACTTCGCCGTCGGGCTGGCCGCGTTCCAGCTCTTCTTCATTCCCACCGGCGTCATGTACTGGCTCGCCTCGCGAACCTCACCACGGGACATCGACAACGTCCACAACCTGCTCCACACCCGCGCCAACCGCCTCTAACCCCGTCACCCACCCACCCCGCGATCTTGCACTTTCTGTCCCGACAATATGGGCGAAGTGCCTCATACCATCGACCGAAAGTGCAAGATCGGCGCGGTAGGTAGGTCAGGCGTGGAGCCAGACCGTCACGTCGGTCGGGATCGCGGACTGGTCGTCCAGGGGTGCGCTGGAGGCGAGCACCTCGGCGCCGGCCGGAAGCGGCACCGGCGTGTCGCCGAAGTTGGTCAGGACCGTCAGCTCGCCGTTGCGGAAGGCCAGCACCTCGTCGTTGGAGGACAGCCACTCCAGCGTGCCCCGGCCCAGGCCGTGCGCGCGGCGCAGCCGCAGGGCCGAGCGGTACAGCTCGTACGTCGAGCCGGGCACGTCGCGCTGCCGGTCCAGCGCGTACTCCGCCCAGGACGGCGGTTGCGGCAGCCAGCTGGCGTCGGTGGGCCCGAAGCCGTACGACGGGGCATCGGCCTCCCACGGGATCGGCACCCGGCAGCCGTCCCGGCCCCGCTGGGTGTGCCCGCTGCGCGCCCAGGTCGGGTCCTGCCGGGCCTCGTCGGGCATCGTGGTGTGCTCGGGCAGGCCCAACTCCTCGCCCTGATAGAGGTACGCCGAGCCGGGCAGGGCGAGCATCAGCAGAGTGGCCGCCCGGGCCCGGCGCAGGCCGAGCGCGGCGTCCGGCTGCGGGTCGCCGATGCCGATGCCGTTGGGCCGGCCGCCGCCGATGGCCAGTCCGAGCCGCGAGGCGTGGCGTACCACGTCGTGGTTGGACAGCACCCAGGTCGTCGGCGCCCCCACCGAGTCGGTCGCCTCCAGGGAGCGGGTGATCACCGCGTACTGGGCCGGCGCGGTCCAGGAGGCGAGCAGGTACTCGAAGTTGAACGCCTGGTGCATCTCGTCCGGGCGGACGTAGCGGGCCAGCCGCTCGGCCGGCTCCACCCACGCCTCCGCGACCAGCACCCGCTCGCCGGGGTAGCTGTCCAGGACCCGCCGCCACTGGCGGTAGATCTCGTGGACGCCCTCCTGGTCCCACATCGGCGGGCGCGGCTTGTCCACCTCGTTGCCGGAGAGGATCTCCTGGGGCTCCTGCCAGTCGGCCAGGTCGGCCTGCTTGACGAGGCCGTGGGCCACGTCGACGCGGAAGCCGTCCACCCCGCGGTCCAGCCAGAACCGCAGCACGTCCAGGAACTCCTGGTGCACCTCCGGGTTGTCCCAGTTGAGGTCCGGCTGGCCGGTGTCGAACAGGTGCAGGTACCACTGGCCGGGTCGGCCGTCCGGGTCGACCGTCCGGGTCCAGGCCGGCCCGCCGAAGACGCTCTGCCAGTCGTTCGGCGGCTGGTCACCGGCCGGGCCGAGGCCGTCGCGGAAGATGTACCGGGACCGTTCCGGGCTGCCCGGCGCGGCGGTCAGCGCGGCCTGGAACCAGCGGTGCGCCGACGAGGTGTGGTTCGGCACCAGGTCGACGATCACCCGCAGGCCGCGGGAGCGGGCCTCGGTGATCAGCTTGTCCGCGTCGGCGAGCGTGCCGAACAGCGGGTCGACGTCCCGGTAGTCGGCCACGTCGTAACCGGCGTCGGCCTGCGGCGACGGATAGAACGGGGAGAGCCACACCGCGTCCACGCCCAGCTCGACGAGGTGGTCGAGGCGGGCGGTGATGCCCGGCAGGTCACCGATGCCGTCGCCGTCGGAGTCGGCGAACGAGCGTGGGTAGATCTGGTAGATGGCGGCCTCGGTCCACCAGCCGGTGGTGGTCTGCTGAGTCGGGTCGGTGTTCAGGGTCGTCTCCTGTGTCGTGCTGCGGTTGATGTGTCAGTGTGCCCGCGGCGGCGCGGTGGACTCGCGGACCACCAGCCGAGTGGGCAGGATCACCGGCGTGTCGCCGTCGGCGGTCCGTTGACCGATGATCGGGCTCAGGTTGCGGGCGCCGAGCGGGTCGAGCAGCATCCGGGCGGCCAGCCGGCCCTGTTCGGCGGCGGGCTGGGCGACGGTGCTGAGCCCGAGCACGCCGGCGAGGTCGTGGTCGTCGATGCCGACCACGCTGACGTCCTGCGGTACGCGCAGCCCGGCGTCGCGCAGGGCCGTCATCGCGCCCATCGCCATCTCGTCGCAGGCGGCGACGATCGCGGTCGGCGGAACACCGCGGGCCAGCAGTTCGGCGGCGGCCCGGTTGCCGCCGTCGATGGTGAACGACGATTCGACGTCCAGGCTCGGGTCGGGTCGCAGGCCGGCGGCCCGCAGCTCCGCCTGGTAGCCCCGGCGCCGGTCGAGGTGGGTGGTGAAGGCCAGCTCGTCGTCGGGGTCCCCGGAGATGTGCGCGATCCGCCGGTGGCCGAGGTCGAGCAGGTGGCGGGTGGCCATCCGCGCGGCGGCCACGTCGTCGATCCGTACGCACGGCCAGTTGGGCACCCGGCTACCCGAGCTGATGGTCACGCCGGGCAGGTCCAGGGTGGCCAGCGCGGTCAGGTCCGCCGGGCGCAGCGGTGTGGCGACAAGCATCATGGCGTCGACCCGCTTGTGCAGGTTGGCGGTGCGCAGCACCCGCTGGCGGATCTGCTCCCGACCGCCCAGGTTGTAGAGCAGCAGGTCGTAGCCGGAGTGGTGCAGATACTCCTCGACGGCCTCGACGACCGTGCTGAAGAACCAGCGGGTGATCCGGGGTACGACCACCGCGACCGTGCCGGTGCGGCCACCGGCGAGCCGGGACGCGCTCGGCGACACCGCGTAGTCGAGCTGCTCGGCGGCGGCGAGGACTCGGCGTCGGGTGGCGGCCGAGACCGTCGGCAGCCCGCGTAGGGCCCGCGAGACGGTTGCCGTGGAGACCCCGGCCAACCGAGCCACATCATCAATCTTCGTCACGGTTCCCCCGCTCGATACCCCTCGCCCGCCGCCGCCTTCAGGGGCCGGGCGGCGGCGGGCAGACGGGTCAGCCCTTGACGCTGCCGGCGAGCAGACCTCGCACGAAGAAGCGCTGCAGGGACAGGAATACGACGAGCGGAACAACGATCGAGACGAACGCTCCGGCGGTCAGTCGCTGCCACTCGTTGCCCCGCGTACCGGCCATCTCGGCCAGACGGACCGTGAGCGGGGCGGTCTCGTTGCCGCCACCGGCGAAGATCAGCGCGACCAGCAGGTCGTTCCAGACCCAGAGGAACTGGAAGATGCCGAACGCGGCCAGGGCCGGGGTGATCAGCGGCAGCACGATGGTCCGGAAGATCTTCGGGTGGGTGGCCCCGTCGACCCGGGCCGCCTCCATCAGGTCTCCGGGGAGTTGCGAAATGAAGTTGTGCAGCAGGAAGACCGCGAACGGAAGCGCGAAGCAGGTGTGCGCGAACCACACCTGGGCGAACTTCTGTTCGTCGACCAGGTCCCAGGCCGGCATCAGGGTGACGCCGCCGAGGGTGACGCCTGTGGAGAAGAACTTCAGCAACGGCACCAGGGCCATCTGCAGCGGGACGATCTGCAACGCGAAGATCCCGATGTAGAGCCAGTCCCGTCCGCGGAAGTTGATCCACGCCAGCGCGTACGCGGCCAGGGATGCGAAGGCCAGGGGGAACAGCACGGACGGGATGGTGATCGCCAGCGAGTTGATGAAGTAGCTGGCGAGCTGCCCCGACGACGAGGACCGCCCGAACAGGACCTGCTGGTAGTTCTCGAACGTGAACTGCGGGTTGGTGAACGCCGTCCACCAGCCGGTCGTCTTGATCTCGTCCTCCGGGCGGAGGGAGGAGACGAACAGACCGAAGGTCGGAATGGTCCAGACCAGCGCGATGACGATCGAGACGAGCGTCGCGGTGCGGCTGTTCAGGCGCTTGCGGACCCGGCCGGCAGTGGTGGTCGGAGTGCCCTCGGTCTGCTGTGCGCCGACGGCGACGGTGGGCGTTGCGGTGGTCATCTGCCCTCCCGCTGTTGACGGAGGTTACGGATCTGGTAGATCACGACCGGGATGACCAGGATGAAGAGGAAGACCGCGAGCGCGGAACCCCGCCCGTTCTCGCCGTACCGGAACGCCTGGTTGTACATCTCGTTGGCGATCACACTCGTGTCGTAGTTGCCGTTCGTCGAGGTCCGGACGATGTCGAAGACCTTGAGCGTGGCGATCGTGAGGGTCACCACCACGACGATCAGCGCCGGCCGGATGCTCGGCAGGGTGATCTGCCAGAACATCTGCCACGGGCTGACACCGTCCAGCCGGGCGGCTTCGACGATGTCACCGGGGATGGCCTTGATCGCGGCGGAGAGCACCACCATGGCGAAGCCGGCCTGGATCCAGATCATGATGACGATCAGCAGCAGCGTGTTCAGGGGTGATTCGAGCAGCCACTGCTTGGGCTCACCACCGAGGCTGACGACGATCTGGTTGAGCAGGCCGATCTGGTCGCCGTCGCCGCGGTACGCGTAGATGAACTTCCAGATGATGCTCGCGCCGACGAAGGAGATGGCCATCGGCAGGAAGATCAGCGACTTGGCCACTGCCTCGAACCGGGCCTTGTCCACCAGCACGGCGTAGATCAGGCCGAACCCGGTCGCCACCAGGGGGACCAGGAGCACCCAGACCAGGGTGTTGATCAGGACTCGGACGATCGAGTCGTCGGAGAACATCCAGCCGAAGTTGTCCAGCCCCACCCACTCCGTGCTGGTCCTGTTCATCAGGGAGAGCAGCAGAGTGCGGATGGCCGGCACGACCAGGCCGATGGCGAGCAGCAACAGCGTGGGCAGCAGGAAGAAGAACGCGAAGATTCCTTCCCGTGGCCGCGTTCGGCGGGGGAGGGGAGCTCCACTCGCCGAGGCGGCGACGAGCTGCGCCTCCCGTCGCCGGGCGAACCAGGCCGGCACCGCGTCGAGCAGCAGGAGTAGACCACCCACCACCAGCACGAAGGCGACCAGCCCGTACATCAGCATGAGGAGCTTCGGCTGCTCGTCGGCGAAGTCGAACTCCATCAACCCTCCCTTCCGGGTCCACCTCGGCCGGTGGCCCGGTCCGCGCTCGCGGACCGGGCCACCGCCGGGATCACTTAGGCCAGCTGCTCTCGATGCCCTGGAGCACCGGGGCGGTCGCCTTGCCGTTCAGCCAGTCGACCATGCCCTTCCAGAACGTTCCCGCGCCGACGGCGGCCGGCATCAGGTCGGATCCGTCGAAGCGGAAGACGCCGGTCTTGTCCTGCAGGAGCTGGACGGAGAGCTTGTCGATCGGGCTGGCGACGTTGGCGATGTCCAGCTTGTTGTTCGCCGTGACCCAGTTGCCGAGCTTCGCGCGGCTGTTCACGTACTCGGCGGAGGCCAGGTAGGTCTGCACCGCCTGCACCTCGGGACGGTCGGCGTAGGCGACGACGAACTCGCCCGCGCCCAGCACCGGCTTGCCCTTGGCCGCATCGATGGCCGGGAAGTAGAAGGCGAACGCGTCGCCGTCCTCGGCCACCTTGGTGCCCTCGGGGAACTGGTTGGCGTAGAACGACGCCTGTCGGTGCATCGCGCACTTGCCGGTGGTCACCGGCAGGCCCGCCTCCTGGAAGGCGGTGGTGGTGATGCTCTTGACGCCGCCGAAGCCGCCGTTGACGTACTTCTCGTTCTTGAGGATGCTGCCGGCGCGGTCGACCGCGTCGACGATCTTCGGGTCGTTGAACGGGATCTGGTGGGTGGTCCACTGGTCGTAGACCTCGGCGCCCGCCGTACGCAGGAGGACGTCCTCGATCCAGTCGGTGGCCGGCCAGCCGGTGGCGTCACCGGACTCGACGCCCGCGCACCACGGCTTCATGCCACTGGCGGCGATCTTGTCGCTCAGGGCGATGAGCTGGTCCCAGGTGGTCGGAACCTCCCAGCCCTTCTCCTTGAACGTCTTGGGCGAGTACCAGACGAAGGACTTGACGTTGGCGCCGAGCGGCACGCCGTAGAGCGTCCCGTTCACGGTGCCGTACTTCAGCCAGTCGGCCGGCATGTTCTGCTCGGCCAGGGCCTTGGTGTCGGCGCCGAGGGACTTCAGCTTGCCGGCGTCCGCGAACCGCTTCACGAGGCCCGGCTGGGGCACGAAGGCGATGTCGGGCGCGTTGCCGCCGTCGACCCGCACGGGGAGCTGGGCCTCGAACTCGCCGCTGCCCTCGTACGCGATCTCGATGCCGGTGCAGTCGGTGAACTGCGACCACGAGCGCTCGAGCAGGTCGGCCTCGGCGTCACGGATGGACGCGTAGATGGAGACCTTCTTGCCGTCGTTGCCCTGGTACTTCTCGTATGGGGCGCACTCCGCGGAGCCCGCCTTGTCGCTCTTCTTGTCGTCACCGGTACCGCAAGCGGTGGCGCTGAGCGCCAGCCCGAGCACACCGGCGATCACGAAGGCCTGGCGTGGTCTGGTAAAGACCGCCATGCCGTCCTCCTTCCTAGCCGGCGTGGTCTCCGCTGGTGACCCTCGCCGGTCCGATTGGGCGTGCACACATGTAAGCGCTTGCATCCGGTCTGGTCCACCCCCTGTCAGACACGAGCGAGTAACAATCCCGAAACCTCGTGGCCGCTGGTTGGGCGCGCTCCCAGTCGGGAATCCCGCCTCTTTCGAAGATTGGCGATATCTGTCAGGCTGAGGCCACCTCATCGAAGGTTTTGAACATAGGAGGAGCTGGATGCGTAAGCGGTGGATCAGCCTGCTGGTGACGGGCCTGCTCGTCGGGGGAGTCCTCGCGCCGGCGAGCCCGGCGCTGGCCGCGCCGACCTTCAAGGTGCCGTTCCCGTGCGGCCAGTCCTGGTCGGGGCAGACCCGGTCGGATCACAGCCCGGCGAACGCGGTCGACTTCAACCGCACCGACGACGTCGGCGACCCGGTGGTGGCCAGCGCCCCCGGTACGGTCGACCGGGTGACCGACCTCGGTGGCACCAGTTACGGCAAGTACGTCCGGATCGACCACGGTGGCGGCTACACGACCTACTACGCCCACCTCCAGGGCTTCAACGTCTCGGTGGGGCAGACCGTCGGCTACGGCAAGGTGATCGGCTGGGTGGGCAGCACCGGCGGATCCACCGGCCCGCACCTGCACTACGAGCAGCGCCTCAATGGCAGCGACATCAAGGTCAGGTTCAACGGCACTTTGGCCCTGTACTGGGGCACCAAGACCTACACCAGCAACAACGGCTGCTCGTCGGGCACCGGCAACGCCACGGTCGACACCAGTGGCACGCCGCTGACCGTCCGCTCCGGCCCGGGCACGGGCTACGCCTCGGTCGGCACCGTCTCCGACGGCACCCGGGTGACCATCGCCTGCCAGACCAGCGGCACCACGGTCACCGGCACGTACGGCACCAGCTCGATCTGGGACCGCATCGGCAGCGGGCGCTTCATCGCCGACGCGTACGTCTACACCGGTTACGACGGCTACATCCCGGGCATCCCCCGCTGCTGAGCGGAGGCGCACGGTGGTCCCCGGTAGGCACGCGCCTGCCGGGGGCCCCGCCGGTCAGGTGTTCAGCCGCCAGATCGCCAGGTTGAGCGCGGCGGCGAACGTGACCCACGCCCAGTACGGCAGCAGCAGCGCGGTCGCGACCCGGGACACTCGGGCGAAGAGCGCCACGGTGAGGCCGATCGCCAGCCACATCACCACGATCTCGGCGAACGCCAGCCCGTACCGCCCCGCGCCGAAGAACAGCGGCGTCCAGATGGCGTTCAGGACGAGTTGCGCGGTCCACGCCCAGAGCGCGGGGGAGAAGCCGACCCGACGCCACACCAGCCAGCCGGCCAGGGCGATCAGCGCGTAGAGCACCGTCCAGACCGGGCCGAAGAGCCAGGACGGCGGTGCCCAGCCCGGCTGTCGCAGGCTCGCGTACTCGTCGGTGGTGCCCTGCACACCCAGTCCGCCGATCGCGGCCGCGACGAAGACCGCCGCCGCGAAGCCGGCGAGCGCCCAGCGCGACCGTCGGCCGGACGTGGGCCGTGCCTCGCGAGATGTCTCCATGGTCGAGATATTGCCGCTCGACCGTCGGGTCAAACCCACACAGCAGCGCCGGGGCCGCCGCGGCCGGTGCTTCTGTCGGGAGGACGAAGCTCCGGTCGCGGCGACCCCGACGGGTCCCGGTGTTCCGATGAGTTGTCAGAGGGTGCGAACGTCAATTGAAGATGCTGACACCACCCGGGCCGACCAACAGCCCGACGACGATGAGGACGATGCCCCACAGGATCTGCCGGCGGAACAGCGCGAGGATGCCGGCGACCACGAGTACGACTGCGAGAATCCAGAGAATCAGCTCCATGACCTCTGACTACCCGACCCTCCGATCGGGGAAACCTGGTCGGTGTCGAGTTGATCCCCGACATGAAAGACGCTGTACGCCTGCTTGATCACCGGGTGCGCCACATTGCGGACGCGGACGCCTCCCGGGGTGGTGCCGCGCTCGGTGCCGGCGTGGGCGTGCCCGTGCACGGCCAGCGCCGTGGGCGCCGAGTCGATCGCCTGCCCGAGCTGGTACGACCCCAGGAACGGGTAGATCTCCAGCGGCTCACCGACCAACGTGTCCGGGACTGGCGAATAGTGGGTCAGCGCGACGAGCATGTCGCAGTCCAGCGAGCGCAGGGCCGCACCGAGGCGCTCCGCGCTCTCGTTGGTGGTCCGGACGAACGACTTCATCTCCGGCTCGCCGAAGTCGCTCGCGCACCGGCCGGCGAACCCTCCGCCGAAGCCCTTCACGCCGGCGATGCCGAGCCGGCCGCCCGCGCAGTCCAGCACCACGCCGTCGCCCTCCAGCACGGTGATGCCCGCGTCCTCAAGCACCTTCACGACCTGCGGCACCTGGTCACACTGGTGGTCGTGGTTGCCCAGCACGGTCACCACCGGCACGGCCAACCCGCCGAACTCCTGCGCCACGCAGCGCGCCTCGGCCTCGGTGCCGTGCCGGGTCAGGTCGCCGGCCAGCAGCAGCACGTCGGCGCACTCCGGCAGCTCCTCCAGTGCCGGGCGGAACCGGCCGACCACGTCCTCGTCCAGATGCACGTCGCCCACGGCGGCGATCCGGATCACCATGAAACCTCCCTCAGGGCAGTTGCTCGATCTCCGTGGGCGCCTGGGCGCGGATCACACCGATGTCGCTGGAGATCGGCACGTCCGGGAAGCGCTCCGCCACCCGGCGCAGGATCTCCTCCCGCCGGTGCGCACTCTCCACCTCGCCGTACAGCACGAGGGTGTCCTCCCGGCGGATGACGGTGATCCCCTGTTCGGCGACAGCCGGATCCTCGGTGAGCAGCCGTTGGATCTCCGCTTCGACGTACTCGTCGGGTGGCGCCGCGCCACCGGCCTGATCGCTCGTCACGGTGTCTCCTCTCCTGCCGTGGTGCCGGGCTCCGGCACCACCTCCAGCCGGTCCAGCAGCACCAGGAACGCCTCGGCGTACGGCGAGTGCTGCGTCTCCTTGCGTACCCGTTCCCAGTCGATCTGCTCCCGCAGCGACCGGGCCAGTGGCAGGCCGCGGGCGAAGTCGCAGTAGTGCTGGGAGAAGCTCAGCAGCTTGTGCACCATGAGCTGGGTGGCGGAGAGGACCGGCATGTGGATGGCGTCCACCGGCCGCACGACGGTGTCGGCGAACGTCTCCTCGGTCACCGGCGTCTCGATCGGCCGGTGGATCAGATCCACCATCCGCCCGTCGTCGAAGACCTTGACCAGCCAGTCCTCCGGCGGCCGCTCGGCGCGGAAGCCCGCTGCCACGAGCGCCTCCAGGGACCGCTCGACGTCGGCCTCGCGGATCAGGAAGTCGACGTCGTGGTCGCTCGAGTGGCCGCCGTGGGCGTAGACGGCGAAGCTGCCGCCCAGGGCGAACGGGATCTCGGACTGCTTGAGCACGGCGGCGACCTTCTTGAGGGTGTGCACCAGACTCTCGTCCCCGCGCTCAGCCATCTGGATCTCCCGTCGGTCGTGTTGGTGGACAGGCGGTTGGATTCGAACTCCCGTACCCGGCATTCCGGTCGCCCACACCTGCTGTCGTCGCGCTCGGGTGCCAACGGGGACAAACGGCCACAAACAGCGCGGCGCGCAAGCATCGGTCGGATATTCTGTCGAGGGTGGCCAGATCATCGGGGATGCGACGCGGCCGAGCCCGATTGCGCACCGTCGCCCTGATCGGCATCGACGGCTCGGGCAAGACCACGCAGGCACACCGGCTCGCCGACGCGCTGACCGCCGCCGGCCGCCCCGCGACGTACCGCCGCAACGCCAGCGGGCGTCGCTGGCTCGGCCGCGTCGCGCACCGGCTCGGCCTCCCGGACGCCCAGCGGCTCGTCGGGCGCGACGGCGTGCTCGCGGTGGAGTCCGTGCTGCGCTGGCTCGCCATCGCCGTGGCCCTGCTCAGTTGCCTGCTCACCGGCCGCACGGCGGTGATGGACCGCTACTCGGCCTGCCAGTACGCCAGCATCCGCGCGCACGGCGGGCACCGCTGGGAGCGTCTGGCCCGGGCCGGCTACCGGCTGTTTCCGACGCCCCAGGTGACCTTCCTGCTCGCCGTCGACCCAGCCGTGGCGTACCAGCGCATCGAGGAGCGCGGCACCGACCACGAGTCGATGGGTTGGCTCACGGCGGCGGACACCGCCTACCGGACCCTGCCCGAGTACCCGAGCTTCGTCCTCGTCGACGCGGGCCGCTCGACCGAGGAGGTGACCGAGCAGATCCAGGCGCACCTGGCGACCTGGCTGCGCTCGGACGTCCGCCCGGATCCCACAGGTGCAGCGGCGGAGGGACCGCCGCCCCCCGACGAGCCGCAGCCGGCGCCCCCGCCCGCGTCGGCGCAGGCGGCGCCCCCGCCCGCCGCGCCGCCGCAGGAGCGCACCGGCCGCGGCGAGGTCGCGTCCCTGCTCGTTCAGGCGCGTCCGTAGACCGGAACGCTGGCCCCGGTGGTCGGCGCGGAGTCCGTCGAGGCGAGGAAGCGGATCACCGGCGCGATCTCGGCAGGCGTGACCCAGCGGGAGTGGTCGGCGTCGGGCTGCGCGGCCCGGTTCGCCGGGGTGTCGATGACGCTGGGCAGCACGGTGTTGCAGCGCACGTTGCGGGAGCGGTATTCGACCGCCACCGCGTTGGCGAACGCCAACACCGCAGCCTTGGCCGTGACGTAGCCGGCCGCTCCGGCGAACGGGGTGAGGGCCGCACGGGCCGAGACGCACACCACCGCGCCGCCACCGGCCGCGACCAGGTGCGGCAGCGCGGCCTGGGTGACCAGGTAGGTGGGTCGCAGGTTGACGGTGAGCATCCGCTCGAACTCCTCGACAGGTGTCTCGTGCACCAGGCCACCGCTCGCGTACCCGCCGACGAGGTTGACCACCGCCCGCAGCGGCGCCGCGGGGTCGCCGACGGCGGCCTCGACGACGCGGGCCGCGCCGGCCGGATCGGTCAGGTCCGCGACGAGCGGGACCACCCCGTCCGCCGCCGGCTCCGAGCCGGGCCGGGCGGCCCGCTGCGGTACGACCACCCGCCAGCCCGCCTCGACGAACGAGGCGACGACCGCCCCGCCGAGCCCACCCGTGCCTCCGGTCACCACCACGCTGCGCTCCGCCATGCGCCACACGCTAACGCGTCCACCGGGCGGGGTGCTGTCTGCCGAGAGCAGAGGGATTCGTCTTTCTGGTCGGCCTCGGCGCAGGATCGGCGGATGCGGATCCTGATTCTCGGTGGCACCCGGTTTCTCGGCCGGGCGGTGGCCCGGCTCGCCGTGGCGCAGGGCCACGACGTGACCTGCGCGGCTCGGGGCGTGTCAGGTGTCGTGCCGACCGGTGCGCGGTTCGTGCCGGTCGACCGCGACGACCCCGAGGCGCTGGTGCCGCTCGCCGGCGCCGGGTTCGACGCGGTGGTGGACGTGACCCGCCAGGTCAGCCATGCCCGGCACGCGCTCGCCGCACTTGCCGATCACGTCGGCCACTGGTCGTTCGTGTCCACGATCTCGGTGTACGCGGACAACACCACCCCGGGTCAGACCGCTGCGGACGCGCCGCTGCTGTCGCCCGCCCCGCCGGACGTGGACGCTCCGGTCGGCCCGGACCACCGCTGGTACGGCGAGTGCAAGGTCAGCATCGAGCGGCTGGTCCGCGAACTGAGGGGCGCGCGGCCGTCGTTCATCTGCCGGGCGGGGCTGATCGTCGGCGCGGAGGACCCGAGCGACCGCTTCCCGTACTGGGTGCGCCGGTTGGCGCGCGGCGGGGAGGTTCTCGCGCCCGGACGGCCGACCGACCGGGTGCAGTTCGTGGACGTCGCCGACCTGGCCGGCTGGCTGCTGCACGCCGCCGACTCCCGCCTCGCCGGCACCTACGACGGCATCGGCCCGGCGATGTCCCGCGCCGATCTGCTGACCGGTGTGGCGGCCGGTCTGGGTGCCACCGACGCGCGCCTCACCTGGATCGATCAGGACTTCCTGTCGGCCCACGACGTACGCGAATGGTCGGGGGAGCGGGCGTTGCCGCTCTGGGTGCGGCTGCCGGAGTCGGCTGGCCTGATGGACCGGGACGCCCGGCCGGCACTGGACGCGGGTCTGACGGTCCGTCAGTTGTCCGACACCGTTCGGGCGACAGTGTCCTGGATGACAGCGCGGCCCGACGCCGTACGGCAAGGTGGACTCGACCCGGCGGATGAGGCGGCGATTCTCCAGGAGTGGCAGGCTGGGCGGAACGCGTGATCCCGGTCGTCGACACTTTTCCCACTACATGTGGTCATGGTTGACGCTCACGCCTCGTGAAAGTAAGTTTCATCCGTGGCGAAGAGTCCGAAGATTTCTGCGAGTCACGAGCCTGGTGGGCTGATCGTCCACATCAGCGGGCTGTTGCCATCGCTGTCGCCCGCCGAGCAGCGGGTCGCCCGGCTGGTCGTGTCCGATCCGGCCGCTGCCGCCCGGCGGACCATCACCGACCTCGCCACCGCAGCGGAGACGTCGGAGGCGACAGTCATCCGGTTCTGCCGATCGGTAGGCATGGACGGCTATCCACAGCTGCGGATCCGGCTGGCAGCCGAGGCCGCCCGCCGCGTCGAGCCGCCGGACGCCCGGGTCGTCGGCGGCGACATCCCGCCCGGCGCGGACCTCGCCCAGATCATCGCCACCATCGCGTTCAATGACGCCCGAGCCGTCGAGGAGACCGCCGAGCAGCTCGACCCGGCCGTCTGCGAGCAGGTGGTCGAGGCGATCGCGGGCGCGGGCCGGATCGACATCTACGGCGCCGGCGCCAGCGGCTTCGTCGCCTCCGACTTTCAGCAGAAGCTGCACCGCATCGGGCGGATCGCCTTCTACTTCCCGGACGTGCACACCGCGTTGACGTCGGCCGCCCTGCTCGGCCGCGGTGACGTCGCGGTCGGCATCTCGCACACCGGCAGCACCTCCGACGTCATCGAGGTGCTGGAGCAGGCCCGGACGCGGGGCGCGGTCACCGTGGCGCTGACCAACTTCCCGCGCTCGCCGATCACCGAGGTCGCGGACTTCGTGCTGACGACCGCGGCCCGCGAGACCACCTACCGCTCCGGAGCGACGGCCAGCCGGCTCGCCCAGCTCACCGTCGTCGACTGCCTCTTCGTGGGGGTGGCCGCCCGCAACCGGTCCCGGGCCCGCAAGGCCCTGGAGGCGACCGCCGAGGCGGTTCAGTCGCACCGGGTGGGTGCCAGTCGGAGGCGGGCATGACGCCCGGTTCGGTGGAGCCGGACGAAGACATGTCAGCACCGCCAGCCCGCCCGACGGTCCGGGTGGGAGCGCCCACCGAACGGCGCAACCCCCTCAGCGCGGACCTCGACCTGATGTCGACCCGGGACGTGCTCACCGTGATCAACGAGGCCGACCGGCGGGTGCCGGCGGCTGTCGCCGCGGTGCTCGACGAGATCGCCACCACAGTCGACCTGGCGGTGGCGGCGTTGCGCGGCGGGCACCGGGTGCACTACTTCGGGGCCGGCACCTCCGGCCGGCTGGGCGTGCTCGACGCGGCCGAGCTGGCTCCCACCTTCAACTCGCCCCGGCACTGGTTCTGCGCCCATCTGGCCGGCGGCCCGGACGCCATGTGGCGGGCCGTGGAGGACGCCGAGGACGACGACCGGAACGGGGCGGACGAGGCTGCCGGTTGTGTGCGCGCCGGTGACCTGGTGGTCGGTCTGGCGGCCAGCGGACGCACCCCGTACGTCCTCGGGGCGCTCGCCGCGTCCCGCGCCGCGGGCGCCTCGACGGTGCTGCTGTGCGCCAATCCGGAGGCGGAGGCCGCCCGGTCGGTCGACGTGTTCATCGGGGTGGACACCGGACCCGAGGTGGTCACCGGGTCGACCCGGATGAAGGCGGGCACCGCGCAGAAACTGGTGCTGAACACGTTCTCGACCGCCGTCATGGTGCGCCTGGGTCGGGTCTACTCGAACCTCATGATCGATATGGTGGCCACCAACGCGAAGCTCCGGGGACGAATGATCTCGATCCTGGTCGAGGCGACCGGCTGCTCGGAGGAGGTCTCCCGGCGGGCCCTCAACGAGGCCGACGGCGACCTGAAGACGGCGCTGGTCTCACTGGTCTCCGGAGCCGAGGTGGCGGCCGCCCGAGCCGCCCTGGCGCGCTCCGCCGACCAGGTTCGCGGGGCTCTCGCCCTGCTCGCCTCCTAGCCCGTACCGCCCGGGAAGCGAACGGGGCTCCGGATTGTTCATCGGGGCGGGGGGTAATCACACCCCCGTGGATGAACCGACGGCTCCATCGCTGCGTATCTGGCAGTGACCAGGATCGCAGCACGGAGGTGACCCGGGTCGCTGTGCCGGCACAGCGGGCGGTGTTGCCATGGTGCGGGCGATCAGCGATTCGTCGACCCACCAACCCGTTCGAGGTGCCCAGCGGCGAGCCGCCCGACGGGTGCTGACAGCAAACATGGACCGTGCTCTCAGCAACTACTCAGGCATTCGTGACACTTTCGACTCACGACATGGAATCCCCGACACGTCTCATCTGTTGTGTAGGTGTCAGCGACGGTGGGCACAGCAGAAGTTACCAGGGGCTGACCGGACGTGGGGAATGGCAAGGAACCGGGCAACCGGCGCGAGCGAGGGGACCGTGGGCAACGTGGACAAGAACATCGGCATGCGCACCGACGAGGTTGCCGAGGAGCGCGACCTGGTCGGCGTCTACCTGCACGAGATCTCCCGGACGCCACTGCTGGACGCCGCCAAGGAGGTCGATCTCTCCAAGGCGATCGAGGCCGGCCTCTACGCGGAGCACCTGCTCGGCGAGGACGCCGTCCCCGACGGTGTCGACCGGGCCGACCTGGAGCGGCTGGTCGTCGAGGGTGAGCGCGCGAAGGACCTCTTCATCCGCGCCAACCTGCGACTGGTCGTGTCGATCGCGCGTCGTTACGTGCGCTCGGGCATGCCCATGCTGGACCTGATCCAGGAGGGCAACACCGGCCTCGTCCGGGCGGTCGAGAAGTTCGACTACGAGCGTGGCTACAAGTTCTCCACCTACGCCACCTGGTGGATCCGCCAGGCCATCAGCCGGGCGATCGCCCAGCAGGAGCGCACCGTCCGTCTGCCGGTGCACCTGGTGGAGGACGTCAACCGGATGCGGAACGTGACCCGGCAGCTCACCCGTGAGCTGGGCAGCGACCCGGAGCCGGAGCAGATCGCGGCGTCGCTCGGCGTCACCGTCGAGCGGGTCAACGAGTTGCGCCGCTGGTCGCAGGACACCGTCTCGCTGGACACCCCGGTGGGCGACGACGGCGACACGAACCTCGGCGACCTGGTCGCCGACAGCGACGCGCCGTCGCCGGAGGACATCGTCCTCAGCGGGCTGGAGCGGCAGCGCATCGAGGGGTTGCTCAACCACCTCGACGACCGGTCCGCGGGCATCATGCGGGCCCGCTACGGGCTGGAGGACGGCCGCGAGCACTCGCTGACCGAGGTCGCGTCCCGCTTCTCGCTGTCCCGCGAGCGGATCCGGCAGCTGGAGATCCAGGCCCTCGGCCGGCTCCGCGAGCTGGCCCGCGCAGAGGGGCTGCAGGCAGCCTGACCTGGTAGTAATGACGGCGAACGGCCGGCGTCCGATAGGGGGACGCCGGCCGTTCGCCGTCACTGGGTCGGGCTAGCGGACCCGGCCGTAGCCGTGGATGGACATCATGTTCATGCCGCGTTTGAGCACGTTGCGACCGGCGCTCGGCGCGTCGATGACCTGACCGTCGCCCACGTACAGAGCGACGTGCCCGAGCCCGCTGTAGAAGATCAGGTCTCCCGGCCGCAGGTCACCCCGACCGATGTGGGCGACCGCTCCCCACTGCAGCCGTGCGCTGTGCGGCAGCGACCTGCCGGCCGCCCGCCAGGCCGCGAGGGTCAGTCCGGAACAGTCGTAGCCGTTCGGCCCGTCGCCGGCCCAGACGTATGGCTTGCCGATCGCCCCGAAGGCGTAGCGCACCGCCGCGCCGGCGTCCCCGGCCACTGCCGGCACGTTCCTGGCCTCGGCCTCCGCCGCCTTGGGCGCGGGTCGCTCGGTGGCGGCCCCGTACGCCTGCCGGCGCAGCTCGTACAGGTCGGCCAGGTCACTCTCGATGCGCTTCTTGCCCGCCGCCAGCTCGCGGGCCTGGGCGGCCTGCCGGGCCAGCGTGGCGTCCAGGCGTGTCTTCTCGTCGAGCAGCCGCCGCTGGTTCGCGGTGAAGCCGGAGATGCGCTCCTGGCGCTGGCGGGTCAGCTGATCGAGGGTGCCGAGCCGGTCGAGCAGAGCGACGGAGCCGCCGGGACGCAGCAGCGCGTCCGCCGTACTCAGGCCACCGCTCTTGTACGCGGTGTTGGCGAGTGCCGCGACGTCGGCGCGGCTCTGCTCGGCCTGCTGTTCCAGAGGGCCGATGCGGGCCTGTAATCGGGCCACCGCGGTCTTGTTGACCTTGATGTCCTCGGTGAGCTTGTTGTAGGACTCCACGATCCGTTCCAACTCGGCCGAGGAGGTCTCGATCCGGTGGGTCAGGTCGGCGGGGGACGGCTCGGCGTGGGCCACCGCCGTCGGGGCGATCAGTGCGGCCGACATGCCGGCCAGCACCGCGGTACGCAGCAGGGTTCTCAGGGATGACAAGAGCGAAGGGCCCCTCTCCCACGGTCGCCGACGGGGCTGCTGACGCCCTCGGCGACACCGGCCGGGGCCACCCGGGTGGACGGCACTGGGCCGGACCGGCTCGCCCAACCTAACCCGGGACGGTTGTGCCGCGCAGTTGAAGCAGGGGCGAATGTTGGCGAAGTGGCGGGAAGTGCCGCTGCTGTCGGTGACACCAGCGGGGCTGCTGACGCGGAACGGGGGATCGTCGTGAGTCCTTTTTCGCATTCACTGACCGATATCTGACTTTCGTCGTTCCGGGCGTATGCCGTCGGATGACCTCCGCCAATATCCGATAAAAGCTGAAATGGATGCTGTTTCGCGACGATGTCCCCCGGTCGGGTGAGCAGGTCGGAATCGTAAATGCCCAGGTGGAGTGGCGGTGCCCCAACACAATGGAGCCGCAGCCGGGAATCCCGTCCCCGGGCAGCGATGCCCGGCCACGGACCGAACCCGGCAGACCGCCCCACGGGAGGAACCGTGAATCGTGAAGGCGCAAAGACGCGACCGCAACGAACGGTGCCCGGAGCCAGGTCCACGCTGCTGTACGCGCGGCCCGGCATCATCGTCACCGTCGACCGGTTCACCGTCGGCCGCACCAGCTATCGCATCGTCGACCTGACCCACCTACGCACCACCCGGGGCCCGCACGACCGCATCGCCGTCCGGGCCGTCGTGATCACCGCATCCATGATCGGCGTGGTCGGCCTGCTCCTCGGCTTCAGCGGCGGCCTGCAACGGTTGACCGCCGAGGCGTACCTCATCCTCGGGGCGGTGCTCCTGCTGCCGGCGGCACTCGCCCTGGTCGGGGACCGCTGGCGCCCGCCGCCGTACGAGCTGTGGGGATGGCATCGGGGCGCCGAGGTGCTGCTGTTCACCGCCGACGACGAGAGGCAGTTCGGCCAGGTCACCCGGGCGCTGCTGCGTGCCCGGGAGGTCAACCGGTACGGCGGCTGGGTCGACCCGCTGGCCTCAACCGACCCCTGGCGGCCGAACCGCTGACCAGACCCGACGGTGGTGTGCCTGGCCCTGCTCGGCCCCCGCCGGCCGGTCAGCTGGCGACCGGCTCCGGCGTACGGGTCGCGGGCCGGTCCAGCCAGGCGGTGACGCGACGCTCGGCGTAGAACGAGACGAACGGCACGGTGCCGGCGAGCATCACCAGGAGCATCCGCTTCAACGGCCAGTCGGCCCGGCGGCTCAGGTCGAACGCGGCCACCAGGTAGATCATGTAGAGGAAGCCGTGCGCCGGCCCGACCGTCTCCACCACCACCGGGTTGTCGAACGCGTACTTCAGTGGCATGCCGACAACTACCAGCAGGATCAGCACCACGCCCACGATCCAGGCGATCACGCGGTACCGGGTAAGGGCTGCGCCCACCTTCGTCCGTCCTTCCGAGCCCCGGCTCAGCCGGGATAGTCACCGGGCCGGGCGCCCGGATTGGCGTTCAACCATGACAGGTAGTCGTTGTAGGCGGCCAGGTCGGCGTCGTCGCCGCGCGTCGCGTCGACCGGCACCCGGGCCACCCGCACCGGTCGGCGTACCGCCGGACGGGAGCCGACGGTCGCGGCCGGCGGCGGCTCGACGGCGGGCGCCTCGGCGGGGTCCGCCGGTGGCTCGGCGGCCACCTCCGCGCTGCGGCGGGCCAGCCGCACCTCGCGCCACCAGACGTACACCACGAAGCCGGCGAAGATCGGCCACTCGACGGCGTACCCCCAGCTGAGGTTGTTGCCGGCCGTGGCCCGGCTGATCTGCCACCAGCCCAGCCCGAGGAAGCCC
Organism: Micromonospora sp. NPDC049114; assembly: GCF_040648635.1. Classification (NCBI taxonomy): domain Bacteria; kingdom Bacillati; phylum Actinomycetota; class Actinomycetes; order Micromonosporales; family Micromonosporaceae; genus Micromonospora; species Micromonospora sp. NPDC049114. Next base: position 105,370 of record NZ_JBEZEA010000012.1, on the reverse strand, counting down.
ACGACCAGCACGACCATGGCCACGTGACGTGCGATCCACGCCGGGGTCCAGAGCCTCCTCATGGCGTCGAGGGTACCGGGAACGACTGCGGTCTCCGACACCGTGTCGTAGGTGCCACGTGGGTCCGATGGTTTGGCGTCACCCGGTGTGGGCATCCGTCTAGACGCCAGCCCAAACGAGACCAGGGGGGCGATGATGACCGGATCGGTACGCGAGGACGGCTTTGGGTCCAGCGGCAGCACGGAGATGAGCCCGGAGCAGCGGGTGCCCGAGTGGGGCGGCGACCACCTCGCCGACTCCGGTGGTGCCGATCTCGACGGCGACGCGCTCGGCGTCGACCCGACGGAGCTGACCGACGACGATCTGATCCGCGAGATGCACAGCCTGCACCGCACCCGGCTGGACACCCTCCGGCACGCGGCGGACTCCGCGCTCGCCAACCACCTGCGGCGCACTGCCGAACTGGAGACCGAGTACCTCGCCCGTCACCCGGGCCGGGAGGTCGACCCGAGCCGCCTGCGGGACGCCTGATGCCGGCGCGAGCCGTGCGCGGCGTGTCCGCGCCACCCGAGGTGGTCTTCAACACGGCCACCGACCCGGCTCGGGCGTCGGCCTGGTTGCCGGCGCCACTGCGCTCCGACGGGAGCCCACCCGCCGAGATCAGCGGCGAGGAAATGCGGGCCCGCTGGGGCGACGCCGACTGGGCCGCCGAGATCCGGGTGGCTCCGGCCGACTCCGGTGGCGCCCGGGTCCAGCTCGACCTGACCGACGGCTCGGACGCCGACCCGGACCAGTTGGCCGACGAGGCGCTGACCAACCTCGCCCGCGAGGTCGCCGACAACCTCCAGGCCGGCTGACACCGGCACCGACGGCCGCTTTCGCACCACGACGACATGTGAGGAGAACGGTGAGCGACACTGGCCTGCGACAGAAGGCGGCGCGGCTGCGCCGGGCGTACGCGCCGCACGAGCACCGGCCGCTCGGCGGCTACCTGGTGGCGATGGGCACCTACGCCGGGGTGACCGGGGCGCTGGCCGGTCTGGTCAAGGTGACCGGCCGCCCGGTGCCCGAACGTCCCGCAGCCGCCGACGTCGTGTTGCTCTCCATCGCCACGCACAAGCTCAGCCGGCTGCTGTCCAAGGACGCGGTCACCAGCCCGTTGCGGGCACCGTTCACCCGCTATGACCGGCCGATCGGCAGCGGTGAGGTGATGGAGCAGGTCCGCGACTCGGGCAGCTCCACCCGGCACGCCATCGGCGAGCTGCTCAGCTGCCCGTTCTGCCTGGCGGTCTGGGTCGCCACGGGGCTGACCGGGGGCCTGGTGCTCGCCCCCCGCCTCACGCGTCTGGTGGCCACCGCGCTGACGGCGGTGGCCGCGTCCGACTTCCTCCAGATGGCGTACGCCACGGCGCAGCAGGCCGCCGAGGGTGGGCACGACGACGAGGACTGAAGCGACCTGACGAGCGCAGCACAGCGGGGGCCGGCGGATTCGCCGGCCCCCGCTGTCGTACGCGTCAGCGCTGCATGCCGGACCAGCCGTGCGGCGACTCCGGCTCCCGTTCGTCCTCGTCCTCGCCGGTGATGATGTCCCGGTCCACCGCCGTGCGGTCGTGCTCGTTGGCGAAGTCCGGCTCGGGCGTGGTGTCCCGGCCCTTCGGCGGCTGACCCAGCGCCGGGACCTTCTCGTCATGGTCCTCGTGGTGCGTCATGGTGGTGTCCCTTCGGGTCGCTGGCTTCGCTTGTTGCGCTGGCGCGGCTCAGGCGACGGTGCCGCCCAGCAGGTCGCTGGCCTCGTCCACCGCGTACTCGCCCTCGGGCAGCGCGTCGATGCGCGCGAGCAGCTCCGCGGGAAGGTCGGCGGCCACCGCCCGGCGATAGATGTCCGCCTGGGTGACCCGCTCTTGACCTCGGAAGATGTCGTCGAGCAGGTCGTCGAGGGCGCGGGTGTCCGGCTCGTCGGCCACAGATGCGTCGTCGGTCACGCCGATCAGCTACCCGGGGCGGAATCGGTCAAACGTCGCGCCGGTGGCCCGCGTTCCGGGCAGCGGCACCGCAACAGACAGCGCCGCCCCCGAGCCTTGTGGGCCGGGGGCGGCGCTGGTGTCGGTGTGTAGGTCGCCTCTCGGCGAGTGGCGCGACGCGGCTCCAGCCGAACGGTATTCCGCGAGGGCTATTTAGGTGAGGCCCGGGGACACTGAGCACACCGACACCTCAGTTAACCAGGCCCCACCGTCGCATGTTCCGCGCACCGCAGTGCCGGCCGTCACACAGTCACGCCCGGGTCGGCAGCGTGGCCCGGCGGGCCCGTACGGCGGTGGCCAGGTGGTCGAGCACCTCGGCGGTGTCGTCCCAACCGAGGCAGGCGTCGGTGACCGAACGGCCGTACACCAGCTCACGGGTCGGGTCGAGGTCCTGCCGGCCGGGCAGCAGGAACGACTCCAGCATCACACCGGTGATCCCGCGCTGGCCGGCGGCCATCTGCGCCGCCACGTCCGCGGCGACCAGCGGCTGGTTGCGGTGGTCCTTGCCGCTGTTGGCGTGGCTGGCGTCGATCACCAGGCGCTCCGGCAACCCGGCCGCCCGGAGCAGGTCCAGCGCGCCCGCCACCGACTCCGCGTCGTAGTTGGGCCGACCGCCACCGCCGCGCAGCACCAGGTGCCCGTCGGTGTTGCCGCGGGTGTGCATGATCGCCGGCGTGCCGGAGAAGTCGATGCCCGGGAAGACGTGCGGCACTCCGGCGGCGCGGATCGCGTCCACGGCGGTGCCGATGCTGCCGTCGGGGCGGTTCTTCATGCCGATCGGCATCGACAGGCCGGAGGCGAGCTGCCGGTGCACCTGGCTCTCCACGGTACGGGCGCCGATCGCACCCCAGGCCACCGTGTCCGCGATGTACTGCGGGGTGATCGGGTCGAGGAACTCGCAGCCCACCGGGAGGCCGAGGCGCAGGACGTCGAGCAGCAGCGCCCGTGCCCGGCGCAGGCCGGTGTTGACGTCGCCGCTGCCGTCCAGCCCCGGGTCGTTGATCAGGCCCTTCCACCCCACGGTGGAGCGCGGCTTCTCGAAGTAGACCCGCATGACGATCAGCAGGTCGTCGGCGACCCGGTCGGCGGCGGCGCGCAGACGCTCGGCGTAGTCGAGGGCGGCGGCCGGGTCGTGCACCGAGCACGGGCCGACCACCACCAGCAGGCGGTCGTCCTCGCGGTCCAGCACGCGGCCCACCGCGCGTCGGCCGGTCAGCACGGCGGCGGCGAGCGGGGCGTCCAGGGGCAGCTCGTGGTGCAGGAGGGCGGGTGTGGTCAGCGGCACGACACGGTCGATCCGCTGATCGCTGACCCGATCGGTCTCCGGGGTCGTCACGGTGGGCATCCTTCCGCCGACCGTGCCCGGGGCCGGTGCCCGGGACGAGCCGGCTGCTCGTACGCAAAAGGGCAGGAACGACAGCTCCTGCCCAGCCGGCTCGGTCCGTGGTGACGTCAGTTCATGGTGAAGTCACCGGCGTGGGAGCCGGCTGCCTAAACCATCGATAGGAACGCGTCACGGGGGCCAGCGTACCCGACCGGGCGGGGATGCCCGGGGCATCGTCCCAAGATGCGGGGTGAACATCGCGTGCCGAGGCCGGGCCCGGGGTAACAGCTGTGCCATGAGTGACGAGCAGAGCGATCAGGAGCGGGTGGAGTCCCGCGCGCACCACCTCCTCCCCGAGGAGGCGGCCGTGGGCAGCGATGACCCCCAGGCGCAGGCGGAGGCCATCCTCGCCGAGTCGGACATCCGCGAGGAGGACCAGAACGCGGCCCCGGACACGGTGCTGGAACGTCGTACCTCGGATCAGACGGTCGCCGCCGTCGAACCGCCGGACTGAGCCCGCGCGCCGCGGGCCCGGCGTGACCCCCGGTAGGTCTGCTCACGCAGCCAGGTGAGTGGGCCGGCCGCCCGCAGCTCGGGTGGCAGGTTGCCCACCGGGTCGAACGCGAGCGCGGCGTCCTCCCCGGCGTCGAGCGGGGCACCGATGCTGACCTGGCCGACCGGCCGCCACGGCCCGACGGCGGACGCGACCGCGAGCACCACGCGCGGCGCGTCCGCCCGGGCCGCGGCGGCGACGGCGGCCAGCGTGCGGCCGAGGTCCACCGAGTCCGGGTCGGCCAACGCGGCCAACCAGAGGCGACGCCGGCCCACGCGGTAACACATGATCGTGCTGTACGTCCCGGTGAAGCCGCGGCGGGGCAGCGGCAGGTTCCGCAGCACCGGAGCGGCGCCGCTGGAGCTGACCAGCAGGTCGAACGGGCGGCCGGTCCGGGAGTGCACGCGCACCGCCAGGCCCAGCACGTCCGGCCAACCGCCCGGTGTGGGCGTACCCCTGGAGAGCCGGACCGTGGCCGCGTACCGGCCGGGGTCGTCCAGCAGGGCGACCCCGGTGGGCGGTCCGGGCGTACCCCAGATCGTCACCTCGCCGGCGAACGACAGCCCGGCCGGATGCAGCAGCCGCCGGCCGTGGCGCAGCCGGCCGAGCGCGGCGGTGGCGCGTTCGACGGCCCGGGCGGCCGGTCCGACGGTGCGGCGCGCGGGCGGGGTGGGGGTCGGTGGGGTCATTGCTCTGCGGTACCCCGACCGGCGGAGTCGATGCCGGCTCGCCGACCGGCGGCACGTCACCTTTCCGCCCGCGAGATCGGATAGCGTCGTGCCATGCCCGACAGTGGTTACCCCTGGCCCATCGAGACGTCCCGACTGGACAACGGCCTGCGTGTGGTGGTGAGCGAGGACCGCACCGCACCCGCGGTGGCCGTCAATCTCTGGTACGACGTCGGATCCCGGCACGAGCCGGCCGGGCAGACGGGTTTCGCCCACCTCTTCGAGCACCTGATGTTCGAGGGCTCGGTGAACGTGGCGAAGACCGAGCACATGAAGCTGATCCAGGGCTCCGGCGGCTCGCTCAACGCCACCACCAACCCGGACCGGACGAACTACTTCGAGACGGTCCCGGCCGAGCACCTGGAGCTGGCACTCTGGCTGGAGGCCGACCGGATGGGTGGGCTGGTCCCGGCGCTCACCCAGGAGACGCTCGACAACCAGCGCGACGTGGTGAAGAACGAGCGGCGGCAGCGGTACGAGAACGTCCCGTACGGGGACGCCTGGCTGCGGTTGCTCCCGCTGCTCTACCCGCCGGGGCACCCGTACCACCACTCGACGATCGGCTCGATGGCCGACCTGAACGCCGCCGACCTCGCCACCTTCCAGGCGTTCCACGAGACGTACTACGCGCCGAACAACGCGGTGCTCACCGTCGTCGGCGACGCCCCGGCCGCCGAGGTGTTCGCGCTGGCCGAGAAGTACTTCGGGGCGTTGCCCGCCCGCGACGACATCCCGCCAGCGCCCGACGGCCGCAGCGTCCCGGCGACCGGTGAGCCCGCCGTGGAGATCGTGACCGCCGACGTGCCGGCGCCCCGCGTCTACATCGCCCACCGGGGCCACCCGTTCGGCAGCCCCGGCTACGACGTGCTCACCGTCCTCGCCACCGTGCTCGGCAGCGGCCGGGGCAGCCGGCTCTACCAGCGGCTCGCCGACGGCGAGCGGATCGCGCAACCCGACCTTGTCGGCGCGTACGGGGTGGACCTCGCGCACGCCCCGGCGCCGCTGATCGCCACCGCCACCGCCCGCCCCGGCATCAGCGGCGAGCGGCTGGCCGAAGGGCTGGCCGAGGTCGTCGACGAACTGGCCACCGTGCCGGTGACCGCCGCCGAGCTGGACCGGGCGAAGGCGTTGCTGAGCACCGCGTGGTGGCGGCAGATGTCGACAGTGGACGGCCGCGCGGACACGCTCGGCCGGTACACGACCCAGTTCGGCGACCCGGCCCGGGCCGCCGACCGGCTGCCCGCCTGGCTCGCGGTGACCGCCGAGCAGATCGCCGAGACCGCCGCCGAGGTGCTCGGCGCCGCCGACCGGGTGACCCTGACCTACCTGCCCGAGGAGACCGCATGACGCTGATCGCCGACCGTCCCGGCCCGGGCGCCGCTCGCCCGTACCGGTTCCCGCCGGTGGTCCGCCGCGCGGCGGGTGGCGGCCAGGTGGTCGCCGCGCACCTGCCCGGGCAGAACCTCGCCGTCGCGCTGCTGCTGCTCGACGCCGGCGCCGGCCGGGAGCTGACCGGCAAGGAAGGGCTGGGCGGCGTGCTCGCCAAGGCCCTGGAGGAGGGCACCGCGCAGCGGGACGCCACGGCGTACGCGTTGGCCATCGAGGCGCTGGGCACCGAGCTGGTGACCGGGCTGGACTGGGACTCGTTCCAGATCAGCGTCCAGGTCCCGGTGGACCGGCTGACCGCCGCGGTGCAGCTCCTCGCCGAGGCCGTCCGGACGCCCCGGCTGGACCCGGCCGACGTCCGGCGCGTCCGCGACGACGAGGCCACCGCGTTGCGGATGGACTGGGCCAACCCCGGCCCGCGCGCCGACGCCGCGCTGCGCGCCGACCTGTTCGGCGCCGACACCCGCTGGGGCCGACCGATGTACGGCGATCCGGACTCGGTGGCCGCCCTGGACACCGAGGACATCACCGTCTTTCACTCCGAGTGGTTCCTGCGCCCCGGCACGCTGATCGTCGCCGGTGACCTGGACCGGATCGACCTGGACGCGTTGGCCGGCGCGGCGTTCGCCGGCACCGGCGGCGGTCCGGCCGAGCGGGGCGGCCCGATCGAGGTCCCGCTGCACACCAACCGCCGGATCATCCTGGTGGACCGGCCCGGCTCGGTGCAGTCCACGCTGCGGCTGGGCCACCCGTCGCCGCACCGGGCGCACCCCGACCACGTGCCGATGACGCTCGCGGGCACGGTGCTCGGTGGGGCGTTCACCTCCCGGCTCAACCACCTGATCCGTGAGGTGCGCGGCTACACGTACGGCATCCGGGGCGAATTCGCCTCGTCCCGCCGGTTCGGGCGGTTCGCGGTCAGCTCGGGCGTGCAGACCGCCGTCACCGCGCCGGCCCTGGTCGAGGCGGTGGGCGAGATCACCCGTACGCAGGCGGGCGGCGTGACCGAGGACGAGCTGGCGGTGGCCCGTTCCTGGCGGGCCGGGCAGCTGTCGGTCGAGTTGCAGAGCCCCCGGACGATCGCGTCCGCGCTGACCACTCTCGTGGTGCACGACCTGCCGGACGACTACCACGCCCGGCTGCGCGAGGAACTGCTCACCGCCGACGTGGACCAGGTCTCGGCGGCGGCGGCCACCCACCTGCACCCGGAAGCGCTGACCCTGGTCATCGAGGGCGACGCCGCAGTGATCCGCGACGACCTGGAATCGGCCGCCCTGGGAGACCTCCTCCCCTGACCCGGCGCCCGCTGACCCTCGTTGATCATGAAGTTGTTGTCACTCGTGACGGCGTGTCGCGGCAACAACTTCATGATCGACGGGGGAGGGGGCGGGTGTGAGGTGGGACCCGGGGGGTGGGAAAGGGGTCCCGGTTTCGGGGGTGGGGTGGGTAGCCTCCGGGCATGAGGATCGGCATTGTGGGGGCCACCGGCCAGGTCGGTGGCGTGATGCGGCAGGTGCTGGCGGAGCGGGAGTTCCCGGCGGAGCAGGTGCGGTTGTTCGCCTCGGCGCGGTCCGCCGGGCGGACGCTGCCGTGGCGCGACGGCGAGGTGACCGTCGAGGACGCCGCGACCGCTGACTACTCCGGGCTGGACATCGTGCTCTTCTCGGCGGGTAAGGGCACCGCCCGGGAGTTGGCGCCCCGGGTCGCCGAGGCCGGCGCCGTGGTGATCGACAACTCGTCGGCGTTCCGGATGGACCCGCTGGTGCCGCTGGTGGTCGCCGAGGTCAACCCGCACGCCGCCGCCGACCGCCCGAAGGGCATCATCGCCAACCCCAACTGCACCACGATGGCCGCGATGCCGGTGCTGCGTCCGCTGCATGCCGAGGCTGGGCTGGTCGGCCTGGTCGTCTCGACGTACCAGGCGGTCTCCGGCGCCGGCCTGGCCGGCGTCGCCGAGCTGGACGAGCAGGTCCGCAAGGTCGCCGAGCACGCCGCCGGCCTCGCCTTCGACGGGTCGGCCGTGGAGTTCCCCGCGCCGCGCTCGTTCGCCGAGCCGATCGCCTTCAACGTGCTGCCGCTGGCCGGCTCGATCGTCGACGACGGCTCGTTCGAGACCGACGAGGAGCAGAAGCTCCGCAACGAGAGCCGCAAGATCCTGGAGATCCCCGACCTCAAGGTCTCCGGCACCTGCGTCCGGGTGCCGGTCTTCACCGGCCACTCGCTCCAGATCAACGCCCGCTTCGCCCGTCCGCTCACCCCGCAGCGGGCCCACGAGCTGCTCGCCGACGCGCCCGGTGTCGCGCTTACCGCAGTGCCGACGCCGCTGCAGGCCGCCGGGCAGGACCCGACCTACGTGGGCCGCATCCGCGCCGACGAGACCGTCGAGTACGGGCTGGCGCTCTTCTGCTCCAACGACAACCTGCGCAAGGGCGCCGCCCTCAACGCCGTACAGCTCGCCGAGCTGGTGGCCGCCGAGCGACGCTGACAGTTGCGACAACTGCGGGCTCCCGGCCGGTCTCGGTGGGGGGCCCGCAGTCCGTGGCGGGCGGCGGCTCATCGGGGGCGGGAGCACGCCGGTCATGTTTGGATGGACTTAGCCAACCGTGCCACCTGGAGGAAGCCGTGCCGGAGGACCCCACCCAGCAGGCGTTGACCGACCTGATCGCCAGCCGCTCGATGGGCGTGCTGGCCACAGTCAAACGCGACGGGCGACCCCAGCTGTCCACAGTGGTCTACTCGTTCGACCGGGCGGCCGGCCTGATCCGGGTGTCCGTCACCGAGGGCCGGGCCAAGACCGCCAACCTTCGCCGGGACCCGCGGGCCAGCTTCCACGTCAGCAGCGAGGATGGTTGGGCGTACGCGGTGGTCGAGGCTCGGGCCGAGCTGACCGCTCCGGCAGCCGGCGTCGACGACGCCACGGTCGAGGAGCTGGTGGGGCTCTACCGGGCGCTTCGGGGCGAGCACCCGGACTGGGCCGAATACCGCAACGCGATGGTCGCCGAACGGCGGCTGGTGCTGCGCCTGCACGTGGAGCGCGTCTACGGGATCCCGCCCCGCGCCTGAGAGGGTCGGGAACCACGCCCGTGCCTGAGCGGCCGCAGACCGCGCTTCGCGACTGACGACCGCCCCCGCCCGGCTCAGCCGGGCTCGATCACTGTCACGCCGGGCCAGCGTTGCGCGGGCCGGTGGCGAGCCAGTCGCTGCCGGGACAGCGGGACGCCGACCCGGGCCGGGTTGTGCCGCCACACTCCGCCCAGCAGATCCGCCAAGCCGTACGGGGCGCACACCTCCAGCCCACCGCTCGGGCGTAGCCGCACGGCCACGGCTGTCGCGTACTCCGGCCAGGTGGCCACCGCCTCGGCGACGCTGCGGTACGGGGCGATCGGATTGCCGCCGAACTTCGACGCGTACCAGGTGTGCACCGCCGCCTGGTTGCGTGCCTCCCACGGCGGCACTGCCCACGCCGCGGCGAGTCGGGCGGTGGCCCGGCGGTCGTCGTCGCGGGACAGTCTCGTCGGGTCGAAGAAGACCACGTCCACGTCGCGGACCGTCGCCGGGTCGAACCCGTCGCCGTACCGATCGCCCCACACCAGGTCGCGGAGGGCGCCCGCGCCGATCCAGGCGTCCGGCAGGCCGGAGTCGCGGACCACGGTCAGCGCCCGGGTCAGCCAGGCGTTGCCGCCGACGAGGTCCCTCAGCTCCCGCTCGCCCGCCAGCACCCCACCACGCTAGGCGGTGCCGCCCTCGGCGAGTTGGTGGGGTCTGTGCCATTAACTCGCCCGGCGTCACGACGGTTGTCGATCAGGCGGTGTCGCGGGGTTTCTTCCCGCCGCCCCACGCGGATGGCGGCCCGCACCGCACCGCCGGCGGCGTTACCCCCTCCCGGGCGGCGGGTAGACGGGGCGTGCCGACACCGAGAGGGGAGCACCATGACAACGGTCGGAGAGTTCATGACGACCCGGTTGGTGACGATGGACGGCAACGACACGCTCATCGCCGCCGCGCAGGAGATGCGCGACAGCGCGATAGGTGACGTGGTGGTGACCGATGGCGACAGTGTCGTCGGTATCGTCACGGACCGGGACATCACGGTCCGTGGTGTCGCGGAGAACATGGACCCGGGCTTGACCCGGCTGAACGAGATCACCAGCCGCGACGTGATCACCGTGAGCCAGTACGACGACGCGGTGTCCGCCGCGGACCTGATGCGCACGTACGCCGTACGCCGGCTGCCGGTGATCGACGACGGGCGCCTGGTCGGCCTCGTCTCGATGGGCGACCTCGCGGTCGAGCGCGAACCGCAGTCGGTGCTGGCCGACATCAGCGCGGACGATCCGAACAACTGACGACCCGCAGCCAACGCGCCGGCCCTCTCCCTTCGGGGGAGGGCCGGCGTCGCCGTGCCCCCACCCCGCCCTCGGCGCCCCGCCCGGCCCTGCCCCACCTCGCCTTGCCTCGGTGATCAAGAGGTTCGCGTCACGACACGCCGGAAGCGGTGACGCAAACCTCTTGATCACCGGAACGGGGCGGGGCGGGGCCGGGCGGGGCGGGGGGTGGTGGGTGGGGGTGGGGTCACCCGATGTGGGCGAGGTTGGGCGTGCGCGGCTCGGGGACCCGTGCGGGGACGTGCAACGCCGGCCGTGCGCGCGACGCGAGCGCGCCGGGTGGGATCCCGGGCCCGGCCAACTGGGAGGAGTGACCCGATGGTGGACGCGACCACGAGGTTCTTTGAGGACCTGGACCGGCGGGGGTACGAGCCTCTGCTGGCGAAGACCTCCGGGACACTGCGGATCGACCTGCACGAGGGGGCGCAGACCCGGCACTGGCTGCTCGCGATCGACCACGGGCGACTCAACGTCAGTCAGGAGGACCGGGAGGCCGACACGGTGATCGGCGCCAGCCCAATGCTGTTCGACGAGATCGCGGCCGGCCGTGAGCACGGCCTGGCCGCCCTGTTGCGCGGGGACATGACGGTGTCCGGCGACGCTCGGCTGGTGGTACTGGTGGAGCGGATCTTCCCCGGGTCGCCGGACGCCCGTGGGCCGCGTCGCCGTTTCGCGGGGGAGGTGCGCTGATGGGCCAGAGCAACACGATCCGGATCCTGGACGGCAACACGTTCGTCGTCTGCGAGGACACCGGTGACATCGAGGCGACACCGAGTGAGCCGACCGGCCTCTTCTCCATCGACACCCGGTTCCTGTCCACGTGGGTCCTGAGCGTGAACGGTGAACGACTCAACTCGCTGTCGTACGACGACCTGCAGTACTTCGAGTCGCGGTTCTTCCTGGTGCCGGGAATGGCCACGCACTACGTCGACGCGAAGTTGTCGATCATCCGGGAGCGTGCGGTCGGCGGCAGCTTCCGGGAGCAGCTCACCATCCTGAACCACGACGAGAAGGCTGTCGACCTGGAAATACGGATGGACGCGGCGTCCGACTTCGCTGACCTGTTCCAGGTCAAGGACGAGATCCTGAACAAGAAGGGCGAGATCTACACCGAGGTCGAGGCCGACAAACTGCGTCTGGGCTACCGCCGGGGCAACTTCCGGCGCGAGACGATCATTTCCTCGTCGATGGCGGCCCGGTACGACAGTCAGGGCTTCGCGTACACCGTGCACCTGGAGCCGAACGAGCAGTGGGAGGCGGCGATCGACGTGCAGACGCGCGCGGTCGGGCCCGGCGACCGGGACCTGCGGATGGGGCTGCGGGTGCACGGCGGTGAGCGGCTGGCCCTGCAACATGACCTGGAGCAGTGGATCGCGGACGCCCCGAAGGTCAACAGCGAGCACGGCCGGGTGGCCAGCACGTACCGGCGCAGCCTGATCGACCTGGCGGCGCTGCGCTTCTCGCCCCTCTCGCTCGGTGGCGCCACGCTGCCCGCCGCCGGCCTGCCCTGGTTCATGACCATGTTCGGCCGGGACAGCATCCTCACCTGCCTGCAGACGCTGCCGTTCACCCCGCAGTTGTCGAAGACGACCCTGCGCATCCTGGCGTCGCTGCAGGGCAGCCGGTTCGACGACTTCCGGGACGAGGACCCGGGGCGGATTCTGCATGAGATGCGCTACGGCGAGACCGCCGCGTTCGAGGAGCAGCCGCACTCGCCGTACTACGGGTCGGTGGACGCCACGCCGCTGTTCGTCGTGCTGCTCGACGAGTACGAGCGGTGGACCGGGGACGTCGCGCTGGTCAAGGAGTTGGAGCAGGAGTCCCGGGCCGCGCTGAAGTGGATCGACAGCTATGCCGACCTGGTCGGCAACGGCTACATCTGGTACGAGCGGCGCAACACCGAGACCGGCCTGGAGAACCAGTGCTGGAAGGACTCCTGGGACTCGATCTCCTACTCCGACGGCACCCTGCCGCCCTTCCCGCGGGCGACCTGCGAGGTGCAGGGCTACGCGTACGACGCGAAGGTCCGCGCGGCGCGGATGGCCCGCGAGTTCTGGGGTGACCCGGAGTTCGCGGACCAGTTGGAGCGGGAGGCGGCGGAGCTGAAGGAGCGGTTCAACCGGGACTGGTGGGTTGCCGATGGCGAGTACTACGCCCTGGCCCTCGACCCGGACGGCCGTCAGTGCGACGTTCTCAGCTCCAACATCGGCCACCTGCTCTGGAGCGGGATCGTCCTGCCCGAGCGCGCGGAGAAGCTGGCGGCGCACCTGGTCGGGCCGCGACTGTTCTCCGGCTGGGGGGTGCGGACCCTCGCCGAGGGGGAGACGCGGTACAACCCGATCGGCTACCACAACGGCACGATCTGGCCGTTCGACAACTCCTTCATCGCCTGGGGCCTGCGCCGGTACGGCTTCGCCGAGGAGGCCGCCACCCTCGCCAACGGCATCCTGGACGCGGCCACCTACTTCGACGGGCGGCTACCTGAGGCGTTCGGCGGCTACCCGCGGGAGCTGACGAAGTTCCCGGTGGAGTATCCGACGGCGTGCAGCCCGCAGGCCTGGTCGACGGGCACGCCCCTGCTGTTGCTGCGCACCATGCTCGGCCTCGAACCGCACGAGGGGCACCTGGCGGTGGAACCGCGGTTGCCGGTCGGGATGGGCCGGATCGAGGTGCTGGACATCCCGGGCCGCTGGGGTCGGGTGGACGCCTTCGCCCGGGGTCGGCTCGATCTGAACAGTCTCGCCGACTGAGGCATTGCCGGCGTACCGGCGGCGGGGCGCCACCCGCGTCGCCGCCGGGCCGCCACCCAGGCGATCCCCAGCCGGGCAGGGTAGATTCTGCGGATGCCGGAGCTCGTGTACCCGCCCGTTATCGCCGCCGCCAAGACGATGTTCCGGGTCCTCGACCTGAAGATCACCATCGAGGGCGCCCACCACGTACCCCGCACCGGCGGGGCGGTGTTGGCCAGCAACCACGTCAGCTACCTCGACTTCATCTTCGCCGGGCTGGGTGCCAACGCGTCGGGTCGGCTGGTGCGGTTCATGGCCAAGCAGTCGGTCTTCACGCACCGGATCTCCGGCCCGCTGATGCGCGGCATGCGCCACATCCCGGTGGACCGGGAGGCCGGTGCCGCCTCGTTCCGCTCGGCAGTCGCCGCGCTCAAGCGCGGCGAGGTGGTGGGCGTCTTCCCGGAGGCCACGATCAGCCGGTCGTTCACGGTCAAGGAGCTCAAGAGCGGCACCGTCCGGATGGCCCGTTCGGCGAAGGTGCCGGTGCTGCCGGTCGCGCTCTGGGGCACCCAGCGGCTCTGGACCAAGGGCCGGCCCCGCACCCTCACCCGTCGGCACACGCCCATCACCATCCTGATCGGCGAGCCGATCCAGCCGGCGGACTTCCCGGACCCGAACCTGCTGGCCGCCGAGCTGACCACCCGGTTGAGCGCGCTCGTCGAGCGGGCCCAGCGCGACTACCCGGACGCGCCGGCCGGCCCGGAGGACAGCTGGTGGCTCCCGGCGCACCTCGGTGGCACCGCGCCGACGCCGGAGGAGGCCGCCACGCTGGACGCCGTCGGCGAGGAGCGCACCCCGAGCGTCTGAGAACGATCAGACCTGTCGCGCGGCGCGGCCTCACCAACGCCCGGACGCCGCGCCGCCTGCGAAACCGTCCCAGGAGGTCGGCTCCGGTCCCGAGCGGTAGTAGTCGTCGCGGGAGCGGAACTCCACCGGCAGCGAGCCGGGCAGGGTGATCCGGGTTTCCCCGGCGGGCAGCGCGGGACCGGCCCGCAGCAGCAGAACGTCGCGCTCCTGCGCGGAGAGGTCCACGAGTTGCGGGCGGGTGAGCCGGAACATGGCCACCGCCCGGCGCACCTGCCGGGCCAGGGCGATGATTTCACCAGGTGACCCGCCGAGGGCCAGCGCCGGCTGCTGAATGGTCCGCAACGCGTCGCAGACGATCATCAGCTGTGCCGGATCGGTGGGGGGAAGCTCCAGCCGGGACGGCCACTGCCAGCGGATCTGGCCGGTCATCAGCCCGGTCAGCCGCCCCGCCGGCCGGGGCCGCGGCGCGTCGTCGGCGACCAGGGACAGCTGCGAGCCGGTGCCCACCCAGCAGATCCGCTGGTCGGTGACGGTCACCGAGACCGGCCCCGGAAGCTGCCAGCCGCGTCGTGTCTCGGTCGGCCCGAGCAGGTAGCCCGCGACGAGCAGCCGGTGTCTGCCGAGCACCTTCTCGCCGGGCAGCGGGCGCATGTCGTAACGCCGGTCGAGGGTCGGGCCCACATCGTCGTCCGGCGCGTCGAACCGGTGTGGGCCGATGAAAAAGGGGGACGCGTCGGCGTGCATCGTCACGACCTCCCGGTCAGCTGGCTGTGGGTTGAGCCTCGCCGATCCGCCGGCCACTGTCATGACGCCCGTTAGGGGGTCGGCCGGTCGTGCGTCGCCTGTGACCGGTAGATGCCGATCTCCTCCGGGCGGACGAGCCCGTCCTCGATCGCACGGGCGAGCAGCGCCGCCTTTGTGGCTGCCGGCCGCCCCGCCCGGGTGTACTTGATCCGCGCACGGTCCACATACTGCTTCACCGTGTGCTCGCTGATCCGCATGCGACGGGCCACCGACGCCTTGGACATCGACTGGAACCACAGCAGCAGCGCCTCACGCTCCTTGTCGGACAGCATCGGCCGGTCCGGCCTCGGATCGCCGACCATCGCGCCGGCCAGCGCCGGTGGCACGTACGGGCGGTCGCTCGCCGCCGCCAACACGGTCGCCACGCAGTGCTCCCGACCTTCGTGCTTGGCCAGGAAGGCAACGGCTCCGGCGTCCAGCGCGGCGAGCATCGTCCCCGGGTCGGTGTGCTCCGAGTAGACCACCACCCGTCGCCCGGTGGCGCTCAACTCGGCCAGCTTGTCCAGCGCCATCCGGCCGTGCAGCCGCAGGTCGAGCAGGACGACGTCGGCGTCCGGTGCCGCGCGCAGCACCTCGTCCGGGTCGTCCCCGGTGGCCAGCACGGTCAGTCGCGGCTCGCTGGCGAGCCAGGCGCGCACCCCCTCGACGACCACCGGGTGGTCGTCGACGATCGCCACCCCGACCAGCCGGTCACCGGTCACCCCAACCACCGGGTCTGCGCCCATCTGATGTCCCCGTCCCGTTCGTAGAGGTGCTGCACCGGCCCGTCGTCGTGCTCCCCGGGTGGAGGGCCGGTCGCGTCCGGTCCCTCCCGGTCCGGCGTGACCAGACTGACCACCACCTCGTCGGGGCCGGACACCACGGTCAGACGCGCCCACCCCCGGGCGTCGGCGAGCAGGCCGGTGAGCGGGTCGGCCAGCCGGCGGCGGATCTGGACCGGCAGCGGCGGTGGGGTGCCGATGGCGATCAGGTCGATCGGCAGTCCGTTGCGTTCGGCCAGGTCGGCGGCGGCCCGCAGCTCGTGCAGCAACGGGTCGGGCACGTCGTCGGACTCGGCGATCAGGCGACGCAGCCGGGCCGCGGCCAGCACGCAACGGCGCTGCGCCTCCGGGTCGTCCGGGTCGACCTCACCGGCGGCCAGCTCGCCGAGCACCCGTCCGGCCGCCGCGCCGACCAGGGCGAGCCGGTCCCGGCGTTCCTGCCGGCTCCGCTCGGCGGCCGCCCGCTCGGCGGCGAGCGTGTGCATCGCGGCAGCTGCGGCGGCCCGCTCCCGGGCCAGGCCGACGATCACCGCGCTGCCGACGAAGACCGCCACCGGCAGCGAGAAGGTGCCGTAGACGTACATGGTGTAGCGGGCCAGGTCGGCCGCGCCGGGGCCGTGCACGATGACGGCGGCGAGCGCGATCAGCGCGTGCGTGGTCAGCAGCGCGACCAGACCGCTGACCCGCCGACCCCACAGCGCCAGCACGAAGAACCAGCCGAGCGTGCCCCACACCCAGTTCGCGGCGGCGAAGAGCTGCCGTTCGCCGACCGCCGCGAAGACGGCCGCGTCGACGGCGAGCAGCAGCCCGGCGAGCGGCCAGGGCGGCAGCGGCGCTCCCCGCAGCAGCCGGACGCCGGCCACCGCGCCGGTCACGGCGACCAGGATCCAACCGCCGAGCACCACCGTCGGCGCGGTGAACTGCGTCCGCATCGCCAGCACCGCCGGAAGTCCGATCGCGACATGCCAGGCCAGCGCGATGGCGACGGCGACGATCCGGGCCCCCCGGTCGGAGGCGTGCGCCACCGCGGCCGGCGCGGCGAGCACCGCGGGCTCGGGCGGCGTGGACCCGTCGGCCGGGCCGGGCGGCCCCGGAACGCGTACCTTGCGGGTGCGGATGCGCTCCGCCGAGGCGCCGAGGTCAGCCGACACCGGGCCACTCCAGTCGGATCCGGGTGCCCGCACCGGGCGCGGAGCGCACCTCGGCCCGCCCGCCGACCGCAGCCATCCGCCCGCGGATCGACTCCCGCAGCCCGTACCGGTGCGCCGGGACGGTGCCCGGGTCGAACCCGGGGCCGTCGTCGACCACCTCGACCACGACGGCGACCGCGTCGCGGGTCAGCCGCAGGGTGGCCTGCGCGCCCGGCGCGTGCCGGACCACGTTGGACAGTGCCGCGTAGGCGCTCTCGGTGATCGCGTCGGCCACCCCGGCGGGCACCGCGCAGGAGGCCAGCTCCAGGCCCACCGACAGTTCGGGCAGCCGGTCGGGCACCGTCCGCAACCGAGCGTCGAGGGGGACCGGGCCGTCGCCGGGCGCCGGACCCAGGTCGGTCAACGCGACGAGAGTACGCAGGTCGGTGGCACAGCGATCGCGGAACGCGGCCGACGGCCCAGCCACCGCGCCGAGCCCCACCATGGTGAGCGTACCGAGCACTGTGTCGTGCAGGTCCCGATTCTGCTGGCGCTCCGCCTCGCGGGCGGCGCGGGCGACCAACGCCTCCCGGGTCAACCGCTGGTGCTCGGCGAACGCCCGGTCGGCCCGCCCGATCCGGCGGCGCATCACCCCCGTCATCATCGCCGTGCAGGCCGTCTGCACCAGCAGGGTGGCGGCGTGCGCCCGGGACTCGGCGGGGTTGCCGGCCGCCTGCGCGCCGACCACGTACGTCGCGGTGACCAGCAGCCCGGCCGGGACCGACCAGCGGGCCGGGGCGGTGGCCTGCGCGTTGATCACCGTGGTGCTGGCGAGCACCGCGATCCAACTGCCCTCGCCGGGCAGCACCTCGGGCGCCACCAGGCGAGGGATGAGCAGGCAGGCCAGCGCGGTGATCCCGACGTCACCGGCGACCAGTGCCGGGGTGATCCCGTGGCGCAGCGCGCGGCCGGCATACCAGAGCGACCATCCGGTGAGCGCGGCCACGCCGGGCCACAGCAGGGCCTCATCGACCGGCGGGGTACGCACCGACAGCGCCACCGCGGCGCCGACCAGCCCGCACGTCAGCCGCAGCAGCGCCGGCAGCGTGGTGAAGATGAGGCTGAACGCCCCGCCGGCCGGACTGTCCAGGACGGGCGGTGGCACGGTCGGGGCGGCAGTCGCCGGCATCGGGAGCTGTCCTTCCGACAACGACCCGGTCCGGGTCCGCGCTGCAGAGATCGACATCGGAGAATAGCATGGCGTACGGTGAGCGTTCACCCACCGTACGCATGGTGTCGCCTTGTCGTCACTCTGCGCTGCGAGGCTGGATCAGGTCCCACCGATTGCCGTACAGGTCGACGAATACCGCCACCGAACCGTACGCCTCGTGCCGGGGCTCCTCCAGGAACCGCACCCCGGCCGCGACCATCCGGGCGTGGTCCCGGGCGAAGTCCTCGGTGTGCAGGAACAGGCCGACCCGGCCGCCGGTCTGGTCACCCACCCGGGCCTGCTGCTCGGCGCTGCTCGGCCGGGCCAGCAGCAACGCCGTCTCCCGAGCCCCCGCGGGCCGCACCACCACCCAGCGCGAGCCGTCCGGGCGGGCCGTGTCCTCCACCAGCTCGAAGCCGAGGCCGCCCACGTAGAAGTCGATCGCCTCGTCGTACTCGCGTACCAGTACCGAGACCAGTCCCAGATGTGCCATCGGGCCATCATGCCGACGGGCGAGGTGGTCCGACCGGCGGCGCCGCCCGGCGTCGGCGACATCACCCTTGGCCAGCGGCTGGATCGTCTACTGGAAGGCGACCGGGTGGGACTGGACTGACCAACTCAGCTGACGATTGTCTCGGCCCGGCTCGGTCCAGTAGCTGAGCACGGCGTACCGGCGTCCCTTCTCGGGCACGGTGAGCCGCTGGTGTGTCTCGGCGCCCGTCGGCGAGGTGGCGGTCACCTCGTGGCTGCCCGGCGGGAGCTTGATGGGGAACAGGATCCAGTTGTGCTGGCCCTGCACGTCGAAGGGCTGATCGACGAGCCGGGTGCCGTCGATGCTGACCACGACGGTGACCCGGTCGTCTTCGAACGACTGATTGCTCACCCACAGGTGCAGGTCGGCCGAGTCCTCGTCGACGAGGCGGATGGCGGCTGGTGTCGCGCTGGGAGGCGGGTGCGAGACCACGGACCCTGGCGTTGCGCCGCGCGATACCGGGGGAGGCGGGTTCGTTGACGTGGCGAACCCTGCGCAGCCTGCCGCGGCCAGCAGCGGCGCAACGGCGAGAGTGGCCATCCGGGCGAGGGTCTTCGCATCCATTCCCATGCGACGCGGCAGGACCGGCACGCGTTCCCGCAGGGGTCGGACTCGCCAGTCGGGGTGAGCATCGCGCCGGCCGTCTCGACGGCCGGAACCGGGAAGCGGCACCCACCGTCTCATCTCCTGGCGAGAGGTGGTGAGCCGGATGCGCTCGGGCGGAACGACACTTGCGGCGGCGCTGCTCGGAATGGGGCTGTGCGGCCTGGTACTGAGCGGCTGCGCGGGCCCGGCCAACACGCCCAACGATCCCGGTCCGGCCGAGATCGTCGGGAAGTGGACCTCCTGCGCCGAGGTCGCGCCGCAGGCCGGCGTCGTGCTGCCCGTACCGCCGGGGTCGGACGGGCCCGCGGCGCCGACGCCCGCCGGGACCGAGCCGACGATCGGGCGGATCGACCCCGCGTTCGTTCCGGTCGCCGCGGTGCTCTGCGGCCGCGAGGTCCGGCCACGGGCCGGTGGCGGCCGGGAGCAGGTGGCCACCGAGCGCCGCGCCGACGAGATCGCAGCGCTGCTGGCCGCGTTGCGCCTGCCCGACCAGGGCCGCGGTCGAGGGGAGATCGCCTGCACCCTCGACCTGCTCATCCCACCCTGGCTGGCGCTGCTCGACGACCGGGGCCGCTGGCTGCGGCCGTACCTGCCGACGGACGTCTGCGGCAAGCCGCGCCCGGAGGTGCGTGCGGCGTTGGACGGGCTGCGCCTGACCACTGTCGACACCCGCACGGTCGGGCTTGTCGAATCGTCGGCGGCCGAGACCGCCGGCTGCGAGCAGCGGTGGTCCGACATGGTGTGGGTGGAGACCCACCTCGGACATCCCGGACGTGTCGTGCCCGGCGCGAGTCCGAAGGCCGGGCCGCTGCGCCTCTGCGTCTACGAGGTGCCCCCGTCCGAGCGCGGCGGCGGCAAACCGGCAGGTGACTTCGTGTACGGCGGGCCGCTGCCACCGCAGCGGCAGGCGAAGGCGCTCCAAGCGCTGGCCACGACTCGACCGGCGGCCGACTGTGCCACCCCGGCGTCCCGCTTCGCGGTGCTCCGGTCCCTGGACGGGGGTGGGCCCGAGTGGTACGTCGAGCTCGACGCCTGCCGACGCTTCCTGGTCGTGGCCTCACCCGGTGGAACGCAACTCGGGCAGGGTGACGCCGCGTTGGCGGCGCTGCTGGGACCGATCTGACCCGCCTCAGCGGATCGGCAGCGCCTTCGTGCCGCCGCCAGCGATCGAACGCTTGATCATGGGGCCGCCGGACCAGTAGTAGCAGCGCACGCCACGATCACCGCGTTCCCACAGCAGGCGGTTCGGGAAGCGGTACGAGGTCCCGGTGCGGTATTGCAGGTTGCTGTCCACGGGCACCTTCGCGTACTGGGCGATGACCGTCCGGCAGGCCGAGTGGATGGAGGCCTCGTCCCGGGTCGCGTCCGCCCAGGAGCGATCCGGCGCGGTCCAGGCGCCGGCGTACTCGAACTGATGCCCGGCAGTGCACGCGACCGGACGCAGCATCCCCCACTTGTCCTCGTTCATGCACCCGTAGTGCAGCGGGGAACTGCTGGCCAGGGCGTTGCGTAGCGAGCCGGACCGCTGGATCGCCGCATCGCTCTCGCCGTTCGGGCCGTTGATCTCGTCCAACTCGAAGATGTCGCACCGGTACCAGCGCGCGCCACCCGCCCAGGCGGCTGGCGACGTCGGCGCGACCTGCACCGATAGTCGGGCATCGCGCCATTCGCCGCCCACGAACTTCTTGGCGCGGCTGTCACAGTCGGCAAAGGTCGACCGCATCGACGCCGACTCCGTCTTGGGCGGCGCGGTCCGGGCGGCCAGAGCTCCGGTGAAGGTGCCGACGTAGAAGGTCTCCACCTTGTGGGTCTGGACGCAGTTGACGGGGGAGTAGCTGCTCAGGTACGACGTGGCCTCGTCGATCACGTGGCACTCGTCGGCCTTCGGGGTGAACTGCTGCGCCGCAGCCATCGGTCGCCAGTCGTCGGACAGGTCACCGTCCGTGCCGGCAGGCGTGCCGCAGCCCGCCAGCGCCACAGTGAGGAACGCAGCCGCGAGCGCTGCCCTGCCGTACCGTCGCATGTGATTCTCCCCGTGGCCCCCGTGTGGACGCGCGCAGCATATGGCACCGGCGCGACGGGTCGGCACCGGCTTCCGGTGGGGCTGAGCCGGCCTTACCGCCACTGTTCGTCCCTCGTGCGGACGACAAGCACCAGCAGGATGGTGCCGACGGCGGCGAGGAGGAGCCCGACGGGAGGGATCGTCCAGGACATCAGGAACGACAGCGAGCCATCGGTGTGCCCGTTTGCCGCCACGAACGTGCCAGGTGCGTCCGGGTCCACCCACACGTCCATCGTCGGGCCGGGAGTCCGGCGGCAGCCGGTCTCGCCAGCGCAGGGGATCCAGGTGCTGTACGACCTCGACTCGTAGAGGTAGGAGACCTCGATCCGGTCGACACCGCTGCCCCGTCCCTGGCCCCCGGCCCGATCGGAGACGTAGGCCGTGACCCGAACGCCCTCGGCCCGCAGACGGTCCGCCTCCGACGACACGCGCCAGCGGTAGGCGACCGCGCCGACAACGAGGCCCACACCTAGCAGCAGCATGGGCAGCGCGGTCAGCAGCACGCGCGTGCGCGGACGCAGACCGGTCGGAGCGGGTGGCGGCGACTGACGCCGTCGTCTGGTCATCCGGCCATCGTCCATCGCACGCGCAACAGTCGACGTCACCAGGAGTCGGGGTGGTCGACGTCGCCTGTCGGCCGTTGCTACAGGCAGATCCAGCAGTAGATGTGCTCCCCGTTCGTGCTTGCTCGTCGGGCCAGTCCAACGAACTCCCGCAAGCGCGACAGCATGACCTCCGGTCCCGTGTCGCTGTAGTGGGACAGCTCCTCGATGCGTGACCACTGCTCGGCCAGGCTCGGCAAGCGGTCATCCGGGATCTCCGCAAGCACGTCCCGGGTGCGATCGCTCAACGCGACGACCCACGGTCCTTCGTACTCACGGTCCTCGGCAGCACCGTCCGGCCAGATAAGCCGCTCCCCGACAAGGTTGGGCTCCCACGGCACGTCGAGGGCGAACGAGACGACCTGGCCGAGGACGACGGGCGGATCGATCCCCTTGCCGTCCACCGCATCCTCGACGGAAGAATCTCCCTCGCACACCACCGGGCCGCCGTCGGTGACGGCCATCAGCTTCGCGACGGCCTCGTCGTCAGAAGCGCGGAAGTAGTCGTACAGCACACCCACGAAAGCCTCCCGATCGGCTGACACGTCACCATCTGTGGGGCGACCGGGAGAACGTACACGCGGGCTACGCCAGTGTGCCGACTGACCGAGTCGACGCTGCCGCCCCGCGCTGAAGACCACGTCGCTCGCCGGACGTGACCTGAACGGCCCATCGTCCGAACCCACCAAGACCACGGGCAGCAGGATGGCTCGGGTGCGCCCGGCAGGATTCGAACCTGCGGCGTTGTCACGAGAAGGACATCGCGGATGGTGGTGGCGGCATGCAGGAGGGGCGGCAATGACCGAGGACGACAACCGCCCGCTGAAGCGGGTCGACAGCCTGGACGACCTGGTTACCTGGCTGCGGTGGATAGATGACGATGTCGCTCGCGATCCGGACACGGTCGAGAACATGACCACAGACCGCTACCTGGAGGCGTGCGCCGCGTACCTCCAGGACCGAAGCCGCCTGCAGAAGCGTGCCGGCCAACCTCTCCCGGCGCAACCGACCTGGCAACTCCTCGCGGACGCCCTGCGCGCCGGATGCTTCTACGAGTAGGCGCTACGCCTTTCGCCGCAGACGATTGAAGTCGTCAGAGCTGCTGGACGATCTGGATCGGGTTGCCGTCCGGGTCGGCCGTCCAGGCGATGAGCAGGCGGTCGAGCCACCGGTGCGGTGCGGCCAGGGCGGGGGCGCCGTTCGCCGTGAGGGCCGCGTACGCGCCAACGGTGTCGTCGGTCCAGAGGATCACCGCGGCCCGCTGACCGTGCGGCACGGGGTCGAGTCCGTGGTCATCACGCGTGGAGGCCACCGAGGCGATACCGATCTTGTAGCCGTCGAGCGCCAGGTCGATGTGGATCGGCTCGCCCTCGGTCGGCACCCGGAAGGTCTCGGTGAAACCGAGGCCGGCGTAGAACTCGGCGGCGCGAGGGACGTCCTCGCTGAAGAGGATCACCTGCGGAGTCCGGAACATCGACACGCGACGACGCTATCAGCGTGGGTTTCGGCCGTTCCGCGTCAGCGCCCCGTCCTGGTCGGGTCGAGCAGATCAGCCAGTCGGTACCGCGACGCCGCAGGGTGGCGGATCGCATATCGGAAGGTGAAACCGCTGCATTCGTGATTTCACCCCGTCGTTCTCGGTGGCAGCGCCGTGCGTCCTCAGCGCGTTCTGTGCGGACGCCGTGCGCGAAGGAACGCCGTGGCCATCGTGCGCCGCGTTGGTGTGCCGGCCGCAGCCAGAGCGGTCATGTACGTGTCGAGACGCTCGCGTTCGTCGTCGGTCAGGGCGGCGGCGATCGCTTCGCCGTACGTGGGGACCAGCGGGTTGGGCGCCACGCGCTTGAGTGTTTCCCAGTCCCCGACCGGGTCGGCGGGCACGTCGATCTGGGCGCGATAGTCCAGTTCCACCGCCTCGAAGCCGGCGGCCAACGCCCAGTCGACGAGATTCCGCTCGTCGAAGTCCATCATCGGTCGGGTGGTTTCCGCAGTGGTGCTCCGGTGGAAATCGCTGACCTTGGCGACCACGTCGTTGACGGGCGAGTCGCCCAAGCCGAACAGATCATCGGGCCGGAGCCGCTCCGCGAAGCCGTTGATCGGCTCGAACAGGGAGATCCGTCCGCCCGACCGCAGGACCCGGAAGAACTCCGCGAAGGCGGCGGCCTTGCGCTCGGAGTAGATGAGCACCGACCGAAGGGTCACGACGTCGACAGAGGCGTCAGCGATTCCGACGAGATCATCGGCCGACGCGACCACGAAGCTGCACCGCCCGTCGCCATCGGCGGTACGCCGGCACTCGTCGAGCACATCCGGTGAGACATCACTGAAGATGACTCGGCCGTCCGGGCCGAGCCGATCCAGCGCGCCGAAACCGATCAGCCCCGTCCCGCAGCCCACGTCGAGGACCACGTCGTCGGCCGCCAGGCCAGCTCCCTCAAGGACGCCGTCCCGGAACGCCGCCAGATCCAGGGCGTTGCGGGCGCGCAGGCCTGCGCTGTCGCCGTCCCGGCGGGTCAAGAGCCACTGGGCCCACTTGTCCCTCGCCACCGGGTCAGCGTAACCCCCGATGCATTGTGGCCCGATCGGCGCAGGCGAGCCGCTGACCTGTGGTGGTAAGGGTGCGCCCGGCAGGATTCGAACCTGCGGCCTTGGGATTAGAAGTCCCCTGCTCTATCCGCTGAGCTACGGGCGCGCGGTGTGGATGTCGCGCCCAGAGGGTACCGCCGTCCGGCTGCCCGACGACGAAAAGGGTGCCCGCGTCCACGTTGCCGAGCAGGGTCTCACGGAGCCTCCCCGCCTGGCATCCGGGTTCCCGCCGAATGGCCGTGCGTCGGCCCGTACCCTCGGCTGGTGTTGCTGGACCCCGACGCCGAGAGCGGCGTCGCCTACGAGCTGTGCCAGGTCGTCGGCCGCGCCATCCTGCCGTACCGGACGGCCGACGCCTACGGCACCGCCTTCTTCTTTCAGGACGGCGACGACCCGGTGGGGGAGGCGCTGCTGACGGCCGCCGACCTCGTCGGCCCTGCGGGCGGGGAGCTGGGCCTGCGGGGGAGCGTCACCGAGCCGGCCGGCGTCGCCCCGGACGTCATCGCGGAGGGCGAGATCGTGCCCGGTTGGGCGCGCTTTGCGAGCGACGGCGTCGCGGTGCTGCCGACCGGTGGCCTGCACCGGTACGCCGGCGACGGCGGCTGGCGGTGGCGCGTGCAGCCGGTGCCGGCGGGGATCGCCGCCGGGCCCGAGGCCGTCGCCCGCCTCGGCGCCGACGGCAGTTCCGCTTTCGTGCTGGCCCATGGGGTACGCGAGGACGCCTCGCGCCCCCTGGAGGTGGGGATCGAGCGCGTGGTCCGCGACGGGGACGACGTGCGGATCACCACGGAACTGCCGTCGGGGTACGTCGGTGCGCCCGTCTTCGTCGTGCAGGCCGACGCCACCGGCGACGTCTCGCTGTACTGCCTGGGCCTGGTGCTGCCCGGTGTGGGCGGTCACCCGGTGGCGACCTTCGACCGGATCCGGGCCGTCCTCCCGGCCACGCCCGGCGACGCCTGAACCCGGCTCGACCGACCTGGCACCGAAGCGCCGTTGCTTCGGTGCGGGCGGTCGGTCAGTCGCCGATCGCCGTCGTCTCGGCGTGACCGGTCGACGGGCGTCGGCTCTGCGGCAGCGTGGGTGCATCGGCGGGATCGTCGGCGGTGGGGTCGGTGGCCGGGGCGGTGGGGCCGGCGGCCAGGAACGCCTCGGCCCAGCGGCCGACCTCGTCGAAGACCTTGGCGCGTACGGCGGGGCCGGAGAGCGTGAGATCGTGCAACCCGCCGTCGAAGCGGGCCACTGTGACGTGCCGGCCGAGGCGGGGCGCGTACCGCACCATGTGTTCGACGTCCAGCACGGCGTCGGCCACTGTCGCGTTGTCGTGCCATCTGGTGCCCCGGAAGGAGCGGGTCGAGCAGGCCAGCAGCACCGGGACCGGAATGTCCAGGCCGGCGCGCAGCCGGCGTTGACCGGTGCGGATCGCGTTCAGCCAGCCGGCCCGCACCGGGAACCCGGCCAGCGGCTTCCACGCCAGGTCGTAGGTCCACTCGCCGCGGTGGTCGGCGTGCAGGCTCTCGCCGTACACCGTGCCCAGGCCGAACGGCAGGATGCGGTGCGGCGCCCTGCGGCCCAGCCGGGAGACGGCGGCCGCGAGGGGTCGACGGACCGCCCAGGGGGCGTTGATGTCGAAGAAGGGGCTGTTGAGGACCAGGCCGTCGACGACGCCGGTGTCGCGGCGGGCGTCCGCCCAGAGCGAGATGATCAGGCCGCCGGTGGAGTGGCCCATCACCAGCAGGGTGTCGTGCCCGTCGTCGGAGCGGATGATCTCGGCGGCGGCGTCCAGCTCGGGGAAGTAGTCGCTGATGTCGCGGCAGAAGTTCGGCGTCTGGTGCGCGAGCAGGCTACGACCGTATTTACGCAGGTCGAGCGCGTAGAAGTCCCAACCGCGCTCGGCGAAGAAGTCGGCCAGGTGGGTCTGGAAGAAGTAGTCGACGAAGCCGTGCACGTAGAGCACCGCCCGCCCGGTGGGGCGCTCGGCCCGCCGCCGGACCAGTGTCGCGACGACGGGGCCTTCGTCGTCGGTGCCCAGGTCGATCGTCTGCCGCTCGTACGGCGGCCCCAACACGTCCGGTTCCACGAACGCGACGCTACGCCGACCGACCTACCCGGCGGTAGCCCCCGCCCTCTTCCCCGCGATCTTGCACTTTCTGCCCCGACAGAACGGGGCAACAGCCTCGATTCGCCGTCCGAAAGTGCAAGATCGCGGGGCGGGGCGTGGGTTATGCCGTTTCCGCGTCGACGCGGGCCGGGTCCGCGGACTCGTCGACCTCGCCCTGCGGCTGGGGGATGTCCCGCAGGTGCTTGTTGTGCCGGGGCTCCTGGCGGGTCTTGGCGTCGTTGAGCCGCCGGCGCAGGTCGTCGCGGACGTCGTTGAGGGCGGCGTGCAGGTCCTCCTCCGAGGAGGTGGTGACGATCTTCTGACGGCCGGCGATCCAGCACTCCAGGGTGACCTTCTGGCCCCGGGCCTCCCGGTCCTTCACCGAAACCTCAAGCTCGGTGGCGTCGGCGTGGAAACCGGCCAGCCGGGCGTCGAGGGTGGCGAACTGCTCGGCGATCCAGTTGCGGTCGCCCTGGGAGAACCCCGCACCCACCCGCAGGCACTCGCCCACGGTCGCCGGGTTCGCCACGGCGCTCATCGCCGCACCTCGGAGACGGTTGCGGAGCCGAAAGTAGTGATCATCATGGCGCTGACCTCTCGTCGACGTGGAGCTTGTCGGTGGTGCGTTGATCAAATCCATACCCAGTTCGGGCGGCTCCGGAACCGTCGGTGTCCGGACAGATGGGTCGGGCGTACCACACCGGGGGTGTGATCAGGGCGTTGTCCACAGGTGGCCTCGTCATCCACAGGTCGGGGTGGTGGCGCTGGCGGCAGCCGACGAGAACGCACAGGCTCGGTGCCGAGTCGACTCGCTGGCAGACCCCGGATCCCCCTGGAGGGACGATGTTCGACACGTACGTCACGATTGTCGGCAACATTCTGACGGCGCCCGAGTGGCGGCGTACGACCCAGAGCAACACCCTGGTGGCCAACTTCAAGGTCGCCTCCACCGCCCGCCGGCTCGACCGCGACAGCGGTCGGTGGGTCGACGGCAACTCACTGCGCGTCCGCGTCAACTGCTGGCGCAAGCTCGCCGAGGGCGTGGCCGCCTCGGTGATGGTCGGCGACCCCGTGGTGGTGTGCGGCCGGCTCTACACCCGCGACTGGACGGACGACGCGGGCAACCACCGCACCCTCTACGAGCTGGAGGCGGTCGCCGTCGGCCACGACCTGTCCCGGGGGCGGGCCCGCTTCCTGCGCAACCGGCCGACCATGACCACCAGCACCGTCGAGGACGCCGCCGCCGAAAGCCGCGTGCAGGGCGAGCCCACCGAACCGGTGCCCGACGAGCAGGCGCCGGTGCTGCGCGACGACCGCCCGCTCGACGACGACTTCGAGTTGCCCGAGTACGGCTCGCCGCGGACCAGTCCGCTGCGCCACGGCGCGCTCGACGACGTCTCCCTCGGCGATGGTGACTCTTTCGACGACGGCTTCCCGGGCGGCGGCGATGGGCACGCGGTCCTCGACGACGAGCTGGCCCTCGCGGTGAGCACGGACGACTCCGACCCGGAGGTCGACCCCGACGACGAGTTGGGGCCGGTGCCCGAGGAGGGCCGGCCGGAGGTTCCGCAGTCCGGTCGGGGCCGGCGGGGCCGGGGGCGGGTTCCGCAGCCGGCGTGACGGACCGCGTCCGGCGCCTGCACCGTACGGCCAGGCCGCCTGAGGCCGGTGTCGACGACGGTACGCGCCGGCGGCACGACGGGGGCGGGGTGGCGACGCGATCGGCGTCGTCACCCCGCGTGACGGAAGTGGGGTTCGATGGAGCACGGCGGCCGCGGCTGGCGCACGGCGTGCTCGTCTAGGCTGGCCGGCCGGGGGGTGGTACGCGTGCGACGGACAGCGCCGGTGGCGAACGCGGTGGGCCTGGTGGCCGGTTACGCGCTGGACAGGCTGTTCGGCGACCCTCGCCGGTGGCATCCGGTCGCCGGGTTCGGGCAGGTGGCGGGCGCTCTGGAGAGTCGCCTGCACCGACCGGACCGGACGGCCGGCGCGGTGTTCACGGCACTGGCCGTCGGCGGGCCCGTGGTGCTCGGGGCGGTCGCCGCGGCGGCCACCCGGCACCGGCCGGTGAGCCGCGCGGTGCTCGTCGCCGCCGGCACCTGGACCGTGCTGGGCGGCCGTACGCTCCGACACGAGGCCGCCGTCATGGGCCGAACGCTTCGTGACGGTGACCTGCCCGCCGCCCGACAGCGCCTCGGCAACCTCTGCGGCCGGGACCCCTCGACGCTGGACGAGTCGGAGCTGGCCCGGGCCACAGTCGAGTCGGTCGCGGAGAACACCTCCGACGCGGTGGTCGCCCCGCTGCTCTGGGGCGCGGTCGCCGGCCTGCCCGGGCTGCTGGGCTACCGCGCCGCCAACACCCTCGACGCCATGGTCGGGCACCGATCGGAGCGCTACGCGCGGTTCGGCACCCCGGCCGCCCGGCTGGACGACCTGCTCAACCTGGTGCCGTCCCGGCTGACCGGGCTCCTCACCATCGCCGTCGCGCCGGTCGCGAACGGCGACCGGGAGCGGGCCTGGCGGGTGTGGCGACGGGACCGCAACGATCACCCGAGCCCCAACGCCGGCCAGTGCGAAGCGGCGATGGCCGGCGCGCTCGGCGTCCGCCTCGGTGGCCGCAACATGTACTTCGGGCGCTCCGAGGTCCGCCCGTTCCTGGGCGACGGCCCCCGTCCCGAGGCGCGGCACCTCAAGCGGGCAGCCCGCATCTCCGGCGCCGTCGGCCTGGCCGCACTCGGGCTGGCGGCCGCGTACCCGGTGACCGTCGGCCGCCTGGCCGGCGCGGTCGCTCGTCGGAGCCTGCGGGCCGTCGGAGCCAGGCCCGGGAGCGGCCTGCTGTCCGGCGGGGCCGGGTCGGAGCGCGGCCTGTTTCGCGGCGCGGTGCGGCGGGAGAGCGGGCGGTGAGCGGCGGGTTGCTGGTCGCCGGCACCACCTCCGACGCGGGCAAGAGCGTGCTCACCGCCGGCATCTGCCGATGGCTGCACCGGCAGGGCGTGAAGGTGGCGCCGTTCAAGGCGCAGAACATGTCGAACAACTCGGCCGTCGTGGTCGGGCCGGACGGGCGCGGCGGCGAGATCGGCCGCGCACAGGCCATGCAGGCCGCCGCCTGCGGCCTCGCCCCGGACCTGCGCTTCAACCCCGTTCTGCTCAAGCCCGGTAGCGACCTGGCCAGCCAGGTGGTTCTCCTCGGCACGGCGGTCGACACGATCACCGCCGGCACCTTCCGACAGTTGCGGCCCCGGCTCGCCGAGACCGCGTACGCGGCGCTGACCGAGCTGCGGGCCGCGTACGACGTGGTGATCTGTGAGGGCGCCGGGAGCCCGGCGGAGATCAACCTGCGGGCCGGGGACTACGTGAACATGGGCCTCGCGCGGCACGCCAACCTGCCCGCCATCGTGGTCGGCGACATCGACCGGGGCGGCGTCTTCGCCTCGATGTTCGGCACGGTGGCCCTGCTCGACCCGGCGGACCAGGCGCTCATCGCCGGCTTCGTGATCAACAAGTTCCGTGGCGACCTCGGTCTGCTCCAGCCCGGGCTGGACATGCTGCGTCAGGTGACCGGCCGTCCCACGTACGGGGTGCTGCCCTGGTCGCTCGACCTCTGGCTGGACGCGGAGGACTCGCTCGCCTACGGCCGGGTGCTCGGCCGCCCCGCCGCTCCGCACGGCACCGACTGGCTGGACGTGGCAGTCGTCCGGCTACCCCGGATCAGCAACGCCACCGACGTGGAAGCGCTCGCCACCGAACCGGGCGTGCGCGTACGTCTGACCGTCGAACCGGCCGAACTGGCCGCCGCCGACCTGATCGTCCTGCCCGGCTCGAAGTCGACAGTCGCGGACCTCACCTGGCTACGCGAGACCGGCCTCGCCGACGCGGTGACCAGACACGTGGCAGCCGGCAAGCCGGTGCTCGGCCTCTGTGGCGGCTTCCAGATGCTCGGTCGGGCGATCCACGACCCGGTCGAGAGCCGGCAGGGCAGCGTGCCCGGGCTCGGTCTGCTGCCCATCGAGATCACCTTCGATCCGCGCAAGACCGTCCGGCAGTCGGTAGGCACCGGCCCCGGCGACGTGGCGGTCCGCGGCTACGAGATCCACCACGGGTACG
Source organism: Micromonospora sp. NPDC049114 (assembly GCF_040648635.1). NCBI lineage: Bacteria > Bacillati > Actinomycetota > Actinomycetes > Micromonosporales > Micromonosporaceae > Micromonospora > Micromonospora sp. NPDC049114. The sequence goes on along the minus strand of NZ_JBEZEA010000012.1, from coordinate 74,885 downwards.
TCTCGCAGACCGACCCGGCCCTGACTCCGCTGCTGACCGGAGCCGACGGCAGCGGTGAGGGCGCGGTGCTCGGCGCGGTGCACGGCACGCACTGGCACGGGGCGTTCGAGTCCGACGGATTCCGTCGCTGGTTCCTCACCGAGGCCGCCCGGCTGGCAGGGCGTACCGGGTTCCGGGTCGCGCCGGGCACCAGCTTCGCCGCAGCCCGGGAAGGCTCGCTCGACCTGCTCGGCGACCTCGTCGAGGAGCACCTGGACACCGACGCCCTCTGGCGCCTCATCGAGAGCGGCGCACCCCCCGGTCTTCCCTTCATCCCACCCGGCGCCCCGTCGAGCTGAGCCCGACCCAGCGCCGGCCGACCTGAGCCCGACCCGGCGTCCCGTCGAGCTGAGCCCGACCCGGTGTCGGTCGAGCTGAGCCCGACCCGGGCGTCCCGCCGACCTGAGCCCACCCGGGCGCCGCAAGATCGTGCTCGATCCATGAAGTAGTGGTGTCGACGACGCCGGGATGCCACTACATCCATGTTCCAGCGCGATCTTCAGCGGCGGGGGCGGACGGTGTCGTGCGGGCCCGCGATCAGCGCGGCCTCCAGCGGCGGGTGCGGACGTGTCGCGCAGGCCCGCGGTCCCAGGGCCGCCTCCAGCGTCGGGGCGCGGCCGACGCGGCGCGGGTGCGGTGGACGCGGCGCGGGCGTGGTGGACGCGGCGCGGGCGCGGTTCAGGGCCGGATGTCGGCGGGGCGGTCAGTGGTGGGCAGCCCGGCGGCCAGCCACGCGTCGACGCCGCCGATCATGTCGGTGGCCCGGCGCAGGCCGAGGGTCTGGAGACTGGCGGCGGCCAGGCTGGAGCTGTAGCCCTGGCGGCACACCACCACGATCTCCCGGTCGTACGCGGTGGCCTCCGGGATGCGCCAGGCGCTTGCCGGATCGAGCCGCCATTCCAGCACCGTGCGGTCGATGACGACCGCCCCGGGCAGGTCGCCCTGTTCGCGGCGCTGGGTGTCGGTGCGGGTGTCGACTAGCAGGGCGCCACCGCGGACCGCCTCGACGGTCTGCTGTGGAGTCAATCGGTGCAGCCCGGCGCGGGCCTGTTCGAGCAGGGCGTCAATGCCGGGGCTCATCACGTCTCGGAGCACCACCCGATCATGCCGACTCGGGTACCAAGCCGCGCGCCGAACGGGCCGCCCGTCACCCGTCGCCGCCCCAATTCCCCCGGTCGTGAGAGTGACCGGTCCAGGGCCGTCAGCCGGACGTGTCAGGCTGGCGAAACCGGGGTGATCGACTCGGTTTCCGTGATGTCGGGGTGTCCTGGCCGACGGGATACCCCGACATCAATGATGCCGAGTTGATCTGGGCGGTGAACCGCCGGCGCGGGGGCTTGCGCGAGGCATACTTCGGTCGTGCACGGACCCGTCACCAGGGAGCCTGCCCGCAGGGGCCCACAGCGGCGCAGCCCCGACGGCACGGGCCGGAACGGGGATGGGGGCGTGGGCGAGGGCGGGTCGCAGGGCGGTGACGGGGGGCGCGCGGGGAGCGGGAACGAAGGCGTGACCGGGGACAGGGCGGGGAGCGGGAACGAAGGCGTGGGCGAGGGCGGGTCGCAGGGCGGAAACGAGGGCGGGCACGGGGGCGTGGACGTCGGCGGGCCGACCGGGCGATCCGCCGGGCAGGTGCCGCCGGTGGTGGTCGTCGAGGCGTACGCCGAGTTGGCGCGTCGGGTGCTCGCGGGCCCGGCGCGGTTGGGGCGGACCCGGCTCGTCGCGGTCGACGGGCCGAGCGGCGCGGGCAAGAGCCGGTTCGCCGCGCACCTCGCGGACGCCCTGGCGGCGCTGCCCGGCGGGCGTCCGCCGGTGGTGCACACCGACGACCTGCTCGACGGCTGGGACGATCAGCTCACCTTCTGGCCTCGTCTCGACAGCGAGGTGCTGACCCCGCTGCGCCAGGGGGAGCCGGGGTCCTACCGGCGCTACAGCTGGGTGCGGCGGTGCTTCCTGCCCCGCCCGGTGCCGGTGCCGGTGACGCCGGTGCTGATCGTGGAGGGGGTCAGCGCGGCACGTGCCGTCGTCCGGCCGGAGCTGACCCTCGCCGTCTTCGTCACCGCGCCCGCGCCGCTGCGGCTGGCCCGGGCGGTCGAGCGGGACGGGCCGGAGATCCTGCCCGAGCTGCGCCGCTGGCATGCCGGGGAGCGGGCGCACTTCGCCGCCGACGACACCGCCACGCGCGCCGACCTGGTGGTCGACGGTGCGCCGACGGTGCCGCTGGACGCGTCCCGCTACTACGTGCGGGTTCGCTGACCGGGCATGGACGTTGGCCACCCGCTGGGGCACGATGCGAGGACTCACGGCGAACGGGGACCCATCATGACGGCAGCGGACGCGCCAGCGCGGCGCCGGATCACCCTCACCGGCATCAGCTCGCGGGCCTGGGAGCATCCGGCCGACCGGGGCGCCCTGGTCGCGTTGCGCGAGTTGCGTGGTTTCGACGACGTGGTGCGGGCGTTCTTCGGCATGTGGAACGAGCGGGGTTTCCGGCTGTCCGTGCTGGCGTCCGGCATCCGCGTCGATCACCGGCAGTATCCGGCGGTGTGGCAGCGCTACACCGAGGCCGCGGCGGCGCTGGACGTCGCCGAGCTGCCCGAGCTGTACGTGACGCAGTCGCCCTGGCTGGGCGCCGAGGCGGTCGGTCTGGACCGGCCGTTCATCGTGCTGAACTCGGCGTGCGTGCAGCAGCTCGACGAGGACGAGCTGCGCTGCCTGCTCGGCCACGAGTTGGGGCACGTGGGCAGCGGGCACGCGGTCTACAAGACCATGCTCATGATCCTCACCCGGTGGGCGGCCAACCTGAGCTGGTTGCCGGTGGGCGCGTTCGCGCTGCGGGCGATCATCGCGGCGATGCTGGAGTGGTGGCGCAAGGCGGAGCTGTCCGCCGACCGGGCCGGCCTGCTCGCCGGGCAGGACCCGGCCGCCGCGCTGCGGCTGCTGATGAAGCTCGCGGGCGGCGGCGACCTGTCGCAGATCGACACGACAGCCTTCCTGGAGCAGGCCGCCGAGTACGCCGGCGGCGGCGACCTGCGCGACAGCCTGCACAAGATCCGGATGACGGCGTGGAGCACCCACCCCGCGCCCGTGGCGCGGGCCGCGCAGGTGCGGCAGTGGATCGACTCCGGGGCGTACGGGCGGGTGCTGGCCGGGGACTATCCGCGCCGCGACGACGACGCCTCGACAAGCGTCTCGGAGGAGATCAAGGCTGCCGCCGAGTCGTACCGGGAGGAGTTCAGCAGTTCCACCGACCCGCTGGTCGGGTTGCTGCGCCGCCTCGGCGACGGGGCCAGCGACGTCGGCGAGTGGGTGGGCGGCACGGCCGGCCGGGCCCGCTCCTGGATGGATGCCGCCACCGACGCGGCCGCCCGCGCGCACCGCGCCGGCCGGGCCGCCCCGGGCGCGCGGGCGGGCTCCGGCCCAGCGAGCGGCGGTGACGGTACGGGCTCGGCCCGCATGCCTGAGTAAGGCCAGCATACGATTCCGGTCATGACCTCACCGATCATGTCCGAGTCCGAGGTGCGGGCCGCCGTCGAGCGGGAGATGCCCGGCGTCCGCGCTGACCTGGAACGCCTCGTCCGCATCCCCGGCATCGCCTTCGAGGGCTTCGACCACTCACACGTGGAGCGTTCCGCCGAGGCGGTCGCCGAACTGCTGCGCGGCTGCGGCCTGGACGTCGACATCGTGCGCTCCGGCGGGCAGCCCGCCGTGATCGGCCGTCGGGCGGCCCCACCCGGTGCGCCCACCGTGCTGCTCTACGCCCACCACGACGTGCAGCCGGTCGGTGACCGGTCGCTGTGGGAGTCCGACCCGTTCGAGCCGGTCGAGCGCGACGGCCGCCTGTACGCCCGGGGCGCGGCCGACGACAAGGCCGGCATCATGGCGCACGTCGCGGCCCTGCGGGCGTACGGGGACGCGTTGCCGGTCGGTGTGGTGCTGTTCATCGAGGGCGAGGAGGAGTACGGCTCCGACTCGCTGGAGCGGCTGCTCGTCGAGCACCGCGACGAGATCGCCTCGGATGTCATCGTGATCGCCGACTCCGCGAACTGGGACATCGGCGTACCGGCGTTGACGACCTCGCTGCGCGGCATCGTGAACTGCTTCGTCGAGGTGCGCACGCTGGACCACGCCGTGCACAGCGGCATGTTCGGCGGGGCGGTCCCGGACGCGCTCACCACGCTGGTGCGGCTGCTGGCCACGCTGCACGACGACGCCGGTGACGTGGCGGTCGACGGGCTGATTGGCCGGGTGGGCGCCACCGTCGACTACCCGGAGGACCGGTTCCGGGCCGAGGCAGGGCTGGCCGAGGGCGTGCGGTTGATCGGCACCGGCCGGATCACCGACCGGATCTGGACCAAGCCGGCGCTGGCCGTGCTCGGCGTGGACGCGCCGTCCACCGGCGAGGCGCCGAACGCCCTGGTCCCGGCCGCGAAGGCGAAGCTCAGCGTCCGCCTGGCCCCGGGTGACGACCCCAAGCGGGCGTACGAGGCGGTGCGCGCGCACCTGGAGAAGCACGCGCCGTGGGGCGCGCAGGTGACGGTCAGCTTCGAGCACGACGGCGACCCGTGTGTGATCGACGCGTCCGGGCCGATGTTCGACGCCGCGCGGTCGGCGTTCCGGGCCGCCTGGGACGGCACCGATCCGGTGGACGTCGGCATCGGCGGGTCGATCCCGTTCATCGCCACGTTCCAGGAGATGTTCCCGCAGGCGGCGATCCTGGTGACCGGCGTCGAGGATCCGCACGCCCGCGCGCACGGCCCGAACGAGAGCCTGCACCTCGGGGAGTTCGCCCGGGTGTGCCTCGCCGAGGCGCTGCTGCTGGGCAAGGTGGCGGCTGCCGCCGCCTGACAACGGAGAGTTTGCGTCTGATCTGCCCGTATGCGGCGTGTCGCCGATGGGATTGCTATAGGCTTTCGAACATGAGTACGAACGAGGTGATGGCCCGGTTGGGGGCCGCCGTCAGCGCACTGGGGGACGTCGACGTCTCCGCGTGGTCCGAGGACACGCTCAACGACCAGCTCGGTGAGCTGTCCGCCGCCCTGGTCGCCCTCGACTCGGTGCTCTCCCGGGTCGCCGGCGAGGTCCGCGCCCGAGGGTTGCGCATCGAGGAACCCGTCTCCGCCTGATTCCCGCCGCCCTCCGTGGGCTGCGGCACCGCGCCGACACCGCCCGGGCACGGCAATGCCCGGGCGGTGTCGGAGGTGGCTGGCAGGATGGGCTTCGTGCGGTTCATCGACCTGGCGGCCACCTCCGCCGCCGTGGGCGCCACCAACGGCCGGCGGGCCAAGGTGGAGCTGCTCGCCGACGCGCTGCGCCGGCTCGACCCGGCCGAGGTGGAGCCCGGCGCCGGCTATCTCGCCGGTGAGCTGCGCCAGCGACAGACCGGCGTGGGCTACGCGAGTCTGCGTGACCTGCCGCCACCGGCCACCGAGCCGACGCTGACCGTGGCAGCCGTCGACGCGGCCATCGCGCAGATCGCCGCAGTGCAGGGCGCCGGGTCGCAGGCCCGCCGCCGGGCTCTGCTCGGCAGCCTCTACGCGGCGGCCACCGCCGACGAACAACGGCTGCTCACCGGCCTGTTCGGCGGTGAGCTGCGCCAGGGCGCCCAGGCCGGGCTGCTCGCCGACGCCGTGGCCCGGGCCGCCGACGTACCGGTGGCCACCGTCCGTCGGGCCCTGCTGCTCGCCGGTGACCTGCGTGCCGTGGCGGTGGCCGCGCTGGCCGGCGGCGAGGCCGAGCTGGCCGGGTTCGGCCTGCAGGTCGGCCGGCCGCTGGCGCCGATGCTCGCGCAGAGCGCCCCCTCGGTCGACGAGGCGCTGGCCGCGACCGGCACGCCGGCGGTGGTGGACGTGAAGCTCGACGGCATCCGCATCCAGGTGCACCGCTCCGGCGCCGACATCGCCGTGTTCACCCGCAGCCTCGACGAGATCACCCGCCGGGTGCCCGAGGTGGTCGCGGCGGTCCGCGCCCTGCCCGGCCGGGAGTTGGTGCTCGACGGCGAGGCGATCGGCCTGGACGAGACGGGCCGCCCGTTGCCGTTCCAGCAGACCTCCAGCCGGGCTGCCCGGCGCACCACCCCGAGCACCACCGGGCGCACTCCGGTCGCCCCGGCGGTGCTCGCGGCCGCAGCCAGCACCGGCGCGACGGTGCTCACCCCGTACTTCTTCGACCTGCTGCACCTCGACGGTGAGGATCTGATCGACCTGCCCGGTCGGGAGCGGTGGGCCGCGCTCGCCGGCGCGGTGGACGCGTCACTGCTGGTGGGGCGCATGGAGGTTGACGGGCCGGAGCAGGCCGGCGCGGCGTTCGCCGCCGCGCTCGACGCCGGCCAGGAGGGCGTGGTGGTCAAGGACCCGGACGCCCCCTACGACGCCGGCCGGCGCGGGGCCGCCTGGGTCAAGGTCAAACCGCGGCACACCCTCGACCTGGTGGTGCTCGCCGTCGAGTGGGGCAGCGGCCGGCGCAAGGGCTGGTTGTCCAACCTGCATCTGGGTGCCCGCGACCCGCGCACCGGCGACTTCGTGATGCTCGGCAAGACGTTCAAGGGGCTCACCGACGAGCTGCTGCGCTGGCAGACCGAGCGGTTCCTCGACCTTGCCGTGGAACGCGGCGACTGGGTGGTCCGGGTCCGCCCGGAGCAGGTGGTGGAGATCGCTTTCGACGGGGTGCAGACGAGCACCCGTTATCCGGGTGGGATGGCCCTGCGCTTCGCTCGGGTGGTGCGCTACCGGGACGACAAGTCCGCCGCCGAGGCCGACACGATCGACGCGGTCCGCGCCATCCACGCCGGCCGCCCCGGCGGGTGACGGGCCCCGCCGACCCGGGCGGGCCGCCCGGTCAGGCGGACGCGCTCGGCGTCGGCTCGGCCGCCCGGTCCAGCGGGGCGCTCGTGCTGCCGAGCCCGGCGGCCCGCCGTGCCTCGCGTCGGGCCACCCAGCCGTAGCCGAAGATCGCCATGGCGGCGAAGAGCCACCACTGCACGACGTAACCGAAGTTCTGCCAGTTGTTGGTGTGCCCGACCGGCACGGCCTTGAACACCGGGTCGGCGGCCGGGGTCTGGTCGTCCAGCAGCAGGTAGCCGCCGTAGACCGGGTAGGGCAGCTCGCGGGCCAGCCGCGGTACGGCGATCCGCCGCGTCTCCAGCCGGCCGTCGCGGCGGTCCACCGCGCCGCCGCCGCTCTCGGTCTCGTGCACCCGACCGCTGACCGTCACGTCGCCGCCCGGCGGGGTGGGCACCGACGGCTGGGCGGTCGCCCCGCCCGGCGCGGGCGGGATCCAGCCCCGGTCCACCAGCAGCGCGCTGCCGTCGGCGAGAACCAGCGGGGTGAGCACCTCGAAGCCGACCCGGCTGTCGACAGTCCGACCGCGGACCAGGACGGTGTTCGACGTGTCGTACCGGCCGGTGGCGGTGATCCGGGTCCAGACCTTGTCCTTCGCGGGGGCCGGGCCGGCGGTCCCCGGACCGTCGGTGGGCGCGCGGAACGCGTCGGCCAGGGGCCCGGGGGCCATCCGCTCGCCCGCGTCGATCCGCTCGTTGATCTCGGTGCGGCCCCGGTAGCGGTCCAGCTGCCAGTTGCCCAGCCACACCATGACGGCGGCGGCGACCAGGGTCAGCGCGAGGGCGCCCAACCAGCGTGGGCTCAGCAGGAACCGGTACACGGCACCGAGGCTACCCGTATGACCGGGGCCACTCACCGCGACCGGGCCGGGACGGTCCGCCGACCCCCGGTTGGCGGTGCTCGCCCGTCGGATCGGACGGGTATCGTCACGCCGACGGATCGACCTTTTCGGTTGTCCGTCGCGTACCCGCCGCCGCCCGCGAGGAGTCGATGATGACCGTCGTGCCGCGCCTGGTGCTCAGCGCACCGTCCTCCGGGCACGGAAAGAACGCGCTGGCGATCGGGCTGCTCGCCGCACTGGCCGAGCGGGGTGTCGACGTCGCCGGGTTCAAGCTCGGCCCGGACCATGTCGACGCCGCGTACCTCGGTCTCGCCGCCGGTCGGCCCGGTCGGGTGATCGATCCCCGGCTGGTCGGCGTCGACCGGCTCGCCCCGCTTGTCGCACACGGCGCCGCGGGCGCCGCGCTCGCCGTGGTGCAGGGCAGCATGGGCCTGTACGACTCCGTCGGTGGCCGCCCGGAGCAGGAGTCCACGGCCGCCGCGGCCACCGCGCTGCGCAGTCCGGTGGTGCTGGTGGTCGACGTGGCCGCGATGGGCCAGTCGGTGGCCGCCCTGGTGCACGGTTTCCGCTCGTACGACGAGCAGTTGTGGCTGGGCGGGGTGATCCTCAACCGGGTGGCGTCGTCGCGGCACGAGGCGATGCTGCGGGAGGCGCTGGACGACGTCGGCGTGCCGGTCTACGGCGCGTTGCGTCGCCAGGACCTGCCGGCCGTGCTGCCGTCACGCCGGCACGGGGTGGCGCCGGTGGTCGACTCCTCGGCCGACGCGGGCCGTGCGGTGCGCCGGCTGGGCGAGGCGGTCGCCGCCACTGTCGACCTGGAGCGGCTGCTCGGCCTGGCCCGTTCCGCCCCGCCGCTGCCGGCGGCGGCGTGGTCGCCGCAGGAGGCGCTCGGTGAGCTGGTCGTCCCGGCGCAGCGTCCGCTGGTGGCGCTGGCCGGCGGGCCGGGTGGCAGCTTCAGCCACCCGGAGACCGCGGAGCTGCTGACCGCCGCCGGCGCCGAGGTGGTCACTGTCGATCCGCTGCGCGACGAGGCGCTGCCGGTGGGCACCCGCGCGCTTGTCGTCGGGGGTGCGCTGCCCGAGTCGTACGCCGAGCAGTTGTCGGCCAACCGGCGGCTCTGCATCGCGGTGGCTGAGCTGGCCCGCACCGGGCGGCCGGTGGTCGCCGAGGGCGCCGGCCTGCTGTGGCTGGCCCGGGAGCTGGACGGGCTGCCGATGTGCGGTGTGCTGGACGCGGTGGGCGTGAGCCGCGACGGCCTCGTGGTGGGCTACCGGGAGGCGACCGCCCAGACCGACAGCGTGGTCGCCGCGAGCGGCACTGTTGTCGTCGGGCACAAGGAGCACCGGGCGGTGCTCACCCCGCGCGCCGGTCAGCGGCCGGCCTGGAGCTGGGACGGCGGCACGCCGGAGGGTTTCGTGTGGCGCAACGTGCACGCCTCGCAGCTCACCCTGCACTGGGCGGGGCACCCGGCGACCGCCGCCCGGGTGGTTGCGGCGGCGGCCAGCGAGCCAACTGTCGAGGCGGTGCCCGCGCAGACTCCCGTGGTGCCCGCGTGATCGGTGAGTTGGCGGTCCGCCGGTTTCCGGCGTTGACCGTCTCCACCCCGCGCACCGAGGTGCGTCGGCTCACGGCGGCGGACGCGTCGGCGGCCGGGGAGATCTTCGCCGACAAGCTGACCCGCAGGTGGCTGCCGCTTGCCGACGACTCCGGCCCGATCGACGGGCACGCCTGGTGCACGGATCTGGCCCGGCAGCGACGCGACAGCGGCGAGGGCGACCACTACGCGGTGGTCCGCCGGGAGGACGACCAGGTGGTCGGCTCCCTCTGGACGCGGCGCACCGACTGGGGCGCCCGGCTCACCGAGATCTCCTATGCGATGGCCCCCCACGCGCGGGGCTTCGGCCTGGCCGCCGAGGCGGTGGACGCGGTGGCCATCGCGTTGATCCTGGAGCACGGCTTCCAGCGGGTCGAGCTGCGGGTGGCGCCGGGAAACCTGGCGTCCCGCCGGGTCGCCGAGAAGGCCGGCTTCAGCTACGAGGGGCTGCTGCGCAACGCCGGTTTCGTCGGCGGTGGCCGGGTCGACCTCGAACTGTGGTCGTTCGTGGCGGCGGATCTGCGCTGATCCGCGTCGTCATCCGACGATGGCGTCCGACGGTGGCGTGAACTGTCGGGTCGGTGTGCCCTTCAGGCCGTCGCGCAGTGTCTCGGCCACCGCCGCGATCGGGATCTGGGACTGCCCGTCACCGACGGCGTTGAACGGGTTGTCCGGGTCGGAGATGAAGCTCGCCGCGGCCAGCTCCGGGGTGTAGCCGACGAACCAGGCGGACCGGGTGCTGTCGGTGGTGCCGGTCTTGCCGGCGACCGGGCGGCCGACCGTGCCCCGGACGCTGTCGGCGGTTGACCAGCCGCCGCAGCCGCCGCGTGCCGGAGTGTCCCCGGTCGGGCAGCGGGCGGCGTCGGTGGCCGCCCTCGCCGCGTCGGCGCTGACCACCTGCCGGCAGCGCGGCTTGGCGACCTCGCGGTGCAGACCGCCCGGGGTGGCGTACGTGGCCGGGGTGCCGTCCCGGTTCATGATCGCCTGTACCGGGATCGCCTCGCAGTAGCGGCCGTCGGCCGCCACGGCGGCGTAGGCGTTCGCCATCTCCAGCGGTGTGGCGTCGGAGACGCCCAGGGTGAACGCGCCCCACTTCTTGGCCTTGCCCGGGGACGCCTGTTCCCGGTCGACGTCGGTGCGCCAGCGCAGCCCGAGCTGTTCGGCCAGCCGGACCGCCCGGTCTGCGCCGACCTTTTCCTCCAGCCACACGAAGTACGTGTTGACGGACTTGCCGAAGCCGGACCACATGGTCTGCTGTCCGGTCATCGCGCCGCTGGCGTTGGAGGGCGCCCAGCCGTCGTAGACCGACGACTTGTAGCGGTACGGGGCGTTGAACGAGGTGGACAGCGTCATCCCCGAGTCCAGCGCGGCCAGCATCGGGAACATCTTGAACGTCGACCCGGCCTGGTAGCCCGGCAGGTCGCCGCCGCCGAGCAGCGGCGCCACGGTGTTCGGATAGTTGGCCTTCACCTTGGGTCCGGCCTCGGGGTTGGAGCTGGGTGGGTTGTCGGCCAGGTCCAGGGAGTAGTTCCGGTTCACCGCCATGGCCTTCACGCGCCCGGTCCCCGGCTCGGAGACCACGATCCCGTTGGCGAACGGGCTGCCGGTGCCCTCCTTGGCGCCGACGTTCTTCTCGGCCGCCTCCTGGATCTTGGGGTCGAGGCTGAGCACGATGCGGTAGCCGCCCCGACGCAGCTTGTCCATCCGTTCCAGCCGGTTGGCCCCGAACGCGGGCTGCGAGCTCCACCAGTTCTTCAGGTAGTCGCAGGCGAAGCCCCAGCTCCGGTACTTCTCGATGAGCGAGGCGCAGTCACTCGGCGGGGTGGTGAGCTTCAGCCGGATCGGCTCGGTCTTCGCGGCGGCGGCCGAGTCGGGGGAGAGGTAGCCGAGCTGACTCATCCGGTCCAGTACGTAGTTGCGCCGCCCGGTGGCGTCCTTCTGGTCGGTGTCGGCCGGGTCGTACTCGGAGGGGGACTTGACCAGCCCGGCGAGGGTGGCCGCCTCGACCGGGGTGAGGTCCTTCGGGGTCTTGGAGAAGAAGATCTCGCTGGCGGCGTAGATGCCGTACGCCCGGTGGCCGAAGTACGCGGAGTTCAGGTAGCGCTCGAGGATCTGCTCCTTGCTCATCTCCTTCTCCAGGTCCAGCGCCATGCGCATCTCCTTGACCTTGCGCAGGCTGGTCTGCTGGGTGGCCTCCTGGACCTCCTTGGGGGTGGTCGCGCTGTCCCGCAGGGCCATCCGGACGTACTGCATGGTCAGCGTCGAGGCGCCCTGGGAGCCGCCGGAGCGGGCGTTGGACACGAAGGCGCGGGCGACGCCCTTCGGGTCGACGCCGTGGTGCTGGTAGAAGCGGTTGTCCTCGGCGGCGACGATCGCCTGCTGGATGTTCGGCGACATGTCCGACAGCTTCGTGTACTGCCGGTACTCCTCGTAGAACATGGTCAGCACGGTCTTGCCGTCCGGGGCGTAGAGGTAGGAGGTCTCGGCGGGCAGGGCGGTGGTCAGCAGTCTGGTCTTCTGCTCCGTGGCGTGCGCGGTGGCCTTCGCGCCGAGCCCGGTGAAGGCGACCACCGGGTACGCGACGGCGGCGATCACGATGCCGGCGATGAGCCCGGCGCGGAGAAGAGGGACGAGTCGACCAGCGGCAGCAAGGGGTCGGGTGCTCACGTGGCCAAGTTATGACATTTCCGATTCGTACATGAGAAGAACTCATAAACCCGTGAGGTGGTGACATGGCTTACGCCGACAGTGACTGTCCCGCCGGCCACCTTCCCGGCAGGATCGCGGACATGCGTGATCAGTTCGAGGCCGTCGCCCCGCCCACCGGGGCCGAGCCGGACCTCGCGCACCACGGGGACGCCGAGGTGGGCGCCGGTCTGATCGACCTCGCCGTCAACGTCCGCCAGGCGCCGCCGCCGGCCTGGCTGGCTGATCCGATCGCCGCCACCCTCACCGACCTGGCCCGCTACCCCGACCCGGCGCCGGCCCGCGCCGCCGTCGCCGCCCGGCACCGGCGTCACCCGGACGAGGTACTGCTCACCGCCGGCGCCGCCGAGGGCTTCGTGCTGATCGCCCAGGCGTTGCGGGGCATTCGCCGACCCGTGGTGGTGCACCCGCAGTTCACCGAGCCGGAGGCGGCGCTACGGGCCGCCGGTCATCCGGTCGAGCGGGTGTTGCTGGACCCGGCCGACGGGTTCCAGCTCGATCCGTCAGTGGTGCCCGACGACGCCGACCTGGTGATGATCGGTAACCCGACGAATCCCACCTCGGTGCTGCACCCCGCGCGGACGGTGGCCGCGCTGGCCCGCCCGGGTCGGGTGCTGGTGGTCGACGAGGCGTTCGCGGACACCACCGGCGGTGCGCACTCCGGCGAGCCGGAGTCGCTGGCCCAGCGGCGGGATCTGCCCGGCCTGCTCGTCCTGCGCAGCCTCACCAAGACGTGGGGCCTGGCCGGCCTGCGGATCGGCTACCTGCTCGGCGCCCCGGAGTTGCTGGCCCGCCTGGCCGCCGTGCAGCCGCTGTGGGCCGTCTCCACGCCCGCGCTGGCCGCCGCCGAGGCCTGCGCCACCGCAGTCGCGGTCGAGGCCGAACGCGCGATCGCCGCCGACCTCGCCGCCGACCGCGACCACCTGGTCGCGCGCCTGGCCGACCTGCCCGGCGTACGCGTCGCGGGGCGTCCGGCCAGCGCGTTCGTCCTGCTGCACCTGCCCGACGCGAACCGGGTCCGGGAGGGCCTGCGCGATCGGGGCTGGGCGGTACGCCGGGGCGACACCTTCCCCGGGCTCGGCCCGGACTGGCTGCGCGTCGCGGTACGCGACCGAAACACCACCGACGCGTTCATCGAGGTGCTGCGCGAGACCATGGAGGCATGATGCTGGAGACCACGATTTCGGCCATCCGGCCACTCGACGAGGCGGCGATGGCCGCCGCCCGCGAGCTGCACGGCCGGCTGACCAAGCCGGCGGGCTCGCTGGGCCTGCTGGAGGATCTGTCGGTACGCCTCGCCGGGCTGGCCGGGGTCTGCCCACCGCCGGTGCCCGAGCCGGCGGCCGTGGCGATCTTCGCGGGCGACCACGGGGTGCACGCCCAGGGGGTCAGCCCGTGGCCGCAGGAGGTCACCGCGCAGATGATCGGCAACTTCCTGGCCGGCGGCGCGGTCGTCAACGCGTTCGCCCGCCAGGCCGGCGCCTCGGTCACGGTTGTCGACGTCGGGGTGGCCAACCCGCTGCCCGTCCCCGAGGCTTCCGGGCCGGTCGACGCGTCCGCGCCCCGACTGGTCGCCGCCTCCGTGCGCCGGGGCACCCGGGATCTCACGGTGACCGCCGCGCTCACCCGGGACGAGGCGTTGGCCGCGGTGTCGACAGGCATCCGGATCGCCGACGAGCTGATCGACGCCGGGGCGGGCATCCTGCTCACCGGGGACATGGGCATCGGCAACACCACCCCGGCCGCCGCGCTGATCGCCGCGTTCACCGGCGTCGACGCGCTCGACTCCACCGGCCGGGGCACCGGGATCGACGACCCGACGTACGCCCACAAGGTTGCAGTCGTGCGGGCCGCGCTGGCCCGGCACACGCCCGATCCGGCCGACCCCCTGGGCGTGCTCGCCGCCGTCGGTGGCCTTGAGCACGCCGCGCTGGCCGGGCTGATCCTGGGCGCCGCGGCCCGCCGTACGCCGGTCCTGCTGGATGGTGTGATCGCGGTGTCGGCGGCGCTCGCCGCCGCCGCGTTCGCACCGGACGCGGTCGGGGCCATGGTCGCCGGGCACCGCTCGGCCGAGCCGGGCGCGACTGTGGCACTGCGCCACCTCGGCCTCGACCCGCTGATCGACCTGGGACTGCGCCTCGGCGAGGGCACCGGCGCGCTGCTGGCGCTGCCCGTGGTCACCGGGGCGGTCCGCGTGCTGCACGACGTGGCCACCTTCGACTCCGCCGGGGTGGCCGAGAAGTGACCACGTTCGGCGGTCGGTCGGGTGGCGCCGGATGAGCGCCAGCCCGTACCCCCTTGGTCTGCGGCTCGACGGCCGGCGGGTGGTCGTGGTGGGCGGCGGCGCGGTCGCCACCCGGCGGGTGCCGGCGCTGCTGGATGCCGGCGCGGACGTCCTGCTGGTGGCCCCGGAGCTGACCCCGGCGCTGCGGGCCCGGGTGGACGCGGGCCGGCTGCACTGGGTGCCGCGCCGGTTCGTGCCCGAGGACCTGGACGGGGCCTGGCTGGTCCAGGTGGCCATCGACGATCCGATGGCGGCGGCTGCGGTGAGCGCCGTCGCCGCCGAGCGGCGGATCTTCTGCGTCCGGGCTGACGACCGGACCGCCGCCACAGCCTGGACGCCGGCGGTGACCCGACACGGCCCGGTCACCGTGGCGGTGCTCGGTGGCGGAGACCCCCGCCGCGCGATGACCGTCCGCGATGCCATCCGCGACCTGCTCGCCGTGCGCGACACCGCGCCCACCCGGGCCCGCCCCGACGTCGAGGCCACTACCGGTGCGACAGCCGGGCGGGTGGCGCTGGTCGGGGCGGGGCCGGGAGACCCGGAGCTGATCACCGTACGGGGCTGGCGGTTGCTCACCGAGGCCGACGTGGTGGTCGCCGACCGGTTGGTGCCCGGTCTGCTCCTGGACGAACTCCGCGCCGACGTCGAGCTGGTGGACGCCTCGAAGATCCCCTACGGCCCGTCCCGGGCCCAGGAGGAGATCAACCGGATCCTGGTCGACCGTGCCCTGGCCGGCGCGGTGGTGGTCCGGCTCAAGGGCGGCGACCCGTACGTCTTCGGCCGCGGCGGCGAGGAGTTGCTCGCGTGTGCGGAGGCCGGCGTGCCGGTCACCGTCGTTCCGGGAGTGACCAGCTCGATCGCTGCGCCCGCGGCGGCCGGGATCCCGGTCACCCATCGGGGGGTGGCGCACGAGTTCACCGTCGTCTCCGGGCACGTGGCACCCGACTCGCCGGCCTCGCTGGTGCGCTGGGACGCCCTCGCGGGCCTGCGCGGCACCCTGGTGATCCTGATGGGGCTGAAGAACCTGGCCGCCATCACGGCCACCCTGATCGCGCACGGCCGGCCGCCGCAGACACCGGCCGCCGTCGTCCAGGAGGGCACGACGGGCGCCCAGCGCGTGCTCCGCGCGACCCTCGCGACGGTCGCCGCCGACACGCTGGCGGCCGACCTCCGTCCGCCGGCCGTCGTGGTGGTCGGCGACGTGGTGGGTGCCCTCGACCGGTGACCGGCAGCACGCTCCACGCAGGTGCTTCGCGGCCCTGGTAGAGCGGCGCGCAGCGGGCCCTTCGGATGCTGCGGGCGGCAGGGACCGACTGGTCCCCGCGCGTCCTTTGCTCTGCTTCAACCGAGGAAACACGGAGAAGGCGTTTGTGTTGCCTGGAGTGAAGCAGAGCAAAGGACGCGCAGGGGGTGGCGGGCGCGAGGGTGGTGACGGCGGCGCTCGGGTGACCGGCGCCGTCGACGCGGTCAGACCGTGGCGCGGCACCGGCCACTACGACGACGGGCCGGAGCAGCGCTGCTCCGGCCCGTCGTCGTAGTGAAGAACAGTTACTGCTTGAGCATGTTGTCCAGCAGCAGGGCGCAGCGGATCAGCCCGAGGTGGCTGTACGCCTGCGGGTGGTTGCCCAGACCGCGCTCGGCGAGCGGGTCGTACTGCTCGGGGAGCAGGCCGGTCGGGCCGGCGGTGAGCACCATCTGCGCGAACAGTTCCTCGGCGTCGGTGCGGCGGCCGGTGCGCAGATACGCCTCGATCAGCCACGCCGTGCAGATGTGGAAACCGCCCTCACGCCCGGGCAGGCCGTCGTCCCAGTGGTAGCGGTAGACGACCGGGCCGCTGCGCAGGTCCGCCTCGATCTTCAGGACGGTGGACAGGAAGCGCGGGTCGTCACCCGGGAGCAGGCCGGAGAGGCCGATCCAGAGCGACGAGGCGTCCATGTCCTCGTCCCCGTACGCGACGCTGTACGCCTCGACGTCGTCGTGCCAGCCGTGCTCCAGCACGTTGGCGCCGATCCGGTCGCGCAGGTCCTTCCACTCCGGCCGGTCCTCGCCGCCGTGCTGGCGCATCACGTGCAGCGCCCGGTCGACTGTCATCCAGCACATCACCTTGGAGAAGACGTGGTGCCGGGGTGGCAGCCGCGCCTCCCAGATGCCGTGGTCGGGCTCGTGCCAACGGCGGCGGACCGCCTCGACCATGTTCTCCAGGACCCGCCACTCGTCGTCGCGGACCGAGCCGCGCGCGTCGGCGACCGCCGCGATCAGGTCGGCGATCGGGCCGAACACGTCGAGTTGGAGCTGGTGGTTGGCGAGGTTGCCGACCCGGACCGGCCGGGAGCCGGCGTACCCGGGCAGCGTGTCGATGACCGCCTCGGCGCCCAGCTCGTAACCGTCGATGGTGTAGAGCGGGTGCAGCCGCTCCGGGTGACCGCCGGTGCGCTCGATGCAGCCGTCGACCCAGCGCAGGAACGCCTCGGCCTCGTCGATGGACCCGAGGTCGACAAGCGCGCGGGCGGTCAGCGCTGCGTCGCGCAGCCAGCAGTAGCGGTAGTCCCAGTTGCGGACGCCGCCCAGCTCCTCGGGGAGAGAGGTGGTCGCCGCGGCCAGGATCGAGCCGGTCGTCTCGTGGCAGAGGCCGCGCAGGGTGAGCGCGCTGCGGGCCACCAGGTCGCGGGAGGTGGACGGCAGCCGCAGCGAGGCCACCCAGTCCTTCCACGGCTGCTCGGCCGCGGCCTGCCGCTCGTGGATCGGCACCCGGTGGTGCTCCAGGCTGTGCGTGCCGAAGCGCAGCTCCAACACGACCTGCCCGCCGGCGGCCGACAGGTCGACGATCGCCTTGGCGGTCTCGTATCCGCCGTCGTTGTTGACCTGCCACTCGACCCCGGGGGAGTAGAGGGCGACCGGCTCGTTGGAGCCGAGCACCAGCAGGCCGTCGCCGAGCGGCTGCAACTGCACGGCGACCTGACCGAACTCGGGGCGCGGGGCGAACTCCACCCGGACCCGACCGCTGCCGGTGAGCACCCGGACCAGGGTCGAGTCGCCGGTGACCACCGCCGGGCCGTCGGGGGTCGTCTCGCGGGCCGGCTTGTCCAGCCAGTCGGTGACGGTGAGCCCCGACCACCGGGTCTCGACGGTCATCGTGCCCGAGCGGTAGCGCTGGCCCAGCGGGATGCCTCCACGCTCCGGGGCGACGCTGAAGTGGCCGGCGGGGCTGCCGCCGACCAGGTCGGCGAAGATCGCCGCCGAGTCCGGCTTGGGGTGGCAGAGCCAGCTGACCTTCGCCTCGGGCGTGAGCAGCGCGACCGTACGACCGTTGGCGAGCATGGAGTGCCGCTCGATAGGCACCGCCCGCTCGCCGAAGAGCCAGTGGCGGCGGGTCTCCAGCAGCAGCCCGAGCGCGCGGGCGGCCTCGATGGGCTCGGCCACCCGGAAGCCGGCCTTGGTCTCGCCGGGGCCGATCTTGATGCCCAGGTCCGGCCCGTGCAGGTTGCCGAAGGCGTTCTCGTCGGTGACGTCGTCGCCGATGAAGAGCACCGCGCTGGCCGAGAGCTGGGTCCGGAGCTGGTCGACTGCGGTGCCCTTGTGGGTGGCCACCACGGACAGCTCGATGACCTCCTTGCCCTGCGTCACCGTGACGCCGTCGAAGGTGGCCGGGCCGTTGCGGACCGCCTCGATGGCCGCGGCGGCGACCTGCGGGTCGACGCCCCGGGTGTGCACCGCGACGCTGGCCGGCTTGCGTTCCAGCCGGATGCCGGGGTGGTCGGCGGCGATCTCCCGCAGCGCGTTGCGCACCTGCTGACGCACCGCGACCAGCTCGGGGGAGAGGCGCTCGACGAAGCCGATGTCGAACTCGGAGCCGTGACTGCCGACGAGGTGCACCTCGCTGGGCAGCCGGGAGAGCGCGGCCAGGTCCCGTAGGGCCCGGCCGGAGACCACTGCCACGCTCGTCTGCGGCAGCGCGGCGAGCGCGCGGATCGCCGCCACCGACTCGGGCAGCGGTACGGCGGTGCTCGGGTCCTCCACGATCGGCGCGAGCGTGCCGTCGTAGTCGCAGGCGATCAGGAGCTGCGGAACCCGGGCGATCCGGCCGATGGCGGAGCGCAACTCGGGGTCCATCACCCCGGTGGTGATCGCCGCTCCGTCGTTGACGGACGTGTTCACTCGGCCTCCGCCTCGGGAACTCCGAGTTCGGAGAGGAAAGACTTGGCCCAGTGCCCCACGTCGTGGGTACGCAGGTGACGTTGCATTGTCCGCATCCGGCGGCGTGCCTCGGTTTTCTCCACGTGCACGGCCCGGAGCAGGGCGTCCTTGACCGCGTCCGGGTCGTGCGGGTTACACAGGAAAGCCTGGCGCAGCTCCGTTGCGGCGCCAGCGAACTCGCTGAGCACGAGCGCACCGCCCTGGTCGGCGCGTGATGCGACGTACTCCTTGGCTACCAGATTCATACCGTCTCGCAGCGGGGTCACCATCATCACGTCCGCAGCAACGTACATCGCGGCCAGTTCACTGCGACTGTACGACTGATGGAGGTAATGCACGGCCGGCACGCCGACTCGGCCGAATTCGCCATTAATCCGACCAACTTCGCGCTCTACCTTGACCCGTAGTGCCTGGTAGTGCTCGACGCGCTCGCGGCTCGGCGTGGCCACCTGCACCATAACGGCGTCCGGAACTGTCAACTTTCCGTCAGCGAGCAACTCGCGGAAGGCCTTGAGCCGCAACTCGATGCCCTTGGTGTAATCCAGCCGGTCCACGCCCAGGATGATCGTCTTCGGGTCGCCCAGCTCGGCGCGGATCTGCTTGGCCCGCGCCTGGATCGCCGGGTCGGCGGCCATCCGTTCCATCTCCTGCGTGTCGATGGAGATCGGGAAGGCGCCGGCCTTCACCTGCCGACCGTCGACCTGGATCATCTGCCCCTCGTAGCGCAGCCCGAGCAGGTGCCGGGCCAGCCGAACGAAGTTCTGCGCGGCCAGCCGCTGCTGGAAACCCACCAGATCCGCGCCGAGCAGACCCCGCAGGATCTCGGTGCGGAACGGCATCTGCATGAACAACTCGATCGGCGGGAACGGGATGTGCAGGAAGAAACCGATCCGCAGGTCCGGACGCAGCTCGCGGAGCATCGCCGGGACCAGCTGAAGTTGGTAGTCCTGCACCCAGACCGTCGCGCCCTCGGCCGCCACGTCCGCGGCGGCCTCCGCGAACCGGGCGTTGACCAGGCGGTACGCCTCCCGCCAGCGCCGCTTGTACGCGGGCGTCTCCACCGCGTCGTGGTAGAGCGGCCAGATCGTCGCGTTCGACTGGCCCTCGTAGTAGCGCTCCAACTCCTCGGCGCTGAGCGGGACCGGGTGCAGCCGGATGCCCTCCAGGTCGAACGGCTCGGGGGCGGCGCCGGTGCCGCCGGCCCAGCCGACCCAGGTGCCCTGGTGTTCGGCGAGCACGGGATGCAGCGCGGTGACCAGCCCGCCGGGGCTGCGTCGCCACTGCCGTCCCTCGGGTGTGCTCACCTCGTCGACCGGCAGACGGTTCGCCACTACGACAAAGGAGCTACGGACGGTCACGATCGGCCACCTCCGGGTGCTGACGGGTCCACCGCGATGAGCGTACTGAGCGTAGCTGCGGCGTCTTGTGCCCCGTGCCGGAGTCTCCTACCCGCCTCGCCAGCGCCGAATCCTAACGGTGATCTTGTCGACAGCCGCCGCCGTCGTACTCCTCGGGCGGGGTGATGTGGGCGAAGCGCGCCGTACCTGTCAGGATTGACGATGGCGTGCGCGCGGCCGGCTCCCGGCCGGCGGCGGCGGGTGCAGGTCCCAGCCCGCGCCGCGCCGCCGACTCAGGCGACAGCAAACCGACGGAGGTAGCCCGCACCGTGGCCCAGTACATCTACGTCCTGGAAAAGGCGCGCAAGGCGCACGGCGACAAGGTCGTGCTCGACAACGTGACGCTGAGCTTCCTGCCGGGCGCCAAGATCGGTGTGGTCGGCCCGAACGGCGCCGGTAAGTCCAGCCTCCTCAAGATCATGGCAGGGCTGGACAAGCCGAGCAACGGCGAGGCCCGGCTGATGCCCGGCTACACCGTCGGCATGCTCGCCCAGGAGCCCCCGCTCAACGACGCCAAGACCGTCCTCGGCAACGTCGAGGAGGCGGTCGCCGAGACCAAGGCCAAGCTGGAGCGGTTCAACAAGATCGCCGAGCAGATGGCGACCGACTACTCCGACGAGCTGATGGAGGAGATGGGCCGGCTCCAGGAGGAGCTGGACCACGCCGACGCGTGGGACATCGACTCCAAGCTCGAACTCGCCATGGACGCCCTGCGCTGCCCGCCGCCGGACGCCGACGTGACCCAGCTCTCCGGTGGCGAGCGCCGCCGCGTCGCGCTCTGCAAGCTGCTGCTGGAGGCGCCCGACCTGCTGCTGCTCGACGAGCCCACCAACCACCTGGACGCGGAGAGCGTCTCCTGGCTGGAGCAGCACCTGGCCAAGTACGCCGGCACCGTCATGGCGATCACCCACGACCGGTACTTCCTGGACAAGGTCGCCGGTTGGATCCTGGAGCTGGACCGCGGCCGGGCCATCGGGTACGAGGGCAACTACTCCACCTACCTGGAGAAGAAGGCCGCCCGGCTCGCCGTCGAGGGTCGCCGCGACGCCAAGATGAAGAAGCGCCTCACCGAGGAACTGGAGTGGGTCCGCTCCAACGCCAAGGCCCGCCAGACCAAGTCCAAGGCCCGCCTGGACCGGTACGACGAGATGGCCACCGAGGCGGAGAAGACCCGCAAGCTGGACTTCGAGGAGATCCAGATCCCGCCGGGCCCGCGCCTGGGCAGCACGGTGATCGAGGCGAACGGCCTCAGCAAGGGCTTCGGCGACCGGCTGCTGATCGACAACCTGTCGTTCTCGCTGCCCCGCAACGGCATCGTCGGCATCATCGGCCCGAACGGCGTCGGCAAGACCACGCTGTTCAAGACCATCGTCGGGCTCGAGGAGCCGACCGGCGGCGAGGTCCGGGTCGGCCCCACCGTCTCGCTGTCGTACGTCGACCAGAACCGGCAGGGCCTCGACGGCGACAAGACCGTCTGGGAGGTCGTCTCCGACGGGCTGGACTACCTGATGGTGGGCAAGGTCGAGATGCCGTCGCGGGCGTACATCGCCGCGTTCGGCTTCAAGGGCCCGGACCAGCAGAAGCCGACAAAGGTGCTCTCCGGCGGCGAGCGCAACCGGCTCAACCTGGCGCTGACCCTGAAGATCGGCGGCAACGTCATCCTGCTCGACGAGCCGACCAACGACCTGGACGTGGAGACGCTCTCCAGCCTGGAGAACGCCCTGCTGGAGTTCCCCGGCTGCGCCGTGGTCATCTCCCACGACCGGATGTTCCTGGACCGGGTCGCCACGCACATCCTGGCCTGGGAGGGTGACGACCAGGACCCGGCCAAGTGGTTCTGGTTCGAGGGCAACTTCGAGGCGTACGAGAAGAACAAGATCGACCGCCTCGGCGCGGAGGCTGCCCGGCCGCACCGGGTGACCTACCGCAAGCTGACCCGCGACTGATGTCCGACCGGTTCGTCTACCACTGCACGTTGCGCTGGTCCGACCTGGACGCGTACGGCCACGTCAACAACTCGCGTTTCCTCACGCTCTACGAGGAGGCGCGGGTGGCGTTGATGTTCGCCGGCGGCCGGGCCTGGGGAGTGGGCTCGTTCGCCGACGGCGTCGTGATCCGTCGGCACGAGGTCGACTACCTGCGCCCGGTCGACTACGCGCTGGGTCGGGCCACCGCGGAGGCCGCGCCCACCGTCCGCATCGAGCTGTGGGTGGAGGAGATCAAGGCATCGCGGTTCACCGTCGCGTACGAACTGTACGACGGCGACGTGCTCGCCAGCCGGGCCCGCTCGGTGCTGGTGCCGTTCGACCTGACCCGCCAGGTGCCCCGGCGGATCACCACCGAGGAGCGGGACTTCCTGCTCACGTACGCCCCGCAGGGCGGCGGCGCGTGACTCGGCCGGGCACCGCCGGCCCGGACCGCGTCGCGGCGTCACCGTCCGGGCACGGCCTGACCGGCGTGGCCGACGCGGGTGCGTTCCTGGCCCGGCTGGTCCGGCTGGACCCGACGGCGCCGGTCCGGCTGCGGCCGGCCGGCGCTCCCGGCCGGGTCGCGCTGTTCGCCCGGCTGCCCTGGCAGGTGCTGGTGGCCCGGACGGTCGCCGGAGCGGCCGCCGGTGACGTCACAGTGGGCGCCGCCGACCTGCTGGCCGAACTGGAACGCGGTGGGGCGACGCTGCCGGCCCGCCGCGACGCGCAGTGGCGCTGGCCGCTGCCACCGGTGCGCAGCGAGCCGGTGGAGGTGCTGCCGGCCGTCGAGGTGCGGCGGATCGCCGACGCGGCGGCGGGCACCCTGCGCACCGCGAGCGAGCAGGGGGTGGCGGGCCGCGCGGTGGGTCAGCGCGCGCTTCGCGACGCGCTGCTCGACCACGTGGCCGTCCTGGTCACGCCGGACGATCCGCCGGGCCCCGCCGTCGAGGTGTCGCAGCGGCTCGTGCAGGGGCTGGTCCGGATGGGCTTCCTCGGCGCGGTCGACGAGCCGGCCGGGCCTGGCGGTCGCTCCGAGGTCCAGGTGCGGGTGGCGGGCCGTTGGGTGGGCCTGGTGGGACCATACGGAGCGGCCTGGTTGCAGAAGGCCACCGACCTTGCCGTGACACCCCTCGCTACTCGTCCGAACGGCTGACCCCTGCTCATTCTTCTGGGCCGGTGCGGTCGTTGGGGGGGTGCTTCAACCCGGCTGTCCGGGTACCGTCCATCCTCGGATCCAACGCACCGTAGGCGGCTGGATCCGCTGGGGAGTGAGGTGCGACGAGCGATGCCGTGGTGGTCATGGCGCCCCGGTCCCGCCGACGGCGGCGATCCGGAAACCCGAAGCGGGATCACAGTGGAGAGCGCGGTCCGGGTCGGCCCGCCGAGTCCTCGCCAACCGGGGGACGACTGCCCCGGCAGCGACCGTCCCGTCCTGACCGAGATGCCGGCGACAATCGAGCCGGTGAGCCTGCGCCGTGTCTGTGACGCACTCGACCTGCTCGACGTGCGCTACCTGGCCGACGGCGACGGCAACCTGCTGGCCATGTGGGAGCGGCACGCCGTGCTGGTGACCCTCGAAGGCCCCGAGGACGAGATCCTGGTGATGCGGGCCCGCCCGCACGCCACGGTTCCGCCGGACTGGGCCGACCGGGCCTACCGGGTGGTCAACGAGTGGAACCACACCCGCCGCTTCTGCAAGGCGTACATCGGCGACCCGACCGAGCGCGGGCAGCTGCCGATCTACGCCGAGTTGCAGGTTCCGCTGGGTGCCGGCACCCACGACGCTCTGCTGGTCGAGATGCTCGACTGCGGCGCGGCAGTGGCCGCCAGCTTCGTGGACTGGCTGCACGACGAGGGCGCCCTGCTCTGAGGCGCCCCGCGGCGTCCGTGCCGGAACGCGCCGTCAGGCGCGCTCGGCCGGGTCCTCCATGACGTTGACCATGAAGAACGCGGCCCGCTCCAGATAGTCCCAGAGGGCGACGGCGAGCTGCGGCTCCAGGTCGAGCCGGTCGACCGCCTGGCGCATGTGCCGCAGCCAGGCGTCCCGCTCGGCAACGCCGATCCGGAACGGCGCGTGCCGCATGCGCAGCCGGGGGTGCCCGCGCTGCGCGGAGTACGTGTTCGGCCCGCCCCAGTACTGCATCAGGAACAGGGTCAGCCGGTCGGCCGCCGGGCCCAGGTCCTCCTCCGGATACATGGGTCGCAGCAGCGGATCGGTGGCGACGCCGACATAGAACTCGTCCACCAGCCGGCGGAAGGTGGGTTCGCCGCCGACCGCCTCGAAGAGGGTCATCGACGCTTCGGGACTGTCGGATTCACCTGCGGGGTTCACCGTTCCATCCTGCCAGGTGCCCCGGCCGCCGACCCGACCCGGAGGCCGTGCGCCGGCTCACGCCGTGGATCAGGTGACCGCGTGCCGGCGGTGGCCGTCGGCGGGCCGGAGGTCGGCGCCGGCCGGCGTGCCGTCGGCGACGGTGGCGCCCCGACCGGGGCTCGGGTCGGCGTTGGCCGCGGCGGCCCTGGCTATGGCGTCGTCCACCGTCTGCCTGTCCGGCCAACGCAGGGCGACGATCGTCATCAGCACCACTCCAGCGGCGCTCCAGACCCCGACCACCACCGGGATGGAGAACCGCTCGGCGAGCAGCCCGGTGACCAGCACCGC
This sequence comes from Micromonospora sp. NPDC049114, assembly GCF_040648635.1. NCBI lineage: Bacteria > Bacillati > Actinomycetota > Actinomycetes > Micromonosporales > Micromonosporaceae > Micromonospora > Micromonospora sp. NPDC049114. The sequence goes on along the minus strand of NZ_JBEZEA010000012.1, from coordinate 50,365 downwards.
GAAACCCTGGATGACCTGGACGCCGGTGGCCATCACACCGAACGCGCGGGCCCGGAACCCGTCCGGCAGCGCCTGGACGAAGAGCCCGTTGGCCATCGGCATCATCCCGGCGACCGCGAACCCGCACAGGGCGGCCAGCAACGCCACCACCAGCGGTGGCGGATCGAACAGCGCCGGCACCAGCACCAGCGGGGAGAACACCGCGAGGGGCCGCATCAGGCTCAGGCGGCGGGTCGGGCCGAAGAGCCGGCTCACCAGCAGCCCACCCAGGACGTAGCCCACCGGGTTGGCGACCATGATCACCGCCTGCGCGGTGCCCGCGTCCATGCCACCGTGGGAGCCCTTGTTGGCCCAGGCGGCGGCCAGCCCCTCCGGGATGATCGAGAACAGCAGCGCGCTGAACACCAGCACCGCGATGGCCCGCAGCACCGGGGTGCCGAACACGATCTGGAACCCCTGAGCGGTCTCCCGGAGCAGGTGGGAGCGGTGCGCGATGGTCATCGTCGCCGGCCGGTTCCGTACGCCGACGCGGACCAGCAGCGCCGAGAGGCCGAACGTGGCCGCGTTGAACAGCAGCGCGACCGTCGGGTTGATCGAGGCGACGGCGGCACCGAGCAGGTAGCCGACGACCTGGGCCGCCTGACCGATGCTGGCGTTCAGCGACAACCCGACCACCAGCCGGTCCCCGGCGAGGATCTGCGGCATCAGCGCGGACTTCGCGGCCTGGCTCGGCGGATTGGCCAACGTGGCGGCGAAGATGAGCACCAGCAGCGCCGGAACCGGCAGGTTGGGGAGGGCGATGAGCAGCATCAGCGCCATCCGGATCACGTCGCACGCCACCATCACCCGGCGGTACGGATGCCGCTCGGCCAGGGCGGCGAGCAGCGGGCCCCCCAGCAGCCACGGCAGGTAGCTGACCGCGAACGCGGCGGCGGAGAGCGCGACGGACCTGGTCTGCTGATAGACGAGCAGGGTGACGGCGGCCTTGGCGACGTAGTCACCGACCCAGGACAGAGCCCCGGCCGTGAAGACAACCCGGAACTCGCGCTGGGCGAACACTTCGCGAAAAGTGGCCGGGCCTTCCGCGGAAGGTCGCTCGTCAGGCACCGTCGCCTCCATCGGCTCCCGGAACGACAGCTCGTGGCGGCCGGGCCGGGAACACTCGTCAGATCTCCGGATCAGCGAGGATGTGACCACGCTCCGGCGGGAACGCGTGCTCCGGATTCTGCCCGATCGTCTGACAACTAGCTAGGGCGAACGGATCGTTCGTCGCATCCCCGACTGAACGAACGGACGATACTCCAGGGGCCGGGCGGCTCGCGACCCCTGTATTGCCGGCCAGTCTCGCCGGGGTCAGGTGGCGCCGCCCTGGCCGGTCTCACCCTCGGGCAACGGCCGGCTCGACAGACCGGGATAGATGCGGGCGGCGGCGATCTGCGCGGTGATCCCCGAGTTCTCCAGCGCCTCCGCCAGCCTGCGGCGCAGCTCCCGGCTCACCGCGAACTGGCCGTCGGCAGTCGTCTTCACCACCGTACGGATCACGGCGCCATCCACAGTCACCTGCTCGACGCCCAGCACCTCCGGGGCCTCCACGATCTCCGGCGACAGCTCCGGGTCCAGCGCCACCGAGGCCGCGGCCGTCCGCAGCACGGCGGTGGCCTCCTCCGTGCCGCTGAAGCCGATCGGCAGGTCCACGACCACGAGCGCCCAGCCCTGGCTCTTGTTGCCCACCCGGATGATCTCGCCGTTGCGGATGTACCAGAGCACGCCGCGTCCGTCCCGGACCGTGGTGACCCGCAGCCCGACCGACTCCACGACACCTGTCGCCTCGCCCAGGTCGACGTTGTCGCCCACGCCGTACTGGTCCTCGATGAGCATGAAGAGCCCGGCGATCAGGTCCTTGACCAGGCTCTGCGCGCCGAAGCCCAGGGCGACGCCGGCGATCCCGGCGCTGGCCAGCAACGGGGCGAGGTCGAAGCTGAACTCGCGCAGGATCATCAGCAGCGCGATGCCGAAGACGAACGCGGTGGTCAGGCTGCGCAGCACCGAGCCGATCGCCTCGGCCCGTTGCCGGCGGCGCTCGGGCACGAACTCGGCCGGGTCGACAGCTGCCGTGGGCACCCGCTCGCGCAGCGGCCGCAGCATGGTCGGCACCGCGCCGTCGGTGGTCGTGCGGACCAGCCGGTCGATCGTCCGGTGCAGCGCCCAGCGGGCCACCATCGCCAGCGCCACTATCACCAGCACCCGCAGCGGCTTGAGCAGGATCCAGTAGCTGCCCTCCGCGAACCATTCCGACCTGGTGATCCCGTAGATCCACTCGCAGGAGGTGCTGCCCTGACAGTTCACCGACACGGCGTCGGGCAGGGCAAGGGGCGTTCCGCTGGCGGCACTCACCCTGTCTTCGTACCGCAACGCCCCGGACCGGTCGCCGCCGACCCACCGGCCGGGTGAGATGCGCCCGAGCGGCGGGTCGGACCGGGGCGAACCGGCCATCGTGACAGGTGCGGGAAAGAGCTTCATGTCCGACCCCGGATTAGTACGTGCAATCCGGGGTCCGATCAGGGACTATTGGCGCAACGGACGTCGGTGATCGAACGGGCGTCGACGGTGCGGGCTTTCGTGCCCGGCCCCGGTCGGCGGCGTTTCGCAGCAGCCGCTGAACCGGGAGGGTGAGCGCGATGCCTGACATACGACCCACGGTGGGCTCCGGCGCGCTGGTCCTCAACGCCACCTACGAGCCCCTGTGTGTCGTGTCGGTGCGTCGCGCCGCGATCCTCGTCCTCTCCGCCAAGGCCGTCTGCGTCGCCGATGGCGACGGCATCCTGCACAGCGCCCGGGACGCGCTGCCCGTGCCGTCGGTCGTGCGCCTGACCCGCTTCGTCCGGGTGCCCTACCGCACCCACGTGGGGCTGTCCCGCCGAGCGATCTTCGCCCGGGACGGCTGGCGGTGCGCCTACTGCCGAGGGCCGGCCGAGACCATCGACCACGTCTTCCCGCGCAGCCGGGGTGGGCGGCACGCCTGGGAGAACGTGGTCGCCGCGTGCGCCCGGTGCAACCACACCAAGGGCGACAAGACCCCGGCCGAGCTGGGCTGGCGGCTGCACGCGTTGCCGGCCGCCCCGAAGGGCACCGCCTGGCGGGTCCTCGGGCACCGCGCTCCGGACCCGCGCTGGGCCGACTGGCTCGACCTGCGCGAGCCCGAGGCAGCCGCCTGACCGCACCTGCGCGGCCCCGATGCGGCCGCGCGACCTGACCTCCCGCGCTGGCCCGAGGCGGCCGCCCGACCCGACCTGCGCTTGGCCTGACCCGACCTGCGCTGGGCTGAGGCGGCCGCCTGGCCCGACCCGACCTGCGCTTGGCCTGACTCGACCTGCGCTGGGCTGAGGCGGCCGCCCGACCCGACCTGCGCTTGGCCTGACCCGACCTGCGCTGGGCTGAGGCGGCCGCCCGGCCCGACCGGGGCCGCGGCGGCCGTCAGCTCGGGAGCGTCGTCGGGCTCAGTCCCGCTGGTCGGTCGCTCGACGGGTCGCGCGCTCGTGCCGGTCCACCGCCCGGGCGTGCGCGATCGCGAGTAGGCGGTCGATCTCGGGCAGCATCTGCGGCCCCGGCATCACGATGCTGGCGAAGCCGTACAGCGCGTACCCCGGATGCGGCGTGACAGTGTCCAGCCGGGCGAAGTCGAAGGCGTCCCGGTGCTCCTCGAACGCCTTCGGTGCGAAGCCGAACATCCTCTCGAACTCGGCCCGGCCCAGGTCCAGGTTGAGGCGGAAGACGCCGGGGCGGTCCAGCTGCCCGGCTTCGTCGAAGCCGGGCACGTCGTGCTCCACGATGGTGGCGAACGGCTGGCGGCGGTCCGGGCCGACGTGGAAGAACCGGTCGCCCCAGGCGCCCTCGGGTGAGCCGTCCTCCTCGCTCGCCACCACCTGCTCGACGTCGGGCAGCGCGCTGATCCGGTCGGCGAGCACTGTCGCGTCGAGGCCGGTCGGGATGTGCAGTACCGCGTCGGCGTGGTCGATGGCGGCCTGGTCCAGGGGGAAGTAGCGGTAGTCGTGCGTCCTCCGCTCGGCCGGCTCGATCTCGGCCGCCCGGACGTACCCGGGGAGGGTGAGCTTCTGTGAGAGCCTGCCCTCGTAGGTCGTCGCGGCGGGTACGTCGATGCCGAGCGCGGGGCTCGCGCCGAGGCTGCCGACGATCACCGCGTACCGCTCGCCCAGCAACGCTCCGACGATCGCGCCGGCCCCGGCCCACGACACCTCCGTCGCGCCGATCGTCATCGTGCCGGGGTGGCGCTGGAGGTGCGTGTTGTGCGCGAAGACCAGCGTGGGTCCACGGTGTGCCTCGACCGCCCGGATCGCGAGCAGGTTCTCGGCCATCAGCGCGTCCCGGACGGCGGCCAGGCGGGCGAAGCGTTCCTCCTGGACCAGTGGCGCCGCGGCCGCCGAGTGGTAGCGCAGCACCGCTACCGCCGACGTGGCGTGGACGAAGGCCGACTGCCAGCCCTCGGACCGTAGGTGTGCCCGCAGGTACAACTCGGTCAGCAGGTCGTCGGCGAGCACCCGCAGCCGCTGGGCGTCGGACGAGCGTCCGACCGAGCGGCCGGGCTCCCAGATCGCGGCCGTGTCGTTCCAGCGGGCCTCGTCCCCGACGAGGTCGTCGATCTCGGCCGACCGGTCCAGGTCGAGGAATTCGCACACCCGCACCAGGTGACGCCGGGGGCTCGGGGCGCCCTCGATCTCCAGCGGGGCGTCGAAGCCGTGAAAACTCAGGCGCTCGGCGGCGGGCCGTCCGTCGTTCCACTCGCGCATCCGCAGCAGCAGGTCACGGTTGGCCGGCGCGGCGCCGAACCCGTGGCTGAAACCCTCGGCGAGCACGCGGTCGAGCGGCACGGCCGCGCCCTGCACGAACGCGTCGGCGAGCAGTCCCGCGGCCCGGTCGCTCTCCAGGGCGATCGATCGGTAGCCGTGCTCGGCCAGCGTCAGGAAGGCGTCGTTGCGGATCTGGAGGAACGCGGATTCACCGTGCGTCGGCTCACCGAGCGCGAGCAGCGCCGGCGAGCCGGCAAGCACGTCAACAAGAGCGGTCATTGCATCAACCGTATCGTTGCACCAGCGGTGGAGACTTCAGAGCGAGGGAGCGCGGGTGACAACCACAAAACCCTCAAACCCGGGGGTACGCCGACCGGTCGACCTCGCGCGCCGGCACGGGCTGTCGGCGCAGGCCGTCCGCAACTACGAACGGGACGGCGTGCTGCCACCCGCCGAGCGCACCGCGACCGGGTACCGCCGGTTCACCGAGGTGCACGCCACCGCACTGAGCGCCTACCTCGCGCTCATCGTCGGGCACGGCCACGCGGCCAGCGGCGACATCATGCGGGCCGTCAACCGGGGTGAGATCGACACGGCGTTGCGCACGATCGACAGCGGTCACGCGCTGCTGCAACGCGACCGGGAGACCCTGGACGCGGTCGAGGCGGCCCTCGCGACCCTCACCGCGTCGGAGCCCGCGCCGCAGGGCCGGAAAGCCGTGCCGATCAGTGTGCTCGCCCACCGGCTCGGCGTACGACCCGCGACCCTGCGCAAGTGGGAGTCGGCAGGCATTCTGCGCCCGGAGCGCGATCGGGTGACCCGCCACCGCGTCTACTCGCCCGACGACGTCCGGGACGCCCAACTCGCCCACCTGCTGCGTCGGGGCGGATACCGGCTCGACCACATCGCCGACGTGCTGCGTCGGGTCCGCGACGCCGGTGGCGCCGAGCCGCTCGCCGCGTCGCTCGGTCAGTGGCGCCGACGGCTCACCGAGCGCGGCCGGGCCATGCTCACCGGGGCCGCCCGGCTCGCCGAGTACCTCGACGCCGGCGCCGGCGATCAACCACCACGGGCCTTGACCAGCGAGGCGAACACCACCAGGTTGTCCGAGTAGCCCCGCTCGCCGCCCACCCACCGGCCGCCGCAGGTGATCAGCCGCAGGCTGGGGCGGCTGAAGTCGCCGTACACCTCGTCCACCGGCAGTCGGTCCTTGTCGAACCGCTCCACCGAGTCGACCTCGAAGACCGCGACCCGGCCGTCGGAGCGGGTGACCTCGATCTGGTCTCCCGCGCGCAGTTCCCGGAGCTGGTGAAAGACGGCCGGGCCGGTCGTGGTGTCCACGTGTCCCACGATCACCGCCGGCCCGTACTGGCCGGGGGTGGGGCCCTGGTCGTACCAGCCGGCCTCCTGGGCGCGGCCCACGTCGGGCACGGCGATGGTGCCGTCCGGGGCGATGCCCACGTCGTGCAGCGGCGCCCGCAGGTCGATCTTGCTGATCGAGAGAGCGGTCGGGCGGCTGGCCGGCAGCACCGGGAACTTCTTCGGCGGCGGTCGCAGGCCCGCGCTGATCCGGTCCGGCAGCAGACTGACCCCGGTCACCTGCTCGATGCCCAGCATCGCCACGATCAGCACCATCAGCGTGGCCACGGCCAGGACCGGCAGTCCCGGCCCGGTGCCGAGCCGACGCCGGGTCAGCGGCGACCCGACGGGACGGCTCGGCGGCAGCGGACGGGCGTCCGGATCAGTGGTGGCGACGCTTGCGGACACCGCCTGCCCGGCGACCCGGCGCAGCCGGACCGAGGCCCGGGCCACCAGCCGTCCGGTGGCGCGCAGGGCCGCCGCGGCCCGGACGCGGGCACGGTGGTCCGACCGCGCACGCGCGGATCTGCGGGTCATGGCAGCTCCGGCTCAGGAGCCGGCTCCGGTCCGACGCCGACCGCCCGCCATGCCGAGCGCGACCGCGGCGGCCACCAGGGCCACGCCGCCGAGGACCAGGACCGAGCCGGTGCCCCGGCCGCCCGCGGTGCCGCCGCCGCCCGTCGCCGGTCCCTTGCTGGGCGAGGCCATGTTGAGCACGGTCAGCATCGTCTGGGCCGTCTGGTTGTTCTGGCAGCGCAGGTCGACCTGGTAGTCGCCGGGTTCCTTGTTGCCCGGAACGGTGACCTCCCCCTTGAGGAAGCCGTTGTCCGGTCGGAGCATCACGTGCCCGAACGCGTCGGATTGCACGTTGGCCTGTCGATCGTTGTTGTTGTCGCAGCTCGCGCGGATCGTGACGCGGCTGCCCGCCGGGACGCTGTTCGGCGTCACCTCGACGAAGGTGTTCTCACCGGCACGCGCCGGTGCGACCGACAACAGGACGAACGCCCCGATGAGCCCCACCAGTGTCAGTGCGGACGAGAGTGCGCGGTTGATCGTGCGAAGTCCCTGCATGATTTCCCCCCAACCGGCGACGACCGCCGGAACCCTCCCCTGGGCACGCGCGTTGAGTTCCCGCCACCCCAACGACAAACCCCACCCCCGCGCGCCCCCGCCCCCCGCGCCCGCCCCCCCAGCCGGCGTCGATCATGGAGTTGTGGCGCTCCGCAAAAGGTGCATATCTCCCTCATCTACCCACCACGACTCCATGATCGACCCGGGGTGGTGGCAGGGCTCCCGCGATCTTGCACTTACTGTCGCGGCATACGGGGCATTCCTCGCACTTCGGCGACAGGAAGTGCAAGATCGCGCAGGCGGGGGCGGGGGCGGGGGCGGGGGCGGGGGTCTTAGGGGAGGGGCTGGGGGGTTATGGGGTTGTAGGGGAGGGGGGTGGACAGGACCATGGTGCTGGACGGCTGGCCGTACGGGGCTAGGCGGTCGATCACCCGCTCGAAGTCTCCGATCGAGCCGGCGGCCACCTTGAGCATGCTGCACGCGTCACCGGTGATCCGGTGGATCTCCAGGATCTCGGGCCAGTCGGACACGTCGGGGTCGTGCAGGATGCACCGCGCGCCGTAACAGGACATCCGGATCAGGGCGACCACCGTACGGCCGGCTCGGGTCAGGTCCACGTGGGCGTGGTAACCGGTGATCACCCCGGCCTCCTCCAGTCGGCGGACCCGCTCGGCCACCGCTGGTGGGGACAGGTGCACCCGGCGGGACAACTCGCTGAAGGAGAGCCGGGCGTCGGCCTGCAACTCGCGCAGCAGCGCCCAGTCCATGTCGTCCACGCTCGAACCTTACTTTCGTGAACTGGATTCGCCCAGCTGCCTTCGGTTCGTCAACTCAGGCCGGCAAGTGCCGTTGATGCGGCATTCCGCAGGCCGATCCAACCGCGAGATCATGACGTCGGCAGCTTCGGGGGAAGGGAGACGACTGGTGGATCAGACGGACCGGCGGGCGCCGAAGCGCGTCGCCACGGTACGACCGGTGACCCCGCGCCAGCGGGCGGCCCGCGCGGCGCGCAACGGCGGCGAGCCGACGCTGGAGTTCGCCGAGCTGGTGCCCTACGACGCGTACGTGCGGGCCAGCGCCCTGCACCAGTTGCAGCAGCCCCTGAGCGACGACCCCGGCGAGATGTCCTTCCTCATGGTCAGTCAGATCATGGAGTTGTACTTCGGGCTGACCTGTCACGAGCTGCGCGAGACCCAGCGTCTGGTGCGCGCCGACCGGATCTGGGACGCGCTGGCCCCGCTGCGCCGCGCCACCCTGCACCTGGAAGGGCTCAACGCCGCCTGGCAGGGCCTGCGCTGGATGACCCCGGCCGACTTCAACAGGTTCCGCAACCTGCTCGGCGAGGGCTCCGGCTTCCAGTCGGCGATGTACCGGCACCTCGAGTTCCTGCTCGGGCTGCGCGACCCGGCGCTGATCCGGCCGTTCCGCCGGCAGAGCGAGGTGCACGGCGCGCTCAGCGCCGCGCTGGCCGCCCCGAGCCTCTGGGACGACGTGGTCGCGCTGCTCGCCCGGCGCGGCTTCGACATCCCCGCCGACCTGCTGAACCGGGACGTGGCGGTCGAGCACGACCCGCAGCCGGCGGTCGAGGCGGCCTGGGTGCGGATCTACGCCGACGGCGGGCCGGACAACCACCTGCGGCTGCTCGGCGAGGCGCTCAGCGGCGTCGCCGAGGAGTTCGGCGACTGGCGGTGGAACCACGTCAAGGCGGTGCAGCGGACAATGGGCGCCAAGGTCGGCAGCGGCGGCTCCGCCGGGCTGGCGTGGTTGCAGCGCAGCATGGCCCGGGTGGTCTTCCCGGAGCTGTGGTCGGCCCGCACCGCGATGTGACCGGAGAGCGAGACATGCACACCCCAGAGAGCGAGGCCCACCGCCTCGACCAGGCCGACCCGGGCCACCGACACCTCTTCCACGTGCCGCCCGCCGACGGCGGCGACCACCCCGAGTCGGCGTACCTCGCCGGCAACTCGCTCGGCCTGCAACCCCGGGCCACCCGCGACGAACTCCTGGCCGACCTGGACGCCTGGGGGCGGCTCGGCGTCGAGGGGCACCTGGAGGCCGAGCGCGCCTGGCTGCCGTACCACGAGCTGTTGACCGCGCCGGCCGCCCGACTGGTCGGCGCCCTCCCCGCGGAGACCGTGGTGATGAACTCGCTCACGGTCAACCTGCACCTGCTGATGGTCAGCTTCTACCGCCCGGCCGGCGCGCGCACCCGCATCGTCATCGAGGACAGCGCGTTTCCCTCGGACAGCTACGCGGTGCGCAGCCAGGCCCGCTTCCACGGGCTGGACCCGGACGACACGGTGGTCCGGCTGCGCCCGCGTCCCGGCGAGGATGCGCTGCGCACCGAGGACGTCACCGACTACCTGGCCGCCGAGGGTGACCGGGTGGCGCTGGTGCTGCTGGGTGGCGTCAACTACCTCACCGGCGAGCTGCTGGACATTCCGGCGATCACGGCCGCCGGGCGGGCGGCCGGCGCGGTGGTCGGCTGGGACCTGGCCCACGCGGCGGGCAACGTGCCGCTGCGCCTGCACGACTGGGACGTCGACTTCGCCGCCTGGTGCTCCTACAAGTACCTGAACTCGGGGCCGGGCGCGCTGGCCGGCGTCTTCGTGCACGAGCGGCACCTCGGCGATCCCGACCTGCCGCGCTTCGAGGGGTGGTGGAGCACCGCGGCGGCCACCCGGTTCGAGATGACGCCGGTGTCCCGGCCACCGTCCACGGTGGAGGCCTGGCAGATCTCCAACCCGCCGATCTTCGCGATGGGTCCGGTGCGTACCTCGCTGGAGCTGTTCGACACGGTAGGCATGCCGGCGTTGCGCGCCCGCAGCCTCCGACTCACCGGCTGGCTGGAGGCACTGCTCGACGAGGTCACCGCCGACCGGCCGCTGCGCGTGGTCACCCCGCGTGATCCGGCCCGCCGGGGCTGCCAGTTGTCGGTACGCGTAAGCGCCGGCAACGCCGCCGAGCTGACCAAGCGGCTGCGGCACGAGCACGGCGTCATCGCCGACGCCCGCGAGCCGGACATCATCCGCTTCGCCCCGGTGCCGCTCTACTCCACGTACCTGGACTGCTGGCGGGCCGCCGCGGCGCTCACCGCGACCGTGGGGCAGGTGAACCCATGACCGCCCGGCGCGACGAGATCGCGATCATCGGCGCCGGCCTGGCCGGCTGTCTGGCCGCCTGCTTCCTGGCCCGGCGCGGCTATCCGGTGGCCCTCTACGAGCGTCGGCCGGACCCGCGTGCCGGCGCGGCCGAGCGGGGACGCTCGATCAACCTGGCCCTCTCCGAGCGCGGGTTGGACGCGCTGCGCCGGATCGGGCTGGCCGAGCAGGTGATGACCGACGCGCTGCCGATGCGCGGCCGGATGATCCACCCGGTGGAGGGGGAGCAGCAGTTCCAGTCGTACAGCGCGGCCGGTGACCGGGCGATCAACTCGATCAGCCGGGGCGCGCTCAACAACGCCCTGCTGGACGCCGCCGCCGCGCTGCCCGGGGTCCGGATCGTCTTCGACCACCGGCTCGTCGGGCTCGACCCGGCCGACGGCACCCTGAGCTTCGACACCCCGCAGGGCACGGTCGGCGCGAAGGCGTCGGTCGTGTTGGGCGCCGACGGCGCCGGCTCCGCGGTACGCGGACAACTGCTGGCGTACGGGCTGCTGCGCGAGAGCGTGGACTTCCTCGACTACGGCTACAAGGAGCTGACGATTCCGCCGCTCGGCGGCGACTTCGCCCTGGATCCGGACGCGCTGCACATCTGGCCGCGCGGCACCTCGATGATGATCGCGTTGCCGAACCCGGACCGTTCCTTCACCTGCACGCTGTTCTGGCCCAACGAGGGCGTCGGCAGTTTCGCGGCCCTGGACAACCCGGCCGCGATCAGGGCGCACTTCGCCGAGCAGTACCCGGACGTGGTCCCGCTCGCCCCGAACCTGGTCGACGACTACCAGCACAACCCGGTGGGCGTGCTCGGCACGGTGCGCAGCACCCCCTGGCAGGTCAACGGCACTGTCGGCCTGCTCGGCGACGCGGCCCACGCCATCGTGCCGTTCTACGGCCAGGGCGCCAACTGCGCCTTCGAGGACGTCGTCGAGCTGGACCGCTGCCTCGACGAGTGTGCCGACGAGTGGTCGGCGGCGTTGCCGCTGTTCCAGCGCCGCCGGCAGGAGAACGCCGAGGCCATCGCGCAGATGGCGCTTACCAACTTCGTGGAGATGCGCGACAAGGTCGCCTCGCCGGTGTTCCAGACCCGCCGGCGGGTGGAGCACGCACTGGAACGGGCACTGCCCGGCCGGTACGTTTCCCAGTACGAGCTGGTGTCCTTCTCCACCACCCCGTACGCCGAGGTGCGCCGCCGGGTCCGCCGGCAGCACCGGGTGCTCGGCGCGGTCGTGGGTGGGGCCGCGCTGCTGCTGGTGGGCGCGATCACGGCGGGGCTCAGCCGAGGGAGGCGTACATGACCGGCACCTGGGACGCCACGCTGATGACCGGCCGCGCGCCGGCCGGGCCGTCGCGGCTGCGCAACTTCGTCGGCGGCGAGTTCGTCGACGGCGGGTCGACGTTCACCAAGGTGAGCCCGGTGACCGGCGAGCCGGTCTTCGAGGTCGTCGAGGCGACGCGGTCCACTGTGGACGACACGGTTGCCGCAGCCCGCGCGGCGCTGCGTGGGCCGTGGGGCCGGATGGGGGAGCGCGAGCGCGCCGAGGTGCTGCGCCGTGTCGCGGACGAGCTGGAACGTCGCTTCGACGATCTGGTCACCGCCGAGGTCGCCGACACCGGCAAGTCCATCGCCCAGGCCCGCACGCTGGACATCCCGCGTGGCGCGGCGAACTTCCGGGCGTTCGCGGAGATCGTCGCGACCGCGCCCACCGAGTCGTTCACCACTGTCACCCCGACCGGCGGCCGGGCGCTGAACTACGCCGTCCGCAAGCCGGTCGGCGTGGTCGCGGTCATCGTGCCGTGGAACCTGCCGCTGCTGCTGCTCACCTGGAAGGTCGCCCCGGCGCTCGCCTGCGGCAACGCCGTGGTGGTCAAGCCCAGCGAGGAGACGCCCGCCTCGGCGACGCTGCTCGCCGAGGTGATGGCCGCCGCCGGCGTACCGGACGGGGTGTTCAACCTGGTGCACGGCTTCGGACCGGACTCGGCCGGCGAGTTCCTCACCCGCCACCCGGGCGTCGACGCGATCACCTTCACCGGCGAGTCGGCCACCGGCGGCGCGATCATGCGGGCCGCCGCCGACGGCGTGAAGGCGGTGAGCTTCGAGCTGGGCGGCAAGAACGCCGGCCTGGTCTTCGCCGACGCCGACCTGGACGCGGCGGTGGCCGGCTCGATGCGCTCCAGCTTCACCAACGGCGGCCAGGTGTGCCTGTGCACCGAGCGCATCTACGTGCAGCGGCAGGTCTTCGACGAGTTCACCGCCCGGCTGGCGAAGCGGGCCGGCGAGCTGGCGTACGGCTGGCCGACCGACGAGGCCACCGCCACCATGCCGCTGATCTCCCCGCAGCACCGGGCGAAGGTGCTCGGCGCGTACGAGCTGGCCCGCGCCGAGGGCGCCGAGGTGCTCACCGGCGGCGGCACGCCCACTTTCGGTGACGCCCGCGACGGCGGGTCGTACGTGCAGCCGACGGTGCTCACCGGCCTCGGCCCGGACGCCCGCACCAACCGGGAGGAGATCTTCGGCCCGGTCGTGCACGTGGCGCCGTTCGACACCGAGGACGAGGCGTACGCCCTGGCCAACGGCACCGAGTACGGCCTGGCGGCGACGGTGTGGACCCGGGACGTGGGCGTCGCGCACCGGGCCGGAGTCCGACTGGACGCGGGCATCGTCTGGGTCAACACCTGGTTCCTGCGGGACCTGCGCACGCCGTTCGGTGGGGTGAAGGCCTCCGGGATCGGTCGCGAGGGCGGCGTGCACTCGTTGAACTTCTACTCCGAACTCACCAACGTCTGCGTGGACCTGTCGTGAGCCGTAGCGAGGGAGCGGGCATGGAAGCCGACATCGAGGCCGCCAACCGGGAGCTGGCCGACGCCCGCAGCACCGGCAAGCCCTGCCCGCCGCTGCGCGGTCGGCTGCTGCCGGAGGGCGACGTCGAGTCCGCGTACCGCGTGCAGCAGCTCCAGTCGCGGGCCTGGCAGGGCCGCGGCGAGCGCCGCGTGGGCGCGAAGATCGGGTTGACCTCGCGGGCGGTGCAGGAGACCTTCGGGGTGTTCCAACCGGACTTCGGGATGCTCACCGACGCCATGGCGGTCGGCGACGGGGTCGAGGTGCCGATCGACCGGCTGCTCCAGCCGCGGGTCGAGGCGGAGATCGCGTTCGTGCTCGACAAGGATCTCGCGGATCCGCAGATCACGACTGTCGACCTGATCCGCGCCGTCGACCACGTGCTGCCGGCGATCGAGATCGTCGACTCGCGCATCGCCGGCTGGGACATCTCCATCGTGGACACCGTCGCCGACAACGCCTCCAGCGGGCTCTTCGTGCTCGGCACCACGCCGCGCCGCCTCGCCGACGTCGACCTGCGGCTGTGCGGAATGGTGCTGGAACACGCCGGTGAGCCGGTCTCGGTCGGCGCGGGCGCGGCCTGCCTGGGCAACCCGCTGCACGCCCTGCACTGGCTGGCCGGCACCCTCGCCCGCGCCGGTGACCCGCTGCGCGCCGGCGACGTGGTCCTCTCCGGGGCGCTCGGCCCGATGGTGCCGGTCACCCCGGGGGCCGCGTACGAGGCACGGATCTCCGGGCTCGGCTCGGTGCGTACGGCCTTCACCCGAGGGGAGTCAGCGTGAGCGTCGGCGTGGCGGTGCTCGGTTCCGGAAACATCGGCACCGACCTGATGATCAAAGTTCTCCGGCTCAGTGACAGCCTGCGGATGGTGGCGATGGCCGGCATCGACCCGGCCTCCGACGGCCTGGCCCGGGCCCGCCGACTCGGCGTGGCCACCACCGCCGACGGCGTGGACGGGCTGGTCGCGATGCCCGAGTTCGCCGACGTCGAGCTGGTCTTCGACGCGACCTCGGCGGGCGCGCACCGACGGCACGACGAGGTGCTGCGCGCGCACGGCAGGACGCTTGTCGACCTGACCCCGGCCGCGCTCGGCCCGTACGTGGTGCCGCCGGTCAACCTCGACGAGCACCTGCACGAGCCGAACGTCAACATGGTGACCTGCGGCGGGCAGGCGACAGTGCCGATCGTCGCCGCCGTCCGCCGGATCACCCCGGTGGCGTACGGAGAGATCGTCGCGTCGATCGCGTCGAAGTCGGCCGGGCCGGGCACCCGGGCCAACATCGACGAGTTCACCGAGACCACCGCTCGCGCCATCGAGGTGGTCGGCGGGGCGGAGCGGGGCAAGGCGATCATCGTGCTGAACCCGGCGGACCCGCCGCTGCTCATGCGCGACACCGTCTACTGCCTCTGCCCGGACGTCGACGCCGACACCGCAGCCATCGCCGCCTCGGTCGCCGAGATGGTGGCGACGGTCCAGGAGTACGTCCCCGGCTACCGGCTCAAGCAGGACGTGCAGTTCGACCGCGTCGAGGCGTACGTGCCGACGCTCGGGCGGCAGCTCACCGCGTTGCAGGTGTCGGTCTACCTGGAGGTCTCCGGGGCGGGCCACTACCTGCCCGCGTACGCCGGGAACCTGGACATCATGACCTCCGCCGCGCTGCGCACCGCGGAGCGGCTGGTCGCCAGGCGTTCGACGGGAGCGGTGGCATGACCGACCTGTACATCCAGGACGTGACGCTGCGCGACGGCATGCACGCCATCGCCCACCGGTACACGGTCGACCAGGTACGCACCATCGCCGCCGCCCTGGACGCCGCCGGGGTGGCCGCGATCGAGGTGGCGCACGGCGACGGGCTCGCCGGGTCGAGCGTCAACTACGGCCACGGCGCGGCCAGCGACGCCGAGTGGATCTCCGCCGCCGCCGAGGTGATGACGAACGCGAAGCTCACCACCCTGCTGCTGCCCGGCATCGGCACGATCGCCGACCTGAAGGCGGCGAAGGCGCTCGGGGTGACGAGCGTCCGCATCGCCACCCACTGCACCGAGGCCGACATCTCCGCCCAGCACATCTCCTGGGCGCGGGAGAACGGCATGGACGTGTCGGGCTTCCTGATGATGTCGCACATGAACGATCCGGCCGGGCTCGCCGGGCAGGCCAAGCTCATGGAGTCGTACGGGGCGCACTGCGTCTACGTCACCGACTCCGGCGGCCGGCTGCTGATGTCCGACGTGGCGCAGCGGGTCGACGCGTACCGGCAGGTCCTCGACCCGGCGACGCAGATCGGCATCCATGCCCACCACAACCTGTCGCTCGGCGTGGCCAACAGCGTGCTGGCGGTCGAGCACGGCCGGATCACCGGGTCCGCGCCGGCCGGTCCCGACGCACCCCACGGCCGGACGGTCCGCGTGGACGCCTCCCTCGCCGGAATGGGCGCGGGCGCCGGAAACGCACCGCTGGAGGTCTTCGTGGCGGTCGCCGAGCTGCACGGCTGGAAGCACGGCTGCGACGTGTTCGCGCTGATGGACGCCGCCGACGACATCGTCCGCCCGCTGCAGGACCGGCCGGTCCAGGTGGACCGGGAGACGCTCTCCCTGGGGTACGCGGGCGTCTACTCCAGCTTCCTGCGGCACGCCGAGCGGGCCTCGGACCGCTACGGCGTCGACGTCCGGTCGATCCTGGTTGAGCTGGGCCGCCGTCGGATGGTCGGCGGCCAGGAGGACATGATCGTCGACGTGGCACTCGACCTGGCCGGCAAGGAACAGGCTGTGAGCGCGAGGAGTGAGCCGGGTTTGCGAGCCCCGCAGTCGCGAACGGAAGGTGACGCAGCATGATCGGCGTGGACATCACCGGGATCGCCGACAAGCTCGGCGCGGCGGCCGACACGGCCACCGCGATCGGTCAGCTCGCCGCCGAGACCGGTCTCGACGTGGACACCGCGTACGGCGTCCAGGCCGCCCTGGTGCAGCGCCGACTGGAACGCGGCGAGCGGCTGGTCGGGCTGAAGATGGGGCTGACCAGCCGGGCGAAGATGGCCCAGGTCGGCGTGGACGAGGTGATCTGGGGGCGGCTCACCGACGCGATGCGGGTGCCCGACGGCGGCACGGTCGACCCGGCCGCGTACATCCATCCCCGGGTCGAGCCGGAGGTGGCGTTCCTGCTGGATCGGCTGCCGGAGCCGGGCGAGCCGGTCGGCGACTTCACCACTGCGGTCCGCGCAGTCGCCCCGGCCATCGAGCTGATCGATTCCCGGTACGCGGATTTCCGCTTCTCGCTGCCGGACGTCGTCGCCGACAACACCTCGGCCGCCGCGTTCGTGATCGGTCCGTGGTCGCCGGTGCCGTCGGGGCTGGACAACCTGGGCGTGCTGCTGGAGGTCGACGGTCGGGTGGCCCAGGTCGGTTCGACGGCGGCGATCCTCGGCGATCCACGTCGGGCACTCGACGAGGGCATCCGGCTGGCCGGCCGGCACGGGGTGCGGTTGCAGTCCGGCTGGGTCTTCCTGGCCGGTGCGGCCACCGCCGCGGTGCCGCTGCGTCCCGGCGCGCACATCCGCGCGGTCGTCGAGAAGCTCGGCACGGCGTTCCTGCGGGCGTCGTCATGAGCGGGGTCGTCGTCGCCGGCAAGGCCGTCCCTCGGGGAGCATTTCCGCACGTCAAGGTCGCCGGTGGGTTCGTCTTCGTCTCCGGTACGTCGTCGCGACGCCCGGACAACAGCTTCGCCGGTGTCGAGGTCGACGAGTTCGGCACGACGAACCTCGACATCCGGGTGCAGACGCGGGCCGTCATCGACAACATCGGCGATCTGCTGCGCTCGGTCGGCGCGGACCTCACCGACCTCGTCCAGGTGACCACGTATCTGGTCAACATGAACGACTTCGGCGGTTACAACGAGGTGTGGGCGGAGTTCTTCGACACGTCCGGGCCGACCCGCACCACTGTGGCGGTGCACCAGCTGCCGCACCCGCACCTGCTCATCGAGATCCAGGCCGTGGCCCTTCTTCCCTCGGGAGGTCAGTCGTGAGTGAGATCGCCGAGCCGTTCAGCTTTCCGGGCTGGATCGCCGACAACCAGCACCTGTTGAAGCCGCCGGTGGGCAACAAGGAGATGTTCCCCGGCGGGGACGACTTCATCGTGATGGTGGTGGGCGGGCCCAACCAGCGCACCGACTTCCACGTAGACCCGTACGAGGAGTTCTTCTACCAGGTCAAGGGCAACATGCACATCAACCTGATGACCCCGGAGGGTCCGCGTACGGTGCACGTGCGCGAGGGTCAGATGTGGATGCTGCCGCGCAACACCCCGCACTCGCCGCAGCGCCCCGAGGCCGGCTCGATCGGCGTGGTCGTCGAGCGGGTCCGTGAGGAGGGCACGCTGGAGACGTTCCAGTGGTACTGCCCCGGGTGCGGCAACAAGGTGCACGAGGTGGAGTTGCAGGTCCGCGACATCGCGGCCGACCTGCCACCGGTGTTCCAGGCGTTCTACGCGGATGAGAAGGCACGCACCTGCGCCAACTGCGGCACCCTGCACCCGGGCAAGGGCTGATGCCCGCAGGTGTCGTCGACGTGCACACGCACGTCGTACCCAAGGGGTGGCCGGACCTCGGCGCGGCGTGCGGCGGGTCCGGCTGGCCCTGGTTGCGGGTCGACTCCGAGCGCGCCGCCATGATCATGGTGGGGGAGACGGAGTTCCGTCCGGTCGGTGCCGAGTGCTGGGACGCCTCGACGCGGCTGGCCGACATGGACGCGGACGGCGTGGCCGTGCAGGTGGTGTCGCCGACGCCCGTCTTCTTCAGCTACGACCGTCCGGCCGACCAGGCGGTGAAGGTCGCCCGGATCTTCAACGACCTCACCCTGAAGGTCACCGCTGCCGGTGGCGATCGGCTGGTGCCGTTCTGTCAGGTGCCCCTTCAGGACCCGGACGCGGCCTGCGCGGAGTTGGACCGCAGTCTGGCCGCCGGGCACGTCGGCGTGGAGATCGGCAACCACGTCGGCGACCGGGACCTGGACGACGCCGGGGTGGTCGCCTTCCTCATGCACTGCGCCGAGGTGGGTGCGCCCGTCTTCGTCCACCCGTGGGACATGCCGAACGGCCCGCGCCTGGACCGCTGGATGGCCCGCTGGCTCACCGGGATGCCCGCCGAGACGCACCTGTCGGTGCTGGCGATGATCCTGGGCGGCGTCTTCGACCGGGTACCCGAGACGCTGCGGATCTGCTTCGCGCACGGCGGCGGCAGCTTCCCGTTCTGGCTCGGCCGCGCCGACAACGCCTGGCACCGCCGTGGTGACCTGGTCCGTGGCGCGTCCGTCGCCCCGCCCAGCAGCTACGTCGACCGGTTCAGCGTCGACTCGGTGGTCTTCGCGCCGCCCGCGCTGCGGCTGCTTGTCGACACGATGGGGGAGGACCGGGTGCTGGTCGGCAGCGACTACCCGTACCCGCTGGGCGAGCGGCCGGCCGGTGCGGTCGTCGACTCGGCCGACTTCCTCACCGACGCCCAGCGCGACAAGCTCCGATCCACCAACGCCCTGCGCTTCCTGTACGGGCAGCGCTGACGGCGTACCCCTGGTAGCGCCCCTCGGACGACGGACGGCTGCGACGGGTCGACGGACCTGTTCCGTTGCCTTTGCTCTGCTTCAATCCAGGCAACACCACGTGTCCGATAATCGGACATCGGCTGTTTCCTCTGTTGAAGCAGAGCAAAGGACGCCGGCAGGGTGGTGCGGTCGACCGCAGTCCGACGCCGACGCCGTGTCGGTCCGCTGGCAGCCGCTCCCAGCGGGCAGGATGAGGGCATGGCCGAGCCGCACGACCTGACGGCGCTGGAGCAGGCCGCCGCCATCGCCCGCGGCGAGCTGTCCAGCGTCGAGCTGGTCGAGCACTCCCTGAGCCGGGTGGCGGCGCTCGGCGACACCGTGGGCGCGTTCGTCACCGTCACCGAGGACCTCGCCCGGCAGGCCGCCCGCGCCGCCGACGCCGCCCCGAGCGAGGCGCGTGGCCCGCTGCACGGCGTGCCGACCGCCATCAAGGACCTCACGCTCACCGCGGGGGTGCGCACCACCTTCGGCTCGGCGGCGTTCGCCGACTTCGTCCCGCCCGTCGACGCCGACGTGGTCCGGTTCATCAAGGCCGCCGGCCTCGTCAGCCTCGGCAAGACGACCACCTCCGAGCTGGGCTGCTCGCTCTACTCGGAGGGCCGCGTCGCGCCGCCGGCCCGCAACCCGTGGCAGCTCGCGTACACCGCCGGTGGTTCCAGTGGCGGCGCGGCGGCGGCGGTCGCGGCCGGCCTCGTGCCGATCGCCCAGGGGTCCGACGGCGGCGGCTCCCTCCGCATCCCGGCGTCGCTCTGCGGCCTGATCGGCTACAAGCCCAGCCGCGGCCTGGTCTCCGGCGGGCCGCTCGGCTCGGGCGCTTTCGGGCTGCCCACCAGCGGCCCGCTCGGGCGGACCGTCGCCGACATCGCCGCACTGCTCGACGTCATGGCCGTGCCGGTGCCGGGCGAGCCCTACCTGCCGCCGCCTGCGCCGCCCGGTGGATACCTGGCCGCGGCCCGCCGGGCCGAGCCCGGCCGGTTGCGGATCGGCCGGTTCACCACACCGATGCTCGCCGACGAGCCGGTGCATCCCGACTGCGTGGCCGCCGCCGAGCGGGCCGCCGCGCTGCTCACGAGCGCCGGCCACGAGGTGGTCGAGGTGCCGCCGCCGCTCACGCCCGCGGTGTGGCCACTGTTCGAGATCCTCTGGTACGTGTTGGCGCTCGCCCCGGTGCCGCCGCAACGGGAGGCGGAACTGCTGCCGTTGACCCGGCTGATGCGTGCCCGGGGTGCCGAGATCAGCGCCGGCACGCTCGCGGCCACCCTGGGGGAGTT
Organism: Micromonospora sp. NPDC049114; assembly: GCF_040648635.1. Lineage (NCBI taxonomy): Bacteria > Bacillati > Actinomycetota > Actinomycetes > Micromonosporales > Micromonosporaceae > Micromonospora > Micromonospora sp. NPDC049114. The sequence continues at coordinate 30,271 of NZ_JBEZEA010000012.1, read as the reverse complement.
GCAGTCGCAGGTACGTCTCGGCGCCGCCCGTACCGCCGGCTGTGACCTGCTGCTCTGCCCCGCCCTGGCCGCGCCGCAGGCACCCGTCGGCTGGTTCACCGCCGACGGCGACCCGGCGGCCGATTTCGACAGGCAACGCCGCTTCTCGCCCTACTGCGCGATCTTCAACGTGACAGGCGATCCCTCGGTGTCCCTGCCGGTGGGCGCCACGGCCGACGGCCTGCCCGTCGGGGTGCTCCTCACCGGCCGGTACGGCGACGACGCGCGGCTCATCGCGACCGCTGCGCAACTGGAGCACGCCAGTGACGGATGGGATCGGCACCCCGCAATCTGGCGGGCCGTCGACTCCGCTAACGTGAATGGCGACGGAGTTGGCCGGTCGCCATCATGATCGTCCATCCGACCCGATTGTTCGAGGTCCTTCTTCCGCCTGGGGGCGTTGGGATTGTCTGTTACCGAGACGTTGCTGGTCTTCGTCGGCATCCCGTTGGCCGCGGTGCTGGTCATCGCCGGCCTGTCGTACGCCGGTAGCCGTGGTGGTGCCACCGGCGGTGGCGGTGGCGCCAAGCGCTACCGGCCGGGCCGGCCCTTCGACTTCACTCCGGTCTGGTTCCTGGGCCGCCCGGAGCAGCTGGCCGACTCGGCCGGCACCGCGCTGACCGCGGGGGCGCAGGCGCCCGCGCTGACCAGCCACAAGCTAGAGCAGGCCAGCGTCGAGGCGCCGGCCGGTGGAACCGGAGGCGCAAGTGACCGTTGGTGAGAAGCAGGCCGGGACGGACAACCCGCCCGAGGTGCTGGACGGGCCGTTCTCGACCCGCCAGCTGCTGCGCATCGACGAGGCCCTGCGCCTGGCCGACAGGGGCACCGGCCTGGTCTTCTCGGTGTTCGTCGGCGGCCTGGACGAGCCGATCCGTGAGCACGCCCAGCGGCTGCACCGCCAGCTCGCCGAGCCCGACAAGTCGGTGCTGATCGCCGTGTCGCCCAACCAGCGCCAGTTGGAGATCGTCACCGGGCGGCACGCCCGCAAGCGCATCCCCGACACGTACGCCAAGCTGGCCGCGCTCTCCATGGTCGGCGCGTTCAGCGGCGGCGACCTGGCCGGCGGCATCATCAACGGCCTCGACCAGTTGGCCAGCCACGCCGGCAAGGGCTGAGCCCTTCTCGTACGTCGAAGCCCGACCCGCCGCACGGCAGGTCGGGCTTCGTCGCGTTACGCCGCGCCAGGTCAGCGCGCTGCCCCTGCTTCAGGTCAGCGACATGGGGGTGGCCGCGCGGGCGGCCACCCCCATGTCGGCGATGTCAGTGCTGCTGGGCGTCCTTCGCGCGGGCCTTGAGGGCCCGCACCACACCGTCGCGGCCCTCGGCGACCAGTCGACGCAGCGGACCGGGGTTGCCCTCACCGGCCAGCCACGTGTCGGTCGCCGCCACCGTGTCGTCGTCCACCAGGTAGGTCGGGTACGCCAACTGGGCGAACTCCTGCGCCGGCTCGCTGTCCCGCGTGGCCCACACCTGGCCGATCGCCGCGAAGTACTTCTCCCGGTACGGGGCGACCAGCTCCACCTGCGCCGGGTGGGCGAAGCCCTGCAACAGCGCCCGGTGCCGCCAGTTCGGCAGCGCGTCCGGGCCGGTCAGCAGCGCCCACACGGCCGCCTTGTTCTCCGCCGTCGGCACCAGCGCGTGCGCGTACGCGGCCTCCCGCTCGCCGCTGGCGGTACGGTCGCCGGCCAGCTCGGCCTCGATCTCGGCGGCACCTGCCGCGCCGTTGGCCACCAGCGCCCCGAGCACCGTCCAGCGCAGCTCGGTGTCCACGGTCAGCCCGGCCGGCACGCCGGTGCCGTCCAGCCAGCCCCGTAGCGTGGCCAGGTCCTCTTCGGACCGGGCGGCCGAGGTGTACGCCCGCGCCCAGGCCAGCTGGAAACCGCTGCCCGGCTCGGCGGAGGCCAGCGCATCCTTCGCCGAGCGAGCCAGCCCCGCCCAGCCGGTGGGCGCCCACTCCGGGTCGGCGTAGAGGGTGAGCGCGGTGGTGGCCTGGCGCAGGGTGGCGGTCACCAGGTTGATGTCGGTCTCCGCGGAGAGCCCCGCCAGCACCAGCGCCACGTAGTCGCGGGTCGCCAGCTCGGCGTCCCGGGTCATGTCCCACGCGGCCGTCCAGCAGAGGGCGCGGGCCAGCGACGAGTCGAAGCCGCCGATGTGCTGCACCACAGTGGCCATCGAGCGGTCGTCGAGACGCAGCTTGGTGTAGCTCAGGTCGTCGTCGTTGAGCAGCAGCACGTCGGCGGCTCGGACGCCGCGCAGGTCGGCGAGGTCGGTCCGCTCGCCGGTCACGTCCACCTCGTGGCGTTCGCGGCGGACCAGCTGCCCGTCGGTCAGGTCGTACAGGCCCACGCCGATCCGGTGAGTGCGCAGCGTCGGGTACGCCGTCGGCGCCTCCTGCCGCACGACCACCTGCTCGTACGTGCCGTCGGCGGCGATCGTCACCTCCGGGCGCAGCGTGTTGACCTGCGCGGTCTCCAGCCACTGCGCGGCGAACTTGCGCAGTTCCCGGCCCGAGGCCGCCTCCAGCTCGGTGAGCAGGTCGTCGAAGGTGGCGTTGCTCCAGGCGTGCTTGCCGAAGTACGCCCGCAGCCCGGCCACGAACGGCTCCTCACCCACGTACGCGACGAGCTGCTTGAGCACGCTCGCGCCCTTGGCGTAGGTGATGCCGTCGAAGTTGACCTCGACGGCCTCCATGTCGGGCATCTCGGTGTAGACCGGGTGGGTGGAGGAGAGCTGGTCCTGCCGGTAGCCCCAGTTCTTGCGGATCGACAGGAACGTCGTCCACGCCTCGGTGAACCGGGTGGCGTGGGTGTTGCACCAGTGGCTGGCCCACTCGGCGAACGACTCGTTGAGCCACAGGTCGTTCCACCAGCGCATGGTGACCAGGTCACCGAACCACATGTGGGCCATCTCGTGCAGGATCGTGTTGGCCCGCTGCTCGTACTCGAAGTCGGTGACCTGCGAGCGGAACAGGTAGTGCGACTCGGCGTGCGTGACGCAGCCGAAGTTCTCCATCGCGCCGGCGTTGAAGTCGGGCACCCACAGCTGGTCGTACTTGGGCAGCGGGTAGCGCACGCCGAACTTCTCGTGGAAGAAGTCGAAGCCCTGCTTGGTGATGAGGAACAGGTTGTCGGAGTCCAGGTACTGAGCCATCGACGCCCGGGAGAACACGCCCAGGTCGATGCCGTCGTGGCTGTCCCGCACCTCGTGGTACGGACCCGCGCACAGCGCCGTGATGTAGGTGCTCATCCGGGCCGACTCGGTGAAGTGGAGGGTCTTGAGCCCCTCGCCGGCCGGCTCCTCGCGCTGCACCGGCATGTTGGACACGACCCGCCAGTGCGCCGGCACGGTGGCGTGCCAGGTGTAGACGCTCTTCAGGTCGGGCTGGTCGAAGCAGGCGAACACCCGCTGCGCGTCGGCAGTCTCGAACTGGCTGTAGAGGTAGGTCTCGCCGTCCACCGGGTCGACCGTGCGGTGCAGACCCTGCCCACTGTTGGAGTAGGCGAAGTCCGCGTCGACGACAAGGGTGTTCTCGGCGGCCAGCCCGGTCAGGGTCAGGCCCTTCTCGGCCGACCAGTCGGACAGGTCCACCTGGGCGCCGTTCAGGGTGGCGGACCGCACCGTCTCGGCGGCCAGCTCGATGAACGTGCTCGCTCCCGGTTCGCCGCAGCGGAACCGGACCTCGGTCGTCGAGGAGAACGTGCGGCCGTCGGCCGCCAGCACGGCGGTCGACAGGTCCAGACTGATGTCGTACCCGGTCACCTCGAGCAGGCGGGCCCGCTCGGTCGCCTCGACCTGCGTCAGGTTACGCACTCCCGGCACTGTTCGTCTCCATCCCACGTCTCGCCGTACGCCCGGCGGCGCCCGTCTGCCGACCGCTCGTGACGTCCGGCCCGATCCGAGTCTTCCACGTACGGGCACCCGGCGGTGGGCGAGGTCACGCTCTCATTCGGGTGCCGGTCGATGCGCCGTGGGGTGAGGATCGAGGTGAGACGCCGGACTGCCGGCGCCACCCGTCGCGAAGGGACCTCACCGTGACCGATCGTGTCACCGCCGACATGTGGTTCGACCCGATTTGCCCATGGGCGTGGATCACGTCCCGCTGGCTGCTGGAGGTCGAGCAGGTCCGTGACGTGGACATCCGCTTCCACGTCATGAGCCTGTCCGTGCTCAACGAGGGCCGGGACGAGCTGCCCGAGGAGTACAAGGCTCTGCTGAGCACCGCCTGGGGCCCGGTTCGGATCTGCATCGCCGCCGAGCAGCGCTACGGCAACGACGTGCTGGGCAAGCTCTACACGGCGCTCGGCACCCGAATCCACCTCGGTAAGGAGGAGCGGGGTCAGGAGCTCTACGTGGCCGCGCTGACCGAGGCCGGCCTGGACCCGGCGTTGGCCGCCGCCGCCGACAGCACCGAGTACGACGAGGCGCTGCGGGCCAGCCACGAGGCCGGCATGCGCCCGGTCGGGCAGGATGTCGGGACCCCTGTCGTCCACGCGCCCGGCCCGGACGGCAGCCCGGTCGCGTTCTTCGGCCCGGTGATCACGCCGCGCCCCAAGGGCGAGGCCGCCGGACGGCTCTGGGACGGCGTCCTCCTGGTCGCCGGTACCCCGGGCTTCTACGAGCTCAAGCGCACCCGCGAGCAGTCCCCGATCTTCGACTGACCACCACCGCCACGCGCCCCCGTCCGGACTCCGTCGGTTGTCCGGGCGGGGGCGCGTCGTGTCGCACGCGGTCCGGGCGGGGTGTCTCGCGTCGGACCCGGGGTGCGGCTGCGCGGGGTCGGGAACTGTCACAGCGTCACCGCTGGGCGGGCGGCGTCGTTTCCCTCGGTGTCCGCCGCAGCGACCCGCAGGGCCGCACCCCGCAGCTCGTGGAGGCAATCCCGATGGCCAAGCACCGTGCGTCCGGTGACGATCAGCTGACCCGACAGGGGGTGATCGAGACTCCCGGCGCGGCCTACTGGTCGGTCGACGACTCCCGCTGGCCGACGGTCCGCCCCGACCTTCCCGCAGACGTGGTGGACCTGCTCGCGCCGCCCATCGTGGTCGGCGTGGCCCGGGTGCCGGTCACCTCGCGGCTGACGCCCGCACCCGTCACGCCCGCACCTGTCACGCCGGCACCGGCGACGCCCGTCGTGTCGACGCCTGTGGTGCCGGCGGCGCCGGAGCCGGTCGTACCGTCGGCCGTGGAACCGGTGGTGGTGGCGGCCGCGCCGGCCGAGCCCGCCCCGCCCCCGCCGGCGCCCACCGCCCCGCGGCCGGTGCCGACGCCGCCGCTGAACCCGCGTCCCGTTCCGGCCCCACCACCGGAACCGCGTCCCGTGCCGGGGCCGCCGGCCGCGCCCCGACGCAACGCCATCACCGGGCCCGTCGCCAACGGCCGGCGCGGCAACGCCGGACCGGTCGTGGCCGGCCGACACCGGCGGCACAACGGCGCGTCCGGCCGCGCCGGCTGACAGTCCGTCCGGGCCCGGCACTTTCATCTGGTGGACGCCGCGCGGGTCCCCGTCGCCGGTGACGTCGCCGCCGGTAGCGTCAGTGGGCATGACGGTCGTACATCCGATCGCCCGGGCCTGGATCACCACTGGCGGCACCGGCGCGCAGAACTACGACGAGTTCGCCGACGACGCGGAGATCACCGCGATCATCGAGGCGAACCCGCACAGTGCCCTCGGCATCGAGATGCCGCATCGGGCTCCCGGCAGCCTGGGCAAGTCGTTCCTCGACGCGCTGCCGGACTCGGTGGCCCGCCTCGCCGAGGCCAAGGCCGACGGCAGCTACACCCCCTCCGAGCAGGTGGTCGTGCTGTACCGGATCAGCGCCCCGGGCGAGGAGACTGCGTACGGGCTGTTCGCGATGGTGGACACCGACCAGATCTCGACCCGCGCCGACGAGCCGGGCCTGGTCATCCGCAACGAGGACGTCTTCATCGCCAAGGTGCGCGAGCGCGTCGCGCTGGCCGAGGCGCTGGGTCACCTGCTCTCGCCCGTACTCCTGCTGCAGACCGGGACCGGCGACGAGCTGCACGCCGCGCTCGCGGCGGCGACCGACGCGGCCGGGGCGCCCGCCGCGACCGACACCGACCAGGCGGGGCGCACCCACGCCATCTGGCTGCTCGGCCCCGGCCCGGAGCAGGACGCGTTGACGGCTCTCGCCGGTGGCGGCGAGCTGGTCGTCGCCGACGGCAACCACCGCAGCCTGGCCGCCCAGACCGGCGGGTTGTCGCGCTTCCTGGCCGTGGTGACCACCCCCGCGTCGGTGGCCATCCAGCCGTACAACCGGCTGGTCAGCGAGCTGACCACCACGCCGGCCGAGCTGCTCGACAGGCTGCGCGCGGCGGGGGCCGAGGTCGAGCCGATCGACGGCCCGGTCGAGGTCCCGGCTGCCGGCGGCACCGTCCATCTCCGCCTCGCCGGCCAGGGGTACGCGGTACGCCTGCCCGCCACCGCCGACGCCCGCCTGGAGAACCTGGACCACGCCCTGGTCGAGCGGCTGCTGCTGCGCGACGCCCTGGGACTGGATCCGGGCGACAAGCGGATCACCTACGTGGGCGGTGACTACCCGGCGAGCTGGCTCACCGGGGAGGTCGACGCCGGGCGGGCCGAGCTGGCCGTCCTCATCGCGCCGGTGACCGTGGCGGACTTCGTCGCGGTGAACCTGGCCCGGGAGAAGATGCCCCGCAAGAGCACCTGGTTCACCCCGAAGGCGCGCGGCGGCCTGGTGGTCGCCGAACTGCCGCGCTGAGTGAGCATCCGCACGACCGTGTGACGAACCCGGCTCTCCGACGCCGCCGCTGCGGCGTCGGAGAGCGCGGCCTGACAGACTGCCCGGTATGCGCGTCTACCTGGGATCCGATCACGCCGGTTTCGAGTTGAAGGTGCACCTGGCCAACCACCTGGCCAAGCAGGGGTACGACGTGGTCGACGTCGGCCCGCACAGCTACGACCCGGACGACGACTACCCGACGTTCTGCCTGCACACGGGTGACCGGGTGGTGGCCGACGAGACCTCCCTGGGGGTGGTCATCGGCGGCTCCGGCAACGGCGAGCAGATCGCCGCGAACAAGGTCGCCGGCGTACGCGCCGCGCTGGCCTGGAGCGTCGAGACGGCTCAGCTCGCCCGCCAGCACAACGACGCGAACGTCGTCGCGGTGGGCGCCCGCCAGCACACCCTGGACGAGGCCACCGGCATCGTCGAGGCGTTCCTGAGCACGCCGTTCTCCGGCAACGAGCGGCACGCCCGCCGGATCATCCAGGTCGCCACGTACGAGCAGACCCGGGAGCTGCCCGACCTGCCCTGACCCGGGGCCACCGCCCCTCAGCGCGGCGAGCGGGGCAACTCCTCGCGGGGCACCCAGTTGCGGCGGACGACCACCACCCGGGCTTCTGCCTCGGCGAGGTCGTCGTCGGTGGGCCGGGCGGCGTCCCGGGCCCGCAGCGCGGCGCTCAGCCCCACCTGGGACGAGCCGGAGCCGACCAGCCCCCGTAACCCCCGCTCGCCGTCGCGGTCGTCGCCGCCGGACCCTCGACGTCGCGGCGGCGACTCCACGCCGTCGTGGACGCCGGCCGTGCTGGCCGTCGAACCGTCCGCGCCGCGCCCGGCCGGGTCGGAGTCGGACTGGTGGCGCAGCCGTCGCCTGCGTCGCTCCGGATCACCCATCAGCCGACCGTACCGCGCCGGGTGGGGAATTCGGCGCGTCGTGCCGGGTTCGCGCCGGACGGCGGTCGGCGACCGATTTGCCGGCTGGCTACCCTCGGATTCGGGCGGTGATCGTGCCGCCGGTCGGGTTCGCCGGCTGGCTACCCTCGAATGCGGGGTGCCGCCGGTCAGGGGGAGGACGAGATGGCAGACCAGACGCAGCCGTGGGCGGAGCGAACCGTGGAGGTCCCACCGCAGGCCGGCGTCGGGGTGCCGCCGCAGCGGGACGGGTTCCGCCGGGGCGTGGCGCCGGTGGGCCAGCCGCGCACCCCGCGGACCGAACCGTTCCCGGTCGTGGAGCAGGAGCCGACCGGTACGGGCTGGCCGGGGGAGCCGGCGCCACGCCGACCGTTGAGCTGGCGCCTGGCGCAGTTGCGTCGCGGCGGCGAGTGGAGCGCGGCGGGTGGCCTGTTCGCGTTCGTGTGCTGGGGGATCTGGGCGCTCTCCGGTGGAGGCGATCTGTCCGGCCCGCTGCTGGTGCTCGTGTTGAGCCTGCTGGTGGCGGTCGGCCTGTTCGCGTTGGCCCGGGTGATCGGTCGGTTGGTGCTGGAGCGGCAGCTCGGGCGGGTGCGGCGCAGCGCGTGGGGCGCCCACCTGGCCACCGCGGTCTTCCTCGTCGGCCTCGGCGTGGCCTGGCTGCAGCAGACCGAGTGGGTCGTCTCGGCCTGGAACTGGGTCACCTCGAACTGACCCGGCGCGCACGGGCGGGCCGGCCAGGCCGCCCGCCCGTGCGCGACGTCGCGGGACACCGCGACACCGGTCGTCTCCCCACCAGGCAAGGCCGCTGCTTACCCGGCCGGCCACGGTTCATCCGTGGCCGGCCGGTGCGTCCGTCGTTCGGGTCTGCCCGAACCGCGGGGTTAGCGGTCGTCGCCGTGCCCCTCGGCGTCGCCGCGGGGCGAGGCGACCCGGTCGGCTCAGCCGGTGGCCGCCTCGGCGGCGGCGTGGTCGCGGGCCACCCGGACCATTTCGACCAGGCCGCCCGCGTACTCCTGGGACTCGCCGTGGGCCTCGTCGAACGGCGGCTGGAAGCCGACGCCCTCCCACTCGCCGGTGGTCGGGTTCCACCTGTCGTTGCCGACCTCGAAGTCCCAGGCGAAGATGCCCAGCTCGTAGTAGAGCTGGTCGGCGGAGTTGCCGGCGGCGGAGTAGAGCACGTCGGCGACCGGACCGGTCTGCGACGGCCAGGTGACGGTGCCGCGTTCCTGCGCGATGGCGCCGACGATCCGCCGGGCGCTGTTCAGGAACAGCGTCGACTCGTCGATCGACGGCCGGGGCAGGGTGATCCGCCCATCGGCCCGGTACGCCCCCGGCGGCCACATGAAGTACCCGCCGTAGGAGTGCACGTTCATCGCGAACCTGATGTTCGGGTGGGCCTTGGCCAGTGCGATGACGTTGCCGCTCTCCGCCTCGGACAGCTCTGCCGTGCCGGCGTAGGTGCCGGAGAGACAGTTGTCGCTGGCACCCACGTACCCGTCGAAGTACGACCCGACCGTGTAGTTGCGGTTGACGTCGACGCCCCACGAGTTGCGGTAGCGCGGGTCGCGGGCCGGCCCGGTGCAGTGGTTGACCAGGTTCTTGCGCTGGAAGTTGTAGTCGTTGAACGAGTAGTTCGCGCCGTCCGGGTTGACCGTCGGGATGACGAAGATGTCGACCTGCTCCAGCAGCTCCCGGGTGGCCGGGTCGGTGCGGGCGTTGGCCAGCATCCGCTCCGCGAACTCCAGGGTCACCAGCGGCGTGGCCCACTCCCGGGCGTGCTCCTGGGAGTACGCCAGCACCCCGACCCGGGAGCCATCGCGGTGCACGCCGAGGCGCAGCGCCTGGACCGTCCACGGCTTCTCCGGCACCTCGGTGCCCTGCAGGCCGTCGTCGAGGCGGGTCGGCCCGGCGACCGGCATCGGCAGGCCCGCCGAGCCGTCCTCAACGGTGGCCCGGAACCGGTTCGGTTGCCGGGCGTTGATCGCCGCGGCGACCTCGTCGGTGGTGCTCACCGTCTTGCCGGCGGTGTCCGTGGCCAGCGACACCGTGAGAACCCGGTCGCGGTAGCCGACGGTCAACGGCCGGTTTCGCCGGCCCGGGTCGACCGTGCGCACCTGGACGCCGTTCATGCCCTGGTCGCCGAAGCGGACCGACTCGACGACCACGGCGGCGGCCGCCGGATCACCGAGGTACGCGACGGCGGTGCGCCGGTATCCCTGGGTCTTGTTTGGCAGGTCGATGACGTCCACCAGGTCCCGGTACTGGCGGCCGAGCCGCTTGATCCGCGCCTGGATGTCCACCGGCGTCAGGTACGCGTCGATGAAGTCCTTCTGGTAGCCGGCGGGCAGCGGCGGTGGGGTGGCGTTCGGCCACAGCGCCGGGGTGACCACCCGGCTGACTCCGCCGAGGCTGGAGGTGGCGGTCAGCTGGACCGGCCGGCTCGGCACCGGCTGGGGGAGGTTGTAGTGGTACTGGTATTCGCCCGCGTCCTCGAACCGGTAGAGCGGGAACGACCCGGTGGCGCCGTCGGCGGTCCGCCAACTGACGGTGATCTCCACGTCCGGGTCGTCGGTGGCGGTGGTGGCGACCTGCGCCTGCAGGAAGGTCTGCCCACCTGTGGTCCACCAGTACGCCTGCTGCACCGCGAGGGTGTCGACGGCGGCAGCGGTGGTGGTCCGCTGCCCGGCGCCCGGGGCGCGCAGTCCGGCGGCGGTACGGGCCTGCGCCGCGCGGACGCTCTCGGCGAAGTGCCGGCTGCCGTCCCCGGCGCGCTGCACGATCTGCGTCGCGGTGGCGCCCTGGGCGGTCAGGTCGGCGAGTTGGGCGCCGGTCAGCACCAGGTCGGCGAGGATCCTCCCGTCCCGGGCCCGGGGTCGGTTGGCCAGGTCGACGCCGGCGGCGACGAGCCTGTCGAGCTGGGCCTGATCGCGCAGCTGCACCCGGACCAGGGCGGTCTCGGTGGCGGTCAGGGTGATCGGTGTGGCATCGGCGGCGGGTCTCGCCGCCGCCGGACCGGGATGGGACAGCGCCGCGCTGATCAGGATCGCTGTGGTGGCGGCAGCCATCCACCGTCGTCGGACGATCATGTGCCCTCCTGTGACGGACGTTGATGTGCGTGGTCCTTACACCAGTGCACAGATCGACACCTGTCAAGGGATCTCGCTGACGACCGGCACCAGGCTCTGGCGGCTCGACGTGGGGTCGGACGTCACCGGGGAAGCCGTGCGCGGTCGCCGTCACGGGTTGACGCGCAACCGGCCTCGACTCCGGCGAGTTCCTCTTTCGCGATGCAACCCGCTGGGCCGGACCCGGCGTGACTATCTCGAATCGGGGATCGGAGGCCTGAATGAGCGATCGCGACGCGGCGTTCGCCGACTACTTCGCGGCGAGGTCGGACGCGATGCGCGGCACGGCGTACCTGCTGTGCGGTGACTGGCATCGGGCGGAGGACCTGGTCCAGACCGCGTTCGTGAAGCTCTACCTGGTCTGGAACCGGGTCTCCCGGCACGAGGTGCTCGACAACTACGTGCGGCAGATCCTGATCCGGACGTTCCTCGACGAGCGCCGCCGCGGCTGGTGGCGGCGTGAACGCGTGGGCGGCGACAACGCCGAGCAGGCGGCACCGTCGGACTCGCCGGAGACCCGTCTGGTGCTGCTGCGGGCGCTGGCTTCGGTGGCGCCGCGCCAGCGGGCGGTGCTGGTTCTCCGCTACTGGGAGGACCTTTCGATCGAGGACGTCGCGGCGCTGCTGGACTGCTCTCCGGGGACGGTGAAGAGCCAGGCGGCGCGCGGGCTGGACACGCTGCGCGGCCTCTTGGCAACCACACACAGCGGGATCGAGATGGGGCAATGATGAACGGAGAAGACCTGCGCGAGGCGCTGCGCCGCGAGATGGCGGACGCCACCTCGCCACCACCATTGAGTACGGCGGCCGCGCTCGGGGCGGGACGACGCGCCCGTGGTCGCCGCCGTGCCGCCTGGGCGTGCGCCGGGTCGGCGGCGATGGTGCTGGCGGTCGCCGGCCTCGCGGCCGTGGGCACACCCAAGGGCGACATCTACCAGCCGGCGGGCGGTCCGCAGGCCATCCCGAACCCGTCGACGTCAGACACCAAGAAGCCGTGGCCGGCCGGGCCGGACGGTCAACCACAGGAGGACCGGACCGCCCGGGCAGGGTCGAAGTACGACCAGGGGGTACGGCTGCTCGACGAGGTCGTCTCCGTCGTGCCCGCCGGCTACACCGCGCCGGCGGACCCGCCGAACCAGCCCGCCGACCAGAGGACGCTGCGGACCCACCAGGCGCAGTTCGAGGACACGGTGAACGGCGTCGACCTGTGGAGCTATTTGACCTCGGTCGCCGTTGCCCAGGGGCAGGACACCGGGCGTGTGGTCGTCGAGGTGCACGACGCTGGCAACCAGCTACCCGCTGAACCCTGCGCGCTGGCCCGCCAGTTCTGGGGCATGCAGGGCGAGTGTCAGGTCGAGGCCGTCGGGGCGGCGCAGGTCGGCGTGGTGGTCCGGCCGGGCGTCGACGACCGCCTCGACCAGTGGTCCGCCTATCGGCACCCCGACGGCGTGGTGGTGTTCGTCGCGCAGGGCAGGCAACTCACCGAGACCCGGCCGGAGTTGACGAAGCTGCCGTTCTCCGTGCCGCAGTTGGCGGCCCTCGCGGTCGACGAACGGTTCCACCTGAGGTGACACGGTGACCCGGCCCTCCTGGGCCACCCGCCGATAACTCGGAGGCGGGCCCCGCCGCCGGTGCGGCAGCATGATCACATGACGTGGACGCCGGGGCACCGCGGAGAAACCAGCGCGGAGACGAAAGCGGCGCTGGAGGTGGCGATCGCGGCGGCCACCCAGCGTTCCGCCGCCGGCCGGAAGACCGTGGAGCACCTCACCTTCCTGGTGAACGGTGTCGTCGCCAACGCCGACCACGACCTGGGCCGGGCGGCACTGCGGGCGCTGGCTCGTTCCCCGAAAGTGGTGGCCCGGCTCGACGAACACGCCCGCCAGGTGCTGTGGTGCCTGCCGGACCAGTCGCCACCGCTCGTTCGGCTGGTGGCCGGTCTGACCCGACCCACTGTCGACCCGCTCGCCGTGGCGATGGCCAGCACCCACCGCGACGGACGCGTCCGCGAGCGCGCGGTCCGGTCCATGCTGGACGATCCCCGCCCGGATCTGGTGCCGTTTCTGGTGCTGCGCACCGGCGACTGGGTCCAGCAGGTGCGGGACCGGGCCCGCGCTGGCCTCGCGCTGCTGCTGGCCGACGACCCCGCCACGTACCTTCCGGCGGCGATGCCGATGGCACTGCTGGTGGACGCCCGGTCGCGCGGCGGCTTCGCCGCCAACCAGGTCACGGCCACGCTGCTCAGCGCGCCGCCGGCCGTACGCCGGATGGTCGGAACCTCCGGCTCCGCGGCCCAGCGGCGGCTGGTCTTCGAGATGGAGGTGGCGCAGCGCTGGCTGCGGATCGAGGACCTGGTCGCCGCCGCGGAGTCCGAGACCGACGTACGTATCCGCTCGCTGGCTGCCGAGGCCGCCTGTCGGGAGGCGGTGTGGACCGGGCGGCTCCCGATCCTGCGGCGGCTCGCCCGCAGCCGCCGACCGGACGTACGGGCGATCGCCCTCACCGGCCTGCTGCGGGTCGGAGAGCCGGCCGAGGTGGCCACCCGTCTCGATGACCCCGCGTCGCTGGTGCGGGCCATCGCCAGGGAGGCCGCTCGGCGCGTCGGCACCGACGCGCTGGCGCACTACCGGGCGGCGGTCACCGGCCCCGCGCCCACACCGGGTGCTGTCCACGGCTTCAGCGAAAGTGCTTCGGAGGCCGACGCGCCGCTGCTGAACGGGCTCCTCACCCACCCGGCCGCGACGATCCGCGCCGCGGCCGTACGCGGGCTTCGCCAGCTCGACGCCGTCGACAGCGGCCGGGTCCTGCCGTTGCTGACCGATCCCGCACCGTCGGTCGTTCGCGAGGCCACCACGGCCCTCCGACCCGTCGCGGCAACCCTGCCGGCGGAGCTGCCCTGGCAGTTGCTCACCGGCGCGCGGGTGGAACTGCGGCGCGCGGGCTATCGGCTGCTCGGCACGGCACCCGTAGCCGTGCGGTTGCGTGCCGCCCTGCTCCTGGCCGTCGACCCCGATCCGGGGCTGTCCCGACGCGGTCGTGCCGACGTGACCGGGCTCGTGCGGGACGCCAGCCGTACGACCTGGCGTCGCACGCCGCTGCCCTCTCTCGACGTGACGACCGACCACCGTGCGGACCTTCTCGTGCTGGCCCGGCGCGCGGCGCCCGCCCTCGGCGAGGAGGTCAGCGACCTGCTCGCCGCCTGGCTCACGAGGTCTGCCTAGGCGCGCTTCAACCGGCCATGGTCGAGGTGGGGTCCGTCTTCATCGGCGGCAGGGCACGCTGCTAGCAGCCCGGCACCGGGGGCCGGAGCATTCAACGGCCCCCAAGATCAGGGCGGAAAGTGGCCGACCGGCCCAGGATGGGGGCAGCCTCTGGCCTGGGCCGGAGGTTGTTGGAGCGGGCGACGGGAATCGAACCCGCACCGTCAGTTTGGAAGACCGTTCTCGGCTGTCGTGATCTGTCCGGAACGCCTGGTCAGTGTGAGTGGCGTGCCGCCCGATCATGACCGCTGTTGACTGCTTGGGACACCGGTTACTGGCACGTGGCTGGCACGGCAGCGCGGCGGCGCGTGGCTGTCCGGCGGCGTGTCGCTTACCGCCCCCGGCCTGTTGGGCCGGGGGCGGCTTGCCGTGTCGCCGGCTTCTTCCGCACGCCTGGACCCCGGTACCCGGTGCAAGCCGCGAAGCGGCGCGGAAGCCGATCGCCCGGCTCGCGACGGATGTTGACCACCTTGCGATCGTCACTTCTAGGGCTAGCGTGCTTGTCAACATCCCGACTACCACTCATTAGCCAGCGGCGTCGCGTTGTCGTACGCTTCTCGGGCGCGGCGCGCATGAATCCCGGAGGGGCCCCCACGTGGCAAAAGGCAGCGACAAGTCGAGTGGCAAGCGGCACGTCAGTACGCCGAGCGGCGAGTTCCGGCAGGAGACGGTGTCTACGGCCCAGAAGCCACCGCGGTCCACAAAACTGAGCCCCGAGGCGAAGGCGTCCGACAAGTCCGGGGCGAAGAAGACGAAGTAGGAGGGGCAGTCGGGTGATCCCCTCCAGCCTCGTCGGGTTGGTGCTGTTCGTCGCGCTGCTCGCTCCCGGCTTTGCCTACGTTCTGCTTCGAGAGCGGACGACCCCGAGGGGCGCCTTCTCACCCTTCCGGGAGTCGCTAACGGTGGTCTTCGCCAGCGTTGCCTGCCTGGCCGCCGTCGCCCTGCTTCATACGGGTCTACGGGCGTTACTTCCGGATCACACCGTGAACGTCCGCGAGTTAGTCAGGGATCCGGCCAGCTACGCCCGAGAGCACCATGTCAGCGTGGCCTGGTGGTCCTTCGCTCTACTTGTCGGCGCGGTCGTGATTGGCGTGGCTGCTGCTCACCCTCGCGTTCTCGACCTTAGTAAGAGGCTCGGGTTCAGCCGGGTGCTGGGCTCGATGACGGGCTCAGCCGGCGGCAGTATCGACACTAGGTCCGCCTGGTACAAGGTCATGCATATGTACGACGAAGAGGGCGCCGGGCCCATCTTCGTGGGTGCCGCCATGGCCGATGGCAGCTACGTGCAGGGCAGGCTGCATTCCTTCAGCCCCGTACCTGAGGAGACTCAGGATCGGGAGATCCTGCTGTCGGCTCCAATCTCCTTGACCTCCAAGGAAGGGCTGACTGGTCGAGTAGATGCCCAGTTCTCGGTGATCTCTGCCCGTCACATCGTCCGCCTAGACGTGAAGCACTTCGATCAGGGCGAGGACGTGGATGAGGCATGGGTGGGCCCTGAATCCAAGGGTGGAGACAACGTCCGCCGGTGGTGGCAGTCCAAGGCATGAGAATGTGAGCTACCAGCGCGGGGGCCTCCCTGGCGAGGGTCGGGGTTCGGGCCGGAGCCCCTAGGTCTTTAGATTCTGTCGTCGGTCAGCCCCGGCCGACTGGCCCGGCCGATGCCGGCCGAAGGCCGCCAGCAGGCCGGGTCGGGCCGCTTGCGGACCGCCTTGATCTATCAGAGACGAACTCGGCAGTATGTGCCGTCGGTGAAGAGCACGGCACCTCCGTTGTAGCCCGTCCTTTCGCAAGCCGAACGCGAGAGACTTGTCCCGATAGCACGTAGGAGGGTGTCTTGGCCGGAGGTAAGCGCAACACCAAGCGCAACCGTCGTGACCCCGTCCGCAAGCCAATTCCAGTACAGAAACGCAGGCTGGGTAACACTGTGCTACCCGTACTGTCGGATGGTGCATCGCAACATGAGCTGCTCTATCCAGGGATCGAGTCCTTCGTGCTGCGAATTGCGCGCGATCTGCCTGAGGAGGTCCTTCCCTTGTACGCAGCTTTATCCTGCATGTACCAGATGATCGGAGGGCGGACAAGGTATCCACTGCTACGAGCAGGCATGACCTTCACCCAAGGGCTCCGGCTGCTCGGGTTCGATGCGGATTTGGTTCCGGCGGCAGCGGCAGTAGTGCATGTTCCAAGTCGGCGCAAGATTTTCCAGACGGACTTACCGGGAAGGGTTGGATGGGGCGAAGCGGGTTCGGGGTACGCGGTCGTACACACGCCGACGTTCAATCGAGCTATCGACCTCAGTCCATGCCACAATCCCGCCCTTTTTGGGCCGACAGGTAAGAGCACGATAGGAAGCATGCCGGTGGTGCTTCCCTTAGAAGCCAGGCGCTCTTTAGCGGATGGAGACCGGCTTATGACTCCTCGCGAAGATTACCTCCTCAACTGGATGCTCTTTCCGTCGTATCGCCCGCGCCTGACCAAGCTTCTAAAAGGCGTCGAGGTCGAGATGCAGAAGGATGCCGAGTTCCTTGCTTTTGCTGCGATCGACGTTATGAAGACTTTGGTTCCGGTGCGGAATACGAAAAGAATGTTCGATGAGTATCCCCAGATACGCAGTCGTATTGCGGCAGGAAAAGACTCTTCGGAGGTGTCTAGGGTGCACCGTAAATGGTAGTAGATGGCGGCCGTATAGCAGCTCGTGGTTTCCAATACCAATACTTGAGAACTTTGGAAGCACTGCTTGATTGGATCGACAACCGAAGTGTCGCCAGTATACGAGTAGAGGGTCCATCACCATCGGGCGTCGAGGGTGTTGATGCGGTCGACTTCGATGTCATTGATGACCAAGGAAGATGCGTCGTGGCGGCGCAAGTGAAGAGCAAGCAATACGGCGCCCAGATTGGCGTCAGTCAGATAGTGGAAGCGCTGCTAAGGCTAGTCCAGGCGCAGGATGCCTCCGAATACCATCTCTTGACCAACGGAACGCCATCCCCTTCCGCTAGTAGACTGATCGAGCTGCTTTTAGAGGAGCGGCCTCCTGCCGAAATAGCTGAGATGGTCCTGCGATCGCTTGAGAACGCGCCAGCGCGGCGCGAGCAGTTCAAGGCTCTAGGTGCTGTCGCCCATGCGCGCCTTTCGAGGTGCAGGGTTATTGTAGACCGTCGTGACGATGCAGAGATCCGAGAAGAGATCCGAGAGCGACTACGTAGCTACCGGAACCGTTCATCGAAGGGTCTTGGCGAAAGATCAGCCGGCTTGTTGAGCGGCTATATAGTCTCAGAGATTCTGCGCTTAGCTGCTGATAGTAATGATTCGACCTTCTCGCTGAACGACTTGAGAAGTCTAGTGCTTGTTGATGGTGACTTGCTTGCGAGAGCTTTCGGGGTGAATGACTGGGGGGTGCTGGTTGGCTCTATGCCTCCGATCCCAGATGTTGCCCGAACGCAGGTGCTTCAGAGTGTGGCGACGTGTTTTCGGTTTGGGTCCGGTAGGGAAGCGCAATGGGCAGCACTCACTGGCCCGTCCGGAATCGGGAAGTCAAGCCTTGCTGCAGCATATGTAGCCGGTAGGGCTGATGCCTACGATGCAATTTTCTGGGTAGATGCCGAAACTGATTTCACCGTGGCCTCTTCATTCAAGACAATCCTGTCTTTTGTTGCGCCCAAGAGAAGTCGCGAACGTATCGAAGTTTCTGCTCGACAGCTACTTTCCGTCGTGCATACGGAGTTGAGCAGGATTGCAGGACGCTGGCTAATGGTCTTCGACAATGTAAGCGAGTTCCGAGCAATTGAGCCTTGGGTGCCTCGTTTAGGCCAAGGGCATGTTTTAATCACTTCGCTTGACAGTGCATCCCGCTATGGAAATGCTGCGGTGATAAACGTGGGGCCGCTAAATCGCGATGAGTCACACCAGCTAATTATTAGGCGTCTTGGCATCTCAGAGCATCAGCGTCAAGAGTACAGGGAAAAGCTGGAGACCCTAGCGGAAGACCTTGCAGACTGGCCGCTTGCGCTTGAACTGGCCTGCGGTTATCTAAAGGGGTGTGATATCGATATTTCGGAGAGTGAGGTCTACCTTCGGTCAATAAGGTCCTACTCGTTGGATGACGCTGACTCGGTTCCAATTGGCTACCCCAGAACTCTTGTGGCTGCCATCAGTCTTTGTGTTGATCAACTAAGGCGGCGTCACGCTGTTGCTCCGAACGATTATCGTCCCTATCTGGCCTACGGTCTTTTAGCGTTCTCGTCATTCTTAGCCTCGCGCCAAATTCCGGCCCACCTTCTCGCGGCTGCGGTTCTTGCTGATCCCGGGCCGGAAGAAGGACCTGGCCCTCGAATACTGGACCCCGACGAATTCAGCATTCCCGAAGTGCTCCGCGAGCTTCGCAAGCTTTCTCTGGCCTACACGGATGACCGTCTCCCGCCAAGCGGGCCGGAGCCGATTCCCGATGCGAACTGGACGCTTTCGGTAAACACAATTGTCCAAGAGGTTATAAGGTCACACACCGAGACGGCACCCGCGACGCCGATGGCGCTCAACCGGTTAGCTAACCATGTCGAAAGATGGTTGATCGGTGCTGTGGAGCTGAACGCTCTGGACCGCGTCTCGATTCTATTTAGTCATGCTGATGTACTTGCCGGCCATCTTCGGCGGCTCAAGGTTGGAGGTGAGCGACTCGCCCTGTTTTACGGAAATCTTGCTGGTGCTTATCGTCTGAGGGGTGAGCACGAAAGGGCGGAAGAGTACCTTCGCGCAGAGCTGGCTCTTGCAGGTGAAGCGCAGGAAGGTCGCTTGCTGGAGATGCAGGCCAAGTTTGTGCTGGTGGACATTAAGATTCAAACTCCGACGGCCAACTCGATTTCCGAAGGAGAAGCCAAGAGCTATTTAGGTGAGCTGCTACACTATTGTAAGGAAATCTCTGACCAGTTTCCAGATGCTGCGGCTCAGCTAGCAAATGATGCTCACTCGCTTCTAGCGAATAACAAATCCAGAGTCTCCCAATGGTCCGGAGTGCGTGAGCTGCAAGCAAAGTTTGGCTCCCTTCTCGAAGGCCTGGGGTCAACTCCGTTAGTTGAAGCTCGTCGGTCGATTGATCGCGCCAACATCGAGTTGAGCCGTGGCGATGCCGCAAAGGCTGAGGGTTTGGTGAGGAGTGCCTTAGATTCACGTATGCTTACCAGTGGAGCCGAACTGCAGGCCACGCGCTTGCTTGTGGAGTCTCTCGTGCATCAACGTAAATGGGATGACGCAACTGAACACCATCTATCATTCCGAAGGATGTTCGGCTCCGCAGTCATGCATCACAATATTGTGCAAGAGTACGCAAAGAACGTGGGCTTTGCGTGTGCAATGATTGCATTTGTCGAAGGCCCTGAGGGGCCGAAGCGGCTGCTCCGCGATATCTTGGAGTGGCCCGCGGTGGAAGGCGTGGCAGCATCACCGAAGTGGGGTAGCGAACTGGCAATCCTTAATTCTGTGGATGCTCTCCTTGCCGAGAACTGGGGCGGCTGTCAGCAGCACCTCGACTGTGTCGACGGCGAAGCTTTGCAGTATGGCGAGGCCGAAAAGGCGTTCGTTTGGTCGACGCTCTGGCGGATGGTGGTATTGGCCCTAGTGCGCGCGAAGACGTCGAGCGTTGATTGACGAATCCATGATGGTGACGGTGGTGCTTCTAGGTGGCAGCCCCGTGCTCTGCGTATCTCGGATATCCGGTAAGCCGAGCGGTGGTTGCAGCTCGAATCCGTCTTGACAAGCGACCAGGGGGTGAACTGCTCCAGATCAGGGATGTCCACGAGTCTGGCTTCGACAAGTTCGCCGTCGCTGAAGTTTGCATGCTCCGCTTGGCGTTGACCCCACATGCCGCCGTCACACACAAAAAGAATCTTATCGCCCTCGCCTTCGGCGGGCGCGCAATCAACTAAAAGCATCGAGCCGACTTCTACATCGATCCCGAGTTCCTCAAGGATTTCCCGTCTCGCTGCTGACCGTGGTGACTCACCTGGCTCAACGTAGCCGCCGGGGATGTCCCAGTGGTTCTTGTAGTTTGGGGCGAACGAGGAGCACGCGGCTCTCGCTGTCGAAGAAGAGGGCGCCTGCGGCGACGCGTGGCGTTGCCATGGGTGGCATCTCGTTGGCCGTCACCAGGGCAGCGTAAATGGGCTGGGTTCAGTCGAGCACCTTGAGTCGACGAGCCAGGTCGACCAGCTCGGCCGGCGGCTTGCCGCGCTGCCGGCGTACCCAGGTCAGGGCGAGTTGTCGGCTGAGGAAGTGGTGGCGGACCTGCTCGGGCGCCATCTGTTCGGCGTCGAGCAGCATGGCTTGGGCGTCGTCGATACGGTTCCAGGAGCTGTAGGCACGGGCTACTTCGAGGGCGTGCCGGACGCGGCGTTCCATTGGTAGGCCGGCGGTGTCGATGCGCGGCCCGAGGTCGGCGGCGACTTGCAGGTTTCCCCGTTCGGCGGCGGTGGCAACTCGGTGGATGGCGACGTTGGTCGGGCCGAACGCAGTCCATAGGTGGTTGGCGTCGGCTCCGAGCTGGCTTGCGGCCTGGTCGGCGGCGTCGAGGAAGGTGCGGGTGGTGGCGGCGTCGTTGGATCGGGCTGCGGCCATCGAGCCGGACAGGTACAGGGTTCCGTAGACGGAGAGCAGTGCCGGTGTGGCGTGCTTGAGGTGGGGCTCAAGGTAGCCAGCGGCGTCCTCGGTGAGTCGTACCGCTTCGGCGTAGCGGCCGGTGGCGTGCAGGGCGTGGCCGACCGAGCGGAACAGGGAGCCGGTGACGAGCGGGTCGCCCGTGGGTCGGACGGCGGCCAAGCCGCGGTCGGCGGCGATCCAGGCGAGGTCGCTTTCTCCGAGCTTGGTGAGCTGGGTCGCGGCGAGCTGTTATGCCAGGCCGAGCAGACGGCGGGCTTGGTCCTGGTCGTCGCCGTTGTGGTGGTCGGCGGCGGCCTGGGCACGGTAGAGGAGGTCGGGTAGGCGGCCGGTGACGTATCCAAACCGGGAGTCCTGGTACGCGTCCCAGAGGGCACCGACCTCCTTCCGGAGCATCGCCACGCTCGGCGGTTTTGCGTCCGTGCCGCCGCCGATCGGGGCGATGGCGCGGTAGTTCATCAGGGCGGCGCGCAGTGCGGGCACGGTCGCGGTGCCGCTGTCGCCGGTCCAGGCAAGTAGCGAGGGTTCGCCGAGCAGGTCGCCGAGGGATACGTCCAGGACTTCGGCGAGTGACTTGATGACCGAGAGTCGGTCCAGCTCGATGCGGTTGTTCTCGATCTTGCCCAGCCAGTCGGCGGTACGGCCGATGAGTCCGGCCAGGACTTCCTGGGACAGGCCGCGCCGCCGGCGGTACCAGTTGACGCGTTCGCCGATGGTCAGGGTGTTCGTCATCCCGCGCATCGGATCACTGTCTCCCCTCGGCCGGCTACGACCCCGGAAGGATTTTCCAGCCCGCCGGGCGCTTTGTGCCACAACCTGTCTGCATGACGGGGCTGAACGTATCGAGCAACTGCCAATCCTGCTCGGGCGCGGGCTGGAAGTACACCGTTGCCCGCACCGCCATCCGGGGGATAGGGCGGGGTCGGAGTGGAGTCGTTCCCTGGCCCGGCGGTCCTGCCTGGACTGCGCGGGATCCGGTCGCTCGGCGAGCTGCTGAGGCTGGCCCGGGGTGGGTCCTGGCGTGGGACCGCGAACCGAACGACGAACGGTGAATGGTCCGCCCGCCTAGGCGTTTCGCACACCAGCGCCCCGCCGGCCGGGTGTCCCGGCCTGGTGCTGATCGACGGCAGGGCATCGGTGCAGTTCGGCGGCGACCGAGCGTTGTGGCTACGGGTCACTTCGGTCTGCGACAAGCCGACGTACCACGGCTGGGTGTGGCTCACCGGCTACTCGAACGACCGGGCCACCGGTAAGGCGCTGGCGCGGCGGGAGGTCTTCGTGCAGATCGACGGCCTTCAGATCCAGCGACGCACGACCGAGAGCGCGCCGCCTCGCAACGTGGGCCGGTGATGAGGAGACGCGGTGTTACGAAGCCGAAGCGACCGGCACGCGAGCCGCCTCGGACGGCACGCGCGGTGCTAGTGGCACGCCAATGGCACGCAAGATCAAAGAGAGCTGAAACGAGAGCGGTCCAGGTTCGGCGACAACGCCGCTGACCTGGGCCGGAGTTCATAGAGCGGGCGACGGGAATCGAACCCGCACCGTCAGTTTGGAAGACTGAAGCTCTGCCATTGAGCTACGCCCGCGCTCCGCCCCGCCGAAACGGGACGCGCCGACAGCGTACCCAATGGCCGTGTCCGGTGCGCAGCCGCGCCACCGCCGCGCGCTGCCGCGCGGTGGTGGCGCGGCCACCCGCCGTGGTGCGGATCTTGACGCGAGGGTGCACGGCGCGACTTTCGGGCGATGTGTCCGGGTGGGGGACGCCCCGGCACCGCTTGCGGGGCGGCGACGGCATAGACTGCACGTCGCCACGGGGTGTGGCGCAGCTTGGTAGCGCACTCGCTTTGGGAGCGAGGGGCCGTGGGTTCAAATCCCGCCACCCCGACTGTCGTCCGCGTCCGGGTCGCCCCGGGCGCTAGCAGCCGGCCGGGCCGGCTCGCCTACACTCGATGGGCCAATCGAAGGCCCAGAATCAAAACCCAGATCCGTCAAGGAGTACGCCTGTGAAGAGCACCGTCGAGACTCTGAGCCCGACGCGCGTGCGGCTCGCCATCGAGGTGCCGTTCGTCGAGCTCGAGCCGAGCCTCAAGAAGGCGTACCGGGAGATCGGTTCGCAGGTCCAGGTCCCGGGCTTCCGCCGGGGCAAGGTGCCGACCGCGGTGATCGACCAGCGGGTGGGCCGGGGCACCGTCCTCAACGAGGCGGTCCAGGACGCCATCCCGGAGAACATCATGGCCGCGGTGCGCGAGCACGACCTGAAGACGCTGGGGCGTCCCGAGGTCGAGATCACCGAGTTCAACGACGGTGACTCGCTGAACTTCACCGCCGAGGTCGACGTCCGTCCGGAGATCACGCTCCCCGACGCGACGACCATCGAGGTGACCGTCGACGAGCTGCAGATCGACGACAGCGAGATCGACGAGCAGGTGAAGAACCTGCGGGAGCGGTTCGCCACCCTCAAGACCGTCGAGCGGGCCGCCGCCGAGGGCGACTACGTGCAGATCGACCTGAACGCCACCGTCGACGGCGAGGACGTGCCGGGCGGCCAGGCCAGCAACATCTCCCACGAGGTCGGCAGCAAGCAGCTCCTGCCGGGCCTGGACGAGGCAGTGGTCGGCCTCGCCGCCGGCGACAGCACCACCTTCACCACCCAGCTGGTCGGCGGCGACTTCGCCGGCCGGGACGCCGACGTGGCGGTGACCGTGCGTACGGTCAAGGAGAAGGAGCTGCCGGAGCTGAACGACGAGTTCGCCCAGATGGCCAGCGAGTTCGACACGATCGAGGAGCTGCGCGGCGATCTGCGGGCGCGGGTCACGCAGGGCAAGCAGGTCGAGCAGATCTACGCCGCCCGGGACAAGGCGCTGGCGCAGCTGGTCGAGGCCGCCGAGGTGCCGGCGCCGGAGGGCGTCGTCCGCGAGGAGGTCGCGAGCCGCAAGCAGGCGATGGTCGACCAGCTGGAGCGGATCGGCGCCTCCATGGAGGAATACCTCGCGGCCGAGGAGAAGACCGAGGAGCAGATCGACGCCGAGCTGACCGAGGCGGCGACCGAGGGCGTCAAGGTGCAGCTCCTGCTCGACACGCTTGCCGACGCGGAGGACGTGCAGGTCTCCGACGACGAGTTCGGGCACGAGATCGTGCACCGGGCGCAGCGCGCCGGGATGGCCCCGCAGCAGTACTACGACCAGCTGGTGCGCTCCGGCGCGGCTGCCGCGGTCTTCGGCGACGTGCGGCGGGGCAAGGCGCTCGCGGCCGTCATGGAGCGCATCTCGATCAAGGACTCGGCCGGCAACGAGGTCACCCTGGACGCGCTGCGCGCCGCCAACGAGGCGGAGCACAACCACGAGCACTGATTCGTCGGGTGCGGCCGCCGTCCGCCGCTGTGCGGTGGGCGGCGGCCACATCCGTTTCCCGGGTACGCCCGGACGCCCGCGCCGCGGGTGCGCCCGACGCAACTGCGCTGAGAGCGAACAGTGCCCCGACCGGGACTCTGCCGCCCCGCACAGCGGTTAGTGTCGGGAAAGACGGTACGGAGAGCGAAGGGCTGCCATGACCGACATGCACATCCCCAAGAAGTCGCTCCGGGCGATTGACGCGCGCGGTGGCGACTCCATTGGCAACCTCGACGACTCGGTCTACAACCGGTTGCTCAAGGAACGCATCATCTTCCTGGGCAGTGAGGTGACCGACCAGGTCGCCAACCGCATCTGCGCGCAGCTGCTGCTGCTCGCCGCGGAGGACCCGGACCGCGACATCAACCTGTGGATCAACTCGCCGGGTGGCTCGGTCTACTCCGGCATGGCGATCTACGACACCATGCAGTTCATCGACAACGACGTGTCGACCGTGGCGATGGGCATGGCCGCCTCGATGGGCCAGCTGCTGCTCTGCGCGGGCACCAAGGGCAAGCGTTACGCCCTGCCGCACGCTCGGATCATGATGCACCAGCCGTCCGGTGGTCTGGGCGGCACGGCGTCGGACATCGCCATCCAGGCGGAGCAGATGCTCTACACGAAGCGGATGTTCCAGGAGCGCGTCGCGCACCACACCGGCCAGAGCCAGTCGCAGATCGAGGCCGACTCGGACCGGGACCGTTGGTTCACCGCCCAGGAGGCCATGGACTACGGCTTCATCGACAAGGTGATCATCGGGGCCGCTCAGGTTCCGGATGGCGCCGGGACCCTGAGCTGAGGAGCTGACGATGACCGATCTGAGCTTGCCGCCCCAGTTCGCGGCCGTGCACAACCGGTACGTGCTGCCGTCGTTCGTCGAGCGCACGTCGTACGGGGTCAAGGAGTCGAACCCGTACAACAAGCTCTTCGAGGACCGGATCATCTTCCTCGGTGTCCAGGTGGACGACGCGTCGGCCAACGACGTGATGGCCCAGCTGCTGACGCTGGAGGGCACCGACCCGGACCGCGACATCATCATGTACATCAACTCGCCGGGTGGTTCGTTCACCGCGATGACGGCGATCTACGACACCATGCAGTACGTCCGTCCGGACATCCAGACGGTCTGCCTCGGGCAGGCCGCCAGCGCGGCGGCGGTGCTGCTGTCGGCGGGTACTCCGGGTAAGCGGATGGCCCTTCCGAACTCGCGGATCATCATCCACCAGCCGGCCACCGAGGGCGGCTACGGGCAGGGCTCGGACATCGAGATCCAGGCCCGGGAGATCCTGCGGATGCGGACGCAGCTGGAGGACATGCTGTCCCGCCACTGCAACCGCCCGATCGAGCAGGTTCGCAAGGACATCGACCGTGACAAGATCATGACGGCCGAGGAGTCCAAGGAGTACGGGCTGGTCGACACGATCCTGACCAGCCGCAAGAAGGGTTTGCTGGCCGCTCAGGCCGCCAGCTGAGCACTACCGGGTCAGAGGTTGGCCGGGGCGCGCGTTCCCGGCCGACCTCTGACACACCCGTTTTGGGGGTCGGAGAATGCTCCGCCAGCGGGTAACGTCGGGTCCGTACCGCTTCGCCGGTTGGGCCGGTGGGGTGAACGAAGTCGGGCGGCAGGCAGCGCCCGCAGGTCAGGGCCGGGTCTCCGGCCGATGAGTGCAGGGAGAACGTAGGTGGCACGGATCGGTGACGGCGGCGACCTACTGAAATGCTCCTTCTGCGGCAAGTCGCAGAAGCAGGTGAAGAAGCTCATCGCGGGCCCTGGGGTCTACATCTGCGACGAGTGCATCGATCTCTGCAACGAGATCATCGAAGAGGAGCTGGCCGAGTCCGGCGAGGTGAAGTGGGAAGAGCTTCCCAAGCCGATGGAGATCTGCCAGTTCCTCGACAACTACGTCGTCGGGCAGGATCAGGCCAAGAAGGCGCTCGCCGTAGCGGTCTACAACCACTACAAGCGCATCCAGGCCGAGGCGGCCGGTGCGCCGGGCTCCGGCAGTGACGCCGTCGAGCTGGCGAAGTCCAACATCCTGCTGCTCGGGCCGACGGGGTGCGGCAAGACCCACCTGGCGCAGACCCTCGCCCGGATGTTGAACGTCCCGTTCGCGATCGCCGACGCCACCGCGCTGACCGAGGCGGGCTACGTCGGCGAGGACGTGGAGAACATCCTCCTCAAGCTCATCCAGGCCGCGGACTACGACATCAAGCGCGCCGAGACCGGCATCATCTACATCGACGAGGTCGACAAGATCGCCCGCAAGTCGGAGAATCCGTCGATCACGCGCGACGTCTCCGGCGAGGGTGTGCAGCAGGCTCTGCTCAAGATGCTGGAAGGCACGGTGGCCAACGTGCCGCCGCAGGGTGGTCGTAAGCACCCGCACCAGGAGTTCATCCAGATCGACACCACGAACGTGCTGTTCATCTGTGGTGGTGCGTTCGCCGGTCTGGATCAGATCATCGAGTCCCGCACCGGCCAGGGCGGCACCGGTTTCGGCGCCCGGCTCCGGTCGGTGTCCGAGCGGTCGACCGATGACATCTTCAGCCAGGTCATGCCGGAGGACATGCTCAAGTTCGGGCTGATCCCCGAGTTCGTCGGCCGGCTCCCGGTGATCACCAACGTGCGCAGCCTGGACCGCAGCGCTCTGGTGCGCATCCTCACCGAGCCGCGCAACGCGCTGGTCCGGCAGTACCAGCGGCTCTTCGAGCTGGACGGGGTCGAGCTGGAGTTCGACGAGCCGGCGTTGGAGGCGATCGCCGACCAGGCGATGCTGCGGGGCACGGGCGCCCGCGGTCTGCGGGCCATCATCGAGGAGGTCCTGCTCTCCGCGATGTTCGAGGTGCCGAGCAACCCCGACGCCGCCCGGGTGCTGATCACCCGCGAGGTCGTCCTGGAGAACGTCAACCCGACAATCGTTCCGCGCGAGTTCACCGGGCGTCGTGCCCGGCGGGACCGCGAGGAGAAGTCGGCCTGATCGTCCCCGCGTCACGCCGGCCGTTCGCTACTGACGCGGCCGGCGTGACCGTGTTCGGCGGTCCCACTCGCCCGACGGCGTGACAGTCACCATCATCAGCCGGGCCGGTTCCTCGGCGTCGTTGCGATAGCCGTGCGCCCGGTCGGCGTGGAACTCGATCGTCTCGCCGGCCCGGACGGCGTGATCCTGCCCGTCGACGTGGACGATCACCGCGCCGGCCAGGACGTGCAGCACCTCGCGTGTGCCGCGCGGGTGGTCGGAGGAGCGGTGTCCTTCGCCGGGCTCCAGCCGCCAGTCCCAGAGCTCGACCAGGTCGGGTTCGCCCAGTCCGCTGAGCAGCTGGCCGGTGCCGCCGTGCTCGCCCTGCCAGAGCACGGGCGCCTCGGCCGTGGAGCTGATCCGCACTGTCCGCTCCTCGTCCGGCTCGACAAGTCGGGCGATGTTGACGCCGAACGCGTCAGCGACCCGGCACAGCGTGCCGACGCTGGGGTTGGTGCGGGCGCTCTCGATCTGCACGAGCATCGCCTTGCTCACCCCGGAGCGGCCCGCCAGTTCCTCGAAGGACCAGCCCCGGGCGGCGCGCAGTTCCCGTACCTGCCTGGCGACGGCGGCGGTCACCGCGCCCACCCGGCCACCTGTGTCGGTCATCAAACTATCCTTCGCGGTCACTATTATGGTACGACAGTCGCATGTTACCCATTCTCCTGGCAGCGGTGTCCGCGATCGCCTTCGGCACCGCCGACTTCTCCGGCGGCAAGGCGTCCCGCCGGGCCGATCCGATCGCGGTGACCGTGGTCTCCCAGCTGCTGAGCGTCCCCCTGTTGGTCGCTCTGGTGCTGGTGGTGCCCGGGACGCCGACCGTCGCCGACATCGCCTGGGGGCTGCTCGCCGGGGTGGCGGGCGCTGGTGGCGTCATGCTGCTCTACCGGGCGCTCGCCGGCGGAATGATGGCCGTGGTGGCGCCGATCACCGCGATCACCGCCGCGGTGGTGCCGATCGTCGCCGGCCTGTTCACGTCGAGCTTCCCCGGAGCGCTGGCGCTCACCGGCGCCGGCCTCGCCGTGGTGGCGATCGCCCTGGTCAGCCTGGGCGAAGGGGGCAGCCGCTCCGGCGTTCCGACTCGGCTGGTCGGTCTGGCCCTCGCCGCCGGCGGGCTCTTCGGCGTCTTCTTCACGCTGCTCGGCCAGGCCAGTGAGAGCGCCGGCATGTGGCCGGTGGCGGCGGTCCGGGCCAGCTCGATCGCGTTCGGCCTGGTCCTCGCCGCCGCCACCGGGGTGCGGCTTCGGCTCGACCGGCGGGTGCTGGGTTGGGCGGCCGTCGCCGGTCTGCTCGACAGTGCCGCCAACGCGCTTTTCATGGCCGCCGCCGCGCGAGGTCACCTCAGCATCGTGGCGGCGATCGCCGCGCTCTATCCCGCCAGCACGGTGCTGCTCGCGCTCGCCGTCGACCGGGAACGCCTGCGGCCGGTCCAGATCGCCGGCCTCGGATTCGCCGCGGGGGCGCTGGTGCTGGCCAGCATCTGACGCTGTCCGCGCCGGCCGTCGCGGCCGTACTCTGGGGCCATGCGCGTCGCCGTCTGCCAGCTCAACGCCCGGGATGACCGCAAGGCAAACCTGGCCGCCGCCGAGGTGCTGCTGGAACGCGCCGCCGACGGCGGCGCGGACCTGGCCATCCTTCCGGAGTACGTCGACTATCTCGGCCCCGCGGCAGACCTGCCCGAACCGGAGCCGGTCGACGGTGAGGTGGGCACCTTCTTCGCGGCGGCTGCCCGGCGGCTGGGCATGTGGGTGGTGGCCGGGTCGTTCCACGAGGCCGGGCCGGACCCGGAGCACACCTGGAACACGTCGCTGGTCTTCGACCGTGCCGGCAGCCTGGCCGCGAGCTACCGCAAGATCCATCTGTACGACGTGGAGATCCCGGGTCGGGTCTCCTACCTGGAGTCGGCGAGCGTCGCGCCCGGCGTGCAGCCCGTCGTCGTGGACGTGGAGGGTCTCCGGGTCGGGCTGTCGATCTGCTACGACCTGCGCTTCCCGGAGCTGTACCGGCGGCTCGCCAGCGAGGGCGGCGCCCACCTGCTGGTGGTGCCGGCGGCGTTCATGCTGCACACCGGGCGGGACCACTGGGAGGTCCTGCTGCGCGCCCGGGCCATCGAGAACCAGTGTTTCGTGGCGGCCGCCGGTCAGACGGGCGACCACGAGCCCGGTCGGACGTGCTTCGGGCGCAGCATGGTGGTCGACCCGTGGGGGACGATCCTCACGCAACTGCCGGACGGCCCCGGGGTGGCCGTCGCCGACCTGGACCTCGACCGCCTCGCCGCGATCCGGGCCGAGCTGCCCAGCCTGGCCAACCGCCGGCTCTGAGCGCTCACCCCTCCAACAGGACGCCGATCGTCGCGAGGCCGGCGATGACGACCGCGGTGACCAGCAGAGCGGTGGTCATCCGGGATCTGCCCCGGCGGGCCAGCCGTCCCACCGAGAGCACGAGGACCACCAGCACGACCGCGCCGATGACCAGTTGCCAGAACGGCAGGAGGACGCCGAGCAGCGCTTCCTCGGCAAACACCGTGGCGTCCAGCCCGGACTCATCCATGCCTGACACTCTGGCACGCCAAGGTGCGCGGCGTCGCCGACCGCAGAGCAGACCGCGCCGATCCGTTCGGCCAAACCAGTGATGAACCCTGATTTGCCTTCTACCGGCCGGCCGCGTAACTTTCTCTCTGCACGGGGGAGGCCGGACAAACCGGCCGAGAACGGGCGCCAGGCTCGTGGCGGGAACGCCGAGCGAGACTGAGGATCGGGCGGTGCGGGACACTCCGGTAACGGGGTTGCGAACGCGAAGCCGACCGGGTAGAGTTCTGAAGCCGGCAGGAGCCGGGCGGAGAGCCGCGAAGCGGCGATCGGCCGGTCTGCGGCTTCCCACGACAGAAACGACCGCCGGGTACGGCGTGCGTCATCGTGGGTCCGGACGAACCAGATTGATCACCTCGGATACGAGGTTGACAATGAAAGTTCGACCAAGTAGGTTTGAGCGGTTGCCCCGAAATGGGGTTCCACGAATGTGGAGCTTCGGATCGGTGTGTGGTTGTTCTTTGAGAACTCAACAGGGTGCTTGTAAAGCCAGTGCCAATTATGATTTATACCCCGGACTGGTCGAATCTTTGTGG
>NZ_JBEZEA010000011.1:0-186402 GCF_040648635.1 Micromonospora sp. NPDC049114 | reverse complement strand
TCGGCCGCCTCGCCGCCGACGTCGCCACGGTGCGGTCGGTCGCCGACGGCGTCGATGACCACTTCCCGGCCGGGGCTGGATCGGTCGCTGCGTTCGGCGGGCGCCGACCGGACGTCTGATCCGCGATGCCCGCGGGTCGGGGTCGGCGGCAGGGGGTCGCCCGGGCCGGACCAGGGCGGTCGCTGCGTCGGCGGGCGTCGACCGTACGCCGGACCGCCGTGCCCGAGGTTCGGGGCACGGCGGTCCGGGGTGGCCAGGAGTGGCCGGGCGGTGGTCAGGAGCCGGGGGTGTTGCCGGCGCCCTTCGTGGTGGCCGCGAGGTAGTCGCGGTTGAGCCGGCCGATCGTGTTCAGCGGGATGCCCTTCGGGCAGGCCACCGTGCACTCGCCGGCGTTCGTGCAGCCACCGAAGCCTGCCTCGTCGTGCGCGTCGACCATGCCGATCACCCGGGTGTAGCGCTCCGGCTGGCCCTGCGGCAGCAGCGAGAGCTGGGTGAGCTTGGCGGCGGTGAAGAGCATGCCCGAGCCGTTCGGGCAGGCCGCCACGCACGCGCCGCAGCCGATGCAGGCCGCCGACTCGAAGGCGGCGTCCGCGTTGGCCTTGGCGACCGGGGTGGAGTGCGCCTCGGGCGCGCTGCCGGTCGGCGCGGTGATGTAGCCGCCGGCGGCGATGATCTTGTCGAAGGCGCCCCGGTTGACCACCAGGTCCTTGATGACCGGGAAGGCGCTGGCCCGCCACGGTTCGATGTCGATCGTCTCGCCGTCGGTGAACTGCCGCATGTGCAGCTGGCAGGCCGTGGTGCCGCGCTGCGGCCCGTGCGCGTCACCGTTGATCATCAGGCCGCACATGCCGCAGATGCCTTCGCGGCAGTCGTGGTCGAACGCCACCGGGTCCTCGCCGTCGAGGATCAGCCGCTCGTTGAGTACGTCGAGCATCTCCAGGAACGACATGTCCGGGGACACGTCGTTGACCGGGTAGGTCACCATCCGACCCTTGTCCTCAGGGCCCTTCTGGCGCCAGATGCGCAGGGTCAGGTTCACTTGTAGCTCCGCTGCGTGGGGTGGACGTATTCGAACTTCAGGTCTTCCTTGTGCAGCACCGAGGGCTCACCGGTGGCGGTGAACTCCCAGGCCGCCACGTACGCGAACCGGTCGTCGTCGCGCTGCGCCTCGCCGTCGGGGGTCTGGTGCTCGGCCCGGAAGTGCCCTCCGCAGGACTCCTCGCGGTGCAGGGCGTCGATGCACATCAGCTCGGCCAGCTCGAAGAAGTCGGCCACCCGGCCGGCCTTCTCCAGCGACTGGTTCAGCTCCTCGCCCGTGCCGGACACCTTGACCCGCTGCCAGAACGCGTCGCGCAGGTCGCGGATCTCGCCGATCGCCTTGCGCAACCCGGCCTCACTGCGCTCCATGCCGCAGTGCTCCCACATGATCTGGCCCAGCTCGCGGTGGAACGAGTCGACGGTCCGGTCGCCGTTGACCGCCAGCAGCCGCTGGATGCGGTCCTCGACGTCGGTACGCGCCTCGACCGCCGCCGGGTGGCTGGCGTCGACCTTGTCGAGGGGGCCCGAGGCCAGGTAGTTGGCGATCGTGGTGGGCAGCACGAAGTAGCCGTCGGCGAGGCCCTGCATCAGCGCCGAGGCTCCGAGGCGGTTCGCGCCGTGGTCGGAGAAGTTCGCCTCGCCGATCACGAACAGGCCCGGGATGCTCGACTGGAGGTCGTAGTCGACCCACAGGCCGCCCATCGTGTAGTGCACGGCGGGGTAGATCCGCATCGGCACCTCGTACGGGTCCTCGCCGGTGATCCGCTCGTACATCTCGAAGAGGTTGCCGTACTTGGCCTCGATGGCCTTGCGGCCCAGCCGGTCGATCGCGTCGGCGAAGTCGAGGTAGACACCGAGCTTGGTGGGCCCGACGCCCCGGCCCTCGTCGCACACGTTCTTCGCGGCGCGGGAGGCGATGTCGCGGGGGACCAGGTTGCCGAAGGAGGGGTAGATCCGCTCCAGGTAGTAGTCCCGCTCGTCCTCGGGAATGTCGCGCGGGTTGCGGTCGTCGCCCTTGTTCTTCGGCACCCAGACCCGGCCGTCGTTGCGCAGCGACTCGCTCATCAGCGTCAGCTTCGACTGGTGGTCGCCGGAGACCGGGATGCAGGTCGGGTGGATCTGCGTGTAGCAGGGGTTGGCGAAGTACGCGCCCTTGCGGTGCGCCCGCCAGGTGGCGGTGACGTTGCAGCCCTTGGCGTTGGTGGAGAGGTAGAAGACGTTGCCGTAGCCGCCGGAGGCGAGCACCACCGCGTCGGCCATCTCGGTGCTGATCTCGCCGGTGACCAGGTCGCGGACGACGATGCCGCGGGCCTTGCCGTCGACGATGACCAGCTCCAGCATCTCGTGCCGGGCGTTCATCTCGACGTTGCCCAGGCCGATCTGCCGCTCCAGGGCCTGGTACGCGCCGAGCAGCAGCTGCTGGCCCGTCTGACCCCGGGCGTAGAAGGTGCGCTGCACCTGGGCGCCACCGAAGGAGCGGGTGTCCAGCAGGCCGCCGTACTCGCGGGCGAACGGCACACCCTGGGCGACGCACTGGTCGATGATGTTGACCGACACCTCGGCCAGGCGGTGCACGTTCGACTCCCGGGAGCGGAAGTCGCCGCCCTTGACGGTGTCGTAGAACAGCCGGTGCACCGAGTCGCCGTCGTTGCGGTAGTTCTTCGCGGCGTTGATGCCGCCCTGCGCGGCGATCGAGTGCGCCCGGCGCGGGCTGTCCTGGTAGCAGTAGGACTTGACGTGGTAGCCCTGCTCGGCCAGCGTCGCCGCGGCCGAACCGCCGGCCAGGCCGGTGCCGACCACGATCACCGTCATCTTGCGGCGGTTGGCCGGGTTGACCAGCTTGGCCTCGAAGCGCCGGGTCTCCCAGCGCTTCTCGATCGGGCCGGCGGGAGCCTTCGTGTCGGCGATCGGGTCGCCCTCGGTGAAGAGTTCCATGTCAGGACACCAATCCGGTGAGAACGGCGAACGGGACCACCAGGTATCCGGCGCAGAGCACCACGGCGAAGACGAGCGCGGCGTTGCGCGCCCGCCGCTCGCCCCGGGGTGTCTGCTGGCCGAGGCTGCGGAACGCGCTGAACGCGCCGTGGCGCAGGTGGAAGCCGAGCGTGACGATCGCCAGGGTGTAGAAGAGCGTGACGTACCAGCGCTCCGGCGCGAAGTCGGCGACGACGTTGCCGTACGGCTTGCCCTCGGTCCCGACCGGGTTGAGCGTGCCGGTGGTCAGGTCCAGGAGGTGGTAGATCACGAACAGCAGGATGATCACGCCGCCCCAGCGCATGGTGCGGGCCGCGTAGCTGCCCCGGACCTTCTTGCGGTGGGCGTACTTGACCGGGCGGGCGGCGCGGGCGCGCATCGCCAGCACGGTGGCGGCCCAGATGTGGGCGACGACGGCCACCACGAGGACGGTGCGCAGGATCCACAGGAACCAGACACCGGGCAGCAGCGGCTTACCGATGTCGCGCAGCCAGTGCGCGTAGTGGTCGAACGAGGTCTCCCCCGTGAACACCTTCAGGTTCCCGAGCATGTGGGCGATCAGGAACAGCACCAGCAGGATGCCCGTCACCGCCATGACGGCCTTGAGGCCGACGTTCGAGCGGATGGGCGACCGAGTTTTCGTCATTACCACGGGACCGACGCTAGGAGCACTTCGATCAGTCGTCCAATGCATCAAACTCGTAGTGTTAATAGCCTTAGGCTATGTAGATGCAGCTCCATCAGCTCCGGTACTTCGTTGCGGTGGCCGAAGTACGACATTTCACCCAAGCTGCCGACATCGTCGGCATCACTCAGCCTTCTCTCAGTAAGCAAATTCACGCTCTGGAGACCGACCTCGGGGCACCGCTGTTCGAGCGGGTAAGGGGCAACATCGCCCTCACCGCGGCGGGCGAGGTGCTCCTGCCGCTGGCCACCCGGATCCTCGCCGACGTGGAGACCGCGACCCGGGAGGTGCAGGAGCTGGTCGGGCTCCGGCGGGGTCGCGTCCGGCTCGGTGCGACCCCGAGCCTTGCCACCTCGCTCGCACCGCCGGTGCTGCGCCGGTTCCGCGACGCGCATCCCACCGTCGACCTGCGCGTCGAGGAGGGCGGCTCCCAGGATCTCGTGCGGGACCTGCTGCGCGGCGACCTCGACCTGGCCCTGATCATCATGCCGGCCCAGGGCGCGGACCCGGGTCTGCGGGTCGACCCGATCCTGCGGGAGAGCCTGGTGGTGGCCTCGGTGGGGGAGGTGCCCACCGCGTCGACGACCGGCGAGCTGCGCATCACCGACCTGCGCGACCAGCCGATGGTGATGTTCCGGGAGGGCTACGACCTGCGCGACGCCACCATCCAGGCGTGCCGCGAGGCGGGCTTCGAACCGAGCTTCGCGGTGGACGGCGGCGAGATGGACGCGGTGCTCAGCTTCGTCGAGGCAGGACTGGGCATCGCGCTGGTGCCGGGCATCGTGCTGGCCCGCCGCCCCGGGGTGCGGATCACCCCCCTCGCCCCGCCCGGGGTGCGGCGGACCATCGCGGTGGCCCGCCGCCGCGACATCGTGCCGACCCACGCCGGTCGGGAACTGCGGCGGATCCTGCTCGACTACATCCAGTCGGCGATCGACCGTGGCGAGCTGCCGCCCGGCGTGGAACCGCTGACCTGACGGGCCCGGCCAGGCCGGAGCCGCGCCGGCCGGCTCAGCGGCCCTCGGCGTCGTCCATCGCCCGGTAGATCCGCTGCTCGGAGACGGGGTACGGGGTGCCCAGCGCCTGGGCGAAGACGTTCACCCGCAACTCCTCGATCATCCAGCGGATCTGCCGGACGGCCGTCTCCTGGCGGCGGGCCGGCGGCAGGTTGGTGAGCAGGTCGTCGTACTCCTTCTGCACCACAGCGATCCGGTCCTGCTGCTGCTTGTCGCGCTGCGGGTTGCCGCCCAGCCGGTCCAGTCGACGTTCGATGGCGGTGAGGTAGCGCAGCAGGTCGGGCAGGCGCGCGTACCCGGTCTCGGTGATGAAGCCGGCGTGCACGAGGCCGCCGAGCTGGTTGCGGATGTCGGCCAGCGCCGCCACCACGGCCAGGTTGCGCGTCGCGTCGAGCCGCTGCTCGACCGCGTACGCGGCGGCGAGGACCTTGCGCACCCGGTCCATCACCTCGACGACTGTGTCGACCAGGTCGGCGCGGACCTTCTCCCGCAGCGCGGCGAAGCCCTCGGCGTCCCACGCCGGCCCACCGGCTTCGCCGATCAGCCGGTCGATGGCCGCGCCCGCCGCGTCCTCGATCAGTTGCTGCACACCGCCGTGCGGGTTGCGACTCAGCGCCAGCTTCGCCTCGTTGCTCAGCCGGCCCTGCAGGAACCGGGCCGGGGACGGCACGGTGAGCCGCAGCAGCCGACGGGTGCCCGCCCAGTGCGCCGCCTCCGCCTCGGCGGGGGAGTCGAACACCTTCACCCCGACCGTCGCGCCCTCGTCGACGAGCGCCGGGTACGCGGTCACCGCGTAGCCGGCGCGCACCTGCTCGATCGTCCGGGGCAGGGTGCCGACGCTCCACTCGCGCAGCCCCGTCCGGGCGACCTCCGGTGCGGCGGCCGCCACCACCTGGCGGACCTCCTGACGGAGCTGACGTTGCAGGGCCGGCAGGTCCTTGCCCTCGGCGACCGGCTTCTCGTCGGCGTCGAGCACCCGGAAGGTGACCCGCAGGTGGGCCGGCAGCTTGCCCGGCTCCCAGGCGTCGCGGGGCACGGTGACGCCTGTCATCCGCCGCAGTTGGCGGGTGAGCGCGTCCAGCAACGGCTCCTCGCCGGGTGTGATCGCGGCGAGCGCGGCCCGCGCGTAGTCCGGCACGGGGACGAAGTTGCGGCGGATCGCCTTGGGCAGCGTCCGGATCAGCGAGATCACCGTCTCCTCGCGCAGCCCCGGCACCTGCCAGTCGAAGCTCTCGGCCGGCACCTGGTTGAGCAGCGGCAGCGGGATGTCCACGGTGACGCCGTCGGTCGGCGTGCCCGGCTCGAAGCGGTACGTCAGCGGCAGGCTCACCCCCTGGGTCAGCCACTCGTCGGGGTAGTCGTTCTCGTCCACCCCGGCCCGACCGTCGTTGACCAGCACGTCGCGGGTGAAGGTGAGCAGGTCGGGCTGGTCCCGGCGGGTCGTCTTCCACCAGGTGTCGAAGTGCCGGCCGGAGACCACGTCGGCCGGGATCCGCTGGTCGTAGAAACCGAAGATGGTCTCGTCGTCGACCAGGATGTCGCGGCGTCGGGCGCGGCTCTCCAGCTCCTCGATCTCGGCGAGGAGCCGCTTGTTGTCCGCCCAGAACCGGTGGTGGGTCTGCCAGTCGCCCTCGACGAGGGCGTGCCGGATGAACAGCTCCCGGCTCAGCGCCGGGTCGATCCGCCCGAAGTTAACCTTGCGGGAGGTGACCAGGGGAACGCCGTACAGGGTGACCTTCTCGTAGGCCATCACCGCGGCCTGCTTCTTCTCCCAGTGCGGCTCGCTGTAGCTGCGCTTGACCAGGTGCTGCGCGAGCGGCTCGACCCACTCCGGCTCGACCCGGCCGGCGATGCGGCCCCACAGCCGGGAGGTCTCCACCAGCTCGGCGGCCATCACCCAGCGCGGCGGCTTCTTGAACAACGCCGAGCCGGGAAAGAGCGCGAACTTCGCGCCCCGCGCGCCCAGGTACTCGTGCTTCTGGGCGTCCTTCAGGCCGATGTGCGACAGCAGGCCCGGCAGCAGCGACTGGTGCACCTTCGGGGTGTCGATCTCCTCCGGCAGGTCCGCGCCGCCGCGCCGACCCGCACCCCGGCCGACGTCCGCGTCGTCCGAGGTGTCGCGCGCCGGTCGCCCACCCCGCCGGTCGCCGTCTCCGGGGGTACGCAGGACCTGGCGCAACTGGCTGACGATGTCCTGCCACTCGCGGATCCGCAGGTAGTTCAGGTACTCCGCCTTGCACATCCGCCGGAACGCGCTGGAGGACAGTTCACGCTGCTGCTCGCGTAGGTAGCGCCACAGGTTGAGGTACGCGACGAAGTCCGACTCCTTGTCGGCGAACCGGGCGTGCGCCTGGTCGGCCTGGG
Source organism: Micromonospora sp. NPDC049114 (assembly GCF_040648635.1). NCBI lineage: Bacteria > Bacillati > Actinomycetota > Actinomycetes > Micromonosporales > Micromonosporaceae > Micromonospora > Micromonospora sp. NPDC049114. Next base: position 179,325 of record NZ_JBEZEA010000011.1, on the reverse strand, counting down.
CCTGCTTCTCCGCCGGCCGCTCGCGCGGGTCCTGGATGGACAGCGCGGCGGCGATCACCAGCACCTCGGTGGCGCAACCGTTTCGTTCGCCCTCGACCACCATGCGGGCCAGCCGCGGGTCGACCGGCAACTGGGCCAGCCGCCGGCCCAGCGCGGTGAGCCGCTTGCCCGGGTCGGCCTCGGTCGGGTCCAGCGCGCCCAGCTCGTGCAGCAGGTTGACGCCGTCGGTGATGTTGCGCCTGTCCGGCGGGTCGATGAACGGGAACGCGGCCAGGTCGCCGAGCCCGATCGCGGTCATCTGGAGGATGACCGACGCCAGGTTGGTGCGCAGGATCTCCGGGTCGGTGAACTCGGGGCGGGACAGGAAGTCCTGCTCGTCGTAGAGGCGGATGCAGATGCCGTCGGACGTACGCCCGCAGCGGCCCTTGCGCTGGTTTGCCGACGCCTGGGAGACCGGCTCGATGGGCAGCCGCTGCACCTTGAGCCGGCTGGAGTAGCGGGAGATCCGGGCGGTGCCCGGGTCCACCACGTACTTGATGCCGGGCACGGTCAGCGAGGTCTCCGCCACGTTGGTGGCGAGCACCACCCGGCGCGAGCTGTGCGCGGCGAAGACCCGGTGCTGCTCGGCGCTGGACAGCCGGGCGTACAGCGGCAGGATCTCGGTGCCGAGCAGGGACCGCTTGGACTGCACCAGCTTGCCCAGCGCGTCGGCGGTGTCCCGGATCTCCCGCTCGCCGCTGAGGAAGACCAGGATGTCGCCGGACCCCTCGGCGGCCAACTCCTCGACGGCGTCGCCGATCGCCTGGATCTGGTCGCGGACGTTGTCCTCGTCGCCGTCACCGTCCTCGTCGCCCTCGGCCACCTCGACCAGCGGCCGGTAGCGCACCTCCACCGGGTAGGTGCGCCCGGAGACCTCGACCACCGGCGCGGGTACGCCCTGCGGCTCGTCGGCGGTGGGCGGGCCGGCGAAGTGCCGGGCGAAGCGGTCGGTCTCGATGGTCGCCGAGGTGATGATCACCTTGAGGTCGGGTCGGCGGGGCAGCAGCTCCCGCAGATACCCGAGGATGAAGTCGATGTTGAGGCTGCGCTCGTGCGCCTCGTCGATGATCAACGTGTCGTACTGGCGCAGCATCCGGTCGGTCTGCAACTCGGCCAGCAGGATGCCGTCGGTCATCAGCTTGACCAGGCTGCGGTCGCTGACCTGGTCGGTGAAGCGCACCTTGTAGCCGACCACGTCGCCCAGCTCAGTGCCCAGCTCGTCGGCGATCCGGTCGGCCACCGTGCGGGCGGCCAGCCGCCGGGGCTGGGTGTGCCCGATCAGGCCGTTGACGCCGCGCCCCAGCTCCAGGCAGATCTTGGGGATCTGGGTGGTCTTGCCGGAGCCGGTCTCGCCGGCCACGATCACCACCTGATGATCACGGATGGCGGCCGCGATGTCGTCCTTGCGGTCACTGACCGGCAACCCGGCCGGGTACGTGATCACCGGCACCGCCGCCCGCCGGGCGGCCAGCCGTTGCTCGGCCCGGGTCAGCTCGGCGGTGATCTCGGTAAGCGCCGCCTCCCGGCGCTGCGGGTCGCGCAGCTTGCGGGCACCGTCGAGGCGCCGCTGGAGCCGGCGTTGGTCGCGGAACATCAGGGGAGTGAGGCGGCGGTGCAGCTCGCGGACGGGATCGGTCGCGGCGGAGGCGGCTGGATTCTGCATGTCGTGCCCAAGGATAGGCAGCGCGGCGGCGGATCGCCCCTGGGTTACCGCCTCAAGCGGTGCGGCAGCGCGTCCACGGCCGTCTAGAGTTGCGGCCGACGTCGAGCGCTGGGGGGCCGGGATGGAGCTGCGGGACACCGACCGGGCGTTGGTGCAGGCCGCCACGGCGGTCGCCAAGCTGCGGTGCCGCAGCCAGCGCCACACCGGTGCGTCGGCCGCCCGGACCGCCGACGGGCGGGTGTTCTCCGGCGTGAACATCCAGCACGACAGCGGCGACACCTGCGCGGAACTGGTCGTGATCGGCACCGCCGCCACGCAGGGCGTGACCGAGCTGGAGACGATCGTCACGGTCACCGACCGGGGCCGCGCGGTCATCGAGCCGTGCGACAGGTGCGCTCAGGTGCTCGGTGCCTACTTTCCGTCGCTGCGGGTGATCGTCGGCGAGGTGGACGACCTGCGGGTGGTCCCGATCGAGGGCCTGCCCGGCTGACCGTCAAGAGCCCGCTCGGCTGACCGTCGAGGGTTCCGATTCGCCGGCTTCAGTCGCCGGAGGCCGCCTCCAGCATCGACCGGGGCATCGGCACGCTCTCGAACCGCACGTTGCCCTCGGGCACCATCCAACTCGTCACCCGTGCGACGAGCAGGCCGGCGCGGACGGCCGGATCGTCGGCGTAGAGCGCGCGTACCTCCTCCGGCGAGATCGAGAACACGACGAAGCCCCGCAGTTGCCCGTCGTCGGCGTCCAGGAACGGCCCGGCCGCCAGCACCAGCCCCTGCTCCACGAACCCCGCCTGATGGGCGAGGTGGGCGCTCTGCACCCGGTCGATCGCCTCCAGTGGCAGGTCCGGCGGATCCGACGGCCGGATCAGGAGGACGACCGTGTGCCTGTCGAATCGCATGCTCACACCCTATGGCGCGATCGGGGCCGGATGTCCCTCTTACGGGTGGCATCGGTGTTCTGTCGCACTTGTTTCCGTCCGCGAAACTCATTCTCTTATCGGGGAATGGGACGCGAATGGGAGGTGTGGCATGGTCACCAGACGAGGGCTGCTTGCCGCCGGTGCCGCCGGTGGCGCGGCGGTGCTGGTCCCGGCGGGCTCCACGGCCGCGGGCCGCGCGCTCGCCGGAGTGGCGTCGTTGGACGCCGCCGACATCCCGAAGTACGTCGCGCCGTTGCGGATCCCACCGGCGATGCCGGCCGTGGCGACCGGTCCGGAGCGGGACACGTACGTCATCGGCGTACGACAGTTCCGCCAGCAGATCCTGCCGCCTTCGTGGCCGCGTACGACGGTGTGGGGTTACGGCTCGACGGCCCACCCCGGCAGCTTCGGCTCTCCGGCGCCCAGCATCGTGGCGCGGGTGAACCACCCGGTGCGCGTGACCTGGGTCAATCAACTCGTCGACGGGCGGGGCGACTTTCTGCCGCACCTGCTGCCGGTCGATCCCACCCTGCACTGGGCCAACCCCGCCGGCGGAAACGCCAACCGGGACCAGCACGGCCGTCGCGACGGCGACCCGCGCGGATACCGCGGGCCGGTGCCCCAGGTGGTGCATCTGCACGGTGCACACAGCCCGCAGGAGAGCGACGGGCACGCCGAGGCGTGGTACCTGCCGGTGGCGCGCGATCTGCCGTCCGACTTCGCCGTCTGCGGAAGCGTGTACGACGAGTTCCGGTCCCGCTTCGCCGAGCGTTCCGGTCTGCGCTGGGCGCCGGGCTCGGCCACCTTCGAGTACGCCAACGACCAGGCGCCGGGCACCCTCTGGTACCACGACCACACGTTGGGGGTGACCGCCCAGAACGTCTACGCCGGACCGGCCGGCTTCTACCTGCTCGGCGGCGACGACCTGCCGGACGGGGTCCTACCCGGCCCGGGGCCGGCCCACGACGACCCTCCGGACGTCCGCTACCGCGATATTCCGCTGATGATCCAGGATCGGAGCTTCACCGCCGACGGCGAGTTGCTCTACCCGGGGGAGCGCTCGTGGCACGGCGCCGGCTCCACAATCGTGGTCAACGGTCGCACCTGGCCCAGCCTCACGGTGCAGCGGCGGCGCTACCGGTTCCGCCTGCTCAACGCCTCGAACAATCGTTTTCTGCTGCTGAGCGTGGCTGCCCACGCCACGGCGCGGCCGGCCCGCCCGGTGCTGCCGATCTGGCAGATCGGCAGCGACGGCGGGTTCCTGCCCGAGCCGGTGTCGCACGAACGCGTGGGCCTCGGCCCCGCCCAGCGGGTCGACGTCATCGTCGACTTCACCGACGTGCCCGCCGGGACCGAGCTGTACCTCGTCAACGAGGGACCCGACTGGGCGTACCGCGGTGGCCGGCCCGGGGTCGACTTCCCGCCGGCCGATCCGCGAACCACCGGGCAGGTGCTGCGCTTCGTGGTCACCGAGGCGACCGGCCCGGACCCGAGCGTGCCGCCGGAGCAGCTGCGGCTGCCGGCGCATCCTGGGCTGCCGGCGGCCCAGCGGGTTCGGCGGTTGTCGCTCAACGAGCGCATGTCCGGCTCGTCGGGGTCGATGACGATGCTGCTCGGCACCCTCGACGAGCGGGGCCGTCCTCGGCCCATGCGCTGGAGTGATCCGACGACCGAGCAGCCGACCCTCGGCGCCACCGAGGTGTGGGAACTGCGCAACTTCACCCGCCTGGTCCATCCGATCCACCTGCACCAGGCCCAGTTCGAAGTGCTCGGCCGCGGGCATTCGGGCCGGGTGCCGCCGGCTCCGGGGGAACGGGGACGGATGGACACGGTGCTCGCGTACCCGTGGGAGGTGACCCGGATCAAGGCGCGCTTCGACCTGCCCGGCCGCTACGCCTGGCACTGTCACCTCCTGGAGCACGAGGACAACGAGATGATGCGGCCACTGGACGTGCTGCCGGGCGGCGGTGCGGCGACCGGGGACGGCAGCACGGCGCGCGACCCGGACACGTCCGGGTCGGCATCGACCGACGCCGGTTAGGTCACTTTCTGCAGGTCGGCTAAGGTTAGGCGAACCTAAGCTCGAACGTGCAGGAGACTCGTGACCACCCTCGTCGACCGGCCGACGCCGGCCCGCAACCGGTCCGGTACCCGTACCGGCCGGCGGGTGGCCGTCACCGTCGGGGCGGCACTGGTGCTGCTGCTCGCCGTGCTGGCGAGCTTCGCGCTGGGCAGCCGGCCACTCGGTGTCGGTGCCGTGTGGCACGCCCTCGTCGCGCCGGACGGCAGCGACGCGAGCACGATCGTTCGGGAACTGCGCATTCCGCGTACCGCCCTGGGCCTCGCTGTCGGGCTCGCCCTCGCCGTGGCCGGGGTGCTGTTCCAGGCGCTCACCCGCAACCCCCTCGCCGAGCCCCGCATCCTCGGCATCAGCGCCGGCGCGTCGTTCGGCGTGGTGCTCGCCATCTCCGTCTTCGGCGTCGGCACGCTCGCCGGCTACGTCTGGTTCGGCATCGCCGGGGCGCTGGTCGCCGGGCTGCTGGTCTTCGCCATCGCCAGCCGGGCCCGCGAGGGCGCGAGTCCGGTCACCCTCGCGCTGGTCGGCGCGGCGCTCGACGCCAGCCTCGCCTCCGGGGTGTACGCGCTGCTCAGCATCGACGCCCGCACCTTCGAGGAGTACCGGTTCTGGGTCGTCGGCGGGTTGGCCGGCCGGGACCTCGGCGTCACCGCCCAGGTGCTGCCCTTCGTTCTCGTCGGGTTGCTGCTGGCGGTCCTGGTGGCCCGGGGCCTGGACGCGCTGGCCCTCGGCGACGACGTGGCGCGCGGCCTGGGCCACCGCATCGGGCTGGTCCGCCTCGGTGGTGGCCTCGCCGCGGTGCTGCTGACCGGCGCCGCGGTGGCCGCCGCCGGGCCGGTCGCCTTCGTCGGACTGGCCGTGCCGCACCTGGCCCGTGCCCTGGTCGGCGCGGACCACCGCTGGACCCTCGCCGTCTCCGCCCTGCTCGGGCCCGCACTGCTGCTCGGCGCCGACGTCGTCGGCCGGCTCGTCGCCCCGCCCGGCGAGATACCGGCCGGGATCATCACCGCCCTGATCGGTGCGCCGCTGCTGGCCGTGCTGGTCCGCCGCGCCCGGGTGGTGACCGCGTGACGACCGCCCAGCGCCCGGTCCCCGGCCCGGCAGGCCCCGCCGCCTCGCCCGGTGGCGGCTCTGCCCGACTGCCGGGACGGTCGCTGCTGCGGCTCGGCCCGGTCAGCCTGCAGATCCGCCGCCGGGCGGTGCTGGTCGCCGCCGTGCTGACCGTGCTGCTCCTGCTCGCGATGCTGCTCAGCCTGTCCCTCGGCACCCCGTACGTCGCCCCGGCCGACGTGCTGCGGGCGCTCTCCGGCGCGGGCACCCCGTACGACCTCGTCGTCTTTGATCTGCGGTTGCCCCGGATCGTGCTGGCCGCGGTGGCCGGGGCGGCCTTCGGCGTGGCCGGCACGCTGATCCAGAGCGTGGCGCGCAACCCCCTCGCCAGCCCGGACGTCATCGGCATCACCCAGGGCGCCGGCCTCGCCGCGACAGTGGCGCTGACCAGCGGTGCGGCGGCGGTGCTGGTGGCGCCGAGCGCGCTGGTCGGCGGCCTGCTGGCGGCGGTGCTGCTGTTCGCCCTCGGCGCCCGGCACGGACTGGCCGCGCAGCGGTTCGTCCTCGCCGGCGTGGCTGTCGCGTTCGCCTTCCGGGCGCTCACCGAGGTGGTCATGCTCACCGCCGACCCGATCGACGGGCTGCGGGCGCAGATCTGGCTGATCGGCACCCTCGCCGGCAAGGGCTGGACCGAGGCCGCCTGGATCGCCGGCACAATGCTGGTGCTGCTGCCGGTGCTGGCCTGGGCCGGCTGGGCGCTGAACAGCACCGCCCTGGACGACGACACCGCGCGGGGCGTCGGGCTGCGTCCCGTGGCCCGCCGGATCGGGCTCGCCGGCACCGGCGTGCTCGTCGCCGCGATGGTCACCGCCCAGGTCGGCGCCGTCGACTTCGTGGCGCTCGTCGCACCCCAACTGGCCCGCCGGCTGGTCCGCGCCGAACGGCCCCCGCTGGTCTGCGCCGCGCTGCTCGGCGCGCTGCTGCTGGTGCTGGCCGACCTGGCCGGCCGGCGGCTGTTCGCACCCACCCAACTGCCGGCCGGTGTGCTGACCGCCGCGATCGGCGGCCCGTACCTGATCTTCCTGTTGCTTCGTGGACGGCGGCGGTCGTCGTGACGCCCTCAAGGAGTCGTGTGATGCTCTCCACCCGCGACCTGGTCGTCGGCTACGACGAGAGGACCGTGCTCGACGGGCTCACCCTGGACCTGCCGACCGACGCGTTCACCGTCATCGTCGGCCCCAACGCCTGCGGCAAGTCCACCCTGCTGCGCACGATGGCCCGCCTGCTCACCCCGCGACGCGGCACGGTCCTGCTGGACGGCACCGCCATCCGTGACCTGCCCACCCGCGACGTGGCCCGCCGGCTCGGCGTCCTGCCGCAGAGCCCGCTCGTACCCGAGGGCGTCACGGTGGCCGACCTGGTCGGGCGCGGCCGGCAGCCGTACCAGCGGTGGTGGCGGCAGTGGTCGTCCACCGACGCCGCGGCGGTAGACGAGGCGATGAGCCTGGCCGACGTGGCCGACCTGGCCGACCGGCCCGTGGATAGCCTCTCCGGCGGCCAGCGGCAACGCGTGTGGATCGCCATGACCCTCGCCCAGGACACCGACGCCCTGCTGCTGGACGAACCGACCACCTTCCTCGACCTGGCCCACCAGGTGGAGGTGCTGGATCTGCTGCACCGGTTGCGCGTCGAGCGGGGCCGCACCGTGGTCGCCGTGCTGCACGACCTCAACCAGGCTGCCCGCTACGCCGACCACCTGATCGCGATGCGCGCCGGCGCGGTGGTGGCCGCCGGGCCGCCCCGGGAGATCCTCACCGCGGACCTGGTCCGGGATGTCTTCGGGCTGGCCTGCGTCGTCGTCCCCTGCCCGGTGACCGGAGCCCCGCTGGTGGTGCCCGCGCACACCGGCGGCCCCGCCCACACCGGCGGCCCCGCCGTCGGCGGCCCCGATTCGTCGACGGCGTCCGTACCGGACGCCCGACCCGCCACCGGCGACGCGGTCAACCCGCTCGCCGGCACGTACCCCTCGAAAGGACTCTGATGCGTCGTCTCGTCGCCGCTCTCGCCGCGGCCGTCGCCCTCGGGGCCGGCCTCACCGCCTGCGGTGAGAGCGACCCGGTCGCCGGCTCCGCCACCGGGGAGACCCGGGAGATCACCCACGCCATGGGCACCACCAAGGTCCCGGCCGACCCCAAGCGCGTCGTCGTGCTCGACACCGACAAGATCGACACGGCGCTCTCGCTGGGCATCACACCCGTCGGCGCGGCCACCGCAGGTGAGGCGAAGAGCTGGCCGACGTACTTCGGTGCGGACAAGCTCACCGGCATCAAGGAGGTCGGGGTGCTCACCGAGCCCGACCTGGAGGCGATCAACGCGCTCAAGCCGGACCTCATCCTCGGCAGCAAGTTCCGCCAGGAGAAGTTCTACGACGAGCTGGCCGCCATCGCGCCCACCGTGTTCACCGACAAGGTGGGCATCACCTGGAAGGACAACTTCCTGCTCGACGGCAAGGCGCTCGGCCGCGAACAGCAGGCCAAGGACCTGCTCGGCGCGTACGAGAAGCGGGCCAAGGACTTCGGCGCCACCCTCGGTGACCCCGCCGCCCGCAAGGTGTCGATCGTGCGCTTCATCCCGGGCAACATCCGGGTGTACGGCCCGGACTCCTTCTCCGGCATCGTCGTCGGCGACACCGGCCTCGGCCGCCCCGAGCGGCAGATGCTGGCCAACAAGGAGGACAAGCGCTTCGACCTGGTCAGCCCCGAGCGGATCAACGAGGTCGACGGCGACGTCATCTTCGTGACCGCGTACGGCGACAAGGCAGCCGCCGAGCAGGCCAAGGTGGCGGGCGGCACCCTCTGGAAGGGCCTCGGCGCGGTCAAGGCCGGCAAGGCGTACCCGGTCTCCGACGAGGTCTGGATGACCGGCATCGGCGTCGGCGCCGCCAACAAGATCCTCGACGACCTGGCCAAGTACCTCCCGGCCGCCTGACCAGCCGCGCACCCCGCGCGCCGGTCGCGTTTTCAAGATCCGCGCAACTTCGGAGAAACTGCTGCCTCACGAGCCTGCGAGGCAGCAGGATCCCTGAAGTTGCGCGGATCTTGGCCGTTGTGGTCAGCGGGGGTGGGCGCCAGCGCGAGAAGCCAGGGCGTGGCGGAGCTCGGTCAGGAAGCCGGCGAAGTCCTCGTGGAATCGCTTCGCGGTGACGTGCAGGACGATCCAGTCCTCACCGAGCAGACGGTTGAGGCGACGCCGGTCGCGGTGGAACTGCTCAGGATCGTGGTGCCACAATCCGTCGTACTCGACCGCCACCTTGAGATGGGGCCAGGCCAGGTCGAGACGGGCCACGAACTTCCCGTCGCGCTCCACGACGAACTGGGTCACGGGAGTACTCACCCCGGCGAGCACGATCCGCACTCGCAGTCGAGACTCCGGCGTCGACTCCGCCCCGGCGTCGGCCAGCTCGACCACCTTCGCCATGCTCTTCCAGCCTCGCCTACCGATCTGTGCTCGGGCGTCCGCGTGCAGTTGGGCGAGATCCACCAGGTGTTGGTGGGCGAAGCGGTCCACAATGGCGACAGCCTCCTCGGTCGGCAGCCATTGGGCCAGATCCCAACAGGTGCGCGTCGGGGTGGTCAGGGGGACGCCCTGACGTACCGTCACGTCGGTGACGGCAAGCGTGCCGGTGTGCACGACGAACCCTGACACCGGCCCGAATCGCTGGCCGGTGGGCACGAGCACCTCCACAGGCTGTGCGTCGGCGACCGATGCGGTGCCATAGAGCGCTGCCGCGCTGCGGCCAGCGATCACCACGCCGGGTGGCAGCACCCACTGCGCCGCGGCGGCGCAACGAGTGCGATGGGTGACTGTCAGGTTGGCATCCGCGTACACGTCCCGAAACAAGGGGCGCCATGCCGTGCTGCGCAGCTCCGTCCGGGTGAGCAGGCCTTGGGCGACGACGTGGGAGCCGCGAAAGACGCGCCCCCGCAGCCTCGGCGGCCGTCGTGGGGAAACAGGCATGACGTCACCCTGACCGCCAGGACTGCCGGTTGGCAGCCCCTGTGGATAACCCCGCGCAGCTCCCGACACGCCAAGATCCGCGCAACTTCGGGGTTCTTGCTGCCTCTCGACATCCTGAAGCAGCAGCATCGCTGAAGTTGCGCGGATCTTGGCGTACGTGGGGTGTGGGAGTCGGACAGGACAGCGGCGGTGGTCGGGGTTAGGCGGCGGTGGACCAGATGGCGCGGAAGGCGGCGGCTTCGCCGGAGAGCCATCGTTCGATCTGGTCGGGCTTGGCGTCGGCGGGTGTGCGGTGGGCCTGGCCCCGGCGGACGTCGACCAGGACCGGCTCGGCGTGCGGGAGGACCGCGTCCATGTGACGGGCCATCAGGTGCAGGGTGGCGAGCACCGACTCCTCGCTCGGTGGGGCCTCGTCGAAGTGCAGGCGGACCGCTTCGGCGCGGCCGTCGGCGTGGCGTACCCCGAAATGGGGGTTGATCTTGACGGGCAGGTCACCCAGCATGGCCAGGGCGTCGCGGGTCTGGGCGAGGTCGATGGCGGCCGGATCGCCGAGGGAGTGCAGCCAGGCCGTGGCACCGGGCACCAGGGCCTGGTAGAGCGGGCGCCACCGTGGCTTGACGATGTCGGCCACCCCGGCCAGGTGGGTGCCGCCGGTGTGGAAGGCGATGTCGGCCTTGAGCGCCTTGACGAACTGGCCGTGCGGGTTGAAGCCGGACCGGCTGGCGCGCTGCTTGCGCAGCCCGCCCACGAAGGTCGCCTTGGTGGGGCCGGTGCGGTCGACGTAGCGGGTGAAACCGAGCAACGTGGCGTACGGCGTGAGGGGCGTGGAGGCGGGCGCGGTCACGGGCGTCCTCCCAGTTCAGGAGCGGTATTAGTACATACATTCTAATCGACACCCCTGACATCGCCCAGTGAAAACGGAGGTGCGGAAGACGCGACAAAGGGGGCCGCCCGGCGTGCGGACGACCCCCTGTCGAAACGGTGGCTAGAGCTGGCCGACGTCCGTGATCCGGACGACCGCCGCCCCGACCTCGTCCGAGGCGACGAGGTCGATCTCCGCGCTGATACCCCAGTCGTGGTCGCCGTCCGGGTCGTCGAAGATCTGCCGGACGGTCCACCGCTCCCGGCCCTGCTCGATCATCAGCAGCGCCGGGCCGCGGGCGTCCGGCCCGACGCCTATCGAGTCGTACGCCTCGAAGTACGGCGCGAGGGCGTCGGCCCACGCGTCGTAGTCCCAGCCGTCCTCGGCGTCCAGCTCGGCGAGCAGGTCCCAGCGGCGCAGCGCGGCCAGCTCGACGCGGCGGAACAGCGCGTTGCGCACCAGCACCCGGAACGCCCGCGCGTTGCGGGTCACCGCGGGTGGCCGGTCGCTCAGCGAGGCGTGCGCCTGGGCCACCTCGGCCACGTCGGACGGGTTGCGCAGCCGCTCCCACTCGTCGATGAGGCTGGAGTCGACCTGGCGGACCAGCTCGCCCAACCACTCGATGAGGTCGATCAGCTCCTCGGTCTTGGCGTCCTCGGGCACGGTCTGGCGCAGCGTCTTGTACGCGTCGGCCAGATAGCGCAGAACCAGCCCTTCCGAACGGGTCAGCCCGTAGAACTGCACGTACTCGGTGAAGGTCATGGCCCGCTCGTACATGTCGCGGACCACGGCCTTGGGGGAGAGTTGGTGGTCGGCGACCCACGGGTGGCCCTGCCGGTACATCTCGTACGCGGCCTCCAGCAGCTCGGCCAGGGGCTTCGGGTGGGTCACCTCGTCGAGCAGTTCGAGGCGTGCCTCGTACTCGATTCCCTCGGCCTTCATCGCGGCGACGGCCTCGCCGCGGGCCTTGAACTGCTGTGCGGAGAGGATCTGCCGGGGGTCGTCGAGGATCGACTCGATCACGCTGAGCACGTCGAGCGCGTACGACGGGGACTCGGCGTCGAGCAGCTCGATGGTGGCCAGGGCGAGGGGGGAGAGCGGCTGGTTGAGGGCGAAGTCGAGCTGAAGGTCGACGGTGAGGCGGATCCGCCGGCCCGTCTCGTCCGGCTCGGGCAGCTCCTCGACCACCCCGCCGGCGCGCAGCGCCCGGTAGATGGCGATGGCCCGGCGGATGTGCCGGCGCTGGGCGGCCGGCTCCTCGTGGTTGTCGGTGAGCAGGTGCCGCATCGCCGTGAACGCGTCGCCGGGACGGCCGATGACGTTGAGCAGCATCGAGTGGCTGACCTGGAAACTGGAGGTCAGCGGCTCCGGCTCGGCGTCGACGAGGCGGTCGAAGGTGGGCTGGCCCCAGCCGATCGAGCCCTCCGGCGGCTTCTTGCGGACCACCTTGCGGCGCTTCTTGGGGTCGTCGCCGGCCTTGGCGAGCGCCTTCTCGTTGTCGATGACGTGCTCGGGGGCCTGCACCACGACCCGGCCGATGGTGTCGTAGCCGGCCCGGCCGGCCCGCCCGGCGATCTGGTGGAACTCGCGGTTCTTGAGCAGCCGGGTGCGCACCCCGTCGTACTTGGACAGGCCGGTGAAGAGCACGGTGCGGATCGGCACGTTGATGCCGACGCCGAGGGTGTCGGTGCCGCAGATGACCTTGAGCAGGCCGGCCTGGGCGAGGGTCTCCACGAGCCTGCGGTACTTGGGCAGCATGCCGGCGTGGTGCACGCCGATGCCGTGCCGGACCAACCGGGACAGCGTCTTGCCGAAGCCGGAGGTGAACCGGAATCCGCCGATCGCCTGGGCGATCATGTCCTTCTCGGCGCGGGTGCAGACGTTCACGCTCATCAGCGCCTGGGCGCGTTCCAGCGCGGCGGCCTGGGTGAAGTGCACGACGTACACCGGGGCCTGCTTGGTCTCCAGCAGCTCTTCGAGCGTCTCGTGCAGCGGCGTCATCGCGTACGAGAAGATCAGCGGGACCGGCCGCTCCGCCGAGCGCACGACGGCTGTCGGCCGCCCGGTGCGTCGGGTCAGGTCGTCGACGAACCGGGTGGTGTCCCCGAGGGTGGCGGACATCAGGACGAACTGGGCCTGCGGCAGCTCGATGATCGGCACCTGCCAGGCCCAGCCCCGGTCGGGCTCGGCGTAGAAGTGGAACTCATCCATGATCACCTGGCCGACGTCGGCCTTGGCGCCCTCGCGTAGCGCCAGGTTGGCCAGGATCTCCGCGGTGCAGCAGATGATCGGGGCGTCGGCGTTGACGCTGGCGTCGCCGGTGAGCATGCCGACGTTCTCGGCGCCGAAGACCTCGCAGAGCGCGAAGAACTTCTCCGACACCAGGGCCTTGATCGGCGCGGTGTAGAAGGTCGTCCGGCTGTCCGCGAGCGCCGCGAAGTGCGCCGCGATCGCCACCAGGCTCTTGCCCGAGCCGGTGGGCGTGTTCATGATCAGGTTGGCGCCGGAGACGATCTCGATGACCGCCTCCTCCTGATGGGGGTAGAGGTCGAGGCCGCGCTCCTTCGCCCAACTGGCGAACGCGTCGAAGAGGGTGTCGGGGTCGGCGCTTGTCGGCAGCGCGGCGGTGAGCGTCATATCCCGTCCATGGTGCCTGGATCATGCCCCCGCGCGCCAACCCGACCTCCGGCGGGCACCCGTCCGGGCCGGCTCGTCACCGTCGGCGGTAGATCAGGTCGGCGACCGGCCGCCCCGCGGTGATCGCCCGCCGCTCGAACTTCGTCACCGGGCGGTGCGCCGGACGCGGCGCGAAGCCGCCGTACGCGTCGACCAGCTCCGGGTCGGCGTCCAGGGTCTCCCGCATCGCCTGGGCGTACTCGGCCCAGTCGGTCGCGCAGTGCAGCGTCCCGCCGGGAACCAGCCGGGAGCGCAGCAGCGCCACGTGCGCCGGCTGGATGATCCGCCGCTTGTGGTGGCGGGCCTTGGGCCAGGGGTCGGGAAAGAAGATGTGTACGGCGTCCAGGACACCCTCGGGCAGGCCGCTGACCAGCTCCAACGCGTCGCCCTCGGCCACCCGTACGTTGCCGAGGCCACCGCGGTCCACCAGGTCGAGCAGGTTCGCGATTCCCGGCGTGTGCACCTCGACCGCCAGATAATCTCGATCCGGGTCGGCGGCGGCCATCGCGGCGGTGCTGTCGCCCATCCCCGAGCCGATCTCCAGCACCACCGGGGCCCGGCGGCCGAACAGGGCGGTCAGGTCGACGGGCTCGCCCGACACGTCCCGGCCGTACGTCGACCAGAGCCGCTCCAGCGCGTCGGTCTGGCGGCCGCTCATCCGGCCCCGTCGGGGGTGGAAGGTGCGGATCGTCCGGCCCGCGGGCGGGGCGGCGGCGGGGTCAGGGTCGGTGGTGGTCACAGCGACCCGAGCGTACGCGACGTCGTCCGCGGATCGGATGTGATGTGCGACAGGTAATGAGAGGATCGATCTGGTACGGCAGGCCGGGCGGTCCGCTGCCCGGCGCGGTCCTACGGCGTCGAGAGGGGGCATCGTGGCAGTGACCCGCAGCGGCGTGACCCTGTCGGTGGTGACCGTGCTCGCCGGCCCCCTGCTGGCCGCCGCCCCTGCACACGCCGCACCCGCTGCCGGCGGTCCCGTGGCCGCCGCGTCGGTGCTCGCCGCGCCGGCTGCCCTCGTCTCCGCCGGTCTCGTGCCCGTCGCCGGCCCGCTCGTGCTCGCCGCGCCGGCGCCCGGGGGTCAGCCCGAGAGTCAACCCGGAGGCGCACCGCAGCCCGGCCCGGTGGACGTCTTCGTCGAGGTGAGCCCCAGCACGGTGCAGCCCGGCTACCTGGTCGGCATCCGGGCCAGCTGTCGGGACAACTCGGTGGGCGCCACAGTCGTCTCCGACGCGTTCGGCGCCATCGGCGTGCAACCGCAGCGCGGCGTGCTCACCGCCGCGCCGATGGTGCGCGAGCGCACCCGTCCCGGCAACTACCGGGTCAAGTTGGAGTGCCGCGACGGCGAGACCGCGTCGACGATGCTCCAGGTGGTCAAGAAGGTGCCGTCCCCCCAGCCCAGCCGGGGCCCGGCCACCGGCTTCGGCGGCACCTCCGGGGGGATGACCGGCAAGCTGCTGTTGCCCGGCGGTGCGGCGCTCACCATCACCGGGCTGATCCTCGCCGTGGTGGCCCTGCGTCGGCCCCGCGCCGTCCGTGGCGTCGCGCGCCACTGAGCCCGCCATGGAGATCTTCCGCCCCACGCCACCCCCCGCCGGCTCCCGCCCGCCCACGGGCTCGGGCCCGCCCGCCGGTTCGTGGGCACCCGACGGCGCGGCGCCGACCGCTGGCTCGCGTCCGCCCGCTGGCTCGCGTCCGGCGCGCGATTCGCGAGTCGCTGCCGAGCGACCGCCGGTCGCCGAAAGACCACCGGCCTCCGAAAGACCACCGGTCGCGAGCCGGCCGCCGACCGCCGTCGCTCCTCGGCGCAGCCGTCCGTCGGGCCGTAGCCCCTGGTCGGTGCCGCTGGCTGTGGTGCTGGTGCTGGCGGGGGTCTTCGCCACCGGGGCGGGGCTGGGCCGCTCGGTCGGCCCGCTCGACTGGACCCCGGCGGGCGGTGACCGCCCACCGCGCAGCGAGACGGTCGGGTTGTCGGCCAGTCGCCCGGTGCGGCTCACCGTCCCGGCGATCAAGGTGGAGGCGCCGGTGGCGCCCGTCGGGCAGGCGCGAGACGGCACGATCGCCGTACCGCCGTTGGAACGGCACAACGAGACCGGCTGGTACGACCGTGGGCCGACGCCCGGCGAGCCCGGTCCGGCGGTCATCGTCGGGCACGTGGACACCAAGAGCGGCCCGTCGGTCTTCTACGACCTGGGCAAGCTCAAGCCCGGTGACCTGATCGAGGTGGTCCGGGCGGACCGGTCGACGGTGGTGTTCAAGGTCGACACCGTCGAGCACTTCCCGAAGGACCGGCTGCCCGCCGAGCGGATCTACGGCCACGACGGCCCCGCCGGTCTGCGGCTGATCACCTGCGGCGGCCAGTTCATCGGCGGTCGCACCGGCTACGCCGACAACGTGATCGCGTTCGCCACCCTCCAGTCGTCGCGCAAGCCGTGAGACGGACCCGGCCCGCCCGCCCGCCTGCTTGGACGAACCCTGGCGCTTGATCGACTCGGAATCCTTGAAGTCGCGGTGTCCGGCTGACCCGGACAGACCGGTTTCGCCGAACCCGAGTGGATCAAGCAGTACGGCCGGGCCGCGTCAGCGCAGGAAGTCCAGGAGCTGGCGAACCGTCTCGTCGGGGGCCTCCTCCGGGATGAAGTGCCCGACCGGCACGGGCCCGCCGCGTACGTCGTCGGCCCAGTCCCGCCAGATCGCGATCGGGTCGTCGTAGAGCTTCGCGACCTGACCCTCCTGGCTCCAGAGAAACAGCAGCGGGCAGAGGATCTTCCGGTTGCCGCGGTCCGCCTCGTCCTGCTGGTAGTCCAGGGTCGCGGCCGCGCGAAACTCCTCGCAGATCGCGTGGACGGTGTCAGGGTCGCTGAACTGCCTGACGTACGCCGCCCGCACCTCGGCAGGGAAGGCGTCCTTCACCGTGGGCCAGGTGCCGAGCATGTAGTCGACGAGCACGGCGGGCGCCGCGCCGATGAACTGCTCGGGCACCGGCGCCGGCGCCGCCAGGAAGGACCAGACCCAGTAGGAGAGGCTGAACGCCTTGTCGGCGCGGTTGTAGACGTCCCCGACCGGCACGACGTCCATGACCGCCAGCCGGGTGACGGCGTCCGGTTCGTCCAGCGCGAGACGGTACGCGCACCGGGCCCCGCGATCATGGCCGACCAGGTGGAACCGGTCATGACCCAGGCGCCGCATCACCTCGATCTGGTCACGGGCGATGGCGCGCATGCTGTACGGCTCGTGATCGGCGGTGCTCGGCGGTGTGCCGCTGTCTCCCCAGCCGCGCAGGTCGGTGGCGACGACCGTGAAGTGCTCGGCGAGCCGGGGCGCCACCGTGTGCCACATGAGGTGCGTCTCCGGGATGCCGTGCAGGAGCAGCACGGGTGGCCCGCTGCCGCCCCGGCGTCCGTGGATCGTCGCGCCGGACGTGGGGATGTCGAACTCTTCGAACCCGTCGAACATGGCCGGACGCTATCAGCGCAGGTCACCGCCCGGGCGGGGTTCCGACGAGCCCAGGATCGTCGGCAGGTGGGTCAGGGCGCAGGGACGTGCAGGGCGACCTCGAATTCCAGGAGGCTGGCGCCGCTGGACACCGGCGGGCGGGGCTTGTCGCCGGGGGCGGCGGCGTGGGCCTCGCGCGACGGGCCGGAGGCCCAGGCCTGGTACGCCTCCTCGCTCTCCCACCTCGTGTAGACGAAGTAGCGGGTCTCCCCAGCCACCGGGCGGAGCAGTTCGAAGCCGAGGAAGCCGGGGGAGTTCTCCACCGCGCCCGCCCGAGCCGCGAACCGCTTCTCCAACTCGGCGCCCGCGCCCGGCGGAACCTCGATTGCGTTGATCTTCACGACTGCCATCTGCCCACCCTAGCCAGCGCCGGCGCCCTCCCGCGGGAGCGCCGGCGCTCAGAACGCCTCGACGGCGGGGACCAGATCGGCGTCGACCACGATCGGGGCGTGATCGGAGGGGCCCTTACCCTTGCGGGCCTCCCGGTCCACGTACGCCGAGCGGACCGCCCGCGTGAACGGGGCCGAGGCGTACACCAGGTCGATCCGCATGCCCTTGTTCTGGTGGAACATACCGGCGCGGTAGTCCCAGTAGGTGAACGGGTGTGGCCCCTTCATCGGGGTCGGCACCACGTCGCTGAGCCCGAGGTCGCGCAGCGCGGCCAGGGCGGCCCGCTCGGCCGGGGTGACATGCGTGGAGTGGGTGAACACTGCCGGGTCCCAGACGTCGGCGTCGGTCGGTGCGACGTTGAAGTCGCCGCAGACGGCCAGCGGCGGGCCGCCGGCCAGCTCCGCCTCCAACGCGTCGCGCAGCGCCGCGAACCAGGCCAACTTGTACGCGTAGTGCGGGTCGTCCGGCGTGCGGCCGTTGGGCACGTACACCGACCAGACCCGCAGCCCGTCGCAGGTGGCGGAGATCGCGCGGGCCTCCGGTGCGGGAAAGCCCGGCTCACCCGCGAAGCCGACGCGGACGTCGTCCAGGCCGACCCGGGACAGGATCGCCACCCCGTTCCAGCGGCCGTCGCTGTGGCTGGCCACGGTATAGCCCAGCTCGCCCACCTCGGCCACCGGGAAGGCGCCGTCCGGGCACTTCGTCTCCTGCAGGCAGACGACGTCGGGCCCGGTGCCGGCCAGCCACTCCAACAGCCGGGGCAGCCGGGCCTTCACCGAGTTCACGTTCCAGGTCGCCAGGCGCATGTCTCCACCCTGCCGCATCCGCTGCCGTGTCGCCGGGTCAGCTGCCCGGGGTGTCGCCGGGACGGGTCTGTTCGGCCAGGAACCGTTCCAGCTCCGCGCCGAGCTCGTCGGCGGTGGGCAGCGGACCGGCGTCGGGGGCGAGCAGGTTCCGCTCGCCGCGACCGCGGGCGAACGCGTCGTACTGCTCCTCCAGGGCCTGGACGAGGGCTGCGGCGTCCTCGGTCTGGGCGACCTGCCGGTCGATCTCCACCCGGACCACCTCGGCGGCCGAGCGCAGCCCGTCGCCGGGCAGCAGCAGCCCCGTGCTGCGCGACACCGCGCTCAGGAGCACCTCGGCAGCGGCCGGGTACTCGGTCTGCGCCACGTAGTGCGGCACGTGCGCGGCGAACCCGAGCGCGTCGCGGCCCTGCTGGCCGAGGCGGAACTCCAGCAGGTGACCGACGCTGCCGGGCACCTGGACCCGTTGCAGCCAGGGCTCGTACCCGCTGATCAACTCCGGGCGGGTGGCGTGGGCGGTCACGCCGGTCGGCCGGGTGTGCGGCACCGCCATCGGGATCGAGTTGAGCCCGACGGTGAGGCGTACGTCCAAGCGGGCGGCGAGCCCCGCGACGGCGGCGGTGAACCGCTCCCACTGCAGGTCCGGCTCGGGGCCGGTGAGCAGCAGAAAGGGTGTCTCGTCGTCGTCGTTCAGCAGGTGCAGCTCCAGCTTGGGGGCGTCGAAGCTCTCCCAGTGGTCCTCGACGAAGGTCATCACCGGTCGCCGGGAGCGGTAGTCGAAGAGCTGGTCCACGTCGAAGGTGGCGATCGGCCGGCCCTCGAGCGACGTGAGCAGCTGCTCGCGGGCCAGCCGGCTGGCGTTGCCGGCGTCCACGAACCCGGTCAGGGCCTGGACCAGGACCGGTTGCCCGAGGTCGGGCAGATCGTCGGTGAGCTGATAGAGCTCGTGTGGGTCGAGCACCGGTGCGGACCTCCCTGAAATGTGCCTACGCGGATGCCGACACGGTGGACGGCACCCGATTCGGGCAACGTACCCGCCATCCTGGCGCATTCCTGCGTCGGGCGATCCGTCGACCGTCGGCTGGGCGGGATCGGACGAACCACCCGATTACGTCGTTCGGCCGATGGGCGGTTCGGCCCAAAGGCCGAGTTTGTCGATCATGTCGGTCCTCGCGGCCCGATGTCCGTCCCTGTCGCCGTCCGTGCCGGCCCACGTGCCGCGCCGGTTTTCTCCGGTACGCGAGGTCCGTTCCCCGGGCGGGTCGAGCCGCCCCGCTCGTCCACCCGGAGACCCTGATTCTGTGGCGAGGGCCACGTGATCACTGTGCGTGATCGGGGTTTCCGCCTGCCTAGCCTCGGTTGATGCGTGACGACGGCACCCTCGACGACCCGTACGCCCCGAGCAGCCCCACTACCGAAACGGAGGAAGGCACCTCAGCCGAACGGACAACCGCCGCGAGTCGGCTTCGGGCGTACGCCCGCGACCTGACCGGTCGACGCCGCGCCCAGGTGGCCCTCGCCACCGGCGTGGTCTGCTGCCTCGGTCTGACCGCCGTCGCACAGGTCCGCGACGAGACCGCCGGCGCGGCGACGCGTGCCGACAGCAGCACCGAGCTGGCGCAGCGCGCCGAGCAGCAGAGCGCTTCCCGCTCTCTCGACCGTGCCGCCACCCCCTCTGCCACCCCGTCCGCCTCGGCTACCTCCGCCGACCCGGACACCACCGCGCGTGCCCGCAAGGTCGCCTCGGCTCAGCCGACCGACCCGGCGCCGGTCGTCGGCCTGAGCGACGACCAGATGGAGAACGCCGAGGCGATCGTCAACACCGGACGCAAGATGGGCGTCCCGCGCCGTGGCCTGGTCATCGCGGTGGCGACCGCCATGCAGGAGAGCAACCTCTACAACGTCGCCAGCGGCGTGCTGCCGGAGTCGCAGAACTACCCGCACCAGGGCGTCGGCTGGGACCACGACTCGGTCGGTCTGTTCCAGCAGCGCTCCAGCAGCGGCTGGGGCCCGGTCGGCCGGCTGATGGACCCCGAGTTCGCCACCCGGCAGTTCCTCAGCGCGCTGGAGCAGGTGCCCGGCTGGCAGCAGATGCGGCTCACCGACGCCGCGCAGGCGGTGCAGGTCTCCGCATACCCCGAGCACTACCAGCAGCACGAGTGGCGGGCCACCCGGGTCGTCGACGCCATCGTGCCGGCCGGGCGGTAGCCTACCGACCACTGTGGACGGTGAGGGTTGAGCCTGTCGCGTCCCGGGTACATCCGTTGCGGGTTCGGGGTACACATGACTGAGGGATCACCGACAGGAGGACGTTATGTCTTTGATGCAGCGGATCAGCACCTTCCTGAGATCGCCCAAGGGTCAGCAGCTGGTGGACCGGGGCCGGCGCGAGCTGGCCAAGCCCGACAACCAGCAGAAGCTCAAGGGGTTGGCGGCGCGACTGTCCAACCGCCGCCGCTGACCGCGCCACCGGCCATCCTGCCCGTACCCACCCCTGGGGAGACCCGGTGACCGACACCCCGCCCGCCGGCGGTCAGCCCGCCGCGTCCACGCCCGAGCCATCGGCAGGCCTGCCGGCCGTGCCGGTGGCCGCGCCCGAGGGGCCGCCGGCCCGACTCTGGGACCGGATGCGCGACGATCCGCAGTACGCCCCGGAGCACCTCGCCCTGGAGGCGGTGCGCCGGCTCGGGCCGGAGGCCGCGCAGTGGGCCGCCCGCGTCCGCAGCGAGCACCCCGGTGTCTCGTCCGACGTCCTTGCCGACCAGGCGGCCCGCAAGTTCGTCAACCTGGCTCGCCTGTCCGGGGCGGTCTCCGGAGCGGCCGGGCTGCCCGGAGCCGTCCTCGACGTCGGCGTGCTGGCCTGGACCCAGGCGCGCATGGTCCTGCACATCGCCGCCGCGTACGACGTCGACCCGCTGCACAGCGACCGGGCCACCGACCTGCTCGTGCTCCAGCGGGTGCACAAGGTCGCCGAGAGCGCGCGCCTGGCGCTCGGGGTGGCCGCCGGCCGCGAACGCGCCGACGCGCTCTTCGGCCTGGGCGGCCAGCGCCCGCTCGGGCGGGTGATGTTGCAGCTCGGCGTCCGGCTGGCCCAGATGGCCGGCGTCCGGGCGGCCAAGCGACTCGTCGCCAAGATCGTCCCGGGTGCGGCGATAGTGCTCGGCACGTGGGCCAACTCGTCCGCGACCAAAGACCTGGCCGAGCGCTCCCGGGCGCTCTACCGCCGGCGCGGCACCACCGTCCCGGAGCCTCGCCGCTCCTGAACACCCTCGGGTGGTTCAGTCGGCCAGGCCGGACGAGCGCCACGTGACCTCGGCCAGCCGGCCCTGACCGGTGGCGTTGGGGTGGAACCAGTCCAGCGGGTTGAGCAGGTCCAGGGTGAAGCGGACCTTGTGCGCCGCGCCGCCGTCGTGCCGGCAGCGTGAGCCGTACGCCCGGCAGGCCGCCACCAACTGCGCGTTGTACGCGTCGATCCGGGCCCGCACGGCGGCCCGGCGGGCCTTGTCGGCGGGCGCCGTCGACGTCGCGTTGGCCAGCAGCGCCGGGCAGATGCCCCGCCGCCACGCGCGTGCCGCCCGCGCGTCGCCGTGCCCCACCTCCCAGAGCCGGTAGAGGTCGGGGATGCTCACCACCAGCACCCGGGCCTTCGGCCGGCCGGTCCGCAGCACCCGCAGACCCCTGTCGACGTCGGTCCGGAACTGCGTCACCGGGGTCATCGCGTCCACCCCGCCCCGGCAGATGTCGTTGGCGCCGATCAGCACGGTGATGTAGTCGGCCCGGTCGCGTACGGCCGCCTGGGCCTGGCCTTCGAGGGCGTCGGCACGGGCGCCGGGCCGCGCGTGGTTGTACGCCTTGCCGCGGATCGCGGAATTCTGGTCGAGCAGCCGCCGGTAGTGGCTCTGCACCCGCAGGCCGTCCCCGGTCGACCAGGAGTTGCGCTCGCAGGAGGTGAGCACCAGGCAGGAGGCGAAGCCGGTGCTGATCGAGTCGCCGAGCGCGGCGATGCCGCCAGGCCCGCCGGACGACGGTGCGCTCTTCGTCGGACGGGGGGAGGCCGACGTGCCTCCCTCGCAGGCCAGCGCCACAAGCGCGGCGAGACAGGCCAGGGCGGCAACCCAGCGTCGAGGCATGACATCCCCCGTCTAGCAGCACAGAGCGACAGCGCGGTAACTGTATGCGCTGGACGTGGTCGGGCGGGAAGTTGCTGTCGGGTATGTGGCCGAGTGCCGTCGAACGAGCTGCGGGAGTGCTATAAGCGCCACCAGCGCGGCCGATGGCTGCCGGTTAACGGCGCCGATCGGGGGTAGGTGAGGAGGTATGACGAGATCGCAGCCCCGGCGTGCCCGTGGCACGGTCGGCCACGCGTACAGCGCGCTGAACCTCCGGCTCACCCTCGCCGGCTTCGGGTTGGTGATCATGGTGCTGTTCGCGGTGCTGGCGTTCTGGGCGGGGCTCGCCTGGCTCGGCGTGCTCTGCGCGATCTTCGCAGTCGTCGCCGTGGTCGACCTGGTCGTGATCCAGCGCCGCCGCGCCGCTCGCCGCCGCGAGGAGCCAGGCGTACGACACTCGCTGTTCGAGTGACAGGAGGACGAGATGCCCCACATCGCCACCACCAACCCCGCCACCGGACAGGTGCTCAAGACCTACGAGGCGATGTCCACCGAACAGCTCGACGCCGCCATCGAGCGCACCGACCTCGCGTACCAGCAGCTGCGCGGCACAGGCGTCGACCAGCGCGCCCGGTGGATGAACGCCGCCGCCGACCTGCTGGACGCCGAGCGAGGCGAGATCGCCCGGATCATGACCACGGAGATGGGCAAGACGTACGTCGCGGCGCAGGCCGAGGTGACCAAGTGCGCCACCGCCGCCCGCTTCTACGCCGACAAGGCGCCCGCGTTCCTCGCCGACCAGCCGGCCGACGCCGCCGCCGTGAAGGCGACCCGGGCGTTCATCCGTTACCAGCCGATCGGCGTGGTGCTCGCGGTGATGCCGTGGAACTTCCCGCTGTGGCAGGTGATGCGCTTCGCCGCGCCGGCGCTGATGGCCGGCAACACCGGCCTGCTCAAGCACGCCTCGAACGTGCCGCAGACGGCGCTGCTGCTGGAGGACGTGTTCCGTCGCGCCGGCTTTCCCGAGGGGGCGTTCACCACAGTGCTGGTGGGCTCGGACGCCGTCGAGCGGATCCTCGCCGACCCCCGGGTCCGCGCCGCCACCCTCACCGGCAGCGAGGCGGCCGGGCGTTCCATCGCCCAGATCGCCGGCCGGGAGCTGAAGAAGACAGTGCTGGAGCTGGGCGGCAGCGACCCGTTCGTGGTGATGCCCTCGGCCGACATCGACGCTGCCGCCGAGGTGGCCACCACGGCCCGCTGCCAGAACAACGGCCAGTCCTGCATCGCCGCCAAGCGGTTCATCGTGCACACCGACGTCTTCGACGCGTTCGCCGAGAAGTTCGCCGCCAACATGGCCGCGCTGCGCGTCGGCGACCCCATGGAGCCGGGCACCGACGTGGGTCCGCTGGCCAGCGAACGCGGTCGCGACGAGGTGCACGCACAGGTGCGCGACGCGGCGGACAACGGCGCCACGGTGCTCTGCGGCGGCGAGCTGCCCGCCGGCGACGGGTGGTTCTACCCGCCGACGGTGGTCACCGACCTCACCCCGCAGATGCGGATGTGGTCCGAGGAGGTCTTCGGACCGGTCGCCGGCCTGTACCGGGTGTCCTCGTACGCCGAGGCGATCGAGGTGGCCAACGGCACCAGCTTCGGCCTCGGGTCGAACGCTTGGACGCGGGACGCGGCCGAGCAGGAGCGCTTCGCCACCGACCTGGACGCCGGCAACGTCTTCATCAACGGGATGACCACCTCCTACCCGGAGCTGCCGTTCGGCGGCGTGAAGAACTCCGGCTACGGCCGGGAGCTGTCCGAGCTGGGCATGCGGGAGTTCTGCAACATCAAGACGGTCTGGGTGGGTGAGGGAGCCGCGTCGGCCGGTGCCGGCGCGCACGCCGAGTAGCTTCCCGCGCGGTACGCATCACCTGACGGCGTCATGGGTAGGAAGTGCGCCCATGACGTCGTTCGGATTCCACGCCTCCCACGAGCAGATCCCACCCCGCGCCCTGCTGGAGGCGGTGATGCACGCCGAGCGGGCCGGCTTCGACGCCGCCATGTGCTCCGACCACTTCTCCCCGTGGAGCACCCGGCAGGGTGAGTCCGGCTTCGCCTGGTCCTGGCTGGGCGCCGCGTTGCAGGCCACCGGCATGTCGTTCGGCGTGGTCAACGCCCCCGGTCAGCGCTACCACCCGGCGATCATCGCGCAGGCGATCGGCACCCTCGGCGCGATGTACCCGGGCCGGTTCTGGGCGGCCCTCGGCACCGGCGAGGCCAGCAACGAGCACATCACCGGCGACCCGTGGCCGCGCAAGGATGTCCGCGCCGCCCGGCTGCGCGAGTGCGTGGACGTGATCCGGGCACTGCTGGCCGGCGAGGAGGTCAGCCACGACGGTCTGGTCCGGGTGGACCGGGCCCGCCTGTGGACCCGCCCCGAAGAGCCGCCCGCGCTGGTCGGCGCGGCCGTCAGCGTGGCCACCGCCCGCTGGTGCGCCGAGTGGGCCGACGGACTGATCACCGTGAACGCGCCGGTGGAGCACCTGCGCGAGATGATCGACGCGTACCGGGACGCCGGCGGGCGCGGTCCACTGCACCTGCAGGTGCATGTCTCCTGGGCGCCGGAGCAGGCGCAGGCCGAGGCGCTCGCGTACGACCAGTGGCGCAGCAACGTCTTCACCCCTCCGGTCTGCTGGGACCTGGAGACCGTCGAACACTTCGACGTGGTCTCGGCCGACGTGCCGCCCGAGCGGATCGCCCAGGTGGTGAACATCTCCGCCGACCTGGGCCGGCACGTGGGCTGGCTCCAGGAGTACGCGGCGCTCGGCTTCGACCAGATCGCCCTGCACCACGTGGGGCAGGAGCAGCGCGGGTTCATCGACGCGTTCGGCGCGGAGGTGCTGCCCAAGCTGCGCTCGGCGGGCTGATCGGGCGTCGCTCGCCCGACCCCTAGGCTCGTACCCCATGGAAAGCCTGTTTCCGGTCGTCGTCTTCCTGGCGATCGCCACCCTCGGCGCGGCGCTGGCCCGCCGGCTCGGCCTGCTCGCGCCGATCGTGCTGGTCGTGCTCGGCCTGGCGCTCTCGTTCGTGCCGGGCTTCCCGCACATCGAGCTCGAACCGGAGCTGGTGCTGATCGGCATCCTGCCGCCGCTGCTGTACGTCGCCGCGCTGGACACGTCGGTGCCGGCGTTCAAGAACAACATCCGGCCGATCCTGCTGCTCGCCGTGGGCCTGGTGCTGTTCACCGCGTTCGCGGTGGGCGTCGTGCTGCACCTGCTGCTGCCGCAGGTCCCGTTCGCGATCTGCCTGGCCCTCGGCGCGGTGGTCGCACCGCCGGACGCCGTGGCCGCCACGGCCGTCGCCCGCCGCGTCGGCCTGCCCCGCCGGGTGGTCACGATCCTGGAGGGGGAGAGCCTGGTCAACGACGCCACCGCGCTGGTGCTGCTGCGGGTCGCGACAATGGCCTCCATCGGCACGGCCGTCGGCACCGACCGGATCGCCCTCGAAGTGCTGCGGTCCACCGGCGGCGGCATCCTGATCGGGGCGCTCGGGGCGCTGGTGTTCGGCTTCCTGCACCGGCGGATCAGCGACCCACTGCTGGACAACGCCCTGTCGTTGATCATCCCGTTCGCCGTGGTGTTCACCGCCGAGCACCTGCACGCCTCCGGCGTGGTCGCGGTGGTCGTCACCGGTCTGGTGCTCGGGCACAAACTGCCGCAACTGCTGTCGGCGGCGTCCCGGTTGCAGGTCGGCGCGTTCTGGCGGCTGGTCCGGTTCCTGCTGGAAGGACTGGTCTTCCTCCTGGTCGGGCTGCAACTGCGGGAGGTGCTGCGCGAGCTCGACGAGCCCACCGGCTCACTCGTCCTGATCACCTTCGGCGTGCTCGCCACCGTCTTCCTGACCCGCTTCGTCTGGCTCTTCCCCGCCACCTACCTGGCCCGGTTGGTCCCCCGGATCCGCCGCCGGGATGCGGCCCCGTCACCGAAGGTCCCGATCATCATCGGCTGGGCCGGAATGCGGGGCGTGGTGACGCTCGCCGCCGCCCTGGCCCTCCCGCTGACCCTGGCCGACGACGAGGCGTACCCCCGGGCCCTGTTCATCTGGTTGGCCTTCGCGGTGATCGTGGTCACCCTGGTCGGTCAGGGCGCGACGCTGCCGGTGGTCGCCCGACGGTTGAAGCTCCCCCAGGACGACCCGGTGCAGGACGCGTTGTCGGCAGCCGGAGTGCAGCAGCAGGCCAGCCGGGCCGCACGGGACCGGTTGGAGGAGCTGGCCGAGAGCGCGCCGGGATCCGTGGTGGATCGGCTGCGCCGGGTGCAGGAGGACCGCACCAACATGGCCTGGGAACGGCTCGGCGGCGACGAGCGGGAAACCCCGTCGCAGGCGTACGGTCGGCTGCGACAAGAGATGATCGACGCCGAGCGGGACGTGTTCCGGGCCGCCCGGGACGCCGGTCGAATTCCTGAGGAGGTGCTGGTGCGGGCCTATCGTGACCTGGACCTGGAAGAGTCGTTGCTGCGGCAGGAGGTCGAGCAGTGAGTTGTCAGCACCTGACCGAGGCCGGCACTGCCGAACCGCGCACCCCCGACGAGTGCGCCGACTGCGTCGCCAGCGGCGACACCTACTGGGTGCACCTGCGTACCTGCCTGAGCTGCGGCCAGGTCGGCTGCTGCGACTCGTCGCCGAACCAGCACGCGAGCAAGCACTTCGCGTCCACCGGCCACCCGGTGATCCGCTCGGCGCAGCCGGGCGAGGCCTGGCGCTGGTGCTTCGTCGACGAGGAGATCGGCTGACCGGGTCCGAACGCCGCTGACCGGCCGGTCCTGCCCATCGCAGGATCGGCCGGTCACCGTTCACCGGCCGGTCCAAGGCGGCGTTGCCGGGCGGCCGGCGAGGGCCCAGCGGGTGAGCGCGGGGCTGGCCAGACCCACCGCGGCGAAGAGCGCACCGACGGCCACCCAGCCGGGCATCCCGCCGTCGAGCACCACGAGCGTCAACAGGGCCGGGCCGACGGCACGGGCCAGACCGGCCAGCATGCCGTCCGCTCCCTGGTAGGCGCCCACCGCGTCCGGCGGAGCGAGATCGTAGGCGAGTCCCGCTCCGCCAGCGGAGTGCCACAGGTCACCGGCGGTGTAGACGACGGTGGCGACCAGCAGCAGTGCGACGGCCGCAGTGGTGGGCAGGCGGGCCGTGGCCGCGTACAGCAGCATCGCGGCGGCCAGCACCAGGCCGGCCCGGCGCATCGTCCGCGCCGCCGGCGCGGCGGTGTCCGCGCCCCGGCTCAACCGCACCGCCAGCAGGACGGTGAGCACCGTGTTCGTCAGCAGTACCGCCGACACGACCGGCGGGGACGCTCCGACCACTGTCACCGCCCAGAGCGGCACCACCAGCGTGAGGATCGTCTGATGCAGGGCGAGCACCGCCGACGCGCCGCTCACCGCGAGGAAACGGCCGTCACGCAGCGGCCGCCCACGGTGGGCAGCGGCCGTCGGGGCCAGCGCGGTCGGGGCCGCCTCGGTCGGGGCCAGCGCGGTCGATGGCTGCTCGGTCGAGGCCGGCACCGAGGGCCGCGCGGACGAGGGCTGCGCGGTGGGGGCCGGCGCGGCCCGGCGCTGCGCGGTTGGGGGACAGGCCGGCAGCCGCAACAGCAGCGCCGCCGACACCAGATAGGTGGCCGCGTTGCCGGCCACCAGGATCTGGTACGCCAGGTGCGTGTCGGCGGCCAGCGCGAACCCGGCCAGACCCGCCCCGACCCCGATGCCCAGGTTCGCCACCGCCCGTAGCGTGGCGAAGGCGTGCACCCGACCCTGCGGGCCGGCGACGGCGGCGACCAGCGCGGCGCGGACCGCGAGGTTGCCCGAGGCCAGCAGCAGGTCGAGCACCGCGACGACGAGGAACACCGCAAACGAGCCGACCAGCAGGTACGTTGCCGCGACGACCGCCTGGAGCACCTGGAGGACGGCCCGCAGCGTACGTGGGTCACGTCGGTCGGCCAGACCGCCGAGTGGCACGCTGGCGGTCAGACCGACCAGCCCCGCGACGCTGAGCCCGACGCCCACCTGCGCGGCCGAGAGCCCCACGTCCCGGGTGAGATAGATGGCGGCGCCGGTCAGCCACAGTCCCGAGCCGACGGTGTTCGCCAACGTCGCGAGGGAGAGCGTGCGCAGCCGCCCGGACGGCGGCAGCGGCGAGACGCCCCGCATCAGCGGGCGATGACCACGGCCGAGGCGAAGTCGATGACCCGGTCGCCGGGGGTGGCGAGATCGCCGTCGGTGACCTGGGCGCGGTGCGTGGCCCGGTTGCTCCCGGTGGCCCGTTCGAACGTGTCGCCGTTGACAGTCATGGTGGCGACGCTAGGCAGGCCGGGCGGAGTTGGCGGTCCCGAACGACGCGACGCCCGTCACACCGCACGCCGCGGTGGCAGGAGCTCCGGGGCCGGGCTCTTCGTGCCTGGTCGGGGTGGGCTCTGGTCACGTCCGCTGGTGGTAGACGTTGCGGCGGGGGATCTGTTCGGGGTCGAGCCAGGCGGGTGGGATGAAGTCGGGGTGGCCGTCGTTGCCGGGGCGGATGGTCCAGTCGCCGTGGTGGATGTGTCGGTGGTGGTGGCCGCAGAGGAGCACGGCGTTGGGCAGGCTGGTGTTGCCGCCGTCGGCCCAGTGGTGGATGTGGTGGGCGTCGCACCAGCGGGGTGGGCGGTCGCAGCCGGGGAAGGCGCAGCCGCGGTCGCGCAGGACGAGGGCTCGGCGGAGTGGGCCGGTGATGAGGCGGCGTTGTCGGCCGACGTCGAGGGTCTGGCTGGTGCTGCTGAGGACGGCGGGCAGGATGGCGGCGTCGCAGGCGAGGCGGCGGACCGTCTCCGGGGTGAGACGGGGGCCGGTGTCGAGGGTGCCGGCGTCGAGCTGCCGGGCCAGCGTGTCGAAGCTGGTGGTGACGACGATCTGTGCGGGCTCGCCGCCGTGTTCGGGTAGCTCGCCGGTGCGCAGGGTGAGGCGGCAGAGGTCGGCGAGCGCGTCGTGGCGGCGTTGCCCGGGAGTGCGCGCGTCGTCCGGGCCGGATGGCGCGGTCAGCGGGTCGATCGCGGCGCGGAGCAGGCCGCCGGCCTCGGCGTCCAGGGTGCCGCTGAGCCGCAGTCGGCCGTCCGACAACTCGGACAGTGTGACGTGCCGGTCCCGGTCGCAGCGGCGGGCCTCGGCCTCCAACGCGGCCCGGGCGGCGGCGTCGGCGACTTCCGGGGCGACGTGGTCGAGGATCCGCGTGCCCAGCTTGCGCAGGACGGTCGGCTCGAACTGCCCGGCCCACCCGACCAGCACGCCGACGGCCTTGTCGGCGGCCTCGGCGCCTGCGGCGTTGTGCACGGTGCGGACCGTGTCGTCGATGACGCGGGCCTGCTCCACGCTGATGTCGCCGCTGGCCAGCGCGGCGCGCACCCCCGGCGCTCCGGCGTCCAGCGAGCCGGCGAGGCCGACCAGCCGGCGGGCGGCGGAGACGGTGAGTCGTAGCCGGTCACGCAACCAGACGGCCGTCGAGGACGCGCCCTGGGCCTGGGCCGTGCCGCGACCGTCCAGCTCACGCACCAGGGCCAGCTGCACGGCCGCCAGGCGCTGCTCGAGCCGGTGGGCGGTGTCGAGTGCCGCGACGAGGTCGGGCTCGATGAGTGCCCAGGCCGGGGCGTCGACGCACGCGGCGACCGCCGCCTCAGCCTGCGTCAACTCCTCCACCATGGACCGAGAATAGAACAGGTGTACGACAACCTTCGTGCCACGATCCGCAGCGCGTCCGGCAGCTCGACCTGCGCGATCCGCAGCGCCTGGCTGCAGCGCCCCGGTTGTGCCGTGGGTCAGCGCGCCCGTGCCGCGCAGTCGTCTGCGGCCGGGTGGCCGTGAGCACCGACCGCACCGGGCGCGAGACGCAGACCCTGAGGCACGCTGAAACGGCCCGCACCTGCCGGGTGCGGGCCGTTCTGCCGTCCGATGCCGCTGCCCGTCACATCGACTGTGGAAGCGGGTGTCAGGGCGTGCCGCCGGAGTCGCTGGCGACGCCGCTGTTGTAGGCCTGGTTGTCGTCGCCGCCGTACCCCTTGCCGCGCAGACTGCCACGGCGCTGGCGGCGCTGCTCGTACCCGCTGGCCCGGATCGCCTGGCGCGCTCGGCGCATCGTCTCCTCGGGTCCGTCGGTCCGGGCCCGGCGACTGCGCCGCAGTGCGAAGAGCGCCAGGACGGCCAGCACCACGGCTGCCGCCGCCCCGGTCAGGAGCCACGTTCGTCCATCCATGTTCGTGATGGTAGGTACGCGGGTCCAGCCGAGCTGGTGGCCGCCCGGGGGGAGGGCGGCCACCAGCCGTGCCTGCTCAGGACAGCGAGCAGGGGTTTCCGTTGACGGTGACCAGACCCGGCTTGGGGTTGGCGCCGCCGTTGGTCGTGGCGTTGAAGCCGAACGTCACAGTGCCGCCGGGCGCGATCTTGGCGTTGTACGACTCGTTGCGTGCCGTCACCGTCGCCCCGGCCTGGGTGACCTTCGCCAGCCATGCCTCCCGGACGCGCTGGTCACCGGTGAACGCGAACCGTACGGTCCAGCCGTTGACGGCGGTGGCGCCGGTGTTGCGCACGGTCAGCTGCCCCGTGAAGCCGGTGCCACCCTCCCAGGCGCCGTAGTTGGCGTAGCTCACCGAGCAGGTGGAGGCCGGCACCGCGCCGGCCTCGTCCTGGTCGGCCAGGAACGAGGAGATCCAGGCCAACGCCGAGTTCCAGTTGATCGCGACCTCGTTGGTCGAGTAAGAGTTGATGTCGTCGACGTAGCAGAACATCGGCTTGCAGCCGGCGAGCAGCTGCGCCGCGAACGGATCCTGCAGGGCCGCGTTCGCGCCACCGGCGAGGGAGCCGTCGGGCGGGCGGGGCAGGTCGGGGTTGAGCTGGTGGCCGAAGATCCGGCTGTGCTGGTTCTGGGCGTTGTGCTCGCCCCAGCCGGTGACGTACGAGATGTTCAGGGCGTTGCGGCCGAGGATGTAGTCCATCGCCTGGACGGCGCCGTCGCGGTAGGTGGCGTTGCGGGTCAGGTCGAAGGCGGTGGCCAGCACGATGGCGTTGTTGATGATGCTGCTGTTGCCGCCCCAGAAGTAGCTGGCGGCGTCACCGGGCATCGGCAGTCCGTACGCCTGCCGGCGCAGCTCGGCCAGGTACGCGTCGGCGGCACCGGTGACCGAGGCGCGGACCCGGGTCAGTTCGGCGGCCGGCAGGCCGTTCGGCACGGTGGCCAGGTCGAGGCGGCCGAGCGCCGCGACGCTCTGCCAACCGAAGCCCCGAGGGTCGAACACGTCGCCGGTGTGGTGCGGCGAGGCGCTCAGGTCGGTCAGGTAGGACTGCTCCCCGGTGCTCAGGTACAGCTCGACGGCTGCCCAGTAGAACTCGTCGGTGACGTTGCCGTCGTCGTACGCGCCGCCGCCGGTGCCGTCGTTGGGGCTGGCGTACACCGCGGGATGGGCCTTGGCGGCGGCGTAGGCCGTCTTCGCGGCAGTGGCGCAGCGGCCGGCGAACGCCGCGTCGTAGCTGGCGAACAGCCGCGCGCACTGGGCGGCGGTGGCGGCCAGGTTGAGGGTTGCCGCGGTCGACGGCGGGTGCAGCTCACGTGGCTGCGGGTCGTCCTGCGGGGCGAGCGGCAGGCCGGTCCAGTTCTGGTCGTGGATCTTGTGGTGGACCATGCCGGCGAGGGGCTTGCCGGCCGGCACCTGCATGCGCAGCAGGAACTCCAGCTCCCAGCGGGCCTCGTCGAGGATGTCCGGCACGCCGTTGCCGCGCTCGGGCACCCGCAGCGAGCCGTCGGCCAGCCCCGCGCCGCCGTCGGCGGTGGCCGCCGTCTTGGTCCGCTCGAACGTGTTGAGCATCTGGTAGGTGGCGATGCCGCCGTTGACCACGTACTTGCCGTGGTCGCCGGCGTCGTACCAGCCGCCGCGCACGTCGAGCGAGTAGTCGCAGACGCCGGGCTGGCAGGGCACGTTGGTGTCGCCCTTGTTGGGGGCCACGCCGAGGTGACCGGCGGGGCGGGCGTACTCGTCGCCGATCAGGTCACCGTCGATGGCGATGCCGCTGCGCTGGGCGTAGAAGAACTGCAGCGAGTCGGCGCGCAGCCGGTCGTAGAGGGTGCCGGAGATGTCGAACGGGTGGCTGGTCTCGCCGTCGACGGTCAGGGTCAGCCCGCTGCCGGGCGTGCGGTAGCTGGAGAAGTCGACGGTCTGCACGTTCTGCCCGGAGGCGGCGTCGACGCCGCGCGTGGTGGTCGTGCCGCTGGCCAGGACCGCGCCGGCGGCCGAGCGCAGCTGCCAGGGCAGCGCCGCGGTGGCCTCGGTGACCACTGTGGCGTTCTTCGGGCCGCCGGGCAGGTAGCCGACCTGGTTGACCCGCACCCGCGGCCCGGTGTCCGGCTCGTACGGCGCGGGCGGCTCGCCACCGCGCAGCGAGACGTCGTCCAGGCAGATGGTCTGCGCCTGCGCGCTGCCGCCGACCTGGAAGATCAGTTGGGCGTTCGGGTTGTCGTCCGGGACGGTGAAGGTCTGCTCGACCCGCTGGGCGGTGCCGGTCGCGGTGGCGTCCACGGCGGCGTACGTCGTGTACGGGGCGCTGCCGAGCTGCAGCACGGCCTTGACCGCCGCGCCGGGGGTGGCGGAGACGGCGAAGCCGAGGGTGTATTCGGCGCCCGCGATCAGCGGCACCCCGTCCTGGCCGATGCCGGCGTCCCAGGGGTTGGCCAGCCCGCCGGGGACTGTGGTGCAGAGCCGGCCGTCGGTGACCGCGAGGGCGCCGGTGCCGAAGGAGAACCAGGGGCTCACGCCGGCGCTGAAGTCGCCGTTGTCGATCTGCTCGGGGGCGTCCGGTGGAGGGTCGGCGTGGGCCGCGCCGGCGCCCGCGCCGGTGAGGGCCAGGGTGGTCGCCGCGGCCAGGAGGAGGCGGCGTCGGGATGGCGTCACGGGGAGTCCTTCCGGGACGGGAAGAGGAACGGTGATGGTGTGCGGTGGTGCGGCAAAACCTGGGAGCGCTCCCAAGTATCGGCTCGATGTTTCCAGTGGCGGATCGCCGTGTCAATTGATCTGACTGGATGGGTTGTGGCGCGCGACGAGGGCGGCCGGTCCGGTCGCGCACCGTCGTCGCGTCGGCCGGGCAACGTGAGATTGACCGCGCCACGCCCCGTCGTCCTGATCTCCTAGAGACAACTGCGCCCTTCGCCTGGCAGGCTGCCTCCCATGACCCTGAAGCTGCGTTCCGTGGGAACGAGCGACCGTGGGCTGATCCGCAGCGGAAACCAGGACGCCCTGCACGCCGGCACCTGGCTCGTCGCCGTCGCCGACGGCATGGGCGGAATGGCCGCCGGTGACCTGGCCAGCTCGCTCACCATCGACGCGGTCGCTCCGCTGGACGTGGAGACACCCGAGGACGCTCTGGTGGCGGCCCTGCAGGACGGCATCGCGCTGGCCACCGCCCGCATCCGGCAGGCGGTCGCCGACGACCCCGAGCGCCAGGGCATGGGCACCACGCTGACCGCCCTGCTCTTCGCGCGTACCGGCAGCTGCCTGGCCCTCGCCCACGTCGGTGACTCGCGGGCCTACCTGTTCCGCGAGGGTGTGCTCAAGCAGGTCACCCGCGACGACACCTTCGTCCAGATGCTCGTCGACCAGGGCGTCATCACCGCGGACCAGGCGAGCAGCCACCCGCGCCGGGCTGTCGTCACCCAGGCGTTGCAGGGCGAGGACGTCTCCCCGTCGTACGCGACGATGGTGCCCCGGGCCGGCGACCGCTGGCTGCTGTGCAGCGACGGCCTCTCCAACGTCGTCCGCCCGGACACCCTGGCGGAGGTGCTCACCGGCTACCCGGACCGGTCCGCCTGCGCCGGCAAGCTGATCGACCTGGCGCTGCACGCCGGCGGGCCGGACAACGTCACAGTGGTGGTGGCCGACGTCGTCGAGGAGTAGCCTTCCTCAGCGCCGACGCGGCGCGGCACGCCGGGTGGGCGTCGCCGTGCCCGGGTCCTCCGGCCACGGATGGCGGGGATAGCGACCGCGCAGCTCCGAGCGGACCTGCGCGTAGCCGGTACGCCAGAACGACGCGAGATCCGCGGTGACCGCCACCGGTCGGCCGGCGGGGGAGAGCAGGTGCAGCAGCACCGGCACCCGGCCGCCGCCGATGCGCGGGGCGGCCGGCCAGCCGAACGTCTCCTGGAGCTTGACCGCCAGCACCGGCGCCGCCGGGTCGGCGTAGTCCACCCGGATCCGCGAGCCGCTGGGCACCTCGATGCGTTCCGGCGCGAGCTCGTCGAGGCGCGCGGCCTGCGCCCATGGCAGCAGCCGGCGTAGCGCCGACGTCACGTCCACCCGGCTCAGGTCGGCGCGTCGGCGGGCGGCCGCCAGTTCCGGCCCCAGCCACGTCGGCGCGGCCGCGAGCAGCGCCTCGTCGCCGACGTCGGGCCACTCGTCGCCGAGGTGGTGCCGGCAGAACGCCATCCGCTCGCGCAGCCCCCGTGCCGCAGGCGTCCACGGCAGCAACCCCAGCCCCTCCTGGCGCAGACCGGTCAGCAGCGCCGCCGCCACCTCCGCCCGGTCCGGGCGGTCCAGCCGCCGCGCCACCAGCTCGATCGCGCCCAGCCGGGTCACCTCCCGGGCGACCACGTCCCCGTCGGACCAGCCCACCTCGCGGCGCGTGGACAGCAGCGGGCCGGCGGCCTCCCGGGCGGTCGCCTCGTCCAGGGGGGTGGCCCGGCGGATCCGCGCCGACGGCGTGCCGGGGCGGCGGTCCGCGACGGCCACCGCGAGCCAGTCGGACCCGGCCAGCCCCGACCCGACCGCCAGCTCCGCGGCGGTCCCGCCCGTCATGAGGTACGCGGACCCGCCCGCGCTGCGCACCCGGGCCAGCCGCTCCGGGTACGCGAGACCGACCAGCAACCCCGCGGCGAGGTCGTCGGTGAGTCCGGCCGAGGCGGCCCGCCCACCGGCGGGCAGCGCGGCGCGTAACCGGCGTACCTCGGTGCGCCAGCGGGCTGTGGCGCCCGCGTCGGTCCCGGCGCGTAGCCGACGCCAGCCGGCCACCAGGTCGTCGCCCGGGCCGGCCGCGCTCTCCTCGGCGAGCAGGGCCACCACCTCGGCGGCGCGGTCCGCACCGACCCGACCGGCGCCGTCGAGCAGCGCACGGGCCAGTCGCGGGTGCGCCCCGGCCGAGGCGATCACCCGGCCCCGCCCGGTGATCCGGCCCGTCGGATCGACCGCGCCCAGCGTCTCGAGGGTGTCCCGGGCCACCGCCATCGCCGCGGCCGGCGGCGGATCGGGCAGCGCCAGCCCGACGCCGTCCGGGCGCCCCCAGGCGGCCAGCTCCAACGCGAACCCGGTCAGGTCCGCCGTCGCGATCTCCGGCTCCGGCCGGGCGGGCAGCCGCTCGTGGGTCGCCTCGGACCAGCAGCGGTAGACGTACCCCGGGGCCTCCCGGCCGGCCCGGCCGGCCCGCTGGGTGGCGGCGGCCCGCGAGACCGGCACGGTGATCAGCGCGCCCAGCCCACGGGCCAGATCGATGCGGGGCACCCGGGAGAGTCCGGCGTCCACCACCACCCGCACGCCCGGCACGGTGAGGCTCGTCTCGG
The DNA here is from genome assembly GCF_040648635.1 of Micromonospora sp. NPDC049114. Lineage (NCBI taxonomy): Bacteria > Bacillati > Actinomycetota > Actinomycetes > Micromonosporales > Micromonosporaceae > Micromonospora > Micromonospora sp. NPDC049114. The sequence continues at coordinate 143,625 of NZ_JBEZEA010000011.1, read as the reverse complement.
CCAGCGCGGTGGACAGCACCACGCGCCGCCGGCCGTCCGGGCCGCGGGGTCGCAGGGCCGCGTCCTGCTCGGCGGCGCGCTGGCGACCGTGCAACGGCAGGAGGTCGACGGTGTCCCGCAGGTCGCCGAGCCGGCCGGCGACCGCGGCGATCTCACCGGCCCCGGGGAGGAACACCAGCACGTCGCCGTCGTGCTCGCGCAGCGCCCGCCGGACCGTGGCGGCCACGTGGTCGAGCAGGGCACGGTCCACCGGCCCGGCCCCCGACGGCGCGACCGGCCGCGCCGGCGGCGCCCAGACCCGCCGTACCGGGTGCAGCGCCGACTCGGCCCGGACCACCGGTGCGGCGGTGGTCCCGCCCAGCAGCGCGGCGAACCGGTCGGTGTCCGGCGTGGCGGACATCGCGAGCAGCCACAGGTCCGGCCGGAGGGTGGCTCGGGCCTCCACCGTGAACGCCAGTGCGAGATCGGCGTCGAGCTGCCGCTCGTGACACTCGTCGAGCAGCACCGCACCCATGCCGGGCAGCTCCGGGTCGTGGTGCAGCCGGCGGACCAGCAGGCCGGTGGTGACCACCTCGATCCGGGTGGCCGGACCGACCCGACGCTCGCCGCGTACCGCGTAGCCGACCCGGTCGCCGACGCGCTCGCCGAGCAGTTCGGCCATCCGCCGGGCCGCGGCACGCGCCGCCACCCGTCGGGGTTGGGCGATCACCACCCGGCCGTCGACCCGGTCGGCCACCGCCAACGGCGCGAGAGTGGTCTTGCCGGTGCCCGGCGGGGCCACCAGGACCGCGGCGCCGGCCGCGTCGAGCGCGGTCAGCAGCGCCGGCAACGCCGGACGGACCGGCAGGTCCACTGTTACGTCGGAGAGCACGGCCCAGTCTCGCACCGGTGCCGGAGACTCAGCCCCGGCGGACCTCGCCGAGACCGTGCAGGAACGACCGCCAGGCGGCCGAGCCGAACGCGAGCACCGGGCCGGAGCGGTCCTTGCTGTCCCGGACGGCGATCCGACCGTCGACTGTCGCGACCTCCACGCAGTTGCCGTTGCCACTGCTGCGCGTGCTGGTGCGCCAGTCCGCCCGGGTCAGGTCGAGCGCCGTCATCCGTGGTACCTCTCGTCTGCGTCGGCGTGCCGCAGACGCGGTCACGCAAAGTTACGAGAAGCCTCCTTGAGGTGGGTCAGCGACGCCCCCGGATCGAGTGCCATCCGGCACAGCTCCTCGTGCAGAAGGCTATACCCGAGCACATGATCGGCATCCTCCAGAGCCAGGCCCATCGTCAGGTTATCCAGGTAAACCACTGACGCGTCGGCGGCGTCGGCGAAGTTGAGGATCACGTACGGGGTGGTCATCGCCGGATGCTCGCCGGCCGCGAACGGCAGTACCTGAATTGTCACATTGGGTAACTGTGCGATGTGGCTCATGTGGGCCAGTTGCTCGGCCATCACGGCGGGGCCACCGACCGGGCGCAACAGCACGGCCTCGTTGAGGACCACCGACAACCCGACCGGGTCGTCGCAGTGCAGCACCTCCTGGCGGCGCAGCCGGGCCGCGACCTTGCGCTCCAGGCCGTCCTCGCCGGCCGTGCGGCGGAAGATCGCCCGGGCGTACGCCTCGGTCTGCAGCAGCCCGGGCACCGACTCGGCCTCGTACGTGCGCAGCGTCGCCGCCTCGGCCTCCAGTCCGACGTAGAACTCGAACCACTCCGGCAGCACGTCGCTGTAGTTCTGCCACCAGCCGCGTTGCTGCGCGCCCCGGGCGATCTCGATCAGTGCCTCGGCGTCCGCGCCGGTGACCTGGTACAGGGCGAGCGCCGCCCGCACGTCGCGGGGCTTGATGCCGATCTGCGCGTTCTCGATCCGGGACAGGTTGCTCTTGGACATGTCGAGTTGACGGGCCGCCACGTCGAGGGTCATGCCCGCCCGTTCCCGGAGCTGGCGGAGCTCGCGAGCGATGCGCCGACGGCGCACGGTGGGGCTGGCGGTGGGCCGGATGGTGGAAGCGGCGGTCACCGTCCGAGTCTGTCACGACAAGATCCGCAGGTCGCGCCAGCACGGAGTGCAACTTTCAAATCTGGGAGTTGCGTTGCAGTAGCTGTCGGTGCATCCTTTTCCGGGCGCAGACACTGTGGACACAGCTGAGCGGGAGGACCGTTTGCTCATCGCCGACGAGTTCTTCCTCATCGCCCACAACGACACCCGCGGCAAGGCCAAGCTCCACCCCGCGGCGACCGGCCTCGGCCTCGCCGCCGGCCTCCTCGGTGAGCTGACCCTCTACGGGCACATCACCGTCTCCGGTGGACAGGTCACCGTCATCGACCGGCGCCCACCCGCCGACGCGCTGGCGCACACCGTGCTCGACCAGTTGATCGGTGAGTCGCAGCACCGGGAGGTCAACGTCTGGCTCAGCTTTCTGGCGCAGAGCGCGACGACCTCGGTGGGCGAGCGACTCGCCCGCGCCGGGGTGCTGCGCCGCCAGGAGAGCCGGCGGCTGCTGCGCACCTCGGTCAGCTACCTGCCGATCGACCTCAACGCCGTGGCCTGGCCGGCCACCCGGCTGCGGGCCCTGCTGGAACGCCCCGACCCGCCGAGCGTGCCGGACGCGCTGCTGCTCGGCCTGGTCGTGGCCGCCGGACTGACCCGCGAGGTGCTGTGGAGCGCCGGCCCCCGCGCCCACCACCGGCTCAGCGTTCTCATCCCCGCGCTGCCGGCGCCCCTGAAGGAGCTTGTCGGGCACACCGAGGCCGCCGTCGGTGCAGCCGTGCTGCGCGGCATCCCCTGATCCCCCCCGGTAACCCCAACCCCTCCCCTCGACAACCGGAGTAGTCGTATGCCATCGACATCGACAGTCGACCGACCCAGCAACGTCTCCGAAGCCCTCGCGAGGGGACGCCTCGGCGTCCCCTCGGTCATCTTCTTCGTCCTGTCCGCAGCCGCGCCGCTGACCGTGGTGGCCGGCGTCGTCACCACCGGCTACGGCGTCATCGGCGTGACCGGCATCCCGCTGGCCTTCCTCGTGGTCGCCGCGGTGCTCGCCCTGTTCTCGGTCGGCTACGTGGCGATGTCCCGCCGGGTCGAGAACGCCGGCGCCTTCTACGCCTACATCTCCCGGGGCCTCGGCCGGCCGGCAGGTGTCGGCGCCGCCTGGGTGGCGCTGATCGCGTACAACGCGCTCCAGGTCGGGCTCTACGGCACCATCGGCGTCGCGGCCGAGCCGGTGCTCGACCGGATCTTCGGCGGGCACCCGCACTGGTCGATCGTCGCCCTGGTGGCATGGGCGCTGGTCGGCCTGCTCGGCCTGCTCCGCGTGGACATCAACGGCCTGGTGCTGGCGGCGCTGCTGGTCGCCGAGATCGTCGTGGTCCTGATCTTCGACCTGGGCCAGCTCGGCAACCCGGCCGGCGGCGAGGTCAGCTTCGCCGGGTTCTCGCCGGACAACCTCTTCGTGCCCGGGGTGGGCGCGGTGCTGGTGCTGGCCATCCTCGGCTTCGTCGGCTTCGAGTCCGCCGTCGTGTTCAGCGAGGAGAGCAAGGACCCGAAGCGGACGGTGCCGCTCGCCACCTACCTCTCGGTGGCGATCGTCGCCGCGCTGTACGCGCTCTCCTCCTGGACCATGACCGTCGCGGTCGGCCCGGACAAGATCGTCGCCGAGGCCGGTGAGCAGAGCGTCGGGCTGATCTTCAACCTGGCCGGCGCCCAGCTCGGGGACACCGCCGTCACCATCGGCCAGGTGCTCTTCCTGACCTCGCTGCTGGCCGCGATGATCTCCTTCCACAACACCACGGCCCGCTACACGTTCGCGTTGGGCCGGGAGCGGGTGCTGCCGGCGGTGTTCGGGCAGACCTCGCCGCGGACCGGCTCGCCGCGGGCCGCGTCGCTGGCACAGAGCGCCCTCGGCCTGCTGGTCATCCTGCTCTACACCGTCAACGGCTGGGACCCGGTGGTCAAGCTGTTCTTCTGGGTCGGCACCAGCGGCGGCTTCGGCGTGTTGCTGTTGATCGCCACCACCTCGGTGGCGGTGATCGCCTACTTCGCCCGCTTCGGCGGTGACGAGACGCTCTGGCGGCGGGCCATCGCGCCCGGCCTGGCCACCATCGCGCTCGTCGTGATCATCTGGTTGGCCGTGTCGAACTTCGCCAACCTGCTCGGCGTCGCACCCGACTCCACCCTGCGGTGGGCACTGCCCGCCGTCTACCCGGTGGCGGCCGCGCTGGGCGTCGCCTGGGCGCTGCTGCTGCGCAACAACCGTCCGGACACGTACGCCCGGATCGGTCTCGGCGCGGCGAGCGCCGCGGCGGCCGTACGGTCGGGGGAGCAGCAGGCGACGACGCCGACCGCCGCGGAGGTGTCCCGATGAGCCTGCCCATCGAACGGCTCGGGCCGCAGGACACGGAGCTGGTCGCCAACCGGATCGCCGAGGCGTTCATCGCCCTGGAGGTGACCTCCTGGCTGGTCCCCGACGCGAGCAAGCGCGAGGCCGTGCTGGCCGGGGACTTCGAGATCCTGGTCGACCACGCGATGCGGCACGGGTTCGTGCACGCCACCGCGGACCGGGCCGGTGTCGCGGTCTGGTTGCCGTCGGTCGGTGAGCCGGCCCCGCCGCCGCCGGACTACGACGCCCGGCTCGCCGCGGCCTGCGGCGAGTGGACCGACCGGTTCCAGCATCTCGACGAGTTGTTCGCGGCGAACCACCCGCACCCGGACCATCACCACATGGCCTTCCTGGCCGTGCAGCCGGGACGGCAGGGACAGGGGTTGGGCACCGCGCTGATGAGGCACCACCACGCCTGGCTGGACGCCAACGCCATGCCGGCCTACCTGGAGGCGAGCAGCCCGCGCAGCCGGGACCTGTACGCGCGGCACGGTTACCGGGCCGGCGAGCCCTTCCGGGTGCCCGACGGCACGCCGTTCTGGCCGATGTGGCGGGAGCCCGCAGGCCGCTGACGGGGCCGGCCGGGCCGCTGCCCCTCGGGGGGAACGGCCCGGCCGGTGCGCCGGTCCCGACGCACGACGAAGGGCCGGGTCCACGCTGACCCGGCCCTTCGTCGTGTGGTGCCTAGTACGTGCCGTCGAGCTGGCCGCGCAGCTTGGTCAGCGCCCGGGCCAGCAGCCGGGAGACGTGCATCTGCGAAACGCCGATCTGGTCGGCGATCTGCGACTGGGTCAGGTTGCCGTAGAACCGCAGGGTGAGGATCTTCTGCTCACGCTCGTCGAGCGTGGCCAGCGCGGGGCCGAGGGCGACCCGCAGCTCGGCCAGCTCGAACTCGTTGTCCTCGCCGCCGAGCATGTCACCCAGCTCGGTGGCCCGGTCGCCGTCGCCGGTCGGGGTGGACAGCGACACCGCGTTGTACGCGCGGGCGCCCTCCAGGCCTTCCAGGACCTCTTCCTCGGTGAGCTTGAGGTGGGCGGCGATGTCGGCGACCGTCGGCGAGCGGCCGAGGGTCTGCAGCAGCGAGCTGTTGGCGTCGGAGATGGCCAGTCGCAGCTCCTGGAGGCGACGCGGCACCCGGATGTCCCAGGTGCGGTCGCGGAAGTGCCGCTTGAGCTCGCCGATGATGGTGGGGATCGCGTAGCCGGCGAAGTCGACACCGCGGGACGGGTCGAACTTGTCGATGGCCTTGATGAGGCCGACGGCGGCGGTCTGCGCCAGGTCGTCGGTCGGCTCGCCCCGCCCGCTGTAGCGGTGGGCGAGGTGGTTGGCCAGCGGCAGCCAGGCCTCGATCGCGCGGTCCCGCAGAGCGGCGCGCGACGGGTGGTTGGCGGGCAGTGCGGCCATGGCGTTGAGCAGGTCGGCGGCGCTGTCGGTGAGCGCCCGCGGGTCCAGCTTGGTGGTGCTCGTCTGCTCGGCAGCGGTGGTGCTCGCCTGCTCGGTGATCGTTGGCGCGGTCATGGGTGGTCCTCCCTGCACCTCGTCCGCGGACAAAAAGACGTGACGCTTTGGTTTAGCTTCGAATGGGCCGTTCGGGACTCACCTTAGCCTGATCGGCTCCCGGAAATCTAGCCGAAAGGTTGATGTACTTAAGGCGCGTCGGACCACAAAACGTCCAAAAGCAGCGGCTGGCGAAGAGTTTGTGAGGTCTCTTACCCGTTTAACGGGCGATCCTGCGGCACCCGGTCATCCCATCCGGCCCGACCGGTCGGTGTCGCATCCCCCGCCGACCGGTCAACATGAAATCCGACAACTGGGCAGCACTGTCGACTATCCGTCGTTGTCCCGTCGGCGGGACCGGCCGTAGCGTCGCTGGTAGACACCCGGTTCGGAGGCACCATGCTCGATCCAGCCGCTCCCCAGCTCGTCGTGAACAGTCGCACCCTGTACTTCAGCTGGTTGCCGGCGGATCCCGACGCGGTCGCCGCCCTCGTCCCCGCCGGGCTGCGCCCCCGCGCGGACCGGCAGGTGTTCCTCAACCAGTACGTCGTCGAGGACGAGACGCAGACCTCCGGCTTCGGCGCCTACTCGTTGACGTACCTCGGCGTCTCACTCGCCGGCGTGGACGCGCCCGGCGGGCTCAACCCGGGCGGCTGGTGGACCCACTACGTGGCCTCCAGCCGGCTGGTCCGCGAGTACGCCGCGGCGCGGGGCGCCCCGGTGCTCGCCGGCCGGACCAGGATCGAGGTGAGCGGCGAGGCGCTGCTCTCCGAGACCGAGGCGGAGGGTGCGCCGCTGATCCGCGCCCGGTGTCGGGTGGGGGAGACCGGCCACGTGATCAGCAGCGGCCACCACCGCTACTTCACGTGCCGCGACGGCCAACTGCTCAGCTCGGTCTACCCGTTCGTGGCCGAGCCGGTCGCGCCGTTCGAGATCGAGTCGGTGGAGTTCCTGCAACCCCGACACCCGATGTACGCGCTGCGCCCCGCCAACCCGCTGACCATCGGCTTCGGCTACTTCTCGCCGCGCTCCTCGTTCGCCTACCCCGGCGGGCTGACCGTGCACCCCGGCGCGGCCGGCCCTCCCGAGCCGGCCCGGCAGACTCACCAGGTGCCGGCCAGCCTGGCTCGCAGCGGCCTGCCGTCGGGGTCGTAGACCAGCCGGTACACCGGCAGCGCCCAGGTACGGGTGTACCAGGGCAGCCGCTCGGGGCGGTGCGGGCGCAGCCGGCCGGGTGGACGATCGCCGACCTGGCCGCCGTCGTACCACAGTTGCAGTTCGTCGGCCGCGGCCGTGATGGCCGCCACGGCGTCGGCCGGGTCGAGCAGGTCGGCGTCGTCCGCGCCGTCCGGGTCCCGGTCCAGGTGCTCGCGCCAGAGCCGCAGCCGCAGGTCCCGGGCGTAGACGCGGGCTCCGTCGCCGAGACCCGCCGGGTCGGTGGGGGTCCGCTCGTCGCGCGTGTCGTCGAGCACCGCGCAGGACAACTCGCTGTCGTGCGTCCAGGAACGGCGGTTGAAGTTGTCGCTGCCGACGCTGGCCCAGACGTCGTCGACCACGCAGACCTTCGCGTGCACGTACACCGGGGTGCCGGCGTGGTTCTCCACGTCGAACACGTGCACCCGGTCCGGCGCGGCGCGCTCGCACAGCGACAGCGCCTGCTCCCGGCCGACCATGTTGGGTGGCAGGGCCAGCCGGCCGTCCACGTCCGGGTGCCGGGGCACCACGGCGACCAGGTGCAGCTCGGGATTCTCCCGCAGCGCCTGGGCGAACAGGTTGGCCACCTCGGTCGACCAGAGGTACTGGTCCTCCAGGTAGATGAGCCGTCGCGCGCGGTGGACCGCCTTGGTGTAGCCCCGGGCCACCGTCCGCTCGCCGTCGGGCGCGAAGGAGTAGCGCGGCCGGACGGCGGGGTAGGTGCGCAGCACCTGGATCTGGTGCGGCCCGCACTCGGGCGGGTCGGCGGGCTGCTCCGGCAGCGGGTCCGGCCGCAGGTCCGCGCCGCGCAGCCGGTCCCGCGCGTACGCCATCGGATTCTCCGAGTCCAGCGGCATCGGGTCGGTCCAGCGCTCCCGGAACAGGGTGTCCAGCGCGCCGACCACCGGGCCGCGCACCGCGAGCTGCACGTCGTGCCAGGGCGGGTTCGACCCGTACCGGGAGGACATCTGCACCGCCTGCGGGTCGCCGCCGTGCGCGGCGTCGTCGCGCCGGCTGTGGCACAGGTCGATCCCGCCGGCGAACGCGATGTCCCGCTCCGGGGCGTTCGGGTGCCGCAACACCACCAGCTTCTGGTGGTGCGAGCCGCCGCGGCGGACCCGCTGGTCGAGCAGCACCTCGCCGCCGGCTGCGGAGACCGTCTCACTGAGGTTGCGGTTCTCCGCCTCGCTGTAGGCCATCGCGTCGAGGTGTGAGCGCCAGATCAGCCCCTTGACCACCACGCCGCGCTGCGCGGCCTGGGCGAAGAGCTGGGCCACGGTGGGGCCGTCGGGGCGCAACCGCTGGTCCGGGTCGCCCCGCCAGTCGGTGAAGAAGAGGTGGTCACCGGCGGTCAGCGCCTCCACCTCCTCGACCAGCCGGTCGAAGTACGCCGCGCCGTGAATCAACGGCTCGGCGAGGTTTCCCCTGGTCCAGACGGGTAACCCAGAGACCGGGTTGGCGCGTTCCTGTGCGGTGAGGAACCAGTCCTGTAACGGCACGTCCAGCCCCCCGGAGGTCGACAACGTCCTCACGGTAGGACCCCCGACGCGGGTCCGCATGCCAGGCCGACCGACCGGTGACCTGGATGACGCCCAACGCGAGCACGTGACAACAGCCGAGGAGGCCACACCATGCCCCGCGAGACGACGAACCCCGTGACCGAGTACCGCGAGCCGGCGGTGGAGAGCGAACGGGGTGCGCTGGTAGCGGTGTTGCTGATGGTGATTCTGGGCGTCGCGGGGATTTTCGCGGTCTCGTGAGGCGGCGCCGGCGCCCCGGGGAGACGGGGCGCAGGCGCCGGTTTCAGCGGTCGGTCCGGGTCAGGGACGCGGGCCCTGGCCGTCGGTGTGCGGCACCCGCTCGGTGGGGATGACGCCGAGCCGGCCGGCCTTGAAGTCCTCGAACGCCTGGAGCAGCTCGTCGCGGGTGTTCATCACGAACGGGCCGTACTGTGCCACCGGCTCCCGGATGGGCTGACCACCCATGATGTAGAGGTCCAGCGCCGGCGTGTTGCTGTCCTGCGTGGGGTCCGCGCTGATGCGCAGCGCGTCGCCCGGACCGTGCACCGCGAGCTGGCCGGTGCGGACCGGCCGGCGCTCGACGCCGACGGTGCCGCGCCCGCCGAGCACGTACACCAGCGCGTTGAAGTCGGGGTTCCAGGGCAGGTCGACCTGCGCGCCCGGCTGCACGGTGACGTGGGTGATGGTGATCGGCGTGAACGTCGACCCCGGGCCGCGGTGCCCGGCCACCTCACCGGCGATGACCCGGATCAGCGCGCCGCCGTCGGGCGTGGTGAGCAGGGCCGACTCCCGGCCCCGGATGTCCTGGTAGCGGGGCGGGTTCATCTTCGCCGCGCGGGGCAGGTTGACCCAGAGCTGCGTGCCGTGGAAGAGCCCGCCGCTGAGCACCAGGTGCTCCGGCGGCGCCTCGATGTGCAGCAGGCCGCTGCCGGCCGTCATCCACTGGGTGTCGCCGTCGGTGATGGTGCCGCCGCCGCCCTGCGAGTCCTGGTGGTCGAAGACGCCGTCGATGATGTAGGTGACGGTCTCGAAGCCGCGGTGCGGGTGCCACGGGGTGCCCTTGGGCTCGCCCGGCGCGTAGTCCACCTCGCCCATCTGGTCGAGGTGGATGAACGGGTCCAGGTCGGTCGTCGACACCCCGGCGAAGGCCCGGCGGACCGGGAAGCCCTCGCCCTCGAAGCCGCTGGGCGCGGTGGTCACCGTGCGGACCTTGCGGAAGCTGGTGGTCTCGTCGAGCTGGGGCAGGCGGGGCAGGACGAGGACGTTGTCAACGGTGATCGCGGGCATCGGGGGGCTCCTTAACGTGTGGCGTGGGTGCTCGACGTGGTCCGGGTCGCCCGCAGGCGGCGGCCGAGCCGGTCGAAGACCCGGGTGAGGCAGGCGACCTCGGCGTCGTCGAGGTCATCCATCAGGTGGGTACGCACCGACGCCAGGTGGTGGGGTGCGGCTTCGGACAGGGTGAGCAGCCCGGCGGCGGTGAGGACGGCTTCGCTGCCGCGCCGGTCGTCCGGGCAGGCCTCCTTGCTGACCAGGCCGCGCCGTTGCATCGAGGAGATCTGGTACGTCAGGCGGCTGGGGGAGAAGACCAGCCGGCCGGCCAGCTCGCCCATCCGCAGTCGTTGCCCCGGTGCCTCGGAGAGCAGGACCAGCACGTGGTAGTCGGCGAAGGTGAGGTCGCTGTCGGTGCGCAGGTCGTCTTCCAGCTGGGTGAACAGGCGCTGGCTGGCCTCGATGTAGGCACGCCAGGCGGCCGCTCGGGTGCTGTCCAGGCTCTCTGTCACGTCCACCACGGTAGCACTAGTTCAAAATTTAACTAGTGCTGTTGAGCGTTGCCTGCGTCACGTCTGTCCGGTTGGTGGCGCGCTTGGTGCAGTTTTGAACAAAGCGTGGGTCAACCGGGCGGCGGTGCCGGGGCGGTCTGTGCCAGACTCCGGCCTCGTGGAACACGTGGAACTCGCCGCCGCCGACCTGTTGCTGCGCCCGTGGCGGGAGGCGGACGCCCCGGCGGTGCGCGACGCCCTGCGCGACCCCGACATCGCCCAGTGGAACCCGCAGGGCGGCGGCCCGGTCGACGACCACGCCGCCCTGCTCTGGGTGCGTCGCCGGGCCGACTGGTCCGGCGGCGACCACGCCTCCATGGCGGTGACCGACGCCGCCGACGGCCAGCTGCTCGGCTCGGTGTCGCTGCACCACATCCACCACGGCGACGCCTCCATCGGCTACTGGACGATGCCGGCGGCGCGCGGGCGTCAGGTGGCGACGCGAGCCGTCGTCCGGCTCACCGAGTGGGCGTTCGACGACCTTCGGCTGCACCGGGTCGAGCTGTGCCACGCGGTGGCCAACGCGGCGTCCTGCCGGGTCGCCGAGCGGGCCGGCTATCTCGCCGAGGGGACGCTGCGCGAGTCGTACCAGTACGGCGACGGCCGCCGCTACGACGAGCACCTGCACGCCCGCCTGGCCACCGACCGCTAGCCGGCCGACGCCCGTCGGAAAGCGGCCCAGGTCGGGCGGCGGCCGGGGTCAGGGGGTTGGCACCTTCACCTCGCTGCCTGTCGAGCTGCCCCAGACATGGGGCGGGCATCTCCGGGCGGGGCTGTGCGGCGGCGTCTTCGACGGCCGGCCCAGATATGGGGCAGCTCGACAGGAGCGCACCCACCCGGGCGGCCCCGGCTCGGGACCGGCCGGCCGAGCCAACCCGCTCAGGCAGGCCGGCCGAGCCAACCGGCTCAGGCAGGCAGGCAGGCGGGCCGGCCGGCCGTCACTCGGTGACCCGGCGCAGGAACGCCGTGAGGTGACCGGTGGTGCGGTCGATCTTCTCGGCCAGGGTGATGGTCTCTTCGATCCGCCGCCCGGCGTCCCTCTTCTTGCCGCGCAGGTAGAGCGAGCAGGCCAGGTCGGAGCAGACGTACGCGCCCACGGAGTTGCCCTGCCGGCCGTCCCGGCCGGCCTTGCGGGCCGTCATCAACGACACGCCGTCGCCGGTGTGGGTGGTCAGGCAGAAGGAACACATGCTGCGCCGGACCCGCCCGGCCTGCTGGGGTGCCACCCGCAGCGCGACCCCGACGAGGCCCTCGTCGGCCTCGGCGATCAGGTAGGCCCGCTGCGGCGCGGCGACGTCCCGCCAGCCGAGGAAGTCCAGGTCGTCCCAGGGGCGCATTTCAAGATCGTTCGGTATGGCCAGCCGCTTCGCCTCGCCCTGAGTGCAGTTGACGAAGGAGGCGCGGATGGCGGATTCGGTGAGGGCTAACATAGGTAGTAGCCTAGCTCTCCTAGGCAAGCGATTAACGAGACTAGTTTTGGGGTGTGGTGCGTGGCACGTGCCGGAGTGACCGTCGAGCGGCTGGCCCTGGCGGCGGCCGACCTGGCCGACGAGGTGGGCGTCGAGAACGTGACAGTCGCCGCGCTCGCGCGGCACTTCGGCGTGAAGGACGCGAGCCTGTACTTCCACATCAGGAGCGCACACGACCTGCGGGTCAGGATCGCGCTGCTGGCACTCGCCGAGCTGGCCGACCGGGTCGCCGACGCGCTCGCCGGCCGGGCCGGCAAGGACGCGCTGGTCGCCTTCGCCAACGCGTACCGGGACTACGCGACGCGGCACCCGGGTCGCTACGCCGCGATGCAGATCGACCTCGACCCCGAGACGGCCGCCGCGAGCGCGGGCGTCCGGCACGCCGAGATGACCCGGGCGATCCTGCGCGGCTACCGGCTCTCCGAGCCGGACCAGACCGACGCCGTCCGGATGATGCACAGCACGTTCCACGGCTTCGTGAGCCTGGAGCGGACCGGCGGGTTCCGCCACACCCCGCGCTCGACGGACGAGTCCTGGGCTCGCGCCCTCGACGCCCTCGACGCCGTCCTGAGCAACTGGCCGCGGGGATGACGATCGGGTGGGCGCACGTCGTCCGCCCACCCGATCGTCTTCAGCCGGATCAGGGTGTCGCGGGCGCGTCCGCACGGGACGCCAGCGGGCGTCGCTGCGCGGTCCGCTGTCGGAGCAGGACGAAGCCCAGGCCGGCCAGGAACCAGGTGGCGAGGACGGCCAGGGGCACCAGCGTGTGCGAGCCGTTGAAGTAACCGAAGTTGTTGACCGCCCGCACTGCCGCGCCCGGGGGGAGCTTCGCCGAGATCGACTGCGCCCATCCCGGCAGCAGGTCGATCCCGATCGTCGCTCCGCTCGTCGCGTTGCCGATGGTGGTGAGGGTGAGCACCGCAAGCGCGATCCCGATCGGGCCGAGCCAGGCCCCGAGAGCCTTGGTCGTGAAGGCGCTGGCGGCCGACAACAGGATGAGCGACAGGGCGAGCAGCGGGAACGGCGCCGTCAGCGACCCGTAGACCGGGCCCGCGACCGTCGCCGCGATCACGCCGATCGCTACGGCGAATCCGCCCATGGCGTAGAGCCGGTGACGCAGGCGCACCTTCGCGGTGGCCGCGGTGAGCCCCTGCGCGAGGACGAACGACGACAGGGTGACCCCGAACACCACGTAGAAGGCGGACAGCCCCCGGCTGTCGTAGCTCGCCAGCGGCACGATGTCGTTCTCCTGGACTGTCGCGCCGGCCTGCCGGGCGAGACCCGCGACGAGTTGCCGGGCCGCGCCGCTCTCACTGAATCCGCTCGCGCCGGCGTAGTCGAGCGTCAGCCTGCCGGGGGCGGTCGCGCCGAGCACCGCGACGGCGTCGCCGTCGCGGACCAGGGCCGTTCCGTCCTCGACGGTGCTCACCGGGGTGACGGCGACGGCGTCGCCGAACCCGGCGTGCGCGGTGGTGGCCAGCTGCTCGCCGACCACCGCGATCGGCAGGTGGCGCGGCTCGGGACCGCGTTGCAGCCCGACGTAGACGGCGATGAAGGCCGTACCGATGATCAGCCCGGTGAGCACGAGGGAGAGCCAGGCTCGGCGGTGGGTGACGACTGGCGTTTCCCGCTCGGTACGTGGTTCGGGTGGCGACGTCATGGGTGCTTCCTCGGGTAGTGTGGTTTGAATGTCCAACCAGACGAACCGTAGCACCACCGGTTTGAATTCCAAACCGGCTCGGGACACGCTCGCTGTGGCGCTCGACGCGGTCAACGACAGGTGGTCGCTGCACATCGTGCGGGCGCTCGCCTTCGGGGCCTCCCGGTACACGGAGATCCTCCGGGCGGTCGGCGCACCCCGGGACGTGCTCGCCGCCCGGCTGCGAAAGCTCGCCGAAACCGGCATCCTGCAGGCGCGATCGACCGAGGACGGCAAGGTCGCGGGGTACGAGCTCACCCAGAAGGGCAAGGACCTCGGGCAGGTCATCCTCGTGCTCAAGCGCTGGGGCGACACCTACAGCGACGCCGAGGTGCCCAAGGTCGACTTCATCCACGACGTGTGCGGTGAGGTGTTCGTCGCCGAGGTCCGCTGCCAGGCGTGCGGCAGGCCCCTGCGGTCCGGGGAGCTGTCCCTCGATCAGGAGTCCGCCGCATGCTGACCGATCTGGAACTGGCCGACTGGCGGGAGCGGGTGGCCCGGCTGTACCTGTCCGACGTCGACCTCGCCGGCTTCCGCGCCGGCCGCGACGAGCTCTTCGCCACCCACCCGCAGAGCCCGATCCCGCCGGCCGAGCGGCAGGGCTTCACCGGTGTGCGCTACTTCGCACCGAACCCGGAGGCCGTGGTGGAAGCGCCCCTTCGGCCGGCCAGCGGCGAGCTGCGGGTGGACACCGGCGGCCCGGACGGGGTCGTCGCGTACCGGCGGGTGGCGGTTGCCGAGACGCCGTGGGGGCCGCTCACGCTGTGGTGGATCGAGGCGTACGGGGGTGGGCTCTTCGTGCCGCTGCGCGACGGCACCTGCGGCCAGGAGACCTACGGCGGAGGGCGGTACCTCACCGACACGGTGAAGGGCACCTTCGGCCGGGGCGTCGAGCTGCTGCCCGGCGACCGGGTCCGGCTGGACGCCAACTACCTCTACAACCCCAGCTGCGCGTACGACGACCGCTGGGCCTGCCCGCTCGCCCCGCCGGAGAACCGCGTCGACGTGCCACTGCGGGCCGGCGAGCTGGCGTACCACGACTGACCGGCCGCCCCGGCGAACTGCCGGGAACGGCCGGTCGTGCCGATGCGTCAGCGGGTGTTCGCCGGCGTCGAGCCGGGCACCTGCATCCGGCCCAGCAGTTGCCGGGCCTGATCGGCGAGCTGTGCGTCGACGGTCACCGCGTACTGGCCGGCGCGCAGTGAGCTGGCCGAGGTGAAGTCGCGCTGCCCGCCGGTCATCGCGTGCGCCACGGCGCCGAACACGGCGCCCCAGATCGCGCCGATGACCAGGCCGACCAGGATCACCGCCAGCCAGTTGCCGACGGTGAAGATGCCGAACAGCAGGCCGATGAAGAGTCCGAACCAGGCGCCGGTGCCGGCGCCGAGCAGCGCCGCGCGACCGGTGGTCATCCGCCCGAGCACCGTCTCCACCAGCGTGAGGTTCGTGCCGACGATGGCGCTGTGCTCCACCGGGAAGCGGTTGTCGGCCAGGTAGTCGACCACCTTCTGGGCGGACGGATAGTCCGGATACGAACCGATCGTCACGGTGGGCGGGCCGCCCTGCGGCCCGTGCCCGTCCCCGGCCGGTGCCGACAGGCGGCCTGCCGGGCCGGACGGAAGCACGTCACCACTGTGTGCGCCGGGCCGCCACGCGGCGGCCGGCCCCGAAGCTGAGGTCATGAGCATCCTCCCTCGTCAGCCGACCGCGTTCCCGCCAGCGCCGGGCGGTAACACCCGCCGCCGGAGTGGGGCCCGTGTCGCCGGTGAGGCATGTGCGGGAACGGTCCGGGTAGGCAGGCGGGTGCAGAGCGGACAGATCAGCGACCACGGGTTCCTCGCCGACGGCCGCACGGCCGCGTTGGTGGACCGCTCGGGCTCGGTGAACTGGTGGTGCCCGGGCCGGTTCGACGCGCCGTCGGTGTTCGCGCGGCTGATCGGCGAGCACGCCGGACACTGGTCGATCCGTCCGGAGGCCGACTTCACCGTCGAACGCTGCTACCTCGACGGCACCCTCGTGCTGCGGACCGTCTTTCGTACCGCGCAGGGCGAGGTGGAGCTGAGCGACGCGCTCGCCCTGGAGCCCGGGGCGCGCGAGCACGACATCGGTCTGCGCTCGCCGCAGGTGCTGGTCCGCAGTGTGCGGGGCCTCTCCGGCGAGGTGCCGATGCGGGTGCACTACCGACCCCGATTCGAGTACGGCCGGACCACGCCGTTCCTCGTCGAGCGCGACGGCGCCCTGGAGGCCGTCGGCGGGGCGAGCCGGCTCGTCCTGGTCACCGATCTGCGGCTGACCTGCGGGGACGGTGAGGCCTCCGGGACGTTCACCGTCCGCCCCGGCACGATCCACAACTTCACCCTCGGGTACGCCCCGACCTACGACGCGCCGCAGCCCCAGGTGCCCGCGGCCGACCGGACCATCGCCGACACGGCCGAAGGATGGCGCTCCTGGGTCCGGCAGCACGAGTACAACGGGATCTACGCCGAGCACGTGCGGCGCAGCGCGTTGGTGGTGCAGGGCATGACGTACCGGCCCAGCGGCGCGGTGGTGGCGTCGGTGACCACGTCGCTGCCGGAGAAGCTCGGCGGGGACCGGAACTACGACTACCGCTACGTGTGGGTGCGCGACTTCAGCCTGACACTGCGGGCGCTGTGGCGGACGGCGTGTTACGACGAGGTGCAGCGGCAGTTCGCCTGGTTGGGCCGCGCCATGGGCCGGATCGACGAGGAGCCGGTGCCCATCATGTACGGGGTGCTGGGGGAGCGGGACCTCACCGAGCACCGCCTCGATCAGCTCGCCGGCTACCGGGACAGCCCGCCGGTGATGATCGGCAACGACGCGTGGCGGCAGCGGCAGACCGACATCTTCGGTGAGGCGTTGGACGCGGCCTGGCTGATGCGCGACCGGCTGGAGCCGTTGGAACCCGACGTCTACCACCTGCTCCGGTCGCTGGCCGACAAGGCGGAGCGGGACTGGAAGCTGCCGGACGCGGGGATGTGGGAGGAGCGCGGGATCGAACGCCACCACGTGTCCTCGAAGGTGCAGTGCTGGTCGGCCCTGGACCGGGCGGTCCGCTTCGGCGCACGGCTCGGTGAGCCGCCGGACGTGGCCCGCTGGGCGGCCGCCCGCGACGAGGTGCGCGCGGAGGTGCTGCACCGGGGGTGGAACGACCGGCTCGGGGCGTACACCGGGAGTTTCGAATCCGACGACCTGGACGCGTCGGTGCTGGTGATGCCGCTGGTGGGTTTCCTCCCGGCCGACGATGAGCGGATGCGCTCGACGATCCGCGCGGTGGAGGAGCAGTTGTCGCACGACGGCCTGCTGCGGCGCTGGAACGGCGACCCGGCGGGGTTCCTCATCTGCTCGTTCTGGCTGGTGTGCTGCCTGGCGCTGGCCGGTGAGCGGGACCGGGCGCACGAGTTGTTCGACGCGCTGGCCGGGCGGCTCAACGACCTGGGACTGTTCGCCGAGCAGATCGACCCGTCGACCGGGGAACAGTTGGGCAACTTTCCCCAGGCGTTCTCGCACATCGGCCTGATCAACGCCGCAGGTGTGCTCAGTGACGTCGAGCAGAACCCGGCGCTGCGCCGGCGTGGCATGCCGGCCGGGTACTTCACACCCACGTCGCGCTGAACGGCCGGGAGCTGACCGCCCCCGTGAGCGTCCCCGGGTGGACGGCGCCCGCACGGGGGATGATGCCGGCATGAGGCTGGTGCTCACGGCGGACACGCATCTGCCCAAGCGGGCCCGGGACCTCCCGGGGCCGCTGTGGACGGCGATCGAGGCGGCGGACGTGGTGCTGCACGCCGGCGACTGGGTCGACGAGTCGCTGCTGGACGCCATGACCGCCCGGGCGCGGCGACTCGTCGGCGTGTACGGCAACAACGACGGCCCCGCGCTGCGCGCCCGGCTGCCGGAGGTGGCCCGCGCCGACCTCGACGGGCTACGGGTCGCCGTGGTGCACGAGACCGGCCCCCGCACCGGCCGGGAACAGCGGTGCGCGGCCCGCTTTCCCGACGTCGACCTGCTGGTCTTCGGGCACTCGCACATTCCCTGGGACACCGTGGCACCCAACGGGTTGCGCCTGCTCAACCCCGGGTCGCCCACCGACCGCCGATCCCAGCCGCACGCCACCTATCTGGAGGCCGAGACAACCGGAGCCCGCCTGACGCGGGTCCGGCTGCACACCCTGCCCCGCCCCTGAGCGGCGAGCTACTGGCCGCGACCCGTCTCGGCCTGCAGCTCGTCGATCCGCTTGGACGCCTCGGCCTTGGTCAGGTCGTCCGGCAGCGTCGCGTCCGCCTCCCGGGCCAGCGTGGCCAGGTACGACTCCTGGGCCGCCGTGGGTGGCTCGTCGCCGGTGACCCACTCGTCCGGGTCCTTGATCGCGCCGCGCGGGTCGGCCTGGTCGTTGCTGCGGTCCGTCATCATCATCACCCTTTCTTCGAACAGGTGTGCCAGTACCCCGATCACCGCCGGTTCATGCCCGTCCACCGCGACAGTCGGCGCCTAGGATCACCGGATGAGCGTGAACTCCTCGGGCGTGGTGGTGGTCGGGGCGGGCATCGCCGGAGTGGCCTGCGCGGTGGAGCTGACCCGGGCCGGGGTGCCGGTGCAGGTCCGGGAACGGGGACACGTCCGCGGCGGCCGGATGGCCAGCAAACGCTTCGACGGCCGCCCCGCCGACATCGGCGCCGCGTACTTCACCGTCAGCGACCCGGACTTCGCCGTCGTGGTCGACGAGTGGCGTGCCGCCGGTCTGGTCCGGGAGTGGACCGACACCTTCTGGTCGTACGACACGAACGGCCGCCACGACGCGCCCGGTCCGCTGCGCTACGCCGCGCCACGCGGGCTGCGGTCGCTCGTCGAACACCTGGCCGGCGCGGTGCCGGTGACCGTCGACCGGCTGGTGCTGGCCGTGGAGCCCGGTCCGACCGTCGACGGCGAGCCGTACGCGGCGGTCGCCCTGGCCATGCCCGGACCGCAGGCCGCCCTGCTGCTCGATCCCGCCCTGGCCGACGCCACCCGGGTCGTGCAGGCGCAGACCTGGTCGCCGACCCTGGCCGCGGTGCTGCGTTTCCCGTCCCGACGCTGGCCGCACTTTCACGGCGCGTTCGTCAACGACCACCCGGTGCTCTCGCTCATCTGCGACGACGGGGACCGGCGCGGTGACGACGCGCCGGTGCTGGTGGCGCACACCGTGCCGGAGTTCGCCGCCGGCCACCTGGCCCAACCCTCCGGCGCCGGACCGGCTATCGAACAGGCCGTCCGGGACGTGCTGGGGCTGGCCGCAGAGGCCACCGACGTGCACGTGCACCGCTGGACGTACGCCAAGCCCGCCGGCGACGGCACCGGGAACACCCACCACCTGGACGCCGACGGGATCGGCCTGGCCGGCGACGCGTTCGGCAAGCCCCGCGTGCAGAGCGCCTG
Organism: Micromonospora sp. NPDC049114; assembly: GCF_040648635.1. Taxonomy (NCBI): domain Bacteria; kingdom Bacillati; phylum Actinomycetota; class Actinomycetes; order Micromonosporales; family Micromonosporaceae; genus Micromonospora; species Micromonospora sp. NPDC049114. The sequence goes on along the minus strand of NZ_JBEZEA010000011.1, from coordinate 124,626 downwards.
GCGCTCCGGCCGCGACCTCGGCCGCGCGCTGGCCGACCGCCTCGGCTGAGCGCCGCTGCCCGGCGCTCAGCCGTGCCCGGCGGCGGCGACCGGCTGGGCCTCGCGTTCGGACGGGTCCTTCGTCCGCTCGCCCTCGCGGTCCAGCAACTGCATGACCGGGGTCGCCGCGACGCCGTGCACCACCACCGAGACGAGCACCACCAGCCCGACCGTCGCCCACAACAGCTCCGCCTGCGGAAAGTCCGCCTTCGTGGTGGCGTACGCCAGGTAGTAGAACGAGCCCACCCCGCGGATGCCGAACAGCGAGATCACCCAGTGCTCCGCTGGCCGGCCCGGTGCGCCGCGCAGCGACAACCAGCCGACAGCCGGCCGGATCAGGAAGACCAGCGCCAGCCCCACGGCCGCCGCCGGCCAGGTCAGCGGGGCGAGCAGACCGCCCACGATCGCGCCGCCGAGCAGCAGCAGCAACACCAGGGTGAGCAACCGCTCGACCTGCTCGGCGAAGTCGTGCAGCACCGAGTGGAACTCGTGGGTCCGCTCGGCGGCCCGGATGGCCCGCGCGGCCACGAACACCGCCAGGAAGCCGTACCCGCCGGCAACCTCCACCAGCCCGTACGCCAGGAAGGTGGCGGCCAGCGCCAGGAACCCCTCCGCGTGCCGGGCCAGCCGCAGCTCGCTGGGGGCCCGGAAGAACAGCTTGCCGAGCAGCCAGCCGATGAGCAGGCCGCCGCCCACGCCGACGCCCACCTTCCAGAGCACGTCGACGGTGAACCACTCGGCCATCCACTCCCGCGGGGCGAGGCTGGTCGAGGAGATCGCGATGGCCGCGTAGACGAACGGGAACGCCAGCCCGTCGTTGAGGCCCGCCTCCGAGGTCAGAGCGAAACGGACCTCGTCCTCGGAGTCCTCCACATCGGTCGGCTCGCCGACCTGCACGTCGGCGGCGAGCACCGGATCGGTAGGCGCCAGCGCGGCGCCCAGCAGCAGCGCCGCCGCCGGCACCAGGCCGGCCCACCACCACCCGAGCAGCGCCACCGCCGCGATGCACAACGGCATCGCGATGACCAGCAGACGCCACGTGGAGGACCACCGGGACCAGCTCAACGGCCGGTCGATCTTCAACCCGGCGCCCATCAGGGCGACGATCACCCCGATCTCGGTCAGGTGGGTGGTCAGCTCGGGGTGGGCCAGCGGATCCGGTGTCGGCAGCCCGACCGGCAAAAGGAAGACCAGCATGCCGAGGGCGAGGAACGCGATCGGCATGGACAGTGGACGGTGCTCCAACACCCGGGGCAGGATGCCCGCGAGCAGCGCGCCCAGGCCCACCAGCGCGAACGCGACATCTACCGGTTCCACGGACACCACCCTTTCGCCGCACCCGCGCGGTGCGGGCAGGTGGCCACAGACCATGCCCCGCACGATGTGCGGCTATGCGCGTGCGCAGCGGTGAACCGGAGTGAGTCTCACCTCGGCCGGGTGAGCGGGGAATCCGCCAGCTCGGCCAACAGCGCGGCCGGGTCGTCGTACACCGCCACCGCGCCGGCGCCGGCGAGTTCCCCACGGCTGGTGCCGCCGCAGGTCAACCCGACGCAGGGAATGTTGAGCTTGCCGGCCGCGGCGACGTCCCAGACCGAGTCGCCGACGAAGACGACGCGCTCGGCGGTCAGCCCGGACTGCTCCAGCGCCGCCTCGAGAATGTCCGGTGCCGGCTTGCTCTCCTGCGCGTCCGCCGAGGAGGTGACGGTGTCCACCACGTCGTCGGCGTTCAGGGCCCGACGCAGCGCACCCACCTCGTGCTCCGCGGCGGAGGTGGCGAGCACCACCCGCAGCCCCCGCTCGGCGCACGCCCGCAGCAGGTCCGCCGCACCGGGCAGCGGCGTCAGCCGCTCCCAGTACTCGGTGTACAGGGTGTTGTGCGCCTCGCGCAGCTTGGGGTCGTCGTCGCGGTCGCGTTCGGGGCCGAGCAGGTGGTCCAGCAGCTTGTCCGAGCCCATGCCGATCGAGCGGTGCACGGTCGCCATCGGGACCGGGTGGTCGGCCTGGCGCAGCGCCTCCCACCAGCTCACGGTGTGCAGGTAGGTGGTGTCGACGAGCGTCCCGTCGATGTCGAAGAGCACCCCGTGGGGTTGTTCGGTGGCCATGGGCGCACTCCTACCCGTTCGGCGGTCGGCTGATTCGTCCGGGAGCGCCGACGCCGGCCGGACTCAGCGCGGCTCGGCCGGCGGGACGAGGATCTCGAACCAGACAGTGGACCCGCGCACCGACGGGTCGGTGCCCCAGGCGTCACTCAGCTCCTCGATCAGGCCCAACCCGCGACCGCGACTGCTCAACGTGTCGGTGCGGGCCCGGGTCACGGTGCCGCGGGTGCCGGAATCGGCGACCGAGACCAACAGCCGCTCCGGACTGAGGTCGATCTCCACGCGGGCGGCCGTGCCGGCGTGCAGCAGCGCGTTGGTGGTCAGTTCGCTGGTGCACAGCACCGCCGCGCCGATCACCGACTCGGGCACCTGCCACTCGGTGAGCTGGCCGGTCATCCAGTGCCGGACCCGGCTGGGCGCGGTCGGCTCGGCCGGCACCTCCATCGCCGCCGACCGGCTCGGCTTGAGCGCGTGCTCGACCGCCAGCACGGCCACGTCGTCCTCCGTGCCGCCGGACACGGCGGCGGTGGCCACCGCGCAGAGGGCGCGAGGGTCACTGGTGCCGGCCTTGGCCACGGCGTCGCCGAGGGTGTCCAGCCCGGCCGTGAGGCTCTGCCGGCGGCGCTCCACCACGCCGTCGCTGAACAACAGCAGGGTGTCGCCGGGAGGGAACGCGACGGTGACGGTGCCCGGGCGCCCACCCAACCCCAGCGGGGGACCGGCCGGCAGGTCCACGTACTCGGCGTGCGACCGGCCGTCCGGGTCGCAGCGGCGGATCAGCGGAGCGGGATGACCGGCGCTGGCCAGGGTCAGCTCCCGGCGCTCGGCGTCGATGACCCCGAACGCCACAGTCACGAACAGCTCATGGGTGCCGGCCTCCACACCGAGGCTGGTCACCAGCCGGTCCAGCCCGGCCAGCACCGCGTCCGGCGCGGGATCGGCCAGGGCTAACGCCCGCAACGCCGCCCGCACCTGACCCATCCGCGCCGCGGCCTGCACGTCGTGCCCGGCGACGTCGCCCAGCACCACACCGAGCGCGCCGGTGGGCAGCAGGAACGCGTCGTAGAAATCACCGCCGGCCGCGTTGCCGTCCACCCCCGGGTCGTAGCGGGCCGCGATCCGCAGCCGGGGCAGGTCGGGAAGGTGCTCCGGCAGCATGCTGCGCTGCAGCAACTGGGCGGTGCCGTGCTGGGTCTCGAACCGCCGGGCCCGCTCCGCCGCCTGCCCGATCAGCTCCGCCGAGGCCGCCAGCAGCGCCCTCTCGGCCGCCGACCACGAGTGCGGCACCTGGTAGCCGACCGTCAACCCACCCCGGATCACCGACGTGCCCAGCGGCAGCACGGCCATCGAGCGGATCTTCTGATCGTGGCGGTCCACCGCGGTGTCACGCAGCGGCTGCCCGTCGTGCGTGAACGACGACTCGCCCGAGCGGGCCGCGGTTGCGACCGGGCCCAGCCAGTCCGCAGGCGTCCGCCGCCACAGCGGCGGCAGACGCTCGTCGGCCTCGTCCATCAGCTCACCGCGGACCCGGCGCACCATCCGCCAGCCACCGCCACCCTCGTCCACCACGAAGGCGACCCGGTCGGCGTCGAACGTGGTGATGGTGTGGCGCAGCGCGACCCGGGCCACGTCGTCGAGGGTGAGGGTGCCGGCGAGCGCGGCGGCGACCTCGCTGAGACTCTGCAACTGCTCGGTCGCGTGGGTGGTTTCGGCGGCCACCGTCAGGGTTCCCACGATCTGCCCGGCGCTGTCGCGTACGGCCGAGTGACCTCTGGTGAAGACCACCTGCTCGACCACCCCGGAGGTGTCCCGGATCAGGGGGAGCGTGGACTCCTTCTCCAGAAAGGGCACACCCTGCCGGTAGGCGCGCTCGATCACGTCACCGAAGCCGGGCAGCGTCCAGACCTCCGCGTACACCTCGGCGGCCGGTCGACCGAGGGCGGCGGGGTGTTTGCTCCCCAACAACTCGGCGTAGCCGTCGTTGTAGAGCAGGACGAGGTCGTCGCCGTACGCCAGTGCCATCGGCATCGGCGAGGCGAGGACCAGCTCGACCACGGCCCGGACCGCCGGATCCCAGCTCTCGCGCGGGCCGAGGGCGGTGGCGGACCAGTCATGGGCGAGCACGGCGGCCGCACCGGGCCCGGTGGATGCGCCGGGGACCGGAATTGCTGGCGTGGGGACTCGCCCGACCGTTCCTGGCATGTTCGCAGCCTAGCCGGCCGTCGGTCAGCCGCATCCGATCATGTGCGCGGGTCGCGGCCGACCCTGGCGGAGTGACTGTTAGGGCAGGTCAGGGCCCCTGTCTGGCGACTTGTCGGAAAAATGGCAGCGAGCTGCGCGGACTGCCGCACCGGTGGCCGGGTATGCGCCCGGCGCAGTCCATGCGACAGGAGGGACATCATGCTGAAAACCCTCGCGGTTCGGCAGGCCGACATCGGCGATGCCATCGCCGACACCTGGAGGTCGGTGCTGCTCTTCATCCCGAAGGCAGTGGCCTTCATCGTCATCCTCGTGGTCGGCTGGCTCATCGCCAGAGCGGTCCTCAAGATCGTGGATGCGGTGCTGGAACGGGTGCGCTTCGACGAGGCCGTCGAACGCGGAGGCATCAAACGGGCACTGGAGAGAACGAAGTACGACGCCAGCGACATCCTGGCCAGGTTGGCGTACTACGCCGTCCTGCTGTTCACCCTGCAGTTCGCCTTCGGAGTCTGGGGACCCAACGCGATCAGTGACCTGATCAGCGGTGTGGTGGCCTGGCTGCCGCGCGCGTTCATCGCGATCGTCATCGTCGTGATCGCGGCCGCGATCGCCAACGCCGCCCGTGATCTGGTCACCGGGGCGCTGGGCGGGCTCTCGTACGGCAAGGTTCTGGCCGACCTGACGGCGATCTTCATCATCGCGCTCGGCGTGATCGCCGCGCTGAACCAGGTGGGTATCGCCACCACGGTCACCACTCCGGTGCTGATCGCGGTGCTCGCCACTGTCGCCGGCATCCTGATCGTCGGCGTCGGCGGTGGTCTGGTGAAGCCGATGCAGAACCGCTGGGACGGCTGGCTCGACCGGGCCGCCCAGGAAGCCCGGGCGGTGCAGGAGCACCGGCGGGCCAACACGGCCGGGCGCGGCGACATGGAGCGGCAGATGGCCGACCGTGGCGGCGACCGGACCCAGGCCATGCCCCGGGTCGACGAGCAGTCGACGATGTCCGGTGGGCGCGGCACGTACCAGTCCGGTGCGGCCGACGAGACCCAGCAGTACCGCCCGTAGCGGGGCGATCGTGAGGGGGAGGGCGTCCGCGTCACGCGGGCGTCCTTCCCGCGTCCCGGTGTCGTACGGGTGACCGGGGCCGGTCAGGAACGGTCGAGCGAACGGGCCAGCGCGCAGACGGCGACGAGCCGGGTGAGCGGCCACTCCGGCTCGCTCCAGTCCACCGGACCCCGCGGCGGCGTCCACCCGTGCTCCAGGGCGGCCTCGCGTACCCCCTCGGCATAGCCGGCGAGCGTCGCGGCGGTCAACGGCCGCCGGTCGCCGTCCAGGCTGTCCCGCACGGCGGCGGCGTGCTGGTCGACAAGCGCCAGCAGTCCGGGACGCGCGGCGGCGGCGGCGAGACCGGCGGTGCCCACGGAGACGGTGAGGGCGGCCAGGGAGGACCGCGCCGAATCGACGGCGGTCCGGGAGGCGACCCGGTTGAACGACACACGCATGGTGACCGAGGCTAACCGACCGGTCACCGGGTCGGCCTCGGCCGCTCGGCGGGTGTCGGCTGTGCCACCGGACGAGTCGGTGCTGGCCGCGGGGGTCGATCCGGCACAGACGGGGCAGCAGGAGAGGGACGGCGCAGCGCGGCACAGAGCGCGGGCGGCGCCGGGTCAGGTGGCGGACAGCGTGGAGGCACCAATGGGGAACCCGACGGACGGGCCGGACGAGCGGCACCGGCGGCCGGCAGGGGTGAGCGACGAGACGGTTGCGGCGCTGGGCAAGCTCAGCGAGGCGCTGGAGTGCGTGGAACGGGCCCGTGGCCACCTGTACTCGCTGCACCAGCTGATCGGGCACGCCGACCTGATGCTCGACGACGCGGTGGAGCAGTTCCGCGCCGCCGGACATCCCCACATCGCCGAACGGATCGACGCTGAACTGCTCGGCCGCAACGTGATCGCCGGCCGGTGGACGTTCCAGATCGTCGAGGACTTCGACGACGGCTACCACGCGCTGTTCCGCGAGCTGGACCGGCAGGCCCGTGACGAGTTGGTGGGCGGGCGGCGTCATCTGTACGAGGCGGAGATGAAGGAACGCCGCCGCACCCGGGGTCGACCGGGACACGAGGCCCGGCCGGCCGGCGAGGGCTAGTCGGTCGCGTTGGCCGGCCGACGGCGAGCGGCGTCGTCGGCGATGATCACGGTCGCCACCATGAGCGCGACGCAGAGGCTGAACAGCCAGGACTCGTCCGAGACGAGCCAGGCCGACACGGGCGCCTGCAGCGCGGCGAGCAGGAAGCCGAGCCAGGCGAGGCGGCGCTGACGCGTGGAGAGGATTCCGGAGCCTTGATGCATCCCGAAATTCTTACGCGAACTGACCCGTTTGCCGTCCTCCGATCGGTCGATTCTGACTGAGCTGTCCGCTTTCTCGACCGTCCGGACACGAGTTCTTGTCGCGACGGACGGGCGGCTCCCGCCGCCGGTAAGGTGCGCTGCGGCAGGATGGTGTCCCGTGTCCACCTCGCCCGCGCCGCCCCGCGCCACGCTGCTCCTGCTGGCCTATCTCGCGTTCGTCAGCCTCGGCCTGCCCGACGGCCTGCTCGGCGTGGGCTGGCCGTCGATCCGCGCGGACTTCGGCGTACCCACCGAGGCGGTCGGACTGCTGCTCACCGCCGGCACGGTCGGTTATCTCACCTCCAGCGTGCTGGCCGGGTTCACGCTGGCCCGCCTCGGGGTGGGCGCGCTGCTCGCCGGCAGCACCCTGCTGGCCAGCCTGGCGCTCACCGGCTACGCCGTGAGCCCCGGGCTGGCCGTGCTCGTGGGTTGCGCGCTGGTGCTCGGGCTGGGCTCCGGTGCGATCGACTCCGGGCTCAACGCGTACGCCGCCGGGGCCTTCGGCCCGCGACACATGAACTGGATGCACGCCTTCTTCGGCCTCGGGGTGGCGATCGGTCCACTGATCATGACGGCGGCGCTCAGCGCCGGGCTGGCCTGGCGGTGGGGGTACGGCATCGTGGCCGGCGCCCAACTCGTCCTCGCCACCGCGTTCGCGCTCACCGTCCGCGCGTGGCGGCGCCGCGCTCCCGAGCCGGGCGTGGGGACCACCGACGCCGCGCCGGCGGTCCGGGTGCCGATCCTGACCACACTGCGGCTGCCGGCGGTCTGGTCGGGAACGCTGGCGTTCGCGCTGTACGTGGCCATCGAGGTGTCCGCCGGACTCTGGGCGTTCCTGCTGCTCACCCAGGGGCGCGGCCTGAGCGCCGCCGTGGCGGGCGGCTGCGTCTCCGCGTACTGGGGCAGTCTCTTCGTCGGTCGGGTGGTGCAGGGCGTGGTGGCCGAACGGCTCGGGCCCCGGTTGGTGTTGCGGGCCAGCCTCGCCGGCATGGCCGTCGGTGCGGGACTGATCGCGGTGCCCGGGTCGGCAGCGCTGGCAGTGCTCGGCCTGGTCGTACTCGGGTTCGCCGCCGCGCCGGTGTTTCCGCTGCTCACCCTCACCACCGCCGACCGGGTCGGCGCTGCGCACGCGGACCGGGCCATCGGGTTGCAGATCGGTGCCGCCGGTCTGGGCGCGGCGCTCGTCCCGACGGGCCTCGGCGTGCTGATCAGCACCGTGTCCGTGCAGGTGCTCGGCTCGGCCCTGCTGGGGCTCGCGCTGGCGCTGATCGTGCTCCACGAGCTGGGCACCCGCCGGCCCGCCGCCGGAAGTGGACCGGAGCAGGCCGGGCCCGGCTCCGACGCGTCCGGGCCCGGTCTTGACGCGTCCGGGCCTTCAGTGGCCGGGTCGGTCGCGTCCGGGACGCCGTCCCGGTCCCGGACCGCTCGGCCCGATGACGCGGACTATCCGTTGTCCGGTCCGGTCCGGCCGGTCGTCGACGGGCGGTAGGCGCGCTCCGGGTCGGTCGGCTCCCGCCCCGCGCCCTCGGCCTGTCCGCCCCGGTCGGCCGCCGCGGGCCCGTGCCCGAAGGCGGCCTCCTCACCGGCGTCGTTGCCGGTCACGTCGTCGGCCTGCCCGTCGATGCTGGAGCCCGCCACGGCGCGCTCCAACTCCTCCAGCGGAAGCCGTTCCTCGTCGCGCCACACCCTGTCGTCCGTCATGACCTCAGCCGTACCCGGGCGCGATGATCGCAAACGGGTACCGGCCGGCCCGAGAGACGGCGATGGCCGCCGGGAACTCCGGCGGCCATCCTCGGTCGGTACGCGGGATCACGGCTGGGGGCGGTCCACCGAGCCACGCCAGGCGCCGGTCTCCTGACCGCGCCGCTCGATGAACGTCTTGAAGCGCTCCAGATCGCCCTTGGCCCGACGGTCGACGATGCCGAGCTTGTCGCCGGCCTGCTCGACCACCCCGTGCGGCTCGAACTCGAGCTGGAGGGTGACCCGGGTCTTGCTCTCGTCCAGGCGGTGGAAGGTCACCACGCCGGCCTGCTGGGTGCCGCCGGTGGAGCGCCAGGCGACCCGCTCGTCGGGCAGCTGCTCGGTGATCTCGGCGTCGAACTCGCGCTTCACGCCGGCGATGTCGACGGTCCAGTGGGTCATCGTCTCGGAGAGCTGCCGCACCTCCTGCACGCCCTCCATGAACTGGGGGAACTCCTCGAACTGCGTCCACTGGTCGTACGCGGTGCGAACGGGTACGGAAACCTCGACGTGTTCGGTAACGCCACTCATCAGGAACCCTCCTCTGGTCGCTGGTGATGGCCGGATCGGGGGACGATCCTGCTCACCAGCGCGTTGTCTCGTTCTTGTGGCCGAGCGCGGCCCACACCTCGGAGACCGTCTGGTATTCGGTGCCCTCGGGCAGCCGCTCCAGCGCCGCCACGATGTCGTCGGGCGCCTCGTTCTCCCGGGCGCTGGCGATGAGCACCAGTCGGTCGCCGGGCAGCGCGCTCATGGAGATGAACCGGCCGAGCCGGCTGCGCTGCTCGACGTCGGTGGAACTCATCCCCTGCGGCGTGCCGGTGCGCAGGTCGCCCGCCGGGGCCGTGGTGGTTTCCGGCTGGTCCTCGCCGGCCGGTTCCGGCACCCGGGATTCCTCGACCCGGGAGCCACCGGTCCCCGGCCCCTGCACGAGGCCGCTGACCTCCTGGCTCATCTGGTCGTCGATCCTCGGTCCGTGCTTGCTGTTGCCACGCTCCATGCCTTCTGCGCTACCCGGCACCCCGCCCGGTAAACCGGCACCGTGTCACGAACCGGCTCCCGGGCCGGACATCCGGGCGGACAACAGACCTTAGGAGTCGGCGGCCTTTCGTGGTGGCAGCACGGGATCCTCCGGGTCCTTCTCGCCCGCCTGCAACTGCCGGCCGCGCTGCACCTCGGCGTTGATCTGCACCCCGAGCATGAGGGCGGAGTTGGACAGGTAGAGCCAGACCAGGAATGCGATGGCCGCGCCCAGGCTGCCGTAGGTCGACTTGTACGAGGCGAAGGTCGCCACGTAGAAGCCGAAGCCGAAGGAGACCGCCGCCCAGGAGACCAGGGCCACCGCGCCGCCGGGGGTGAGCCAGCGGAACCGGGGCTGGCGGACGTTCGGGGCGATCCAGAACAGCAGCGACAGCAACGCCATCATGATCATGGCGAGCACCGGCCACTTCGCCACGCTCCATAACGTGCGGGCGAGGCCACCGGCGTTGATCAGGTCGCCGACCGCGTCGGTGACCGGCCCGCTGACGATCAACCCGAGGGCGACCACCGCGAGCAGCACCAGGGTGATCGCGGCCAGGCCGATCTGCAACGGCCGCAGCTTCCAGACCGGCCGGCCCTCGGTCACCCCGTAGATCGCGTTGGAGGCCCGGGTGAACGCCCCGATGAAGCCCGACGCGGACCACAGCGCGCCGAGCAGACCGAAGCTCAGCAGCAGCTTGGGGTTGCTCTGCTGGAGCACCACGGCCCGGATCACCCCGATCACGCCGTTCTCGTCGTCGGTCAGCACCGCGCCGGCGCCCACCTGCTTGGCGAGGTCGACGACCGTGTCGACGGTCCGCTCGCCGGTGGAGACCAGACCGACCAGGGCCACCACCACGATGGCGGACGGAAAGAGCGCCAGGACGCCGTAGTAGGTCAGTGCGGCGGCCCAGTCCGAGCAGTTGTCGGTGACGAAGTTCCGCACGCTGCGCACCAGCACTCCACGCCACGTCCGCCAGCTCAGCTGCCGCACCCGGCGCGGAACACGCGTGTCGTCCGCGCCGTCGCGCGTCGTACCGGGCTCCGTGGTCGTCATGCCCGCTCCCTGCGCCCCGGCCACCGGATGACCGGTCGTCCGGTCGGGCCTGGCGGGCCGATACCCGGAGTGGGAAATCGACAAACCCGTGCCGACATCGCCGTGTTTGCCGTGCCGCCCGCGGGGAACGGTCATCGATGACCCTGTCGAGGATCCAGGAGGACGAGATGCCCGGGCGCGAGGACATGCCCAGCACGCTGCGACGCTCCCCGGACAAGGCGCAGCGCACCTGGGAGAAGACACACGACTCGGCGGTGGAGACCTACGGCGAGGGCGAGCGGTCGCACCGCACCGCCTTCGCCGCGGTGAAGCACCAGTTCGAGAAGGTGGGCGACCACTGGGAGCCGAAGGGCCGCAAGGGCCCGAGCGACCGCCAGGCCGCCGGCGGCGGCCCGGAGCGGCGCGCACCCACCGCCGGTGGGGTGGACGCCAACGCCAGCAAGGACCACCTCATGTCGGTGGCCCGCAAGCTGGACGTACCCGGCCGGTCGAGCATGACCAAGCCGGAGCTGGTCACGGCCATCGAGAAGGCCAACGACCGGGCCACCCGCAAGGCTCGCGGCGACTGACCCACACACAGCACGGTACGGGCGGACGCGCCACCCCTGCGTCCGCCCGTACCGTTCACCAGTGCCCGCCGCCGGGCGCCTCGATGTGCACCGCCTTCGTGGCGCTGAACTCGTCCAGCAGTTCCGGGCCGTACCCGAAGCCCTGCCCGCTGGCCCGACGGGGATGCGCGGCACCGCCGGGCGCCCCGCCGAACACCGAATTGATCTTCACGGTGCCCACCGGCAGCTCCCGCCAGGCCCGCTGCGCATGGCTCATCGACGCGGTCAGCACCGTCGCGGCCAACCCGTACTCCGAGTCCGCGGCGCAGGTCAGCGCCTCGTCGAAGGAGTCGACCACCACCACCGGGGCGACCGGCCCGAACGTCTCCTCCCGCACCAGCACCATGTCGTGCCGGCAGTCGGTCACGACCGTCGCCGGGTAGTACGCCCCGGGCCCGTCCGGCACCTCCCCGCCGGTACGCGCCCGCGCGCCGGCCGCCACCGCCGCGCTCACCTGCCCGTGCACGTGGTCGCGGTGCCGCCGGTCGACGAGCGGGCCCAGCTCGGTGTCCGGGTCCCGACCCGGCCCGACCCGCAGCGCGCCGGCCCGCCGCACCAGCGCCGCCACGAAGTCGTCGGCCACCTCCCGGTGCACGTAGATCCGTTCCACCGCGACGCAGATCTGCCCGGCGTTCGCGAACGCTCCGAGCGCGGCCTGCTCCGCAGCCCATTCGGGGTCGACACCCGCGTCGACGACCAACGGGTCGCTGCCGCCGTTCTCCAGCAGCACCTTCGCGCCCGTGCGGGCCGCGGCGGCGGCGATCTGACGCCCGGTGGCTGTGGAACCGACGTGCGCGACCACGTCCACGTCCTGTGCGGCCAGTGCCGCGCCGACCTCCGGACCACCGGTGAGCAGCGACAGCACCCCGGCGGGCAGCGCCTCGTCCAGGGCCCGCGCCAGCAGCCAGCCGGTGGCCGGCGTCCGCTCGCTGGGTTTGTAGAGCACCACGTTGCCGGTGACCACTGCCGCGCCGAGCAGTCCGCAGGAGACCGCCACCGGGTCGTTCCAGGGGGTGATCGCGGCGACCACGCCCCGCGGCTGGGGCGTCATGAAATCCACCGCGTCCGCCGCGCCGTTCAACGTCCGCCCGCCGCGCAGCGGGGCCAGCTCCGCGTACTGTCGCAGGGTGCCGATGCCCGCCTCGACGCCGCCGCGGGCGTCCGCGAGGGGCTTGCCCATCTCCGCGGTGACCGCCGCCGCCAGCTCGTCGGTGGCGGCCGCGACCGCGTCCGCCGCCCGGTGCAGCGCCGCCGCCCGCTCCGCCGGCGCGGTAGCCGCCCACGACGCCGCCGCCTCCCGCGCCGCCTGGGCCGCCTTGCCGACCTCGTCGGCGGTGGCCACCGGCACGGAGCTGACCGGTTCGCCGTCCGCCGGATCGTGGACGACCAACTCGCCGCCGGCCCCGCCCGCGCCCCACACCCCGCCCACCAGCTGCGCAACCGTGTACATGCGGCGCTGGATGCCCCGGCCCCGGCGAGACAAACGCGTTTCGCCCGGTTGCGCGCCGGGTAGGCGGATCGGGTGACTACCACCGGCGCGCAGAGCGCGGACGCCGTCGTCGTCGGAGCCGGGCACAACGGCCTGGTCGCGGCGAACCTGCTGGCCGACGCCGGGTGGGACGTGGTGGTGCTGGAGGCGACCGCCGTACCGGGCGGCGCGGTCCAGTCCGCCGAAGTGACCGCCCCGGGCTACCTGAGCGACCTCTACAGCTCGTTCTACCCCCTGGGGTACGCCTCGCCGGTGCTCAACGGCCTCGACCTGGGCCGGTACGGGCTGTCCTGGCGGCACGCCCCGGACGTGCTGGCGCACCTGCTGCCCGACGGCCGAGCGGCGGTGATCAACCGGGATCCCGACGTCACGGCCGCCTCGCTGGAGCAGTTCGCCCCCGGCGACGGCAAGCGCTGGCTGAACGCGTACACCGACTGGCTCGACGTGGCCGAGCCGATGCTGACCACCATCACCACGCCGTTCCCGCCGGTGCGCGGTGGCCTGGGCCTGCTGCGCCGGCTACGGGTCGCGGGCGCCCTGCGACTGGCCCGCCGACTCGTGGTGCCCGTGCGCAAGCTCGGCGACGAGCTGTTCGACGGTCCGGGCGGGCCGGCGCTGCTCGCCGGCTGCGCCCTGCACACCGACCTGTCCCCGGAAGAGGCCGGCTCCGGCGTGTACGGCTGGCTGCTGGCCATGCTCGGCCAGCAGGTCGGCTGGCCGGTGCCCGACGGCGGCGCGCGGCAGATCACCAACGCGCTGGTGGCCCGCCTGTCCGAGCGCGGTGGCCGCATCCTCTACGGCGCGCGGGTCGACCGGGTGCTCACCGCGCGCGGCCGGGCGATGGGCGTGCGCACCTCCGGTGGCGCGCTGTGGCGGGCCCGCCGGGCCGTCCTCGCCGACGTGCCGGCCCCGGCCCTCTACCTCGACCTCGTCGGGCCGGCGGCGCTGCCGTCGCGGCTGGTCGAGGACCTGGCGCACTTCCGGTGGGACGGCTCGACGCTCAAGGTGGACTGGGCGCTCTCCGCCCCGGTGCCGTGGACCAACCGGGAGGTCGCCGGCGCCGGCACCGTGCACCTCGGCGCGGACCTGAACGGACTGACCCGCTATGCCGGCGAACTCGCCCGCGGTGAACTGCCCCGCGACCCGTTCCTGCTGGTCGGGCAGATGTCCGTGGCCGACCCGAGCCACTCGCCGCCGGGCACCGAGTCGCTCTGGTCGTACACCCACCTGCCGTTCCGGCAGGACTGGCGGGCCGAGGAGATCGCCGGGCACGTGCAGCGCATGGAGGACGTGCTGGAGGCGGCGGCCCCGGGCTTCCGGCAGCTCATCGTGGGACGGCACGTGGCCGGGCCCGCCGAGCTGGAAAAGGGCGACCCGAGCCTGGTCGGGGGCGCGCTCGGCGGGGGCACCGCCGCCGCGTACCAGCAGCTGTTCCTACGCCCGATCCCCGGCCTGGGAAGGGCGGACACCCCGGTCGACCGGCTCTTTCTGGCCAGCTCGTCGGCGCACCCGGGCGGCGGGGTGCACGGCGCACCGGGCGCGAACGCGGCCCGCGCGGCCCTGGCCCGCGACCGCGCGCTGACCGGCACCGCCTACGCGGCGGCGATCGCCACCGCGCACCGAGCCGTCTACCCCCCGACCTGATCCGTCGACCAGGAGGTCCGCGACGCGGACCTCCCGGTCGACGAGGTGCGTCAGTTGGTGATGTTGCGGTGCTTGCTGCGGAGGCGGAACGGCATCAGGGCGCTCTCGACCTTGGTCGCAGTGGTCATCTTGGAGACGCCGTCGCGCCGCTCCTCGAAGCGGATCGGCACCTCCAGGATCGTGTGGCCCAGCTTGGTCGCCAGGTAGTGCATCTCGACCTGGAAGCTGTAGCCGTTGGACTGCACGCGGTGCAGACCGATGTCCTTCAGCGCGTCGGCCTGCCAGATCTTGAAGCCGGCGGTCAGGTCACGGATGCGCACCCGCAGCAGCGTGTGCACGTAGAGGTTCGCCCATCCGCTGAGCGCGCGCCGGTACAGCGGCCAGTTCTCATCCAGCTCGCCACCGGGCACGTACCGGGAGCCGATCACCACGCCGGCCTGGGTGGAGAGCAGCGCGCCCAGCATCCCCGGCAGCGCCTCCGGCGGGTGCGACAGGTCGGCGTCCATCTGTGCCACGAACTCGGCGCCGCCCTCGAGAGCCCGGCTCATCCCGTCCACGTACGCCCGACCCAGGCCCTCCTTGCCGGCCCGGTGCATCACCTCGATCCGCTCCGGATACTCGATGGCCAGCTTGTCGGCCACCTCTCCGGTGCCGTCGGGGGAGTTGTCGTCGGCGACGAGGATGCGCAGGCCCGGCAGCGGCAGCGCGAGCAGCCGCTCGACCAGCGCCGGGAGGTTGCCCGCCTCGTTGTAGGTGGGCACGACGACGGTCAGCTGTGCGTCTCGCCACGGCGACGGCAGTTGGACGGGCTCGATCATGTCGGACATCCTCGGTTTGCGGACTGGGCTACCTCAGAGGGTAGCCAGTTGCCCGACCCGGATTGAAAAGGCTCCCCGTCGATCGGGCGGCCGCAGGTGGCGGCCCGCTCAGCGCAGGCGACGGGCCATCGCCGTGAGGGCCATCGCGACGCCGGCGAGGGCGAGGCCGGACAACGCCGGTTTGTGGGTGCCCACCCAGAGCGCCGCCGAGCGCCGCCGAGCCTGCTCGCCGAAGATGCCCGCCGCGCCCCGGTCCCGGTCGTCGTCGCCGGGGTGGTCCAGGTTGTCCCGCCAGGTCGCCGGGTCGATCTCGTCGCCGGTCTGCTGGCTGTCGTACCCGTCGCGGGCCAGCTTGCGGTCCAGCAGGCCGGGGATCAGGATGTCGCCGAGGCGGGCCTGCCACGTCGGGCCGCCCACGTTCAACTCCCGGGTGCCCCGGTCGGCGGCCCAGACGATGGCCCGCGCCGCCACCTCGGGCGCGAAGATCGGCGGCACCGGCTGTGGGTGCCGGGGCAGCCGGGTACGCACCCAGGAGAACTGCGGCGTGTTCACGGCGGGCAGTTGCACCATCGACAGCTTCACGCCCGGGCAGTCGTGCAGCAGCTCGGCCCGCAGCGAGTCGTTGAACCCCTGCACGGCGTGCTTGCTCGCGCAGTACGCCGACTGCAGCGGAATCCCCCGGTAGGCCAGCGCGGAGCCCACCTGCACGATCGCGCCCCGACCACGGGCGCGCATGTGCCGCAGCGCCGCCAGGGTGCCGTGCACCGTGCCCAGGTACGTCACCTCGGTGACCCGGCGGAACTCGCGGGCCGGGATCTCCCAGGCCGGCGCGAACACCGACACCATGGCGTTGTTGATCCACACGTCGATGGCGTCCCAGTGGTGCACCACGTCGTCGGCGGCCTGCTGCACGGCGCCCGCGTCAGCGACGTCCACCTGGTACACCCGTACGTCGGCGGCGCCCAGCGAACGGCACTCCCGCTCGGCGGCGGCCAGCCCGGCCGCGCCCCGGGCCAGCAGCGCCAGCCGGGCGCCCCGGGCCGCGTACGCGCAGGCCACCGCGCGGCCCACGCCGGCGCTCGCGCCGGTCACCACCACCGTCTGCGTCACCGGGCGCCCTTCTGTCGGGTGGCGATGTCCGAGAGCCGGTCCAGCGTCTCCCGGTTACGCAGGTGCAGGACCAGGTCG
The DNA here is from genome assembly GCF_040648635.1 of Micromonospora sp. NPDC049114. NCBI lineage: Bacteria > Bacillati > Actinomycetota > Actinomycetes > Micromonosporales > Micromonosporaceae > Micromonospora > Micromonospora sp. NPDC049114. The sequence continues at coordinate 108,338 of NZ_JBEZEA010000011.1, read as the reverse complement.
TTGGCCTTGTTGCGCACCCAGCGCAGCGGACCGGCCGCGAAGTCCTCGCCGAGGCGGACGCGGGTGGCGCCGCCGTCGACCGGTTCCAGGGTGAACGCCACGATCGCCTCGCCGGCCGGCCACAGGCCGGCGCGCAGCACCAGCCGGTGCGGCGGCTCGCAGGCCAGCACCGTCGAGGCGTCCTGCAACGAGAACGGCCACGGCCCGGCCCGGTGGTGCAGTTGGCTGCCCACCCGCGGCCAGGCGTCGTCCACGTCGCGCACGTGCGCGGTCCCGACCACCCAGTCGCTGTACGTCCACCCGTCGGCCAGCACGTCGAACACCTGCTGCGGGGCAGCGTCGATCACTTTCTCCACTATCGCCACTGGGCTCCCATACCCGCCTCCCGGCGGAGGCTAACGGACCTGCGGGTTAGCTTCTCGGAAGTGGCGGGTAAGGCCGACCCGGGGCACCGCCGGCGGCGTTGGCCCACGGCGCCGACGACGACGTTTACTCCTCGGGGCGCCGGGAACCCGCCGGCTGTGCGACAGGACCAGGAGGATCCGTATCAGTGCAGGTCAGCCCGGGTTTACGCCGGCGTTGGCCGGGCTGGTCGCGGGCCTGTCGCACCCACCGGGGGAGTCCTGTACGACGCGGTCCTGCTCGACCGCGACGGCACCCTGATCGAGGATGTGCCGTACAACGGTGACCCGGAGAAGGTCCGTCCGGTCCCCGGGGCGCGCGCCGCGTTGGACCGGCTGCGGGCCGCCGGGTTGCGCCTGGCGGTGGTGACCAACCAGTCGGGCCTGGCCCGGGGCTACTTCAGCGAGGAGCAGATGCGGGCGGTGCACGCCCGCGTGGAGGAGCTGCTGGGCGGCTTCGACGCCTGGCTGGTCTGCCCGCACGACGACTCCGACCGGTGCGACTGCCGTAAGCCCGCGCCCGGTCTGGTGCACGCCGCCGCCCGCGAGCTCGGCACGAGCGCGTCGCGCTGTGTCCTGGTGGGCGACATCGGCCGCGACGTGGGCGCCGCACTGGCCGCCGGGGCGGCCGGGGTGCTGGTGCCGACCCCGGTGACCCGACCGGAGGAGATCGCCGCCGCCGGGTGGGTGGCCGCGGACCTGCCCTGCGCGGTCGACGAGATCCTGCGCCGCCAGCGGGCCGTGCAACCCGCCGAGGTCGGCGAACGGGTGGGCACGGCGTTGGTGGTGCGGTCGGACTCGGCCGGGGACGTGCTGGTCACCGGGCCGGCGATCCGCGCCGTCGCGGCCGGCGCGCGGCGGGTGGTGCTGCTGTGCGGCCCCCGGGGACGCGCCGCCGCCGAGCTGCTGCCCGGCGTCGACGAGATCATCGAGCACCCGCTGCCGTGGATCGACCCCGCGCCGGCACCTGTCGACCCGGACGCCATGCGGGACCTGACCGCCCGTCTCGCCGCCGTCGGCGCGGACGAGGCGGTGGTGTTCACGTCGTTCCACCAGTCCGCCCTGCCGCTCGCGTTGCTGTTGCGGATGGCCGGGATCACCCGGATCGCCGCGATCAGCGACGACTACCCGGGCTCCCTGGTGGACATCCGCCACCGGGTGCCGGTGGGCGTCCCCGAACCCGAGCGGGCGCTCTCCCTCGCCGCGGCGGCCGGCTACCGGCTGCCGGTCGGCGACGAACCAGTGCTCCGGCTCCGGGCCGACGCCGTGGCGCCGCGCCCGGCCGCTGCCGGTGACCCCGGTTACGTGGTGCTGCACCCCGGGTCGGCCGCGTCGAGCCGGGCCTGCCCGACCGAGCTGGCGGCGCGGATCGCCGCCGCGCTGACCGCCGCCGGGCACCGGGTGCTGGTCACCGGCGGGCCCGACGAGCGTACGGTCACCGCCCGGGTCGCGGCGGCCGGCGGCACCGACCTGGGCGGCCGGACCGACCTGGCCGCTCTGGCCGCGCTCGTCGCGGACGCCGCCGCCGTGGTGGTCGGCAACACCGGACCCGCGCACCTGGCCGCCGCGGCCGGGGTGCCGGTCGTGAGCCTGTTCGCGCCGACAGTCCCGTTCGGGCAGTGGGGGCCGTACCGGGTGCCCACCGTCCGGCTCGGCGACGCGAGCGCGCCGTGCCGGGACACCCGGGCGGCCACCTGCCCGGTCCCGGGGCACCCGTGCCTGAGCGGCGTCGACCCGGCCGAGGTGGTCGAGGCGGTACGCACGCTCGTGCCCAGCGGTGGTGGCAACCGATGAACATCCTGCTCTGGCACGTGCACGGCTCCTGGACCACGTCCTTCGTGCACGGCAGCCACCGCTACCTGATCCCCACCACACCCGACCGTGGCCCGTACGGCCTCGGCCGGGCCCGCACCTACCCGTGGCCGGACAGCGCCGTCGAGGTCGCCCCCGACGACCTGCCCGGCAGCGACGTCGACCTGGTCATCCTGCAACGTCCGGAGGAGATCGACCTGGCCGAGCAGTGGCTCGGGCGACGCCCCGGGCGCGACGTGCCCGCCATCTACGTCGAGCACAACACCCCCAAGGGCGACGTGCCGAACACCCGCCACCCGATGGCCGACCGCGCCGACCTGCTCGTCGCCCACGTCACCGGGTTCAACCAGATCTTCTGGGACACCGGCGCGACCCGCACCATGGTGGTCGACCACGGCATCGTCGCGCCGGCCGTGTCGTACACGGGTGAACTGGACCGGCTCGCCGTGGTGATCAACGAGCCGGTGCGGCGGGGCCGGGTCACCGGCACGGACCTGCTGCCCGAGTTCGCCGCGATCGCGCCGCTGGACGTGTTCGGCATGGGCGTCGCGGGACTCGCCGACCATCTCGGGCTGCCCGCCGACCGGCTCACCAGCCACGACGACGTGCCCCAGGACCGGATGCACGCCGAGTTGGCCCGTCGGCGCGCGTACCTGCACCTGTGCCGCTGGACCTCCCTCGGGCTCAGCCTCATCGAGGCGATGGCGATCGGCATGCCTGTCGTCGCGCTCGCCACCACCGAGGCCGTGACCGCGGTGCCACCGGAGGCGGGAGCACTCGCCACCCGGATGGACACCCTGCTCGACGCCGCCCGCCGGTTCATCGCCGAGCCGGCGGCCGCACGTCAGGCCGGCGTGGCGGCACGGGCCGCCGCGCGGGACAGGTACGGCCTCGACCGTTTCCTCGCTGACTGGGACCGGCTGCTGGAGGAGGAAGTATGCGGATCGCGATGATCTCGGAGCACGCCAGCCCGCTCGCCATCCTCGGAGGCGAGGACGCCGGCGGCCAGAACACGCACGTCGCCGAGCTGTCCGCCGCGCTTGTCGCCGCCGGGCACGAGGTGCGGGTCTACACCCGCCGCGACGCCCTCGACCTGCCGGTGACCGTGCGCGCCCCGGACGGGTACGACGTGGTGCACGTGCCGGCCGGCCCGGCCGAGCCGGTAGCGAAGGACGCGCTGCTGCCGCACATGCGGGAGTTCAGCCGCTGGCTGGTCGAGCGGTGGCGCGGCGGGGACTGGACGCCCGAGGTGATCCACGCGCACTTCTGGATGAGTGGCCTGGCCGCGTTGAACGCCGGTCGGCAGACCGGGGTGCCGGTGGTGCAGACGTACCACGCGCTGGGCACGGTCAAGCGCCGCTACCAGGGCGTTCAGGACACCAGCCCGGCCCGGCGCATCTCCTACGAGCGGGAGCTGGGCCGCTCGGTGGACCGGGTGGTCGCCCAGTGCCGCGACGAGGTCGGAGAGCTGGTCCGGATGGGCGTGCCCCGGTCCCGGATGACAGTCGTGCCCTCCGGGGTGAACCTCGCCTCGTTCTCCCCGCTCGGGCCGGTCGCCGACCGTGCGCCGGGCCGGGCCCGGATCCTGACCGTCGGCCGGCTGGTCGAGCGCAAGGGTTTCCAGACGGTGGTCCGTGCGATGGCGCTGGTGCCCGACGCCGAGTGTGTGGTGGTCGGCGGCCCGCCCGAGGGGCTGCTGGAGACCGACCCGTACGCCCGCAGGCTGCGCGCCCTGGCCGAGTCGTGCGGGGTCGCCGACCGGGTGCACCTCGTCGGCGCGGTGCCCCGGGAGGAGATGGGCCGCTGGTACCGCTCGGCGGACCTGCTGGTCGCCGCGCCCTGGTACGAGCCGTTCGGGTTGACCCCGCTGGAGGCGATGGCGTGCGGCGTACCGGTGGTCGGCACCGCCGTGGGCGGCATCCGCGACACAGTCGTCGACGGCACGACCGGCGACCTCGTACCGGCCCGGGACCCCAACGCCCTCGCCGCCGCGATCCAGCGGCTGCTCGACGACCGGATCCGCCGCTTCCGGTACGCCACGGCGGCGCGCGAGCGGGTCCGGTCGCGCTATTCCTGGGCGGTCACCGCGGAACGCCTGGCCGAGGTGTACGGCGAGGTCGCCGCCGTGCGGCGGCCGAGCCGGGTGGTGGCCTGATGCCGGCGGGCAGCCCGCTCGACGTGCACCTGACCAACCTCGCCGCGGCACTGGCGCCGTACCGCAGGTGTGAACCGCAGCTGGCGCGCTGGGGCGCGGCCCTGGCGCACCGGCTGGCCGGCGGCGGACGGCTGCTCGTCGCCGGCAACGGTGGCAGCGCCGCCGAGGCCCAGCACCTCACCGCGGAGCTGGTGGGCAAGCTGCGCGACGACCGCCAGCCCCTGTCGGCCATCGCCCTGCACGCCGAGACCAGCGCGGTCACCGCCATCGCCAACGACTACGGCTACGCCGATGTCTACGCCCGCCAGGTCCGCGCCCACGGCCGGCCCGGCGACGTGCTGTTGCTGCTCAGCACCAGCGGCACCAGCGGCAACCTGCTCGCCGCCGTGCACGCGGCGCGCGACGCCGGCCTCACCACCTGGGCGCTCACCGGGCCCGCCCCCAACCCGCTCGCCGACGCCTGCGACGAGGTGCTGGCGGTGCCGTCGGCCGACAGTCAGGTCGTCCAGGAGCTGCATCTCGTGACCAGCCATCTGCTCTGCGAGTACCTCGAACAGGAACTGCCCGCAGCGCTTGCCGTGACAGGTGCCGCCGCGGGCGTGCCCGCCGAGCCGGCGCCGGCCGGTCGGCTCGCGTCCGGGCCGGTGCGGACCGGGGTCGAGGTGGTGCTCGACGGCGGGGCCGGACAGCAGGTCGACGCGTGAGGATGAGGAGGAAAGCGTGAGGGGACCCGTGGTGGTGGTCGGGGACACCCTGCTCGATCGGGACGTGGAAGGGGTGGTGAACCGCCTCTGCCCGGACTCCCCGGTCCCGGTGCTCGACGAGACGTCGGCCGTCGACCGGCCCGGCGGCGCCGGCCTCGCGGCGGTCTTCGCGGCCGCGCAGGGCGCCGAGGTGGTGCTGGTCACCGCGCTCGCCGACGACGCCGGTGGCGCGCGGCTCAGCGCGCTGCTCGCCGCGGCCGGCGTGCAGGTGTACCCGCTGAGCCTGGCCGGGGCGACGCCCGAGAAGATCCGGTTGCGGGCCCGGGGCCGGGTGCTGCTGCGTCACGACCGGGGCGGCGCCTCCGGTGAGCCGGGCCAGCCGTCCGACGAGGTGCTGCGGGTGCTCGCTGCCGCGTCGGCGGTGCTGGTCAGCGACTACGGCCGGGGAGTGGCCCGCCAGCCCGCGCTGCGTGCCGCGCTGGCCGCCACCCGCGCGCCGGTGGTGTGGGACCCGCACCCGCGCGGTCCGGCGGCGGTGCCCGGGGTGCACCTGGCCACCCCGAACGAGTCGGAGGTACGCGAGCTGGTCCCCGCGCTGCCCGGCGCGTCCCGGCTGGCCGCCGCGTCCCGGGGCGCGCAGGGGCTGCGGCGGCGGTGGCGGGCCGGCGCGGTCGCGGTGACGTTGGGCGGGGACGGCGCGTTGCTCTGCCACGCCGGATCGACGCCGCTGGTGGTGCCCACCCCGGGCAGCGCCGAGGGCGACACCTGCGGGGCCGGCGACCGGTTCGCCGCCGCCGCCAGTCTCGCCCTGGCCGAGGGCGCGCTGGTCTCCGAGGCGGTGCAGGCGGCGGTCGCCGAGGCGTCCGCGTACGTGGCGGGCGGGGGAGTGGCCACGGCCCTGCCGCCACCGGAACAGCCACTTTCGCGCATCCTGCGAGCGGGCCGCGCACCGGCGAGCGGGCACGCGATCGCCGGCCCGGGTGGCGAGCGGGTGGGCATCGCTGCGGTCGCCACGCTGCTCGCCGAGGTGCGGGGTGCCGGCGGCACCGTGGTGGCCACCGGAGGCTGCTTCGACCTGCTGCACGCCGGACACGTGGCCACCCTGCAGGCCGCCCGCCAGCTCGGCGACTGCCTGATCGTCTGCGTGAACTCCGACACCAGCGTGGCCGGCTTGAAGGGGCCGGACCGGCCGGTCATGTCCGAGGGTGACCGTGCCCGGCTGCTGGCCGCGCTGAGCTGCGTCGACGCGGTCCTCGTCTTCGACGAGCCGACGCCCGAGGCGGTGCTGTCCTGGCTGCGCCCCGATGTCTGGGTCAAGGGCGGCGACTACGCCACCGGCGGCGGCGACGAGGCCGGGCTCCCCGAGGCCGAGGTCCTGCGCCGCTGGGGCGGGAACACGGTGGTGGTGCCGTACCTCGACGGTCGTTCCACAAGTGACCTGATCGCCCGTTCGGCCGGCGATCCGGCGCCCGGCCTGGGCGGACGACCGCAGCAGCCGGTGTCGACGACGCGGGAGCGCGCCCGATGACCGCCACGAGGCCCGGCGCCGGGCCCACCGTCCTGGTCACCGGCGGCTCCAGCGGGCTCGGCGCGGCGGTGGTCGCGGCGGTGGCCGCCTCCGGTGGCCGCCCGCTCGTGCTGGACCGGCAGGCGCCGGCCGACGGCGTGTCGTGGACCGAGTGCGACCTCGCCGACACCCGCGCCGCCGAGGTGGCCACCGTGCACCTCGCAGAGCAGGCCGGTGGCCTGGACGCGGTGGTCACGGCGGCCGGCATGGACGTGCCGGGTCGGCTCGCCGACGTGCCGGGGGAGACCTGGGACCGGATCGTCGCCGTGGACCTGCTGGCCACCGCCGCGGTGATCCGGGCCGCGCTGCCGTTCCTGCAGACCTCCCGCGGTCGCATCGTCACCGTCGCCTCGACCCTGGGGGTCAAGGCGGTCAGCGACGCCACCGCGTACTGCGCGGCGAAGTTCGGCGTGGTCGGGTTCACCCGCGCCCTGGCCGCCGAGCTCGCCGGCGAGGTCGGGGTCACCCTGCTCATTCCGGGCGGGATGCGCACCGCGTTCTTCGACGAGCGCGACCCGCAGTACAAGCCGGGGCCGGACGCCATCCTCAACGACCCCGTGGACACCGCCGCGGCGGTCATGTTCGCGCTCAACCAGCCGCCCGGCTGCGCGGTGCGCGAGCTGGTGGTCTGCGCCGAGCAGGAGACGTCGTACCCGTGATCCTCGTGCTGCGCGCCCTCGGCGTCGGCGACCTGGTCACCGCGGTGCCGGCGCTGCGGGCGTTGCGGGCCGCGTACCCCGACCGGGAGCTGGCGCTCGCCGCGCCCGGCGGCCTGGCCCCGCTTGTCGACCTGGTCGGGGGCGTCGACCGGCTGGTGGACACCGCCGGGCTGGACGGGCCGTCCTGGCCCGGCCCCGCCCCGGAGGTCGCGGTGAATCTGCACGGGCGCGGACCACAGTCGCATCGACTGCTGGCCGCCGCCCGTCCGGGGCGGCTGCTCGCCTTCGCGAACGCCGACGCCGGGTTCGGCGACGGGCCGCGGTGGGTCGCCGACGAGCACGAGGTGGACCGCTGGTGCCGGCTGCTGTCCTGGTACGACATTCCGACCGACCGCCGGAATCTCGGCCTGCGCCGGCCCGCGACGGCTGGCCGGCCGACCGGCGCCACAGTCCTGCATCCGGGCAGCAAGGTCCCCGCCAAGCGGTGGCCCGCCGAACGGTTCGCGGCCCTGGCCCGGGCTCTCGACGAACGGGGGCACCGGGTGCTGGTCACCGGTTCGGCCGACGAACGCGCGCTGGCCGCCCGGGTGGCCGACGAGGCCGGCCTGGCGCCGGACGCTGTGCTGGCCGGCCGGACCGATCTCGGCGCGCTGGCCGCGCTGGTCGCCGACGCCCGCCTGGTGGTCAGCGGGGACACCGGCGTGGCCCACCTGGCCACCGCGTACGGGACCGCGTCGGTGGTGCTCTTCGGGCCGGTGCCCCCGGCGGTGTGGGGGCCGCCGCCGGACCGGCCCCGACACCGGGCGCTGTGGGTCGGCGACGGGGATTGGCGCAGGTGGGACGGGGTAGGAAGCCACCCGACACTGACGGCCCTGCGCCTCGACGAGGTGCTGGCCGCCGTGGACGAGGTGGAGAGGGCGGTGCGGGTCTCCGGTGCGGTTGCGGCGTAGCGACCCGGGTCGGCCCGGTTACGGGCGACGCCGGCGCGGTAAGGGCTGGACCTTCGTCGATCCGGGCGGCGCGGTCGTGCGGGATCCCGCCGTCCTGGCGCGGCTGCGGGACCTGGTGATCCCGCCGGCCTGGGAGAACGTGTGGATCGCGCCGCACGCGAACGGGCACATCCAGGCGACCGGCGTCGACGCGGCCGGACGCAAGCAGTACGTCTACCACCCGGTGTGGCGGGAGAAGCAGGACGCGGCGAAGTTCGACCACATGCTGGAGGTGGCCCGGCGGCTGCCGGAGCTGCGGGATCGGGTGGGTCAGGACCTCAGCGGGCGAGGGTTGGGCCGGGACCGGGTGCTGGCGACCGTGGCCCGCCTGCTCGACATGGGGATGTTCCGGGTCGGCAGCGACCAGTACGCGGCCGGCGACGACCCGACGTTCGGGGTGTCCACCCTGCGTCCGGAGCACGCCCGTAGGCGCGGCGACTGCGTGGTCTTCGAGTTTCCCGCCAAGGGCGGCATCGAGCAGGTGCGCCGGATCGAGGACCCGGAGCTGTGCGAGGTGCTGGTCAACCTGCGCCGGCGTCGTCGACGGGCGGAGCGGCTGTTCGGCTACTGGGACGGTCGGGAGTGGCGCGACGTGCGCAGCGACGAGGTCAACGGCTACCTGCGCGATGCCAGCGGCGGCGAGATGACCGCCAAGGACTTCCGCACCTGGCATGCCACGGTGCTCGCCGCCGCGGAGTTGGCCGCGGCCGACCCGGCCCGCTCGACCACCGCCCGGCGCAGGGCGGTGGCGGCGGTGATGCGTGCGGTGGCCGAGCTGCTGGGCAACACCCCGACGGTGGCGCGGACGTCCTACGTGGACCCCCGGGTCGTCGACCTCTACCACGACGGAGTGGTGGCACCTGTGGATCCGGGTGCGCCTCGTGCGGAGATCGAGCGGATCGTGTTGGAGTTGTTGGAGAAGGCCTGACCGGCCCCGCCGACGATCCTGGGGGGGAAGCGACGGGGCCGGAGCCTCGGCCCGGGGGCGGCACCGGGCGGCCGCCCGCCGCATCCCGCGGCGGGCGCCTCGCCACGGCCCCCGTTCGTGGCCGCTGTCGAGCCCGGGTGCGCGGGCATTGCCTCGGCCACGTCGGTCGTCAGTCTGCCCGGGACGAGTTGACTCTGGACGCCAGGCGGTTGACGGGCCGCGCCGGAAGCGCCATGCCGTCGCGACACTCCTGCGGGCTCATCCCGTACTCCGCCCGGAACACGCGACTGAAGTGGGCCTTGTCGCCGAAGCCCCAGTGCGCGGCGATGACCTGCACGGGCTGGGTCCGCAGCGTCGGGTCGGTCAGGTCACGCCGGCACCGGGCCAGCCGAAGGTCCCGGATGTACGACGCGACGGTGGCGTTCTCGGCCTCGAAGAGGCGGTGCAGGGTGCGCAGCGAGATGTGCTGGGCGTCCGCGACGACCTGCGGGCTGAGCGTCGCGTCGCCCAGGTGGCGGTGGATGTACGCCTGCACCTGGGCGACCAGCGCCCGGCGGCGGACCTCCGTCGGCACCGCGTCCTCGGCGACGAGATGCCGGCCGAGCATTGTGGTGACCAGGTCCAGCCCCACCGCGCCGAGCCGGTCGGCGTCGGCGGCGTGGTACTGCTCCCGATGGCCGGTCACCTGGAGCAGGAACTGCGCCAGCAGCGCCCCGAGCCCCTCGCTGCCGGACATCCGGCCGCCGTAGAGGGCGACCATCCGCTGGCGTGGCAGCGGCAGTGCGTCGTGCGGGATCAGCGTGATGATCGAGGTGGCCGGGGTCCGTTGCGGATCGGTCGAGTGGTGACAGACGTCGTGTTCGCGGGAGGCGTCGTAGAAGGTGAACTCGCCGGCCAGGATCTCGCTGCGACGACCGTCCTGACTGGACGTGCCGACGCCTCCGGTGGTGAGGGCGAGCACGTAGAGTTCCGGGTCCGACCGGCGGACCAGCTTGCGGGTGCGGGTGGCGTCCAGCGACGGGTACTGGTACTCGACCAGTTGGATCGCGCCGAGGTCGACGAAGTCGGCCCGGGCGGCGAAGTCGGCCGTGTGTTCGGATCGGATCCGCAGCGGCGCGGAGGTGCGCGCCACCAGGTCCAGCCACATGCCGAACCGTTCACCGGGTGGCAGGACCGTGGTGTCGACGGTCTCGACGGGCAGCATCGGGGCCGCCTCAGGCCGCTCGGCGGGCGATCAGCGCCTCGATGCCGTCGAGGATCCGGTCCAGGCCGAACGTGAACTCGTCGTCCGGGTCGTCGTCCTGGTCGAGGACGCCGGCGTTGAGCACCCGCAGCAGCGCCGGGAAACGGGCCGGGTCGATCAGGCGGCCCACCATCCGGCCGTACGCCGGCATCAGCTCGCCCGGCTCGATGCCGGCGGCCCGGCTGCCCTCGGCGATCTGGTTGGTGAGTGTCGCCTCGTTGCGGACATACCCGGTGATCAGCAGGATCACCGACATCTTCTCGGCCTCGGCCAGGACGGTGGCGTCCATGCAGCGCAGCCCGTCCTCCATCCAGTCGAGCTGCTGGGGCGTGACAGGTGGGCCGGTGATCGGCACGTGCAGCAGCCAGGGGCGCTGTCGCAGCACGTCGTGTTCGGCCCAGGCCCAGCGGGTCAGGCGGGCACGCCAGTCGTCGTCCGGCGCGGCCGGGCCGGGCGACGGGCCGTAACCGGCGTCCACCATGAGCATCAGCAGCTCGTCCTTGGAGCCGACGTGCCGGTAGAGGGCCATGGTGGCCGCGCCCAACTCCTTGGCCACCCGGCTCATCGAGACGGCCGTCAGCCCGTCGGCGTCGGCGACCCGCACGGCGGCGTCGACGATGGCGGGCACGCTGAGGCCGGGTCGGGGGCCCCGCGGCGGCCGCTCGCGCAGGCCCCAGGCGCTCTCGATGGCCGGCGGGAGCGCCGGGCCGGTGTCGTCTTGCGTCTCCGCCACATTTCCTCCTTGCCCCGCCATCCTAGTTCTGCGTATGGTCTACGCATAACAGCGTACGTCATACGCAGAAGGAGTCCTCCCATGACAGCGACGACCTCACCGGCACCCCGCGCGGGCCGGCGGGAGTGGATCGGGTTCGCGGTGCTGATGCTGCCGCTGCTCCTGGTCTCGATGGACGTGTCGGTGCTCTACTTCGCCGTCCCGTTCATCAGCGAGGAGCTGCGGCCCACCGCCACCCAGCAGCTCTGGATCTTCGACATCTACGGTTTCGTGCTCGCCGGACTGCTGATCACCATGGGCGCGCTCGGCGACCGGATCGGCAGGCGTCGGCTCCTGCTGCTGGGCGCCACCGCGTTCGGCGCCGCGTCCCTGCTGGCCGCGTACGCCGACAGCGCCGCGACGCTGATCGCCGCGCGCGCCGTGCTCGGCGTCGGCGGGGCCACCCTGATGCCGTCCACGCTCGCCCTGGTGCGCAACATGTTCCACGACGCCAAGCAGCGGGGCACCGCGATCGGCATCTGGACCGCCACGCTCACCGGCGGCATCGCCGTCGGTCCGGTGCTCAGCGGCGTCCTGCTGGAGCACTTCTGGTGGGGCTCCATCTTCCTGATCAACATTCCGGCGATGGTGCTGCTGCTCCTGCTCGCCCCGGTCCTGGTGCCCGAGTTCCGCAACCCGGTGCGCGGGCGGTTCGACCTGCTCAGCGCGGCGCTGTCGCTCGGCGCGCTGCTGCCGGTGATCTACGGCATCAAGGAGATGGCCCGCGACGGCGTCAGCGCGGTCCGGGTGCTGGCGGTCGTCGCCGGTCTGCTCGTCGGGGCGCTCTTCCTGCACCGGCAGCGGACCCGGGCTCACCCGATGGTCGACCTGGCGCTGTTTCGCCGCCACGGCTTCGCCGGGTCGCTCGCGGTCAACCTGCTGGCGATGTTCGCCCTCGTCGGGTTCGCCATCTTCACCACCCAGCACCTGCAACTGGTGCTCGGCCTGAGCCCGCTGCGGGCGGCGCTGTGGAGCCTGGTGCCGTCCCTCGCCGTGGGCGGCGTCGCCCCGGCCGCCGCCGCGCTCGCCCAGCGTGTCGAGCGGGCGTACCTGATCGGCGCCGGCTTCGCGATCGCCGTGCTCGGCTTCGCGGTGCTGACCCGGGTCACCCCCGAGACGCCGCTCTGGCTGCTGCTGGTCGGCGCCAGCGTGTACGCGGGCGGCCTGGTGATGGTGATGTCGCTGGTCACCGAGCTGGTCCTCGGTGCGGCGCCGCCGGAGCAGGCAGGTGTCGCCTCCGCGCTGACCGAGTCCAGCAGCGAGCTGGGCGGCGCGCTGGGGATGGCCATCCTGGGCAGCGTGGGCGCCGCGATCTACCGCCGCGAGGTCCTGGACGAGCTGCCGGCCGGGCTGCCGGCCGACGCCCGCGACGCGGCCGGGGAGACGCTGGGCGGCGCTCTCGCCGTGACCCGGGGACTGCCGGCGGAGGTGGGAGACGCGGTGCTGCACGCGGCCCGGTTCGCCTTCACCGACGGGCTGCACCTCGCCGCGATCGCCGCCATGGTGGCGATGGTTCTGGGCGCGGTGGTCGCGCTGGTGACGCTGCGTGGCGTCCGGCCGGCCGACCCGGCGGCACTGGCCGCCGAGCCGACCGAACCGGGCGGTACGCCGCTGTCGGAAGCGTCGTCGGTCAGTCGTTGAGCACGTGGGCGAGCCGGTCGCGGAACCTCCGCTCGGAGTCGCTCACCGACTCGCCGCCGAGGCCGAGCAGTCCGCCGCTGGACGCGGCGCCGACCACCTGGTCCGCGATCTTCACGAGCCAGTGCTTGTACGCCCCGGCCTCGCCCTCGTCGACGCGGGCGGCCAGCAACGCGGACGCCTCACCGGCCCGTACCAGCACGTCGTCGATGTACCCCTGCGGGTCGGCGGGCGCGATGACCGGCAGCTCCTCGCCGGCCTCGGGGTCGCCGACCTGGGTCACGATCTCGCCGGCCACGGCGGCGACCAGCGGGCTGGCCGACTCCCGGCCCGCGCCGATGGTCTCCAACCCGGCCGCGTTCTCCGCCATGGTCCGGCGGGTGCCGTCGGACTCGGCGGCGCTCGCCGCGGTCAGCACCGACTGCGGAAGACCGACCAACAGCCCCCACTCCCCGTCGGAGAAACCGAAACCGGTGTACGCCGGCTGCTCGATCACGGCAATGCCCCTTCCGCCCTGCTCAGTGTGGTCAATCCACGGGCCCCGCACCGGTGCCCGGGTCAGGCTAGTCCAGGGTCAGCAGACCCTGCTCGGACACCACGCGCACCGACAGGGTCTTGTACCCGACCTCATCGAAGAGAACCGTCATCTTGTCGTCCTCGTAGGAGAGCACCAGGCCGTGCCCCCACTCCGCGTGGCGCACCTGGCTGTGCACCGGAAACGGCCCGACCGCGCCCTGGTCGGCCACGCTGGTGCCCCGGTGGCAGTTGTCGCAGTGCGCGCAGACCTCGGTCATCTGCTCGCCGAAGTAGGCCAGGAGGGTCTGCCCGCGACAGGCCGTGGTCTCGGCGAAGGCCCGCATCATGTCGGTTCGGGAGCGGGTCACGGTCTGCTGGCGTTCCGCCTCGGCCAGCGCCGCCGCCGCCGCGTCGGTCGGGGTGGGCGAGTAGCGGGGCGCCCCGATGCGCTGGCGGGCGCGCGGCTCGGCGGCGCCGACCTGCTCCAGCAGCGACAGGTACTGGCCCAGTTTGCGCGGGCCGAGACCGGTGGTCTCGCGCAGCTCGGTCTTGGTGGCCGGCTTGCGGCGCAGCAGCGCGGCCAGGTCCCGCAGCTCCTCGGAGTCCGGCAGGCCGCCGCTGAAGAATCGTTGCAGGCCGACGTCCTCGGCCTGCCAGAGCAGTAGCACCCGGGCCGGCTGCCCGTCGCGCCCGGCGCGGCCGATCTCCTGGAAGTAGCTGTCCGGCGAGTCGGGCAGCGCCATGTGCACCACCCAGGCGATGTTCGGCTTGTCGATGCCCATGCCGAACGCCGAGGTGGCCACCATGATCGGCACCTGGTCGGCGAGGAACGCCTCGTGCAGCTCGTTGCGCGCGCCGGTCGCCATTCCACCGTGGTAGAACTGCGCCGGGAAGCCCGCCCCGGTCAACCGCTCGGCCAGCTCCTCGGCCGACCGGCGGGTCGGCACGTAGATGATCCCCGGTCGCTCGTCGTCGCGCAGCAGCGCGATCAGCCGCCGCCACCGGTAGTCCTCGGTGGGGCAGTGCGCCACCTCCAGGAACAGGTTGGGCCGGTCCAGCCCGGACACCACCACCTCCGGCTCGCGCAGCCGCAGGCGGGCGATGATGTCGTCGCGTACGGGCGGCGAGGCGGTGGCGGTCAGCGCGACCACCGGCGGCCGGCCGATGCCCTCGATGAGGTGGCCCAGCGCCAGGTAGTCGGGCCGGAAGTCGTGCCCCCAGGCGGAGATGCAGTGCGCCTCGTCGATCGCCACCAGCGCCGGCTTCAGCGCGGCGACCTCGGCCATCCGGTCCGGGTTGCTCAACTGCTCCGGCGTGATGAACAGGAACTCCGCGCGGCCCGACTCGATCTCGGCGATCGCCTCGGCCTGCTGCGCGGCCGACTCGTTCGAACTGATCCGCACCGCCCGCAGCTCCGGACGCTGCCGCTCGTTGAGCGCCGCGATCTGGTCCTGCTGGAGCGCCAGCAGCGGAGAGATCACCACGGTCGGGCCGGGGATCAGGCTGGCCGGGATCTGGTAGATCGCCGACTTGCCGGCGCCGGTGGGCAGCACCACCAGGGCGTCACGGCGCTTCATCACCGCACGCATGGCGGCGAGCTGGTTGGGCCGCAGCGCGTTCCAGCCGAAGAGGCTCCGCGCCGCGCGGCGCAACGTCATCGAGTGCGTGGACAGTTTCATCGAGGGCCGGAGGTACCCGAGCCCATGACCGCCGAAACGCGTTCGGCGATCATGGGCTCGGCGGATCCGTGGCTCAGCGCAGGCGGGGGAGCACCTCGCGCTGATAGAGGTAGAACAGCCCCTGGTAGTGCGGGCCCGTGTTGGCCACGTACACCTCGTCGAAGCCGGCCTTGGCGTACTTGTCGATCATCTCCAGGTGTGCCTCGGCGCTGTTGCCGCAGACGAACGCGTCGCGCACCATCTCCGGCGTGACCAGCTCGGCGGCCTGCTCGAAGTGCCGCGGCGAGGGCAGCACCTGGGACAGCTCGCCCGGCACCCCGGCGTTGGGCCAGCGCTCGTACGCGATCCGCGCGCCCTCGGACTCGCTGGCCGCGTACGCCGCCTTGAAGCCGGCCTGGCACGGCTTGTCACCGCCGCCGTTCTCGCGGAAGCGCCGGACCATGTCGCCGTCGGGCATGGTGCTCACGTAGCCGTCGCCGATGCGGGCGGCCAGGTCGATGGCCTTCGGCCCGAACCCGGAGATGTAGATCGGCGGCGGCGTGTCGGGCAGGGTGTAGATCCGGGCGTGCTCGACCGTGTAGTGCTTGCCGTGGTGGTTGACGAAGCCGCCCTCCCACAGCTCGCGCAGCACCTCGACGGCCTCCTCCAACATCTCCAGTCGGACGTCGGCCTCCGGCCAGGCGTCGCCGAAGATGTGCTCGTTGAGCGCCTCGCCGGTGCCGACGCCGAGCACGAACCGCCCGCCGTGCAGCACCGCGCTGGTCGCCGCCGCCTGGGCGATCACGGCCGGGTGGATCCGTACGGTCGGGCACGTCACCGCAGTGGTCACCGGCAGCGAGCAGACCTGGCTGAGCGCGCCGATCATCGACCAGACGAACGGGCTCTGACCCTGCGCGTCCACCCAGGGGTGATAGTGGTCGGAGATCCACAGCGCCTCGAAGCCGGCCCGTTCGGCGCCGCGTGCCTGCTCCACCAGCTCGGCCGGCGTGAACTCCTCACTGGACAGAAAATAACCGATCTTCATCGTGCCCCCTCGGCGCGCGTGTCCTGCTCGATGCCGAAGCCGTACCCCGGCGGCGGCGGGTCACACACCGGTTCGGGCGCGGCGACGCCAGGTCACCGTCGGCCGAACATCGCCCGGATCGCCGCGAGCAGGAGCAGGGCGCCGACCACCAGGCCGAGAAGGCGTACGCCGGGGATGTCGGCCGGGCTCGTGGCGTCGGCCAGCAGGGCGGGATCCATCCCCGCACTCTCCCCGGGAACGGTGCCGCCGGGCAACTGTAAGGTTTATTGACTATTGAATCGCTCGGTGTGACCATGGCAGCACCGCCTGCCGGTGGCGGTGCGCCGAGGGCGCGCGAGAGATGGGGTACGGGGGCCGCATGAGCGAGCGCAACCAGCGGGTCGGCGCCACGGCGCCCGCGACCGACGTCGAGCGTTTCGGGACCACGGCGTGACCGCGCCCGCCGGGCACCTTCCGGCACTGGCCGCCGCCGTCCTGCAACCCGGGTTCGTCGGCACCACGCCGCCACCCTGGGTGTGCCGCTGGCTCGGCGAGGGGCTCGGCTCGGTGGTGCTCTTCGCCCGCAACGTCGTCGACACCGCCCAGGTGGCGGCGCTGACCGCCACGCTGCGCGCCGAGCGGCCGGACGTCATCGTGGCGATCGACGAGGAGGCCGGCGACGTCACCCGCATCGAGTCCGGCCGGGGCAGCTCCCGACCGGGCAACTTCGCCCTCGGCGCGGTCGACGACCCGGCGCTGACCGAGGCGGTCGCCCTCGACCTGGGCATCGAGCTGGCGGCGGCCGGGGTGACCCTCGACTACGCGCCCGACGCCGACGTCAACTCCAACCCGGCCAACCCGGTGATCGGCGTCCGGTCGTTCGGGGCCGACCCGGCGCTCGTCGCGCGGCACACCGCCGCCTGGATCAGCGGGTTGCAGCGCGGCGGCGTGGCCGCCTGCGCCAAGCACTTCCCCGGGCACGGTGACACCCGCGTCGACTCCCACCACGACCTGCCCCGGATCACCGCCGACCGGGCCCGTCTGGACGCCTGCGAGCTGGCGCCGTTCCGCGCCGCCGTGGCGGCCGGCGTGCAGGCGGTGATGACCGGTCACCTGCTGGTGCCCGCGCTCGACGAGCGGCTGCCGGCCACGCTGAGCCAGCGCATCCTGGGCGGGCTGCTCCGCGACGAGATGGGCTTCTCCGGCGTGGTGGTGACCGACGCGGTGGAGATGCGCGCGGTCGCCGACCGGTACGGCTTCGCCGGTGCGGCGGTGCGGGCGCTCGCCGCCGGGGCCGACGCGATCTGCGTCGGTGGTGAGCGGGCCGACGAAGGGGCGGCCCGGGAGCTGCGCGACGCCATCGTGGCCGCCGTCGTCGCCGGTGAACTGCCCGAGGAACGCCTCGCCGAGGCCGCCAAACGGGTCGGTCAGCTCGCCGCCTGGACGGTGGCCGCCCGCGCCGCCCGCTCGGGCGCCGTCCACGGGGCCTCGGATGTCGGGCTGGTCGCAGCCCGTCGTGCCGTGCGGATCACCACCGGCCCGGACGCGCCGAGCGCGCTGCCGCTGACCCGCGCCGCGTACGTGGTCGAGTTCGAGCCGCCACGCAACATCGCCATCGGCGCGGAGACCCCGTGGGGCATCGGGGAACCGCTGGGCGAGCTGCTGCCCGGCACGACGACGGTCCGCCACGCCGAGCCCGACGTGCCCGCCGACCCGGGCGCCGCAGCCGGGGACCGCCCCCTCGTTCTGGTGGTGCGTGACCTGCACCGGCACGAGTGGATGCGCGCGGCGGTGCGGCGTGCGCTCAGCGCCCGGCCCGACGCGGTGGTGGTCGAGCTGGGCGTGCCCGAGCTGGTCACCGGGGCGGTGCACCTGGCCGCCCACGGCGCCACCCGGGCCAGCGGGCAGGCCGCCGCCGAGGCGCTGACCGGCCGGGCCCGCTGACCCCCGGGTGACCGGTCGGGTTACGGCTGCTCGGCGACCAGGTCGGCGTACTCGGGGTGCTTGTCGATGAACGCCGCCACGAACGGGCACTGCGGCACCACCCGGCCGCCGCGGGCACGCACCTGATCCAGGGTGCCCCGGATCAACGCGCCGCCGACGCCCTTGCCCTGGAAGGCGCGGTCCACCTCGGTGTGGGTGAAGACCAGCACCTCCCCGCGGGGCACGTACGCGGTGAAGCCGGCCAGCGCGTCGTCGACCAGGATCTCGAAGCGGTTCTTGGCGGGGTTGTCCTCGACGAGGGTGCTCACCGGGCCATTGTCCCCGTCCGGTCGGCCACCGCGTCGAGTTCGGCCAGCAACCGGTCCACCTCGTCCGCCGTGTTGTAGTGGTAGATGCTGGCCCGCACCGCGCCGCCGCTGTCGCGCAGACCCAGCGTCTGGAAGTACTCGTAGGCGTAGTAGTCACCGGACGACAGGCAGAACCCGGCCTCGCCCAGCGCCTGCTGGGTCGCCACCGGCGACATCCCGGCGACCCGGAAGGAGACCGTCGGGCAGCGCCGCGCCGGCGAGCCGTAGACGGTGATCGCGGGCCGCGCGGCGAGACCGGCGAGCAGCCGGTCCAACAGCGCCTCCTCGTGCGCCTGCGCGGCGGCCAGTCCGGCCCGCAGCCGCGCCCGGCGGTCACCTATCGCGTCCGGGTCCAGCCCGGCGAGGTGGTCCACCGCGGCGGTCACGCCGGCCAGCAGCGCGAAGCTCGGCGTGCCGTACTCGAAGCGGTCCGGCACCGCGTCCGAGGACGGCACCAGCTTCGCCGGGCGCAGCGCCGCCCACCGGGCCGGGTCGGCCACCATCGCGGCCAGGTGCGGCCCGGACCACTTGTACGCGCTGGTGACCAGCACGTCCGCGCCGAGCGACGCCAGGTCGGTCGGCCCGTGCGGCACCGAGTGGACTCCGTCGACGCAGACCAGTGCCCCCACGGAGTGCGCGATCTTGGCGATCGCCGGCACGTCCGGCACGGTGCCGATGGCGTTGCTGCCGGCGGTCACCGCGACCAGCCGGGTCCGCTCGCCGACCAGGTCGGTGTACTGACCGGTGGGCAGCTCGCCGGTGTGCCTGTCGAACTCGGCCCAGCGCACCGTCGCGCCGGCCGCCTCGGCGGCCTGCACCCACGGGCGCACGTTGGCGTCGTGGTCGAGCCGGGACACCACCACCTCGTCGCCGGGCCGCCAACCAGCGCCGAGCGTGCGGGCCAGGGTGTACGTCAGCGCGGTCGCGCTCGGGCCCAGCACCACTCCGTCCGGCTCGGCGCCGAGCAGGTCGGCGACCGCCTGACGGGCCGCCGCCACCACCTCCAGCGAGCGGCGGCCCGGCTCGAACGCGGCGCTGCGGTTGCCGATGGCCGTCCGCATGACGTCGGTGACCGCGTCGATCACACCGGCCGCGGTCTGGGTGCCCCCGGCGCCGTCGAAGTGGGTGAAGCCCTCGGTCAGGGCGGGATAGGCGGCCCGGGTACGGGCGATGTCGAAGGCCATGTCGGGACCCTAGCCGGGGTGCGTTGCGCGCTCGCTCCCGGCTGGGCGTCGCAGACGTCTCGTACCCTTGGCGAGGTGACGAACCGACCCACCACCATCGGCCTGCCCCCCGTCCGCCGCGCCGCCGGCCTGTTCGCCGGTCTCGCGCTCGGCCTCGCCGTGCTCGCCGGTTGCAGCTCCCAGGGCGCCTCCACCGACTGTGGGCTGGACGCCTGCACCGTCACCTTCGAGCGGGGTGTCGACGCGAGCGCCACGATCCTGGGCGTCGAGGCCAAGCTCGTCGGGGCCGAGGGCGACCAGGTGACCGTCGAGGTCGCCGGCGAGCAGCTCACCCTCACCACCGGCCAGCAGGCCACCGAGGCCGGCGGCTTCGCGGTCACCGTCGACAGCGTCACCGACCAGCAGGTCAAGATCCGCGTTTCCCGCAACCCGGGCAACTGACCTGGCGGGCGGCGGTGGCCGACGTTTGGGAATCGTCGAAATCGGAGATTGTGGCAGCATGTCACTCACCCGTAGCGCCGAAGCCACCGCCTCCCGCACGGCGGACAGCCGGTGGCTGGAACTCCTCGCCCGGGCCGGCTTCATCGGCTACGGCATCGTCCACCTGCTCTTCGCCTGGTTGGCCCTGCAGATCGCGTTCGGCACGTCGTCCGACGACGGCGACCAGTCCGGCGCGCTGCGGACGCTCGCCGCGCAGCCACTGGGCAAGTTCCTGGTCATCGCCACCGCGGTCGGCCTGCTCGCCATGGCGATCTGGCAGGGGCTGGAGGCGGCGGTCGGGCACCGCGCCGAGCGGGGCCGGGAGCGGGTCACCGAACGGCTCGCCTCGGCCGGCCGGACCATCGTCTACCTCTACTTCGCCTGGACCGCGTTCAAGGTCTTCTCCGACGCCGGCTCCAACAGCGCCGACAGTCAGGAGGCGCTGACCGGCAAGCTGATGACCTCCACCGGGGGCCGCTGGCTGGTCGGCCTGGCGGGACTGGTGGTCGCCGCGATCGGTGTCGGCCTGGTGATCTACGGGCTGAAGAAGACGTTCGAGAAGCACCTGAAGACCGGCGAGATGAGCCCGCAGACCCGCAAGCTGGCCCGTCGCCTCGGGATCGCCGGCTACGTCGCCAAGGGCGTCGCGTACGGCATCGCCGGCCTGCTGGTCATCGTGGCCGCGGTCAACTACGACCCGGAGAAGGCCCGCGGCCTGGACGCTGCCCTGCGCACGCTGCGCGAGCAGTCGTACGGCACGGCCCTGCTGACCCTGGTCGCCCTGGGCATCGCCTGCTTCGGCGTCTACTGCTTCCTCCAGTCCCGGTACCGCAAGGTCTGAGCTGGTCGATACCGGGGACGTGCGGCACTATTGGGCTTTTGCCCGAAGTACCGCCCCCCCCCGGGTCGAAGGGAAGCGCCCCACTCGTGCAGAGCTATCTCGAAACGGCCGTCGCCGCGCTCGCCGCGGCGGCGGTCGCCCTTTTCCTGGTCGAGGTCATCCACCGGCTCACCCGACGGTTCGGTCGGCGCTCGCTGTTGATGACCGAGTTGACCGACCACGCGCACCGCCCGTTCCAGGTCGCCGCCACGGTGCTCGCGGTGCAGTTCGCCGTCCGCTTCAGCACCGGGTACGCCGTCGGTGAGAGCTGGCGGCGGCTGCTGCTGCACCTGCTGGTGCTCTGCGTGATCGCCAGCGCGGCCTGGCTGGTGGCGGCGTTGCTCGTCGTCGTGGAGGACACCGCGCTCGCCCGGTTCCGCGTCGACGTGCCGAACAACCGGCACGCCCGACGGGTGCGGACCCAGGTGGTGATGCTGCGGCGGCTGACCATCGCGGTGATCGTCATCCTGACCGTCGGCGTGATGCTGATGACGTTCCCGAGCGTGCGCGGCATCGGCGCCGGCGTGCTGACCTCCGCCGGTGTGGTCGGTGTGGTGGCCGCGCTGGCCGCCCAGAGCCTGCTCGGCAACGTCTTCGCCGGGCTGCAACTCGCCTTCAGCGACGCGGTCCGCCTCGACGACGTGGTGGTCGTCGAGGGGGAGTGGGGCCGGATCGAGGAGCTGACCCTGAGCTACGTGGTGGTCCAGATCTGGGACGACCGGCGGCTGATCCTGCCCACCTCGTACTTCACCAGCAAGCCCTTCCAGAACTGGACCCGGACCGAGGCGGCAGTGCTCGGCACCGCCGAGTTCGACGTCGACTGGGCCGTGCCGGTGCAGACCATGCGGGAGGAGCTGCGCCGGCTGGTCGAGGGCACCGAGCTGTGGGACGGCCGGGTCTGCGTCCTGCAGGTCACCGACGCCACCGGCGGGACGGTACGGGTGCGCGCGCTGGTCAGCGCCGCCGACGCGGGCAGCCTGTGGGACCTGCGCTGCCTCGTCCGCGAGCACCTGGTTGCCTGGATCCGGGACAACCGGCCCACCGCGATGCCGCGGATGCGTACCGAGCTGGGCGACGCCAGCAGCAACCTGCCGTGGCAGTGGGTGCAGCCCCGGCGGCCGACCCGACGTCCGGGCGGCACCGAGGCCCCCGACGACGCGCGCGTCTTCGGCGGGAGCGACGACGGCGACGCCCGCAGCGAAGCCTTCGTCGGCCCCGACGAGACCCCCACCCCCAGTCCCACTCCCGCCACCCCGTCCCGCTGACCCCCCACCCGCTGCCCGCCCACCGCTGACCCCTTCCGGTGATCAAGAGGTTTGCGTCAGTAAAGGTGCCACTCCTGACGCAAACCTCTTGATCACCGTCAAAGGGGGGTGGGTGGGGAGGTTTGGGTTGGCGTTGGCGGGGGACCTGCTGCCGGGCATCTCTGTCGGCGATCGGCGCGGCAACCGGACAACAGGAACTGTCGCCGACCCGGGGCGCTCTAGGATTGACGGGCGGCAACTCCGGGCATACAGCGCGGTGATGAGGAAAGGAGGACAGCATGGCTGACGTGGCAAATGCCCGCACATCCCGCAATGGGAGCGAGCCCTCCACCGCCGAGCTGGTGCAGCGGGCCACCGAACAGGTCTCCCGTCTGGTACGGGACGAACTGGCGCTGGCCCGGGCGGAGTTGACCCAGAAGGGCAAGCACGCCGGCATCGGGATCGGCCTGTTCGGCGGCGGCGGCGCGCTGGCGTTCTACGGCCTGGGCGCGCTGGTCGTCACGGCGATCCTGCTGCTCGACCTGGTGCTGCCCGCCTGGGCCGCCGCCCTGATCGTCGCGGTGGCTCTCTTCCTGGTTGCCGGCATTCTCGCGCTGGTGGGAAAGAATCAGGTCAGCCGTGCGGTCCCGCCGATGCCGGCGGCAGCGGTCCGCAGCCTCCGGGCTGATGTGGACACCGTCGCCGCCGCGGTGAAGGACAGGGGTCGGGCATGACGGGCAACGGGACGGGCGACACCGAGGCCCTGCGCGAGGAGATCCGCCGCACCCGGGTCGAGCTGGGCGAGACGATGGAGGCGCTGGCCGCCAAGGCGGACGTCAAGGCCCGCCTGAAGGAGTCCGCCGACCAGGCGCGGGAGCGGATGCGCGAGCAGGCGGCGCAGACCATGGCCCGGGTCCGCGGGCAGGCCGCCCGCGGCGCGGGGATGGCACGCGCCCAGGCGTACGACAAGGGCGGCCTGGTCCGCGAGAAGAGCGAGCTGGTACGACGCAACCCGGTGCCGTGGGCGGCGATCGCCGCCAGCGCGGTGGCCACCGTGGTGGTTCTGATGATCGTGCGGGGGAGGCGTAGGTGAGCAAGAGCATCGGCAGGGTCGCGTACCGGCCGGTCGGCGTGTTGTTGGGTATCGCCGCGGGTACGGTGGCCGGCGCGATCTTCCGGCAGGTCTGGAAGGTCACGGCGGGCGACGGCGAGGCGCCCAACGCCACCGACGAGGACCGCCGTTGGGGCGAGATCCTGGCCGCCGCGGCGTTGCAGGGGGCCATCTTCGCGGTGGTCCGGGCCGCAGTGGACCGGGGTGGAGCGGTTGGCGTCCGCCGGATGACCGGCCACTGGCCGGACTGACCGACATCGACGTCGGGCCCCCTTCCCCATCGACGGGAAGGGGGCCTTTCGCATGGCTCCGCACGCCGCCCAGCGATCTCGGGCATCCGTCAGGTCACATGTCGGAGAAATTCGTCGGACAGGTCGTGCAGACTTTTTGCGTACGTGATTTGCTGTTCCACGCTGTTGCGAGATGGCGTGGGTTGAGAGAAGTTCCCTTCGTGGGGGCCGCCTCAGACGCCGCTGCTCGAAAACGGCCAATCGGCCGCACGGCGTGCACGGCCGCCAGTTTTAGAAGGAGATACACATGGCGCAGGGAACCGTGAAGTGGTTCAACGCTGACAAGGGCTTCGGCTTCATCACCGTCGACGGCGGGGGTGCTGACGTGTTCGTCCACTTCTCGGCCATCCAGACCAGCGGCTACCGCACGCTGGAGGAGAACCAGCGAGTGGAGTTCGAGATCGCCCAGGGTCAGAAGGGCCCGCAGGCCGAGCAGGTCCGTCCCCTCTGACGAGGGTGGCCGGCCCCCGCCGGTCAGTGGACGACCCGGCCAGGGGTCGTTGCGATGAAGCCCCGTATCCCTTCCGGGATGCGGGGCTTCCCACATTCTTCTCGTCAGAGTCGACGGCGCGAGCGCAGGCCCAGCCAGAGCACGACCAACCCGGCCAGGGCCACGATCGGGCCGATCACCGCCCAGAGCCGCTCGTCGGTCATCGCGCTGCCGCGGACGTAGCCGAGGCCCTGCACCGTCCACACCGCACCGATCACCACGGCCAGCAGGCCGAGGGTGAGCGTCAGCCAACCTCTCATCGCGCGCCCTCCTTCGGAGATCGGGCGGCACACCGCCCGAGGCCCCCAGCATCGCCGTCGCGGCGGTGCGACGCGAGCACCCGGGGTGGGCGGTTCACCACCGGTCGTGCACCTGCGGGCGGATCAGCTCGTCGTAGACCTCGCGTACCCCGGCCAGTTGCGCGGCCGTGAGCGGCGGCAGGTCGGCCGCCGCGGCGTTGCGCCGGGCCTGCTCGGCGTCGCGGGCGCCGGGGATGACGACTGTGACGCCGGCCTGGTCCAGCACCCACCGCAGCGCGAACTGCGCCATCGTGCGGTCGGCGTCGACGAGCGGCGCGAGCCGGCGCACGGCCGCGAGCCCCTGCGTGTAGTCGACGCCGGAGAACGTCTCGCCGACGTCGAACGCCGCGCCCTGGCGGTTGAAGTTGCGGTGGTCGTCGGCCGGGAACTGGGTGTTCTCGTCGTAGCGGCCGGAGAGCAGGCCGCTGGCCAGCGGCACCCGGGCGATGATGCCGACCCCGGCCTGCGCGGCCGCCGGCAGCACCTGCTCCAGCGGCTTGTGCCGGACGGCGTTGAGGATGATCTGGACGCTGGCCACGCCGGGCCGGGCGATCGCGGTGAGTGCCTGGTCGCAGGTCTCCACGCTGACCCCGTACCCCGCGATGGCCTTTTCGGCGACGAGGGTGTCCAGGGCGTCGAAGACGGTGTCGTCGGCGAAGACGGCGGTCGGCGGGCAGTGCAGCTGGACCAGGTCCAGGGTGTCCATGCCGAGGTTGGCCCGGGACCTGTCGGTCCACTGCCGGAAGTTGGCCAGGGTGTACGCCTCCGGCCGCTGCTCGACGCGCCGGCCCATCTTGGTGGCGACGGTCAGGCCGGCGTCGGACCGGGAGCGCAGGAAGCGGCCGATCAACTGCTCGCTGCGGCCGTCGCCGTACACGTCGGCGGTGTCCAGAAAGGTGACTCCGGCGTCCACGGCGGCGTCGAGCACGCCCATGGCGTCGGCCTCGCTGACCGTGCCCCAGTCGGCGCCGAGCTGCCAGGCGCCCAGGCCAACCACTCCGACGGTCCGGCCGAGCCGGTTGAAGCTGCGCTGTTCCATACCCCGAGCCTAGTGATCGGGTTGCCGGCCTGCCACGCGAGCCGTACCGTAAACAAGACGGACGTACGGTTTGGAGGCGGAGATGTGGGATCCGACGACGTACCTGCGCTACGGCGACGAGCGCTCCCGGCCGTTCTACGACCTGCTGGCCCGGGTCCCGGCCGTCCGGCCCCGCACGGTGGTCGACCTCGGCTGCGGCCCCGGCCAACTCACCGCGACCCTCGCCGGGCGCTGGCCGGACGCCCGGATCGTCGGCCTCGACTCCGCGCCGGAGATGATCGACCGGGCGCGGGCCCTGCCGACACCTGTCGAGTTCGCCGTCGCCGACCTGCGGAACTGGCGCCCGGCCGGCGACGAGGACGTGGTGGTCACCAACGCGGCCCTGCAGTGGGTGCCCGGGCACCAGGAGCTGCTGCGCCACTGGGCCGCCGACCTGCCCGACGGCGCCTGGCTCGCCATGCAGGTCCCCGGCAACTTCGACGCCCCGTCGCACCGGGCGCTGCGCGAGGTCGCCGGCCGCCCCGCCTGGCGTGCCGAGCTGGCATCGCTACTGCGCGCCCACCCGGTCGACGACCCGGCCGACTACGCTGAGCTGCTGACCGCCGCCGGCTGCGCGGTGGACGCCTGGGAGACTACGTACGTGCACCTGCTGCCGGCCGAACCCGCCGCCGACCACCCGGTGCTCGCCTGGATGGAGGGCACCGCGCTGCGCCCCGTCCGGGCCGCCCTGGACGCGGCCGGCTGGTCGGCCTTCCGGGCCGAGCTGGGCGTACGGCTCGCCGCCGCGTACCCGGTGCGGCACGGCCAGGTGTCCTTCCCGTTCCGCCGCGTCTTCGTCGTCGCCCGCACCGGCGCTCATGCCCAGGAGAACCCGTGACCGACCTGACCACCTTCATCGCCGGCCTGCCCAAGGTGGAGCTGCACGTGCACCACGTCGGCTCCGCCTCCCCCCACATCGTCGCCGAGCTGGCCGCCCGGCACGAGGGTCGCTCGCCCGTCCCGGCCGACCCGGCGGCCCTCGCCAGCTACTTCGAGTTCCGCGACTTCGCCCACTTCGTCGAGGTCTACCTGAGCGTCGTCGACCTCATCCGCGACCCGGAGGACGTCTGGCTCCTCACCCACGAGGTGGCCCGGGAGCTGGCCCGCCAGCAGGTCCGCTACGCGGAGCTGACCATCACCCCGTACTCGCACGTACGCCGGGGCATCCCCGCGCCGGCGTTCTGCGAGGCGATCGAGGACGCCCGCAAGCGCGCCGCCGCCGACTTCGGCCTCGAACTGCGCTGGTGTTTCGACATCCCCGGCGAGGCCGGCCTGCCGGCGGCCGAGGAGACGCTGCGCATCGCGCTCGACGAGCGCCCCGACGGGCTCATCAGCTTCGGTCTGGGCGGCCCCGAGATCGGCGTGCCCCGGCCGCAGTTCCGGCCCTTCTTCGACCAGGCCCGCGCCGCCGGGCTCCACTCGGTGCCGCACGCGGGCGAGACCACCGGCCCGCAGACCGTCTGGGACGCGCTGAACGAGCTGGGCGCCGAGCGGATCGGCCACGGCATCTCCGCAGCCCAGGACCCGGAGCTGCTCGCGCACCTGGCCGAGCGGCAGATCGGCATGGAGATCTGCCCGACGTCCAACGTCCGGACCCGGGCCGTGGCCAACCTCGACGAGCACCCGCTGCCCCGGCTGGTCGAGGCCGGGCTGCTCGTCACCATCAACTCCGACGACCCGCCGATGTTCGGCACCACCCTCAACGACGAGTACGCGGTGGCCGCCCGGCTGCTCGGGGCGGGCCCGGGGGAGCTTGCCGCACTGGCCCGCAACGCGGTGACCGCGTCCTTCCTGGACCCGGCCGGCAAGCAGCGGATCACCGCCGAGATCGACGCGTACCTCGCCAGCGCCGGCTGACGCCGATCGGGCCGGGCCGCTCGGGTGAGCGGGGCGCGCGGCGGGAGCGTGGGTGTGGGGGGACCTGAGACTCCCGCCGCGCGCGCGGCTCCACCGGCCGGTGTGGGTGCGCGGTGCGCTGGCCGGTGGAACTGGTGGGTTCGTGCTCTGATCCTGTCAGCCCGCAAGCCTCTGACCGCAGTCGTTAACCGCGATCTAAGGAAGACTTGCGCCACCGCACAGCCCCGGTCCGCTCAGCCGATCGGAGCGCCCCCGTCGGCCGATCGGTCGACGATGGACAGTCGCCCGGCACGGGGGCGCTCAGTCGTCGGTGGGGCGCTGCCGGGGCCAGCGACGGCCGGTCGTCTTCTGGTCCCGGGCGTCCCGCGCCATCCGACCCACGAGGCCGAACCGGTTGACCTGCCGGGGCGTCGCCTCCGGATCGGCGAGCAGCATCACCACGCTGGCGCCGCCCAGCCGGGCCCGGTCGATGCTGACCGAACCGTTGGCCTGCAACGCCACCCGCTTGGCGATGTCCAGGCCGAGCCCGGTGGAGCCCTGGTCGCTGGTGCCCCGCCGTAGCGCCCGGTCCGGGTTGGCGATGCCCGGGCCGGCGTCGTCGATCCGGATCGCGACATACCCGTCGCGGCGGGACACCGCCACCTCGAACGCCGTTCCCTGCGGGGTGTAGCGGAAGACGTTGCCGATCACCGCGTCCAGCGCTGCGGCCAGCTCGGCGCGCGGCACGGGCGCGGGGATGCGCAGCTGGGCGCCGTTGACCCGGTGGGGCCGGTTCTGGTCACCGGCGAGCGCCGCCCAGAACACCATCCGGTCCCGGACGACCTCGCTGACGTCGCACATGGCCGGCCCGGCCTCGTGGGCCACCGCCTTGCGGGTGGTCTTGATCAGCACGTCGATCTCACCTTCGAGGGTGACGATCGCCTGCCGGATCCGCCGGATGCCCCGCAGCCGGTCCAGCTCCGCCGGGCTGAACGAGCCCACGCTGGTGTCGTCGGACTCCAGCGCCTCCGCGTCCAGCCGGAGCACTGTCAACGGCGTCCGCAGCCGGTGTGACAGGTCGGCCACCAGCTCCCGCTCATCGGTGCGCGCCGCGTCCAGCCGGTCCGCCATCCGGTTGAAGGCGTACCCGGCCTCCGCCAGCTCACGGGGGCCGGTCGGCTCCACGCGTACGCCCAGGTCGCCGTCGCCGATCGACAGGGCGGCCTTGACCAGCCCTCGGGTGGCGTCCACCGCGCGGGCGGCCACCCGGTCGACGACCAGCACCGCCGCGCCGGCCATCGCCGCGCCCACCCCGAACAGCAACAGCCAGGTGCCGCCGGCGCCCTCGCCCAACGTCGAGTCCGGCACGAACACCTCGACCACTGCCGTCCGGTCGCCGAGGACCACCGGGTCGAGCCGGACCACCCCGCCGTCGACGTCGGTGACCAGCGAGCGCCGCTCGGCGCGGGCCCGGTCCAGGTCGCTGCCACTCGCGCGGCCGGCGGACTCGTCCAACCCCAGCCCGTGCACCACCGGCCGGGTCGACGCGCCCTCACCGCTGGCCACGACGGCGCGTTCCACCACCGCCGGGTCCGTGCTCACCGCCAGCGCCCCGGTGACCAGCGCGCTGCGTCGAGCCGCGTCGGCGATCGCCTCCTCGCGCGTCTGCCCGCGCAGGCTCAACCCGAGAGGGATCAGGAACGCGAGCGCGACGAGGCTGCACATGCCGGCCGTGAGCAGGGCCAGCGCCGTCCTCAGTCCGGTGCCACCAGCCGGAACCCGACCCCCCGCACGGTGCGCAGGTAGCGCGGCTTCGCCGCGGACTCGCCCATCTTTCGGCGGAGCCAGTACAGGTGTACGTCGATGGTCTGATCCTCGCCGACCGATGGCTGCCGCCATACCTCCTCCAAGAGTTCCCGGCGGGACACTACCCGCCCGGGTCGTGCGGCGAGATACGCCAGCAGGTCGAATTCCTTACGGGTCAGCGCCAGCGGCTCGCCGTCGAGCTGGGCGCTGCGCTCACCGACGTCGACCCGCAGGCCGCCGACTGTGTGCACCGCGGGCTGCACCGTCCGGCTGGCCCGCCCGGCACGCCGCAGCACCGTGGTGATGCGGGCGTCCAGGTGCGCGCCCGTGAACGGCTTGACCATGTAGTCGTCCGCCCCGGCGCGCAGCAGCTTGACCACCGACTGCTCGTCGTCGCGGGCCGTGGCGATGATGATCGGGACGTCGGTGATGCCGCGCAGCATCCGCAGGGCGTCGGAACCGTCCAGATCGGGCAGGCCGAGGTCCAGCACCACCAGATCGGGTGTCTCCGCGGCGACCCGGCGCAACGCGTCCAGGGCGGTGCCCACGGCGTGCACGGCATGCCCCCGGTCAGCGAGGGAC
Source organism: Micromonospora sp. NPDC049114 (assembly GCF_040648635.1). Lineage (NCBI taxonomy): Bacteria > Bacillati > Actinomycetota > Actinomycetes > Micromonosporales > Micromonosporaceae > Micromonospora > Micromonospora sp. NPDC049114. The sequence continues at coordinate 78,701 of NZ_JBEZEA010000011.1, read as the reverse complement.
CGCAGCATCGCGCCGCGTACGACGTGATCGTCTTCGACCAGGAGCACGGAGGCCACGACAAGACCGTACTTGGCCTGGCAAGTTGATCGCGTTGCGACGTGCCTGGGAACCGGGCAAGCTGGTACGACGATGTCCTTCACCCTGTTCGCCGACGCCCGCCTGGCGCTCGCCCGGGACAGCCTCGCCGGCCTCTCCACCGGCGACGCGCTCGGGGCGCGGTTCTTCCTGCCGGGGCCGCCGGAGGACCTCGCCGACGGCACGCTGCCGCCCGCGCCCTGGGAGTGGACCGACGACACCGAGATGGCCTGTTCGGTGGTCGCGGAGCTGGCCGCGACGGGCGGCATCGACCGCGACCGGCTGGCACTGGCGTTCGCGCGGCGCTGCGACGCCCGGCGCGGGTACGGTCCCGGCGCGATGCTGATCCTGCGGCTGATCCGCACCGGCACCCCGTGGCCGGTGGCCGCCGCCTCCGCCTTCGACGGGCAGGGCTCCTGCGGCAACGGCGCGGCGATGCGGGTGGGCCCGCTGGGCGCGTACTTCGCCGACTCCACCGCCCGCGCCGCCGCGCAGGCCCGTGCCTCGGCCGAGGTGACCCACGCGCATCCCGAGGGAATCGCCGGGGCGGTCGCGGTGGCGGTCGCCGCCGCGCTCGCCGCCCGGGCCCGCCTCGACGGACACCGACCGGCGCCGGCCCGACTGCTGGCCGGGATCGCCGCCGCGGTCGACCCGGGCACCGAGGTGCACCGAAGCGTCAACCGGGCGGCCGGGCTGCTCGGCCGGCCGCTGCCCCGGGTGGTGGCGGCCCTCGGCAACGGTTCGCGGGTGACAGCCCAGGACACCGTCGGGTTCACCCTGTGGGTGGCCGCCACGCACCTCGACGACTATCTGGCGGCGATCCAGGTCTGCGTGCAGGCCGGCGGCGACGTGGACACCACCGCCGCCATCGTGGGCGCGGTGGTGGCCGCGTACACCGGCGTCGGCACGCCCGGCGGAGTGCCCGAGCCGTGGCTGGCCGCCCGCGAACCGCTACCCGCCTGGCTGCCCTGACCGCCGCCGTGGTGCCGGGCCGCGGTCGTGCCGGGCCGCTGTCGTGCCGGGCCGGGAGTGATCCACTCGACATCGCCGATATCGGGCTGTCCCGCCGCCGGGTCACCCCGATATCGGCGATGTCGTGTCGATCATGGTCCGAGGCCGGGTTTCGGGTCCGGCGGTGGCTCAGCCGGTGCGGGCCGGAGCACCGACCGGCACCGCGTCCGCCGTCGTGTCGGCCGCCGTCGTGTCGGCCGCAGTCGTGCCGACCGGCACCGCGTCCGCCGTCGTGTCGACCGCAGTCCGGGCGTCGTCCGTGGCCGGCGCGTCGTCCGGGTCGCCGGTGACCTCGGCCAGGGCCGCGTCCTCGGCCGGGTCGCGCCGGCGCCACCGGCTGACCAACCAGCCGATCGCCGCGCCGCCGCCCAGGCCGGCCAGCAGCCCGGCGGCGAGCATCGCGTCGGCGCTGCCGGACTCCTCGCCGGCGTCGCCCGACCCGCCCGCCGCCGCGCCAGCGCCGTTGACGTCCTGCGCGCCGGCGGCGGGACCGTTCGCCGCGTCGGGCGCCGGGGCGCCGTGCCCGCCGTGCCCGACCGGTCCGGCCGCACCCGCCGCCGCCGGCAGCAGGTTGAGCACCGGGGCCGGGTGTGCACCGTCGGCGCCCGCCCAGCGGACCACCGTGCCGTCGGCGTAGGTCTGGACGACCTCGAAGGTGAGCCGCTCGGCCTGCGGCAGCGGACCCATCGACAGGGCCAGTTGGGCCGGGCCGGACGTGCCCGCGCCGACGCGGACCCAGGTCACCGCAGTGGTCACGGTGCTCACTCCGGAGGAGTGGATGCCGGTCACCGGCTTGTCGAGCGTACGGGAGCTGATCTTGGGCGCCCAGCCGTCGACAGACATCGGGTAGACCTCGGCCACCGGCGCGTCGGCCGGCAACCGGACCTCGATCCGGGTGGTCTTCGTGCCGGCGCGCTCCTCGGGCACGCTGAACTCCAGCCGTACGGCGTCGCCCTGCCGTGCCTCGGTCGGGGTGGTCGTCACATCCGCGGCGTGCGCCGCCGTGCCGGGCCAGAGCAGCAGCCCCGCGGCGGTCAGCGCGGTCACCGCCGCGATTCGCCGCGGGCGGCCTCCGCCGTGCGTGCTCGCCATCTCGTGCCCCCATCCGTCTCGACGCGACCGGCTCCGGTTTCCGGCCACACCTTCTAGTTCGGCTGGCAGGCGCGAAAGGTTCAACGCTTCACGCGAGGAAGGTGCCCTTCCCGAGCCGGAGGGGGTGGACCGATAGCATCGGCAGGAGCCGAGGACCGGCACCGTTTCGTACTGCTTGGAGGAGTCACCGTGTCCGCACCCCGTACCCCCGCCGTGGCCGACCCTGTCGTCGTCGCCGCCGGGACGACGGCGGCCGACGCGGTGGCCGCGGCCGGACTGCCCGCGAACGGCCCCAAGGCGATCGTCGTGGTCCGCGACCCGCAGGGTCAGCTGCGCGACCTGGACTGGGCGCCAACCGAGGAGACGACGGTCGAGCCGGTCAGCCTGGATTCGCCCGACGGGCTCAACGTGCTGCGCCACTCCACCGCGCACGTGCTCGCCCAGGCCGTGCAGGACGTCTTCCCCGAGGCGAAGCTGGGCATCGGCCCGCCCATCGAGAACGGCTTCTACTACGACTTCGACGTCGCCAAGCCGTTCCAGCCCGATGACCTCAGCAAGCTCGAGAAGCGCATGCAGGAGATCATCAAGTCCGGGCAGCGGTTCCGTCGCCGCCGCTTCGGCAGCCTCGACGAGGCGCGCGCCGAGCTGGCCGACGAGCCGTTCAAGCTGGAGTTGATCGAGGTCAAGGGCGAGGGCCTGGACACCGACGAGGTGATGGAGGTCGGCGGCGGCGAGCTGACGATCTACGACAACCTCGACGCCAAGGAGGACAAGGTCTGCTGGTCGGACCTGTGCCGCGGCCCGCACCTGCCGACCACCCGACTGATCGGCGCGTTCAAGCTGATGCGCTCCGCCGCCGCGTACTGGCGCGGGTCGGAGAAAAACCCCCAACTGCAGCGGGTGTACGGCACCGCGTGGCCGACCCGCGACGAGCTCAAGGCGTACCTGAAGCTGTTGGAGGAGGCCGCCCGGCGCGACCACCGCAAGCTCGGTGCGGACCTGGACCTGTTCAGCTTCCCCGACGAGATCGGCTCGGGCCTGGCGGTCTTCCACCCCAAGGGCGGGATCATCCGCCGCGAGATGGAGCAGTACTCGCGGCGGCGGCACGAGGAGGCGGGGTACGAGTTCGTCAACACCCCGCACATCACCAAGGCGCAGCTGTTCCAGACCTCCGGTCACCTGCCGTACTACGCGGACACCATGTTCCCGCCCATGCAGTTGGAGGGCGCGGACTACTACCTCAAGGCGATGAACTGCCCGATGCACAACCTGATCTTCAGGGCGCGCGGGCGGTCGTACCGTGAGCTGCCGCTGCGGATGTTCGAGTTCGGCACCGTCTACCGGTACGAGAAGTCCGGCGTCGTGCACGGCCTGACCCGGGTCCGCGGCCTGACCCAGGACGACTCGCACATCTACTGCACCCGTGAGCAGATGGCCGGCGAGCTGACCACGCTGCTCAGCTTCGTGCTGGACCTGCTGCGCGACTACGGCCTGGACGACTTCTACCTGGAGCTGTCGACCCGGGACGACTCGCCCAAGTTCATCGGAGCCGAGGAGGACTGGGCCGAGGCCACCGAGGCGCTGCGGACCGCCGCCGAGACCTCCGGCCTCGACCTGGTGCCCGACCCGGGTGGCGCGGCGTTCTACGGGCCGAAGATCTCGGTGCAGGCGCGGGACGCGATCGGCCGGACCTGGCAGTTGTCCACCCTCCAGGTCGACTTCAACCAGCCGGAGCGGTTCGGGTTGGAGTACCAGGCCGCCGACGGCACCCGCCAGCGGCCCGTGATGATCCACCGGGCGCTGTTCGGGTCGATCGAGCGGTTCTTCGGGGTGCTCACCGAGCACTACGCGGGCGCGTTCCCGGCCTGGCTGGCGCCGGTGCAGGTGATCGGCATCCCGATCCGTGAGGATCACACCGACTACCTACACGGCTTCGTCGCCGCGCTGCGGGCCGAGGGCATCCGGGCCCAGGTGGACGCGGGTGACGACCGGATGCAGAAGAAGATCCGGACGGCGCAGCAGCAGAAGATCCCGTTCATGGTGATCGCCGGCGACGACGACGTGGCCGCCGGCACGGTGTCCTTCCGCTACCGCGACGGCTCCCAGCGCAACGGTGTGCCGATCGCCGAGGCGGTGAACCACGTCCTCGACGTGGTGACCTCCCGGACGAACATCGGCCCGTCGGCAGCGGCGGAGTAGCCGCCGCCTGCGCCTGCGCCTGGCGCAGCATGATCGCGCTCGATCCAGGATGTAGTGGCCTCCCCGCATCAGGGAGGCCACTACATCCATGTTCGAGCACGATCATGAGCGGGGCTGACGCTCGATGCCTCGCTCGCAGGGCGACCTGCGGCACCGGCCGTCAGGCAGAACCGTGGCGCGGTGGCTGTCAGATGCCGCAGGTGGGTGCCGACCAGCCGCCGACCGCCGCGACGTGGGTGTGGTCGTTGTGGTCGGGGTAGCCGGGGCCGAGGATCTGGCCGAAGCCGTGGTTGCGGGCCTGCTGGGCCAGCCGGCACAGCGACGGTGAGCCGACCAGGTCCACCGCGTCGCCGTACAGGTGGCGGCTGTTCGACGCCCCGCCGACCGCGCTGTTGCAGGTGTAGCTGCGAAAGCTGCTGCTGATCGCGATGGGCACATCACCGAGGGCGTGCCGCAGGGCCTGGAGCTTCCACATCGAGACGAGGGCGTTGGCGCGGGCGGTGCTCGCCGCGACCGCACCGCCGGACCAGGTGCTGTTGCAGTTGTTCAGTTCGGCGTAGCTGAAGTTGACGGGTGTGCAGTCGTCGTCCTGCAGGGCGTACAGCCGGTTGAAGGTCTGCGGGCCGGCGACCCCGTCCGCGCCCAGCCCGTACGCCTGCTGGAAGCGGATCACCGCGGACCGGGTGGCGGGGCCGTAGGCGCCGTCGATGGTGAGCACGGCGCCGTAGCCGGGGTAGCCGGCAACGCGGATCTGGAGTTGCCGGACGTCCTCGCCGGACATCCCCTGGGACAGGGTGCGACCCCAGGTGTAGCAGCCGTCCGCGTGCGCCGCGCTGGCGGTGAGGGTGACCCCGGTCACCGTGGTGGCGGCGGCCAGCGCGAGCGCCGCGATGATCCTGCCGAGTCGTCGGATCATGAAGCTCTCCATCCATTGATTCAAGTGCCTGAATGCATGGAAGTTTCAGGTCTGGGCGGCAATCCGTCAACAACTTGCAGCAAGGAGTTTCCCGGTGACGGGTGTCGCGGCCCGCCCACGCGGCTCCGTAGGATCGGCTCGTGACAGGGGCGGAGCGGCACACGGACAGCGACGGCATGGCGGACGGCCTGGATCGGCTCTGGACGCCGCACCGGATGACCTATATTTCCGGCGAGGACCGCCCCGCCGAGGGCTACGAGAAGCCGACCGGCTGCCCGTTCTGTCTGGCTCCCGGGCTGCCCACCGAGGAGAGCCTGGTGGTCGCCCGCGGCGAGCGCGTCTTCGTCGTGCTCAACCTCTACCCGTACAACCCGGGGCACCTGCTGGTCTGCCCCTATCGGCACGTCGCCGACTACACCGACCTCGACGAGCCGGAGACTGTCGAGCTGGCCTCGTACACCCAGACCGCGATGCGGGTGATCCGCAAGGTCAGCAACGCGCACGGCTTCAACCTCGGCATGAACCAGGGCGGCGTGGCCGGCGCCGGCATCGCCGCCCACCTGCACCAGCACGTGGTGCCCCGCTGGGGCGGCGACGCGAACTTCATGCCGGTGATCGGCCGCACCAAGGTGCTGCCCCAGCTGCTCGGCGACACCCGCGACCTGCTCGCCCGGGCCTGGCCGTCCTGACCGCGCCGTCCGCGCGGGGTCCGCGCCGGTCCGGTTAGTCGGCGCGCAGCAGCGGGACGAGCTCCGGCCAGCTCTCCACCCGGTGTACGAGCGGCAGCAACGCGGCGTGCGCGGCGACCTCCGCCCGGCGGGGCCGGAACAGGTAGCGGTGCGGCACCGAGTCGAGGTAGCCGAGCACCTCCAGCCTGTCGTCCACGAAGTGGGTCAGTTCGAGCTGCCGGGCGATCGGCGCCTTGTCGGGCCGGGTCCGGCAGAAGTGCACCCGCTCGACGGGGATCCCGGTGCGCGCCGTGAAGTCGTGGTGGGCCAGCCACTCCCAGGTCCGCCGCTCGGTGGACTCGCCGCACTTGGAGACGAGATGCACCTCGTCGAACGCCGGCCCGAGAGCCGCGAGCGCGTCGAACGCCCCGTCGACCATGGGTGTGCGCAGGTAGTGCGCGCCGAAGAAGGAGGTGTCGGCGTCGTCGTCGGCCGGCTCGATGAGCACACCGCCGATGTCCACGCCCAGCCGTCGCATGGCGTCGATCATGCCGTACGGCCCCGACGCGCGCGTACCGCGTTTGCGCGTGCGGAGTTGCTACGCCCCGGCCCGGTGAAGGTGGCACGATCGGCCGATGGCAGTGACGACACGGATGTTGGGGCGCAGCGGCATCGAGGTCAGCGCCCTCGGCATGGGGTGCTGGGCGATCGCCGGTCCCTGGGCGGAGGGCACCCAGCCGCTGGGCTGGGGCGCGGTCGACGACGACGAGTCCGTGCGGGCGGTACGCCGCGCGCTCGACGAGGGCATCACCCTCTTCGACACCGCCGACACGTACGGCGCGGGGCACGGCGAGCGGGTGCTGGGGCGGGCCCTCGCCGGCCGTCGGGACGAGGCCGTGATCGCCACCAAGTGGGGCTACACGTTCGACGAGGCGACCCGGCAGGCGACCGGGGAGGACGCGTCACCGGCGTACCTGCGGCGGGCCGTGACCGCGTCGCTGCGCCGGTTGGGCACCGACCGGATCGACCTCTACCAGCTGCACCTGGCCGACCTGTCGGTGCCCCGCGCGCAGGCGCTGATCGGCGTCTGCGAGGACCTGGTCGCCGAGGGCCTGATCCGCGCGTACGGGTGGAGCACCGACCGCCCGGACCGGGCCGCCGCGTTCGGACAGGCGGCCTCCGGCGCCACCGCCGTGCAGCACGCCCTGTCGGTGCTACGCGACGCACCCGAGCTGCTCGCCGTCTGCGACAAGTACGACCTGGCCAGCGTCAACCAGGGACCGCTGGGGATGGGCCTGCTCACCGGCAAGTACACGGCCGCGTCGACGTTGCCCCGCGACGACGTGCGCGGGTTGGCGCCGGGCTGGCTGGAGTGGTTCCGGGGCGGCCGTCCCGCCCCCGAGTGGCTGCGCCGGGTCGGGGCGGTCCGCGCCGCGCTGACCGCCGACGGGCGCACCCTCGCCCAGGGCGCGCTGGGCTGGATCTGGGCGCGCAGCGGCCGCACCATCCCGATTCCCGGCTGCCGTACGGTCGCCCAGGTCGAGGAGAACGCCGCCGCGCTGCGCCGGGGGCCGCTGGCGCCGGACCAGTTCGTCGAGGTGGAACGCCAACTCGCCGCCCTGCGCACCGCCGCTCTGCGCGACGCCGACCGCCCGCACTGGCCCCGCCCCACCCACCCCACGACCCACCCCTGACCCGCGCTAGGCGCGCAGAGGGCACACCGTCTCTGGAGCTGGAGCTGGAGCTGGAGCTGGAGCTGGAGCTGGAGCTGGAGCTGGAGCTGGAGCTGGAGCCGGAGCTGGAGCTGGAGCCGGGGCCGGAGCCGGAGCCGTTCCGAGCGGGGGCCCGTGGCGTTGGTGCGGTGGCCGTGTCGTGGCGTCGCGCGCGGTGCCGTGCGGGGCGGCGGTGCCGCATCCCGTGCTGCTGTCGCGTCCTGTCGAGCTGCCCCAGATCTGGGGCAGCGTCGGCGCGGATGCGGGATCAAGGCGTACTCGACCCGGGTCCTGCGAGTGGCTGGAGCCGGCCGGCTGGGAACGGTCCGCTCCGGCAGCGGTGCCCCGCATGTGGGGCAGCTCGACAGGACGCGACGGGGAGGAACCGCATCGCCGGTTCCTCCCCGTCCCTGCATGGCAGGCGGGGTTACGGGGTGTGTTCCTTGCGGGCCTGGTCGGCCAGGTGGGTGGGCATCGGGTCGTGGCGGACGAAGTGACGGCGGAAGGTGCCCGTGCCGGCGGTCATCGAGCGCAGCTCGACGGCGTAGCGGAGCAGTTCGGTGGCCGGGACCTCGGCGCGCACGAGGGTACGGCCGTCGGCGTCCTCGTCGGGTTCGGTGCCGAGCACCCGGCCGCGCCTGCTGGACAGGTCGCCCATCACCGCGCCCACCGAGCCGTCGGGCACCCGGATGGTGACCTCGTCGATCGGTTCCAGCAGCGTCGGCTGGGCCCGCTCGGCGGCGTCGCGCAGCGCGAGCGCGCCGGCGGTCTGGAAGGCCGCGTCGGAGGAGTCGACGCTGTGCGCCTTGCCGTCGACGAGAGTGACCCGCAGGTCCACCACCGGGTGACCGGCGACCAGTCCGCGTTCCAGTTGGGCGCGGACGCCCTTCTCGACGGACGGGATGTAGTTGTGCGGCACCGCGCCGCCGACGATCCGGTCGACGAACTCGAAGCCGGCGCCGCGGGGCAGCGGCTCCACCTCGATGTCGCAGACGGCGTACTGGCCGTGGCCGCCGGACTGCTTGACGTGCCGGCCGTGCCCCCGTGCCGGCGCGGTCAGCGTCTCGCGCAGCGACACCTTGACCGCTTCGGTGTCCAGCTCGACGCCTCCGGCGCGCAGCCGGTCCAGCACGACGTCGGCGTGCGCCTCGCCCATGCACCAGAGCACCAGCTGGTGGGTCTCCGGGTTGCGCTCCAGCCGCAGGGTGGGGTCGCCGGCGACCAGCCGGGCGAGGTTGCGGGCCAACGCGTCCTCGTCGGCGCGGCTGCGGGCGACGATCGCCACCGGCAGCAGCGGCTCCGGCATCTCCCACGGCGCGATCAGCAGCGGGTCGTCCTTGGCCGAGACGGTGTCGCCGGTCTCCGCGCTGCCCGACTTGGTGATCGCGCAGATGTCGCCGGCCACGCAGTGCGGCACCTCGCGCAGGGTCGCGCCCAGCGGGGTGTAGATGTGCCCGACCCGCTCGTCGGCGTCGTGGTCGGGGTGCCCGCGCTCGGCCATGCCGTGCCCGCAGATGTGCACGGTCTGCTCGGGGCGCAGCGTGCCGGAGAAGACCCGGACCAGCGAGACCCGACCGACGTGGCGGTCGACCGTGGTCTTGACGACCTCGGCGACCAGCGGGCCGTCCGGGTCACAGGTCAGCGGCGGGCGGGGCGAGCCGTCCACGCCGGTGACCGCCGGCAGCTCATGTTCCAGCGGTGACGGGAACGCCGCGGTCAGCACCTCCAGCAGGGTGTCCAGACCGACGCCGGTCTCGGCGCAGACCGGCACCACCGGGTAGAAGTGGCCCCGGGCGACGGCCTTCTCCAGGTCCTCGATGAGCACCTCGGTGCTGATCTCCTCGCCGTCGAGGTAGCGGTCCATGAGGGTTTCGTCCTCGCTCTCGGCGATGATCCCCTCGATCAGCTCGTTGCGGGACTCGTCGATGGCCCGCTGGTGCTCCGGGTCCGGGTCGCGTACGTCGGCGGGCAGCCCGGCGGAGTAGTCGAAGACCCGTCGGGTGATCAGCCCGAGCAGGCCCTCGGTGGAGACACCGTCGTCGCCGAGCATCGGCAGGTACAGGGGCATCACGTTGTCGCCGAAGACCCGCTGGCAGAGCGCCACCGCCTCGTCGAAGTCGGCGCGGGGCTGGTCCAGTCGGGCCACCGCGACGGCGCGCGGCATGTCGACCGCCGCGCACTCCTCCCACAGCGCCACGGTTGCGGCGTCCATCCCACCGGCCGCGGAGACGACGAACAGCGCGGCGTCGGCGGCCCGCAGGCCGGCCCGCAGCTCGCCGACGAAGTCGGCGTACCCGGGCGTGTCCAGCAGGTTGACCTTGATGCCGTCGTGCAGCAGCGGTGCGCAGGACAGGCTCACCGAGCGCTGCTGGCGTACGGCGGCGGGGTCGTGGTCGCCCACTGTCGTGCCGTCGACGACGCTGCCAGCCCGGCCGATGGTGCCGGTAGCGGCGAGCAGCGCCTCGACGAGCGTGGTCTTGCCCGCTCCGGAGTGCCCGACGAGCACCACGTTGCGAACCCGCGCGGGGTCGGTCACCACCGGCGTGCCGCCGGTGGCCCCCTTTTCCTGATTTTTCTGCGCCATGGGGCGCACCTCCCTCAGCCGGTGGTGGGTGGCGACCGCCGCGCGACGGGTAGCGGCCCGGGGCGAGTGCGCGGCGATATCCTCCGGTGGTCTGCTGCACAGCGGGAACTCAACGGGCGGGCGGGTGAGCTGGCTCACCCTTTGGCTCGATCTCACACCCGTTGCCGGACAGGCACAAGCCTGCCCCGGGCGGGTCGGAGGGACCGGCCGTATCGCCGGACCTGGGCGGACCGTTATCGTGGGGACCGCCATGGCGAAGATCTTCCAAGTGTCGGCCCGCGCGGGGATGACCCGCGTCGTCGAGCCGATCGCACGTGCCCTCCTGCGCGCGGGCGTCACTCCCAATGCCGTCACCGTCGCGGGCACCGTTGGTGTGCTCATCGGCGCGCTCGGCTTCGGTGCCCGCGGCCACCTGGTCGCGGGCGCGTTGATCGTGACCGTGTTCGCGCTCACCGACCTGCTCGACGGGACGATGGCCCGGATGAGCGGCGGCTCCACCCGCTTCGGCGCGTTCCTCGACTCAAGCATGGACCGGGTCGCCGACAGTGCCGTCTTCGGCGCGGTCGCGTACTGGCTGGCCACCCGGGGCGACCACTCCGGGGTGGCCGCCGCCCTGCTGTGCCTGGCCGCCGGCGGGCTCGTCTCCTACGTGAAGGCGCGCGCCGAAGGGCTGGGCATGACCTGCAACGTGGGCATCGCCGAGCGCACCGAGCGGCTGCTGATCGTCGGGGTCGGCGGCATCCTCACCGGCGTCGGCGTGAAGCCGGCGCTGGAGATCGCGCTCTGGCTGCTCGCTGCCATCTCGATCTTCACGGTGGGGCAGCGGATGGCGCACGTCTACCGCCAGGCCCAGCAGCTCCAGCCGGACGGCCAGGCGTGAGCGCGGCCGGCACGTCGGCGACCCGGCGTCGGACGACCGGCGGCCGAGCCGCGTGAACCTCACCGAGCTGGGCTACGTCGCCGGCTGGCGGCTGGTCCGCGCGCTTCCCCGGCCGGTGGTGGCGGCGGCGTTCCAGGCGGGCGCGGACCGCGCCCATCGCAGCGGCGGCGGGGGTACGGCCCGACTGCGCGCGAACCTGCGCCGGGTGGTCGGCCCGGAGCTGCCCGAGGCCGAGCTGGACGATCTCGTCAAGCGCGGGCTGCGCTCGTACGCCCGCTACTGGATGGAGGCGTTCCGGCTGCCCGCGTTGAGCCGGGAGCAGATCCTGTCCGGGTTCCGCCTCGACGGCGCCGAGCTGTTGGCGGCCGACGTGGCCGCCGGCCGGGGCGCGGTGGTGGCGCTGCCGCACGCCGGCAACTGGGACGCGGCGGGCGCCTGGGTCGCGGCCACCGGCTGGCCGATCAGCACCGTCATGGAGCGGCTCAAACCGGAGGGCGTGTACAAGCGTTTCATGGCCTTCCGGGCTGAGCTGGGCATGGAGATCCTGCCCACCCACGGTGGGCCGCGTCCGGCGTTCGACGTGCTGCTGGACCGCCTCCGCGCCGGCGCGGTGGTGCCGCTGCTGGCCGACCGGGACCTCTCCGCCCGGGGGGTGGAGGTGGACTTCTTCGGTGGGAAGACCCGCATGCCCGCCGGGCCGGCGCTGCTCGCGCTGCACACCGGAGCGCCGCTGTACGTGGCCTCGATGTGGTACGAGAAGGACGCGGCGTGCGCCTCGCTCGCCGGCCCGCTGCCGGTGCCCGGCCCCGAGGCGGGGCCACTGGACCAGCGGGTCCGGTCGCTGACCCAGCTGATCGCCGACGGTCTGGCGGCGGGCATCGCCCGCCATCCGCAAGACTGGCACATGTTGCAGCGGATGTGGCTGGACCAGACGAGGGCGGGGGAGGGCACGGCGCTGCCCTCGTCGGCCCCCGGCCAGGGCTGAGAGGGTGGGCTGACGCATGCGGATCGGCATCGTGTGCCCGTACTCGTTCGACGTCCCCGGCGGGGTGCAGAACCACGTCATGGATCTCGCCGAGGCGCTGATCGTGCTCGGTCACGAGGTGAGCGTGCTCGCTCCGGCGGATGAGGATTCGCCGCTGCCGGCGTACGTGGTGTCCGCCGGGCGGGCGGTGCCGCTGCCGTACAACGGGTCGGTGGCGCGGATCGCGTTCGGCCCGGTCTCCACGGCCCGGGTCCGGCGCTGGCTCACCAACGGTGACTTCGACGTGCTGCACGTGCACGAGCCGCTGACGTTGAGCCTGTCGCTGCTGGCGGTGCTCTCCGCGCGCGGCCCGGTGGTGGCCACGTTCCACACGGCGATGACCCGTTCGCGGGTGCTGGCCGCCGCGCAGGGCGTGCTGCAGATCGTGTTGGAGCGGATCACCGCCCGGATCGCGGTGAGCGCGCTGGCCCGCAAGGTGCAGGTCGAGCACATGGACGGCGGCGCGGTGGAGATCCCCAACGGGGTGGCGGTGGCGAAGTTCGCCGACGCCGAGCCGCTGCCGGGCTGGCCGGGGGAGTGCGGGCCGGGCACCGGCGGCACGGTGGGCTTCCTGGGGCGGTTCACGGAGGCGCGCAAGGGCTTCCCGGTGCTGCGGGACGCTTTCGTGGCGCTGGCGGCGACCCGCCCGGGGTTGCGGCTGCTGGTCGCCGGCCCGGGTGACCCGGACGACCTGTACGACCAGTTCCCGGCCGCGCTGCGGGAGCAGGTGACGTTCCTCGGGCTGGTCTCCGAGGCGGACAAGGCCCGGATGCTGCGCAGCGTGCACCTGTACGTGGCGCCGAACACCGGCGGCGAGTCGTTCGGGATGATCCTCACCGAGGCGCTGGCCGCCGGCACCACTGTGGTGGCGAGTGACCTGGACGCGTTCCGCCGGGTGCTCGACGGTGGGCGGGCGGGGCGGCTGTTTCCGACCGGAGACGCGGTGGGGTTGCGCGACGCCCTGTCCGAGCTGCTCGACGAGCCGGCCGGGCGGGCCACGCTGAGCGCCTGCGGCGATCAGGTGGTGGCGAATTACGACTGGCCGGTGGTTGCCCGGCGTGTTCTTGAGGTATACGCAGCGGCGATCGAGGCGACGGACGGACGGGTCATCGACCAGGAATGGGTGGGGCTGGGCTGAGCCGTGTGACGGATGGTGCGGCTGGTGACGCCGGTGACCGGCGCGGCCGCGCGCAACGGAGGAGAAACGGAGCAGCACTACGATGCCGCACATGTGGTGGGTGGTGGCCGCGAGCGTGCTCGTGGGGGTGCTTGCGGCGTACCTCATCTGGACCGCCGGCCGGGTCGAGCGGCTGCAGGGCCGCGCGGAGCTGGCGGCGCGGGCCCTCGACGCCCACCTGCTGCGCCGGGCGGCGGCCGCCGCGGTGTTGGCGGAGCGGCGTTTCGGCGTCGAGTTGTACGCGGCGGCCCGGGTCGCGCTGGACGCTCCGCCGCAGGAGCGGGAGGCGGCCGAGAACGACCTGACCCGGCAGTTGCGCGCGGTGCGGCTGGATCCGGCCGATCCGGACTGCACGGCGGTCATCGCGGCGAGCCGCCGTTTGGCGTTGTCCCGGCAGGTGCACACCGACCTGGTTCGCGACGCCCGCTCGGCGCGCAGTCGTCCGCTGGTGCGGTTGTTGCGGATGGGGCGGGGCCACCAGTGGCCGCGCTACTTCGACATCGACGACCCGACGCTCGTGGTGCCGGCGGACGTTCCCGCCGGCTGATCCGGGCGGGCGCGGGCTGATCGGGGCGGCGGCCCGGCGCGGCGGTGAGCAGGGCCACAGTGCAGGCCACCGGGGGTCTGATTGGCTGTCGGCGCGGCGTTGACCAGTGCGTAGCATTTTCGCTGCCACCCCCACCGCACGTCCAAGGAGCGTTGACCCGTGCCCGAAAACACCGCCTCGACCACCGGCACCGCCCCCGTCGTCGGCACGGCCCGCGTGAAGCGGGGCATGGCCGAGATGCTCAAGGGCGGCGTGATCATGGACGTCGTCAACGCCGAGCAGGCCAAGATCGCCGAGGACGCCGGCGCGGTCGCCGTGATGGCCCTGGAGCGGGTCCCCGCCGACATCCGCGCACAGGGCGGGGTCTCCCGGATGAGCGACCCCGACATGATCGACGGGATCATCGAGGCGGTGTCCATCCCGGTGATGGCCAAGGCCCGCATCGGTCACTTCGTCGAGGCGCGGATCCTCCAGTCGCTCGGCGTCGACTACGTCGACGAGTCCGAGGTGCTGACCCCGGCCGACTACGCGAACCACATCGACAAGTGGGCCTTCACGGTTCCGTTCGTGTGCGGGGCGACCAACCTGGGCGAGGCGCTGCGGCGGATCACCGAGGGCGCGGCCATGATCCGCTCCAAGGGTGAGGCCGGCACCGGTGACGTCTCCAACGCCACCACCCACATGCGGAAGATCCGCCAGGAGATCGCCCGGCTGTCCTCGCTGCCGGCCGACGAGCTGTATGTCGCGGCCAAGGAGCTGCAGGCCCCGTACGAGCTGGTCAAGGAGGTCGCCGAGAGCGGCAAGCTGCCGGTGGTGCTGTTCACCGCCGGCGGGATCGCCACGCCGGCCGACGCGGCGATGATGATGCAGCTCGGCGCGGAGGGCGTGTTCGTCGGCTCCGGCATCTTCAAGGCCGGCAACCCGGCTCAGCGGGCCGCCGCGATCGTCAAGGCCACCACCTTCCACGACGACCCGGACGTGCTGGCGAAGGTCTCCCGCGGTCTGGGCGAGGCGATGGTCGGCATCAACGTCGACGAGATCCCGCAGCCGCACCGCCTGGCCGAGCGCGGCTGGTGAGCGCTCTTTCGGGCGGCGTGGCACGGAGAGGAACGGTACGAACGTGACGGCACCCGTGATCGGCGTGCTCGCGCTGCAGGGCGACGTCCGTGAGCACGTCGCGGCGCTGGCCGCGGCGGGCGCGGACGCCCGCCCGGTCCGGCGTCCGGGCGAGCTGGACGCGGTCGACGGGCTGGTGATCCCCGGCGGCGAGTCCACCACCATCAGCAAGCTCGCCGACATCTTCGAGATGCGCGAGCCGATCGACAAGCGGATCGCCGGGGGCATGCCCGTCTACGGCTCCTGCGCCGGCATGATCATGCTGGCCGCCGAGGTGCTGGACGGCCGCGCCGACCAGCGCGGCTTCGCGGGCATCGACATGACGGTACGGCGTAACGCGTTCGGACGGCAGGTCGACTCGTTCGAGGCGCCGGTGGAGGTCGACGGTGTGCCGGGGGAGCCGTTCCACGCGGTGTTCATCCGCGCGCCGTGGGTCGAGCGGGTCGGCGCGGCCGTCCAGGTAATCGGCAAGGTCACCGGCGGTCCGGCCGCCGAGCGGATCGTGGCGGTGCGGCAGGGCAACCTGCTGGCCACCTCGTTCCACCCTGAGCTGACGGGTGACCTGCGCGTACACGCGTACTTCGTCGAGCTGGTGCGGGCCGCCTGAGCGGCCGGCCGGCGCGGGCGCACGGGCATGGATCCCGGCCCCCGGTCGTTGGTCCTGGACGGGCTCGACGCCGTGCCGGCACTCCGGGCAGGTCCCGGGTGTGACATGGCGGGGTGTGACCTCGGTAAGATTGCCGCGGTTCGGCAGGGCCGTCGCCCGGCGCGGCACTTCCCGCGGGGCCGACCGGCCGCCGGATCGCCGAATGCGGCGCGGAGTCGGTGCGGCAGTCGACGCAGGCGTGCAATGACAGACGGAGGTAGAAGATGTCCGGCCACTCAAAGTGGGCGACGACCAAGCACAAGAAGGCCGTCATCGACGCCAAGCGCGGCAAGATGTTCGCCAAGCTGATCAAGAACGTCGAGGTGGCCGCGCGCACCGGCGGTGGCGACCCCTCCGGTAACCCGACGCTCTTCGACGCGATCCAGAAGGCGAAGAAGAGCTCGGTGCCGAACGACAACATCGACCGCGCCGTCAAGCGCGGCTCCGGCCTGGAAGCCGGCGGCGCCGACTGGCAGACGATCATGTACGAGGGGTACGGCCCGAACGGCGTGGCCATGCTCATCGAGTGCCTCACCGACAACCGCAACCGGGCGGCCACCGAGGTGCGCACCGCGCTGACCCGCAACGGCGGCTCGCTCGCCGACGCCGGCTCGGTGTCGTACATGTTCTCCCGCAAGGGCGTGGTGATCGTGCCCAAGGAGGGCACCAGCGAGGACGACGTGATGATGGCCGTCCTCGACGCCGGCGCCGAGGAGGTCAACGACCTCGGTGAGGCGTTCGAGGTGGTCTCCGAGCCGACCGATCTGATCCCGGTACGGACGGCGTTGCAGGACGCCGGCATCGAGTACGAGTCGGCGGAGTCCTCCCTGATCCCCAGCATGAACGTCCCGCTGGACGAAGAGGGCGCTCGCAAGATCTTCAAGCTGATCGACGTCCTGGAGGACTGCGACGACGTGCAGAACGTCTACGCGAACTTCGACGTCAGCGACGACGTGATGGCGGCCGTCGACGCCTGAGGTCCGGCTCGTCCGGCCCGTCCGGCGTTCCCGGCGTGATCCACACCAGGTCGCCGAGGTGGGGGTGTCCGCGCGAGCGGTTGCCCCCACGTCGGCGACCTGACGTGTCTCAGCGCCCCCGCACGTGCGATCGACTCGATGTCGTGGACGTCGGGGCGAACGAGGAGGTTCGCAAGGTGATGGTGGAACGCCGATTCGCGCCGGGTGACGTGGTCGTCCGGCGGGAGATCCTGCGGGGCGAGGTCTGGTTCGGCTGCCCGACGATCTGCGTCGAGGACTCGCCCGACCTGCTCGCCCTCTACCTGCCGTCGGGGGCGGAGTTCGGCTTCCCGACCGACGGCGTCTTCCCCTGCGGCCGGCACCCGTGGGAGACGGCCGGGCACCGCTCCTGGTCGGGGCACGGCAAGCTGATGCTGCACCGGCCGGGCGAGGCGCACTCGGTCGACGTGTTCTGGACGGGCCCGCAGCGCGACTTCGCCGGCTGGTACTTCAACCTGCAGGATCCGCTGCGGCGTACCCCGATCGGGGTGGACACTCTCGACCACGAGCTGGACCTGTGGTGGGGCGCGGACGACGACCGGTACGTCTGGAAGGACGTCGAGATCTTCGCGCAGCGTCTCGTCGAGGGGCGCTACCCGGGCATGGCGGACGCGATCCGCGGCGAGGGCGACCGGATCGCCGCCCTGCTCGACGCGGGTGAGCGTTGGTGGGATCCGGCGTGGGCACGATGGCAACCCGATCCGGCCTGGTTGGTGCCCCGGTTGCCGGCCGGCTGGGCCACGGTGCCCACTCACTGACGACGAACGGCCACCGTGCGGGCGGCGTGGGCCGTGCGGGGCGTCAGCCTTCCGGCACCCGATCGACGAGGAACACCTGGTCGGGTTGGCCGGTGCACGGCTCGGCCACCGCCTCGGCCGGCACCTCGCTGGCGTCGTCCCGGATGCCCACGCACAGGTCGCTGTCCGATGGGCGGAGACGGTACGCGTCCGGTGCCGTCCCGGTCGGTTCGAAGCGGAACAGCTGCGCACCGTTGTCGGAGCTGCACTTGTCATAGGGCTCGATGAGGTTGCGGCCGGGATCGTCGCGCCGGACGGTGAGGCAGCCCAACCCGTTCACCGGATGGTCCCACTTGACGTAGTAGAGGTCGTCGGCGACCGGCACCAGGTAGGTCTCCGGCGGGGTGGCCCCGGCGCAGGGGCGCTGGACCGCGACCGCGTGGTCGTAGGCGCCGCTGCGGTCGCGCCCCTCGCTGATGCAGAGCTGCGGGGCGGAGGCGGGACGGATCCGGCTCCGGCCGCTGGCCGGCGGCGTGCCGTTACCGGCGACCGAGGCGCTGCCGCCCGGCGTGGCCGACGAGGTGGCGGCCGGCTTCTCCGCCGTCCGTTGTTCGTCGTCGTCGGGCCACAGCAACCAGGCGCCGAACGCGGCAAGCACGGCGACGGCGGCGAGCGCCGCCAGCGGCGCGGGTCGCGTGAACCACGACCGCGCCCCGTCGGGGCCGCCGGTCAACACGTCGCCCGGGTCTTCGAGCGACGGCGTCGCCCCGGTAGCCAGCGCAGCGGGCGACGTGAACGCGCCGGCCGCCAGGCGGTCCCGTGCCCGCAGCCACTCGTCCACCTGGTCGCCAGCGCCGCACGCACGCACGAACGCCGCCAGCACCTCGGGTCGCGGCAGCGTGGACCGGCGCAGGACGTCGGCGGCGGTGCTGCGGGCCAGCACGTCGCCGGCCGTGGCCGCGTGCTGTTCCAGTTGCCGGAACGTCAGCCGGGACCGGTCCTTGAGGCGGCGCAGCAGATCGACGAACTCGGCCGGGTCGGCCGCCTCGTCCGGTCGGAGGTCCCCCATGGTCATCGCCTGATTCTCCTGACCCCACGCGCCCCGGGGCAAGGCGCCGTGCGGCGTCTGTCCGAGATGGTCGGACAAGACCCGGACAGAAGGCCCTGAGCTGGTCGGACACCGCCGCGCCCCGACCAGGGCATTGTCTCGGACGACCCGGCTGTCTAGCGTTTTCCCCGACGGCCGCGCCGCTGACCGGCGTACGGACCGACGGCCCCGACCGGCACCGGTCCGGGTCCGACCACATCAACGACGCGGGGAGATCCGATGATTGACGCTGCCCGGGATCCGGTGCCGCAGGTGGCCACGGCGGGGGAGTACGTGGTGGCGCTTCGGGACGTGCGGCGACGCTCCGGCCTGACGTACCGGGAGATCTCGCGCCGGGCCTCGGCGGCCGGGCACTGGCTTCCTCCGAGCACCCTCGCCACGATGCTCGGGCGGAACACTCTGCCCCGCGAGCGGACCGTCGTGGCGTTGCTCGCTGCCTGCGGCACTCCGGCGGCGGACGTCGAGCGGTGGGTCGGCCTGCGCCGCGACATCGAGGCCCGGCTCAGCGAGCCCATGCGCCGGGAGGAGGAGTCGACGCCACCCGACCCGACGTCTCCCGACGCTGACAGCCCTCAGCGGACACCTGGTGACCCGCGTCGGGCCACCGGACCGGCACGTCGGCGGCTGCGGATGGGAGCGCTGGCCCTGGTGGGCGCGCTGACCGTCGGGGCGCTGCTGCCGCGCGGCGAGGGCACCACCACCCCGTCGGCCGCCGTCTGTCCGATCGTCCTCCGCCAGGGCATGTACGGCCCCTGCGTGCTGGATCTACAGGAACGCCTGGTCGCCGTCGGGCTGCGCGTACCCGTGGACGGCTGGTTCGGCCCGGACACCACCAGCCGGGTGATCGCCTTCCAGGCGTTGGCCGGTCTGTCGGTCAGCGGCACTGTGGACCAGCCGCTCCTGGACGCCCTGTCGGGTGATCCGGTGCTGCCGGTCCCCTGGCCGGAGAACCGCGTCAGCACCCACCTGCGGAAGACCTTCGCCCCGGACGCGGCCGAGGCGGTGCGGCTGGCGCGGTGCCTGTCCGGGTTGGACCCGCTGCGGGTGGAGGTGACCGCCGACGGGTCGCGGCGCTGGGGTCTGTTCCAGTTCAGCGACATGGAGCTGTCGCGGCGCGGCGTCGACCGTCGGACGGCCCTGGATCCGGGCTGGAACATCGCCGCCGCGTGGGACGTCTGGTCGCGTACCGGCGATTTCAGCCACTGGCGCTGCCTCCCGTCGGCCTGATTACACGTCGCTCCCCGCCCGGTCGACAGACCGGGCGGGGAGCCCCCCGTCACGCCGGCGGACGACTCACGGTCGCAGCCGGTTCGCGAAGACGTACGCGCCCACGGAGGTGCCGGTGGCGATTCCCGCGTCCGCGTCGAAGGGGTAGTGCACGCCCAGGTAGATCCGACTGAGCGCGTTCTCCCGGGCGGCCTCGTCGAAGCCGCTCATCCGGCGGACGACTCCGGTGGCGTGCGGGTCGTCGGTGGTGGCGTCGAAGGCGATGGAGTTGGTGCCGAAGAAGCCCTTCAGCACCGCCGCCCACGCCCCGGCGAAGGTGGCGTGACCGGAGATGTACGCCGGGAAGGACGGCGAGAACGAGACACCGTCGCGGTCCTGCGACAGCGGTTGCCAGCCGTTGCCGATGGCGCTCTCCGGTCGCCACAGGTCGATGTCGGTCAGGTACTTGGCGTCCCAGGCGGCGATGGCGGCGTCGGCGAGGGCCAGGGCGACGAGCCCGAACAGGCGGGCGTTGGCCAGGATGCCGAGTTTCCGCTGTTCCGCGACGATCCGGGTGTGGGCGAAGAGCTGGCCCGGCGGCTTGTAGGTGCCCGCCAGGTCGTTGGCCCAGAAGAACGCGATCTGCGTCTGGTCGGCGGTGCGCAGTGCCGACGTCCGGCCACCGAGGTCGCGGACCTCCTGGACCTGGTCGCGGTACTCCTGCCTGCCCAGCAGGTCCGCGTAGTCGGTCGCGCCGGCCGGCGGGCCGGGCCGGAACTGGTCGCCGGAGGTCAGCGCGAACGGGGTGACGTGCCCCCAGTTCGGGCTGACGGCCGGCTTACCGTCGGTCGGTCGCCACGACCCGTCCACCCCGTCCAACCGGTACGCGGTGGTGACGTCGGCGCCGTCGTTGGCGCGGGCCTGGAGGTTGGCGGCGGCGGCCGCGGCGCCGACGGTGTCGCCCCGCGCGGCCTCGGCGGCGTTCACACCGGACGGTCGCCGGGTGACGGCGATGCCGTGGGCGGTCTCGAAGGACGTGCGTCGCGTCGGGTACAGCGCGGTCAGCACGTCCACCGCAGCCCTGTCGATGGCCGCGTGCAGGGACGGCGCCACGACGTTGTCCATGGTGCCCGGATAGCTGACCGGCACCCGCACCCGGTAGGGGTTGCCGACGCCGGTGACCGAGACCGCGGCGTCGTGCATCGCCGCGTGCAGGATGGCCGCCTGCCGGGACGATGCGGTGGGTGGCAGGTCCAACGCCCGGTAGGTGTCCAGCAGGACACCGTTCCAGTACAGGATCGGATCGGTGCTCGGGTCGATGGCCAGCGGCGTGAGCGAGATGTTGTCCAGCCGCACGGTGGAGGCCGCCTGAGCGCCCAGGTGGAACAGGAGCACCGCCTTGGGATCACCGAACGGCGACGTGAAGTCGAACGTGAAGCGGCGCATCGTGGAGGTCAGCGCGACGGTCTGGTCGACGGCGGAGGTGAAGGGCGTGTCCACCCGGGAGACCGAGACGCGCAGGGTGCGGCCGACGTCGGCGTTGGCGTCGAACTGCAACCGGTACGGCTGCCCCGCCGTCACCCCGAACTCAAAGTGACCGACCAGGTCGTCCCAGGTGGGCTTGGTGGCCGGCCCGCTGGTGCGGATGCGCAGCTGGCCGGCGTTGACAGTGGTGCTGGTGGAGGCGAGGCGGGTCCACCAGGGGTCGGTGCTGCCGTTGTCGAAGCTGCCGTTGAGGATCAGGTTGCCCGCCGCGGCGGAGGCCGGCGCGGAACGGACGAGGGCGGGGAGTGTGCTGGCGAGCACGACCGCCAGGACCACGCTGAGCAGACGCCGCAGGCGTGGTGCTGCGCCGGAGCGTCGCGTGTCGATCGGTGGGGTCATGGAGAGCCTTTCCGGTCCGGGATCGGCGACGACCAGGTCGTTGCCGGGAGGATCGGCTCACCGTAGGAACGCCAGTGGCGTTCGCAGCCACCGAACGGGTGTGCGGACCGGTGCCGTACGGGCAGGGGAACGGCGACGGGCGCCGGTGTCCGCTCGGGACACCGACGCCCGTGTGGGCCGTCGCCGGTCAGCCGATGCTCTCGCGCTCCCGCCAGGCGGCGCGCAGCGAGGTCCGGCCGTTGGTCCGCAGCAGCGAACCCTCGTAGACGCGGGCACCGGCGACCAGGAAGGCGCCGGCGGCGACCAGCAGGATGGCCAGCGACACGATCGGCTCCCAGCCGGCAGCGTCGCCGGTGAACAGCCGCAGGGGCATCGCCGTGGGCGACGAGAACGGCAGGTACGACAGCACCCGCATCGCTGTCGCGTTGTCGTTCAGGAAGATCACCGCGAAGAACGGCAGCATGACGGCGAGCTGCACCGGCGTCGACACACCGGCGATGTCCTCCTGGCGGTTGACCAGGGCGCCGGCCGCCGCCCACATCGCGGCCAGCAGCACGAAGCCGAGCAGGAAGAACGGCACGAACCAGCCGATCGCCGGAGCGAGCAGGGTGAGCAGGTCCCCGCTGTCGCCGATCCGCATGCCGAGGACGGCCACGAGACCGATCAGCGCGATCTGCCCGAGCGCCAGGATGCCCCCGGCGATCACCTTGCCGGCCAGCAGCGCCCGTACCGGCACGGCCGCGACCAGGATCTCCACGATCCGGGTCTGCTTCTCCTCGGTGACGCTCTGCGCGATCTGCAGGCCGAAGGTCTGCGAGGTGATGAAGAAGACGAACGCGAAGACGAACGGCACCAGGAACGCCACCACCGGATCGACCGCGTCGGGGTCGAGGAGGCGCACCGGCGGCGCGGTGCTCAGCGCCCGGACCACCTCGTCGGGGGCCTCGTCCATGGCGAGCACCTCCGGACCGCTGACGACCGCGGCGTCCACGTCCCCGTCGCGGACGGCCTGCTCGGCGGCGCCGTCGTCGGCCACCACCCGGACGTCGAGCCCGGCGGCGCGCAGCGGGCCGGCCGCGTCCTGGGTGACGGCCACGCTCTTCGGACCGCCAGAGAGCAACGGCGGCAGGATGGTGCCGGCGGCCGCGATCACGAGGAAGAAGAGCGTGCCGAACAGGAAGGTGCGGTCGCGCAGCTTGACCCGGATCTCGCGTTCGGCGACCAGCCGGGTGGCCTGGGTGACGTTCACTGGGTGACCTCTCGGAAGATCTCGGTGAGCGAGGGGCTGACCGGGCGGAAGGCGCGGACCGGGCCGCGGGCGAGGGCCGCGTGCAGGATGGGCTGCTCGTCGGCGCCGACCGGCAGGTCGAAGACCGCCCGCGCGCCGTCCAGCTCGACCAGGGTGACGCCGGGCTGGTCGCGGATCCAGCCGGCGTCGGTCGCCACCACCAGCTCGAAGCGGGGCGAGGTGTACGAGTCGCGCAGCTGCGTACGACTGCCGGCGGCCCGGATCACCCCGTCATTGATGATCACCAGGTCGTCGCAGAGGCGCTCGACCACGTCGAGTTGGTGACTGGAGAACAGCACCGGCGCCCCGGCCGCGGCGCGTTCGCGCAACACGGCGACGACCGTGTCGACGGCGAGGGGGTCGAGGCCGGAGAACGGCTCGTCGAGCACCAGCACCTCGGGGTCGTGCACCAGCGCGGCGGCGATCTGGGCCCGCTGCTGGTTGCCCAGCGACAGCGTCTCCAGCAGGTCGTCGCCGCGTTCGCCGAGCCCGACCCGCTCCAGCAGAGCGTCCGTGGCGCGGCGGGCGGCGGGGGCGTCCAGACCATGCAACCGGCCCAGGTAGGTCACCTGCTCCCGTGCGGTCATCTTGGGATACAGGCCCCGCTCCTCCGGCATGTAGCCGAAGCGGCGGCGGTCCTGCCGGGTGAGCTTCGCGCCACCCCAGCTCACCTCGCCGGCGTCGGGGGCGAGCACACCCAGGATGATCCGCATGGTGGTGGTCTTGCCGGCGCCGTTGGCGCCGACGAAGCCGGTCATCCGGCCGGCGGCCACCTCGAAGGACACGTTCTTGAGCACCTGCCGGTCGCCGAAGCTGCGGTCGACGCCGTCGAGTTGGAGCGTTCTCGTCACGCGTCCACGCTAGATCGAACGCGTCGGTCCGCCGTCCGTCCGAGGGCTGAGCCGCGAGGTCCGTCGTGCGACGGACACCGGTCACCCGCCGGGGCGGACCACCCCGTTCTCGTACGCGAACACCACCGCCTGGACCCGGTCGCGTAGCCCCAGTTTCGCCAGCACCCGACTCACGTGTGTCTTCACCGTCGCCTCGCCCAGGCACATGGTCGTGGCGATCTCGGCGTTGCTCGACCCGGCGGCGAGCAGCACCAGCACCTCCCGCTCCCGTGGGGTCAGCTCGCCCAGCGCGGCCTCGGCGTCGGCCCCCCGGTGCGCGGTGCCCGCCGGATCACCGGGACGGGCGAACGTGGAGATCACCCGGCGGGTGATCTCCGGGGCGAGCAGACCGTCGCCCCGGGCCAGCACCCGGATCGCCTCGATCAGCTCCTCGGGTGTGCCGTTCTTGAGCAGGAAACCGCTGGCCCCGGCCCGCAGCGCGGTGAAGAGGTAGTCGTCGCGGTCGAAGGTCGTGAGGATCAGCACCGCCGGAGCGCCGGGCCCGTCGTCGGTGATCCGCCGAGTGGCCTCCAGCCCGTCCATGCCGGGCATCTCCACGTCCATCAACACCACGTCGGGGCGCGTGGCGCGGGCCATGGTGACGGCCCGCGCGCCGTCGGCGGCCTCACCGACCACGGTGATGTCGTCCTCCACCTCCAGGATGATCCGGAAGCCGGTGCGCACGAGATGCTGGTCGTCGGCGAGCAGCACCCGGATCGGTGCGGCGCTCACGACGACCGCCCCGCCCCGGCCGTCAACGACCGCCCGTCTCCGGTCTCGCGCTGCCGGCCGATCGCCGGATCCGCGAGCGGGAATCGGGCGCGGACCCGCCAGCCCCCACCGACCCGGGGGCCGGCCTCCAGCTCGCCGTCGTGCGCGGTGACCCGCTCGCGCATCCCGATCAGGCCGAGCCCGGCGGCACCGGCCCGGCGGCCGGTCCGTCCGTCGTCGGTCACGTCCACCTCCACCTCCCGGGCCAGGTAGCGGACCCGCACATCCAGCAGATCCGCCCCGGCGTGCTTCAGGGTGTTGGTCACCGCCTCCTGCGTCACCCGGTAGGCCGCCTGCGACACCGACTCGGGCAGTGCGACGGGCTCGCCGTACACCCCGAGGGTTGCCGTCAGGCCCGCGGCCCGCGCCCGTTCGACCAGCTCGTCGATCCGCTCGACGTCGCCGGGCGCGGGCCGCTCGACGTCGCTGTCGCCGGAGGCGCGCAGCACGCCGAGCATCCGGCGCAGCTCGTCGACCGCGGTGCGGGCGCTCTGCTCGATGGCGGCGAGCGCCGTGCGGGCCTTGCCCGGGTCACGGTCGAACACCCGGCGGCAGGCGGACGCCTGCACCCCCATCACCGACACGTGGTGGGCGACGACGTCGTGCAGCTCCCGGGCGATCCGGACCCGTTCGCCGAGCACGGCCCGTTCCCGGCCCTCGGCCTGGGACCGGCGCAGCTCCTCGGCCTGTTCGCACAGCTCGTGCTCACGTCGCGCGGCCACCCAGGCGGTCTCGCCGAAGAAGTACGCGAACCCGAAGACCAGCATGTTGACCAGGACGCCGCTGACCATCGCGGCGAGCACCGGCGGCACCGGACCTACCGCGCCGTCGAAGGCGCCGGGCGGGATGTGGTCGATCGTCACCGCGTAGTAGACGCCCAGCCAGGCGAACATCGTGGCGATCACGCCGATCCGCAGCCGGCGGGCCGTCTGGTGGTTCGGTCCCCAGGCGCCCATCGTGTAGAGGGCGCAGAACAGGGCCCACGCGGAGAACTGGGTCTCCGGCGCCGACCGGGCCTGCGCGGCGATGAACGCCACCGCGACGACCAGCAGGGTGGCGGCCGGCCAGCGCCGCCGCCCGACCAGCGGAAGCGTCACCGCGACGGTCCAGAACAGCTGCTCCGGCCCGGACGGCGGTGGCCCCAGCAGGAACGCCCCGGTGCTGCGGGCCAGGGTGAGGCTGACCAGCGCCAGCCCGGTCACCGCGAGCCCGATCCACAGGTCTATCCGCCGCTGCTCGGCCGTCGGGCCCGGACGGCGCCACTCGTCGCGCTGTGCCTCGGTCATCCGGGAACGATGCCACGTCGCCGGCCGCGTCCGCTATCCGGACGGAGCGGCGGTGACAGCGCCGACGTGCGGCGGCCCGGCGCGGTGTCCGCGTCGGGCCGCCGTGTCCGTTGTCGCTCAGATTGTCTGGCGGCGGGACTTGAGGGCCGTGTCGACCAGGTCCCACACCAGCACCAGGGCGGCGCCGAGCGCGATGAGAGCGTTGAGGAGGCTGCGGTTGTCCGCGTCCGCCAGCCAGCTCAGCCGCTCACCGAGGGCCGGGTTGAGCAGCGCGTCGGAGAGCGCCAGCCCGACCAGCGACGCCGTGAACGCCAGGTTGAGCAGCGCCTTCACCGCGAACAGCGTCCAGTTCCAGCGTCCGATCCGGTACTTGACGATTTCGAACACCGCGATGGCGACCAGCACGACGATCAGCGCCGGCAGCCAGAACGACCAGAGCGCCGGGTCGAGGACGGGGATGTTGTCGCCGTTGCCGGCGCGTACCCACGAGTGGTAGTGCTGCAGGGGCAGGTAGCCGATGGTCAGCCCCAGCATGGCCACCGACGCGATGGTGTCGACGAGCGAGACGTGGCGGTGCGCGGGGACGTCGGGCAGCTCGTCGACGGTCCAGTCGGGCAGGTCGACGGTGGGCTGGGACCTCTCGATGAGGACGAAGGTCAGGGTGAGCCAGAAGCTGATGTGCACGGCGACATGCAGGGCGACGACGATGCCAGGCCCGATGGCGCCGAAGCCGTTGCCCTCGACCACCTTGACGACCGCGACGACCGTGCCGGCGAGCGCCGGGATGAAGCTGAGCAGCAGCTTCAGCAGCCGCAGCCAGACCAGGTAGTAGGTGGGGCCGATGAGCTGGAGCCGGCGATCGGCGTAGCGGGCGGCCAACCGGTCGGGGTTGCCCAGTTCGGTGAGCACCTCCCGCTCGGCGGCTGCCGCCTCCTCGCCGCCCCCGGTCCGATCCTCGATCATGTCCTCGATCGAGGCGCGCAGCTCGGTCGCGATCTCGTCGCGACGCTGGGCGGGCACCGAGCGCAGGGTGGCGGCCAGATAGCGGTCGGTCAGGGTGTTCATCGGTCCACTCCTTGGATCAGCCCGGTGATGGAGGTCTGTACGGCGGCGAGGTCGTCGAGGAGGCGGCTCAGCATCGACGCGCCCTCGTCGCTGGTCCGGTAGAACTTGCGCGGCCGGCTCTCCTCGGTGTTCCACTCGCTGGTCAGCAGGCCCTGGTCCTCCAGGCGTCGCAGCAGCGGGTAGAGCGTGTTGGCGTCGACCGGAAAGCCGTGGTCGGTGAGCCGTTGCAGCAGTGCGTAGCCGTAGTCCGGCCGGCGGAGCGCGACCAGGCTGGCCACCACGACGGTGCCCCGACGCAACTCCTGTAGGTGCGTCTTCAGAACGTCCTCGCTAACCATGTGTCACACCATACTGTGTGGCACACAGTGTTGTCCATCCCGATATTGATGTGACTGCCGACAACGGTGTGACGGAGGCTGGCTGGGCGCGGCCTGACGCCCGGGCGCCGTCCGGGCTGGATCAGCGCTGCGGGCAGCAGCAGGGGGCGCCGACCGGGTGCTGTTGGCCCTTTGCTCTGCTTCAACCCAGGCAACACCTGCGGCCCTTCGCTGTTGCCTGGGTTGAAGCAGAGCAAAGGAGGCATGGCGATGCCGCCGGGCCGGCTTGGCTGCGGGGACGGCCACCGCCCGGTCAGGCAGCAGGGTGGGGCGCCCGGTACGGACCGGACGCCCCGAGATCTGACCCGGATCAGCAGGCCGAGCCCTGCCGGAAGTTCCGCTCGACGAAGCTGGCCAGGCCGACCTGGAAGTAGCCCACGCCCGGCCGGATCGGGTGCCCGGTGAACAGCTCCACCCGCGACCCGACCCGGACCAGGTACGCCTCGGCGTCCCCCGCGTCGTTGCGGATCAGCGACCCGCGCGGGCCGTAGATCGCCTCCAACTCCGCGAAGGACATGCCGACCCGGGCCCCGGCAGGCGACTGCGGCGGTGCGGTGGCCGTACCGATCTCCACCAGCCGACCGGCACGGAAGGCGAGCAGAAGGACACCCGCCCAGGAACCCGTCACGCCGGTGTGCACCACCCCGTCGCAGCCCGGCGCGGTCCAGTCGATGCGGCCGGCCGCGGTGAGCGCGGCCAGGCTGGCGCCGATCCGGTACACGCCGGCACCGCCGACGCTGAGCACCTGCGGGTGGTCGTGTCCGACGGTGGCGGCGAGCGGACCGCGCGCCGAGCCGGGCGCGGCGCCACCGGCCGGCGGCGCTGCCGGGGCCGGGCCCGCGGCGATCACCGCGACGAGCGTGCTGAGCGCCAGCGCGGCGGTGGTGCGAAGGATCGAGGGACGGTTCATGATGTGCTCCTTCGGTGATGGGTCTCCTGCCCTGTTAGTCACCGCGCCGGCGTCAGCGGTTCGTCGGGTTTCCGACCGGCCCGGTCTACTGTGAAGAGACCGTGCTGGCCGGGGGTGACACCGTGACGGCTCCGCAGCGGATCGGGCCGTACGCCGTCGAGCGACTGCTGGGCGTCGGCTCGTTCGCGACGGTCTGGTTGGGCTACGACGCGGTGCTCGACGCGCGTGTGGCGATCAAGGTGCTGGCCGAGAACTGGAGCCACGACCTGCGGGTCCGGGAACGCTTCCTCGACGAGGCCCGGCTGTTGCGCCGCCTGGAGCACGAGCGGCTGATCCGGGTGCACACCGTCGGTGAGTTGCCCGACGGCCGGCCGTACGCGGTCCTGGCCTGGGCGGACCGGGGGAGCCTGCGGGACCGCCTCGCCACCGGCGAGATCCCCGCGCCGACCGCGCTGCGGCTGCTCGGCGAGGTCTGCGCCGGGGTCGCCGTGCTGCACCGGCACGGGGTCGTGCACCGGGACCTCACCCCGGGCAACGTCCTGTTCCGCTCCACCGGGCCGGACGCGCCCGAAGCGGTGCTGATCGCCGACCTCGGCCTGGCCAAGGCGCTCGCCACCGCCTCGGGACTGACCGCCCGGGCCGGCACCCCCGGTTACATGGCCCCCGAGCAGGACGACCCGGGCGCGGTGGTCGACACGCGCGCCGACGTGTACGGGCTCGGCCGGCTTGGCGTCCGGCTGCTGGCCGCCGACCCGTCCGGCACGCACCCGGCCCGACCCGACTCGCCGCACGCCCCGCGGATCCGACTCCGCGACGGCCTGCCACCGGGCATCGCGGCGGTGCTCGCCAGGGCCACCGCGTACGACCCGGCCGACCGTTATTCCGACGCCGCGGCCCTGCACGCCGCGTTGGCCCGCGCGAGCGACCCGGTGCGGGAAGCGGCCGACCTGGTCGCCGCGAGCGCACGGCGGCGACCAGCACCGCGCCGTGCACGCCGGTCCCTGCTGACCGGGGTGGCCGTCGTGACCGCCGTCGCGGTGGGCCAGGTAGCCGCCGAACCGGGTGGCACCGGATCGGTTCGGTCGGTCGGTGGCACGTACACGACCGGGCCGCTGACCGTGGCGCTGCCACCCGGCTGGTCCGCCACGGGGACGACCTGGGCCGGCCAGTACAGCGCCGACGGCGAACCCGAACCGGGCCTGGTGATGTCGCCGCGACCCCGCCGCTGGGCCGCCGACGCCCGACTGCCCGGCGCGTTCGTCGGCCTCTCCGCCGCCACGGCGGCACGCACCACACCGGCCGGATTCCTGGCCGAGCGGACACACGGGGACTGCGCGCCCGCGCCGGCCCGCACCACCCAACAGGCGGGCGTCGAATGGACGGTGGTCCGCTACGTCTGCGACCAGGGCCGGCCGCAGATCGTCGAGTCGGCCGCCCTGCACCCCGGCGGCCCCGCCCTGGTGTACGTGCAGATCGCCCCACCGCCGGGCAGCGGTCCCGACTTCGTGGACACCCTGCTCGCCGGCGTACGCCTGCGGTAGGTGCGGCGGAACGCGCCCGGCGGCAGCCCGTCGGGTGTGAAGCTGTCACCGTGGCGGAGAAGCGCGAGCCGGTGGGCGCCGGCGCGCGTCGCGCGCCGATCCGAGCGCCGGACGGGTCGCAGCGTACGGATCTGCTGGAGCTGTTCTTCGATCTCGCCCTCGTCGCCGGTCTGACGATGACCTCGCGCAAGATGGCAGCCGACCAGAGCTGGACCGGCATCGTCCAGGCGCTGGTCCTGCTGTCGACGCTGTTCGCGGTGTGGGTGACCACCACGTTGATCACCGACAGCTACAGCCCGCGGAGGCGGCCGGTCCCGCTGCTGATCCTGGACAGCATGTTCGGGCTGATGCTGATGTCCGCCGCGCTGCCCACGGCGTTCGGCGACCACGGGTTGGTCTTCGGCGGCACCTGGGTCGTGATCTTCCTGGTCCGGGGGCTGGCGCTCGTCTGGTCCCTGCGGGGGCGGCGGGAGCAGGAGCGTCCCGTACGCGCCCTGATCTGGGACGTCGGCTCGGGGAGCCTCTGGGTGGCGGGCGCTCTGGTGGCCGATCGCGACTGGCGGCTCGGACTGTGGCTGGCCGCGCTGACGGCGGACTACACCGCGTACGGGTTGCGCTTTCCGATTCCCGGTCGGCCGCCGCTGCCGCGCTACCAGGTGGTGCCGGAACACCTCGCCGAGCGCTACCAGCAGATCTACATCCTGTCGCTGGGTGAACTGGTCCTGGTCAGCGTCCTGAGCCTGGGCCACCAGCCGTTCACCGCGGATCGGGTGGCCGCCTTCGGCGCCGCGTTCCTCACGGCCGCGGTGCTCTGGTGGAGCTACGCCCGGGGTGCCGGCGCGACCCTGCGGGCCGCGATCGAGTCGTCGCCCCACCCGACCCGGCTGGTGCAGACCAACCCGTACGCCCACTGGCTCATGATCGCCGGTGTGGTCGGCACGGCCGCCGGTGTCGAACGGATCATCGAGCAGCCCGGTGAGCGACCGGGCGGCCCGATGACCGCGCTCATCCTGGGCGGCGCCGGACTGGTGCTGTGCGGTCGGGCGGTGCTTGAGTACGAGGTCTACGAGCGGCTGTCGATGTTCCACGTCGTCGGCGTCGTCGTGACGATCGCGCTGGCCCTGGTCGCGCCGCACCTGCCCGGTCTGGCGGTGGGCGTCGCCGCCGGTCTGGTGCTGGCGGGGGTCGCCGCCGCCGAGTTCCTCCGGGTCCGGCGCCGGTCCACCGGCTAGCGGACCACAACGGTGATGGTGTGGTCCCGGCCCTCCTTCGGGATCGTCACGGCGACGGTGCCGGTGCGGACGAAGCGGACGTCCACCACGCCCGCCTCGTACTGCTGGGAGACCAGCTCCGGGCGGTCCACGGTGACGAGCCCCGGCCCGATGCCCTGGATCCGCAGCACCGCGCCGGTGGCGAAGCAGAGCGACCGCAGCAGCTCGATCTCGGTCTCGGCGAGCGGCAGGTCGTAGCGGACCGCGCCCTGACAGGCCGGGGTCGCGGCGGCGGTCGGCGGGGGAGTCGTCCGGGGCGTACCCCTTGTCCTGCTGGGTGCGGGCGGTGCGGCGGGCGGGCGCCCGCTGGTCGGCGGCGGCCGGGACGGCGAAGCGGTGGGCGCGGCGATCGCGGAGGTCGCCGCGGGTGCCGGCGTCGAACGGGTCGGACCGGGCGGTTGGACGGGCAGCGGCGAGACGGCGTCGGCGCCGCAGGCCGCGACCCCGACGGTGGCGGCGAGGACGACGGCGAGCCGGCGGAACGACGCCCGGCTCATCCGGCGCCGAGCCGTTGCCGGACCTGCCGCCGGGCCAGGTGCAACCGGGACTTCACGGTGCCCACCGGCACGTCGAGCAGGGCGGCGATCTCGGGGTAGCTCAGCCCGAGGACGTCGCGCAGGGCCACCACCTCGGCGTGGTCGGGGTGGACCGAGTCGAACGCGTCGAGCAGGTCGAGGCGGGTGCCCGCGACCACGCTGGTCCGTCGGGGATCGGCCTGGTCGGGCACCGGAACGCCGCCGGCCTCCAGTCGACAGCGGCGGAGCAGCGTGCGGTACGTGGAGCGGGCCCGGTTGGCGGCCAGCCGGTGCAGCCAGGTACGGAACGAGGAGCGACCCTCGAACCGGGTGATGCCGCCGGCCAGCGCCAGGAGCGTGTCCTGGCAGGCTTCCTCGGCGTCCTGGCGGTTGGGCAGGAACCGGGCGCACAGCCGCAGCACCTCCGGACGTGCCGCGACCAGCAGGGCGTCCAACGCCGCGGAGTCACCCTGCGCGGCGCGGCGGGCCAGGGCGTCGAGGTCGTCCGGAGCAGGCATGCCGGGTGTCCAATGCTCGCCGGTGCCGATCCTCAATCGTACGGCCGTCGACCCGCGGCTGCCCTCCTCCGGTCCGCCAACCGACCCGCGCTACTCGAACCGGGACACGTCCCCCGCGCCCCGGCGCAGGATCTCCGGCTCGGGTCCGGACAGGTCGATCACCGTCGTCGGCTCCTTGCCGCAGTCGCCGGCGTCGAGCACCGCGTCGAGCTGGTGGTCGAGCCGTTCCTTGATCTCCCAGCCCTGGGTCATCGGCTCGTCCTCACCGGGCAGCGCCAGGGTGCTCGACACCAGCGGCTCGCCCAACTCGGCCAGCAGCGCCTGGGTCACGGTGTGCCGGGGCACCCGCACGCCGACGGTGCGCTTGCGCGGGTGCAGCATCCGGCGCGGCACCTCCTTGGTGGCCGGCAGGATGAACGTGTAGCTGCCCGGCGTGGACGCCTTCACCAGCCGGAAGACCGCGTTGTTGATCTGCACGAACTGGCCGAGCTGCGCGAAGTCCCGGCAGACCAGGGTGAAGTGGTGCCGGTCGTCGAGGTGGCGGATCTGGCGGATCCGGTCCAGGCCGTCCTGGTTGCCCAACTGGATGCCGAGCGCGTAGCAGGAGTCCGTCGGGTACGCGACCAGCCCACCGCCGCGGATCAGGTCGGCAACCTGGCCGATGATCCGGGGCTGCGGGTTTTCCGGGTGTACGTCGTAGTACCTCGCCATGTGCACGAGCCTAGGCGCTTGTCTGTCGTCTTGGGCGGGACGGCGTCTCAGCCGTCGCGCCACTCGTTCTTGAAGGTGGATGGATAGGCGCCCTCGGGCAACACTGGGCGCAGTGCGGAGTAGACCTGCTCGGCTGCGGCCTCGGTGTAGTCATCGAAAGTCTCGGCCGCCATCAGCCACCAGCCGCCGCCGGCGAGGTGGTCGACCCGCACGAACGCGCCGGTCTTGCGCAGTCGTTCGGCGCCACCCAGGCGCTGTGCCAACGATTCGGAGATGATCGTGATCCACGAATAGCCGGGCAGGGCGTGCTCCACGGATCGCACCGTCTCCGACGAGTGCAGATAGAGCGCGTACTCGAGTCCAGTCATAAGCCTCACGCCGTAGCAGATGCCGACCTCGCCAAAGAGCGCACCTTGCTCAGCGGCCTGACGCAGCAACGCGACTGCCCGCTCGCTGACTCTGAGGAAGACAGCCCGTGGCAGTGTGATCCCGAGGACGGCCCGCCGCCCACCGTCCATCGGGTACTGCCAGAACTCCACCTCGAGTGATCCCTCGTCGAGCGCAGCCACGCCAGGGGTCGGTTGACCGTCCGCGGCGCCGACACGCAGGTACTGGAAGTCTGGCGTTCGCCAGTCGATCTCGGCGACGAACGACTGCCATTCCTCGTCGCCGAAGGGGAGTTGCCATGACCGCTCTTCGTCGTCTGCCGCGGCACCGATGACGGCTTCGATCCTCTTGGCGTCTCCGCAGGCTGCTGCGGCGAGCGCATCGGATGGCAGTAGTTCGGCAAAGAAGCTCCGGGCTGATTCAAACCACTCTCGGACGCGGCCCTTCTCGGTATCGCCGTCGGGGAGGTCGATGGTGAGCTGGAGATGGACGCTCTCGGGCCGTTTCCAGGGCCGGCCATCCGAATTGGCGACAGGCGGGGATGGCGGGTCGGCGGCGTGATCGCCGTCGTACCGAAAACCCAATGCCTTCCGGGAGTCGCTGTCCGCCTCGAAGGCGTCGCCAAGCGCCAGACTGATCGCCACTCGTTCGTCGATGTCATCCTTCTTGCCGATGCCGAACGCCCGAAACAGCTGGGTGCCGTCCTCGGGTCCGCTCCGAACCTCGATCCGCCCCCTCACCTCGACAAAGCTGGACGCCGTGACAGAGTCCTCGAAAACGTTGTTCGGACCGGCCACCACGGGCCTGTCCATGATGCTGGTCAACTCGTACGGATTCGCGAGGAGCTGCTCCAGCCGGGCCTGGGCGCGTCGCACCCCCGCAGCGTCATCGGGCTCGAACACCCACACCCAGATCTCCTGCGGGTGCCCGTCCCAACAGATGAGTTCGGGGCCGGAAAACTCGCCCTCGAGGTCGCACGTCAGCAGGGCGTCCGGGAAACGTGTCCGCAGCTCCGCTAAGCGGGTGGCGAGCCCACCCGCATATGCCGCATAGACCTTGATGTCCCATTCAACCACGGCGTCCTCCTCGTCACGGTTCGCCGAATGGTACGGATGGATCCGGCGCAGCGGCCCCTGCCCACCTGCCACCTGCACCGACCAGGGTGCTCTGCCACGCGGCCGGGCGTCGTATCTTGACGGGCCTGATGCCAGTCAACGAGCCGGGGTCGGTGGTCGATGAGTGACTTCGATATCTTGGTGGGTCGCGTGGAGGGCTCTCTCGACCTGCGGCGATTGCTGCAGGACGTGGAGAACGTCCTGGGCGTGCGCCTGTGGGAGCTGCCCGAAGGGAGTCGCCGGTTCCGGGGTGAGTTGGGTGATCACCTCATCCATGTGAACGACGAGTTCGCGGTGAACGGCATCGACAACCCCACCGAGCCGTTCAAGAGTCATCCGTACGAGGTCATCGTCGACGCGGTCGACGACGCGGACGGGAGGGCCATGGCCGTCCGTCTCTACGAGGCCATGAAGCGGTCTGGGCACTATCGGCTGATCCTGCTAAAGGAGGGAGAATTTCTCGACTCGACCCACTTTCCGGCGGGGGAGTGGTGAACGGCCGGCCCGTCGCTCACCCGACGAGACGCCGGCCACGACCCTCGGCGCGGCCGGTGGAGCCGCCGAGATCAGCTCGGTAGGGTAGGTGCCGGTCGGCTCCGACCACCGAGATCCACACCGCCGGGGGGCGCCAGGCATGGCTGATTCGTTCGCGCATCTGCACGTGCACACCGAGTACTCGATGCTCGACGGAGCGGCCCGGTTGAAGGACCTGTTCGCCGAGGCCAACCGGCTGGGCATGCCGGCGGTGGCGATCACCGACCACGGCAACATGCACGGCGCGAACGACTTCTACAACCAGGCGATGGCCGCCGGGATCACCCCGATCCTGGGCGTCGAGGCGTACGTGGCGCCGGAGTCGCGCTATCACAAGGCGCGGGTCAAGTGGGGTCGGCCGGAGCAGAAGAGCGACGACATCTCCGGTAACGGCGCGATCACCCACAAGACGATGTGGGCGAAGAACGCGCAGGGCCTGAAGAACCTGTTCACCCTCAACTCGCGCGCGTCCATGGAGGGGCACTACGTCAAGTGGCCCCGGATGGACATGGAGTTGATCGCCGAGCATGCCGAGGGGATCATGGCGACCACCGGTTGCCCGTCCGGCGCGGTGCAGACCCGGCTGCGGCTGGGGCAGTTCGACGAGGCGCTCAAGGTCGCCGCGAGCTACCAGGACATCTTCGGCAAGGAGAACTACTTCCTGGAGATCATGGATCACGGCCTCTCCATCGAGAGCCGGGTCCGCGAGGGGCTCACCGAGATCGCCCGCAAGCTGGATATCCCGCCGGTCGTCACCAACGACTCGCACTACACGCACGAGGCCCAGGCGACCGCCCACGACGTGCTGCTGTGCGTGCAGACCGGCAGCAACATCGACGACCCGAACCGGTTCCGCTTCGAGGGCGGCGGCTACTTCGTCAAGAGCGCCGACCAGATGCGTGCGGTCGACTCGTCGGAGCTGTGGCAGCAGGGCTGCCGCAACACCCTGCTGGTCGCCGAGAAGGTCGACCCGAAGGGCATGTTCGAGTTCCACAACCTGATGCCGCGCTTCCCGGTGCCCGAGGGCGAGACGGAGGAGTCCTGGTTCCGCAAGGAGACCTTCGCCGGGCTGGCCCGCCGCTACCCGAACGGCATCCCCGAGGGGCACGTCGTCCAGGCCGAGTACGAGCTGGGCGTCATCAACCAGATGGGCTTCCCGTCGTACTTCCTCGTGGTCGCCGACTTCATCCAGTGGGCGAAGAAGCAGGGCATCGCGGTGGGTCCGGGCCGTGGTTCGGCCGCCGGCTCGCTCGTGGCGTACGCGCTGGGCATCACCGACCTGGACCCGATCCAGCACGGCCTGATCTTCGAGCGGTTCCTCAACCCCGAGCGGGTCTCGATGCCGGATGTCGACATCGACTTCGACGAGCGTCGGCGCGGTGAGGTGATCAAGTACGTCACCGACAAGTGGGGTGAGGACAAGGTCGCCCAGATCGCCACGTTCGGCACGATCAAGGCGAAGGCCGCGATCAAGGACTCGGCGCGGGTGCTGGGTTTCCCGTACGCCGTCGGTGACCGGATCACCAAGGCGATGCCACCGGCAGTGATGGGCAAGGACATCCCGCTGACCGGCATCTTCGACCCGAAGCACCCGCGCTACGCCGAGGCCGGCGAGATCCGGGGCCTGTACGACTCCGACCCGGACGTCCGCAAGGTGATCGACACGGCCAAGGGCATCGAGGGGCTGATCCGGCAGACAGGTGTGCACGCCGCAGGCGTCATCATGTCCGCCGAGCCGATCATCGAGCACATCCCGTTGATGCGCCGCGACGCCGACGGGGCGATCATCACGCAGTTCGACTACCCGACCTGCGAGTCGCTCGGGCTGCTGAAGATGGACTTCCTCGGCCTGCGGAACCTGACGATCATCGACGACGCGGTCAAGAACATCGAGCTGAACCACGGCCTCAAGCTCGACCTGCTGGGCCTGCCGCTGGACGACAAGGCCGCGTACGAGCTGCTGGCCCGCGGTGACACCCTCGGCGTGTTCCAGCTCGACGGTGGGCCGATGCGGTCGCTGCTGCGGTTGATGAAGCCGGACAACTTCGAGGACATCTCCGCCGTCCTGGCGCTGTACCGGCCCGGCCCGATGGGCGTCGACTCGCACACCAACTACGCGCTGCGCAAGAACGGCCTCCAGGAGATCACGCCGATCCACCCGGAGCTGGAGGAGCCGCTGCGGGAGATCCTGGCGCCCACGCACGGCCTGATCGTCTACCAGGAGCAGGTGCAGCGCGCCGCGCAGATCCTCGCCGGCTACACCCTCGGTCAGGCGGACCTGCTGCGCCGGGCGATGGGTAAGAAGAAGAAGGAAATCCTCGACAAGGAGTTCATCCCGTTCCGGGACGGCTGCCGCGAGCGCGGCTACTCCGACGAGGCGATCCAGGCCGTGTGGGACGTGCTGGTGCCGTTCGCCGGGTACGCCTTCAACAAGGCGCACTCCGCCGCGTACGGCCTGGTGTCCTACTGGACCGCGTACCTGAAGGCGCACTACCCGGCCGAGTACATGGCCGGGCTGCTCACGTCCGTCGGTGACGACAAGGACAAGATGGCGCTGTACCTGTCCGAGTGCCGCCGGATGCGCATCCAGGTGCTGCCGCCGGACGTGAACACGTCGGCCGGGCCGTTCACGCCGGTCGGCAAGGACATCCGCTTCGGCCTGGCCGCGGTCCGCAACGTCGGCGCGAACGTCGTCGCCTCGATCATGCGGTGCCGCCAGGAGAAGGGCGACTACACCGACTTCTACGACTTCCTGTCCAAGGTGGACGCGGTGGTCTGCAACAAGAAGACAATCGAATCGCTGATCAAGGCGGGCGCGTTCGACTCGATGCAGCACCCCCGCAAGGGCCTGCTCGCGGTGCACGCCGACGCCATCGACGCGTACGCCGACGTCAAGCGCAAGGAGGCCGTCGGCCAGTACGACCTGTTCGGCGCCGGCTTCGGCGACGCCGACACCGGCAGCACGACGGTGATGCCGGTCATCGGCGACAGCGAGTGGGACAAGCGCGACAAGCTGGCCTTCGAGCGGGAGATGCTCGGCCTGTACGTCTCCGACCACCCCCTGTTCGGCCTGGAACACATCCTCGGCGCGGCGGCCGACACCACAATCGCGTCCCTCGCCGAGGACGGCGCGGTGCCCGACGGGGCGGTCGTCACCCTCGCCGGCATCCTCTCCGGCGTGCAGCGAAGGGTCACCAAGCAGGGCCGCGCCTGGGCGTCGGCCACCCTCGAAGACCTGGCCGGTGGGGTGGAGACGCTGTTCTTCCCCAACACGTACGAGGTGATCGGGCAGTACATCGCCGAGGACGCGATCGTGGTGGTCAAGGGCCGGGTGGACCGGCGCGACGACACCCCACGGATCATGGCGATGGACATGTCCATGCCGGACGTCAGCACCAGCGCCACCAACAAGCCCGTCACCCTCACCATCCCGGTGCACCGCTGCACGCCGCCGCTTGTGGAACGGCTCAAGGAGACCCTGGTCCTGCACCCCGGCGACACCGAGGTGCACGTCAAGCTGCTCAACGGCGGTCGCACCACCACCCTGCGGCTGGGCCCGTTCCGGGTGGCGGCGACGACCGCGCTGATGGGTGACCTGAAGAGCGTCCTCGGCCCGGCCAACGTGAGCTGAGCCGGCGTCGGTCCGGCCGGCAGGCGCCGGCCGGACCGTTGGGCTCAGCCGCGGTCGGGGGCCGCGATCTCACGCAGCTGGCCGTCGGCCAGCCGCAACCAGCGCTGCACGCCGATCTCGGCGAGGAACCGTTCGTCGTGGCTGACCACCACAAAGGCCCCCTGGTACGCGGTCAGCGCGCTCTCCAGTTGGGCGACGCTGACCAGGTCCAGGTTGTTGGTCGGCTCGTCGAGCAGCAGCAGCTGCGGTGCCGGTTCGGCGCAGAGCACACAGGCGAGGGTGGCGCGCAGCCGCTCGCCGCCCGAGAGCACCCCGACGGGTAGGTTCACCCGCGCGCCCCGGAACAGGAACCGGGCCAGCAGGTTCATCCGCCTGGCGTCCGGCAGGCTCGGCGCGTACGCGGCGAAGTTCTCCGCTACCGTGCGGTCGAGGTCCAGCAGGTCCAGGCGCTGCGACAGGTACGCGATCCGCCCGTCGGCCCGTTTGATCTCGCCGCCGGCCGGTTCGAGATCGCCGTCGACGAGGCGCAGCAGGGTCGACTTGCCGGCGCCGTTCGCCCCGGTGAGCGCGATCCGCTCCGGCCCCCGGATCACCAGGTCGGCGCCGTCGCCGCCGAACAGCTCCCGATCGTCGAAGCGCGCCCGCATCCCGTGGCCGGAGAAGACCGTCCGTCCGGACGGGACTGTGGTGTCCGGCAGGTCGACGGTGATGGTGTCCTCGTCGCGTACCGCCCGACCGGCCTCGTCGAGACGGGCCCTGGCCTCGCCGAGCCGGGCCGAGTGCGTCCCCTGCGCCTTGCCCGCCGACTCCTGCGCGCTGCGCTTGAGCCCACCGGCGACGATCCGGGCCAGACCGGCGTTCTTCAGATTCTTGGAGGCGTTGCTGGCCCGCCGGTCGGCCCGCTCCCGAGCCTGCTGCATCTCCCGCTTCTCCCGCTTGACCTCCTGCTCGGCGTTGCGCAGGTTGCTCTCGGCCACCTCCCGCGCCGCCTGCACCGCCTCGGTGTACGCGGTGAAGTTGCCCCCGTACCAGGTGATCTCGCCTCGTTCCAGCTCGGCGATGCGGTCCATCCGGTCCAGCAGCTCCCGGTCGTGGCTGACCAGCAGCAGGCACCCGGACCAGTCGGACAGCACGTCGTAGAGCTTGTGCCGAGCCGCCAGGTCCAGGTTGTTGGTCGGCTCGTCGAGCAGCAGGACGTCGGGCCGTCGCAGCAGTTGCGCGGCCAGGCCGAGGGAGATCACCTGACCGCCGCTGAGGGTGTGCAGCCGCCGGTCGAGCGCCAGGTCACCCAGGCCGAGGCGGTCGAGTTCGGCGCGGGTGCGCTCCTCGATGTCCCAGTCGTCACCGATGGTGGCGAAGTGCGCCTCGCTGGCGTCGCCGGCCTCGATGGCGTGCAGGGCCGCGATCCGCTCGGCGACGCCGAGCACCTGGGCCACGGTCAGGTCGCCGACCAGTGGCAGCGTCTGCGGGAGGTACCCGAGTACGCCGTCGACGGTGACGCTCCCGTCGCTGGGCGTCAGCTCCCCGGCGATCAGCCGCAGCAGCGTGCTCTTGCCGGCGCCGTTGGGCGCGACCAGCCCGGTGCGACCGCCCGGGACCGTGAAGGACAGCTCCGAGAAGACCGGGGTGTCGTCCGGCCAGGAGAAGGACAGGTTCGAACAGACGATGTACGCATCAGACATGCGAGTGACCTCAAAGGGTGGGGTGGGCGCGTCCAAGCCGCCCGACGACCAACGGGGACCGGTGAAACGACGTCATGGCCACGGCGGCTGCGTGATTACGCGCCGAGCCGTCGCCGAACATGTCCGGTCTCACCCGGAGATGTCGTCGTCACCCACCATGTCTGGTCTCCCCAGTCGTACCGCTGACCCAACTCCGCAGAGTCTAACAACGGATCTTTCGTCCGCCACCGTAATAGGACGCAGCGCTGGGTGTATAGGCCGGGCTATAGTTGGTCCATGTCTCATTAACCGCCACGTCGCTGGGCGATCAGGACGACAACGGATGTCCGCGACTGGTTGCGATCTCTGCGGCAGACCGATCCGGCGACGTA
This sequence comes from Micromonospora sp. NPDC049114, assembly GCF_040648635.1. NCBI lineage: Bacteria > Bacillati > Actinomycetota > Actinomycetes > Micromonosporales > Micromonosporaceae > Micromonospora > Micromonospora sp. NPDC049114. The sequence continues at coordinate 38,240 of NZ_JBEZEA010000011.1, read as the reverse complement.
CCGGTCGGTCAACGTGGCGATCGACATGCTTGCGGAGGCGGGCCCTGGCCTGGGGCGTCCGCTGGTCGACACCCTCAGAGGTTCGACCGTCAGCAATCTCAAGGAACTCCGACCGCGGTCCGGAAGGGACGTTGCCGTACGGGTGCTGTTCGTCTTCGACCCCTGGTCCCAGGCCGTGCTGCTGGTGGCCGGCAACAAGGCGGGAGATTGGAATCGGTGGTACGAGAAAGCGATCCCGGTCGCTGAGATCGCGTACGAGGGTTGGTTGGCCTTCGAGAGGAAACGGAGGGAGGGCTGATGAGCGACTTCCAGGACTGGGACGACGTTCGGGCTGAGCTGCACGATGGAGACGATGAAGCGCTCGACGCCGAACGTGCCCGCACCGAGGCGTGGATCAGCGCGTTCCATCTCGCCGAAGAGCGGAAGCGGCTGGGCCTGACTCAGCGGCAGGTGGCCGAGCTGATGGGTGTCACGCCCGGTCGAGTCAGCCAGATCGAGAACGGCGACCTGGAGGCCAATGAGGTCGCGACGCTGAGCCGATACGCACGGGCGCTCGGGGCCCGCATGCGGATCATCTTCGACTACGGCGATGACCTCCGCCAGATCGCTTGATCCGGCGGTGGTCTCGCGGTGCCGACCTGCCGACCCGGGAAAATGACCTCAAGCAGGGAAACCACCCCGGGTAGGGCGCCAGCCCTCTGGCCGTGACGGCGAGGAAGGTCAGCGCATAGTTGCGCATCATCCAGTTCGTAGCCGGGGCCTGCTCAGCGGGGGCGGTATTCGACCTCGGGGCGGCCGGGGGTGCCGTAGCGGGGGCTGCGGACCGCGCGGTCGATCGTCACCAGGTATTCGAGGTAGCGCCGGGCGGTCACCCGGGAGATCCCGGTCGCCGCGCTCACCTCGGTCGCCGACAGTCCCGCCTGCGGGCCGGTCCCGTCGGCCAGCGCCCCGCGTACCCGATTGAGGGTCTGCGCGTCCAGGCCCTTGGGCAGGCTGTGCCCGGCGGTGCCGCGCAGGGTGGCGAACATCCGGTCCACGTCGTGCTGGGCGGTGACCTCACCGTCGGCGAGCGCCTGGGCGCGGTAGTCGGCGTAGCGCTCCAGCTTGTCGCGGAACGCCGCGAACGTGAACGGTTTGAGCAGGTAGTGGGTCACCCCGAGGGACACCGCGGTGCGCACCACCGCCAGGTCCCGCGCGGACGTCACCGCGAGCACGTCGACGCTGCTGCCGGCCGCGCGCAGCGCCCGGCAGACGTCCAGGCCGTGCAGGTCGGGCAGCCGAAAATCCAGGAGTACGAGGTCCACGTCACCGCCGCCACCCGCGCGCAGGGCCGCCATCGCGGCCCGCGCGGTGTGCGCCACCCCGACGACCACGAAACCCGGAACCCGTTCGGTGTACGCGGCGTGCGCCTCGGCCAGCAGCGGCTCGTCCTCGACGACAAGCACCCGGATGTCGGTCATCGCGGTGCACCGCCGACCGGTAGGCGGACCGTGAACAGGCTGCCGCCGTCGTCCGAGCGGCCCACCTCGTAGCGGCCACCGTGGCGGCGGACCACCTGCCCGATCAGTGCCAGACCGAGGCCCCGCCCGGTGCTCTTGGTGGACCAGCCGCGCCGGAACGCGTCCGCCACCCGGTCCTCGGCCAGCCCCGGCCCGCTGTCGGCGACCCGGACCATCAGCTCGTCGTCGAGCGCGCCGACGAAGACCCGTACGGTGCGCGGCGCCGGCGTGCCGGCGACCGCCTCCAGGGCGTTGTCGATCAGGTTGCCGACGACGGTGAGCAGGTCGTTGGTCGGTAGCGGGCTGTCGTCGAGGCGGCAGTCCGGCTCGATGACGAGGTCCACGCCGCGCTCGCCGGCCTGGGCGGACTTGCCGAGCAGCAGCGCGGCCAGGGCCGGCTCGGTGACCGCGTCGACCACCCGGTCGGTGAGCTGTTGCGCGAGGGCCAGGTCCCGGGTGCCGAGCCGGACCGCCTCGTCGGCGCGGCCCAGCTCCACAAGGGTGAGGACGGTGTGCAGGCGGTTGGCCGACTCGTGGGTCTGCGCCTGCAACGCCTCGGTCAGCGCGCGGACCGAGTCCAGCTCGCTGGCGAGCGTGCGCAGCTCGGTCTGGTCGCGCAGGGTCAGTACGGTGCCGAGCGCCGCGCCCTCGAAGCGGGCGGTCCGCTGGTTGGCCACCAGCACCCGGTCGCCGGCCAGCATGGGCTCGTCGAGGGCGTCGCGCCCGGAGTCGAGCAGCTCGGCCACGGCGGGCGGCAGGTCGATCCCGACCACCGGCTGGTCGGTGACCGGTTCGTCGGCGCCGAGACCGAGCAACCGGCGGCCCTCGTCGTTGATCAGCGCCACCCGCCGATCGGTGGTCAGCACCACGAGGCCCTCGCGCACCGAGTGCAGGACCGCGTCGTAGTACTCGTACATCCGGGTCATCTGCGCCGGCCCCAGGCCGTGGGTCTGGCGGCGCAGCCGGCGGCTGAGCAGCCACGACCCGGTCGCCGCAAGCGCGAGCGCCGGCGCGGCGACGCCGAGCAGCACGGGGAGCTGGCGCAGCAGTTTGCGGTTGATGGCCCGGGTGGTGATACCCACCGAGACCAGGCCGACGATGCGCCGCTGCTCGTCGTACACCGGCACGACCGCGCGCACCGACTCGCCGAGCGTCCCGACGTTCGTGGTGGTGAACGGGTGACCCGCCAGGGCGGGCCCGATGTCGCCGACGAACGGCTCGCCGATGAGCTCCCGGGTCGGGTGCGAGAAACGGGTGCGGTCGGGGGCCATCACGACAACGAAGTCGGTGCCCGTGGCCTTGCGGGTCGATTCGGCGTACGGCTGCAGGATGCGGGCCGGGTCGGCGGTCGTGAGGGCCGCGCGGACGTCGGGGGAGCCGGCCACGGTCTGCGCCACGGCGAGCACCTCCTCCTGCGCGGCCTGGCGGGAGTCGACGCGGGCCAGCCAGACGGCGCCCGCCGCGCCGGCCAGCACGAGCAGCGTCACCACCACCGCCTGGAGGGCGAACAGCTGTCCCGCGATGCTCCACTGCCGTCGGGCCACCTCCATCACCTCCGTGTGGTTTTCGCGGTGAACAGAATGACCGCAAGGATGTCAACGGGTGAGACGCGCTTCACATTGTCGACATGGACACCACCGCATCCACCACCACGGCGGAGCCGTCGGCCCGCCGGGACCGTACCCGTTACCTGTACCTGGCCGTCATCGTGGCCGTGCTCGCCGGCATCGTGGTCGGCCTGGTCGCCCCCGATTTCGGCAAGGAACTCAAGCCGATCGGCACGGGCTTCGTCAACCTGATCAAGATGATGATCAGCCCGGTCATCTTCTGCACGATCGTGCTGGGCGTCGGCTCCGTCCGGCAGGCCGCGAAGGTCGGCAAGGTCGGCGGCCTGGCGCTGGGCTACTTCCTGACCATGTCGACCGTCGCGCTCGCCATCGGTCTGGTCGTCGGCAACCTCATCCACCCCGGCTCCGGCCTGGACCTCGGCCAGGACCTCGCAGGCGCGGGCAAGGCCGCCGCCGGAGACGAGGCCGGCGGTACGACGGAGTTCCTGCTCGGGATCATCCCGACCACGCTCTTCTCCGCGCTCACCGAGGGGGAGGTGCTCCAGACGCTGCTGGTGGCCCTGCTCGTCGGCTTCGCGGTGCAGGCGATGGGCCGGCGCGGTGAGCCCGTGCTCGGCGCGATCGCCGTCATCCAGCGGGTCGTCTTCAAGGTCCTTGCCATGATCATGTGGCTGGCGCCGGTCGGCGCGTTCGGCGCGATGGCCGCCGTCGTCGGCGCGACAGGCGTGGACGCCCTCAAGAGCCTCGCCCAGATCATGCTCGGCTTCTACGCCACCTGTCTGATCTTCGTGCTGGTCGTCCTGGGCGCGCTGCTGTGGTTCGTGGCCCGGATCTCGATCTTCTCGCTGCTGCGGTACCTGGGCCGGGAGTTCCTGCTGATCCTGTCGACGTCCTCGTCGGAGTCGGCGCTGCCGCGGCTGATCGCCAAGATGGAGCACTTCGGCGTGAGCAAGCCGGTCGTGGGCATCACGGTGCCGACCGGGTACTCGTTCAACCTCGACGGCACGGCGATCTACCTGACGATGGCGTCGCTGTTCATCGCCGACGCGCTCGGCAACCCGCTCTCCATCGGCGAGCAGATCTCGCTGCTGCTGTTCATGATCATCGCCTCGAAGGGCGCGGCGGGCGTTACCGGCGCGGGCATCGCGACCCTGGCCGGCGGGCTCCAGTCGCACCGCCCGGACCTGGTGGACGGCGTCGGCCTGATCGTGGGCATCGACCGGTTCATGTCGGAGGCCCGTGCGCTGACCAACTTCGCCGGCAACGCGGTGGCGACAGTCCTGGTGGGCACCTGGACCGGTGAGTTCGACCGGGACCGGGCGGCCGGAGTGCTGCGCGGCGACGACCCGTTCGACGAGGCCACGATGCTCGACGACCATGACGAGGACGAGTCGCCGGCACGCCCCGACGAGGCGTCCGCGCCTGCCGGCGTCCCGGCCTGACCCGGTCACGAGCGTGATCGACACGGGATCGGCGCCTTGATCGACACGAGTTCGGCGAAACCGGGGTATCCGAACGCGGCGGACCCCCCGATTTCGCTGAACTCGTGTCGATCACCGCCGAGAGGCGCCGGCAGCGCGCCGGCCCGATCACCCTCGATCACGTGCCGCCTGCAACGCCGCCGCGACCTGGATGACATCCAGATCGACGACGACTTCCTCGCCGTCAGGAACACCGCGAGAGTTGATCGCCAGGCCGATCAGAGCCAACTCTGCGGCATCGTTGCGCAGGTCGTGCTCTTCGCATGTCTCCTCACTGATCCCACCCAGTTCCTCGCGCTCCCAGGCGCCGACCGCGGAATCAGCCACAGGCTGGGGTAACCGCACGCTGATCCGACTGGTCTGAGTTTCGAGATGAGCCCCGATCGCCGCCAGCACGATTCGGTCCTCTTGGTACCGCACGTACTGCTCATGATCCTTCACGTCCGCAGAGAGTACTCAGGCTCGGTGCACGGTTATGGGTTGCCGGTGAAGCGCGAGAACTCGTGACGTGAGGCGAGATCGTTGGGGCCAAAACGGTGATTGCGGTGCTTCGGTTGATTGCCCGACAAGCACGCGGGAGTTGTGGGCGGGCGCCCAGGACCCATGGTGCCTCTATGGCTGCGGTGGGGGAGGGGCGAGCCAGGCGAGCGGTTGCCCTGCGAGAGCGGCGTCGGCGAGGCGTTGAGCGGAGGTCGTCTTGAGGGCCCCACGCGAGCTGTCGATCCAGCGTTGGACGTTGTCGATGCCCTGATGGCGATACTCGACAGCTTGAACAAGGCATTCCAGCTTGTCGGCGTCGCGGGCGACGATGGCTTCCAGAGTTTCCTGGGCCTCGTACTCGGTGACCGCAGCCGTGATCGTGTCGGCGACGGCGGGCGGGCAGTCGGCGACCTGGTCGGCGGTGACAGCGGTGTTCGGCGCTGCGCTGAGGTAGCGCTTCGCGATGTGGGGTATGTCAGTGATTCGGGTTTCCTGGGTGTCGTGCAGGACGCACATCATCGACACCCGGGCTGGGTCGGCCCCTTCCATCGCGGCAAGCATCATGCCGATGAGGGCCGTGCGAAACGAATGCTCGGCAATGGACTCGGGGTGCCTGACGCCAGCGAACCACCAGCCGGTGCGAGCTGCACGCTTGAGGACGCCTGCCTCGAAGATGAAGTTCATGGCGCCGGTGGCGTCGTCGTGGTCGTCGCTCATCTGCCCGTCCCTGTGCCGGTAAGTCCGTCGGTGCGCAGGCTGTAGACGATAGACGTTAATTCTCTTCGGGACTGCTCTGAGATCGAGCGGCCGTCGAGGAGGGCAGCACTCCGTTCGATGAGTGATCGGCCGACTGCGGGGTGGTCGAGCGCGAGTTGGCGTCGGGCGGTCAGCAGTGCCCAGGTGTTGTGAATGTTGAGGTCCACGAAGGCGCGGCTGCCGTCCAGGCGTTCGACCAGGTGTCGCAGGAGTCGAAAGCCCCGCCAGTCGGAGAGCGCTGTCGGCATGAAGGAATCGTCGCGCTGGCGGTACGGGATCTCGCCGACCCAGTAGGCCGAGTAGTTCAGGGCGGCGCGTTCGCAGGCGTCGTCGGGGTGTGCGCGGGCGATGAAGTGTCGTAGCGGCTCGGGATCGCCCTGATTCGCAAGAGACGTCGCCAATGAGCGGGCATCGGGCCACAGCGGTGTCCACGTGTGAAACCTGGTGGGTGGACGGCTGTTCTTCGCGTTGTGCTGCGTCAGCCAGGCCGCAGACGTGCCCGTGGGGTCCGTGCCGGCCAGGAAGCACGCCTGCCGATGGAGTACGACGTTGGGGTCGCGACGGCTGACGGCGCGCTCAGCGAGGACGCGGAGGTGCGTGAAGAAGGCGGCGCGTTCTTCCACGGGTATCAGCGGGCCGGCGGCCACCGGTCCACGCCGACAGCCGCGGAGCGCGAGGTCTCGCAGAAACGGCGGTGGTTGCCCGATCACCGCCCAGAGGACGAGGTCGGTCAGGCGCTGGGTAAGTACTGACCAGCCCAGCGGCTGCTGGTTGACGTCGCTCCGTTCGGCGTGGGTATCGAGCACCGCAGCCAGGATGAAGTCGGCCTCGGCGGCATCGTCGAGAGCGTCCAACAGGACGGCGTTGGCACCGAGCGTGGTCAGTTTCTGGCGGATCGCGATTGCCTGGCCGAACGCGACTGAGGTGAAGGGCCGCCGTCCCGATTCCCAACTCTGGACTGTTGCCCTCTCCACACCCAACTCGACCGCAAGGTGCTCCTGAGTCGCGGGGATGGATTCGCGGATCAGCTTCAGCAGATATCCGGTTACGCCGCCGCGTCGGCAGTGCGCGTGCCCCTGGGTCGCCATCCCGACATCCCTACGTTGACCGTTGGTCGACGTTCCAGTCCCGGCGTCTGCGTGGACCGACATGGCCTGGCCTGCTCACTCGTACTGCTGGTGAGTCCAGCCGACGCCCTAGTGATCGTAGCGTCATAGGTACCGGACGTTCCGTAACCGGCCCCGCCTCAGTGGGTCGGTCATGTCGTGCTGCCCGACCCGGCCAACGGAGACATCGATGAAGAACACCTCACTACCAAGGCAACGAGTTTCCTACGACCAGTACCTGTCAGCGGTTGCGATGACCCTGGCCCGGCGGCACCGCCCGGTGTGGTCCTGGCGTAGATGGCGATGGACATGCCGGTGCGGCGCAAACCTCCCCTGCCGGAATCGGCACCGCATCCCGATCAGCCGAGGCCACTGGCCGAGGGAGCAACAGTGAACGGCGACCGGGAGCGCCGGAACACCAGCACGTCGCGGCAGGATCAGATGCGGAGGTCAACGCCGAGCATGCACGGGCCGGTGCTACCGATCTGGAGTTGCGGGGCGTGCGATGCGCCGTGGCCGTGTCCGCCCCGACGGCGTGAACTGAGCGCCGAGTTCGATGGGGCTTCGCTGTCGCTTGCCATCTACATGGGAGCGCAACTGGTCCGCGCCTCAGCCGACCTGACCTGGGCACCGGTAGAGGCACTGCACCGGCGCTTTCTGGGCTGGGTGCGGTGAGCATCCTTCGGCCCGGAGACGAGAAGTACCACTACAGCGACGGGTCGCACAGGTGGATCCCGCCCGATCCCGGCTACGACCAGGCGGTCTGGGACGAGCAGGTCCGCCAGCACAAGCAGGGCCACCTGCGCAACGAGCGCCCGAAGGTCCGCATCCGACGGCTCGTGTGACGCGTCGATGCGTCAGCTCGTTGCTCCCAGCGCCGCCGTGCAGAACTCGGCTGGTGGCAGGTATTCGTGGGCGGCGACGTAGTGGAGCAGGAGCTGGGGTGCGGCGTACACGACGCCGTCGCCCCGGACCTCGAATTCGGCGCTCTCGCGGGCGATCACGCCCTGCCGGATGGCTTCCCTGGCGTCCCCGCCCAGGTCCCGGATGCAGATTTCGCAGTAGTGGTACCCGCGTGTCTGGCGGACCCGCGCCTTGGCCAGTGCCGTCAGAGCGGGCATCAACCAGTCCGGGGCAGCGCCGGTCGGGTACGGATGCGCGGCATCCAGCCAACCGACGTTGAGCAGCGGCAGGTCTGGCCACGGCTCGTCGGCTGCCCCTGGCTCGTCCTCGTGCCGCTCCAGGTACGTGTACGGCGTCAGGTCCGCGAAGTAGGTCACGCGCCATACGTACCATCGGCATGCCTGGATCGGGTCGGCGACCCTTGAGGATCGGTTGCGGTTGCGCCGGTCGTGTCGTGACAGTGACCTGCTCCCACTGGCTGGGGCGGTGGGCGCCGCCGGCGGTCACCGTCGGTCATCCCCGGTGGGGGGATTCGGTAGTGAGCGGTATACCGCAGAGTCATATTCATACCTCTGCGGTATACCGCTCACCAGCACGTCGACATGGCGTGCAGCCGACGCGGTAGTCCCTTGATCAAGGCCGTCAGGTGTTCTCGGTGGACTTGACAGGCAATGTGTGAGCGTTAACATCGACAACCACCACTGTTTGTCGGGAGGTCCGATGACGCTCGTCCTCGCGCGTTCCACCACTTGGCGGATGGCCGGGCTCACGGCCCTGGTCGTGCTGGTCGCCGTCGGCCTCACCGTCATCTCCCCGAAGCCCGCCGTGGCGTGGGACAACGGCACGGCGAACACCCCGCCGATGGGTTGGAACAGCTACGACTCGTTCAACTGGAGCGTCACCGAGGCGGACGTCCGGGCCAACGCCGACTACATGCGCGACAACCTGCGCCAGCACGGCTGGCAGTACGTCGTCATCGACTGGGCCTGGTACTACCCGGGGCAGCACAACAACAGCCCCAACCAGGACGCCAACCTCAATCCCCGGCTGCGGATGGACGCCAACGGACGGCTGCTGCCGGACACCACCCGGTTTCCCTCGGCGGCGGGCGGCAACGGGTTCAAGCCTCTCGCCGACTACGTGCACGACCAGGGACTGAAGTTCGGCGTCCACTTGATGCGCGGCATCCCTCGGCAGGCGGTCGCGGACAACGTGCCCATCCTCGGCACCACCTGCCGCGCCAACCAGATCAACAACAGCACCACCGCGGCCTGGCTCAACCTGATGTGGGGTCTGAACATGTCCAACGCCTGCGCGCAGGCGTACCTCGACTCGGTCTTCCAGCTCCTGGCCAGCTGGGGTGTCGACTACGTGAAGGTGGACGACATCGCGGCCCCGACGTACCGGCAGGCCGAGGTCGAGGGCTACCGGACGGCGATCCAGCACAGCGGACGGCCGATGGTGCTGAGCCTCTCGCCCGGCGCGACACCGCTGGCCAGTGGCGGCCACGTCCGGGACAACGCGCACATGTGGCGCATCGTCAACGACCTGTGGGACAACTGGTCGTCGCTCGACGCGCTGTTCGACCAGCTGCGCAACTGGACGCCGTACCGGACGACAGGCGCCTGGCCCGACCCGGACATGATCCCGATCGGGCGGCTGTCGAAGTACGGCCCGGTTGGCGCCCCCCGCTACTCCGGGCTCACCGCCGACGAGCAGCGCACGCTGATGACCCTGTGGGCGATCAACCGGGCGCCGCTGATGTGGGGCGGCAACCTGGTCGAGAACCGTGCCGCCGAGCTGGCGTTGATGACCAACGCGGCGGTGCTCGCCGTCGACCAGAACAGCGCCAACAACCGGCAGCTCGTCGGCGGCACCCGGCAGGTGTGGACCGCCGACGTTCCCGGCACCGACCACCGGTACGTGGCGCTGTTCAACCGCGAGAGCGCGACCGCCAACGTCTCGGTGAACCTGGCCGATCTGGGCATCGGCTCGGCCACCGTCACCGACCTGTGGACCGGCGCCGGTCTCGGCACCGTCACCGGCACCCTCACCCGCTCCATCCCCGCCCACGGCAGCGGCCTGTACCGCGTGGCACCGCTGACCACCGCCCCCACGCCGACCACCTACACGGTGGCCGCGCGGCACAGCGGCAAGCTCCTGGACGTCTTCAACGCGTCCACCGCCGACGGCGCGAACGTCGTCCAGTGGGGCGCGAACGGGCAGGCCAACCAGCGGTGGCGGTTCTCCGACGCCGGCGGCGGCTACGCGACGGTGACAAGCGTCAGCAGCGGCAAGTGTCTCGACGTGTACGGCGGCGCGGGTGCGACAGCCGACGGCGTCCGTGTGATCCAGTGGACCTGCAACGGCGGCACCAACCAGCAGTGGCGCGTCGAGGACCTCGGAACCGGCTACGTCAGGCTCGTGGCCCGCCACAGCGGGAAGTGCCTCGACGTGCTGAACGCCGCCACGGCGGACGGTGCGCAGGCCGTGCAGTGGACCTGCGGCACCGGCGCCAGCCAGCAATGGCGACGCACCACCGTGTAGCGCTGTCAGCCGGTGGCCTCGCGGCGGTGATGAAGTCGCGAAACGCGCCGCCCCCGGGCGGCCCGGAGAACAATGGTGGGTCGGGAAGGGGTGCCGCGACGAACCGGGGGAGCAGGCGTGCTCGCAACCAGCCTCCTTGGCCGGCTGCGCCGCCGTGACCCGGGGGACGCCGTCCTGCGGCGCGCGGTGCGCCTGACGCTCATCGCGTCAGTCGTCTTCTACGCCTGCCGGTACGGGGCGGGCAGCCCGGTGCTCGCCACGTACGGGCTGTTCGGCACGATCGCCGCCGGGTCGTTCGCGCAGTTGCCCGGTCCGGCGGCGCAGCGGGCGCGGATCCTCGTCATGTCGCTGCCGGCGGTCTGGGCGCTGATCGCGGCCGGCACGCTGTTGGCGTGGAGCACGTGGGCGGCGGCCGGCGGGATGCTTGTCATCGGGTTCGTCGTGGCGTTCGCGGGGGTCGGTAATCCGCGCCTGGTGGGTCTGGCCAGCGCGTTCCAGCTCTTCTACATCCTGGCGTCCTTTCCGCCGTACCAACCGGACACCCTGCCGCAGCGCCTGGGCGGGGTCACGCTCGCGGTCCTGCTGCTCGCCGCGGCCGAGGTGCTGCTCTGGCCCGATCCGGTGCCGGTCACCTTCCGTCAGATGCTCACCCGGGCGGCCGACGGTGTCGGGGCGTTCCTCGACGACGCCGCCGACGCGCTGACCGACCCGCACGCCGGTCCCGGTGGTCGGGACCGCCGGCGCGCACGGGCGTACGACCTGGTGGCCCCGCTCGGTCTGGGCCGCAACCCGCCGGAGCGGGCGCCGACGGCGGCGGGCGCCCAGGACCGGGCGCTGCGGATCTCGGCGACCGCGCTGCGGGAGGTGCTCGTCGAGGCGGACCGGCTCGCGGGGGACGCCCCGCCGGAGCCGATCGGGGATCTGGCGGCGGCGCGGCTGCTGCGCACCTGCGCCGACACGACCCGGGCCGCCGGCCGGAGCCTGTCGCCGGGTGCGCCGCCGGTCGACCTCACCGGTCTGGACGTCGCGATCCGCGCGGCCGAGGCCGCGTACCCGGTCGGACGAGGCGGTGGCGCCGACGCGCCGGACGTACCCCGGATGTGCCGGGACGCGACAGCGCTGGCCCTCGCCGACCACGTGCGGGTCTTCGCCGTCGGCGCCCGGGTCGCCGTCGGGGCCCGGCCCGCCGGGGGCGAGGCGTACCCCAAGCTCTCGAGTACGCGCGACACAGCCCGTGGACGCTGTACTGGTGGCAGTTCCGCTCCCACCTGGCCCCCCGCTCGGCCCACCTGCACAGCGCACTGCGGCTGGCCGTGGCGCTGTCGGTCGCCCGGGTGGCCGCCGGGGTGTTGCAGCTCAACCACGGTTTCTGGGTGCTCCTGGCAACTCTCACGGTCCTGCGGACCTCGGCCGCCGACACCCGCACCGCCCTGCGGCCCGCCGTGTTCGGCACGATCGCGGGCGTCGTCGTCAGCGGCCTGCTGGTGCTGCTCATCGAGCAGCCCATCGTGTACGCCGTCGTGCTGCCGGTCACGCTGCTGCTGGCGTTCGGTGTCGGTCGCCTGTTGGGCCCGGTGTGGCAGCAGGCGCTGTTCACCCTGCTGCTGACGGTCGTGTTCAGCCAGCTCAGCCCCGAGGGCTGGCGGCTCGCCGAGGCGCGGCTTGTCGACGTCGGGCTCGGCGCGGTGATCGGTGTGCTCGCCGGCGTCGCCATGTGGCCGCGCGGCGCGAGCCACGACCTGCGCCACAACGCCGCGCGTTACCTGACGGCCAGCGGGGACGCGGTCGAGCGGACCGTGGAGGCGGTGCTCGGCAATGCGCCGCCGCCCGAGGACGACCTCGATCGGGTCCGCCAGCGGATGGTCCTGGTCGACTCGTCCTACTGCCAGTACCACTCGGAGCGCCACGACCCGCGGCGCGCACGCGTGGACTGGGACGCCGCCCTGGGCGCCGGGCAGCACGTGGTGCCCGGCGCCGAGTCGCTGCTGCGCCGCAACCCGCCCGGCTGCCTCGCCGGCTGGCCGGCGGCGGCGGTGCTGCTGCGGGACGCGGCCGGGCACCTGCGGTCGGCGTACGACGAACTGGCCGGCGAGGTGGCGCAGGGCCGAGCCGCGGGTCCGGTGCCGACCCCGGGCGACTGTGTCGACGAGGTGGACCGGGTCCGTCCGCTGCTCGGCACGGCCGACGCCTCGGCGGTGCGGCACCTGGTGGAGGTCGACCGATGGCTGGCCGGCCTTGCCGACAGCCTCATCCGGATCCACCCACCGGGCGCGGATCAGCGTCGGTGACGTCGCTCCGGGTGGCGAGCGCCGGGTGCCGGGCACAGCCCGCAGATCCCCGCCGGGCGCCCACAGGCCGCAGGACTCCGATTGGCCGTGCCCCTGCGTGACGAGCCCGTCTAACGTCGCCGGCATGGAGATCGCGCAGGCACAGCAGTTGTGGAAGCCGGAGCCCGGCTGGTTGAACACGGCCTCCTACGGGTTGCCGCCCGAGCCGGCCTGGACGGCGTTGCAGGACGCCCTGGCCGCCTGGCGGGTGGGCAGCACGTCGTGGGAGGGCTGGGGCGAGTCGGTGCAGCGCTCCCGCAGCGCGTTCGCCGGCCTGATCGGCGTGCCGGCCACCGACGTGGCGGTCGGCGCGACAGTCTCCCAGATGCTCGCGCCGGTGGCGGCGTCCCTGCCGGCCGGCGCCACAGTTGTCGTTCCGGAGGAAGAGTTCACCTCGAACCTGTTCCCCTGGCTGGTGCAGGAGGAGCGCGGTGTCACGGTCCGCACGGTGCCGGCGGACCGGCTGGTCGACGCGATCGACGCCGACACCTACCTCGTCGCGTTCAGCCTGGTGCAGTCGGCCGACGGCTCCGTCGCCGCGTACGACGAGATCGTGGCCGCGGCCCGCGCGCACGACGCGCTGGTGGTGGTGGACGCGACCCAGGCGTGCGGATGGCTGCCGTTCGACGGCAGCCGGGCCGACGTGGTGTCGGTCGGCGGCTACAAGTGGCTGATGAACCCGCGCGGCACCGCGTACACCTATCTCGCCCCCGCGCTGCGCGAGCGGCTGCGCCCGGACGCGGCCGGTTGGTACGCGGGCCGCGACCCGTACGCCTCCTACTACGGCCCGCCGCTGCGGCTGGCCGATGACGCCCGCCGGTTCGACATCTCGCCGGCCTGGTTCAGCTGGGTCGGCGCCGCGCCGGCGATGGAGCTGATCGCCGAGATCGGCGTGCCGGCGATCCAGGAGCACGACGTGGCGCTGGCCAACCGGTTCCTGACCGGCCTGGGCCGGCCACCGGGGGACAGCGCCATCGTCGCCGTCGACGTGGCCGGCGCGGAGCAGCGTCTCGCGGCGGCTGGCATCCGGGCGGCGGTGCGCGCCGGGCGGGTCCGCGCCTCGTTCCACCTCTACTCCACCGAGGCCGATGTGGACGCCGCCCTGGAGGCGCTGGCGGGGTGACGCGGCTCAGGCCAGGTGGCCGCCGATCTTCGTGTACCCGCGCAGCAGGTCACGGGAGATGATCAGCCGCTGCATCTCGTCGGTGCCCTCGAAGATGCGGTAGAGCCGGACCTGCCGGTACCAGCGCTCGATGGGCAGCTCCCGGGTGTAGCCCATGCCGCCGTGGATCTGGAGCACCCGGTCGACCACCCGGTTGACCATCCCGGCACCGTAGAGCTTGCCCATCGACGAGGCGTGCCGGGGGTCCAGGCCCTGATCGACGGTCCACGCCGAGCGCAGCACCAGCCAGCGGGCCGCCTCCAGCTCGGTCTCCGAGTCGGCGATCATCCACTGGATGGCCTGGTTGGTGCCGATCTTCGCGCCGAACGTCTCGCGGGTGTTGGCGTGGTCGATCGCCATCTGCAGCACCCGCTCGGCGATGCCGATGGCGTGCGACGGGATGGTGTAGCGGCCCTTGCCGATCCACTCCATGCCGAGCGTGAAGCCCTGCCCGATCTCGCCGAGGATGTTGCGGTGCGGCACGCGTACGCCGTCGAAGATCAGCGACGCGGGCCCGCCCTCGCCCATGGTCTGGATGAACTCCGAGCGCCAGCCCATCGACCGGTCCACCAGGAACGCTGTCGCGCCGCCGTTGCGGGCGCCCCTCTCCCGGTCGGTCACCGCGACGACGATGGCGAAGTCGGCGTCGTGGCCGCCGGTGATGAAGGTCTTCTCGCCGTCGAGGATCCAGTCGTCGCCGTCGCGGCGCGCGGAGAGCCGGATGTTGGCGGCGTCCGAGCCGGCGCCCGGTTCGGTGATCGCGAAGCAGGACCGCCGCTCACCCTCGATCGTCGGGATGAGGAATTCCTGCTTCTGCTCCTCGGTGGCGTGGAACAGGATGTTGTCCGCCTCGCCGCCGAAGCGGAACGGCACGAACGTGTGGCCCAGCTCCGTCCAGATCAACGACTGCAGGACGGCCGGCAGGTTCATCCCGCCGTACTCCTCGGGGGTCGCCAGGCCCCAGAAGCCGAACTTGCGCGCCTTGAGTTGCAGCTCGCGCACCTCGGAGTGGTCCAGGCCCGGCTGGTGCGCCCGCTCGCGGCGCAGCACCTCCGCCTCCAGGGGCATCACCTCGCGGCGGATGAACGACCGGACGGTGTCCCGCACCGCCCGCTCCTCGTCGGTGAGCGAAAAGTCCACGGTGGTCCTCCTGGCGTCGGCGCGGCCGGTCACCCCTAAACTAGCGGTGTAAGTTTTGATGCGTCCAGACCCCTGTGCCGCCGACTCGCGAGGAGCGCAGTGCCCCGACCCCGCCAGCCCCGGCTCACCCGGCAGCTGATCGTCGACACCGCCACGGCGCTCATCGACGCCGAGGGTCTGCCCGCGCTCTCCACCCGTCGACTCGCCGCCGCGCTGGGCGTGCAGGGCCCGTCGCTCTACAACCACTTCGCCACCAAGGACGAGATCCTCGACGCGGTCGCCGACGCGGTCACCGGCACCGTCGACACCAGCGGCTTCGCCGGCCGGGACTGGGCCGGCGCGCTGCGCGACTGGGCCTGGTCGTACCGGCGGGCGCTCACCGCGCACCCGAACATCGTGCCGTACCTCGCGCAGGGTCCGGGCCGTCGGCCGGCCGCCCTCGCCATGGCCGACGCGGTCTACGGCGGCCTGGTCCGCGCCGGGTGGCCACCGGCCCGCGCCACCCACATCGGCGCGGCGCTGCGCTACTTCGTGGCCGGCTCGGCGCTCGGCTCGTTCGCCCGCGGCTTCGTCGAGGACCCCGAGCTGTACGCCGCGCACTACCCGCACCTGCGTCAGGCGCACCGGCTCGCCGAGCACCAGCAGAGCGTGGACGAGGGCGCCTTCGCCCTCGGCCTGGACGCGCTGCTGCACGGGCTGGCCGCCGAGTACGCCCGCACCGTCGGGGCGGTGGAGTCCGGGCGGCCCAGCGGGTAGCGTCCAAACTCCCAGCGCTAGTTTCACCGCCCGCCGCGACCCCTGTCGCCTCCGCCCGTCGCCCACCCCGGAAGGGACGCCATGGACCTCGCCGCCCCGCCGTCGCTGCTGCCCGACGCCCTGCGCCTCCGGCGCCACCTGCACATCGGCGGCGAGTGGACGTCTCCCGCCGGCACCGACGTGATCGACGTGGAGAACCCGAGCACCGGCGAGCTGATCGGTCAGGTGCCCGCCGGCACCGCGGCCGATGTGGACGCCGCCGTCGCCGCCGCCCGCGCCGCCTTTCCCGGTTGGGCGGCCACCGCGCCCGCCGAACGCTCCGCGTACCTCGACCGGCTGCACGCCGCGCTCGCGACGCGCGCCGACGACCTCGCCCGCACCATCGCCGTCGAGCTGGGCGCCCCGCTCAAGCTCGCCACCCGCGTGCAGGTCGCGCTGCCGCTGATCGTGCTGCGCGACCACGTGGCGCTCGCCGCCCGACCGCCGGTCGAGGAGACCATCGGCAACTCCCTGGTCGTACGCGAGCCGATCGGCGTGGTCGGCGCGATCACCCCGTGGAACTACCCCCTGCACCAGGTGATGGCGAAGGTCGCGCCCGCGCTCGCCGCCGGCTGCACGGTAGTGCTCAAGCCCAGCGAGCTGACCCCGCTGACCGCGTACCTGCTCTTCGACGCGGTCACCGAGGCCGGTCTGCCGCCGGGGGTGCTCAACCTGGTCCCCGGCACCGGCGCGACGGTCGGCGAGGCGCTCGCCGGGCACCCCGACGTCGACCTGGTCTCGTTCACCGGCTCCACTGCCACCGGCACCCGGATCATGCGACTCGCCGCCGACCGCATCGCCCGGGTCGCGCTGGAGCTGGGCGGCAAGTCCGCGAACGTGATCCTCGACGACGCCGATCTGGCCACCGCGGTCAAGGTCGGCGTCGGCAACGCCCTGATGAACTCCGGCCAGACCTGCACGGCGTGGACCCGGATGCTGGTGCACCGCGACCGGTACGCCGAGGCGCTCGACCTGGTCGCGACGACTGTGGCCGGCTACCGCGTCGGCGATCCGTTCGACCCGGCCACCCGCCTCGGCCCCCTGGTCTCCGCCGCCCAGGCGACGCGGGTGCGCGGCCACATCGAGCGGGCCCTCGCCGACGGCGCCCGCCTGGTCGCCGGTGGCCCGGACGCCCCGGTGCCGGCTCGGGGGCACTTCGTCGCCCCGACCGTCTTCGCCGACGTGCACCCGGACAGCGCGCTCGCCCAGGAGGAGGTCTTCGGCCCGGTGCTCGCCGTTCTCCCGTTCGACGACACCGACGAGGCCGTCGCCATCGCCAACAACTCGCGCTACGGGCTGGCCGGCGCGGTGTGGTCCGCCGACCCGGAGGCGGCGCTCGCGGTGGCGCGGCGGCTGCGCACCGGGGCGGTCGACATCAACGGCGCGGCGTTCAACCCACTCGCGCCCTTCGGCGGCTACAAGCAGTCCGGCCTGGGCCGGGAGCTGGGCGTGCACGGGCTCGCCGAGTTCTGCGAGCTGAAGGCGATCCAGCGATGAGCGGCACCGAGCCGGCGAGCGGGCCGGGAGTGGGTGCCGAGCTGGCGGGCGGGTCGGCGATGGGTGCCGAGCAGGCCGGCGGGTCGGTCCCCGTCCGCGCGCTTGTCGCGCGCGGGCGCGGGGCCGAACTGCGGGTCGAGCGGGTACGCCTGCCCGCGCCCGGCACCGGCGAGGTGCGGGTGACGATCCGGGCGGCCGGCGTCTGCCACTCCGACCTGTCCATGGTCAACGGCACCCTGGCCGCGACGTTCCCGCTGGTGCTCGGGCACGAGGCGACCGGCGTGGTGGCCGAGGCAGGGCCGGGCACCCGGCTGCCCGTCGGCACGCCTGTGGTGCTCAACTGGGCGCCCGCCTGTCGGGCCTGCTGGTGGTGCCGGCACGACGAACCCTGGCTCTGCGCCGCCAACACCGCCCCGACCGTGGCGCGCGGCGAGACCGAGGACGGTGTCCCGCTGCACCTCACGCTGGGTCTCGGCGCGCTTGCCGAGGCGGTGGTGGTGCCGGAGAGCGCCGTCGTGCCGATCCCGGCCGGGTTGCCAGCCGAGCAGGCGGCGCTGCTCGGCTGCGCGGTGCTCACGGGCGTCGGCGCGGTCGGCAACACCGCCCGGGTCGCGCCCGGCGAGTCGGTCGCCGTCATCGGGCTCGGTGGGGTCGGGCTCGCCGTTCTCGCCGCCGCCCGCCGGGCCGGCGCGACGACGATCCTCGCCGTCGACGTGGCCGAGGCGAAGCGGGACCTGGCCCTCGCCGCCGGAGCCACCGACTTCCTGCTCTCCGACGACCGGCTCTCCAAGGAGGTGCGGGCGCGCACCGAGGGCCGCGGCGTCGACCACGCCTTCGAGTGCGTCGGGCGGGCCGCCACGATCCGGGCGGCGTGGCGTCTCACCCGGCGCGGGGGAGCGGTCACCGTGGTCGGCATGGGCGCGAAGGACGACATGGTCAGCCTCGGCGCGCTCGACATCTTCCACTCCGCCCGTACGCTGCGCTCCTCGGTGTACGGCTCGTCCGACCCGGACCGCGAGGTGCCGGTGCTGGCCACCGAGCTGGCCGAGGGCGCACTGGATCTGGGCGTGCTGGTCAGTGGCACGGTCGGGCTGGACGAGGCGCCCGCCGCGTTCGACCGGTTGGCGCGGGGCGAGGGCGCCCGCTGGGTGGTGACACTCGACTGAGCCGAGCAGGCTCACCCGGCGGCGATCTCCGACCGGCGGCGCCGGCCGGAGATCAGTTTCGCTCAGAAGGGTGGTGTGTCCTCGCCCATCAGCGCCAGTACGACGCCACCCCTTCCGCTCTTGAGGCTCTGGACCACGACCTTGCCGGTGCTGCCGTCGGGCAGCTCCAACGTGAAGGTCTTGCCGACCGCGTTCTTGGGGCCATTGCCGGCGCTGTTGGCGGGCCGGAAGTCGCCTGCCCACGGCCGGGTCCCACCTTTGCGGGCGGGCTCGGCGAAGAGGGCGGCGGTGCCAGGGGTCCTGGTGCCGTCCGAGGAGAGAAGCACTGAGGCGCTGCGATAGGTAGCCATATGCGCCAAGGCTATCCCGGAGTGCCGTTCGCGGCAGATGACGGCGCGTGCCCATGTCGATCGCCACCGGCCCGGACGCCTTTGTCGCTGGCCTGCGCCACAGGGGTCACGCGGCGGCGCCGAGCACCCACTGTCTGGTCTCGGCGATGAAGTCGGCCGGGAAGCCGAGACTGAACCCGGTCGCCGTCTCCAGCCGCAGGACCAGTTCCGGTGGCAGCGTGACCGCGGTGCAGCCCAGGTTGTCCCGGAGTTGTTCTACGGTCCGCGCACCGATGATCGGCAGCACGCCGCTGCGTTGGCGGGTCCAGGCGAGGGCCACCTGCGCCGGGGTGACGCCCAGCTCGCCGGCGACCTCCTGCACGACCCGCGCCACAGTGAGGTCGCGGTCGCCGATCGTGTCCCGGCTCAGCCGCGTCCTCTCCTGCGGTGCGCCGGCGTTGTACTTGCCAGAGAGCACGCCGCCGCCGAGCGGGCTCCAGGCCGTCACTGTCATGCCGTACGCCTCGGCCATCGGCAACAGTTCCCGCTCGGCGTCGCGGTTGATGAGGCTGTACGGCACCTGCAGGCCGGCGAACGGGGTCCAGCCGCGCCACTCGGCCAACGTGTTCGCGCGGGAGACCACCCAGGCAGGGGTGTCCGACACCCCGACATGAAGAACCTTGCCGGCGGTGACCGCGTCGTCGAGCGCCCGGACGGTCTCGTCGATGGGCGTGCGCTGGTCCCAGATGTGCACCCAGTAGACGTCGATGTGGTCGGTGCGCAGCCGGCGCAGGCTTGTCTCCAGCGACAGCCTGAGGTTCTTGCGGTGGCTGCCGCCGCCGTTGGGGTCGGCCGGATCACGGGTCACCGTGTACTTCGTGGCCACGACGAACCTGTCGCGTCGCCCGGCGAGCAGCTCGCCCAGCATCTCCTCGCTGGCGCCACCGCGGTAGTTGATGGCGGTGTCCACGATGTTGCCGCCGGCCTCGGCGTAGATGTCGAGGATGCGTCGGCACTCCTCGATGGGCGCACCGACGCCACCCTGTTCACCGAACGTCATCGCGCCGAGTACCAACTCGGACACTCGCAGCCCGGTCCGCCCGAACGTCGTGTACTTCACGCGAACACCTCCGCCGGCTGCCCGGCCAGCTCGTCGCCGGAGACGTCGTGCAGGTGTCGGTGGGGTGCCCAGCGGTGCCCGGGCGGGTCAAGGAACTGCGCGGTGCGGTCCGCAACCTCGGTCATCGCCCGACCATACGCCGTGTCTGGTCAGCGTGTCCAGACGTCCCACACGGTACGCTGCGACACGTGATGGCCCGACGTGACGAACCTCAGCAGAGCCGCGCCGAGCTGCGGGAACGTGTCTTGACCGCCCTTCGCGAACTGCTCCGCGAGCGCACCTTCGACACGCTGAGCGTGGCCGACATCATCACCGCCGCAGGCGTCTCGCGGGCCAGCTTCTACTTCTACTTCGCCGGCAAGCAGGCGGTGCTGGCCGAGCTCGTACGTCGGGCGGTCGGTGCCGGCCACGAGGCCGCCCAACCGTGGGTGCAGGCGACGGCCGACCCGCGCGAGACGCTGCGAGCGGGTATCGACGCCGGTGCCGAACTCTGGCTCGCCAATGCCGCCGTGCTGCGCGCGATCGTGGAGACCTGGGCGTCCGACCCGCAGCTGCGCGAGCTGTGGCTGGGCCAGATGGAGACGTTCACCGACGCCACGATCGCGCGGATCGAGGCCGATCGGCGGGCAAACCCCGCCGTCGCGGCCCGGCTCGACGGTGTCGACGTGCAGGCGCTCGCCGCATCGCTGACCTGGACCGGCGAGCGGCTCTACTACCTGGCCGCGTGCGGGGTGCCGCCGTTCGACGACCGGGCGGTGCTGGTCGACACGCTCACCCACCTGTGGGTGTCGGCGCTGTACGACTGACGCGGTACCGACGACCGGGAACCCCTCTCGTGCATCTGCCGGTCGCGTGGTTTGATCACGACGTCGATGCGGAAGGGGCACGATGGGGCGCAGCGCGATCATCTTCCACGGGACCGGCGGCAACCCGGACGTGGTGTGGTACCGCTGGTTGGCGCAGCGGCTGGAGGCTCGGGGCTACTCCGTCGAGATCCCGCACCTTCCGGGCATCAACGTCGAGCCGATCGCGACGTTCCTGCCGACAGTGCTCGACGGGCACCGCTTCGACGAGGACACCGTCCTGGTGGGCCACTCCGGCGGCGCGGCCCTGCTGCTGGCGCTCCTGGAGCATGTCGAGGTGACCGTCGCCCAGGCGATCCTGGTCGCCGGCTACTGCACCCGGCCCAACACCAGCGAGGAACCGGTGCTCCAGGAGAGCTACGACTGGGCCGCGATCCGGTCGCACGTGCGGGACATCTTCTTCATCAACTCCCGCGAGGATCCGTACGGCTGCGACGACCGCCAGGGACGCGCCATGTTCGAACGGCTCGGCGGCACCCAGATCGTGCGCGACGACGGGCACTTCGGGGACTACAACCAGCCGTACGAGCGGTTCGAGCTGCTGGACCGACTCATCCCCTGACGTTCGTCACATCCGCGCCCGCAGCACGTCGACCTCGCAGCCGGGCGCCGAGGGGTCGAAGCCGTGCTCGGCCAGCCAGCGGACCGCCAGCAGGCTGCGCAACGACCACCACGCCCGGATCACGTCGAGGTCGACGTCGGTGCCGTAGCCGGCCACGACGTCGACCAGGTGCTCCTCGTGGCCGAGAGTCAACGTGGCGAGGTCGAACAGGGCGTCGCCCCGGCCCGCCTCGGACCAGTCGAGCACGCCGGTGACCTCGTCACCGTCGACGAACACGTGGGCGACCTGCAGGTCGCCGTGCGTGAACACGGGTGTCCACTGCCGTAGCGCTGCCTCGGCGACGTGGCGGTTGCGGGTGACCAGGTCGGCGGGGAGAACCCCGTTCGTCACGAGCCACCCGCACTCGTCGTCGAGCTGCGTGGCCACCTCGTCGAGGCTCCGACCGGGCCAGGGCGGCAGCGGCGCGTCGTGCAGCGCCCGTACGGTGGCGCCCGCCGCGGCCCACGCCGTCGACGGTGCGGTCGACGGCTCGCCGAGGCGGCCGAGCGCCCTGCCGCGCAGGGCGGCGAGCGCGAGCACTGGCGGGTTGTGCCACAGGACCTCCGGGGTCGGCACGGGCGCCATCGCCATCGCCGCCACCTCGACGTCGGCGTGATCCGGATCGGCGTCGATCTTGAGGAAGACGTCGCCGACGCGCACGGTCGCCCGCTCCTGGTGGGCGACGACGACCTCGATCTCCTGCACGCCGGCAATTGTCGCGGGTTCGACCACCGACGCCCCAGCGGTTTTCCGCCTGCCCCGGCGGGGCCGTGGAGTCGTTGCGTTCGCGAAATACCTAGCAGTACTATGCATCGTACTTCTAGGGTTGGGTGGGAGGTCTCGTGAAGGTCGCTAAGGATCTGGTGGCCGCTTCGGCGACACCGATGGTGCTCGGCATCCTGGCCGAGGGGGAGAGCTACGGCTACGCCATCCTCCGGCGGATCAACGAGCTGTCCGGCGGTGAGCTGGACTGGACCGAGGGGCTGTTGTACCCGCTGCTGCACCGGCTCGAGCGTCTGGCCTATGTGGAGGCGAGCTGGCAGTCGGTCGCCGGTGAGCGCAAACGCAAGTACTACCGGATCACCGACCGGGGCCTGGCCGAGCTGGCCGAGCAGCGCCGACAGTGGGACACCGTCGTGGGCGCGCTCAAGGAGATCTGGCACGACCGTACGCCGCTGACCGTGCGTCCGCTGGAGGGCCTGGCATGACGGCGCACGACGGGCCCGAGGAGCTGGAAGCGCAGTTCGCGCAGTGGCGTCGCTACGTGCTCCGGCGTCGGGAGCTGCAGTCGGTGGACGCCGACGAGTTGGAAGACCACCTCCGTGGCTCGGTCGACGAACTCGTCGCGGCGGGTCTGAGCTCGGACGAGGCGTTCCTGGTCGCGGTCAAGCGCATGGGCAGTCTCGACGAGCTGTCCCGCGAGTTCGCCCGCGAGCATTCGGAACGGCTCTGGAAGCAGCTCGTGCTGACCGGCGACTCCGGTGCTCCGGCCGCCGGGGCGCGTTCCCGGCGGGACCTGTGGGTGATGCTCGGCGCGGCGGCCGGCGCGGTGGCGTCGGTCAAGGTGCCGGAGCTGTTCGGGCTGACCTTCGACGATGACGGCTCGTTCTACACGCGCAACTTCACCCTGTT
Source organism: Micromonospora sp. NPDC049114 (assembly GCF_040648635.1). Lineage (NCBI taxonomy): Bacteria > Bacillati > Actinomycetota > Actinomycetes > Micromonosporales > Micromonosporaceae > Micromonospora > Micromonospora sp. NPDC049114. The sequence continues at coordinate 15,268 of NZ_JBEZEA010000011.1, read as the reverse complement.
CGCGCTGCCCTGGCTGGCGGCGTTCCTCGCCTGGCGTCGCAGAGCCCGGCCGGCGGTGATCGTGGCGCTGGTGGCGCTGTTCGTGCTCGGCGCGGTGGCCGCCAACGTCTACCCGCTGGCGGGCGACTCGCAGTCCTTTGTCGTCACCAGCGTCCACCTGCCGATCGCGCTGTGGCTCGTGGTCGGTCTTGCCTACGTCGCCGACGACTGGCGCTCATCGCGTCGACGGATGGACTTCATCCGCTTCACCGGCGAGTGGTTCATCTACTTCGTGCTGATGGCCCTCGGCGGTGGCGTGCTCGCCGCGTTCCTGTTCAACACCTTCGCGGCCATCGGGATCGTCCCGGAGGCTTTCGTCTCGCAGTGGCTCCTGCCCTGCGGCGCGGCGGCCGCGGTCGTGGTGGCCGGGTGGCTCGTCGAGGCCAAGCAGAGCGTCGTCGAGAACATCGCGCCGGTCCTCACGCGACTGTTCACCCCGCTCTTCACCGCCGCCCTGCTCGCCTTCCTCGTCGCCGTCGTCTGGACCAGCCACGGCATCGACGTCGAGCGCGAGGCGCTGATCCTGTTCGACCTCCTGCTCGTCGTGGTGCTGGGGCTGCTGCTCTACTCGCTCTCGGCCCGCGATCCGCTGGCCCCGCCCGGCGCGTTCGACAAGCTTCAGCTCGCGCTCGTGGTCAGCGCGCTCGCCATCGACGTGCTGGTGCTGGTGGAGATCACCGGGCGCATCACCGACAACTACGGCGGCACCCCCAACCGGGCGGCGGCGCTCGGCGAGAACGTGATCCTGCTGGTCAACCTCGCGTGGTCGGCGTGGCTCCTGCTGAGCTTCCTCCGTCGGCGTACGCCCTTCGCCGCCCTGGAGCGGTGGCAGACCGGCTACCTGCCGGTGTACGCCGCGTGGGCCTGGATCGTGATCCTCGTCTTCCCGCCGCTGTTCAGCTACGCCTAGGGGATCAGCCAGGTCGTCAACGGGATCTGGTGGAAGCTGTGGACGGGCGTGCCGTGGCGTGACCTGGCCGCCCGTCCCGGCGAACACCCAGCCCGATCCTCGTCGCCGCTGTCAGCCGGCTCAGCTGAGCGGGACCGGCCTTCATCCGGCGTCGATGAGGGACCAGTCTTGAGGAAATACGGCGTGCAGCAGGTCGGTGATACTGGCCGGTGGGAAGTCCGGCCAGGAGCGCTGCGGGTCGTGCCGTCGGTTGAGACGTCGGTCAAGGAAACGCTGCGTACGGACGAGTCCCTCGGTCGCCTCACCGACGCTGAGCGAGCCGTCCTGCACTGCCACGGCGTACTCGTCGAGATCCAGGACCCGGTAGGGGTGGTCGCCGGGTCCGACGATCACGTCGATCCACAGGTCGTCGACAGTGACCACGTCCCCATGATCGATGACTCGGACCAGGTCGCAGTACCACCAGCCCTGCTGCTCGGGTGGGAACAGGACCGGCTGATTGATCTGGAACCCATCATCGAGCAGTACGAAGCTGCGCTGCTCGTACGGTCGATTGTCGAGGTGAAATCCCCAGTCGTAGACGATGGCGTCGCCAAGACGCAGCCCCGCCGCGCGCAGCTTTCCGTCACGCACCACGGTCACCGGCGTCGCTGCACGCTCGGAAGCATCAGTCACACGCAGCAGCTTCGCTGGTCGACGACCCGACGCTCAACCGTTTTCGGGACCGACCAGCCCTGATCGCTGCGCCGGGCGATGTGCGGCTCGTCCGACCCGGACGGGAAGGGTCTCCATCAACCACGTGGTTGACAGCGTGACACACAGATGCTGGACTATCAACCAACCACTTGGTTGGGAGGATGGTGGAGGATGACCGAACGGCTCGATCGCCGGCAGGCGCTCATTCACGCGGCGTTCTCGGCGATCGCCGAGGAGGGCTTCGAGGGGTTCCGGTTGCGGCCGATCGCCGCCGCGGCCGGCATCGACCACTCCACCCTGCACCACTACTTCCGGACCAAGGCCGACCTGATCGCCGCAGTGCTCGAGCACGTGACCAGCCAATTCGAGGCGACGATGCACAACGACCTGGAACCCGCAGCCCGCTTACGGCAACACCTCAGCGAGATCGCCACCGCTGTCGCGCAACGGCCCGAGTTGTTCATCGTGCTGGACGAGCTCGATCTTCGGGCTCGACGTGACGAGTCCACCGGGGCCGACATCGAACGCGACGAACAGGGTTGGCGGGACGCGCTCGCGGCGATCTTCACCGAGGGCGTCGCGCGACACGTCTGGTCGGTGAACCTCGACGTCGCCGCCAGCGTCGAGCTGGTGATCGCCACCGTCAAAGGCATTCGTCTGCGGCCCGACAAGGCCGAGTCGGTAGTCAACCAACTCTGCGACCTCTTCGCACCAGAGAGCCACACCCATGACTGACGTGCTGATCGTCGGCGGAGGCATCGGCGGCCTCGCCCTCGCCCAGGGTCTGCGTAAACACGGCATCACCGTCGCCGTGTACGAGCGGGACCGACGCCGCGACGACCGGGTGGACCGCTACCGGCTCGCGATCAACCCGGCGGGCAGCCGGTCGCTGCGTGCCTGCCTGCCCGACCCGCACTGGCAGGCGTTCACCGACACCGCGGGCCGGCCCGGCGGCGGTTTCGGCTTCCTGGGCACGGACCTGCGCACGCTGGTGCTCGTGGAGGACTCGGTCATGTATCCCGACGATCCCGACCCCGCCGAACGGGCCTATCCGGTCGACCGTCACACGCTGCGTGGGGTTCTCCTCGACGGACTCGACGACGTCGTCCACTACGACAAGGCATTCGAGCGGTACGAGCTCGCCGCTGACGGTCGCCCCACCGCGCGCTTCGCCGACGGGACGGCCGCCACCTGCGACGTCCTGGTCGGTGCCGACGGGATCAACTCCCGGGTGCGGGCGCAGTACCTGCCGACCGCCACTGCGCGAGACGCCGGCGCGGTCGGCGTCGGGCTCAAGCTGCCGCTGAACGACGACACCCGGGCCTGGTTGCCCGCCCGGCTGGCCGAGGGCATGAACCTCATCGTGACCGGTGCGCCGTACTTTTTGTTCACGTCGGTGTTCGAACGCCAAAAGCCGGTGGGGGACGACTACCTGCTGTGCGCGTTCGTCGCCCGCAACGACCTGTTCCCGTCGCGTCCGGAGCGCCTCGACGGCCCCCAGTTGAAGGCGTACGTCGCCGGGCTCATCACCCACTGGCATCCCGCGCTCCGCCACCTGATCGACAGGTGCCCACCGGGCGATGTGAGCGCGTTCCCCTTCCAGGCGTCCGACCGTCCGGCGCCCTGGGCGCCCTCGCGGGTCACCGTGCTCGGCGACGCCGTGCACGGGATGCCGCCCGCCGGCGGAAACGGCGCCAACACCGCCCTGCGCGACGCCGCCCTGCTCACCCGCCAGTTGTCGCTGGCCGACGGCGGCCACCTGCCGCTGCTGGACGCGATCGGCGAGTACGAGGCCGAGATGCGCGAGTACGGATTCCACAGCGTCGACCTGGCCATGAGGACCCTGCGCCAGGGCCTGATGAGCAACCCGGTCGCCGTGGGTCTGACCCGTGGCTGGTTCAGCCTCTGCGGCATCGCGTCACCGCTGCGCCGGATGACGTTCGGCGCGAGCTGGGCCACGATCAGCGCTCCCCGCCAGTGGGAGCGCGCCGGCGCCAGCCGGCCGGGCTGACCCGCTCGACCGGCCCGGGGCGAGGGCGAACGTCCGACGGTCACCCCGCACCGGCGATCCTGTCGGTGCGGGTCGGCAGGATGGCGTCATGGGTTCACGTCTGGGCACTGTCGTCGTCACGGGTGCCGCCGGTCGCATTGGTTCGGCGGTCTGCCGTCACCTGCGCGACGAGGTGCGCCGCCTCGTCCTGGTCGATCGGGTGCCCGTTCTGGGACACCACGGCCGGGGCGCGGCTCGGCTATCTGCCGGTGGACGACGCGGAGGTTTTCGCCGACGGAGTGCCCGGTTCGCGCGACCCGGTCGACCCCGCCGCCCGGCAGGGCGGCGCCTTCACCGACGCCGCGTACTCGCTGCGGCACGTCCGGGCGGACGAGCCGTCCTGGTGAGCCGAGCATCCACCAGCGTGCCGCCGGCCCACCCGCCACGGGTGGGCCGGCTTCTTCTCACTTGCCGGTGACGATGCCCGGGTTGATGCACAGACCCGGGTTGGCGCCGTTCTTCTCGGCGATCTCCAGGCAGCGGGTGACCTTGTCGACCTTCGCGTTGGTCTCGGTGATCTGCTTGGAGATCTCGGCGTTCTTGCGGTCCTGCTCCAGGTTGCGGGTCTGGGCGAGCTTGTCCTGGAACGCCTTGATGTTGCCCTCGGTCTTGTCGTCGTGGTTCACCCGGGTGATGGTCACCGAGAGGATGTCCACGTCGCTGGCGAGGCGGGTGTCCGCGCTGGTCTTGATGTTCGCCGCGAACGGCTTCAGGTCGACGTTGAGGTCACCGGTCCGCGCGTCGATCTTCTCCAGCGGGTTGTACGCGGCGAAGGCGTCGTTGACCGCGCTGTCGAGCTGCACACCCACCCGCTGGCCCCGGAAGCTGTCGAAGTCTCCCTTGTAGTCCATGAACTGCTTCGGCGCGTTCTCCGGCCTGACCTGCCACTCGATGAGCACCTCGACGCAGGCGTCGGCGAGCGTGCCGGTGCGGACGCGCACGCAGTTGTTGCCACCGATGTGGTCGTACTTCTGCCGGCCGGCGTCCCACTCGCCGACCTTCTGCCAGGGGGCGACCCACTTCAGGCCGGAGCCGGTCACCTTGCCGGTGGGCTTGCCGAAGCTGGTGACGATGCCGACCGAGCGGATGGGCACCGAGTGGGCGCTGGAGGTGACACCGACCAGCAGGGTGAGGGCGAGAAAGACGAGCGTCGCGAGGGCGGCCATCCGCTTCAGGGGCCGCGCGGGGGCGACGAGTGCCAGGACGGCGCTGACCGCCAAGGCGACGGCGAAGACGATCGCCATGGTGAAGCCGACGGGCATGGGGTGGGAACCTTCCGCTGGGCTGTGTGGATCATCAACCTAGGAGGTTGGGTCAAGTCGGCCGGACAGGGGAGTGGGGTTCGCGTACGTCCCCTGCTCGCCGAATGTGGAGTCCATCGACATGGTTCGACTCGCGGGGCCGGTCGTAGGTTTCCTCCACGCGACGGCCCTGTGACCACGGTCACCGAATCGACCGTCGCCGCGACCGTGCGGAGGATGAGGCGATGGCCGGGCAAGCGCTCCTGTCGGCCCGCGGGCTGACCCGGGACTTCCGGGGCTTCCGGGCGGTCGACGAGGTCGACCTGGACGTCGCCCCGGAGAGCGTGCACGCGCTCGTCGGCCCCAACGGCGCCGGCAAGACCACTCTGTTCAACCTGCTCACCGGGTTCCTCACGCCCAGCGGCGGGCGGATCGAGTTGGCCGGGCGGGACATCACGGGGCTGCCGCCGGAGCGGGTCGCCCGGCTCGGCATGGCCCGTTCGTTCCAGATCACCAGCCTCTTTCCGCAACTGTCCGCCCGCGAGCACGTCGCGCTGGCGTTGCAGTCCTCCAGCGGGCTGGGCTGGCGGTTCTGGCGTTCGGCGAAGCTGCTGGACCGCTACACCGAACGGGCCGACGAGCTGCTGGCCGAGGTGAGGTTGGCCGAGCTGGCGCAGGCGCCGTCGGCGGCGCTGGCGTACGGCCGCAAGCGGGCCCTGGAGCTGGCCATCGCTCTCGCGCTGGACCCGAAGGTGCTCCTGCTCGACGAGCCGACCGCGGGGATGGGCCTGGAGGACGTCGACCGCACCGTCGACCTGATCAGCCGGATCCGCGCGGGCCGGACCGTGGTGCTGGTCGAGCACAACATGAGCGTGGTCGGCCGGCTCGCCGACACCGTCACCGTCCTACAGGCCGGCACGGTCCTCGTCGAGGGCCCGTACGAGCAGGTCCGCGCCGACGAGCGCGTGATCACCGCCTATCTGGGAGCCGCCGATGCTGCGCATTGACAACCTCTCCGCGTTCTACGGCGAGGCGCAGGTGCTGCGGGAGGTCGGCCTGGAGGTCGCCGCCGGCGAGGTGGTCACCCTGGTGGGCCGCAACGGCGCCGGCAAGTCCACCCTGCTGCGCTGTGTGATGGGGCTGCACTCCGGCCAGCGCGGCACGGTGGAGCTGGACGGGCGGGACATCACCAGGCTGCCCGCGCACCGGCGGGCCCGCCTCGGGCTGGGCTGGGTGCCCGACGACCGGGGCAGCTACGCCACCCTGACCGTCACCGAGAACCTCACCCTGCCCCCGACCGTCGGCCCCGACCCGTGGCCGCTGGAACGGGTGTACGAGGCGTTCCCCGCCCTGTACACCCGGCGCGACTCGGCGGCCACCATGCTCTCCGGCGGCGAGCAGCAGATGCTCGCGCTGGCCCGGGTGCTGCGCATGGGCGCCCGGCTGCTGCTCTGCGACGAGCCCACCGAGGGGTTGTCACCGCTGCTGGTGCGGCAGGTCGGCGACCTGCTGCGCGAGGCCAAGCGGCACGGGGTGACCGTGCTGCTCGTCGAGCAGAACCTGCACTTCGCCACCGGTGTCGCCGACCGGCACTACCTGCTGGCCGAGGGACGTGTCGCCGAGGCGATGGACAACTCCGAGGTGCGCTCGCGCGAACGCGAGCTGCTCGCGTACCTCGGGATCTGATTCTTTCCAACGACGAGCCGCGCGACGGCGCGCGGCATGGATGGAGTGGGCATGCGCAGGACGGTGGGTGTGGCCGCGGCGTCGGCCGCGGTGCTGCTGGTCGCCGGTTGCGGCGGCGGTGGACCCCAGGCGGGCGGCGATCAGAAGCTGACCGGCGACAAGATCGTGCTGGGCGTGCTCAACGACCAGTCCGGGGCGTACTCGGAGTTGTCCGGCAAGAACTCGGTGACGGCTGTGGAGATGGCCATCGCCGACTTCACCGCGAAGTACGGCGACAAGGCGGTGACCAGGAACATCACCGTGGAGACCGCCGACCACCAGAACAAGCCGGACGTGGCCAACTCCAAGGCCCAGGAGATGTACGACCGCAAGGGCGTCGACCTCATCCTGGACGTGCCCACCTCGTCGGCCGCGCTGAAGGTCGCCGACGTGGCCAAGGAGAAGAAGAAGCTCTACTTCAACATCGGCGCGGCGACGACCGACCTGACCGGCAAGAGCTGCAACAGGTACACCTTCCACTACGCCTACGACACGTACATGCTGGCCAACGGCACCGGGAAGACCACCACCGAGCAGATCGGCAAGAACTGGTACATCCTCTACCCGAACTACGCCTTCGGTCAGGACATGGAGAAGAGCTTCTCCACCGCGATCACGGCGGCCGGTGGGACTGTCGTCGGCAGGGACGGCGCACCGTTCCCGAACACCAGCGGCGACTTCTCCACCTTCCTGCTCAAGGCGCCGACGCTGAACCCGAAGCCGGACGTGCTCGGCACCATGCAGGCCGGCGCTGAGCTGGTCAACGTGGTGAAGCAGTACAACGAGTTCAAGCTGCGCGACAAGGGCGTCGGCCTCGCGGTGGGGCTGATGTTCCTCACCGACATCCACTCGCTCACCCCGGCCGCGCTGGCCGGCACCACGTACACCGACGCCTGGTACTGGAACTTCGACGCGAAGAACCGGGAGTTCGCCGACCGGTTCCAGCAGAAGGCCGGCACGCGGCCCACCTTCGCGCACGCCGCCAACTACTCGGCGGCGTTGCAGTACCTGGAGGCGGTGCAGGCCGCCGGCACCGACGACGCGGACGCCGTGGTCAAGGGCCTGGAGGGTAAGACCATCGAGGACGTCTTCCTGCGCAACGGCAAGATCCGCGCCGAGGACCACCGGGTGGTGCACGACGCGTACCTGGCCCAGGTCAAGCCGCAGGCCGAGGTCACCGAGCCGTGGGACTACGTCAAGGTGCTCAAGACGATCCCCGCCGCGGAGGCGTTCCGCGCGCCCTCGGCGGACTGCAAGCTGTGAGCGGCTGGCTGTGAGCGGCTTCGCGCAGAACACGTTCAACGGGCTGGTGAGCGGGGCGTTCTACGCCCTGCTCGCCCTCGGGCTCGCCGTCATCTTCGGCATGCTGCGGGTGGTCAACTTCGCGCACGGCGCGTTCTACATGCTCGGCGCGTTCGGCGCGTACGTGCTGCTCACCGAGGTGGGAGTGCCGTTCTGGGCGGCCCTGGTGATCATGCCGGTGGGGCTGGGTCTGCTCGGCATGGCGTTGGAGCGCGCCGTTATCCACCGGCTGACGAAGCTCGACCCGCTCTACAACTTCCTGCTCACCTTCGGCCTGACGCTGATCCTGCAGGATCTGGTGAAGTTGCGCTACGGCGTGCAGTCCAGCCCGTACGAGACCCCGTCGCTGTTGAGCGGGTCGGTCAACTTCGGGCTCTTCGACTTCCCGACCTACCGGGTGTTCATCCTCGGCTTCGCGGTGCTGCTCTGCGTCGCGGTGTGGTGGGTGCTCACCCGCACCCGGATCGGGATGGTGGTCCGGGCGTCCACCGAGCGGCCCGACCTGACCCGCGCCTTCGGCATCGACGTCGGGCGGTGGGTGACACCGGTCTTCGGCTTCGGGATCGGGCTGGCCGGTCTCGCCGGCGTGCTGGCCGCTCCGATGCGCGCGGTCAACCCGCTGATGGGGGCCGACCTGATCATCGTGGTCTTCGCGGTGGTCGTGATCGGCGGGCTGGGCTCGATCTTCGGTTCGGTCGCCGCCGGTTTCGGTATCGGCCTCGTGCAGGCGTGGGGTGAGGCGTACCTGTCCGCCTTCCCGATCGTCTCGCAGACCATCGTCTTCGTCGTGATGGCCGGCGTGCTGCTCTGGCGCCCGGCCGGCCTGTTCGGTCGTGAGGAGGCTCCCGCATGACCAGCACCGTGGACACTGCCGCCGACGCGTCCCGTACGACGCCGCCGTCCGGGTTGATCGCCGTGGCCCGGGCTCCCGGCTGGGTGCGGTACGCGCTGCTCGCCGTCGGACTGGCCGTCGCGGCGTGGCTGCCCAACGGCCTCTATCCGGCGGTCGCGGTGGACATCCTCTGCTGGGCGCTGTTCGCCGTCGCGGTGGACCTGCTGCTGGGCTTCACCGGGCTGATGTCCTTCGGGCACGCCGCGTTCTGGGGCACCTCGGCGTACGTCACGGGGTTGGTGGCCATCCACGCCGGCCTGCCGTTCCCCCTCGCCGTGCTGGCCGGTGCGCTCGCCGCGGCTCTGCTGGCCGTGCCGATCGGCTACCTGGCGGTCAAGCGCACCGGCATCTACTTCGCGATGGTGACCTTGGCCTTCGCGCAGATGGTCTACTACGTGGCCAACGAGTGGCGCTCGGTGACCCAGGGGGAGAACGGCCTGCAGGGCGTGCCCCGTTCGTTCTTCGGGCTGGACCTGACCGACGACTACTACTTCTACTACGCGATCCTGCCGATCGTGCTGCTCGGCCTGGCCGCCGCCTGGCGGATCGTGCACTCGCCGTTCGGCCGGGTGCTCGTCGGCATCCGGGACAACCCGGCCCGCGCCCGTGCGCTGGGCTACCCCGTGCACCGCTACAAGCTCACCGCGTTCGTGCTCTCCGGGTTCATCGCCGGGCTGGGCGGCGGGCTGTTTGCGGTCGGCCACCGGTTCGTCTCGCTGGACGTGCTGCACTGGACCACCTCCGGCAAGGCGGTCATCGTGGTGGTGCTCGGCGGGATCGGCACGCTCTGGGGCGGGGTGCTCGGCGCCGGCATCGTGGTCCGGCTGGAGGACTGGTTGTCGTTCTCCGGGTTCGAGGCGATCGGCCTGGTGACCGGCGGGATCTTCGTCCTTGTCGTGGTGCTGTTCCGGCGCGGCATCTGGGGGACCGTGGCCGACCTGGCCCGGCGCCTGGCCGTCACCCGCCGCGGATAGCTCTGGCGTGCGTCGGTGGCCTGGGCGACGAGCCCGGGTCGCCGGCTCGGCCTCTTCGCCGCCAGGCCGGTCATGCGCTCCTGCCAGGGAGTTTGCAGCCCTCTCGGCCAGCGGTGCAACCGATCGTAACTTTTTGGACACGGTGGTCGTCGAAGGCGCGAGGGGTCGTTACCCACGGGGGCGGCGACCCGACTACCATCCAGCCCACTATGACCATAGAGCGCATCCGTCGGCTCGCCACCGACGTACCGGCCGATCACGTCGCGCCCCAGCGGACCCCCCTGCCGAACTGGCTCCTCTTCCCGGGCCTGGCCCTGCTGGCCGTCTCGCTCGCGGCGTACGGCGCTTTCGTGCGCGACCGCCCGTTCCGGGGGACGGACTTCAACATGTACCTCGGGGCCGCCCACGCGTTCCTCGATGGGCAGCCCGTCTACCAGCTCGGGTACACCACGCTCGCCCTTCCGTACACCTATCCGCCGATCACCCTGCCGTTCCTGACGCCGCTGACGCTGCTCGATCCGCGGACCGCGCTCACCGTCATGAACATCGTGGGTATCGCAGCGATCTTCCTCGCCCTGTGGTTCACCACCACGATGCTCGGCTACGAGGGCACCCGGGGCCGGCTCGGTCTCGTCGCCGCCGTCGGCGCGGTGCTGCTCTGGACCGAGCCGCTGCAGCGCAACCTCGACCTCGGCCAGATCAACATCTTCGTGCTGCTGCTGGTCGTGGCGGACCTCGCCCTGCCCGGCCGGAGCCGGTTCAAGGGCGTCGGCATCGGCGTCGCAACCGCGACCAAGCTGCTGCCCGGACTCTTCGTGGTCTACCTGCTGCTCACCCGGCGAATCCGGGCCGCCATCGTCGCGACCGGCACCTTCGCCGGGCTCACGCTGCTGGGCGCGATCATCCAGCCGGGCGGCTCGTACGACTACTGGCTGACCGGGCGGGCGTTCGACTCGCACCGAGTGCTGATGTCCTCCGGTCCGCGGTACGGCGGCAACCAGTCCCTGCAGGGGTTCACCGCCCGACTGCTCGAAACCGACCAGCAGAACACCATCTGGTGGATGCTCTCCGTCGCGGTCGTGCTGGTCGGTGGCCTCGCCCTTGCCACCGCGCTTCAGCGGCACGGCGAGGAAGCGATGGCCATGGTCGTCGTCGGCTTCACCATGCTGCTCATCTCGCCCATCAGCTGGTCGCACTACTGGCTCTGGATCGGCCCGATGGCGGTGGTGTTGATCGACGTAGCGCGTCGCTCACACGGCGCGGCACGTCTGGTCGCCGGCATCGTCGCGATAGCCGCGATCGCGCCGTTTCTCATGTGGCCGGGCCCCTATTACGGCGGACTCTCCCCGCGCGGCCTGATCTGGCAGGCTAACCGGTTTGACGGGCTGGCCCAGCGGTTCGCGGTTGATCCCTACGTGTCGACGACGCTGGTGCTCTTCACGCTCGCCGCGTTGTGGCTGTACTGGCGGTCGCGTGCGGAACGGACGGTCCTGCCGCCCGTCGGCACCGCAAACCCATGATCAATTCCCTACGGCGACAGCGGCACGGAACCGCCGCGAACACCAGGAGACGTCGATGACGCAGGCGATGGACGAGCACGCGGTCGCAGCGCAGACCACCGAGCCGATGCGGGCTGGTCAACGCGCGGACCTGCCCCAGCAGGCCGGCGTGGTGGCGCCGGCCGTCGAGCGGGCGGCGGGCGGGCGGCGGCCGCGCCTGCTGGTCCTCGACGGACTGCGCCTCGGCGCTGCGCTCATGGTCGTCGCGTACCACCTCATCGGTGACAAGGTCGGTGCGTGGCAGCCCTCCGCCGCGTCCCACTTCGGGCTGCTGCACTCCGTCTCCAAGTACGGCTTCCTCGGCGTGCAGCTCTTCTTCATCATCAGCGGCTTCGTCATCTGCATGAGCGCCTGGGGACGTTCCGTCGGTGACTTCTTCGTCTCCCGCGTCGTCCGGCTATACCCCGCTTACTGGTTCGCTGTCCTGGTGGCCGCCGCCGTGCTCGTGGCCGTGCCGAGGGGTGTCGACCTCAAGCTCCGCGACGTGGTGGGCAACCTGACGATGATGCAGGAGTTCCTCGGCATCCGGCACCTCGACCTGTCGTACTGGACGCTCACCGTCGAGATGATCTTCTACCTCCTTTTCGCCATCCTCGTGGCGCGCGGCCTGACCTACCGCGGTGTGGTCGCCTTCTGCGCCATCTGGACCGTCGCCTCGCTGGTCGTGCCCAAGTTCGGCAGCGCGTGGTTCAGCGCCGTCGTGGCGGCTGGCTACTCCAGCTACTTCATCGCGGGCATCGCCCTCTACCTCATCTACCGGTTCGGCCCGAACCTGCTGCTGTGGTCGATCGTCGGCCTCTCCTTGCTGATCGCGCTGACCCGGCTGCCCAGCCTGGCCCAGGCCCGCGACGTCGCCTTCGCGCCGACGGCCGTCATCGTGACAGCCTTCGTCGTGGTGATGGCAGCGGTCGCTCTCAACTTCTTCTCCTGGGTGAAGTGGGGCTGGGTCGCGACGGCCGGTGCCATGACCTACCCGCTGTACCTCATTCACCAGACGGTCGGGCTCGCCGTCATCGACCGGCTCCAGGACCACCTGTCGCCGTGGTTGCTGATCACCACGCTGATCGCCGCTCTGCTGATCGCCGCCTGGCTGATCCACCGGTTCATCGAACGGCCCGCCGCTCGCTGGATGAAGCGGCAGCTCAACGACTCGATGCGCCAATTGCGGACCACGCGCTGACATCGGGGCCCACGCGCTGACTGTGCCGGCGGCGCTGAAGGACGCACAAACGCTCGGCCGGCGCCTCGACGGGGGCGCCGGCCGGCGTCGTCGGTGGGCTGCGGGTGCGTCACGCAGTTGCCGGCAAATCCCGCGACGGCGCATCCACCGTGCGTCGTTTCAACGAACCCCCGGGTAGAGAACGCCTACCCGGGGGTACGTCTGGTGCTGACCCATCCGATTCCGGCCGACGCCGTACAGACCGCGCACAAGGGTGTCTTCTTGGCGGCCGAGGACCTGGACGGTAACCGTGTCGCCACGTTGATGCTGGAGTTGGCCGACGAGTGGGGCGTGCCGGCGCTGTGGGAGCAGGTGTGCCGGCCGCTGCTGGCGAGGCTCTCGGGGCGTACGGCCGCCGAGATCGCCGTCGAGCATGCCCTCTCCGAGGGCGTCCGGGTGGGGCTGGACGTGCACCGGCGCGAGCCGGGCCGGTCACTGCCCACCGGCGGTGTGCTGCTGGCCGGCGCCGAGCAGGAGGCGCACAGCCTCGGCCTGCACGCGCTCGCCGCCGCCCTGCGGGAACAGGGGCGCGGCTGCCTTCACCTCGGCCCCGCGCTGCCCTGGACCGCGTTGACAAATGCGGTTTACCAGGCCCGCCCGCACACCGTCGTGCTCTGGTCGCAGACGCCGGTCACCGGCCGCGCGTACCGTCTGGTGCGCTTCGCCCGGGACTTCCCGCGCCTGCGGGTGTACGGCGCGGGGCCGGGTTGGATCGAGCCGCTCGCCGCGCCGGCGGTCCACCTGGACGCGCTGCCGGACGCCGTCGCCGCCTGCCTGGACACCACGCGACCTCGCTGAACCTCGGCGGGTGTGTCCCGGGCCGACCCGTCGTGTCCCCCGATCGGGGTGCGGACCAGACGTGATGCGCACCACATACGATACGGATCGGTTCCGTATCGTTAATGCCCGCCCGTAGGCTGTTCGCGTTACGAGTCTGGCCCGTATCGTATTGCGTGACGGGTGCAACCGGGGGGAGAACCGGGCATGGAACTGCACGAGAACACGGGACACCCGAGGAGGTGGGCGATCCTGGGGGTGCTGGTGATCAGCCTCCTCGTCGTCGTCCTCGACAACACGATCCTCAACGTCGCCCTGCGCACCCTGGCCGACCCGGTCCACGGCCTCGGGGCCAGCCAGGGCGAGCTGGAGTGGTCCATCAACTCCTACACGCTTGTCTTCGCCGGGCTGCTGTTCACCTTCGGGGTGCTCGGAGACCGCGCCGGCCGCAAGCGCTTCCTGATGATCGGGCTGGCGCTGTTCGGCCTGGCGTCGCTGCTCTCCGCGTACGCTGACAGCCCCGCGCAGCTCATCGCGGCCCGCGCCCTGATGGGGGTCGGCGGCGCGGCCATCATGCCGGTGACGCTCTCGATCATCTCCAACGTGTTCGACCCGCGTGAGCGCGGCCGGGCCATCGGCGTCTGGGCCGGCGCGGTCGGCCTCGCCGTGGCGATCGGCCCGATCCTCGGCGGCACGCTGCTGGAGCACTTCTGGTGGGGCTCGGTCTTCCTGATCAACGTCCCGGTGGTCGTCGCCGGCGTGATCCTGGTGGCGCTGCTCGTCCCCGAGTCGCGTGACCCGCGCCCCGGCCGCGTCGACCTGCTCGGCGTCCTGCTCTCCGTTGTGGGCCTGGTCGCCCTCTCCTACGGCATCATCGACGGTGGCGAGCACGGCTTCGACCGTCCGGTGGCCTGGGGCTCGATCCTGGTGGGCCTCGCCGTGCTGGCCTGGTTCGTGCGGCACGAGCTCCGTTCCGACCACCCGTCGCTGGACGTCCGGCTGTTCAAGGTGCCGCGCTTCGCCGCGCCGGTCGCGATCGTCGGCCTGGTGTTCTTCGCCGCGATGGGCGTGATGTTCTTCAGCTCGTTCTACCTGCAGTTGGTCCGCGACTACAGCCCGCTGCAGACCGGCCTGCTCTTCCTGCCCTTCGCCGGCGCCCAGCTGATCTTCGCGCCGCGCAGCGCCGCGATGGTCCGCCGCTACGGCGGCCGGGCGGTCGCCGCCGTGGGGCTGGGGCTGACCGTGGTGGCGCTTGCCGCGTTCGCCTTCATCGGGGCGTCCACCCCGATCTGGATCGTGCTTGTCGTCTTCTTCATCCAGGGCGTCGGGATGGCCAACATCATGCCGCCGGCAACCGAGTCCATCATGTCGGCGCTGCCCCGCGAGAAGGCCGGCGTGGGCTCCGCGGTGAGCAACACCGTCCGCCAGGTGGCCGGCGCGCTCGGCGTGGCGGTCCTCGGGTCGGTGCTCTCCGCGGTCTACCGCAGTGACGTGGGCGACGCGCTGACCGGCCTGCCCGCGCAGGCACAGGACGCGGCCAACGAGTCGATCTCCGGGGCGTACGCGGCTGCCGGCCAGCTCGGTCCGGCGGCGCCGACGCTGATCTCGGCGGCCAACGACGCCTTCGTCACCGCCATGCACTGGGCGGCGGCGCTGTCCGCGATCGTCGCGGCCCTGGGCATGCTCGTGGTGCTGCGGTGGATGCCGGGTCGCGAGGCCCTGGCTCCGGCGTCGGCGGCCCCCGCCGCCGAGCCCGAGTTGGCCGGCACGGCCTAGGTTCGGCGACAATGTCGGACATGACGTCCACCGCCGAGGGGGCGCGGGGGGCCCGGCGCGCGCCGCGCGATCCCCCCGCCCTGGGCCTGAAAGAGGGGCCCACAGCGC
>NZ_JBEZEA010000010.1:200838-230119 GCF_040648635.1 Micromonospora sp. NPDC049114 | reverse complement strand
GGCCGCGTTGTCTGGAACCATCAAAACTCCGGGTTGGTGGCGCCGGGGGTGGGGGGGGGGGTGGGGTTCATCCCCCCCCCCCCCCCACCGCGCCCACCCACCCCACCCGCCCGCGCACCCCTCCCCTCCCCTCCCCGCCCCGCCCCGCCCCGCCCCGCCCCGCCCCGCCCCGCCGATCTTGCAGTTTCGGTCTTTGTTTTGGGCGGTATCTCCGGTATGCCGGGACAGAAAGTGCAAGATCGCGGGGGCCTCAGCGCGTGGGCGTGATGATCTCGTCGCCGGCCAGGCGGCCCGTGTCGCGCTCGCGGCGTACGTCGCCCGCCTCGACCAGGTTGGCCAGCGCGCGGTTGGCGTCCGCGGCACGGTAGACAGTTGCGGTGAGGGTGTGCCGGCGCAGCTCGGTGACCGGCCGTGGCCCGCCCCGGCGCAGCTCGGCCAGCAGCTTTCCGGCCAGCGGTTCCAGGAGCGGATCCCCGGCCACGTCCATCGGCGGGACCGTCGGGTCGGCGGGGTCGCGGTAGCGCACGCCGAGGTCCGCGCCGACCGTCCAGAGCGCGTCACGCACCGCCTCCAGACTGCGGTCCGAACGGCTGCCGAACGCGACCACGCCGGCCGCCGCGTCATCCGTCGCGCCGGCCGGAGCTGTCGCGCCGGCCGCAGCGTCGGTCGGGAGCACCGGCGCCACCTCGGCGACCAGCGGGAACCCGGCGGCGATGAGGGCCGCACGGGCGACGCCGCCGGCGTGCAGCAGCACCTCGCCGGTGCGGCCGTTGGCGGCGGCGCCGAGCAACTGCGGGGACACCTGGCCGGGCAGGTCCAGGAAACAGAACAGCGGCGACCCGGCCGCACCGGCCGCCTTCACCGCGACCGGCAGCCGGTCCGGACCGCCGGGCAGCAGGTGCACGGTCACCTCGGCAGGCAACTCCGCCTCGATCGGCCCGAGCCGGGCCGGCAGGTCGGCAGCGTCGTCGGCCAGCACCAACACCGTCACCTGCCGACCCCGCACCTGGGCGGCGTGGCCGGCGACCACCCGCAGCACCGCCTCGGCCGCGCCGCCGTCGGCGCCGGCCCAGGCCAGCGCGATGGTTGCCCGCCGGGAGCGGTGCAGGGCGGCGGGCAACCAGGTCGTCACCTGGCGGACCAGCAGCTCACGAAGGAAGTCGGTGGTCCGGTTGGTCGGCATCGGTCCGTTCTACCCTATGGCCGGCTCAGGCCGGCACGGAGATCCCCACGCCACCGCGGGTCTGCCCGCCGTAGCGCTGCCGCTCGGCGTCCAGGTCGAGCCGACCGATCTGCTTGCGGGCGGCCAGGGCGGTGTCGTCGAGCAGGTCGGCCGGGATCAGCCAGACCACCTCGAACTCCAGGCCGTCCGGGTCCTGGCCGTAGAGGCTCTTGGTGGTGCCGTGGTCGGACGTGCCGACCAGCGCCCCGGCGGCGGCGAGCCGCTCGGCGGTGGCGGCCAGCTCGTCGAGGGTGTCGACCTCCCACGCCAGGTGGTAGAGCCCGACGGTGGCCCGGCCGGCGGTGGAGCGGCCGGCCGCCGCGCCGATCTCGAACAGGCCGAGGTCGTGGTCGTTGGTGGAGTCCGGGGCTTGGAGGAAGGTGGCGCCCCGGAAGCCGTCCGGGGTCATCGCCACCGGGCGGAAGCCCAGCACGTCGCGGTAGAAGGCGACGCTGCGGGCGAGGTCACTGACGTAGAGGACCGCGTGGTTGAGTCGGTGGATACCCATGGCCCCAGACTAGCGCGATTTAGTTGAGCGTTCAACCACTGCAGGTATGATGGTCGTCATGACCCGCTGGTTGGACCCCGATGAGCAGCGCACCTGGCGGGCGTTCCTCGCCGCCTCCCGGGCGCTGATGGACACGCTCGACCGCGAGCTGCAACGCGATGCCGGCATGCCGCACGCCTACTACGAGATCCTGGTCCGGCTCTCCGAGGCCCCGGGCCGGCAACTTCGGATGAGCGACCTGGCCGACGCGGCGGGGTCGTCCCGCAGCCGGCTCTCGCACGCCGTGGCCCGCCTCGAGGCGGCCGGCTGGGTACGCCGCGAGGACTGCCCCACCGACCGGCGCGGGCAGATCGCGGTGCTCACCGACGACGGTTTCGCCACCCTCGCCGCCGCCGCCCCCGGCCACGTCGAGGGGGTACGCCGACACCTGTTCGACCCGTTGAGCCCGGCCCAGGTCGACCAGTTGCGCCGGATCAGCGAGACGTTGGCCGAGCACCTGAGGAGATCCTGACCGATCGGCACCGGCGCGGGTCTTGTACTTACCGTCGTCGGATGAGCACGATGGGGCGTGTCCTCCGGCTTCGACGAGTTGACTGACCAGGCGCACCACCTCGTGTCCACTGGCGACGTGGCTGGCGCGCAACGGCTGCTCTCCGACGCGCTCACCGACGCCGACCCCCGCCCGGCCAACGCCACGCCCGAGCTGGCCGAGGCGGCCAGCCTCCAGGCGCGGGTGCTCGTCGCCCTGGGCGAGCCGCACTCCGCCCGAGGCTGGGCCGCCTTCGCGTACGCGGCCACCACCCGGTTGCACGGTCGCTCCGACCCTCGCACGGTGGCCGCCGCGGCCACCCTGGCCGCGGTGCTGCACCGGGTCGGCAGCCACTCCCGAGCCGCCCGGCTGTACCAGGAAGTCATCATCGAGCTGACCGCGCAGGACGGGCCCGAGTCGCTGCGGGTGCTGGCCGCACACGCCGATCTGGCCACCGTCGAGTACGCCCGGGGCCAGTGCACGGTGGCCCGCGACCGCCTCCAGGACGCCTGGGAGCTGCACCGCGAGGTGTACGGCGACGGTCACCCCAGCGGGATCAAGATGCTGGCCCGGCTCGGTGCCATGCAGCGCGACTGTGGGCAGTTCGCCGAGGCGCACGACAACCTGGCGCTGGCCCGCGAGCTGTGCCGGCAGCACCTGGCCGCCGACGACCCGCTGGCGCTGCAGGTGGCGGCTCTTGCCCGGGCGGCGGCCAACCCCGACCATGTCTGCGCCGACGACGCACCCGCCGACCGGGACGCCCCGGTGGTGCCCGCCGCGCGTACCGCGCCGCACAGCGACCGGCCGGTCGAGTCCGCGTACCACCCACCCGCGCCCCCGCCCCGCTCGGTGGACCCGGGGGTGACCGGTCCGGTCGATCACGACGACGAGGGCCGGCCGGTGCACGGGGTCGGCTCGGTGCCGAACCCCCGGGTGCCGGCCGACGAGCCGGACGGGTCGCCGGGCTTCCGCTGGCCACCGGACCCGACGGACGACCCCGTCCCGCACTCCACGGTTCCGCCGGTGCCCCCGTCGGTGGCCGGGTTCACGGGCGGCACCGAGGAGACGTCCGGCGTCTACCGGCTGCACCGCCCCGGCGCGTCGGCCCAGCCGGACCAACCGGCGCAGCCGTACGCCCCGCTGGAGCCGTACACGCCGTCCCGGCTGTTGCCGGTGCCCGTGCACCGGGCGAAGACGTCGCCGCGCAACCGGCTGGTGCCGGTGCTGGTGGCCGGCGTCGTCGTGGTGCTGCTGGGCACGGCGGCGGTGATCGCCGGGGTGGCGCGGGTCGGCGACGGGGACGACCCGAAACCCGGGCCGGACAGGGGCTCCCCCAGCACCGGCCCGAGCGGCACGGGTGCGCCGGCCGCCACCGGCACCGCTGCCGCCGGCACGGCGGCGCCGGTCGCCGCTCCCGGCACCCCGCCCGGAGCGGTGAGTCTGCGCGACAACCGGGACAACATCGCCCTGCGCTGGACGTACCCGGCCGGCGGCGAGGGACCGGTGGTCGTGTCGGCCGGCCGGGCCGGGCAGGAGAAGACGGCGATCGCCACGCTGCCCGCCGGCACCGACAGCTACATCGTCTACGCGCTGAACCGCGCCAACGACTACTGCTTCACCGTGGCTGTCGTCTGGTCCACCGACACCGTCGCGAGCGCCAACCAGGTCTGCACCGAGCGCCGCTGACGACCCGACCGACTCGCCGCCGCCGTCATGGTGTGTCGACCGCCGCTTCTTGCGCATCCCCGGTCGGCGTCCTCGGCAGCAGCAGACGCACCCGCAGCCCCTGCGGGCCGTCGGTGTCGGCCAGGGTGATGGTGCCGCCCGCACGGCGGACCAGCTCCCACACGATGGCGAGGCCCAGGCCGGCGCCACCGTCGTCGCGGCCCCGGCCGTCGTCCAACCTGGTGAAACGGTCGAAGACCCGCCGCCGGTCGGCCGCCGGAATCCCCGGGCCGTCGTCGGTCACCGTCACCAGGTGGTACGCGGCGTCGTCGTGCGGCTCCGAGGCGAGGACCACGCTGCCGCGTGCGTGCCGGACCGCGTTGTCGACGAGGTTCGACAGCACCCGCCGCAGCTCGGCCGCGTTTCCGGTCGTCCACAGCGGGCCGGGCGGCGGCACGAGGAGCACCGGTGGCGACGGGTACCGGGCGGCGACCTCGGTCAGCAGGGCGGTCAGGTCGACCGGGCCAGTCCCCCGCGCCGGTGGCATCTCGTCCAGGCGGGCCAGCAGCAGCAGGTCGTCGACCAGCCGGCTCAACCGCTCGGTGTCGGTGAGCAGGTTGACGGTCACCGCCGTCCAGTCCGTGCGGTCGGCGAGCCGCTGGGCCACCTCCAGCTCGGTGCGGATGTTGGTGAGCGGGCTGCGCAGCTCGTGGGCCGCGTCGGAGACGAAGGCACGCTGCCGGATCCGGGCCGACTCCATCCGGTCCAGCATCCCGTTGAGGGTGACCGCCAGCCGATGGATCTCGTCGGCGGAGGCGGGCACCGGCAGGCGACCGCCGCCCGCGCGGCCGGTGATCTCCTCGGCGCCCCGGCGCAGCGCCTCGACAGGACGCAACGTCGCACCGATCACCCGCCACGCCACCCCGGCCAGGATCGCCACCAACAGGGGGAACGCCACCAGCAGGATGGCGCGTACGACGTGCGTGCTGTGCCGGACGTCGGCCATCGACCGGGCGACCAGGACGGTGAGCGGATCCGCGTCGGTGCCGGCCGGTACGGCGACCACCCGCACCGGGCCGGCGAGTCCGACGCGCTCGGCCGGCACCACCAGGCGCTGACGGTGACCGGTGTCCAACCGCTCGGGGCGGACCATCGGGACCAGCCGGTCCGCGTCGATCGAGGCGGCCCGGATCCGACCCTGCGCGTCGATCACCTGGACCCGGACCTGCCCGCCCGCCACCGGCAGCGGGTCGGGCAACGCGTCCTCGGCGGCGAGCAGGACTACCGCGTCGGCGGTCCGGAACGCCTCGGTGTCCACGGTGCGCTGGAGCACGAAGCCGAGCGCGCCCAGCAGCACCGCCCCGCCGAGGGCCAGCCCGACGGTGAGGCCGAGCACGCCGAGCGCCGTGAGCCGCCCGCGCAGGCCCAACCCGCGCAGGCCCCACCCGGGCAGCCGGCGGACCGGACCGGCAGGTGTCACGTCGCCAGCCGGTAGCCGGCGCCCCGGACGGTCTCCAGCCGGTCGCGGCCGAGCTTGCGGCGCAGATAGCCGACGTACACCTCGACCGCGTTGGGCGCCGTCTCCAGGCTGGCGTCCCACACGTGGTCCAGCAGCTCGATCTTGGAAATCACCTGGCCGGGACGACGCATCAGATAGTCCAGCAACGCGAACTCCCGCGCGGTCAACGTCACCTCGGCGTCGGCGCGGGTCACCCGTCGGCGGGCCGGATCCAACCGCAGGTCGCCGACCGTCAGCACGGTGGGGCGTTCCGGCGCTCCCCGACGCAGCAGGGCCCGCAGGCGGGCCAACAGCACCACGTACGAGAAGGGCTTGGTCAGGTAGTCGTCGGCGCCGCAGTCCAGGCCGTCGGCCTGGTCGTACTCGCCGTCCTTGGCCGAGAGCATCAGGACCGGCAGCCAGTGCTGCTCGGCGCGCAGTCGGCGGACCAGCTCGTAGCCGGACAGCCCGGGCAGCATCACGTCGAGGATCATCGCGTCGTACCCACCGTGCCGGGCCGCGTCCAGGCCGGCGGGGCCGGTCGCCGCCACGTCGACGGCGAACCCCTCCGCCTGCAGGCCGCGTTGCAGGGCAGCCGCCAGCCGGGCCTCGTCTTCCACCACCAACAACCGCACGGTCCAAGGGTGCCACCTGGGTCAAAGTCGAAGGTTCGGCGTCCTCAGCGCCTTCACAGCGCGGACCGGGCAGGATGTCTGGCAGGAGGTGCACCATGTCGATCCTGAGAAGCCGTCCCGTCCTGCGCTGGCTGGTCCCGGCGGCCGCTGGCGTCGTCGTCATCGGTGGAGGCGCCGCGATCGGCACGTTCGCCGCCGAGGCGGAGCCGAGCCTGCCGCCGCGTACCGCCGCCCAACTCCTGGTGGATCTTCAGACGTCCCGGCTGGAGGGGCTGTCCGGGACGGTGGTGCAGCGCGCCGACCTCGGTCTGCCGCCGCTGGTCGGGCTGATCCCCGGCAACGATCTGAGCGCCCTGCTGACCGGTACGCACACCCTGCGGGTCTGGTATTCCGGTCCGGAGCGGCAGCGCGTCGCGCTGGTGGACACCCTCGGCGAGCAGGACGTGATCCGCAACGGCCGGGACGTGTGGACCTGGGAGAGCCGGGGCAACACCGCGCGCCATCGCACGTTGGGCGACGCGGGCACGACCGGAAAGCCGGGTCCCGCGGCGACGCCGAGCCTCCCCGCCACCCCGCAGGAGGCCGCCGACCTGGCGTTGGGCGCGATCGATCCGAGCACCGAGGTCAGCGTCGGCCGCTCGGCCACCGTCGCCGGTCGGGACGCCTACGAGTTGGTGCTCCAGCCGCGCGACAGTGACTCGCTGGTGCACCAGCTGCGGATCGCCATCGACGCCACGCAGCACGTGCCGCTGCGCTTCGAGGTGCTCGCCAAGGGCAGCGACCAGCCGGCGTTCGAGATGGCCTTCACCCAGGTCGACTACCGGCGTCCCGACGCCGACCAGTTCGCCTTCAACCCGCCACCGGGGGTGTCCGTCACCGAGGAGACCGCCGAGCGGCCGTCGGCGGGCCGGCCCGCGCAGGCGGCACGGGGCGGCGACCCGCAGGTGCGTACCGCGGGCGACGGCTGGACCACAGTCCTGGTCGCGCGCCTGGACGGGGCCCCGGGCAAGGCGGCCGCCGGCAAGCCTGCCGGTGCGACGCCGAACGCGGACGTGTCGAAGCTGCTCGGCGGGCTGCCGGCCGTCAGCGGGGACTGGGGCAGTGGCCGACTGCTCGCCGGCAAGCTGTTCAGCGTGCTGCTCACCGACGACGGTCGGGTGCTCGCCGGAGCGGTCACCCCCGAGCGCCTCTACCAGGTGGCCCGCGGCTGATTTCCCGAAGCTCTCGCGCCGGGTCGACCTGTTGGTCGGCCCGGCGTTGTGTGACTCGAATCGGCCCGGTCGGCTTGGTGACAGCCGCCGGGCCGCGCTATCTTCAACAATTCGAGGGCACAAAAAAGAACGGCGTAAAAGCCGTTCCTGCAGAGCATTCTAATCTTTAGGGAGACGGCTTGTCAAGGCACTCCGGCGGTACCGGTGAATTGCCGCTCGACGACGAGATCGGCCGCGAGCAGGAGTACGTCTCGATGCTCTACGACCGGCTGGACGGGCTACGTGAGCAGGCCGCCCACCGGCTCACCGCCGAGCTGCGCAACACCGGCGGCACCCTGCAGGACCGCTCCCAGCGCGACAGCTCCGTGGCGATGTACGCCGACCAGGTGGAGCAGTTCTCCGCAGTGGAGAATGGGCTCTGCTTCGGCCGGCTCGACGGCGACGACGACTCCCGCCGATACATCGGCCGAATCGGGATCTTCGACACCAGCGGTGACTACGACCCGCTGCTGATGGACTGGCGGGCCCCCGCCGCACGTCCCTTCTACCTCGCCACCGCCGCCAACCCGCAGGGCGTACGCCGGCGGCGGCACCTGCGCACCCGCCAGCGCAAGGTGACCGGGCTCAACGACGAGGTGCTCGACATCGACAGCGCCTCGCCCGGCGGGCACGAGGAGCTGACCGGTGAGGCGTCGTTGCTGGCCGCCCTCAACGCCGGTCGGACCGGCCGGATGCGCGACATCGTGGAGACCATCCAGGCCGAGCAGGACCAGATCATCCGCGCCGACCTGCCCGGCGTCATGGTGGTCCAGGGCGGCCCCGGCACCGGCAAGACCGCTGTCGCGCTGCACCGGGCGGCGTACCTGCTCTACACACACCGGCGGGAGCTGTCCAGCCGGGGTGTGCTGCTGGTCGGCCCGAACGCGACGTTCCTGCGCTACATCTCCCAGGTGTTGCCCACACTGGCCGAGACGGGCGTGCTGCTGCGTACCCAGGGTGATCTGTTTCCCGGGGTGAGCGCCCAGCGCGTCGAGCCGGCCGAGACCGCGGCGCTCAAGGGCCGGGCGGTGCTGGCCGAGGTGCTGGCGCTGGCCGTGCGGGACCGGCAGTGGGTGCCGGACGAGCCGCTCGAGATCGAGGTGGAGCGGGAGGTGCTGACCCTCGACCCGGAGACGGTGCGCGCCGCCCGGGACCGGGTGCGCCGCACCGACCGGCCGCACAACCTGGCCCGGGCGCTGTTCGACGTGGAGATCGTGCACGCGCTCGCCGACCAGGTGGCGGAGCGGATCGGCGCCGACCCGCTGGGCGGGGACAACCTGCTCGACGAGGCCGACCGCGCCGAGATCCGCCGCGAGCTGCGCGAGGAGACGGGCATTCAGGCCGCCCTCGACCGGCTGTGGCCGGTGCTCACCCCGCAGCGCCTGCTCGCCGACCTGTACGCCGACCCGGACCGGATCGCCGCCGCCGCGCCGATGCTCACCGACGACGAGCGGGCCCGGCTGCATCGCGAACCGGGCGGTTGGACGCCCGCCGACGTGCCGCTGCTGGACGAGGCCGCCGAGCTGCTCGGTGAGGACGAGCGGGCGGCCGCGGCCCGCCGGGACCGCATCCGCATGATGGAACGGGAGTACGCCGAGGGCGTTCTGGAGATCGCCCGGGGTTCCCGCTCGATCGACGTCGAGGACGAGGCCGAGGGCGGTGAGATCCTCGGCGTGACCGACCTGATCGACGCCGACCGCCTGCTGGAGCGCCAGGAGGAGGCCGACCGGCTGACCACCGCGCAGCGCGCCGCCGCCGACCGGACCTGGGCGTTCGGGCACGTGATCGTGGACGAGGCGCAGGAGTTGTCGCCGATGGCGTGGCGGCTGCTGATGCGCCGCTGCCCGAGCCGGTCGATGACGATCGTCGGGGACGTGGCGCAGACCGGCGCGCTCGCCGGCACGCCCTCCTGGGCCGATGCCCTCGCCCCCTACGTGGCGCGGCGCTGGCGGCTGACCGAGCTGACGGTCAGCTACCGCACGCCGGCCGAGATCATGGCGGTCGCCGCCGACGTGCTGGCCGAGATCGACCCGGCGCTGCGGCCACCGCGCTCGGTGCGCGAGAGCGGCGTACCACCGTGGGACCGGGCGGTGCCCGACGAGCAGCTGCCCGCGGAGCTGGTCTCGGCGGCGACGCGCGAGGCTGCCGGGCTGACCGACGGGCGGCTCGGCGTCATCGTGCCGGCCAGCCGGGTGGACGCGCTCGGCGCGGCGTTGACCGCCGCGCTGCCGGAGGCCACCGTGGGCGAGCACCCGGAGCTGGAGAGCCGGGTGGTCGTGCTGACTGTCGCGCAGGCCAAGGGGTTGGAGTTCGACTCGGTGTTGGTGGTCGACCCGGACCGGATGGTGGCGGAGTCGCCGCGCGGGCGCAGCGACCTGTACGTCGCGCTCACCCGGGCCACCCAGCGCCTGGGCGTCCTGCGCCCCTGCCGCTGACCGACGGCACCCCCGCCGACCGGCCGGTCGGCGGGGGCGGGCTCACCGTCGGTCAATCGGTCGAGCGGTCCCGGATGGACTTGCTCGGCCCGGTGGCGGACGTGGACTGGTCGCTGGTGCCGCCACCCGTCGGGGTGCTCAGACCGCCGGTGGTGGCGTCCCCGGTCGTCGTCGGGGCCACCTTGCCGGGGTGCCGCTCCGGCTGGCGGGCCACCCGCCGCACGCTCGCCGGGCCGGCCGTGCCACCGGTGGTGGTCACCGCGCCCTGTCCGCCGACGGGGCCGCCGTCGCGCAGCACCTGCGGATCGATCCGCTCGTGCGCCGGGTCCATGGGGTCCACCCGCTGGATCTCACTCTCAATGTCGGTACGGGGCAGTGTCACCTCGTCGACGGCACCCTTGCCGTACACACTGTCGGTGATCCGGTCCTCGGCCCGCCGGGCGGCCTCCTGCCGCATGTCGTCCTCACGCACGTTCATCACCTCGCAGAAGCTGTGGAACTGACGGCGTGCCCGGTCGCCGGTCAGCCAAACCCGCAGCGCCGTGTGCCGAGGGGGAAACGGACATCCACCCCGACCGGTCGTGAACCGCCCGCGCCGTGCGGTCGCGCCGGCGCCGTCATCGGCCCGGCCGCTGTCGATTCTTTTCCGGCCGAGGGAGTGTTACCTGGTCCCGGGCCTCGGGTAGTCGGGGGGTGTCCCCGCCGTGAAAGCGAACCGTGCCGTGACCGAAACGCGGTAGCGGGGCGAGGGAATGCAGGTACGACTCATCGCATCCTGAGGAGGACCAGATGAGCACGCAGGCTGCTTCCACCCGGCCGATGAACCGGCCCATGAACGACCCGCAGAACCCCGCCATGATGCGGGACACGCAGCAGATGCCGGCAATGCGCGACGGGCACCGAGAGCCGATGCCGTCGCCGGGCACGGAGACCAAGCAGGCGTTCCTGACGACGGAATTCTGGGTCTACGCCGCCGCTGTCGCGCTCGTGGTGATCGCCGCGTTCTGGCGGGGCGCCGCCACCAACGGGTTGAACATCAACAACCCGAACCAGGCATGGTGGTATCTGACCATCCTGACCGGTGGTTACCTGGTCAGCCGTGGTCTGTCGAAGGCCGGCTCCGCCCGCCGGTCCGGCAAGGAGCGGAGCATGCGCTGACGCCTCCTGCGTGAACGGTGGCCTCCGGGAGAATCTCCCGGAGGCCACCGTCGTCTGTGGAGCCGTTACTCGTCGCCGCCGAAGTCGCCGAAGTCGCCCTCGAACGCGTCCTCGATCATCTCGCCGGCGATCATGCCGCCGGCGACGCCGAGCGCCGCGCCGGCGACCATGCCGCCCACGCCCATGCCGCCACGGCCGTGACCGTGGCCCGGACCGTAGCCGTGACCGTGGCCGTACTGCGAGCGCAGGCTGCCGTAGCGGGACGTGGTCTCGCGCAGCCAACCGTCGACGACCTGCGCCCAGTCGACGCGGTCGACGTCGGCGTGGGACACCTGGTAGCGGCCGAAGGCGTCGTGCCCGGCGCTGAGGAAGCCGCCGCGCTTGTCACACTCCAGGATCACCTCGACGCCGCGCTGGCTCGTCACGAAGGTCAGCTCGACCTCGTTGATGGTGCGCGCGTACTGCGGGGACGCGAAGAACTCGATCTCCTGGTAGAACGGCAGCGTCTGCTGCACGCCGCGGATGTGACCGCGCTCCAGGTCGGCGTGCTTGAACCGGAAACCGAGCCGCTGGAACGCCTCCAGGATCCGCTCGTGCACCGGCAGCGGGTGCACCGCCACGTGGTCCAGGTCGGTCTTGTCGACGGCGCGGGCCACCGACAGCTCCGTGCGCAGGCCCATCGTCATGCCGTGCAGGCGCTGGCCGTACACGTCGGTGATCGGGGTTTCCCACGGCACCGGGAGCTGGAACGGGATCGACAGCTCCTGCTTGGGCGCGAGCTGGAACGCGCCGCTCACGGCCATCCGGTGGAACTCCATGGTGCCGGCGTACTCCGTGTCGTGGCCCTCGACCTCGACCCGGGTGACGAGGCCGATCACCACCTGTTCGATGGCCGCCGGGCTGTCACCGCCGACGAGGTTGACCTGACCGTCGAGGGTCAGGCCGGGCCGGGTGTTGGGGTTGGTCAGCACGGTGTCCACACTGGGACCACCCACACCGAACGCGCTCAACATCTTCTTGAAGACCATCGAAAACTCCTGTGTTGGAGTCGGACGTTGACTCGAAGGGCACCCTATCCAGCACCCCTGTGAGGTGGCTGTGAGCGTGCCACCCGCCCGCGCGCGCCCCCGCCCGCCCGGCATCGTTGATCATGGAGTCGTGGTGGGGACCAAAGGTCCGTGAGTTACCGAACCGGGCACCACATGTCCATGATCGACAAACCGTGCGCTTTCACGGCCAGGATGGTGCCGGCCGGTCAGGGCATGCCGCCAGCGACTTTTGATCGACTCGACATCGCCGATGTCGGGGTATCAACGCGACCGGGACACCCCGATATCGGCGATGTCGAGTCGATCACGGCTCGGCGCGGCCGAACGTGCCGTCTTTGACCCCATTGACGAAGGCAGTCCAGTCGCTGACGCCGTAGACGAGGGTCGCCGCCGCGCGGTTCTTGCTGTCGCGCACCGCCACTCGACCAGAACCGTCGAGAACAGGCCCCGCCTCGACGCAGCTCCCGCCGTTACTGTTGCTCCGAGTGCTGATGTGCCAGGCCACGGCCGGCAGGGCTTCGTTCATGGCAGTTCCTCCGTGATCTTCGCGATCAGCTCGGCCGCCTTGCGCTGATCGAGCGCGACATCCTGAAGGCGATGGTACGCAAGCGCGTAACGTCTCGACTTCGGAGATTCCATGAACCGGCGCCCACCCAGAGTCTCGGCATAGGCCACCTCCGGATACGGCTTGGGCATCCGGAAGAGGACGAACGAGCCGTCCAGCCCGGCGTGCAGGCCGACCCGCGATGGCAGCACGCGGACGTCGATGTTCTGCCGTCGCATCAACTCGCCGAGGTGTCGCAGTTGGCCGCGCATCACGTCATGGCTTCCGACCGGTCGACGAAGAACGCTTTCGTCGATAACCGCCGCTACATGGACGGCGGGATCGCGCGTGAGCACGCGCTGGCGGTCGACCCGCAGTTGCAGCCACTTGCGCACCGAGAAATCCGATGCCCGCTCTCCCTCGGCGTTACGGATCACCGCTTCCGCGTAGGCCGCCGTCTGCATGAGCCCCGGCATCAGGAAGGCATCCCATGAGCAGATGTGCTCGGCTCTCGTCTCCAGCCAGGGGAAGTCGATGAATGAGGCGTCCACCAACTCGTCGTAGTCGTCGTCCCAGCGGTCGGTCCGCCAAGCATCTTCGGCAAGCTGGAGAAAGCGGTTGCGCTCGCGCCCGTCATGCTCGCCGTAAAGATCAAGAAGCGACTCGACAACGCCGCGTCGGAACGGCCACTCGGCTCGCTCCCAGCGGGCGATGGACGAGAAGTCCCGTTCCAGAAACTCGGCCGCCTGTTTGAGCGTGATGCCGCGCTGTTCCCGCAACTGACGCATCTGCTGGCCGAGCCACTGGGCGCGCAATGTCTGGACGAACGATTCACGCCTGGCGGGCATGGGTCCCCTCTCTTGATGTCCCTCATGACGAACTTTGTTGGTGTCGTTGCACCAATGCCGGGGCCACTGGAAACGTGGCCTGCGGGTGAGGGTGATCGCCGGCCCCCGGGGAAGCCCGGTGCAAACACGGCAACCGCAGCTGGGCCAACAGCCGAAAAGGTGACGAGAGGCGGCGTCGCGAGTGGCAGTCGCATACCGGCTCTCGTCGGGTCTCAACTAGAGCGTCGGGATGGGGAAATCCCGGCTCCGAACCGACTTGCACGAATACGTACCACGAAGAGGGCCGCAATCGCGACCCCGACCCACCATCGACCGACGACAGGGGTGGCCGATGACCAGAGGCGCATACCACGACGGCGGCCGGCTGCATCCGCGGCACGTACGCGACCACCAGTTCGCCACCGTCGGCTTCGGCCGCAGGGGCCTCGACCCTCGTGAGGTGCGGCGGTTCCTGCATCGCGTCGCTCTCGACCTGACGGCACTGCACCACGATCTGGCGCTGCTGAGCGAGGAGAATGCGCGGGTCAAGCGGGCGCTGCGTGCCCGGCACAGCGCCTGGCCGGAGAGGCGTCAGTGGTGATCCCACCGGACCGGATCTTCGTGCCGCTGCCTCGGGCCGTCGTGCTGGCCTTCACCGAGCCGGCCGAGCCACCGCCCCGACACGTTATCCACCTGCCGGTGGCGGTGGCCGACCTGGCCGAGGCGCTGGACCTGGCCCGTTGGCTCGCCCGTGCGCTGACCTCGACACCGCAGGTCGACGTCGCCGGGGCCACCGTGTCGGCCGAGGACGCGCAGCACGTACGACATTGGGTCTTCTGCGACCGGATCATGCCTGATCGCCGCCGGTGTGGGCGGCAGGCGGACCACGACGGACCCTGCCTTCCCGTCGGCGGCCCCTAGCCGCCCTGCCAGCCGGTGACCGGGTGATCCACTCGTGTTCCTGGAAGGCGGGGTGTCCCGCCGAAGAGGACACCCCGATTTCCAGGAAGCCGAGTGGATCACGGTCACGTCTCCACGACGACCAGTTCGCCGACCTGTTCGCCGATCGTGGTGCGGGCCTCGGGGGGTATCCCGACGTCGGTGATCAGCACGTCGGCCGCCTCCAGCGGGGCGATGGTGGCGATGCCGATCGTCTCCCACTTGGTGTGGTCGGCGAGCACCACGAGCCGGCGGGCCGCGCCGATCAGGCACCTGTTGACGCCGGCCTCCAGCAGGTTCGGCGTGGTGAAGCCGGTACGCGGGCTGAGCCCGTGCACACCCAGGAACAGCAGGTCGACGTTGAGCGCGCTGATCGCCGCCTCGGCCACCGGACCGGTCAGCGCGTCCGACGGGGTACGGATGCCGCCGGTCAACACGACAGTCTGGTCGGCACGCGGGTTCTGGTAGAGCGCGTCGGCCACCGGGATCGAGTTGGTCACCACTGTCAGTCCGTGCACATCGGAGAGCAGGGTGGCCAGCGCGGCGGTGGTCGTCCCGGCGGACAGCGCGATGGCCATCCCCGGCTCCACCATCGTTGCCGCCCGCTCGGCGATGGCCCGCTTCTCCGTCTGCTGGCGGATCGATTTCGCGGCGAACCCGGGCTCCTCGGCCGAGCCCGGCCCGGCGAGGGTCGCGCCGCCGTGGACCTTGTCCACCAGACCGCGCTCGGCCAGCACCTCCAGGTCGCGCCGGATCGTCATGTCGGACACGCCGAACCGGCTGACCAGGTGGCTCACCCGTACGCCGCCACGCTGGCGGATCAGATCGAGGATGGCGGTCTGCCGCTGCTGGGCCAGCATCTGGGGAACCTCCTTCGCATCGTGGGTGTCGCCCAAGTCAGGCCCGGTCCTCACGGACCACGGCAACCTCGCCGGCCGGCACTGTCAGCTCACCCGCACACCGCGTCCCGGTCAACAGCTCGGCGCCGCTTGCCGCGACGCGTACCTCGGTATCGGTGTGGTTGATCGCGAACAGCCAGCTCCGCTCGCCGTCACGTCGTCGTACCACCTCCACCCCGGTCGGCGCCTGCGCCACCGGACGGACCCCGGCCTCGTCGAGCAGCCGGGCGACGAGCCGGTCGGTGGCCGGCTCGTCCAGCCGGGTGCCGACGTACCAGGCGGCGCCCGCGCCGACCGGCCGCCGGGTCAGCGCCGGCACGCCCGGCAAAGGCCCGTCGGTGTACGACGCCAGCACCTCGGCGTCCTCGGCGTGCAGCCATTCGGTCCACACGTCCGCGGTGCTGCCGTCGTCGAGCCGGACCTGCTCGCCCTCGCGCAGCGGGAAGAACTCCTCGGTCCGTACGCCCAGCAGGTCCCGGAAGGCCCCGGGGTACCCGCCTAGGCGGATGTGGTCGTTCGGGTCCACGATGCCGCTGAAGTAGGTGACGGCCGCCGTGCCACCGCCCTCGACGAACCGGCGCAGCGCCTCGGTGTCGGCGTCGCGGACCAGGTAGAGGGTGGGCACCAGGACCAGACGGTAGCCGCTGAGGTCGGCCGACGGGTGGACGATGTCGGCTGTCACGCCGGCCCGCCACAGCGCGCCGTACAGGGCGTTGATCCGGTCGGCGTAGGTGACGTC
Organism: Micromonospora sp. NPDC049114; assembly: GCF_040648635.1. Taxonomy (NCBI): domain Bacteria; kingdom Bacillati; phylum Actinomycetota; class Actinomycetes; order Micromonosporales; family Micromonosporaceae; genus Micromonospora; species Micromonospora sp. NPDC049114. Next base: position 214,222 of record NZ_JBEZEA010000010.1, on the reverse strand, counting down.
GGCGCTGGGGTGCGAATCCAGCTCGACCGCCCACCACGCCTCCCAGTCGAACAGGATCGCCACGTCGGCGTCCACGCGGCTGCCGCGGATCTCGGCGAGGGCCTTCAGGTCCGCGCCGAGCTGGCTGACCTCGCGGAACACCTTGGTGTCGGGGCCGGCGTGCGGCAGCAGCGCGGAGTGGAACTTCTCCGCGCCGGCCCGGGAGGCCCGCCATTGGAAGAACAGCACCCCGTCGGCGCCGCGGGCGACGTGCGCCAGGCTGTTGCGGCGCAGTTGGCCGGGCAGCTTGGCCACGTTGCGCGGCTGCCAGTTGACCGCGCTGGTGGAGTGCTCCATGAGCAGCCACGGGTCACCGCCGGCGACGCCCCGGGTGTGGTCGGCGGCGAAGGCCAGCCCGAGGTGCGCCTGCGGGTTGGCGGCGGTCAGGTAGTGGTCGTTGGACACCACGTCCACATCGGATGCCCAGGAGTGGTAGTCCATGTGCTTGACGCCCATGCCGATCATGAAGTTGGTGGTGATCGGCTGGCGGACCACTGCCGTCAGCACCTCGCGTTCGGCGCGCAGTTGGGCGCGCTGCTCGTCGGAGGAGAAGCGCAGGAAGTCGAGCTGCTGCGTGGGGTTGGCGAAGGTCGGGGCGGTACGCGGCGGGTTGATCTCGGCCCAGTCGCCGTAGCGCTGGCTCCAGAAGGCCGTGCCCCAGGCGTCGTTGAGCCGGTCCAGGTCGCCGTATCGCTCCCGCAGCCACGCCCGGAACGCCTCGGCGCTGACGTCGCAGTAGCAGTGCACGTTGTGGCAGCCCAGCTCGTTCGAGATGTGCCACATGACCACCGCGGGATGCTCGGCATAGCGGCCGGCGACCGCCCGCACCAGCTCCAGGGAACGCTCGCGGAACACCGGGGAGCTGGGGCAGTACGCCTGCCGCCCACCCGGCCAGAGGATCGCGCCATCGGCCCGGCGGGGCAGCGTCTCCGGGTGCGCGCGGGCCAGCCAGGGTGGCGGGCTGGCGGTCGCGGTGGCCAGGTCGACCTGGATGCCGCCGTCGTGCAGCAGATCCAGGACCCGGTCCAGCCAGCCGAACTCGAACCGGCCCGGGGCGGGCTGCAGCAGGGCCCAGGAGAAGATGCCGACGGAGACCAGGTTGACCCCGGCCCGGCGCATCAGCTCGATGTCCTCCGACCAGGTCTGCTCGGGCCACTGCTCGGGGTTGTAGTCGCCGCCGAAATAGATGCCGTTCCCCTGCCATCGCCGCATGACAGCTGAGGGTGCACCCGCCGCCGCACGGAAGTCAACAGGTTCCAACATCGACTTTGTTTCCAACGTTTACCACGTAACAGCCGTATCACGACTGGGTTATCGGAGGCGAACAGACCTCTTGACAGCGGCCTATGGAGGGGTAGCTTGAGGCCCCACTGGCCGATCGTGTTCGCCAATGTGGATTCTCGGTGGATCACGATGTGTATTCACAAGGTCGGACCGCTCTTCACCTCTGACGGCCCTTGGGCGTAGCACCTCTTCATCCGCAGGAGGCACAGATGTCCCGTCCCCGATCCCAAGCCGAGTATCTGGCTCGGCTCGTACCGCCCTCCGTCGCCGGCATCAACCGACGGTCACTGCTGGCCGGCGCGGCCGGCACGGGCGCGCTGCTCGGCACCGGTCTGCTCGCCGGCTGCGGCGACGACGACTCCGGCTCCGGCGGGTCCAGCAAGGACGTCACGCTCGGATCCAACCAGTCCGACCCGAAGCCCAAGGACGTCCTCGCCAAGGTCACCGACGGGTTCAAGACCTCGTCCGGCGTGCAGGTCGCGACCAACACGGTCGACCACAACACGTTCCAGGAGAACATCAACAACTACCTCCAGGGCAAGCCGGACGACGTCTTCACCTGGTTCGCCGGCTACCGGATGCGCTTCTTCGCGCAGAAGGGCCTGGCCAGCGACATCAGCGACGTGTGGGGCAAGCTCTCCGGCTACTCGGACGCCTTCAAGAAGGCGTCCACCGGGGACGACGGCAAGCAGTACTTCGTCCCCGCGACGTACTACCCGTGGGCCGTCTTCTACCGCAAGTCGGTGTGGCAGCAGCACGGCTACCAGGTGCCCACCACGCTGGACCAGTTCACCGCGCTCGGCGCGCAGATGAAGAAGGACGGCCTCACCCCGATCGCGTTCGCCGACAAGGACGGCTGGCCGGCGATGGGCACCTTCGACATCCTCAACCTGCGGATCAACGGCTACCAGTTCCACGTCGACCTGATGGCCGGCAAGGAGGCCTGGACCTCCGACAAGGTCAAGAAGGTCTTCGACACCTGGGCCGGCCTGCTCCCCCTGCACCAACCGGACAGCCTCGGCCGCACCTGGCAGGAGGCCGCGCAGTCGTTGCAGCAGAAGAAGAGCGGCATGTACCTGCTCGGTCTCTTCGTCGGTCAGCAGTTCAGCAACGACGAGCAGGACGACCTCGACTTCTTCACCTTCCCCGAGATCGACCCGGCAATCGGCGCGAAGGCCCTGGACGCCCCGATCGACGGCTACATGATGGCCCGCAAGCCCAAGAACGAGGACAACGCCCGCAAGCTGCTGGAGTACTTCGGCGGCAAGGCCGCCGCGGACATCAACCTCAAGAACGACCCGGCCGTCCTCGTCGCCAACAGTGGCGCGGACGTCGGCGGTTACACGGCCCTGCAGAAGAAGGCCGCCGAACTGGTCGGGTCGGCCACCGAGATCGCGCAGTTCCTCGACCGGGACACCCGGCCGGACTTCGCCTCCACGGTGATGATCCCGGCGATCCAGCAGTTCATCAAGAACCCCAAGGACATTGACGGTCTGACCTCGTCCATCGAGAACCAGAAGAAGTCGATCTTCACTGACTGACGGCGGAAGGGGGAGGACATCGTGTCCGACCTGCCCCTGATCCAAGCGGATCGCGCCGTGCCGCCGCCGGCCGCGACCACCTCAACTGGTGGTCGTCGCCGGCGGCTACGGCTCCTGTCCCGCACCGACCGCGTGGTCATCACGCTGATGGTGCTCGTCCCGCTGCTGCTCGTCACCGCCTTCGTCTGGCTTCCCGCGCTGGCGACAGTGGTGCTCTCCGGCACCGACTGGGACGGCATCGGCCCACTGAACGAGATCGACTTCGTCGGCGCCCGCAACTACAGCGACGTCGTGAACATCTACCCGCCGTTCGTGCCGGCGATCCAGCACAACCTGCTCTGGCTGGCCGTGCTGTTCGTCGTCGCCACCCCGTTCGGCATGTTCCTGGCCGTGCTGCTCGACAAGGAGCTGCGCGGCAGCCGCTTCTACCAGACCGCGCTGTACCTGCCCGTTGTGCTCTCGCTGGCCCTGATCGGCTTCGTCTGGCAGCTGCTCTACTCCCGCGACCAGGGGCTCATCAACGCCGTCTTCGGCAGCAACATCGACTGGTACGGCGACTCGAACGTCAACATCTGGGCGGTCATGATCGCCTCCGGCTGGCGGCACGTCGGCTACATCATGCTGCTCTACCTCGCCGGCCTGAAGGGGGTCGACCCGTCGCTGCGGGAGGCCGCCGCAGTCGACGGCGCGTCGGAGAGCCGCACGTTCTTCCGGGTGGTGTTCCCGGTGCTGCGGCCGATCAACATCATCGTGTTGGTGGTGACGGTGATCGAGTCGCTGCGCGCGTTCGACCTGGTGTGGGTCGTCAACAAGGGACGCAACGGTCTGGAGCTGATCTCGGCGCTGGTCACCCAGAACGTGGTGGGTGAGGCGAGCCGGATCGGCTTCGGCTCCGCGCTGGCGACGATCATGCTGGTCGTCTCGCTGGTCTTCATCACCATCTACCTGGCGACAGTGATGAGGGAGAACCGGGAATGACCACCGCGACAGTGACCCGGCGTACCGAGGATGGCACCGACATCCCGGTCCGCCGCCGCAAGCTGACCCCGGCGCGGCTGCTGCTGCACGGCTTCCTCATCGTCGTCTCGCTGGCCTGGCTCTTCCCGATCGCCTGGGCGGTGCTGACCTCGCTGCGCTCCTACGAGTACACGGCCGCCAACGGCTACGTCTCGTTCGGCGGCTGGACGATCGACAACTACGTCACCGCGTGGCAGACGGCGGAGTTCGGCAAGCACTTCCTCAACTCGGTCTACATCACCGTGCCCGCGGTGCTGCTGACGCTCTTCCTCGCCTCGTGCGTGGCGTTCGTCATCGCCCGGTTCAACTGGAAGATCAACCTCGTCCTGCTCGGAATCTTCACCGCCGCCAACCTGTTGCCGCAGCAGGCGTTGCTCATCCCGCTGTTCCGGCTGTTCACCGAGGTGCCACTGCCGGAGTTCATGAGCGACTCCGAGCTGCTCTACGACAGCTACTGGGGGCTGATCCTGATCAACGTGGCCTTCCAGTGCGGGTTCTGCGTCTTCGTGCTCAGCAACTACATGAAGGCGCTGCCCCGCGACCTGTACGAGGCGGCGATGGTCGACGGCGCCAGCGTCTGGCGGCAGTACTGGCAGGTCACCATGCCGCTGTGCCGGCCGGCGCTGGCGGCGCTCGCCACCCTGGAGGTGACCTGGATCTACAACGAGTTCTTCTGGGCCACGGTCCTCATGCGCACCGGCGACAAGTTCCCGGTGACCAGCTCGCTCAACAACCTGCGCGGCGAGTTCTTCACCGACAACAACCTCGTCTCGGCGGGCAGCGTGCTCGTCGCGATCCCCACCCTGGTGATCTTCTTCATGCTCCAGCGGCACTTCGTCCGGGGCCTGACCTTGGGAGCCTCCAAAGGATGACGATCCTGCACCTGCGCCGCGCGCGGACTCACCTGGTGCTCGACGCGCGCGGCCCGGGGCTGCCCCGGGTCGTGCACTGGGGTGGCGACGTCGGCGACCTCGACGACGACGCCCTGCGCCAGCTCACCGACGCGACGGTGCCACCCGTGGTGCCGAGCAGCTTCGACGAGCCGCCCGCGCTGTCGCTCCTGCCGGAGGCCAGCGCCGGCTGGAGCGGCCGGCCGGGTCTGGCCGGTCATCGCGACGGGCGGGACTGGTCCACCGCGTTCCAGCTCGACGGTCTCGACGTCGACACGCCCTCCGACGCTCCGGCGCGGGTCACCGTGCGGGCGTCGGACCGGGCCGCCGGGCTGGGCCTGACCATCGAGATCACCCTCGACCCGTACGGCCTGCTGACCATTCGCCATCGCCTGCGCAACGACGGCGACGGCGCGTACGAGGTGCAGGGGCTGACGCCGGTGCTGCCGGTGCCGGCCGTCGCCACCGAACTACTCGACCTGACCGGCCGCTGGTGTCGGGAACGCTCGCCCCAACGCCACCCGTGGCAGCACGGCGCCTGGGTGCGCGAGGGCCGGCACGGGCGCACCGGACACGACGCCACGCTGTTGCTGGTCGCCGGCACCGCCGGGTTCAGCTTCGGCCACGGCGAGGTGTGGGCGGTGCACACCGCGTGGAGCGGCGATCACGTCACCGTCGCCGAGCGGCGTCCCACCGGCGAGTCCACCCTCGGCGGCGGCGAACTGCTGGCGCCCGGCGAGATCCGGCTCGCACCCGGCGAGGAGTACGACACTCCCCTGCTCTACGCCGTCTGGTCCGACGTCGGGCTGGACGGGCTCAGCGACGTACTCCATGCACACCTGCGGGCCCGGCCCGGACACCCGCGTTCCCCCCGGCCGGTGACCCTCAACGTCTGGGAGGCGGTCTACTTCGACCACGACCTGGACCGGCTGCGGGCCCTCGCCGACCGGGCCGCGCACCTCGGCGTGGAACGGTTCGTGCTCGACGACGGCTGGTTCCGCGGCCGGCGCGACGACACCGCCGGGCTCGGCGACTGGTACGTCGACGAGGGCGTCTGGCCCGACGGCCTGCAACCCCTCATCGACCACGTGACCGGGCACGGCCTCCAGTTCGGCCTGTGGGTGGAGCCGGAGATGGTCAACCCCGACTCCGACCTGTTCCGCGCGCACGCGGACTGGCTGCTGGCCGTGCCGGGGCGGTTGCCGCCGGCCTGGCGCAATCAGCAGGTGCTCGACCTGGGTCGCCCGCAGGCCTACGACCACGTGCTGGAACGCCTCGACGCGCTGCTGCGCGAGCATCCCGGCATCAGCTACCTCAAGTGGGACCACAACCGGGACCTCACCGAGGCCGGGCACCACGGCCGGCCCGGGGTGCACGGGCAGACCCTCGCGGTCTACCGCCTCCTGGACGAGCTGCGCCGCCGGCATCCCGGCGTGGAGATCGAAAGCTGCTCGTCCGGCGGCGCCCGGGTGGACCTGGCCATCCTGGCCCGCACCGACCGGGTCTGGGCCAGCGACTGCAACGACGCCCTGGAACGGCTCAGCATCCAGCGCTGGACCGGTCTGCTGTTGCCACCGGAGCTGATCGGCACGCACATCGGCCCGGAACGCTCGCACACCACCCACCGCGTGCACGACCTGGGTTTCCGGGCGGCCACCGCGCTGTTCGGCCACCACGGCATCGAGTGGGACATCGCCTCCATCAGCGCCGCCGAACAGACCGAGCTGGCCGCCTGGGTGGCACTGCACAAGCGGCTGCGCCCGCTGCTGCACGCCGGCCGGGTGGTCCGGGTCGACCACCCGGACCCGGCCGTCTGGGCGCACGGCGTGGTCGATCACGACACGACCCGGGCGGTGTACGCGGTGGCCACGCTGGCCACCTCGGTGGCGCAGACCCCGGGCGCGGTACGGCTTCCCGGCCTCGACCCGGCCCGGCGTTACCGGGTGCGGGCGGTGGCGGGCGTACCCGCACCGGCGACCATCGAACGGTCCGCAGCGCCGTGGCTGGCCTCCGGTGTCACGCTCAGCGGGGCGGCGCTGGCCCGCGTCGGTGTGCAGCTGCCCGCCCTGCACCCGGAGCAGAGCCTGGTGCTGGAGGTCGACGAGGTCGGCTAGAAATTCTTCCGCCGGAGTGTCGAGAACGGTGCGGCGTGCTTCTACCTCAGGGTGAGAGCACCGACGACGGTGCGCGGACGTGAGGGGCGAACCATGAAGTACATGCTGCTGATGCAGTTCAGCGCCACCGGGACCGACTTCCCGAGCATCGACACCTGGACCCCGGACGAGGTCCGGGCCCACATCGCGTTCATGGGCGAGGTCAACGAGAAGCTCACCGCCGCCGGGGAGTGGGTCGACGCGCAGGGCCTCGGCGGCCCGCAGCAGGCGCGGATCGTACGCGCCGGCGAGGGCGGCACGCCGGTGGTCACGGAGGGGCCGTTCGCCGAGACGAAGGAGTTCCTCGCCGGCTTCTGGATCGTCGACTGCGACAGCCCGCAGCGGGCGGTGGAGGTGGCCGCGTACATCTCGACCGCGCCCGGTCCCGGTGGTCGGCCGCTGAACATGCCGATCGAGGTGCACCCGGTGATGTCCGCACCCACCGAGGAGTTGTGAGGGCTGACCACCGATCCCCACATCGAGGACCTGCTGCGCGAGTTGGCGCCGCAGGTCCTCGGCGTGCTCGCCCGCCGGTTCGGTGACTTCGCCACCGCCGAGGACGCCGTGCAGGAGGCGCTGCTCGCCGCCGCCACCCAGTGGCCGGTTGACGGGTTGCCCGCCAACCCGCGCGGTTGGCTGATCCAGGTCGGCTACCGCCGGATGATCGAGCTGATCCGCAGCGAGCAGGCCCGGCGCCGCCGGGAGGACCTGGTCGCCCGCCGGGATCCGGACGACCGGCAGTACGCGCCGGCAGCGGACGAGGAACTGACCGCCGAGCGGGACGACACCCTGGTGCTGCTCTTTCTGTGCTGCCACCCGGCGCTCGCCCCCGCATCGGCTGTCGCGCTGACCCTGCGCGCGGTCGGCGGGCTCACCACCGCCGAGATAGCGCGCGCGTTCCTGGTGCCCGAGGCGACCATGGCCCAGCGGATCAGCCGGGCCAAGCAGCGGATCCGCGCGTCCGGGCTGCCGTTTCGAATGCCGGAGGAGGCGGAGCGGGCCGAGCGGCTGTCCGCCGTCCGGCAGGTGCTCTATCTGATCTTCACCGAGGGGCACACCAGCACCGCCGGTCCGGCCCTGCGCCGTGTCGATCTCGCGGCCGAGGCGATCCGGCTGGCCCGTGCGCTGCACATGCGACTGCCCGACGACAGCGAGACCGCCGGACTGCTGGCGTTGCTGCTGCTCACCGAGGCGCGCAGCCCGGCGCGCACCGGCCCGTCCGGGGAGCTGATCTCCCTGGCCGATCAGGACCGCAACCGCTGGGACGCCGCGGCGATCGCCGAGGGCGTCGCACTTGTCACCCGGGCGCTGCCACGCGGCCCGGTCGGCCCGTACCAGGTGCAGGCCGCCATCGCCGCCCTGCACGACGAGGCGCCGAGCACCGACGCGACCGACTGGCCGCAGATCCTGGCGTTGTACGACGTGTTGGAACGGCTCGCCGGAACCCCCGTGGTGGCGCTCAACCGGGCCGTGGCGACCGCCATGGTGCACGGGCCCGCAGCCGGCCTCACGGCCCTCGACGCTCTCGGCGACGACCCCCGGCTGGCGGGGCACCACCGGCTGGCCGCCGCCCGCGCGCACCTGCACGAGATGGCCGGCGACCGGGAGCGGGCGATCGCGGACTACCGCGCCGCCGCCGCGCGGACCAGCAGCCTTCCCGAACAGCGCTACCTCACCATGCGCGCCGCCCGGCTCGCCGCCGGTCCGCCGACCACCGACGACTGAGGAGCCACATGGCGTACGTGCTGCTGGGGATCGCCATCCTCGCGGAGGTCCTGGCGACCAGCCTGATCAAGAGCACCGCCGGATTCAGCCGCCTCTGGCCGACGCTGGGCTGCCTGACCGGGTACGCGCTGGCGTTCCTCCTGCTGGCCCAGGCCGTGAAGGAGATACCCGTGGGTGTCGCGTACGCCCTCTGGTCGGGTCTGGGCACCGCGGCCATCGTGGCGATCGGCGCGGTGTTCCTGGGTGAGTCGGTCGGGCTGGTCAAGCTCGCCGGCATCGCCCTGATCATCGCGGGGGTGGTCATCGTGAACCTGACCGGGGAGCACTGACCGCAGCCGCCGCGGTGGCCGGGCCCCCGACGCGGGCCCGGCCACCTGGCGTCGGTCAGCTCGCCGTGCAGCTCACCTCCGGCTTGGGGTTGGTGCCGGACCAGCCGCCGAGGAACCCGAAGCTGGCGCTGGCGCCGGCAGCCAGCCTGCCGTTGTAGTCCACGTTGCGCGCGGTCACCGTGGAGCCGCTGCTGGTCACCGTCGCGTTCCAGGACTGGGTGACGCTCTGGCCGTTGGCGAGGGTCCACCGGGCGGTCCAGCCGTTGATCGCCGACGCGCCGGCGGTCACCCGCACCTCGGCCTGGAAGCCGCCCTGCCACTGGTTGGTGACGGTGTAGGTGGCCGCGCAGCCACCGGCGGGCGGCGGCGTGGTCGGAGGCGGCGTGGTCGGAGGCGGAGTGGTCGGCGGCGGCGTCGTGGGAGGAGGAGTCGTCGGCGGGGGCGTGGTCGGCGGCGGGGTGCCGCCGAAGACGCTTGCCTCGCGGGCGGTCTGCCGGATGCCGTTGGCGCCGTTGAAGATCCGCTGCCCCCAGGTGGTCAGGTTGGCCGGGTTGAACGCGGTGGCCATGTCGAGATACTCCACGCCACCCCCGTTGCCGCTCCACGACCAGCCCAACCAGCCGATCCCGTTGGCCTGGCTGTACGCGAGAATGGTGTCCTCGTCGGGGTCACCATCGGAGTGGTTGAAGCCGAACTCACCGACCACGATGGGCAGCCCCGCCGCCCGGAACCGGCCCAGGTAGTCGGTGATCTCGGCGGCGGTGTCGAAGACGCCGTACATGTGGATGGAGAAGACCGTGTTACGGGCCGGGTCCGCGGCGAAGACCGAGGCGGCGTTGTCGCGCATGGTGAACGACCAGTCCTGCCCCCAGTTCGGGGCGTCCACCATGATGGTGTGGGTCAGCCCACCGGCCCGCAACCGCTTGATCGCGTTGGCGTTGTCGGTGGCCCAGGAGGCGTAGTTCTGGTTGCCGTACGGCTCGTTGCCGATGTTGACGATGACGTACCGCTCCTGGCCGACCAGCACATCGGCGAGGCTGAGCCAGTAGTCGACGGCACGGTCCAGCGTGATCGCGCCGCTCTGCTCGCCGTAGCCCGTGGTGTCGTGCACCTCCAGCACGCAGATCAGCCGGTTGGCCTTGCACAGCGAGATGACGTTGGCGACGTCGGCGTTGGTGTTGCGGGTCCACCTGTCGCCGCTGGCGAGCACCACCCGCACCGTGTTCGCGCCGAGCGCCTTGACGTCGGCGAACGAGCTGGTCTGCTGTGGATACCAGGTGTGGGCGTGGTTCACTCCGCGCATGATGAATTCGGTGCCGTTGGCGTCGTACAGCTTGCCGCCCGCGACGGAGAAGCCGGCCGCGGCGTGCGCCGGCTGGCTGAACGCCAGCACGGCGAGGAGCAACGCGAGCAGGGCCGCGCCGGCGGCGGAGAGTCGAGTCTTCATGGCCTTCCTCAGGGAGGACCCCCGGTGCCCGACAGGGGTGGGACGTGACAGGGGAAGGCGGCTGCAGCCCGACAGCCACCGCCCGACTCCCGGCGATGCTCGCATCAGCCTAGGGCGATGGATCAGCCCTAGCAACCGGTTCAGTAACCCGCTCACGGACGCAGACAGCCGTAACGGCCCGCGCGGACGCGGGCCGTTACGGGGCGGTCATCCCCACCACAGGATGTGCGCCAGACCGTAGGTCTTAACCGGTTAAGACGACCGTAGGCCGGTCTCCGGCATCCGTCAAGCATCGCCCGTCCGAACCGGACGAGAGGGTTGACGGCTGCTGACCTGGGTATCTCGGGACGAACCGTCGGCGAGAAGGAGATACCCGGATGGTGAGCGTCGGCTACACACTGATGTGCGAGCAGGCCGGTCCGAAGCAACTCGTGGACCACGCGGTGCGGGCCGAGGCGGCCGGCTTCGACCAACTGGTGATCTCTGATCACTACTATCCCTGGCTCGACGCCCAGGGCCACTCCCCGTACGCCTGGTCCGTGCTCGGCGCGGTCGCGCACGCCACCTCCCGCGCGGAGCTGATGTCCTTCGTGACCTGCCCGATCCGCCGCTACCACCCGGCCGTGGTCGCGCAGAAGGCCAGCACCATCGGGGCGCTCTCGGACGGGCGGTTCACCCTCGGCCTGGGCGCCGGGGAGAACCTCAACGAGCACATCGTCGGCGGCTGGCCGCACGTGCAGCAGCGCCACGAGATGTTCGAGGAGGCGCTGCAGATCATCCGGCCGCTGCTCAACGGCGAGACGTTGACCTTCTCCGGCAACCACTACGACGTGCCCGACGCCTATGTCTGGGACCGCCCGGAGCAGCCGGTGCCGATGGCCATCGCCGCCTCCGGCCGGCAGTCCGCCACCCTGGCGGCCGAGTACGGCAACGGCCTCGTCTCCACCGAGCCCGACCGGCACATCATCGAGATGTACGACGACGCCGGCGGCGTCGGCCAGCCCCGCTACGGACAGGTGGCCATCTGCTACGGCCCGGACGAGGCCGAGTGCCGCAAGATCGTGCACGACCAGTTCCGCTGGTTCGGAATGGGGTGGAAGGTCAACGCCGACCTGCCCGACCCGGACGCCTTCGCCGCCGCCACCCAGTTCGTCCGCGAGGAGGACGTCGCCGAGGGTGTCTCCTGCGGCCCGGACGTGGACGCGCACGTCGAGGCGTTCCGCAAGTTCGTCGACGCCGGCTTCACGCACGTGGCGATCATCCAGGTCGGCGGCGAGAGCCAGCCGATGTTCCTCGACTGGGCGCAGGAGCAGCTGCTGCCCCGGCTGCGCCAACTGTGAGGCTGACGCCCGCCGGTCGATTCGGGCCGGCCGAGCTGCGGCTCGCCATGGCCGCGCCTCGGCCGGCCGCCGGCCTGACCAGCGAGTGGCGGCTGGTCGACGGGCTGCGTACCCACACGCGGCGTGGCCCGGACCCCGGCACCGGCAACCCACCTGTCGTCCTGGTGCACGGTCTGGCGGTCTCGCACCGCTATCTCACCCCGCTGGCCGTCGCGCTCGCCGAAACCCATCAGGTGTACGTACCGGACCTGCCGGGCTTCGGCCTGACCGCGCACCCCCACGGCGCGTACGACGTGCGCCGGCACGCCGCGCACCTGGCCGCCTGGCTGGCCGCGTACCGGCTGCCGCAGGTCTGCCTGCTCGGGCACTCCTTCGGCGCCGAGGTGGCCGCCGCGCTCACGGCGACCCACCCGGAGGCGGTACGCGCGCTGGTGCTGGCCGGGCCCACGGCCGACCCGGCAGGCAGGTCCCGCCGGACCCAGTTCGGCAGGTGGCTGGTGGACACCCTGCGCGAGTCGCCGTTGCAGGCGCCGATCCTCCTTCGCGATATCTGGAACGCCCGGCCCTGGCGGGTCCTGGCGACGTTGTCGCACTCGGTCCGCAACACGATCGAGGCGGACCTGGTCCGGATCACGGCACCGACAGTTGTCGTCAGCGGCGCGCGGGATCCCATCGCGCCGGCCGCCTGGCGGGCCCAGGTGGCCCGGCTGGTGCCGGACGCCGATCTGGTGGTCGTCCCCCGCGCCGCACACAACGTGGCCACCACGGCCCCGACGGCGGTCGCCGACGCGATCCGCCAGCTTCTCGCCCCGACACTCGTGAACAGGTGAAACCCATGCGCTTCGGCAACACGGAGATTCGACCCCTCGGCGGCGGCCTCGGCTGCCTCCTGATGATCCTCTTCTCGATCGTCGCCTCGGTGCTGCTCACCGTCCTGCTCAACGTGGTGCTCTGAGCGGACCGGGCGGCGTCAGCGCCGCAGGCCCAGGGCGGCAAGCACCTCCCGGGAGGCCAGCCGGGCCGGGTCGAGCACCGAGCGGCGCATCCAGCGGGCCGCGGGGGTGACAGTGGCCCGCCACGCCGCCCGCACGCCCCGCGCCACAGGCACGACAGTCACCGACCAGACCCAGCGCACACCCCGCAGCAGGGGACGCACTGTGTGCCGCCACAGCCATCGCAGGCCATGCCCGAGCGGGCGCAGGAGCCCCCGGTAGACCAGCCGCAGCAGCCAGCCGGCCGTGCGCCAGGCACCGACCACTGTGCGGACGATCAGCCGACCCAGGCCGCGAACCACCCACCAGATCCCCGCGGCCAGCCCGACGACAGCGGCGACCAGCCCGCCGACGAGCATTGCGAGGCCGCGCACGAGCAGCCGCCCGACGGGCCGCAGCGCCGCGCCCAGCCAGCGCAGCGGCCGCTGGACGAGGTGATCGGCGAGCCAGACCAAAAGGCGGCCCAGACCGACCACAGGCGGACGCAGCACGTTGCGGACCACCCACAGCAGGGGATCCCACAGCAGAAGCCGGGCCACCCTCCCCGCCGCCGAGCCCAGAGCGGCCAACGCGCCGCCCAACCACACCAACGGCAGCCAGACGAGCGTGCGCGCCACCCACCCGATC
>NZ_JBEZEA010000010.1:97945-200739 GCF_040648635.1 Micromonospora sp. NPDC049114 | reverse complement strand
CCCCCGGCCCAACCACACCAGCGGCAGCCAGACGAGCGTGCGGGCCGCCCAGGCAATCCCCCGGCCGAGCCACACCAACGGCAGCCAGACGAGCGTCCTCGCCACCCACCCGATCCCCCGGCCCAACCACACCAGCGGCAGCCAGACGAGCGTGCGGGCCGCCCAGGCAATCCCCCGGCCGAGCCACACCAACGGCAGCCAGACGAGCGTGCGGGCGCACCAGAGCAGGGGCAGCCAGAGCAGCCGGTGCAGCGCCCAGGCCACGGGGGCCAGCACCCACTGCCGCAGGAACCGGCCGGCCGGGCTGATCAGGTACTGCCGCAGCAGCCGGCCGGCAGCCGCGAACAGCTCCCAGAGCAGGCGTACCGGCAGCACCACGGCCAGCGCCACGACGCGCGCGACGGCCGCGACCAGTGGGAGCGCGACGGCGGCCGGCTCCGGCGTGTGCGGCGCCGACAGGTCGCGGGCCTGACGCGGCGCGACCGGGTGCGCGGGCTGTGGTGCGGGAACTGTGGGGCGGTCGGTCACGGTGGCACCGTAACCGGGCCGCGCCAGCCCGCGGGGATCGGCGTGTGTCGCACCGCGTCGGCGGTGCGGGCAGCGTCAGCCGACGCCCAGGTCCAGTGTGGTCAGCAGCGGATAGTGGTCCGAGGCAGTGTCCGAGGCTCCACCACGGATCACCTGGCAGCCACGTACCCGCTCGGCCACCGCGCGGCTGCCGAAGAGGTAGTCCAGCCGCATACCGGCGAACTCGGCCCCGCCGAAGCGGGTGGGCACGGTAAGACCGTCGGCCTCCGGCGCACCGACGTTCGACGACGGCCACAGGTCGACGAGGTCGGCCGCGAGCAGGCGGGCGATCGCGCGGGTGTCCACGGCGCCACCGCCCCGGCGCAGGTGTCGTCGCCGGTAGAGAGCGCTCAGGCCGGCCAGGCGGGCGGTGTGGTCGACCGTCGGGTCCAGCGAGTTGAGGTCGCCGGCGAGCAGCGTCAGCGGCTCCGGGGCGCGGCGCAGCGCCGCCACCAGCCAGTCGACCTCCATCCGCCGGCGTCCCCCGGAGTACGGGTAGAGGTGGGTGCCGAGCACGGTGAGCGGGCCGGCCGAGGTGGACACCACGACGCGGGCGGCGGCGTGGTGGAACGGCCGGCGCACCGCCCCCGCGGCGAGAACCCGGTACGGCGGCCGGACCAGCACCGCCACCGGCTGCCCGAAGCAGGACCGGGCCAGGTGGGGCGTCATCCCCACCCGGCCCGCCACGCCTGCCATCAGCCCATCGGCGTCGAAGCCGCGCAGCTCCTGCAGGGCCAGCACGTCCGGCGTCTGCTCGTTGACGACCTGAACCACCTGATCCAGCCGGTCGGCGCCACCCCGGTCCCGACCGCCGGTACGGATGTTCCAGGTCATCGCCCGCACGGCAGCGCTCAGTCGGCTCGGCCGGCGCGCGCCAGCTCGTCGTCGAGGGTGTCCACGTCCTCGGACTCGATGGCCGGCTGGTTGCCCTCCTTGAGGTCGGCGTTCGGGCGGATCACGAGGTAGAGCAGCCCGATCCAGAGTGCGGAGAGCAGGATCGCGCCCATGAAGTCGGTCGGGTGGTGCATCCCCCGGTACATCCGCGAGGTCGCCACCCCGGCCGGCATGATCACGGCCATCGCCACGAAGATCCACCGCCACCAGCGGTCGGTACGCGGGAACACGATGAGGGTGATCGCCAGCCAGACGCAGATCGTCGCCGCGATGTGCCCGGACGGGAAGGAGGAGGTGGGCATCTGCCCGTCCAGGTTCTCCACCGGGGGCCGTGGCCGGTCGACCACACGCGCCGAGGCGAGGAAGAGGGTCAGCTCACCTACCATCGCCAGCGCCACGAACAGCACTGGCCGCCACCGCCGCCACACCGCGAGCACCAGCGGGCAGAACACCAGCGAGATGAGCAGGATCGCGTGGGTGTCACCGAACTTGCTCCACCACCAGCTCACGTCGGTCAGCACGTCGGTGTGCCGGGCGGCGAACCAGCGGGGAACCTCGGTGTCCAGGGTGTCGAAGAAGGTGTTCTTGGCGTGATAGCTGACGTACATGCCGAAGCCGTACAGCGCGCCGAACACCAGCACCCAGCCGACCAGCAGCTCGGCCACCGCCGAGCGGGGGTGCGCCAGCACGTGCTCCTCGGCCGGGGCGGGCGCGATGTCGTGCCCGGCCTCCGGCTCCAGCCCCTCGCTCAGCGGCGGCACCGGCTTGCCGCGCTCGCGCCGCCACAGCCGGAAGGCGTACGCGGTCACGCCCAGCCACGCGGCGCCGAGCAGCCAGCCGGCCAGCACGTCGGAGACGAAGTGCACGCCCAGCGCGATGCGGGTCAGCCCGATCAGCGCCACCAGCACACCGACGCCGACGATCGCGGGCTTGCGCCAGCGCGGCGCCATCGCCGGCAGGAACACCAGCAGCAGCGCCCCGTACGCGACGAACGAGCCGAGCGCGTGCCCGCTCGGGAAGCTGTTGCCGGGCGCGCTGGCGACCGGCACGTCCACCACCGGGCGGAGCCGGCCGACAAGCGCCTTGAGCGACGGGTCGAGGATCAGCCCACCGACCCCGGTGATGATCAGATAGACGGCCAGCCGCGGCTGCCGACGGATCAGCAGCCCGACCACGGCGATGGTGACCAGCCAGATGAGGATCGGCCGGCCGCCCAGATCGGTCACCGCCTGAAGCACGGTGACCAGCGGGTGGTGCGGGGCGACGAGCGAGTTGAACCACTCGGCGACCGCGTGGTCGGCGTCCTGCAACGGGCTCCACCGCACCCGCACGAGCAACAGCAACAGCCCGAAGGCCACGCCGGCGCCGGTGACGGCCACCAGGCCGGCGATGCTCCGCTCGGCGAAGTGACCGATTGGACGCCGAGCCACCTCTTTGACCGCGGTCACCCCGCACCTCCCTTGTTGTACCTGGCGAGGCGCTGTACCCGATCCGGGTCCGGCGTACACCCGGGCGTCGCTCAGAGCGCCGTCATGTCCCCGGTGTCGAACAGCTCGGCACGGTCGGCCTCGGGCTCCCACAGGTCGGGCTGCGCCGGCTCCTCCACACCGATACGCAGTGCCTCCAACTGGGCGGCGAAGGCCAGCCCGCCGAAGAGCGCCATGCCGGTCAGGTTGGCCCAGAGCAGAAGCGCCATCATGCCGGCCAGCGCGCCGTAGGTCTGGCCGAAGCCGTCGCTGAACCGCACGTACGCGGCGAGCAGCAGGCTGGCCAACCACCACAGGGCCGTGGCGATGCCCGCGCCGAAGAAGAGCCAGGACAGGCCGGGCTGGTTGCGGCGGGGCGCGTGCCGGAACAGCACGGCCACGGCGAGCACGGTCAGCGCGAGACTCAACGGGAAGCGGACCACGTCCCAGATGCCGTTGGCGACCTCGCCCCACTCGTAGTGCTTGCGGACCGAGTCGCCCATCGCCCCGCCACCGACGAGGATCAGGAAGCCGGCCAGGGCGGGCAGACCGGCGGTGACGGCCAGGACTGCCGCCCGCAGGTATTTCCACAGGGCCGGGCGGTCCCGCTCGACCCCGTAGATGCGGTTCGCGCCCCGCTCGATCTGCGCCATCGTGGTGGTCAGCGCGACCAGTCCGGTGAGCAGACCGAGGGTGAGCGCCAGCTCGCCGGCGTCCTCGACGCGTTCGCCCTCGCCGAGCAGCTCGCCGACCACCTGGGCGCTCTGGCCCGGGGTGAGCGCCAGCACGGTGTCGGCGACCACCTGGCCGCCCTCCTCGACACCCAGCTCGCTGATCAGGCCGGTGAGGGCGATCAGGAACGGCACCACGGCGAGGCAGAGCTGCAACGCGAAGGCGCGGGAGTGACTGAACCCGTCGCCGTAGCGGAACCGGATGAACGCGTCGCGCAGCAGGTGCCAGCCGCCCTTGCGGCGCAGGGTGTGCCAGGCGTCGTCGGCCGACAGTTCCTCGTTGGCCATCAGCCGGGTCTCCGGCACGATCCGGGTGCTACTCACGGCGCGCTTCCTCGATCAGCTGCTCGCCCCGCTCCCCGGCGGCTTGGGCGTCGACGGACAGGTCGGGGGCGTCTTCGGGCTGCGGGACGCAGAGCCACAGCGCCTGCGGTCGGATCTCGGCACGCAGCCGCCGGCCCGGCGCGATGAGGTCGCCGTCGAGTTCCCTCGGCTGCGCGCGGTTGCTGCTGACCTCGACGGTGCGGCCCCGGAAGACCTCCATCTGCGGCACCTGACCGCTGCGGCGGACCACGGCCCAGCCGAGCGCGAGCCAGTGCCGCAGGTTGCGCGGAGTGAGCACGGCGACGTCGAGCCAGCCGTCGTCCGGCTCGGCCTCGGTGAGCAGGCGCACCCCGCCCTGGAGCCGGCCGACGTTGGCGATCAGCACCGAGCGGACCCGGCGGCGTACCGGTGGGCGGTCGTCGATGCGGATCTGCACCCGCATCGGCCGGTCGCGCAGGTGCTTCACGGCACCCACGACGTACGCCGGCCAGCCGATGCGGGCCTTGGTGGTCTCGTTGGTGGCCTCGAGCATCTTGGCGTCGAAGCCCATGCCGGCCATGACGGTGAAGTACTGGCCCTCCACCGCGCCGACGTCGAGCAGCCGCCGGCCGCGTTCGACGGCGACCTGAAGCCCCGCCGCGAGGTCGGTGGAGAGGCCGAGGTTGGCGGCGAGCAGGTTGCCGGTGCCCTGCGGGAGCACGGCGAGGGCCACGTCGGTGCCGACGAGCCCGCTGACGCAGGACATCACGGTGCCGTCGCCGCCGCAGGCGAAGACCAGGTCGACGCCGGCCTTGACGGCCTGCTCGGTCTGGCCTCGGCCGGGATCGTCGACGGTGGTCTCGAACCACTGCGGCTCGGGCCAGCCGGCGGCGCTCAGGGCGTCGTTCACGGTGCGGCGCAGCCCGTCGAGATCGTCGACCTTCGCCGGGTTCACCACCACGGCGGAGCGCAGCCCGCCGTCGCCACCTGAGGGGCGCCTGTCCTGTCCAGCATTCACGGCGCCAGTGTGCAGCACCGGGCCGCCTTCAGCGACCCGACGACGCGCCGGCGTCGGAAGTGCCACAGACAGGTTTCAACGCGTACGCGTCCGTCACGCCGCCGTCCGCAGCGCGGTCTCCACCCGTCGGCGCAGATCGTCGAGGTCGACGCCCGCTTCGGTGAGCACCAGCGCGCCCAGCCCCTGACCCTCTCGCAGCACCCCGAGCAGGATGTGCTCGGTGCCGATGTGCTTGTGGCGCAGCCGTAGCGCCTCGCGCAACGACAGCTCCAGCGCCTTCTTCGACCGGGGCGAGAACGGCCCGCCCAGGTAGCGTCGACGCCCCCACCGGCGCCGCGGCGCGGGCACGGCCTCGCGCAGCGCGTCGGGGCCGAAGGACTGCTCGATGCGGGCCACGATGGCGGCCAGGTCGATGCCGATCTCGCGCAGCGCCGCCGCGTCCGCGTCGCCGAGGCCCGCGCCTCCGCCGCTGGTGTGCCGCCGGACCCGTTCGCGCAGGTCGTCGGCGCGCACCCCGGCGTCGGTCAGGACCCGACTGGCCAGGCCGGCCTCGTCGGCGAGCAGGCCGAGCAGCAGGTGCTCGGTGCCGACCGGCCGCTGACCCTCGGCCCGTGCCTCCTCCAGCGCCGCCCGCACCACGCCGCGCGCCCGCTCGGTGAACCGTTCGAACATCACGCCTCCCAGGATGAGTTGACCGCCGGTCGCCCAGCGTGTTTCTTGTGCACCGCCTGCCGGCTGACCTCGAGCGCGTCGGCGATCTCCTGCCAGGACCAGCCCTGTCGACGGGCGTTGTCCACCTGGACCACCTCGAGTCGCTCGAGCAGCCGGCGCAGCGCGCGGACGGCGCGCAGCCCGACCCGGGGGTCGGTGCTGCCGGCTGCCGCCGCGAGTTCCGTCGCCTGACTCATGCCGTCAACATACGTTGACAGCCTCCCCGCTGTCAACCTTTGTTGACGCCAATCGCGTCGACCCCGACGTGCCGACCACCGCAGGCCCGTCGGCGCGGCCCGAACCGGCCCGCCGTCGTCACCACACGACTACCCTCGGTAAGGAGACAGCGCAGTCGTGCCGGGCGCGACGCCCGGGAGGTGATATCCGATGGCGGTATCCGCCGACGCGGAGGTGCTGGTCGGCCTCGGCTCGGACGGTGACCTTCCGGTCGTGGAGCAGGCCGCGCAGGAGGCCGCCGGGCACGACCGACCCCTGCACGTCATACACACCTTCGACTGGCAGGCGGCCTTCGCGGCGGAGACCGTCGCCGCGCCGCGGGACGAGGCCGAGAACCTGATCACCCGGGCCGCCCAGCTCGCCCACCAGGTCGAACCCGGCCTGACCGTACGCGCCGAGATCGTCGAGAGCGGTCTGCTGCCCACCCTCATCCGCCGGTCCGAGACGGCCTTCCTGCTGGCCGTCGGCGACAGCGGAATGGCCGGCAGCGGCCAGTGCGTCCCGGCCGAGACGTCCGCCGTGCAGTTGGCCGCGCGAGCCAACTGCCCACTGCTGGTGGTCCGACGCGAACCGCCACCGCAGGGCCCCGTCCTGGTCGGGGTGGACGGCTCCCCCAGCTCACACCTCGCCCTGCGGTGGGCAGCGGACTGCGCCCGCGGGCGCGACGCCCGCCTCGTGGCGCTGCGGGTGGTCGAGAGCGACGAGGACACCGACGCGGTCGCCGAACAGCTCAGCGAGGCACTGGCCCGCCACGCCGACCCCCACAGCGGGGTGCCCACCGAGTGCCGGGTCGTCCGCGGCGACCCCGGGCAGGTGCTCGTCGACACGTCCCGGTCGGCCCAGGTGGCGGTTGTCGCCGCCCGGGGCGACGAACCGGGACGAGCCATGCTCGGCGCGGTCGCCCAGTCCCTGCTCTACCACTCCCCCGCCCCGGTGGTCGTCGTCCGCGGTCTGGCTGAAATGCCACTGACCGGGCCTGACACCCGTCCGGCGAGGGACCAACGGCCCTGACCCGGGGCGGCGACACGCAGTCTCAACAAGAGCTGACGCGGGGGCGGACAATTCCGTGGCGGCATGGCTGTGGCGCGGTCACCCGACCGCGCCACAGCACGACGGTCAGGACGATCCCACGGGTTTCACGCAGTTGGACATTCCGCTTTCCAACGCACCGTTGACGGCGGTGACGCAGAATTCGTAGTTCAAGGCACCGTAGACCAGGAACCCGACGCCCCAGGTCGTTTCCATGCTCGTCTGATCACTCGCTGTCATCTCGCTGCCATCGAGAGGGTTGCGGACCCAGACGCGATAGCCGGCCGCACCGGTGGATTTGTTCCAGGTGAGGTAGACGCTTGAGGCGTCGAGGGCATTGGCCTTCAGGCCGCTCGGCGCCGCGGGGGTTCCGCCGCCGACGAGGACCGGGCGGCCGGGATTCGGCACCCCTCCGCCGCCGCTGGTGTCCCAACTCGATACCGAGACGAGATAGCGGTGGCCGACTGTCAGACCGTCGATGTGGGCCGCATGACCCCTGATTCCCACCGCGCTGAGGAATGCGCCCGGATCGTCCTGGTCCCAGTAGATGACCCCGTAACGTTCGACCGTCCCGACCGTTTCGCCCCAGGTGATGTCGAAGCCGGTGCTGGTGGCCCGGGTGACGATCTGCGCCGGGCCCGGAGGAGCCGTCGGGCTCGCCACCACGGGCGCCGTCGGGGACGTCCAAGCGGATTTCTGGTCCTCGGTGTCGCCGTTGTCGGTGCGGACCTGGTATTCCCACTTCAGGCCATGGACAGAGAGCGTGTCGTGGCGGTTGGACGCCGCCCTGGACTCGCTCCAGTCCGCGGAGCCGACAAGACGGGACCGGACGGTGTATCCGTGGGCACCGAAGACCGCATCCCACGTCACCTTGAGACCCTGGGGGCCAGGCTCGACGACGACGTTTCTCGGCACGGGGGTCGGCCGCGCCGGAATGGTGTTGGGGATGGCGGGCACGCTCGAGCCGATGCCGAAGTTGTTGACGAGGGTGCGTTCGAACGCCTGGGCGATCTTGTACTCGCCGCGGGCGTTGGGGTGCAGCCCGTCGTAACCGTCCGGACAGCTGTCGGGCCCGCAGGCGTAGTTCGCCCGCCAGTCGACCAACGCCACCGGGGACTGGCTGGTGCTCCACGACGGGATCGAGGTGGCCAGCAGCGTGTTGTAACGATCCGTCTTGGCTGGCAGATCTGGATTGATACCGAGCCGGGTGCGCTGAGGGATGTTGGCCAGGGCCACCTTGATGTTGGGATTGGCGGCACGGGCCTCGCTCACCAGCGTCCTCATGCTGGCGATGGTCCCGTCGGGGTTGTCGACAAACCAGCCCAGGTCGTTGAACCCGAGCCCGACCAGGAGCAGGTCGGGCTTGTGCTCCGCTACCTGCGTACGGATTTCGTTCTTGACCTGCGCCGCTTGGCGGCCCCAGACCGCGAAGTGGTCGGAGTCGAAGGCCGGCGCTCCTGCGGCGTACTGCCCCCAGACGCGAGGAATGCCCTCCCCAGGGTCGGGAGCCCCTTGCAAACGCGGCGGAGTCGGACCGGTTGCTTCCGTAGGGGGCGTGGTGCCGTAGTAGGGACCGACGAAGTTGACAGCGACATTCTGAGTTCTGAACCAGTCCCACAGCCGGTAGCGCCAAGTCCAGTCACCCTCGGCACCCTGGGACATCGAATCGCCCACCACCATGACCCTGAGAGCCCCGGCTGGCCCTTCTGTCGTTGACCCGGCGCCCCGCCTGAACCGCATGACCGTCTCGAAGATCGTGTCGGCAGTTTTCGGGTTGAGTATGTTGGCTATGGCAGTAAGAGGTGTCTCCCAGAAACGGAACTGAGTCGCCAATTTTTGCAAGAACTTCTGGCCCTCTTCTATAAACGGCCGCGTGCTCTTGGAGAGGATTTGCATGAGACCCCCGGTGATGGCGCCGCCGAGAGCGCCCCACAACGCGGCGCCTGCCGCTTTGCCCCAGACGTCGGCGTCAATCGGATGTCCGTCCACGCCGGCGCTCGTCAACTCGCCGAAGGCTCCGGCGAAGGCTCCAGAGACAGCACCGCAGAACGGTGCAGCGGCGGGAGCACCGACGTTGAAGAAGGCTAGGCAAACGGCACCGATCAGGATCACTGTCGCTGCTTGGACGAGGCCGACCACAAGCGCCTTCCAGAAGCCATCCCAGAAGCCCGCAGCGCCGACGTCCCCCTTGGGCACCACGATCACCAGGCTGTTGCCGAAAGCCTGGATGCTTCCGCCGAACGTGATGTCGCTCCGCGGTGAGTAATAGCCTGCCGCATTTTCTTGGGCTTGGCGCGCGAAAGACTCGCTGAGAAGAAGCCCTGCTTGGGTCTGGTCGCGGTGAAAGACCGCTACCCTTTGCAGCAGTATCTCCTGAAATTGCTCAGGGCGCTGCACAGGATTGAAGTCCAGGATCGCCACGACATCGTCGTCATTGTTGGCCAACTGCCGGAACTGCCCGGAGTCGCGCGCGCAGCCCACGCGCAGCCCTACGCTATCCGCCTCGACCGGCTTGACGTCGAAGGACGAGCCGTGCACGGAGCACGCGGCATCCGCAGGGGCGGCGGCCGCTTGGGTCACGCCAATATTGGTGGAGCCGGCCACGACCAGCACCAACGCAAGGAAGAACGCCGTGAGACGGGTGCCGTGCCGCCTATTTCTGTGCACCCATGATCGACTACGGGAATGAGGCATGGAGGACTTCTCTCTGTCCGATCATGGCGCGCAGGGTGTAATCGGGAAGTCGACTCCGACAGATCATGGCGCCGGACTTCCAGGCCCACCCGCTGTCTGACCTGGGACACGTAGGGGATCCGACACTCGCCTCGACGTACGTCGATGGTCCGTCGTCAGTTGTCGGTCGTCAGTTCTTTACATCAATGATCTTTGTGTAAAGTTCATAGATCCACAAGTCTCGAATCGATCACAATCGTTGGTCTCTCCGGCCCGGCCACGCCACGCAGCGCAAGCCGAGGTGGGCCTACCGACGGGTCCTGCCAGAGCGGACCACGTTCCCCGGCGGCCTTCACGCACCGCCGATCCGACCCCGTCGACGCACCGACGCGACTACCCTCGGTCAGGGAAGAGGGGCGGCGCCGGGAGGTGGGGCCGTTCGCGGACCGGCCTCCATCGCGCCAGGCGGGACACACGTCCGCACCAGTGGGGGTCAACGGCCCTGCCCCATCCTCTCGGCGGCGATGAAGCTGGACGTGGCCGGGAGAACCCGGGACACCGGACGCGACGTCCCCGATTTCGCGAGAGGCTTACGCAGCATGGATTCCGCTATCGACCTGCACAGCCCTCTGACCGAAGACGAGCTGCGCCGACTGGACGCCTACTGGCGTGCCGCGAACTACCTCACCGTCGGGCAGATCTACCTGCTGGGCAACCCTCTGCTGCGCGAGCCGCTGACCCCCGACGACATCAAGCCACGGCTGCTCGGGCACTGGGGCACCAGCCCCGGGCTCAACCTGATCTACGCGCACCTCAACCGGGTGATCGTCGCCCGGGACCTGAACGCCATGCTGGTCACCGGCCCCGGGCACGGCGGCCCGGCGATCGTGGCCAACACCTGGCTGGAGGGCACCTGGTCGGAGCGCTACCACGACGTGGCGCGCGACGAGGCCGGGATGGCCCGGCTGTTCCGGCAGTTCTCCTTCCCGGGCGGCATTCCCAGCCACGTCGCGGCGGACGTGCCGGGCTCGATCCACGAGGGCGGCGAGCTCGGGTACGCCCTGAGCCACGCCTACGGTGCCGCGTTCGACAACCCGGACCTCGTGGTGGCCTGCGTCGTCGGCGACGGCGAGGCGGAGACCGGGCCGCTGGCCGGCAGCTGGCTCTCCAACGTCTTCCTGAACCCGGCCCGCGACGGCGCGGTGCTGCCCATCCTGCACCTCAACGGCTACAAGATCGCCAACCCGACCGTGCTGGCCCGGATCCCCGAGGCCGACCTGCTCGACATCATGCGGGGTTCGGGCTACCAGCCGTACGTGGTGTCCGGCGACGACCCGGCCGTGGTGCACCGCACCCTCGCCGCGACGCTGGACCGGGCGCTGGACGAGATCGCCGAGATCCAGCGGCGGGCCCGTTCCGGTGGTGTCGTCGAGCGCCCCCGCTGGCCGATGATCGTGCTGCGGACGCCGAAGGGCTGGACGGGCCCGCGCGAGGTCGACGGCACCCAGGTGGAGGGCACGTACCACGCCCACCAGGTGCCACTGTCGGGCGTCCGCGACAACCCCGCCCACCTGGACGAGCTGGAGCACTGGCTGCGCAGCTACCGGCCGGAGGAGCTGTTCGACGCCACCGGCGCCCCGGTCGACGAGCTGCGGACGCTGCCGCCCCGCGGCGATCGACGGATGAGCGCCAACCCGGTCACCAACGGCGGCGTGGTCCTGCGCGACCTGACCCTGCCCGACTTCCGCGACTACGGCGTGGACGTCCCCGAGCCGGGCCAGCCGATGGCCGGCGCGACAGGGGTGCTCGGTCCGTGGATCCGTGACGTGATCACCGCCAACCCGCAGACGTTCCGGCTGTTCGGCCCGGACGAGGTCGCGTCCAACCGGTTGGGCGCCGCCTTCGAGGTGACCGACCGGGCGTGGGTCGCTCGCACCGTCCCCGGCGACGACCACCTCTCCCCCGACGGCCGGGTCATGGAGGTGCTCTCCGAGCACCTGTGCCAGGGCTGGCTGGAGGGCTACCTGCTGACCGGCAGGCACGGCGTGTTCACCAGCTACGAGGCGTTCATCCACATCGTCGACTCGATGGTCAACCAGCACGCCAAGTGGCTGAAGGTGACCCGGGCGATTCCCTGGCGCCAGCCCCTCGCCTCGCTGAACTACCTGTTGTCCAGCCATGTCTGGCGGCAGGACCACAACGGCTTCTCGCACCAGGACCCGGGCTTCATCGACCACGTGGTCAACAAGAAGGCCGAGGTGGTGCGGGTCTACCTGCCACCGGACGCCAACACCCTGCTCTCCACCATGGACCACTGCCTGCGCAGCCGGCACTACATCAACGTCGTGGTGGCCGGTAAGCAGCCGTCGCCGAACTGGCTGACGATGCAGGAGGCGATCCAGCACACCCGGCGCGGCCTGGGCATCTGGGAGTGGGCCAGCAGCGACGGCGGCAGCGAACCGGACGTCGTCCTGGCCTGCTGCGGTGACGTGCCCACCCTGGAGACACTGGCCGCCACCGAGCTGCTGCGCGAGCACCTGCCGGAGCTGAAGGTGCGGCTGGTCAACGTGGTCGACCTGATGCGCCTGCAGCCGGACACCGAACACCCGCACGGCCTGCCGGACAAGGAGTTCGACACCATCTTCACCGCGGACCGGCCCGTCATCTTCGCCTACCACGGCTACCCGTGGCTGATCCACCGCCTGACCTACCGCCGCTCCAACCATGACAACCTGCACGTGCGCGGGTACAAGGAGGAGGGCACCACCACCACTCCGTTCGACATGGTGATGCTCAACGACCTGGACCGGTTCCACCTGGTCATCGACGTCATCGACCGGGTGCCCGGCCTCGGCGCCCGCGCCGCGCACCTGCGCCAGCAGATGGTCGACGCGCGCCAGGCCGCCCGCGACTACACGCGCGAACACGGTGAGGACGACCCCCGGGTCGCCGAGTGGCGCTGGGTCCGCGAGACCGACCCGATGAACCCCTGAGGAGGACGACGTGCGGGACGCGGAGATCCTGGTCGGCTACGACGGCTCCACCGACGCGTCGGTGGCCCTTACCTGGGCGCTGGCCGAGGCCGAGCACAGCGGCCAGCCGGTGCGGCTGGCGTACGTCTTCGAGTGGCTGACAGTTGCCAGTTGGGTCGGTCCGGGCGTGGCGCCCGGCGTCTGGCCGGACGACACCGCCCGGCGGCAGGCGGACGACCTGGTCCGCAAGGCCGCGGCGGACGCCACCGCCGCGCACCCCGGCCTGACGATCACCAGCGAGGTGTACGACGGGCCGCCGGCCCTGGTGTTGCAGGAGCGCTCGACCGACGCGGGGCTGCTGGTGCTCGGCAGCCGGGGCCACGGCGGGTTCGGCGGGCTGCTGGCCGGGTCGACGGCGGTGGCGGTCGCCGCGCACGCGCACTGCCCGGTCGTGGTGGTCCGCGACGGGACCGCCAGCGGGCCACCGGCCCCGGTGGCGGTCGGGGTGGACGGTTCGGAGCCGTCGCTGGTGGCGCTCGGGTTCGCGGCCGAGCGGGCCGCCCAACGTCGGGTGCCGCTGCGCGTGCTGCACGCCTGGACCCCCGGCCCCGGTGGGGCGGCCGGAGCGCCGGACGAGCAGGCCGCCGTCGAGGAGGCGCTGGAGCCGTGGCGGCGGACGTTCCCCGAGCTGGACATCACGCTCGACCTCGTCGCGGGCAGTCCGGCCGGGACGCTCATCGAGTCGAGCCGGTCCGCGCAGTTGGTGGTGGTCGGCAGTCGGGGCCGGGGTGGGCTGGCCGGGATGCTGCTCGGCTCGGTCAGCCAGCAGGTGATCCAGCACGCCGGCTGCCCGGTCGCGGTCGTCCGCGAACGCTGAGCGGCAGCTCTCAGCGGCGTTCGGACACCGGGTCGGACGGGTCGAGCGAGAAGAACTCCTCCTCTTCCTGGGCCAGGTGCAGACGCAGCACCGCGTCCAACCCGTAGAGGGTGGCGAGCAGGTCGGGCACCTGATCCGGGCGCAGCCGGCCGTCGGCGGTCTGGGCGAGCTGCGCGCCCAGCAGGTCGACCTGTCGGCGGATCTCCACGTGTGCCCGGCTCATCGTCGAGGTCGCCTCGCCGCTGCCCAGCGGGTCGGCCAGGGCGGGATAGAGCTGCCGTTCCTCGGCGGCCTCGTGCGGCAGCACCCGTTCGGTCAGTCGGCGGTGCGTCTCGCGTACCGCCGGCAGGCACCTCGGGGAGGCCGGCTCGGTGGCGACCAGGTCGGCGGTGTCGCGCAGCCCGGCCAGCACATCGCGTACCTCCTGGTGTTCCCCGGCGTAGCGGGCGAGCAGCTCCCGGGTACGCGGCGGGACGTCCCGTCGGCGCAGCCCACCACCGAGGGCCCGCAGCGCGTTGAGGATCACCAGCACGTCGATGCCCTCCTGGAGGAACGCGCCGGCGACCGGGGGCAGCCGGCCGACCGCCGCCACGAGCATCGCCAGCACCGCGAGGCCCATCCCGACGGTGGCGCTCTGCACGGCGATCCGGCGTGCGTAGCGGGCGATCTCGACCGCGTCGGCGAGCCGGTCCAGCCGGTCCACGGTGAGCACCGCGTCCGCCACGTCCGCGGAGGCGCTGGCGCCCGTAGCGCCCATCGCTACGCCGACGTGCGCCTGAGCCAGCGCCGGGGCGTCGTTCACCCCGTCACCGACCATCACCGTGACGGCCCGGTCGGCCTCCGCCCGGACCCGGCCCACCTTCTCCTGCGGCGTGCAGCGGGCGAGCACGTCGTCCACACCGACGGCCTCGGCGACCTGCGCGGCGGTCGCCGGCCGGTCGCCGGTGACCATCACGATGCGCCGCAGCCCCGCCGCGCGCAGCCGGCGTACGGTCCGGCGGGCGTCGGGGCGTACCGGATCCTCCAGCAGGATCGCGCCGAGCGGGCCGCTGTCGTCGCTGACCCACACCACGGACCAGCCGGCCAGCTCGGTGCGGGACCGCGCCCGGTCGGCCCACTCGGGCAGCGCGCCGGCGAGCTGCCCGACCCGGATGAGCCGCCCGTCGACCCGGCCGCTGACGCCGCGCCC
Organism: Micromonospora sp. NPDC049114; assembly: GCF_040648635.1. Taxonomy (NCBI): domain Bacteria; kingdom Bacillati; phylum Actinomycetota; class Actinomycetes; order Micromonosporales; family Micromonosporaceae; genus Micromonospora; species Micromonospora sp. NPDC049114. The sequence continues at coordinate 186,072 of NZ_JBEZEA010000010.1, read as the reverse complement.
CGGCTCCTCGGTCACCCCGGTCGGCTCGGTCAGCGCCAGCCCCCGCTCGCGGGCGTGCCGGACCAGGGCGCTGGCCAGCACGTGCGGGGAGAGCTGCTCCACCGACGCGGCGAGCCGCAGCACCTCGTCCCGGTCACCGCCCGGCGCGACCACCGTCTCGGCGGTACGCGGGCGGCCGGCGGTCAACGTGCCGGTCTTGTCCACCAGCAGCGTCCGGGCCCGTCCGAGCAGCTCCAACGCGCCACCGTCGCGGACCAGCACCCCGCGCCGGGCCACCCGGGACAACCCGGACACGATCGCGATCGGGGTGGCCAGCAGCAGCGGGCAGGGGGTGGCCACCACCAGCACCGCCACCGCCCGGACCACGTCGCCGGAGAGCAGCCACGCCAGCCCGGCCAGCACCAGCGTGAACGGTACGAACGCGGCGGCGTACCGGTCCGCGAGCCGGACCATCGGGGCCCGGTGGGCTGTCGCCTCCTCGGCCAACCGGACGATCCCCGCGTACGTGCTCTCCGCCGCGTTCTTCGTCGCCCGCATGCCGAACCCCGCGCCGGCGTTGACCACGCCACTGGCCACCGCCTCGCCCGCCGCCCGCTGGACCAGCCGCGACTCGCCGGTCACCACCGACTCGTCCAGCGTGGCCGCCTCGTCGACGGTCCCGTCGACAGGCACCACGTCACCGGGCCCGACCAGCAGCCGATCCGCCGCCGCCACCCGGTCCAGCGGCACCACCTCGATCGTGCCGCCCGGCCCCCGCCGACGCGCGGTACGCGGGGCCCGCTCCAGCAGGGCCCGCAGGTCGCGCGTCGCCCGGCGCTGCGCGTACGCCTCCAGCGACCGTCCGGTCGCCACCATCACGGCGATCACCGCCCCGGCCAGGTACTCGCCGACGCCGAGCGCACCGGCCAGGGCCAGTACGGCGATCACGTCCACACCGAAGTGCCGGTGCCAGAACGCCCGCAGCATCGACCAGACGGCGGGCAGCAGCGCGGCCACCGTGACGGCGGCCCAGATCAGGTCGGCCGCGCCGGGGCGGCCCGCGATCCGCAGCGCCGCGCCCGCCAGCACCGCGACGCCCAGCCCGACCAGCGGCGTCCACGTTCCCCACCGCCGGATGCGGCTGCGGGCCGGCCGCTCCGGCACGCACTCGGTCGACTCGGCTGCCACCTGCGCATCGTCGCAGCCCACGACCCTCCTCGACGGCACACCGCAGGGTTTTTCCCGCCCTGGGCGGCGGCGCGACGGGTGTCGGCCGGCCCGTCCGGGGAGGCGCAACGACCCGCCGCGGTCGGGACCTCTGGCCCCTGCACGCCCCCGGCCGATGCCGCAGGATGGAGCGGCAACACACCGCGCGACCACGCCAGGTGAGGCACGATGGGCAGAGACGGAAAGGTCGTGACGATGAGTCAGGACAGTCAGCTGACGACCGCGCTGGCGGAGGCCGCCACCACCGCCGGCCACGCCCCCTCGGTGCACAACACGCAGCCGTGGCGCTGGCGGGTGCTCCCCGACGCGCTGGAGCTGCACACGGTCGCCGACCGGCAGCTCACCGCCAGCGATCCGGAGGGACGACTCCTGGCGATCAGCTGCGGCGCCGCCCTGCACCACGCCCGGCTGGCACTCGCCGCCGAGGGCTGGCGCGCGGTGGTGCGGCGCCTGCCCGACCCGAACGACCCCAGCCTGCTGGCACGCCTGACCGACCTGAGCCGGACGGCCGCCGACCCGGACGCCATGCGCATGGTGCAGTGCATGTCGGTGCGGCACACCGACCGGCGGCCGGTCAGCGACGAGCCGGTGCCCACCGACGCGATCGGGGAGATCGCGCGAGCGGTCACCGCCGAGGGCGGCCGACTCCAGGTCCTCGACCGCGACCAGGTGCTGGAGTTGGCCTCCACGGCCGGGCACGCCGACACGGTCGAGGCCGAGGACCCGGAGCTGCGCGCCGAACTGGCGTACTGGACCAGCCGGGCTGGCGCCGGCACCGGCCTGCCGGCCGAGGTGCTGCCCGAGCAGCCGCCGCAGACGACCGTGCCGGCCCGCGACTTCGGCCGCCCCGGCAGCCTGCCGGTCGGCCCCGGTCACGACCGCGCGGCGGTGTACGCGCTGCTGCACGGCGACGAGGACGAGCGGGACAGCTGGCTGCGCGCCGGTGAAGCCCTCTCCGCCGCCTGGCTGACCGCCACCCGACTCGGCGTGTCGATGGTGCCGCTCAGCGCGGTGGTGGAGGTCCCGGGCACCCGGCAGACCCTGCGCCAGATGCTTGCCGGCATCGGCTACCCGTACCTCGTGCTGCGCATGGGGATCGCGGACCCGGCACACGCCGGCCCACCGCACACCCCGCGACTGTCCGGCGAGCAGGTGGTGGACACCTCAGCGGTGCGCGGCGAGCGGGCCTGACGGGGGCAGATCGACGGTGTACGCCGGCGCTACGATCGCGCGGTGACCAGCAGCGTTCCGCAGCCCCGCCCGGAGTCCCCGGTGACGCCGTCGCTCGGGCTGAGCCCCCTGTCCCGGGTCCGCCTCGACGAACTGCTCCAGGAGATGCTGGACCGGGTCGGGGAGGTGATGACCAGCCGGGAGCGGCTGCGGGCGCTGCTCGACGCGGTCGTCGGCATCGGCACCAACCTGGATCTGCGCACCACCCTGCGCCGCATCGTGCAGGCGGCCTGCGAGCTGGTCGGCGCCCGGTACGGCGCGCTGGGCGTGGTCGGCCCGGACCATCTGCTGCACGACTTCATCGTGCACGGCATCACGCCCGAGCAGCACGCGCAGATCGGCGACCTGCCGCACGGGCGGGGCGTGCTCGGCCTGCTCATCGACGATCCGCGCCCGCTGCGCATGCCGGACATCACCCAGCACCCGCGCTCCTACGGCTTCCCCGCCAACCACCCGCCCATGCACAGCTTCCTGGGCGTGCCGGTGCTCATCCGGGAGCAGGTGTTCGGCAACCTCTACCTGGCCGAGAAGCAGGGCGGCGCGCAGTTCACCGAGGACGACGAGGAGATCGTCGTCGCGCTCGCGGCCGCCGCCGGTGTGGCCATCGAGAACGCCCGCCTGTACGCCCTGGCCCACCGGCGGGAACGCTGGCTCGCCGCGACCGCCGAGATCACCACTGTGCTGCTCGGTGAGGTACGCCGCACCGACGCGTTGGCGCTTGTCGCCCGACGCGCCCGGGAGGTCGCCGAGGCGGAGCTGGCGCTGGTGCTGCTGCACGACAGCGAGTCCGCGCAGTTCACCGTGGAGGTCGTCGACGGCGTCGACGAGCGGGCCCGGGCGCTGGTCGGGGCGGTCCTGCCGGCCGCCGACACCAGCTTCGGGGCGGCCGTCGCCGAGGGCCGGCACGACCAGGTGGACGACCTGGCCCACGCCGCGCCGTGGCCGGCGCTGCTGCACACCGGCCCCGCGATCGTCTCGCCGTTGGCCACCGCCGACACTCTGCACGGCGTGCTGATCGTGGCGCACCGGCCCGAGCGCGGCGGCGGCGCCAGCGACGAGGACGTGGCGCTGCTCGGCAGCTTCGCCGGTCAGGCGGCGCTGGCCATGGAACGGGCCCGCGGCCAGGAGGAACGAGAGCTGCTGGTGGTCCTCGAGGACCGCGAACGGATCGCCCGCGACCTGCACGACGTGGTGATCCAGCGACTCTTCGCCACCGGCCTGCAGTTGCAGAGCGCCGCGCCGATGATGACCCGCCCCGAGGTCGCCAGACGTATCAACGCGGCCGTCGACGACCTCGACGCCACCATCCGCGACATCCGGCGCACCATCTTCGAGCTGCGGACGCCGATGACCGCCGCGCTGCGCACCGAGATCCGCGAGGCCATCGAGCTGGCCGCCGAGTCGCTGGGCTTCAAGCCGCACCTGGAGGTGACCGGCCCGGTGGACAGCGCCGTGCCGGACACCATCCGCCCGGATCTCACCGCCGTGCTGCGCGAGGCGCTGTCCAACACCGTCCGGCACGCGCGGGCCACCCGCGTCGACGTGGCCGTACGCGTCGACGCCGGTCAGGTCAGCGTGACGGTCACCGACGACGGGGTGGGCTGCGACCCGGCCGCCGCCCGCGGTGGCCTCGTCAACCTGCGGGAACGCGCCGACCGCCTCGGCGGCATCTTCACGATCCGCCCGGCCGTTCCGCACGGCACCGAGCTGTGCTGGTCGGTGCCCCTGCGGGACTGACCGGCGCGGGCCGGGTCAGGGCGTCTTACCCAGCAGCCGGGTGGCCAGGACGGCGGCTTGGGTGCGGCGCTCCAGGCCGAGCTTGGCCAGCACACTGGAGACGTAGTTCTTCACCGTCTTCTCGGCGAGGAACATCTTTCCCGCGATCTCACGGTTGGTCAGCCCCTCGGCCACGTACTCCAGGATCCGCCGCTCCTGCTCGGTGAGCGACTTCAACTCGCGCGGCTGCTCGACGCCGTTGCGGATGCGCTCCAACACCCGGGTGGTGATCGCCGGGTCGAGCAGGGACTGCCCGGCCGCGACGCGGCGCACCGCGTCGACGAGGTCGGTGCCGCGGATCTGCTTGAGCACGTACCCGGCGGCCCCCGCCATGATCGCGGCAAACAGCGCCTCGTCATCCTCGTACGAGGTGAGGATCAGGCCCTTGATGGACGAGTCGACGGCCCGGATGTCGCGGCACACGTCGATGCCGTTGCCGTCGGGCAGGCGGGCGTCGAGGATCGCCACGTCGGGCCGCAGGGCCGGGATGCGGCGGGACGCCTCCTGCGCGGAGCCGGACTCGCCGACCACCTCGATGTCCCCGCTGCTCTGCAGCAGGTCGGCCAGGCCACGGCGGACGACCTCGTGGTCGTCGAGGAGGAAGACGCGGATCATCCCTCGTTTCTACAGGTGCCGAGCGACGGGTGCACGGGCCGAAGGTCCCGACCCGCCCGGGCTCCGGGTGGTCGCCACCCGGGAGGTCCCGACCCGGGTGGTCTCGGCCCGGGCGGTCGGGCCCGGTGGATCGGGACGTACGGCCCTGCTCGGCACCCACCCGGTGGGCGGACCGTGGGAGTGCGCCAGCCGTCGCGGCTCGACGGCCGGCCCACCGGAAGGGAGCACCGCCATGGACATCGGCTACACCACAGCCCACCTGCGGGCCGCCGCCGCGGACGCGGTCCGGGCGCCGTCACTGCACAACACGCAGCCGTGGCGGTTCCGGCTGCGCGACGGCGGCATCGAGGTGCTGGCCGACCCGACCCGCCGGCTGCCGGCGACCGATCCGAGCGGTTGGGGCGTACGGGTCGCGTGCGGCGCCGCCCTGTTCAACCTGCGGATCGCGCTGGCCGTGGCCGGCGTTCCCGCCCAGGTGCGGCTGCGCCCGGACCCGTCCGAGCCGGATCTGCTGGCCCGGCTGGTGCCGGACATCCCGCGCCGGCCCACACCCGCCGAGCAGAGCCTGCACGTGGCCATCCCCCGCCGGTACAGCAACCGGCTGCCGTTCTGGCCGGACCCGGTGCCGTCCGACGCGCGGTGGCGGCTCGGCGACGCGGCCCGCGCCGAGGGGTGCTGGCTGGAGCTGCTGGTCGGCGTGAGCGCGGTGAACGCGTTCGGCGAGATCGCCCGCAGCGCGCACCGGGTGCTGGAGCGCGACCCGGCGTACCGCGCCGAGCGGGAGCTGTGGCTGCGGCATGAGCCCGCGCCGGACGGCGTACCCACCTCGGCGGGCGGCCCGCAGCACGAGCCGCAGGACGTGCTGCCGGCGCGCGGCTTCGGTGGGCGCGACCGCGCGCCGGGGCGCGACTTCGAACCCGAACCGCTGGTGGGGGTGCTCGGCTCGGTCGGCAACACCGCCATCGACCAGGTGGTCGCCGGGCAGGCCCTGCAACGGGTGCTGCTCACCGCCACCGACTCCGGGTTGAGCGTGTCGATGCTGTCCCAGCCGATCGAGGTGCCGACCGCGCGGGAGCAGCTACGGGTGTCGCTGGGGCGGTTCGGCACGCCGCAGATGGTGCTGCGCATCGGGTACGGCCAGCCGGGCCGACCCACCCCGCGCCGGGGAGTCGACGAGGTGCTGGTCCAACCCGTCGGCAGCCGGTGAGCCTGCGGTTCAGGCTCGCCCCCGACGGTGATCGGTCGGGTGGGCTCGCTGACCACGAGAGCCCACCCGACCTCACCGACCGCTGCTCCGGTCGCCGCACGCCCGCCGGGCGAACAGCCTCCCGAACCCCACTAGTCCGCGATGAGCTCGTCCAGCTTGTTGATCGACTTCAGCGTTCCCAGTTCCTTCGCGGCTGACACGAGACGCTCGTAGTAGGCGGAGGTGATCGGGAGATCATCCTCGTACAGCCACGAGCACATCGTGTCGAAGGCCAATTCCTCCTCGCCCACGCTCATCAGATGACGGACATCGGCGATGACCTCCGTCGACGTCAACGGAGATTCGTCGAGAAGACCCGAGATGAGAGAACGCAGGTATTGGTATCTCTCCATATTGCCCTCATCATCTCGGGAAGGCGGTGAGGACCTTACCGGTAAGTGGTTCGAAACGGACCTCGATCACCACTCCTCGCACCTCCCCGATTATCTCCTGAACGGCGGGATCACCCTTCCTCGTACGGAGGGTCTTCTCAGCGTAATGGGCGGACCCGGTCTTCCAGCTGCGCGTACTCTGCGGGTCGGTGAGCACATCTGCGACGGCGTCCAGGACCTCATCGTCGCTCCACTCCTTGGGGAAGGCAGACTTCCCCGGCAACCCCGGCCACGCATGCCCCTCAAGGATGTGGTCGGCATCATTGCCCAGGAGATCCCGTCCCACGCCGCAGTTGTGCACGAGGACTGGCGTGGCACCAGCCACCACGTAGTACGTGTGGATGTCGGCGACCGTGAGGTCGTGCATCGCCTCCAGTCCGGCGTACGAGCGCACGGCCTGGACCGTGATCGCCGTGCCGCCGAGCGCGCGCAGCGCCTCACCGACCTGGACGTCGGCCGCGTCGATCCAGTCCTTGCGGTCCTCGCTCCAGAACGGGTGGTGCTGGGTGGTCTTGATGACCGTCGCCTCGGCGCCGTCGGCCTTGACCGTCAGATCCGTCAGGTCCGCGTCCTCGTTGCGGTGTGTCCTGGTGACCTCGCGAGCCTCGGTCCTCCCGGTCTCCGGGTCGGTGGCGAGGACCAGGTCACCCTCGCGCAACTCCTCGATGGCCTTGTAGCCGCCGTTGGCCAGCACCACCTTCGTCCCCGGCGCGAAACTGTGCCGTTTCGTCAGGCAGCTCTCGGCCGCCTTGAGGACGTCGTCGGCCCACTTCGTCTCCTGGGTCCACTTCAACAGCGCCCTGCCGGCCTTGGTGATCGTCTTGGCCATCGGTTTGGCCTTGCGCAGGAACTGGAGGGCCTTACCCACGGGCAGCATGCCGGCGAGGGTGAAGGCACAGGCCATCAGATCGCCGTGGATGCAGTCCAGGATGTCGTTGATGCCGAAGAAGTCGAGCAGCAGCTCACCGCCGGCCTGGATGATGATCGAGATGGCGTTCTGCTTCTTGACCTCCTTGGCCCGCTTGATCTCCTCGTCGGTGGGGCCACCGTTCTTGCCGCCGCCCTTGCCGCCCTTGCTGCCGCCGCCGTTGCCGCCACCGGCCTCGTGCGCGGCGCGGGCTTCGGCCCAGTCGTCGTCGCCGCAGCTACCACCGCAACCGTCGTTGTCGCCCTTGACCTCGACGTAGTTGCCGTACATGTCCTCGTAGTCGGCGCCCGGACCGCAGGCGTCGTCGGAGCAGGCTCGCAGGCCGCTCGGGTCGGAGAACGTGATCGGGTTGTTGTTGCTGTAGGCGTACGCGTTCCACTGCTGCGGGTCGGCGAGGTCCTGCACCGGGTCGACGGAGATGAACCGTCCGATACCGGCGTCGTACTGGCGGGCTCCGACGTTGGTCAGACCCGTCGGATCCTTGTCGCCTCCGACGAAGCCCTTGCTGTTCGTCCACTGCGGCTGGGTGCCGCGCGGGTCACCGTACGGTGTCTGCCGGCGGACGGTGACCGCCTGGGACGCCGCGTTGACGCCGGTCTGCTGGGTGCCCTGGTGGTCCGAGTAGAGCCAGGTCAGGGCGCTCGGCGTACGGTTGGCGACCGTCCTGCCGGCGAAGCTGTAGTAGCGGGTGCCGGTGACGACGGAGTTGTTGTCGCGCCGGATCTCCTGGCCCGGCAGGTAGAGCGTGCTTCCGGTGGCGTCGCGACGGATCAGACGCGCGCCCTCGGCGTCGTAGATGTTGGTCTCGACGGTCTGCCCGCCGGCGCTCACCGAGGCGAGCTTGCCCTCGGTGTTCCACTTCAGCGTCTGCGAGTTGGTCCCGTTGGCGCAGTTGTTCGCCGTGGCGGCCGCCGGCCGGCAGGTCATGTTGCCGACGTTGTCGTAGGCGTACTGGGTGGTGACTGCGGCCTGACCGGGCGCCTCGGTGAGAACCGAGGTGACCGAGTGCGGCCGTACGGCGTTCTTGCCGCTCGCCGGCGACGTGTAGGTACGGGTGGTGTCCCCCGCCGCCGTGTGTACCTTCTCCGTGCTGCGGTTGCCGACCGCGTCGACGGTCCACTCGTGCCAGTAGGGCGCCGGCCCACCCAGGTTGGCCGTGCTCGGAGCCGTCTTGCAGTCGACACCCGCCTTGGGCGTCCACGCGTTGGTCATCCGGCGCAGGTCGTCGTAGCGGAAGCACTGGGTGTCCGCGGCGCCGACCTGCGGGGTGTCCTTGATCCAGAGAATGTTGCCGGCGGCATCGTGTTCGTAGTCGGTGTCGACCACCGTGCCGGCGGCGGTCTCCGGCGTGACCGTCACCCGGTCGACGCGCCGGGTCGTGAGGTCGTAGTAGGTGTTGTCCTCGACGTACACGCCGCCGTCGGTCTTGCGGGTGGTGAGCGTCGGCTCGCCGTACTGGGTGTACTGCTGGCCGATCACGTACCGACCCACGTTGATCAGGTTCGTGGTCAGCTCGGTGGGCAGGCCGGTCGTCGAGTCGTACGTGGTCTGCACCTTCTCGGTGGTCAGACCACCGCCGGCCGGATAGGTGACAGCCGTCGGACTGCCGTCGTAGGGCGAGTACTCGTAGCCGTAGGTCCAGGTGCCGGCGAGACTCGCCACCTCGTTGGTCGGGATGACGTAGTTGGTGCCGGTGGGCTGGTAGCGGTCACTGAAGCCGCGCACCTGCCACTTGTAGGCGTTCGAGGACCCGGCCGACTCGTAGCGGATGCTCTCGGTGAGCTGCCCGCGAACCACCTGACCGGTGTAGAGCTTGTCGTACTTCCACTCGGCCAGCTTGTTGGCGGCGCTCACGCTGCCGGCGTAGAGACCCTTGCGCCGCCCCGACGAGTCGTACTCGTTGACGAGCACACCGTTGGCGTCGGTGACCGTCTCCACCTGGTCGTACTGGGTGAAGGTGGTCGTGGTGACGCCCTTGTCCGGGTCCTTCGCGCTCGTCTGGCGACCCTTGACGTCGTACGTGTTGACCCACTCGTTCCCGGCGGTGTCCTTGACGAGGGTGAGCTGACCCTTGCGGTTGTAGGCGTAGGTCGTGACGTGGTCCGGCGTGACCTGCGTCCGGTCGGTCTGCTGCCGCAGCTCCACCGTGCGGCCCTGCACATCGGTAGTGGTGGTGGTGACGGTGCCACCCGTCGGCGGGGTCACCTTCGTGGCGTCGCCGAGGTACTCGGTCCTGGTCCGCCACTTCTCGACCAGGTTGGTGACACCGTCGGTGCCGAAGAACACCTGGTCGGTGGGGCGAGAGGCGTTGTCGTAGAGCGCCTTGGACAACGCCGGCACCGACCACTCCGGCTCCCACCAGAGCGCGCCGTCGGGCGTGCCCGGCTCGGCGTGGGCCTGGTAGGAGGTCACGGCCCGGCCGGTCGCGTCGTAGAGGGTGTCGGTGACGACCCGGCCGCCGCCCACCCCGGCGGCCTGCGTCTGGCGGGGCCGCAGGAAGGCGTCCTTGATCTCGTACGACGTCAGGTACCCGCCGCCGGCGTTGAGAGCCCGGCTCTTCGTGTACGGGTAGGCGTCCCGGTTGGGCGCGTAGTAGTACGTGTACTCGACCGACGGGCTGTTCGGGTGATCCGCCTGCGGCCAGCCGACCTTCCAGCCCTTGGCGAGCCGACCCATCGGGTCGTACACCAGGTCGGCCTGCTTGCCGTTGTAGTCCCTGGTGCGGATGGGCTGACCCCAGTAGGGGCGTACCTCGATGGTGTTCTCCCAGTCGACGGTGCCGCCGTTCGGGTCCGGCGTCCGGGTGGTCACGCTCGTGACGGGTCCACCGGTCGCGGGGGTGTACACCGTCTTCACCGTGCGGCCACGGGCATCGGTGGCGGTCGCCGGACGCCCGTAGGCGTCGAAGGTGGCCTGGCTGATGGTCTGCCAGACGGTGCCGCCGGCGGCGGACCAGTCCCCCAGCCGGTCGATCCGGGTGACCTCACCCCGGGTCGGCGCGGCGTCGACGCTCGTCGCGCCGTCGTAGAACTTCCGCTCGTCCGCGACGATGTCGTCCTGGCTGGTCGGGGCGGTGGCACACGGCAGGGCCTTGACGGTGATCTGCTTGACCGTCTCGAGCAGGTTCGCGCCGGTGTTGCGGTTGTAGAGGTAGGTCGTGCACGTCTCGTCACCGGTCTTGCCGACGTCGCCATCGGACTGGACCGACTTCGTGCTGCCGTAGTCGTCGTCGAAGTCCGTCACCGTACGTCCGGTCCGCCAGCCGGATGCCCCGTTGACTCCCAACGCCACCGCCTCGTAGGTGACCCGGGTGTTCGTGTAGTGGGCGGAGACCACGTCCTTGTTGATGGTGCGGGTCGCGAGCGCCTTCGATCGCCAGGGCACGTTGACCGTCTTGCTGACCGGCTTGTTCTCGACGCCGTTGTAGACGACCTGCTCACGGACCATCCCGGCGAACTGGTCCTCGTCGTACACGGTCTCGCTGCCGAGCGAGGCGCCGACGGTGACGCTACGGGTGCCGCCGGACGGCGCCGCCCGGTCACCGTGCATGCCGCGCAGGAACGTCGTACGCGTCAGCGTCTGGGCCGGCGCGTCACCCTTTCGGACCTCCACCTGACCGAAGCCGCGGAACTGGTTCCAGGTCTTGCGCTTCGGCTGCACCAGCCCGTTGTCATCGGCGTAGTGCCAGGCGGGAGCGCCCAGATAGGTGTAGTAGGTGTTCTGCACCGGCTGGCCGTGGTCGGTGCCGCCGGCCATCACCTTGATGTCGGACTCGGACACCTGCGTGACAACGTACTTGTGCCAGTACTCGGTGAGCTCCGTGCCGGGCAGGTACGGGTCGGGGCCGACCACCGGGTAGCAGAGGCGCGTGTTGGACGACGGGGACGACGGAAGGCTGTTGCTCTTGCAGTCGGCCTGGCTGTACGTGACCTGGATCTGCCCTCCGGTCTCGGTGAAGATGTTGCCGATGCGCATCCGGTTGTTGCTGGTGTTGTTCTTGGTCAACACCCGGTTCGGCATCGACACCGGCTCAAAGGTCACCGGTGGTATGACGACGGTGCCCCCGACCAGGCCCCTGTGCACCAGCGAGGTCAGCCACATGCCCGCGTGATCGCTCCCGTCACCGACCGGCGGGTAGGAGTGCGTAAGCGTCCACGAGTCCACCGGCTGCCAGTCCGGCGTGGTCTTCGTGGTGTCCCAGACGCGCGTGGTGACCGTCGAGAGCCGCTTGGTCGTCCAGAACGTCGGACCGTAGTTCTCCTTGCAGTCCGCCGCGGCCGACGTGCACTCCTGGTCCCAGGGGACGTCCTTCCAGTTGCCCCGGTTCGAGCAGTCGGTCACGCAGCGGTCCGCGACGTCGAGGACGACCTGGGCCAGGGGCTTGACCGAGCGGTCGGTGGAACTGCGGTCCCAGGTGCCGTAGTCGATCCGCCGCAGCGATCCGCCGCGGACGTAGGACGCCTTGTTGGTGGAGGTGGCGAGCTTGGCGTAGTAGTTGGATTCCTTCTCGTACCAGTACGACAGGGTGTTGCCGCGCGGGTCGACGACGTAGTCGAGGTTCCACCGCCAGGTCTGGTTGCAGAACGACGAGGCGAACGAGGAGCCGTTGCACGGTTCGTTCGCGTGGTTGCCGGCGACCGGGACGGTCCAGGCGGACTCGGTGGTGGCGCTCTGGCCGGGCAGCGTGTTGCGGCCGAAGAAGTACTGCGTGCCGTCGGGCGTGGTCGCCTTCCAGTACTCACCGTCGTCGTCACCGTTGGCGGTGCCGGTCAACTTCTCGATCTTCGTGCCGTCCTCGTTGCGGCTGTGCCAGCCCTTGCCGGCCTCGAAGATCAGTTCGCCACCCCGACCGTTCAGCGACATCGTCGCGTTGTCGGAGCGCCAACACTGGTCCCCGGTGCGGTTGGAGCTGTTGTTGCCGCCGCTCATGTCGTCGGCGCACGGCACGTAGCTGCGCTCGATGTAGCCGGACCAGAGGCTGAAGCCCTCACCGACCCACGACGGCTGGCTGTTCGACGCGTCGGACTGGCCGTCGACCGCGTCCGAGCTGTAGGAGAGGCCGAGGCTCGGTGCCGGGCCGCCGATGCCCGGCGGCATCCGCATGGGGTACGACCAGGAGAAGCCGCCGGTCGACGTGCCCGCCGACCAGGTGGCGCTGGCCGCCATCGGGGTCGCGGAGAAGTCACCCTCCGGACCCGAGCTGCCCGCGGCGAGCGCGACGAGCGTCCCGGCCTGCCCGGCGGTCCGTGCCGCCGCGCTGTCGGCGGCCACCGGCACGTCGGCGGTCACCGAGGCGCCGTCGTTCGTGGAGATCAGGGGCTTGGCCGCGCACTCGGCCCGCTGCGGGTCGCGCAGTGCGCACTCCGGGACCTGCCACAGCCGCAGCCGGGATGCCCAGTCGCCACCGAAGGCGTCCCGAAAACCGCGGTAGTCCACCGAGACGGTGGCCGCGCCGGGCTGAGCGGGTGTCGTTGACCGGGCGGCGGCCTGACCGGCGTCGCCGATCCGCAACATCAGTCCGTCGCGCCACCGGGCCGGCACGGCCGCGCGGTCCAGCAGTTGAACGGAGACCGCCGAGGTCCGGGCGCCTGCGGGGCCGGTCGCCCGCTGGACCGACACCGGCAGGGCACCAGCGGGCACCGCCGAGGACGAGGAGCGGCGCTGACCTGCCGCGCCTGCCGCGCCGTCCGTCAGCAGGGTCACCGTCGCACTGCCCGGGCCGGGCCACACGGGCGCGGCAGGCTTGGCGTTCGGTACGGCCTTCGTCGTCCGGGCACGACCGACCGCCGGGCCGCCGTCCTTGTCGAGCTTCTCTCGTTGGCCGGTCCCGGGCTTGGGGCCGCCCGGCGCGGCCTGCGCCGGAACCGACGCTCCCATGATTACCAAGGCGGTGCTGAGCAGTCCGGCCAGGAGGGCCTTGCCGACGTTATGCGGCATATGCAGAGTTTGACGACGAGTTTTTGGGTAGGGGGTCACCATGCCTCCACGGACGAGGTCGACGTGCGGGGTTGGGTCAGGGGCCGGAGTGCGGTCAGTCCTCGGGTGCTTCCACCGACGCCGGCGACTCCGCGTCGAAGAGCGTCTTGACCGCCACGTCGGTAAGCGCGCCCTGGTAGAGGCCGAGCTTGTCGATGTCGCCCCGCCAGAGGTCGGACCACCGCGGCGTACTTCCCGACGGAGTGAAACGGGCGGCACCGACAACGAGCGGACCGGTCGCGTCGAAAGCACCGGTGAAGGTGCCGGTGCTGAAACTCTTGATGCCCTCCTGCTTCCCGTTGACATACAGCCGGATCTCGCGTCGGGACGCGTCATAGACAGCGACCAGATGCGTCCACCGAGCCCAGTCGTCCTCCGTCAGGGCCCTCGACGCCATCGGAACCGCCGCGGTCTGACCCGTGGTGACATCGGAGTCGACGCCGAAGACGCTGACACACCACCGGTACTCGGTGGTGGTGCCGACCGCGATGGCGCGCTGGCCGAGGTAGAACGCCGACTGCTTGGTGCCGGCCTGACTGACGGCGGTCATGGTGCCCAGTGCCTGCGCGTCGGGTCGCACCCAGACGGACACCGAGAAGGACTGGTCCGTACGCAGCACCCGGCCGTCCTGCCAGATTGGGTTCTGCGGCTCGGCGAGATTGTCCTGCGAGCGCCCGTACTCCACGGTCTCCTGGGCTGGGTCGTCGATGCCCTGCCGGTCCAGCGAGAGGAACTTGTCATCGGAGAGGGAGCCGAAGTCGGCGCCGGCAGTCAGGGCCAGCCTGCGGCCGAACTGGCCGTCCTCCGGCGCGCTGCACAGGGTGGGGTCCGTCGACTCCACGTAACACGCCATGCCGTTGCCGAAGCCCCATTCACCCACTCTGATCGCCGACAGCATTCCCGGCTCGTCGAAGCCCCCGGAATCCGGATCTTCGGCGAGCTGACCGGTGAAGTCGTGGTCGACCAGGACACGGTCGTACACCTGCACGTCGGCCAGGTTGCCCTTCAGCCAGTTCACCGGGGCACCCGAGGCCCAGCCCCGCCCGAGGCTGAACGGGCCGCCGGCGCTCCACGCGGTCGCGGTCCGATCCGTCTCGGCGGTGAGTGTGCCGTTGACGTAGAGCCGGATCTTCCCGGCGGTCTTGTCGTAGACACCGGCGAGGTGCGTCCACCGTCCGACGTCAGCAGTTGTCAGGGCGGAGCTGACCGCTGCGCGGGTGGAACTGGTCTGCAGGTCGCTGTCCTTCATCATGAACGACCAGCGCGGCGTCGCCGGGGAACCCTCCAGCCGGGTGCCCAGCTGGAGCCCGACGGTGCTGGTGCCGGCCTGGGCGGCGACCGCCATGTCCGCCGTGGTGGGAAGCGCCCCGAGGCGCACCCAACCCGCGACGCTGAACGACTTCGTGGTGTCCACCACCGGTCCGGAGGTGGCCAGGTTGGACGAGGTGCCGTTGAACGAGGCGGTCTCGCCACGGATCAGCCGCAGGTCACCGGTCCAGGAGACGCTGCCCGAGGACAGCGGGGTCCTGCCGGAGGGCGGCGACTGCTGCCGGTCATCGAGCGCCTCCGACGCCGTGACACCGGGGTAGGTCTCCAGACCCCAGCGGGCCGCCGCGGGCGCCGGCCGAAGCGCGGTGAACTCCCGCGAACCGTGGCCGACATTGCCGGCGCCGTCGGTCGCCGACACGAAGAGAGTGTTCAATCCGTACTTGGGCACCACGAGCGACACCGTCGCCTGCTTCACGTTGACAGTGGGGTTCGGCGGATCTGTCCACGTGCCGCTGCTCGCCGCGATCTCGGTGACGGGCGGGTCGACCCAGCCGTACCGGAATTTCGTCACAGTGGTGTCGGTGGACCTGATCACGAAGGTCGCCGTGCTGCCCGGCATCGCTGTCCCGGAGGTCAGCGTCGCGGTCACCGGCGGGACCTTGGTGTCCGCCATGAACTTGCACCAGTCCGACCAGACGCTGGTCCGGCTGTACGGGGCAGGGTCGGTGGCCTTGGCGCGGAACGCGTACGTCACACCTTCGCTGGCGGTCACGGCGGCAGTCGTCGATCGGCCTCCGGCGGGGACGGATGCCCCGGCGGGAGCCGACCGGCGCGGGGTCGACGCATCGATCACGCCGTTGCTGGGCACCTGGACCCACTCGTACCCGGTCGACAGCGCCTGGGTGCTGTCGGCGTCCGGGAAGATCGCGGAGAACGTCGGCTTCAGGGTGCCGATGACGAGCGTCGTGTTGACCGGGCAGGCGACACCGGCGGCCTGCAGATTGGTCGGCTTGCCCGGGATGGCGTCGAAGTCGACCACCAGCTTGGCGTTGCCGGGGAAGAACTTCTTCCACCGGTCGGTGGTGGACTCGCCCGACCCGTCAGTGGCGCTGCACGCGCAGAAGCCGAAGGTGATGTTGGTGGCGTTGCTCGTCGCGGAGGACTGGATCACGCTGGTCACCGCGGACCCCTGGAAGTTGACGGTCATGTCCGGCTGCGGCGAGTCGGAGCATCCCGAGCCCTCGTTGGCGTGTGAGCTGACCGAGGACTTCAGGCCGATCAGCTTCGGCGCCCAGTTGGTGCGCGGGGTCGAGGCGATGCCGCCCGAGTGGTACATGTAGGTCGGCGTGTTGCCGCACGACCAGGAGTGGTCCAGCTTCATCTGCACGTACGCGGACTCGATGTGCTTGCCCCGCACGCTGGTCAACGGGAAGTCGAAGTAGGACCGGTACAGCTTGCCGGACTCCGGGTCACGACCGACCCGGGCCACCGAGGTGTCCGTGTTGTTGCTGTTGTTGTTCGTCGAGTACGCCCACCGCGACTTGCCGGTGGACCAGGCCGGGTCGATGTAGACCGGGAAGGTGGCGCCGGCCGGCGCCAGCAGCGCGGCGTCCGGGCGCAGGACCAGGTCACCGCCGTCGACGCCGACGTTGACGGCCGCGACGCGCGCTCCGTCACCCGGCGCCGCCGACGACGAGAGGTCGGACGACGACCCACCCGCCGACGTGGCGTCCCCGGCCGAGGACGTCGCCGATCGCTGGCCCGACGGCGCGACACCGGCGCGGGAGTCCCACATTACGGCGCTGTCGGCGGCGGCGAGAACCTCATCGCCGGCGAGGGCCGACAGACGACCGTCCCGACCCCGCACCACCCGGGCGTCGCCGCCCAGGTCGAAGCGGAGTTCCCGCAGACGCGGGTTCGCCGCCGCCTCCGGAGTCTTGACCACGAGGACGTGGGTGAACCCGGTCCGGGTGGCCCGCAGCACCAGGTCCGTGCCGGGCAGCACGTCCGCGTAGGTGGCCGAGTCACCGGACACCGAGGGACGGGGTAGACCACCCGGCCAGGACAGGGAGAACGACCTGCCGTTGCGGGACAGGACCACCGCGGCGGCATCACCACCGTCGGAGAACCGCACGTCCGCTACCGACGCCGTCGGCCGCCAGCCGTCCGCACCCCGACGGAGCGCGAGGTCGACGACCGCCCACGAGCCGTCGGGGCGCTTGACCTGCTGCGGCACGACCGCCAGTTCTGCCGTGAAGCCCCCGGACGGGTTGGCGAACACCTGCGTCAGTTCGGTGCGCGCCGACGCGACCTCCACCCGCTCACCGGAGCGGCGGGCGGCGGCGGAGGCCGAGGCGGAGTCGGCCGCCTCGGAGATGCCTGTCGACGGCTTCGGCGCCGCGGCCGGTGCGGCCTGCGCGGGCACCGCGACGGATGTGCCGACAAGCGCGACCGCGCTTGCGACGACGAGTAGGGAGCGTCTCTTGAGGTGGGCAGGCAGCAGCCAGCGGCCAGTGGTCATCACGTTTCCCCCGTGCTGATGAGAACTAGTCGGCCGAACTGTAGGACTGGCTAAGAGGTTTGTCTATGTCCGCTACCGCCCGTGATAACAAATGGGGTACTAGCCCGCAATGATCACTGCGGCCGCACCCGCCGTCACCGGACAATGGCCGTCGATCGCTTCACACAAATGAGCCGGCGACCGCCGGTCAGCTCGCCGCCGGCTCGGTGGCGGCGAGCAGCGCGGCCTCCCGGGCCGGGTCCAGGCCGACCGAACCGCGGCCGGGCCTGCCGGCGCGCGGCGGGACCGTGCCCACCTCCCGCAGCCACCGCCACGTGTCCGCCACCGTCTCGGCCACCGGCCGGCAGGTCAACCCCGCCGCGTGGGCCCGGCTGGTGTCCCGCTCCAGCAGCCAGCGGTACGGATGCCCGAGCGGCAACCAGATCGGCAGCTCGTTCCACGGCTCCACCCCGGCGGCGAGGATGGACTCGGGGTCGGTCCAGCGCAGCCGGGCGCCGGAACCGGTGACGGCCACGCACTCGCCGAGCAGCTCACCCATTGTGGAGTGCCCGGGAAGGCTGACCGCGTTGAACGTCCCGCCCCGCCGTCGGGCGCCCTGGTCCAGCATCCAGCCGGCCAGGTCGCGCACATCGATGCACTGGATCGGCAGCTCGGCCGGGCCGGGGGCGAGCACGTCGCCGCCCCGCGCCGTGCGGCTCAGCCACCAGGGCAGCCGGCCGATGTCCTCCCCCGGCCCGAGGATCAACCCGGCCCGGGCGATCAGCGCGCGGTCACCGAAGACCTCCCGCACCGCCCGCTCCGCCCCCGCCTTGAGGTGCTGGTAGTCGCCGTCGACAGCGTCCGGGTCGGCGTCGGCCACCGGCGCGGTCTCGTCCGAGCCGGGCACCACCGGGTCGGCGTAGACCGAGCCGCTGGACACGTAGGTGTAGTGCCCGACGGAGTCGACCAGGGCACGGGCAGCGTCGCGCGCGGCGCGCGGAGCGCCGTCCCAGGTGTCGACCACCAGATCCCACTCGCCGTCCGCGAGCGCCGCCAGCCCGTCCGGCGCGCTCCGGTCACCCCGCAACCGGTGTACGCCCGGCGGGACCGCCCCGTGCAGCCCCCGGTTGAACACCGTCACCGACCAGCCCCGGCGAACCGCCTCGGCGACAGTCGCGCCGCCCACGAAACCCGTACCGCCCAACACCAGCAATCTCATGTGCTCCACCCTGCCGGGTGGCTGCGTCGCGTGGCGTTCCTGTTCACCGCGAGCGGATCTGCCCTCGGCAGAACCCCGCCCCAACGTCCAGGCGCTGCCGGATCGGGCCGGCACCCGAGCTCGGGCCGGCTACCGGGCTCGGGCCGGTCAATTGGCGAGCAGCAGGTCCAGCGGGCGGGGCACGGCGCCCGGGTCGAGAGCGCGCACGAGCGCCCCCGCGTAGCGGGCCTTGCGGCCACTCATCGTCCCGAGGAAGCGCCTCAGTTGCCGCTCGACCGAGCGGTCGCGCTGGGCGGGCTGGTTCTGGAACACGCGCAAGCGGGCCAGGTCGCCCTGCTCGGCGATGACCCGCTCGACGCCGTCGCTGCCGAGCGCGCGGATCAGCTCGTCCTCCAGGTCTGTCACGCACACACCGAAGCCGAGCGCCTCCATCGCCGACCGGCTCAGGCCGGCACCGAAACCCGCCTGCTCCAGGCCCCGGCGGAAGAAGCCCTCCTCGGCCTCGTCACACAGCCCCCGCACGGTCACGGCGAGGCCCTGCGTGCCGAAGAGCCGCAGGTACCGACCGACGCTCATCGCGCCTCCGAGCGGCACCACGCACACCCCCTCGGCGGCCAGATCGCGGTGCCGTCGTTCGGCCAGCGCCTCCACGGCACGTTGGTCGCTGACCCCCTCGACGAGCACGACGGTACGCAGGCCGGCCGCCGACTCCCGGGCCGTGTCGGCGGCGGTCGCAGCGTCCGGACCGCCGGCCGCCCAGACGCGTACGGCGGCGCGGAAACGGTCCGGGGCAGGCACGGGACCGAGTCTCGCAACGACCCACCGGCGTCACAACCGGATTGCCGCGGTCTGCCGGGCGTCGGGGCCTCGGTGGTGTCAGCACGGCAAGAACGGCTCGTCATCGAGGATGCGATGACGAGCCGTTCTTTACTGGTGGGCGATACTGGGTTTGAACCAGTGACCTCTTCCGTGTCAAGGAAGCGCGCTCCCACTGCGCCAATCGCCCGTGGTTTCCGCCCGATCCGGGAGCTCAAGCCCGTCGAGGCGAAATCGCGAGCGGACGACGGGATTCGAACCCGCGACCCTCACCTTGGCAAGGTGATGCGCTACCAGCTGCGCTACGTCCGCACGTCCCCGACGAACGTCGGCGACGCGGCAAACTCTACCCGATGCCAAGATCGGCGGGCGCACGACCCTGGGCGGCGACGATTGCGCTGGTCGCCGCCGGGGTACTGAGGGACCTCGACAGCGCACCACACCCCCTAAGGAGGCTGTCGTGGGTATCGGCACCAGCATCTTCCTGATCGCGCTCGGCGCGATCCTCACCTTCGCGCTCGACGCGAGCGTCGGCGGCATCGACCTCGACGTGGTCGGCTGGATCCTGATGGGCGCCGGCGTGCTCGGCCTGATCATGACCACGCTGATCTGGGGTCGCCGTCGCCAGGCGGTTCCCGTGGCCACCGAGCAGCCGGTGGAGTACCGCCGGGTCGAGGAGCCGGTCGAGTACCGCCGGGTCGAGGAGCGGCGGGACATCGCCCCGCCGCTGTGACACGACACCGGCGACCACTGACGGAATTAGCGGAACATCCGGGCCGGCCACCTCGACAGAGGCGGCCGGCCCGGCGTTGTCCGTGCCCCCCGCGCCACGGGAGACACCTGACGCTGCCCGCCCCGTTCACCGCATGAGGGCGTTGAGCGTGCCGTAGTCGAGGGCGTCCGCCAGCGCGTCGTACGTGCCCGCACCGAGGGCCTCGTCCGCCGCCCGGCGGGCAACCGCGTACGCGGCCTGCACGATCGACGAGCCGAGGCTCACCCGGGCCACACCGAGCCGGGCCAGGTCCCCCACCGGCGGCGCACCCGGCCCGGCGAGCACGTTCAGCGGCGCCGGCACCGCCCGCACCAGCGCGCCGATGGTCGCCGGGTCGACCACCCCGGGCACGAAGATGCCGTCCGCGCCGGCGGCGAGATAGGCGGTGGCCCGGTCCAGGGTCTCGGCGACGTCGTCGGCGCCACTGAGGAACGTGTCGATCCGGGCGTTGACGAACAGCGGCAGACCCGCGGCGTCGGCCGCGCCGCGCACCGCGCCAATCCGGGCGCACTGGTCGGGCACGTCGCGCAGTGGTGGGCCGCCCTCGCGTCGGGCGTCCTCGATGTTCACGCCGACGACACCGGCGTCGAGCACGGCCCGGGTGGTCACGCCGACCTCCGCCGGTGTCATCCCGTACCCGGACTCGATGTCCGCGGTGACCGGCAGCGACACCGAGGCGGTGATCCGGCGGACCAGGTCGACGGCCGCGTCGCGGCCGAGGATGTCTCCGTCGGACGCCCCGAGACTCCAGGCGACGCCGGCGCTGGTGGTGGCCACCGCGCGGGCGCCGGCGGCGGCAACGACGCGGGCGCTCGCGGCATCCCAGGCGTTGACCAGGACCAGCGGTGACCCGGGGGTGTGCAGGGATCGGAACAGTTCGGCTCGGGTGTGGTGTTCGCTCACGCGGCAAGTCTCGGCCGGCCCCGCGACCGCCGGTAATGTTTTAGCGCCAGCTGAAACCACCGGGGGGTGCCGTGGTCGCCATCAGCATGTCGGCGGGCGCCGTCGCTCGCATCCGGTTCGCCGTCTCCTGCCTGTGGGAAGTCGTCGCGAGCGTCCGCGTGCTGCGCGACCCCGGAGACCACGCGGTCCACCTGCCCTGGGTACGCCGGGTACGTCGACAGCTGGTCGAGGCGGGTCTGATCGAGGCGGACGGTGGGCTGCTCTGGCAGCTCGTGCCGACCCCGCCCGGCTACCTGGCCGACTTCCTCACCCCTCCGCCGGCCAACCTCAACCCCGATCTGGCCGCCGAACTGACCGCCCTGCGGGCCACCCCGGCCAGCGTCGTCCGCGCCCACCTGGACCTGTATCCGGGCGACCGGACGCCGGCGCTGGCCGCCCTGTACGTCGACCCGCCGGCCGGGCTGCGCCGCCTCAGCGAGGAGATCGAGGCGTACTGGCGGATCGCCCTGGCCCCGCACTGGCCGCGACTGCGGCTGCTGCTCGACGCCGATGTCACCGCACGCGCCCGGCTGCTCGCCGAGGACGGCGCTGCGGTGCTCCTCAACGATCTGCACCGGCAGGTCCGGTGGGAGGGCGACACGCTTGTCGTCGCGCAGCGGCACTGCCTGGCCCCGGACGTCGCGGACGGCCCGGGCCTGGTGCTGGTCCCGTCGGTCTTCGTCTGGCCGTCGGTGCTGAGCGTGTCCGCCGGGGACGCGCCGCAGCTCGCCTACCCCGCCAGTGGGCTGGGCACCCTCTGGGAGCGGCCCACCGGCGTCCCGGACGCGCTGGCCGCGGTGCTCGGCCGCGGGCGGGCCCGGCTGCTCACCGAACTGATCGGGCCGGCGAGCACCACCGAGCTGGCCCGTCGCAGCGGGATGTCACCCGGCGGCGTCTCCCAGCACCTCACCGCGTTGCGCGCGGCCGGTCTGGTGGTGACCCACCGGCGGGGCCGGAGCCTGCTCAGCGCCCGCACCGACCTCGCCGAGGCACTGCTCTCCGCAACGGCATAGCCGACATCGGCGCCCGCTCACCTCGTCACCCATCGCCGAGGCGGTCTACCGCCGCCTCGGTTTCCGGCCGGTGGCCGAGGTCCGGCTGCTGATCTTCTGACCGGGCCGCCCGCTCGCTGACACGTTCCCGGAGCAGATGCTCACCCGGAACGCAGAAAAGCCGCCCCGGGGCATGGTCAACGGAGCCGCGGATTGCGAAACTGCTCGCAATGTCCAGCACACCGCTGTCCCTGCCGCAACCATCCGCGCGGACGCCCGAGTTCGGCCGGGACGCGCTCATCGTCTGCGAGAACCTGGTGCGGATCTACCAGACCGGTTCGATCGAGGTGCAGGCGCTACAGGGCCTGGACCTGGCCGTGCAGAGTGGTGAGCTGGTCGCCGTCGTCGGCGCCTCCGGGTCGGGCAAGTCGACGCTGCTCTCCATCCTGGCCGGCATCGACGCCCCCACCGCCGGGCGCGTCCGGGTCGAGAAGTGGAACCTGCTGGCGATGTCCCGCGCGGACCGGGTGGACTACCGCCGGCACACCGTCGGGTTCGTACGGCAGCAGACGGCGAGCAACCTGATCCCCTACCTGACGGCACGGGAGATGGTGGACCTGCCGATGACGGCGGCCCGGACCGCGAAGAAGGAGCGCCGGGAGCGCGCGGCCGAACTGCTGGACAGCCTCGGAGTCGCCGACTGCGCGGACCGGCGCCCCGGGCAACTCTCCGGAGGGCAGCAGATGCGGGTGGCGATAGCTGTGGCGCTGGCCAACCAGCCGCGGGTCCTGCTCGCCGACGAACCGACCGGCGAACTGGACGCCGCCACGTCAGCGGAGGTCTTCGGCGTGCTGCGGGACGTCAACAGGCGCTACGGCGTCACAGTTGTCGTGGTGACCCACGACGCGGAGGTCAGCGGCCAGGTCGAACGGACCATCGCGATCCGGGACGGGCGCACCAGCAGCGAGGTGCTGCGTCGCACCACCACCGACGCGGAGGGCGACACCCACGTGATCGCCGAGGAGTACGCCGTGATGGACCGGGCCGGGCGGGTCCAGGTGCCCCGCGAGTTCCGCCAGGCGCTGGCGCTGACCCGACGGGTCCGGCTGGCCCTGGAACCCGACCACATCACGATCCGTCCCGACGCGGGAAGCGGCGAATGAGCGGCGAGCCGCTGCTGCGCGTGCGCGACGTACACCGACGCTTCCGCACCGGCCCGACGGTCGTCCACGCCCTGCGCGGGGTGTCGTTCGACGTGGCCGCCGGTTCCATGGTGGCGCTCGTCGGCCGGTCCGGCTCGGGCAAGACCACACTGCTCAACGTCATCGGCGGCCTGGACCGCCCGGACGCCGGCTCCGTGCACGTCGACGGCGCCGACATCAGCGCGCTCGACGAGGACGGCCTGTCCCGGCTGCGGCGCGAGAAGGTGTCGTACGTCTTTCAGAGCTTCGGACTGATCCCGGTGCTGTCGGCCGCGGAGAACGTCGCCGCCCCCCTGCGGCTGGCCCGCGCCGCCCCGGCCGAGCGCGAGCGGCGGGTGGAGTTGCTGCTGGATCTGGTCGGCCTGGCCGATCACGCCCGGCAGCGGCCGACCGAGCTGTCCGGCGGCCAGCAGCAGCGGGTGGCGATCGCCCGCGCGTTGGCCGCCTCGCCCCGGCTGCTGCTCGCCGACGAGCCCACCGGGCAACTGGATGCCGAGACAGGTCTGTCGGTGATGGCCCTGCTGCGCGGGATAGCGGAATCCGAAGGCGTCACAGTGCTGGTGTCGACGCACGACGCGGTGATGATGGCGTTGGCCGACCGGGTGATCCGCATCCACGACGGACACCTCGACGAACAGGCGACCGGGCAGCCGTACGCGCCCGTGCCGGACGCCAGGTAACGCGACGATGCTGAGGCTGGTCAGCCGGCGTGCCCGCGCGCAGTGGCAGTTGCTGGCGGCCCTCCTCGGGGTCGTCACGATCGGCGCGACACTGCTGGGCACCTGCACCCTGCTGGTCACCCGCACCGCCGAGCGGGCGCTGGAGGTCGCCGTGGCCCGCGCCGCCCCCTCCGCCGTCGACGTGACCGTCTACACCGGAGCCGTGGAGGGTCGGGACACGCGGTCCGTCGCCGCCGACACCCGTACCGTGGTGACCTCCGCGCTCGCACCGTTCCCGGTGACGACCACCGCGCGGGCGTCGACGGTGCTGCGGGCGCTGCCGCCCGCGCTCGCCCCGGGCACCACGGTCCCGCCCCAGGCGTACCTGTCGGGGCTGGACGACCTGCCGGCCCGAGCCGAGCTGATCACCGGGCACTGGCCACAGCACCCCGGCGACGCGGTGCTGCTGGAATCCACAGCCGGACTCCTGCACCTCACCCCCGGCAGCCGGGTGCGCCTCGGCGCCGAGCTGGCCCACCCGCCCGTCCCGGCCATCGACGTGACAGTCGTCGGCGTCGTACGCCCGCTGCCCGGTCGCGGCTGGGACCGCGACCCGCTCGCCGCGGCCGGCTCCGCCACCGGCTACCGGGACGGCCGCTTCCTGCAACCCGTCAACGCCTACGGGCCGTTCCTCGTCGACCTCGCCGACCTGCTCACCACCGGGGCCACCGTCGACCGGATGGAAATCACCGCCCATCCGGACCTGTCCCACCCCCACCGTCGCGACCTCGAAACCATGGCCGGGGCCGTCCGCAGCGCCGACCGCCGGCTGGCCGGCACCCTCGGCGACCGGGTCACGCTCGCCCGTGTCTCCTCCGACCTGGCGCTGACCCTGGGGAACGCCGACGACCAACGGCGCGCGACAGCCGCCGTCGTGCTCGCCACCGCCGTCCTCGGCGGGGTCCTGGCCGCGACGGCACTCGTCCTCGCCGGCCGGCTCACCGCGGGCATCCGCGCGGACGAGACAGCCCTGCGGTCAGCCCTGGGCGCCAGCCGTGGCCAACTCGCGGCCACCGCGACACTGGAGGCAGGGCTCGTCGCCGCCGTCGCCACGGCGCTCGCCATACCTGCCTCGTCGGCCCTGCACGCCGGCCTGACCCACCTCTCGCCGCTGGACGATGCCGGGCTGACCGTCCGGCCGGCCATCACCGGCGCGCAGGTCCTCGCGGTGGCCGGCGGCGCGCTGGTGCTCACCGCTGTGCTCACCGTCCTGGCGATCCGGCCCGTGCCGGCACCCGGCGACCGGCGTACCCGCCGCGAACTGCTGGCCCGATCCGGCGCCGACCTGATGCTCGCGGTGTTCGCCATCGCCGGATGGTGGCAGCTGCACGCGCAGCCCACCGTCGCCAGTCCACGCGCCGACGCGGTCCGGATGTTCGCGCCGGCGCTGCTGCTCACCGCCGGCGCCGCCCTGGCGCTGCGGGTGGTACTGCCCGCCCTGCGCGGCGCCGACCGGCTGGCGTACCGCGCCCGTGGGTTGGCCCTCCCACTGGCGGTGTCCGAGAGCGCCCGCCGGCCCCAGGCGGTCGCCGCCGGGCTGCTCGTCGGGCTGGCCTGCGCGGCCGGAACGTTCGGCCTCGCCTTCGACGCCACCTGGCACCAGTCGCAGCGCGACCAGGCCGCGCTCTCCGTCGGCACCGACCTGGCACTCACCCTCGGTACGACGCCGGTGCCCGGAGACGGCGCGGTCGTCAGCGCGGCCACCGCCGGGGCGGTGAGTCCGGTCCTCAACCGTGGCACCGCCGTCGGCCAGTGGCTCGGCACCGCCGGCGACGCGCCACGCCTGGTAGCCGTCGACACCACCCGCGCCGACGCGCTGCTGCGCGGGCCGGTGGACAGCGACCGCGGATGGGCGGACGTCGGTGCCACCCTGGCACCACGTACCCGAATCACCGGCCTCGCCGTCGCGGCCGGCGCCCCGCTCGTCCTGAGCGGGACGGCGGCCGGCGGCGCCTCGCTCGCCGTGACGCCGCGGCTGCTGCTGCAGGACGCCACCGGACTGCGCACGTCCTGCACCGGTCCTGCCATACCGCTCGACGGCCGGGAGTTTCGGCTCCCCGCCTGCGCGACAGCTGACGGGCTGCGTCTCGTCGCGGTCGCCCTGCCGGTCACCACCGACGTGGGCGACGAACCCGTGGCCATCACCGGACCCGTCGCCATAGCGGTCGCGCTCACCGTGCCGCCCGCGGGCTCGCCGGAGCGGCCCACCGACGGGTCGGACTGGACCGCCACCTCCGCGCCGCCGGTTCCGAGCAGGATGCGCGACCTGACCGTCCAACTGTCTCCCGCGCCTACCGGAACCGCGCTGCGGATGGCCGCGACAGTAGACCTCGACAGCGCCGACGACGCCGCCCGGACCCTCGTCGCCACCGCCTTCGCGGACCCCGGGCCGGTGCCCGTCGCCGTGTCCGCCCGCTTCGCCAGCGAGGTGGGTGTCGCCAGCGGCAGCACCCTCAGCGTCACCGTCGGCACCACGCCCGTCCCCATCGTCGTGGCCGAGGTCGTGCCGACCGTGCCCTCCGCCCCCGGTGCCGTCGCCGTCCTTGCCGACCTGGACACGCTGTCCCGCGCACGCGCCGTCACCGGCGACCTGACGTTCCCGGTCGACGCCTGGTGGGTGGGCCACCCCGCCGGTCCCGACGCCGCCGAACGGGCCACAGCCCTGCACCTGGGCACCGTCACGAACCGCGAGGCGGAGACCGCCCGCCTCACCGGCGGCCCGCTGCGCGCCGGGCTGCCCGCCGCGCTGCGGCTCATCGTCCCGGCCGCGGCCCTGCTGCTGCTCGCCGGCGTCGTCCTGCACGTCACCTGCGATCTGCAGGCCCGCGCCGTCGAGGTGGCGCGGCTGCGCGGCCTCGGGATGTCCCGGCGCGGCATCCGGGCCGTGCTGCTCGGCCAGCACGTCGGCGTGCTGCTGCCCCTGCTCGCGGCGGGCGCGGCCGTCGGCGCGCTCGCCACCCGCGTCGTCGCCCCCCTGCTCGTGCGCTCCGACACCGGCGCCGCGCCCATCCCGGCCGCCCAGCCGCAGTGGCCGTGGCCTGCCGAGACCGCGCTGCTCGCCGTACTGCTCGCCGGATGCCTGCTGGCAGTCGCCGTCGTGGTCACCGTCCAGGTCCGCCGGGCCGACGCCGCGCACCTGCGGGTGGCGCCGTGAACCGCTGGCTGACCCGCCGGTGGCCGGCGCCGCACTGGCCCAGCGTCCGCGGCCGTGGCCGGACCGACGCCGGACCGCTGCTGCTCACCGCCGCCGTCATCGCTGCCGTCGCGCTGCTCGCCGGGGCCGTGCCGGGGCTGCTCCGCGCCGCCGCCGACAAGGCCGTCCAGGACGCGGTCCGCCGCTCCGGCCAGGACTCGAACGTCCTCGTAGGCGCCGACTGGGAACGCGACGACGGCCCGACCGGCGGGCGGGTCCGAACCGCCCACCTCGCCGATGACATCGACAATTTCCGGGACCGGGCGACCTCCGCGCTCGGGCCCGACCTGGACGCCGTGCTGCTTTCGCCCATCGCCGTCGCCAGCGGCCCGATCCTCACCGTCACCGAGGGCAACGCGCCACGTACCTTCCAGTTCACCTACCTGGCAGGCGATGGCGGCGGCCCGGACGTGACCTGGATCGCCGGCAGCGCGCCCGGGCCCACGGTCACCGACGAATACGTCGTGACCCCCTACCAGGGACCGCCCTGGCCGGTGCAGGTCGGCCTCTCCGAGGCGGACGCCACAGAACTCCACCTCGGCCCCGGCGATCGGATTCCGGTCAAGGACGGCCACGGTCGCAAGAAGGACGTCCGGATCAGCGGAATCTACCGACCCGCGGACAGCGCCGACCCCGCCTGGCGACTCGCCCCGGCGCTCCTGCACCCGGTGCCCGGCGCCGACGGCGTGGGGATCACCCGGATCGCCGGCCTGCTGTCACGCGAGTCGCTGCCGGACGCCCGGCTCGCCGTCGGCGAGAACGAACTGCGGCGCACCGTCCACTTCGCACCCGTCCCCGATGCGCTCACCTGGGACACCACAGCGACGCTCGCCAGCCAGGTGGTCAAGCTCAAGGCAGCGTCCGGCTCGTCGGCCGCCCGTGACGAGTCCCTGAAATGGGAGTCGCGGCTCGACGTCACCCTGCGCGAGGTCCGCGGACGGATCAGCGCCGTGTCCGCGCAGGCGGCCGTCCTGCTCATCGGGGTGCTGACCGCCACGGTACTGGTCCTGCTGCTCGCCGCCGACCTGCTGGTCCGCCGCCGCACCCCGGCGCTGAGCGCCGCCCGGCAGCGTGGGGCGGCGCTACCCGACCTCGGTGCGGAACTGACGATCGAGTCCACTGTGGTGTCCCTCGCGGCCGCCGCCGTCGGGCTCGCGCTCGCCCGCGCGGCGGCTCCGGGCGTCTCCTGGGCCTGGGCCGTTCCCGCTGTCCTGGCCGGTGCCGTCGCCGGGCCGGCGTTCGGCATCCTCGCCGCCGCGCGCGCCAGCCGCGACAGGCGTCAACCCGCCAACGCGGCCGCTCGGCGCTGGATCCGGGCGACCGGCCAGCTGCGCCGCGCCGCCGTGGAGGCGGCCGTCCTGATCGCCGCGGTCGCCGCGTTCGTCACCCTGCACCAGGGCGGGCTCCTGCCCGTCGCCTCCGACGGCGACACCGGCGAGCTGACCGGCGACACCATCCTGCCGATCAGCGCCCCCGCGCTGGGCGTGCTGGTCGGTGCGCTGGTCCTGATCCGGCTGCTGCCCCTCGGGGCACGGTTCGCGCTTCGACAGGGCCTGCGCTCGCGCCGCCCGCTGGCCGTGTTCGGTGCCGCCCGGGCCGCCGCGACCGCCGGGCGCGCGCTACCGCTGCTGGTTCTGGTGAGCGCCACGGCGCTCGCGTCGTTCGCGTTCATCCTCGGCACCACGGTCAGCCGGGGCCTGGCCGACGGCGCGTGGAGCAGCGTCGGCGCCGACGCCCGCCTCGACGTCGGCGCCGAGGCCGGGGCCGCCACGCCTGCGGTCGCCGAGCGCATCGCCGCCGCACCGGGCGTCGGGCAGGTGGTCGTCGCGCAGGTGACCGACTCGGCGCGCGTCTTCAGCGAGTCGACGCTGTTCACCCCACGCCTGGTCATCGTGGACACCGCGGCGTTCCAGCGCCTGCTGGCCACCACCCCGCTGCCCGACGCGCCGGACCTGGCCCGGCTCCGGAAACCCGGCCCCGGGGACGTCCCGGCGCTGGTCCGGTCGAGCGACGGTGAGTTGCGGGCCGGTACGCGGTTGCAGCTCCCCCGGGACGTTGCCCCGGCGATCCGTCTCACCGCCGTCGGCACCGCGCCCTCCGTCGGTGGCGCCGGTGACGTCGTCATCGTGGACGCCGCGGCCCTCGCGAGCGCCGGGCTGCCCGCCGTCCCGAACACCGTCTGGGTGACCGGCCCCGGCGCGGCGCGGGCCGTGTCGAACAGCGGCGTCGCCGCCGACGTCGTACTGCGCGCGGACGTCCTGCGGGCGCAGCGGGTGGCGCCGCTGACCGCAGGACTCCTCCGGCTGGCGTGGACGGCCGCCGCGATGCTGCTGGCGCTGGGGCTGCTCGGCCTCACGCTCGCCGCCGCCGCGGGCGCGGCGGAGCGGTGGCAGACCCTGACCCGGCTGCGGACCCTCGGCCTGCGGCACCGCGACGCCCGCTGGGTCGCCGCCGGAGAGGTGCTACCGCCGGTAGTGGTCGCCGCGGTGTGCGGCCCGCTGCTCGGGGCCCTGCTCGCACGCCTGACGCTCGGCCCGCTCGACCTGCGGCTGCTCACCGGCCAGGCCGCCGATCCGGGGGCGGTCCTGCCGTGGTGGCTGCTCGCTCTGGTGAGCGTGGCGCTGCTCGTGGCCGCCGCGACGGTCGTACCTGTCGAGTCGGCGCTGCGGCGACGCGACCGGCTGAGCGAGGTGCTCCGCGCGGGCGAGTAGGACGGCCAGTACGACTGAGGCCCGCTACCGGTTGTCCGGTAGCGGGCCTCAGTCGTACGTCCACAGCTGGTGGGCGATACTGGGTTTGAACCAGTGACCTCTTCCGTGTCAAGGAAGCGCGCTCCCACTGCGCCAATCGCCCGTGCATAATGCCGAGGTGGGGACGGGATTTGAACCCGCGTACACGGCTTTGCAGGCCGTTGCCTCGCCTCTCGGCCACCCCACCGAGGTTGCCCCCGTCATGCGTGGCGGCAGCTCCGAGCGGACGACGGGATTCGAACCCGCGACCCTCACCTTGGCAAGGTGATGCGCTACCAGCTGCGCTACGTCCGCACGCCCCCGGCGTTCCCGGGTGACGGATGAGAACTTTAGCCGAGCCGGTGAACGACTGCCAACTCGGGGTCCGGGTCGGCGCGTCCCCTCCCGCGCGGGCGGGGCGGGAGGCCGGACCCAGGGGGTGGGCCGGACCCACATGGTGCAGGCTTCCTAGGGAGCTAACCTGATTTCCCCATCAGCTCCCGACGGGCACAACCCCGGCATCATGCGACGGTCGATGCCGCTGCCGGCAGCAGAGACCCTTTGACCAGCGAGGACGTACCGCTGCGGCGAGCGGCCGGCCGCGACGAACACCGTCGGGAGACCGGACCACGGCATTCCAGGGAAGTGTCCGGCTTCCGACTCTTACCTCACGAAACGGACGGCGGTGGTAACTGTTCGTGTTCGGATGGATGGGCTACGGTAACGGTCGTGACGAGACGTGCGGCCGAAATCCGCCTGGATGCCCTGCTGCGCACAGCCTGCGACGTGATCGTGGAGCGCGGTCTTGCCAACACCCGGACGGCGGACGTGGCACAGGCCGCCGGCGTGAGTCAGGCCCTGGTGTTCTACCACTTCGCCACCAAGGAGCGGTTGCTCGCGCAGGCGTTCGCGTACGCCGTCGAGCAGGACCTGGCCCGCCTGGACGCGGTCACCCGCTCCTCCGCTCCGCCGTTGACCAAGCTCCGCCGGATCCTCAAGCTCTACACCCCGGCCGGGCGGGCGACCTCCTGGTCGATGTGGATCGACGGCTGGTCCGAGTCGCTGCGCACCCCCGAGTTGGAGAAGGTGTCCCGGCGGCTCGACCTGCGCTGGCGGCAGGATCTCGCCGCCGTCATCGCCGCCGGGGTCGCCGACGGCACCTTCCAGTGCGCCGACCCGGAGGGGGCGGCGTGGCGGATCAGCGCCGTGATGGACGGCCTCGCCGTGCAGCTCGCCGTGCACGACCGGGTGATCTCCCGCCGGCAGTTCGGGGAGTGGGTGCGGCTGGTCACCTCCCGGGAGCTGGGCCTGGGCCCGGCCGACCTGGACTGAGCGGCGACGGCGGGACGACGCCGTACGTCGGGCCGGGCAAAACGGCTCGGGCCAGCACGCCGAGGAGAAACAATCGACGGCATGGACCTGCTGGAGGCGTACCGCCGGAGCCTGGCCGAGTTCGTCGACCGGGTGGACCAGATCGGGCCCGGCCAGTGGGCCGAGGAGACACCGTGCCCGGACTGGGACGTCCGCACCCTGGTCAACCACGTCGTCGGCGAGGACCGGTGGAGCGTTCCCCTGCTCGCCGGCCGCACCGTCGACGAGGTCGGCCACCGCTTCGACGGTGACCAGCTCGGCGCGGATCCGGTCACGACGGCACGGGAGGCGGCCGCACAGGCCGAGATCGCCGTCATCCATCCCGGCACCATCGACCGCACCGTGCACCTGTCGGCCGGCCCGACCCCGGCCGCCGAGTACGTCCGGCAGCTCCTCGCCGAACACCTCGTACACGGCTGGGATCTGGCGGTGGCGATCGGCGCCGACCCGCGGTTCGACCCGGATGCGGTGCGCGTGTGCGCCCGCTGGTTCGCCGGGCGGATCGACGACTACCGGCGCGACAAGCTGGTGCGCGACGGCGCGCGCATGCCCGCCGACGCCGACGAGCAGGATCGTCTGCTGGCCGCCTTCGGCCGCGACCCCGACTGGGCACCGGGCGACTGAGCGGTCACCGTCGGGGCCGCGTGTTGGCCAGCCCCCGATCGCCCCCGTAGTGCGCGAGCACCCGGTGGTCCATCACCCGTCGCCACAGCGGCGGGACCAGCGCCACGACCACCATCGTCGCGTACCCGGCGGGCAGCTGCGGTGACGTGTCGAAGCTGCGCAGCGTCTGGTAGCGGCGCAGCGGGTTCGCGTGATGGTCACTGTGCCGCTGGAGCTGGAACAGGAAGACGTTGGTGACCGTACGGTCGCTGTTCCAGCTGTGCCGCGCGTCGACCTTCTCGTAGCGTCCGGCGGCGGTGCGCTGCCGGGCCAGCCCGTAGTGCTCCAGATAGTTGACCACCTCCAGCAGGGAGAAGCCGACCACCGCCTGCAGGACCAGGAACGGCAGCACCACCGGGCCGAAGACCACTGTCAGCGCGCCGTACAGCGCCAGGGTCATGGCCCACGCGTTGAGCACGTCGTTGCGGTGGGTCCACGGGGACCGGCCGCGGAGGCGGAACCGGCTGGTCTCCAACCGCCAGGCCGAGCGCAGGCTGCCGAGGACGGTACGCGGCCAGAACGCCCAGAAGCTCTCCCCCAGTCGCGAGCTCGCCGGATCCTCCGGCGTGGCGACGCGTACGTGGTGGCCCCGGTTGTGCTCGACGTAGAAGTGCCCGTAGGCGGCCGGCGCCAGGGCCACCTTGGACAGCCAGCGCTCCACCCGCTCGCGCTTGTGCCCCAGCTCGTGGGCCGTGTTGATGGCGATGCCGTTGACCACCCCGACGGTGGCCACCAGACCGGCGGCACCGGCGACGGAAAGGCTGTCCTGGGCCCACACCGCGCAGCACAGCACCAGCGCCGCGTACTGCGCCGGTAGGTAGAGGTAGGTGAGCCAGCGGTAGTAGCCGTCGGCCGCCAGCCGGGGCACCGCCTCCTCGGGAGGGTTCTGCCGGTCGTCGCCGAGCAGCAGGTCGACCACCGGGATCAGGACGAAGACGATGGCCGGGGTGACCCACCACGCCCAGGCGCCGCCGCCGGACCGCCACAGCGCGAAGCCGACGAAGGGCAGCGCCGGCACCAGCAGCGCCAGCGGCCAGAGCGGCTTGCGACGGTCCCGCCAGGCAACGGGCTCGACTGTCGGATCGGCATCGACGGTCATGGGCCAACCTCCGCTCTCGCGTTCTGGCATCGACAGTGACAGCCGTCACGTTGGTTTACAAGAGCGTACCTTTTGTAAAGTCGATTAATCTCGATCAGTCGGCGCGTCGGCGGTCGTGGACCTTGCCGCGCCCCCGGCCGGCTGATATCCACAGATGCGCATGCGTCACCGCGCTGCGTCGGTCGGCAGCCGCCGGCCATCCCGCTCCCACGAGGAGGTCCCGTGCCACAACCGGAGTGGTCACCCCCGATGAGCCGGCGTCGACGCCGGCTCATCGCCGTCCTGGCGACGACCGCGACCATCGCCGCGCTGCTACCCACCGGCACGAGCACCGCGGCCCCCGCCGGGTCGCCGTCCCCGCACCGCTCGTCCGGGCCGTTCGCCGAGGGCAACCACGAGCCCGCCGACCTCGACAACCGCTCCGGTACTGCCGCACCCGACGCCCGCCAGCGCGGCCTGGCCCGCGCGGCCGACCCCGACGTGCGGTGGAACCGGTTCGGCACCCCGCAGGCACTCGGCCCCGGTCGCACCCCGCTCGCCACCGGGCTGCCCACCGACCCGGAGGCCGCCGCCCGCGCCTACCTGCGGGCCAACCGCGACCTGTACGGCATGGACGCCGCGACGGTCGCCGACCTGGACCGGGTGCTGGTCCGCCCGATCGGCAGCGGCGCCGTGGTGACCCTGCGGCAGCGCTTCGGCGACCTGCCGGCTGGGCCGGACGGCCTGGTCACCCTCGCGGTCCAGGGCGGCTCGGTGCTCGCCGTCAACTCCTCGCTGGCCCGCGACACCCGCGCGCCCGCGCCGGCCACCCGCACCGCCGAGCAGGCGTACGCCGACGCGCTCGCCGACGCCCGGCTGACCGCGACGGCGGTGGCCAGCCACACCGTGCGCGCCGTGGCCGTGCCCACCCCGCTGGACGGTCCCCGGGCCGCCTACGAGGTGACCATGATCGGCGCGGACGCCGACCACCCGGCGGCGTTCACCAGCTACGTGGACGGCACCACCGGACAGGTGCTGGTCCGCGAGGACCTCGTCGACTACGACTCGGACAACCCGAGCTGGGCGGTCTTCCCGGCCACCCCGCCCCGCGACCTCGCCGCCGGGCAGGACCCCCGGGTGCGTTGGTGCGGCGACCCGGCCCCCGGCTGCCAGCTCGCGCAACGGGACCCGGCAACCGGCCAGCCGTGGGACGTCGACGCGGCCACCGGCACACCGACCTTCACCTCGCGCGGCAACTCGGCCAACACCGTGCTCTCCTGGGGCAACAACACCCCGGTCGTCCCGGCCACCCCCAGCCCGGAGCGCCGCTACGAGTACCCGTTCACCGACCAGTGGCACCAGGCCAAGTGCAACCCGGGGGTGTTCACCTCCGCCCAGCGCAACGACGCGGACGCGGCGATCGCCAACCTCTTCGTCATGCACAACCGCATGCACGACTGGGCGTACCAGCTGGGCTTCACCGAGTCGGCGTGGAACCTGCAGGCGGTCAACCTCACCCCGTCCGGGCTGGGCGGTGACGCCGAGCAGGGTCGCGCGCAGCAGGGCGCGCTGACCGGCAACCGCAACAACGCCAACCAGGGCACCGGGCGCGACGGCGTGCCGCCGACCACAAACATGTACCTGTGGCAGCCGCAGGCCGGTGGCCCGTACCCGCCGTGCGTGGACGGCGACTACGACATGACGGTGATCGGCCACGAATACACCCACGCCATCACCAACCGGATGATCGCCGGCCCGGACAGCGGGATCAGCGGCCACCAGGGCGGGTCGATGGGTGAGTCGTGGGGCGACCTGCTCGCCGCCGAGTACCTGTACCAGAACGGGCTGCGCGCTCCCGGTGAGACGCCCTTCGTGACCGGCGGCTACGTCACCGGCAACCTGGTCAGCGGCATCCGCAACTACGACCTGAGCCGCAGCCCGCTGAACTACTCCGACATCGGCTACAACACAGGTGGCCCCGCCGTGCACGCCGACGGGGAGATCTGGGGCGCCACCAACTACCGGGTCCGCTCGGCACTGGTCAAGCGGTACGGCCTCGGCACCCCCCAGCGGCAGCTGGAGTGCGCGCAGGGCAAGGTCACCGCCGACAGGTGCCCGGGCAACCGGCGCTGGTCGCAACTGGTCTTCGACTCGTTCCTGCTCCAGGCGGCCAGCCAGGTCAGCATGCTCGACATGCGGGACAACATGCTCACCGCCGACCTGCTGCGCTTCGGGGGCGCGAACCAGGACCTGATCTGGGCCGAGTTCGCCCGCTCCGGGATGGGCCGGGACGCCGTCACCAACGGCGCCGCGGACACCGACCCGACGCCGAGCTTCGCCTCGCCGCGCGGCGGCAACGCGACGCTCACCCTGCGTCCCCGCGGGGACAGCGCCGACGCGCCGATCCGGGTGTACGTCGGGGCGTACGAGGCGCGGGCCACGCCGATCGCGGACACCGACCCGGCGACGCCGATCCCGGACACCGTGGAGATGGTGGCCGGCACGTACGACCTGCTGGCCGTCGCGCCCGGCTTCGGGCACCAGCGGCTCAGCGTGGTCGCCGACGCCGGCCGGACCGGCTACGTGGACCTGCGGTTGAGTCGCAACCTCGCGTCCACGGCCTCCGGTGCCACGATCAGCGGCGACGGGGTCAACCTGGACCGGGTCGCCGACGACACCGAGGCGACCAACTGGGCCTCCCTGGACGGGGTGGCCGGCCGGCAGCTCACCGTGGACCTCCCGGGCGACGGCCCGCAGACGGTCAAGCGGGTGAACGTCAGCGCGATGCTGCGACCCGCCATCGTCGGGGACGCCGACACCGGCAGTCAGAACGCGCTCAGCGCGTTGCGCTCGTTCGCGGTGTCCGCGTGCGACGCGACGACCACCGACTGCGCCGACCCGGCGCACTGGCAGCGGATCTACACCAGCGCGGGCGACGCGTTCCCCGGCGGGGCGTACCGGGCGTACAGCCGCGACATCAACCTGCGGACGTTCGCCGTGCCCGCCACCCTCGCCACCCACCTGCGCCTAGAGGTGCTGGCCAGCCAGTGCACCGGCGGCCCCCAGTACGCCGGTGAGCAGGACGACGACCCGGCCACGACGACTGACTGCGCGACCGCCAGCCCGGCCAAGGCCCAGGTCAGGATCGCCGAGTTCCAGGCGTTCACGAAGTGACACCGTCGGGGCCGGCGGTCCTCCGCCGGCCCCGACGACCCCCGGTCAGCGGCGGGCCGGTCGCCAGCGGTCCGCCGGCGCCTGCCGCTCCCAGAGCCGGTCCACCGGCGGGTCCTCGGCCTCGGCGGTGGCCCGGGTCAGGTGACGCAGCCGCAGCAGCAACCCCACCCCGAGCGAGAGCAGCAGCCCGCCGAGCAGGAACGCGGCCTGCACGATGCCGAACCCACCGGCCTGCGAGACCGGTCGGCCAGCGGCCGGCGGCGCGGCGTCGACGCTCTGGTCGGCGACCGGTTCCTCGGCCGGGGCGCTCTCCGGCGCCGGCTCGCTCGGCGGGTCGCTGGGCTCGGCCGCCGTCGCGCTCGGCGTCGGTGTCGGCGTACGGGTCGGCCCGGCCCCCGCCCCCACCACCGACCGGGTTGCGCTCTGGCGGGCCAACAGGCGCAGGTTGGCGTCGTACGCCTCGGCGGCGAGAGTGACCCGCCCCTGGGTGACGTCCTCGGCGAAGGCCACCCGGTAGCGGGCGGTGACCGTGCGGCCCGGGCAGAGCGTGCCCGGGTCGAGTTGCCGATCGGTCAGCCGGGCCACGTCACCGTCGGTCCGGATCTCCAGCGGGAAGTCGCCGCTCTCCTCCACCCGGTCCATCTTCACCTGGTCGAGCCGGATGCCCTGTACGCGCAGCACCATCGACCAGCGCACCTTCGCGCATCCGCCGCGCCGGTCCGTCTGCGAGACCACGGCGGAGATCGTGCGCACCTGGCCTCCCGCGGTGAACCGGGCCGGCAGGCCGCTCATCTCGGTGGCGAAGGCCGCCTGGGCCGGCGCGGCCAGGGTCAGCACCGCCCCTGCAACGCCGGCAACCAACGCTCCGAGCCGCAGCGCGTACCGCCACACGATCACCACCACCTCGCTCCTTCTCGTCCCTGGAGGGAAACGCTAGGAGGAATCGGGCGGGCCGGACAGAGGGGTGTCTTCGCACCGGACGCCAAGCACGGGGGGTCATTTCACCGACAGTGGTGAACCCTTCACCCGTACCTCCACTCCCCCGACCGTCTCCGTGCGTCGGCGGGCTGACCGGTGCGCGAGAATTGCCGGGTGTCCGAGCTCTCCAGCACCTTCGTCCGGCTGCACGCCCGGCTCGCCCCGGTCTCCTTCGTTCCCGAGGTGCGCCTGCACCAGGCGGACGAGCCGATCGGGCTCTGGGAGCTGACCGAGGGCGAGTTCTCCAGCGACCGGCCGCCGCCGTTCTGGGCCTTCGCGTGGGCCGGCGGGCAGGCGCTCGCCCGCTACGTCACCGACCACCCGGAGCTGGTCGCCGGCCGCCGGGTGCTCGACCTCGCCTCGGGCTCCGGCCTGGTGGCCATCGCCGCCGCCCGGGCCGGCGCGGCGTCCGTGCGGGCCGTCGAGGTGGACGAGCTGGCCGTCGCGGCCGTCGCGCTCAACGCCGAGGCCAACGGGGTACGCGTCGACGCCGAGTTCGGCGACATCCTCGACGGTGACGCGGGCGACGCCGAGGTGGTGCTCGCCGGGGACGTGTTCTACAGCGAGGCGATGGCCCGCCGGGTGCTGCGGTTCCTGCTGCGCGCCACCCGGGCCGGGGCGCCGGCGCTGGTCGGTGATCCCGGCCGGGCGTTTCTGCCGCGGGACCGCTTCGACGAGCTGGCGACCTACGACGTGCCGGTGCCGGAGGCCCTGGAGAGCGTCCGGGTGAAGCGCACCACCGTCTGGCAGTTGCGCGCCGGCCTGCCGAAGGCTGCCGGCTAGCGTGTCGACGTGCTGTTCTCCGGCTGGGCGTCCGAGGTCGAGGCACCCTGGCCGGACGTCGCCGAGGTGACCGACCATGTAGGCGTCCGTCACCTCGTCGTCACCCGGCACGCCCTGGTCCGGCAGGTCCTCGCCGACCCGGTCCGCTACCGGCCGGACAACGCCCTGGACGCGGTGACCCCGATGCCGGTGAGCGCGCTGCGGGTGCTCGCCGGGCACCGGTTCCGGTTGCCGCCGACCCTCGCCAACAACTCCGCCGCCAGCCATCCGCAGATCCGGGCGATCGTCGCGGACGCACTGCACCCCACCCGGGTCGCGGCGCAGCGCCCCTGGCTCACCGCTCTGGTCCGGGAGCGGGTGGCCCGGCTGCGCGCCGCGCTCGACGCCGGTGCGCCGGTCGACCTGTACGCGGACCTCGCCGCCGACCTGCCCCTGCTGGTGCTGGCCCGGCTTGTCGAGTTGCCGGACGCGCCGGTCGGCGCGGTCAAGGAGTTCGCCCGGGCGGCGCTGGAGCTGTTCTGGGCGCCCCTGGACGGCGACCGGCAGCTGGCGCTCGCCAGCGAGGTGGGCCGTTTCCACGGCGTACTGCGGGAGTTCGCGGCCACCGGCGGCGGCCTGGCCGCCGAGCTGCGCGCGGGCGGCCACCCGCCGGACGTGGTGGTCGGCGCGCTCTTCTTCCTGCTGGTCGCCGGCCAGGAGACCACCTCGCAGTTCCTCACCCTGCTGCTGCACCGGCTGGCAGTCGAACCGGCGGTACGCGCCGGCCTGCGCACCGGCGACGTCGCGGTGGCCGACGTCGTCGAGGAGGGGCTGCGCCTCGAACCGCCCATCGTCACGTGGCGACGCGTCGCGGCGGTGGACGGCACGCTGGGTGGGACCGCCGTGCCGGCGGGCACCAGCATCGTGCTGTGGCTGGCGCGCGCCGGCCGGGACCCGGCGATCGTCGAGGCCCCCGACGAGTTCCGCCCGGGGCAGCGCGGGTCGCGCCGGCACCTGGCGTTCGGGGCGGGTGCGCACCGCTGCGTCGGCGACGTGCTGGCCCGGATGGAGGCGGCAGTGGTGGTGGCCGAGGCGACGCCCCTGCTCGACGGGGTGAGCGTGGTCCGGCCGCCGTGGTGCCCGGACAACCTCACCTTCCGGATGCCGGACGCCTTCGTGGTGCGGTCAGTCGAGCGGTCCGCCGACCAGTAGCACGATGCCCCCGATGACGGCCACGGCTCCGAGGAGGAGCGTGACGCCGCCGACGAGGAACCGCCCGAAGCGGAAGCCGACGGCCCCGCGCACCTCGGCCGGATCCCGCTCCGGAACGCCCCACAGGCGGTTCCACGGGTTCCTCGACAACCGGCGGGTTTCCGCGTCGACAAACCCGAACAGGTCGAGGGTCATCGTCAGCCCGATGAAGACCAGCAGCAGGCCGAAGCCAAGGGTGGCGAGTACCTGCAGGATCCACCGTGTCATCGGCTGCCCTCGCTGATCGAATCGACTCGATCCGAGGCTACGCAGCCCGGGCAAGGCAGCACGGGAGCGGGCACGCGACACCTGACCTTGACTCGGTATGTTTCCGGGCGTGTCCGTCACCCCTGCTCGTCGGATTCTCGCCGCCGCAACGCTTGCCGCCCTGTTGACGCTGAGTGCCTGCACAGCCCGGCCGGTGTTCCACGCCCGGCAGATCACTGCGGCCCCGCCGAGCCCGTCGGCCACGGCACCCAGCCTGGCGGCGTCGCCGTCGCTGTCGGCCTCGCCGTCCCCGTCGGCCCCGCCCGCCCCGGGAAGCCTGGACTGGTACGTGTCCCAGGCGCCGACCTTTCCCGAGGCGCCGCCGCCGCAGCCGGTGGCGCTGACCGCGACCGGCGCGATCCCGTTCTGGCACCGCCTGCCGACCGACCAGAAGGTCGCCTTCATCACCATCGACGACGGTGGGCTGGCTCGCCCGCCCGCGGTGGCCGACTTCATCTGGCGGGCGCACATCCCGGTCACCATGTTCCTGAACTCGCCGGCGGCCGAGGAGCACGACGTCTACTTCCGGCAGATCCAGGTGGCCGGCGGGGTCGTCGAGAACCACACGATCCGGCACAACTCGCTGGCCGGCCGGTCGTACGACTACCAGAAGCAGGAGATCTGCGGGGCGGCGGACAAGCTGGAGGCGCTGTTCGGCAAGCGGGCGACCCTGTTCCGCCCGCCGTTCGGCGAGTACGACAGCACCACGCTGACCGCCGCGCGGGACTGCGGCGCGAAGGCCGTCCTGCACTGGTCCGAGACCGTCCACGAGGGCAAGGTGCGCTACCAGACCCCGGAGAAGGTCGTCCAACCGGGCGACGTGCTGCTGATGCACTTCCGGCCGGCGCTGATGGACGACCTCCTCGCGGCGTTGAAGGCGATCCACCGGGCCGGGCTCACCCCGGCGCTGCTGGAGGACTACATCCGCTGACCCGGGCGACCTGACGAAAGTCAGTGTGGGGTGGTGCCGTTCGGGCGCGGCGGACCGACGTGGCGGACGCCTAGCGTCAGCGCATGATCACATTACGTGGGTTGACGAAACGGTTCGGGGCGACAGTCGCCGTCGACGCGCTGACCGTCGACATCGCACCCGGCCGGGTCACCGGTTTCCTCGGCCCCAACGGCGCCGGCAAGTCCACCACCATGCGGATGATCCTCGGCCTGGACCGGCCCACCGCCGGAACGGCGCTCGTGCACGGCCGGTCGTACCGGGAGCTGCGGCGACCGCTGCACGAGGTGGGCGCCCTGCTCGACGCCCGGGCCATCCACCCCACCCGGTCCGGGCGCGCGCACCTGCTGGCCATGGCCCGCAGCAACGGCATCCCCGCCCGGCGGGTCGACGAGGTGCTCGACACCGTCGGGCTGGACGGGCGGGCCGCCGGGAAACCGGGCCGAACCCTCTCCCTGGGCATGGGCCAGCGGCTCGGCATCGCGGGCGCGCTGCTCGGCGATCCGCCGGTGCTGATGTTCGACGAGCCGGTGAACGGCCTCGACCCGGACGGGGTGCGCTGGGTCCGGCAGCTGTTGCGCTCCCTGGCCGGGCAGGGCCGCACGGTCTTCGTCTCCAGCCACCTGATGAGCGAGATGCAGCTCACCGCCGACCAACTCGTGGTGATCGGCCGGGGACGACTGCTCGCCGACGCCCCGGTCGGCGACGTCATCGCGGGCAGTGGACTCGCCGTACGGGTCCGCAGCCCGCACCCCGACGGGCTCGCCACCCTCGCCGCACGTCTCGCGGCCCACGGCGCCACAGTCGAGCCGGCCGGCCCGGACGAGCTGACCGTCACCGGGACCACGGTCGACCGGATCGGCGATCTGGCGTACGAGCTGGGGGTGCGGTTGCACGAGCTGAGCCCGCACGGCGCGTCGCTGGAGCAGGCGTTCATGGAGCTGACCGCCGACAGCGTCGAGTACGCCGGCGGCCCGACCGGAGGTGACGCACGATGAGCACGCAGACCATGGTGGGCAGCAGCCCCACCGCCGCCCCGGCAGTCAGCGCGCCGGCCGCCTTCCGGGCCGCCGTGGCCGCCGAGTGGACCAAGCTGATCTCGGTACGCAGCACCTGGTGGACGATGCTGGCCGGGCTGCTCCTGATGGCCGCGAGCGCCGGCCAGCTCGCCATCTACGCGGCCAACGCCAACACCAACGACGACCCGGCCGACGACCCCGGCATCGTCGCCGTCGGCAGCGTGCTGATCGACGCGGTCGAATTGACCCAGTACGCCGTGCTGGCGCTGGGATTGCTCGCCGTCACCACGGAGTTCACCAGCGGCACCATCCGGACCACCCTGCAGTGCACCCCGGCACGCGGCCGGGTGCTCCTGGCCAAGGCCGTGGTGGCCGGCGCCGTCACCTTCGTCCTCGGACTGCTGCTCGGCGGTGTCGGCGCCCTGGTCGCCCGGCCGGTGCTCGGTGACTGGGGCAGCGCGCCGACCGCCGGCACGATCGGCGACATCGTGGCGGTGGCGACCTATCTGGCCCTGGTCAGCGTCCTGGCGCTCGGCCTCGGCGCGGCACTGCGCAGCGCGGTGCTCACGATCGTCGTGCTCTTCGCCACCCTGATGATCGTCCCGCTGTCCCTGCAGGAGCCGGACATCACAGTCCTGAACCGGATCGCCGACGCGTTCCCCGGCGTGGCCGGTGGGCACTTCATGGCGGGCGACACCGAGCCGT
This sequence comes from Micromonospora sp. NPDC049114, assembly GCF_040648635.1. Taxonomy (NCBI): domain Bacteria; kingdom Bacillati; phylum Actinomycetota; class Actinomycetes; order Micromonosporales; family Micromonosporaceae; genus Micromonospora; species Micromonospora sp. NPDC049114. The sequence goes on along the minus strand of NZ_JBEZEA010000010.1, from coordinate 144,133 downwards.
ACCCGGGCGCGGTCGGGCTGCTGGTGCTCGCCGGTTGGGCGGGCGCCGCCCTGCTGCTCGGTCGGACCGCGCTGCGCCGTCGCGACGCCTGAGGCACGCCAGCGGGGCAGTGAGCGGGGGCCGCCAGCGGCCCCCGCTCAGCGCTCGACCAGCCCCGCCTCGTACGCGAGGATCGCCGCCTGCACCCGGTTGCGCACGTCCAGCCGGGTGAAGATGCTGGTCAGATAGCTCTTCACGGTGCCCTCCACCAGGTGCAGGCGGCGGGCGATCTCGGCGTTGGACAGCCCCGCCCCGACCAGGGCCAGCACCTCACGTTCCCGCTCGGTCAGCCCGGCCGTCCGGTCCCGCGCGGCGGGCTGACGGGCCAGCCGCCCGGCCCCCAGCTCGATCACCCGCCGGGCCACCCGCGGCGACAGGTACGCCCCGCCGTCGGCGACCGCGTGCACCCCGGCGATCAGCTCGCGCGGGTCGCCGGCCTTGAGCAGGAACCCGCTCGCACCGTGCCCGAGCGCCCGGGCCACGTGGTCGTCCTCGCCGAAGGTGGTCAACATGAGCGTCGCGGTGGCCGGCGCTACCCGGCGGATCTCGGCCGCCGCGGCCAGCCCGTCCAAGCGGGGCATCCGGATGTCCAGCACCGCCACCTGGGGTCGGTGCGCGCGAACCAGCTCCACCGCGGCCCGCCCGTCACCGGCCTCGGCGACCACCTCGATCCCCGGATCGGAGGCGAGGATGGCCCGGACGCCGGCCCGGATCATCGCCTCGTCGTCGGCGAGGACCACCCGGACCGGGGTCGGCTCGGCCGTGTCGGTGTCCACTACTCGATCCGCTCCTTGCTGGTCAGTCGACCGTCGGTGAAGCAGAGCCGCCACGTCGGCTCGGCCAGGGGGAAGTTGCCGTCGGTGTAGTACTCGCACCCCCGCGCCGACCCTCCGACGGGCGGGGCGAGCTGCCGGCGGGGCAGGCCGGGCAGGTCGGCGCGCGCGGTGCCGGGCCGCATCCGGTCGTACGTCGACTCGTCCAGCACCGTGCCCGTCGTGACGACCGAGTAGTAGACCAATGACAGGACGAGCGCGAGACCGGCCGGGGCGGCGAGCGCCGTCAGCAGGCTGCGCCGCGCCCGGCGACGAGCCTCGCGCAGGCGGCGCTCGGCGTCGGCCGGCTGCTCCGGGCCACCGAGGACCGGGACGTCACCGTCGAATGTGCCGTCGGTCACGGCACCCACCACGACGGGCAAACCCGACCATCCCACGCCGGAGTGCGCTTCGGAGGGCAGCGGCAGCCGGGCGCGCACCGCGAAGCCACCGTCGGGGCACGGGCCTGCGTCCAGCACGCCGCCGGCCAGCCGTACCCGCTCGGCGAGAGCGAGCAGACCGCTCCCCGAGGACGCCGGTCGGGGCAGCGGGCCGGCCGGCGCCGGCGCGTTACGCACCCGCACCTCGACCCCGTTCGGGTCCCGGGCGAGGGTGACGGTCACCGCCGCGCCCGGGGCGTACCGGGCCGCGTTGGTGAGGGCCTCCCGCACCACCTGATGGGCGGCGGACCCGGTCAACCCGGGCAGCTCGACGGTGTCGGTCGGGCCGTCCAGCCGGACCGCCATCCCGGCCTCGCGGGCCCCGACCACCAGGTCGACGACGGTCTCCCCCACCGGGCGGACGCCGGCCGGACCGCCCTCCTCCCGCAGCACCCCGATGATGCCGTGCAGCCGCTCGGTCGCCGCCGCGACACTGGCCCGCAGCTCCCCCACCGCCGTCCGGTGCTCCGGGGCGAGGTCGTCGGCAAGTTCCAACGCGGCGGCCCGCAACGCGATCAGGCTGAGGTCGTGCCCGAGCGAGTCGTGCATCTCCTCGGCGATGCGGGCCCGCTCCCGCAGCCGGATCCGCTCCGCGGCGCCCCGCCGCTCGCGCGTCAGCGCCTCGACGTGCCGGCGGCCGGCGTCGGTCAGAGCCTGCTGCTGCCGCCGGTAGCGGCCCACCAGCCACGGGAACACCCCAGCGAACAGCAGCACCGAAGCGAGCAGGAACCAGGTCGCCGCCCCGGTGCCGAGCAACCCCAGGTTCAGCACCGTGCCGCCGACGGCGATCACGCCGAACAGCACGGCCGCCGGCGCGGCGCCCGCACTGCGCCGCCCGCTCAGATAGCTGAACACCGGGATGGCGAAGACGAAGTTGCCGTCCGCCAGCGAACCGAGCACCACCAGCAGCAACCCCACCAACGGCCAGCGCCGCGCCGACGCCACCGCGACCGCCAGCAGCGCCAGCGAACCGAGCAGCAGCGCCACGTCGAAACGCGGGTACGGCGGGCTCAACCGGGCCGCCGCGATCGGGGCGGCCACCACGGCCCAGAGCAGCACGTCCCGCAGCGGACGCCGCCACCGCCCGGGCACCGACCGGTCCAGGATCCTCACGGCGGCCAGGCTACCCACGCCCGACCTGCCCGAACACCGACGAAAGTCAGGTGTTCAGCTGCTCTCCTCGGCCCAGACGCGCCAGTCGTCGAGCACACCGTGCAACGCCGGAGTGAGCCAACCCGGCGCCGACCGCCGGAACACCCCCGGGTCCATCGCACCGGCGCCGGCCGGCACCGCGCCCAGCAGGTTCGGCACCAGGTCGGTGAGGTTCGTCCAGTGCACCAGCTCCGGCGACCCCGGCCACGCGCCGATCACCACGCCGGCCGGCACCGCACGGCGGTCCAGCGCCTCCAGGGTCAGCGCGGTGTGGTTGAGCGTGCCCAGACCGGCGCGGGTGACCACCACCGCCGGGGCGCCGAGCGACACCGCCAGGTCGGCCATCGTCCACGGCTCACCGGACGGCCGCAGCCCCATCGGCACCAGCAGACCACCCGCCCCCTCGACCAGGACCAGGTCGTGCTTGTCCGCCTCCTCGCGGACGGCGTCCACCGCCGCGTACAGCTCCAGCGGCGGCAGGTCCGCGACCCGGGCAGCGGCCAGCGGGGCGAGCGGATCCGGGAAGCTGGCCAGCGTACGGCCGGTCACCGGGGCCGCCAGCCGGTTGACCACGTCCACGTCGCCCGGCTCCCCACCGGCCGTACCCGTCTGACCCGGCTTGACCACCGCCACCCGCAGGCCGGCCCCCTGCGCGGCCGCCGCGATCGCCGCGGTGACCACAGTCTTGCCCACCTCGGTGTCGGTGCCGGTGACCAGCACCGGCCCCTCCCACGCGCTCACGGCGCACACTCGGTTCGCGACTGCGGGGCTCGCAAACCCGGCTCACTCCTCGCGCTCACCGGACCGCATGTGGTTCGCGACTGCGGGGCTCGCAAACCCGGCTCACTCCTCGCGCTCACGGCGCACACTCCACGATGACGTCAAGCGCCCGCTCGAAATCCGCCCGGGGCACCCCGGCGCTGACGGTCAGGCGCAACCGGGAGCGGCTGTCCGGGGTGGAGGGCGGCCGGAAGCAGCCCACCGCGACTCTCCGGTCCCGGCAGTCGGCGGCCCAGGCGGTCGCCGCCTCCGGGCCGGGCGCCGTCACCGAGATCACCGCCGCGTCCGGCGCGGAAACGGCCAGGCCGGCCGCGCCGAGTCGACCGACCGCCAGCGCCACCCGGTCGGCCAGCTCGGCGCGCAGATCGTCGCCGGCCCGGGCCAGCCGCAGCGCGGCGTGCACACCGGCCGCGACGGCCGGCGGCAGCGCGGTGTCGAAGATGAACGTACGGCCGGTCTCGACCAGGTGCCGGACGAACTCGGCCGGGCCGGCGACCACCCCACCCGCGCCGCCGAGCGCCTTGGAGAGGGTGGCCGTGACCACCACGTCCGGCTCGCCGGCCAGCCCGGCGGCCGCCACCGCGCCGGCACCGGACGGACCGGTCACGCCGAGCGCGTGCGCGTCGTCGACCAGCAGCAGCGCGCCGTAGCGGCGGGCCACCGCGTGCAACTCGGCCAGCGGAGCGAGGTCGCCGTCGACCGAGAAGACCGACTCGGTGACCACCACCGCCGGGCGTCCCGGCGCGACCGCCAGCGCGGCGGCCACCGCCGTCACGTCGGCGTGCGCGCTGACCACCGTCTCCGCGCCGGAGATCCGGCAGCCGTCGATCAGCGACGCGTGGTTGTGCGCGTCCGAGACGAGCAGGGTCCGGGGCTGGACGAGGGCCCGCAGCGCGCCGAGGTTGGCCAGGTATCCGGAGGAGAAGACGAGAGCCCGGTCGGTGCCCAGCCACTGCGCCAGCTCGACCTCCAGGGCCTCGTGCGCGTCGGTCGAGCCGCGCACCAGCCGCGAGCCGGTCGCTCCCAGCCCGTACGCCGACAGTGCCGCCGTGGCCGCGGCGGTGACCTCCGGGTGGGTGGCCAGGCCGAGGTAGTCGTTGCCGGCCAGGTCGGTCATCCGGTCGTCGGCGGGACGCGGGTGCAGCCGACGGGTCAGGCCGGCCTTCGCCCGCAACTGCGCGCGGCGATCGAGCGCCGCCAGCCAGTCCGCCACCGTCACCCCTTCACCGCCGTCCGCGCCGGTCACGCCGACACCCGCCGGGCGAAATTACCACCCGCCACCACCGACCCGGCGAATCCACTCGGCACCCGGGGGCCGACCGGAGGCGGGACGTCGATGCCGATCGGAGTCCGGGACGACCGTCACCACGCACCGTCAATTGTCAGTTACCGAAGGTGACCACCGCTGCGGCGCTGGCCCGGTCGGCACAGATCGACCGGACGGCAGGTCGTACCCGCCCGACCGGGGGCCTTGTAGGGTACGAGCCATGCCAGAGATCCTCGACCAGGCCCGCACCCAGGTCCTGGGTGACGGCGTCGGCCTCGACCAGGCCGGCGTCCTCGCCGTGCTGAACCTGCCCGACGAGCACCTGCCCGCCGCCCTCCAGCTCGCCCACGAGGTGCGGATGCGGTGGTGCGGCCCGGAGGTCGAGGTCGAGGGCATCGTCTCGCTGAAGACCGGCGGCTGCCCGGAGGACTGCCACTTCTGCTCGCAGTCGGGCCTGTTCACCTCCCCGGTGCGCTCGGTCTGGCTGGACATCCCGTCGCTTGTCGAGGCCGCGAAGCAGACCGCGAAGACCGGGGCGACCGAGTTCTGCATCGTGGCGGCCGTGCGCGGCCCGGACGACCGGCTCATGAAGCAGATGCGCGAGGGCGTCGCCGCCATCAAGGCCGAGGTCGACATCCAGGTCGCCGCGTCGCTGGGGATGCTCTCCCAGGAGCAGGTCGACGACCTGGTCGACATGGGTGTGCACCGCTACAACCACAACCTGGAGACCTGCCGGTCGTACTTCCCGAACGTGGTCACCACCCACTCGTGGGAGGAGCGGTGGGAGACGCTGCGCATGGTCCGCGACTCCGGCATGGAGGTGTGCTGCGGCGGCATCCTCGGCCTCGGCGAGACCGTCGAGCAGCGGGCGGAGTTCGCCGCGCAGCTCGCCGAACTCGACCCGCACGAGGTGCCGCTGAACTTCCTCAACCCGCGCCCCGGCACCCCGCTCGGCGACCGCCCGGTGGTCGAGGGCAAGGACGCGCTGCGGGCCATCGCCGCGTTCCGGCTGGCCATGCCGCGCACGATCCTGCGGTACGCGGGCGGCCGGGAGATCACGCTCGGTGACCTGGGCACCCGCGACGGTCTGCTCGGCGGCATCAACGCGGTGATCGTCGGCAACTACCTGACGACCCTGGGCCGGCCGGCGACCGCCGACCTCGACCTGCTCGACGAGCTGAAGATGCCGGTCAAGGCCCTGTCCGCGACCCTCTGAGCTGACCGGTGAGGACGACGTGACCGAGCTTGTGGCAGCGCAGCGCTGGTGTGACCGCTGCGGCGAGGACGCGTCGACAGCCGGGCACGAGTCGTGCGTGGCGGCCCGCGCGCTGGAGCCGCCGCGCTACTGCCCGCAGTGCCGACGCCGCATGAAGGTGCAGGTGCTGCCGGTCGGCTGGTCGGCGGTCTGCGTCGAGCACGGCGAGAGCCGAGGCTGAGCCGGTGCTGCGCGGGCGTGCGGTGACCCTCCGACCGGCGACGGTCGCGGACGTGCCGGCCCTCGCGGCCATCCGGGCCGACCCGGAGGTCCGCCGGTGGTGGCGCGGCGGCGACGACCTGGCCGCGTCCGTCCAGGCCGACCTGAACGACGACGACCTCGCCCTGTACGCCATCGAGCACGACGGCCGGGTGATCGGCGCGATCCAGTGGTACGCCGAGTCCGATCCGGACTATCGGCACGCCAGCCTGGACATCTTCCTCGACCCGGCGACGCGCGGCGAGGGCCTGGGCGGGGACGCCATCCGCACCCTGACCCGGCACCTGATCGACGAGTACGGCCACCACCGGTTCACCATCGACCCGGCGGCGGCGAACAGCGCGGCCATCCGGGCGTACGCGAAGGTGGGCTTCCGGCCGGTGGGCATCATGCGCCGCTACGAGCGCGGGGCGGACGGGCGCTGGCATGATGCGCTGCTGATGGACCTGCTCGCGGAGGACCTGGCCGACTGAGTCAGCCCGCCCAGAGCAGACGCCCGTCGGACAGGCGGCGGGCGCCCTCGGCCGGCCGGTGCGGGCTGAGCCGGCCGTCCGGCATGAGGTGCGACACCGGCACCCCGCGGCCGAGCACTGCGACGTCGGCGATCAACCGCCGGTGGCAGCGCCACCAGACGCTCTCACTGCACATCACCGCTGTGGTTCGCAGTGCGGCGTCGGCCAGCACCTCGTCCAGGGCCGTGTCGAAGTCGGGCGTGCGCGTGTACGCGGCGTACGCCCGAAAGGCCGCGACAGTCCACCAGGTGTCCGGTTCCGGCTCGCCGGCGCGGACGTGCCGGCGGCCGCCGAGGCGCGGCTCCCAGCGGTAGCCGATGCCCTGTTCGGGCAGCCAGCGTTCCATGGCCTCCCGGCGGACGTCCGGGTTGGTCCGGCTGGCCGGGTAGCGGCGCACGTCCACGATCAGGGCGATCTCCGCGCCGGCCAGCAGTGCCCCGAACTGGTCCCGGCCGGCGGTCCCGTGCCCGACGGTCACCAACGCACGCTCCATCGACCCAGCTTGCCCCGGGTCGCCGCCGTCCGTGCGCCGGCCCGGCGCTGTCCACCGAAAAGCGCGCCCGGCACCACACGGTGCCGGGCGCGCTTCGGTTCTGCGCAGTGGGCCTAGCGCTGGAGGGTCAGTACGCCCGGCCGCCACGGCAGCAGGTTGTAGTCGCCTCCCGCACTGGGGTTCTTGCCCTGGTACAGCATCTGCAGGTTGCAGGCGTCGACGGTCTTGGTCTGGTCGGGGTTGTTGCGGACCAGGTCACCGTGGCTGATGTCGTTGGTCCACGTCGCGCCGCTGTTGGCCTTGCCGGCGAAGGGGTTGCTCTCGCTGGCGGCCTGTGGGGTCCACGAGCCGCTCAGGCTGGTGGACGTGAACGACCGGAAGTAGCGTCCCTGGCTCCCGATCGCCTCGACGATCATGAGGTACTGGTTCTGGCCCTGCACCTTGTAGACCTCGACGCCCTCGAACAGGTTGTTCGTCGAGTCGGTCATGACCGTCGTGTAGGTCGAGCCGAAGCTGCCCGGGAAGTTCCCCAGCGGCATGCTCGACCGGTAGATCTTGCCGTTGTCCCCGGCGAAGAACAGGTACATGTTCTGGTCGTCGCCGATGAGGGTCTGGTCGATCACCCCGTACGGGGCGTCCGACAGGGTGGCGGTGGACAGCGTCTGCGCCGAGGACCAGCCGTTGGCGTTCGTCGGGTCGCTCGACGTCTTGTAGCTGAACGAGGTCGGACCCCACTGGTACGCCAGCACCCAGATGTTCTTCGGGGCGAAGTACAGCAGCGTGGGCGCCACGGTGCCCTGGCTCATTCCGGTCTGGCTGGCCGAGGCCATGTCGGACCAGTTGGTGAACGTGCTGAAGTTCATCGAGCCGTACTGGCCGCTGCTGTTGACATTGGATGCGTAGACCAGGTGCTTGCCGTTGTAGACGACGTTGGTGAAGTCCTTGACCGAGACCCAGCCGTTCTGCGGGTTCGCCAGCGCGCCTGTCGACGACCACCGGTAGGTCGACGGGAGCGCGCAGCCGTTCTGCGGCGGCGTCGACGTCGGCGGGGCAGTGGTCGGCGGGGCCGACGTCGGCGGCGTGGTGCCGCCACCGAAGTCGGTCCGCCACTGCTGGTTGGTCTGCCCGTGGCAGTCGTACAGCTGGACCTGCTGGCCGTTGCCGGTGCCCCAGACGTCCAGGCACCGGCCGGACTGCACGCCGCTGATGGTGCCGTTGGAGTTGATGTTCCACTGCTGGTTGGCCCCGCTGTTGCAGTCCCAGATGATGATTCCGGTGCCGTTGGCGGTGCCCGCGCCGTTCGCGTCGAGGCACTTGCTGCCGTAGACCCGCAACTGCTTGCCGGAGGTGTACGTCCACTGCTGGTTCGACTGACTGTGGCAGTCGTAGAGCTGGACGCGGGTGCCGTTGGTCTGCGTGGAGTTCGGCACGTCGATGCACCGGCCCGACTGCACGCCGACGATCCGGCCCGCGCCGCCGCTCGGCGGCGGGGTCGTGGTCGGGGTCACCGTCGGGCTCACCGTCGGGCTCACCGTCGGAGTCGCGGTCGGGCTCGAGGTCGGGGGTGCCGCGTTGAGCGCGTTGAGGACGGAGTTGTAGGCGGCCTTCTTGTTGCCACCGCCGTCGAAGAGCAGCGGGCTCTCGTTCGAGCGCCACGAGTCGCTGTCGCGTACGCCCCAGACGGTGATGCCGATGCAGCGCGGCACGTTCAGGCACGCCTGGGTCAGCCCGGCGTACTGGGTGGTGGAGGAGTTGGTGACGTCGACCTCGGTCAGCGCCACGTCCACGCCGAGCGCGGCGAAGCTGGACAGCGTGGTCTGGAAGTTGCTCGGCAGCGAGCTGCCGCCGGTGAAGTGGGTCTGCAACCCGACGCAGTCGATGGGCACGCCACGGGACTTGAAGTCCTGGATCATGCGGTAGACGCCCTGCGTCTTGCCGTACGACCAGTTCTCGATGTTGTAGTCGTTGTAGCAGAGCTTGACCGACGGGTCGGCCGCCCGCGCGGTGCGGAACGCCACCTCGATCCAGTCGTTGCCGGTGCCCTGGAGGTTGGACGAGCGGCGGCTGCCGTCCTCGTTGAACGCCTCGTTCACCACGTCCCAGGCGGCGAGCTTGCCCCGGTAGTGGCCCATCACGCCGTTGATGTGGTCGATCATCGCCTGACGCAGGCTGCTGCCGTTCAGGCTCTGCATCCACCCCGGCTGCTGCGCGTGCCAGGCCAGGGTGTGCCCACGGACCTTCAGGCCACGCTGGGTTGCCCAGTTGTAGATCTGGTCACCGGAGTTGAAGTTGAACTGGCCCCGCTGGGGCTCGGTCGCGTCCGGCTTCATCTCGTTCTCGGCGGTGATCATGTTGAACTCACGCGCCGCGATCGTGCTGTACGTCGAGTCGCCCAGCCGGCCCGCCGCGATGGCGGTGCCGAAGTACCGGCCCGACTGCGCGGCGGCCGCGCCGAGCGTGGACGCGGCGGCATTCGCCGACGGCATCATCACCGCGACGGCGGCCACGGTCACGACGCTGAACGCGCCGGCGAGCAGCGCTCGGACGGCGGGTGATCGCCGTCGCCGGGTCTCGCCGCGATGAACGGATGGGCTTATTGCCATCTCGGCCTCCTTAATGGCCTGCACCCGGGCCGTCGAGGCGGGACGACCGGACGTCTTGGTGGGGGGAATCCAACTCAGTCGATGCTTGCACACGCGCCGGTCTGGACAATGATGTTTCGGAAAAGTTTCGGAACCCCGCTGGGTCGGCCGGCGTACGCCACGGTCATGCCACCACAGTGGCCCGACGCGGGCCGATGGCGTCCGCCCCACGACGTCATCCCGGGAGGCAACCTGCGTACTCCGGCCATAGATCTTGGACAGTTTCCGTTCCGGTTGAACGGAAACTGTCCAAGATCTCGAACGTTCGGCGGATCAGCCCACGGTGCAGGCGGTGTTGTTGACGGTGAAGGCCGTGGGTTTCGGGTTCGTGCCGGTGTGGTTGCCGTTGAAGCCGAAGCTCGCCGACGCGCCCGGCGCGATCGTGCCGTTGTAGGACAGGTTCGTCGCGGTGACCGCCGCACCGGTCTGGCTGACCGTCGCCGACCAGCCCTGGCTCACGGTCTGCCCGCCGGGGAAGCTGAACCGCAGCGTCCAGCCGTTGATCGCCGTCGTGCCGGTGTTGGTGATCGTCACCGTGGCGGTGAAGCCGGTGCTCCAGTCGGTGGTGGCGTACCCCACCGAGCAGGTGCCGCCGACCGGCGGAGGCGCGGTGGTCACCGCGACCGGCGCGGACGCCGCGGAGGTGTTGCCTGCCGCGTCGACGGCCACCACGTAGAACTGGTACGCCGTTGAGGCCGTCAGCCCGGTGACGGCGAGCGTGCTGCCGCTGGGCGAGCCGACGAGCGCGTCGGTGGCGCCGGCCTCGCGGTAGACCCGGTAGCCGGTGACGCCCACGTTGTCGGTCGACGGGGTCCAGGCCAGGGTGAGGCCGGTGGCGGTGACCGCCGAGGCGACCGGGGTGCCGGGGGTGCTCGGCGCTGTCGTGTCGGCGGACCCGGTCGGCGGCGTGGTCACGGTGAGCACCGGGGAGGCCGCCGACCGGTTGCCGGCGCCGTCGCGGGCCACCACGCTGTACTCGTACGTGTGCTCCGGCAGCAGCGTCGAGATGGTGAGCGTGGTGCCGGTGACGGGCCGGTTCACCACCGTGTCGCCGCCGACCAGGACCTCGCGGACGTCGTAGCCGGCGAGGCCGCTGCCGCCACTGTCGGTGGAGGCCGCCCAGGTCAGGATGACCGAGCGGGGCGCGAGGCCGGACGCGACGGGCGTGCCGGGCACTGTGGGCGCGGTGGTGTCCGGGGTGGCCGGTCCGGGCTCCTCGCCCCAGACCCGCACCCCGCCGGCGTACAGCGGAACCTTGCGGTTGGGCCCGGCGGTCGCCTGGTACGACGGGTCGTTCGTCGGGTCCCAGGTGCCGCCCTCCGGCACCCCGATCTTGAACTGGACCTCCATCCGGTGCTGCGACTGCCCGGCCGGGGCGATGGTGTAGCCGGTGCAGTCCACCTCGACGTACCAGATGTCGCCGCTGAACTGCTTGGCAGTGGTCGGCGACGGGCAGCCCTGGGTGTAGCCGGAGGTGACCTGCACGGCGCCGGTGCCGTCGGGCCGGAAGTAGTACCGGAACTTGCCGTTGGTCAGGGCCCGGGCCGGGAACGCCGACTTGTTGTAGATGATCGCCTTGAGCCCGGTGGCCCGGGGTTCGGCCTGCATCACCGTGGTCTCCACGGTCATCTCGTCCATGTCGGGCGTCTCGGCGACCGGGAAGTTGGCCAGCGGGCTGCCGCCGTACTCGGAGGTCAGCCGGACCAGCGCCGAGGTGAAGCCGGCGTTGTAGTCGGTGGCGACCTCGTTCATCACGTAGTCGGACCGGCTGTCGGTGTACGCGTCGTTGGCCGAGGACGGGCCGCCGACCAGCGCGCCGTAGAGGGTGTGCCGGGTCTCGACGGGCACTGTCTGACTGTCCCACCAGGACCCGTGCGCGGTGCGGTGGTGCGGGTTCTTCGGTGCGTTGGTGCCGAACCCGATGACGTAGCTGGAGTTGCGCGGGTTGTCGCCGAGCGCGTAGTTGATCTGTCGGACGGCGAAGTCGTGGTAGCGCGCCTTGCGCGTCGTGTCGGTGGTCTTGTCGCTGTAGACCAGCGCGGCGAAGGAGGTGTTGGCCGCGTAGCGCAGCGCGCCCCAGGAGTCGAGCACCGCCATCCCACCGGGCGAGTACGGCACCCGCTGCCCGTTCACCCCGACGGTCCAGTAGTCCAGCCAGCGGTTGGCGTCGTCGACGTACTTCTGCTTGCCGGTCAGGTTGGCCAGCAGCACGTACGCGCCGAACTGCTTGTTGTCCCAGGCGATGGTCCACTTGTAGGAGCGCGTGGTGGACTGCGGCTCGGTGCCGAGCTTGTCGTACTCACTCTCGGCCTTGACCAGGTAGCTGGCGTCGCCGGTGGCCCGGTAGAGCCAGATGGCGCCCCACACCAGCTCGTCCTGCCAGCCGCTCCACGACTTGTAGAACGACGCGGCGTCGGTGATGCACTCGCTGTAGGACTTCCGCACCGTGTCGGCGAAGGTGTAGAGCTGCTTCGCGTGGGTGAGCAGCTTGTCCGCGTAGGTCGCGTCGGTGGGTCGGAACACCATCGAGGAGGCGGCCATCGCGGCCGCCGTCTCTCCGGCGAGGTCCGCGCCGCCACAGCTCGCATCGATCTTGTACGCGGGCCGCGCCATCGGCAGCACCTCGGCCGGGCCCCACCACTTGTGGTCGTCGTCGCCCTTGCCGACCTGCCCGTAGAGGACGTTGGCCGACGGGTGCGCCTTGATGAAGTAGTCGTTGACGAAGCGCAGGTTGTTGAGCAGGTGCGGCAGTTGGCCGGAGGCCGTGTAGCCGCTGCGGTACTCCACCGCGCCCCACGCCAGCATGGTGGCGCTGAACGCCATCGGGAAGCCGAACTTGACGTGGTCGCCGGCGTCGTACCAGCCGCCGGTGAGGTCCAGCCCGGCGGCGGCCCCGTCGGTGAGCGCGGAGTCGCCACGCCAGGAGACCCGGTTCCAGTCCGGCAGCGTGCCCGACTGCTGCGCCTCGTAGAAGAGCAGCGACTTCTGCAACGCCTCGGCGTAGTTGAAGGCCGGCGCGGCGGACGCGGGCCCGGCCGGCGGCGCGGTGACCGCGAGGGACAGCCCGGTGAGCAGGGCCACGCCGGCGGTCAGCAACCGCCGGGGCCAGGGCTGGTCGGCGACCGGCGACCGGCCGGGGTGGCCGGTGGACGGCCGGGTCAGGTGGCGCATGAAGGGCTCCTGTTCGGAGGCGCCGCCGGCGGTCGCACCGACGCGGGACGGCGTGGGGGCGGCACGGCCACCGGCGACAGCGGGGTGGCGGTGTGACCATGAACAGCCGTGGAAGCGCTCCCATGGATAAACGACAATGTAATGTGCACGTCGTCGAATGGGAAGCCCGGGTTGCGCGCCAGCGCCGCAGCACTCGGGACCGTTACGGCGACACGCGCACGCCGGCCCGGAAGGTCGACCCGGAAGGCACTTCCCGTCCGAGACGTCGTCCCAGCTCAGACCGGTTGGCCGATGCCGTCGGCAGGCCCCTCACATGGGATCATGGGCGGCCCCCTCGACCAATCCCGGAGGATTCCTCATGCCACTGCGTCGGCGCCTGACGCGCGCGGCCGTCCGCACGGCCACCGTCACCGACGAACGCCCACGACCGGTTCCGGACATCGCTCCGGGGCCGGTCGTGGGCGTTTCGCATGCCTCGCGCTCCGTGACGTCGGAGGTCCCCGGACCCGCCTTCCGTACTGACGGGTAACAAAGCCAACAACCTCACACCATCGATCCATGTCAATAAGTCGTGTGAGGTAGCCGCTGGTCAGGGCCCTTCGTCGCGAGTCGACCATCGGGCGACTCGGAGCGGCCGACAGCCAGCCAGACAAACGTACGGTTGCTGACCGACTACCGCGCGCGGGACAGTACCGACCATCAGCGGTGCCGTCGACGCCGCCGCTCCCCGGTCAACCCTGAGGAGAACGCGATGGCACTACGACTCGCCGACGGCACCGCCTGGTCCGACGTCCTCGCCCGGGCGGTCGCCGCCACCCCGGAGGCGTTCGGCGCCGAGGTGGACGGCATCACCACGCTGCACAACCTCGTCGAAGGCGACTGGCGGGCGGTCGGCCACCCCGCGCCGGTCCGCACCCCGGTCGACAACAACGTCGTCATCAACCTGTCCCGACTCGACGCCGAGACCGCCCGCGCCGCGGTCGCACACGCCGCCACCGCGCACCGGGCCTGGGCGCGCACCCCTCTGGACGACCGCAAGGCCCGGGTCTGCGACGCCCTGGACGCCCTCAGCGCCCACCGTGACCTGCTCGCGCTCCTGCTCGTCTGGGAGATCGGCAAGCCGTGGCGGCTCGCCTGCGCCGACGTGGACCGCGCACTCGACGGCGTCCGGTGGTACGTGGGCGAGATCGACCGGATGCTCGCCGACGGTCGCGAGCCACTGGACGGCCCGGTCAGCAACATCGCCTCCTGGAACTACCCGATGAGCGTCCTCGTACACGCCGAGCTGGTCCAACTGCTGGCCGGAAACGCGGTCATCGCCAAGACCCCGTCCCAGGGCGGCGCGGTCTGCCTGACCGTCGCGCACGCGCTGATGCGTCGCGCCGGGCTGCCCGCCACCCTCGTCTCCGGCGGCGGCGAGGAGCTGTCCGAGGTGCTCGTCCGGGCACCCGAGATCGGTGCGGTGGCGTTCGTCGGCGGTCGCTCCAACGGCGGCAAGGTGGCCGCCGCGCTGCTCGACAGCGACAAGCGGCACTTCATCGAGCAGGAGGGCCTCAACGCCTGGGGCATCTGGAACTTCTCCCAGTGGGACCTGCTCGCCGCGCACCTGAAGAAGGGCTTCGAGTACGGCAAGCAGCGCTGCACCGCGTACCCCCGGTTCGTGGTGCAGCGCGACCTGGTCGACGAGTTCCTCGACATGTACCTGCCGGTCGTGCGGTCGGTCCGGTTCGGTCACCCGCTGGCCGTCGGGGACGACTGGACGGCCGGCGACCCGCTGCCCGAGCTGGACTTCGGGCCGCTGATCAGCGCCGCGAAGGCCGACGAGCTGCGCCGCACTGTCGACGAGGCGGTCCGCGGCGGCGCGGTGCCGCTGCACCGGGGCAAGTTGACAGGTGCGCCGTTCCTGCCCGGGCAGGACACCTCCGCGTACGTGGCGCCGTCGGTGCTGCTCGCCCCGCCCGGCCGGTCCCGGCTGATGCACGCCGAGCCGTTCGGCCCGGTCGACACGATCGTCGTGGTGGACACCACCGACGAGCTGCTGGCCGCCATGAACGCCTCCAACGGCGCGCTCGTCGCGTCGCTGGCCTGCGACGACACCGACGAGGCCGGCAAGCTCGCGGTGGACCTGCAGGCGTTCAAGGTGGGCATCAACAAGCCGCGCTCCCGTGGTGACCGGGACGAGCCGTTCGGCGGCCGGGGCGCGTCCTGGAAGGGCGCGTTCGTGGGCGGCGACCTGCTGGTGCAGGCGGTCACCGTCGGCGGCGCCGGTCGCCTCTACGGCAACTTCCCCGACTACAACAGCTACCCCGCCACCTGAGGCCGTGCGGGTCCCCTGTCGACGCCGGGCGCGTCCAACAGGGGACCGGCGGCGTACCGTCGCGAGATGGCGATGATCGAACAGCTCTCCCTGGGCGTGTCCGACCCCGAGCGGGCAGCGAGGTTCTGGGCCGCGGCGCTCGGCTACCGCCGCCGGGCGCCCCGATTCGACGGTGACGAGTGGATCGTGCTGGAGCCGCCGCCCGGTGCTCCGGGCATGGCCGTCGCGATGGACCTCAGCGAGAGCCCGGTGCAGGAGTTTCCCCGGCTCCACATGGACCTGGACGCCGGCGAGCGCAGCCTCGACGAGGAGCTCGACCGGTTGCTCGCGCTCGGCGCCCAGCGGGTGGACTGGCGGCACTACCCCACCGACCCCCACCCCACCGAACCGCCGTACGTGGTCCTCGCCGACCCGGAGGGCAACCGGTTCTGCCTGTCCGGCCGCCGCCAACCCTCCACGCGTTGACGCGCTGTCGAGAGAGGTCCCTCGCTATGCGCCGGGCGACAACACGATGCCCTTCCGCTGTGCGGTGAGCGGGACGGTCAGGGTGAGCAGCGCGCCCTCACGCTCGGTCGAGCTGGGTCGGCCCAGCCGGCGCAGGGTACGCAGCATCGGGGCGTTCTCGGCCTGGACGTGCAGGATCAACGCCGCGTAGCCCGCCCCGTCGGCGTGCTGAACCAGCCGGCGCAACAACGCCGTGCCGAGCCCGCGCCGCTGCCAGTCGTCGCGCACCAGCAGCGCCACCTCGGCCTCGTCGCCCTCGCCGAGCAGGTTCGCCATGGCGACCACCGACTCGGCCGCACCGTCGGAGCCGGCGGCCACCGCGACCAGGGTCAGCCCGCGACTCGGCTCCAGCAACCGACGCAGTCGGTCCGGCCGCGGCAGCGCCGCCCCGCCCAGGTAGCGCCGCTGCCGACTGCGCGTCGAACACCCCTCGTGCAGCTCCCGTACGCCGGGCAGGTCGTCGGCGCAGGCCGGGCGGACGGCCACCTCGACACCGTCGGGCAGCACCAGCGTGACCTGCTCGGCGGCCCGACGGACCACTGTGGCGGCCAGCTCGACCAGGGCCTGCGCCCGGGCGTACTCCGCCGGGGTGAACGCGGGCGCGGCCCGGTGCAGCGCGAAGGAGCCACCCGCCGGGTCCGCCAGCGACATGCTCGTGCCGATGATCCCCCGGTCGACGCCTACCGACGCCGGCCTCCAGCTGACGTCGTCGGCAGCCAGCAGGGTCCGCAGTGCCTCGCCCGTCGCGTCCGGGTCCCGTACCAGCCGGTTGGCCAGCCCGAGGACCCGGGTCGGCTGGTCGGCCAGGCCGCGCGCCTCGCTGCGCGCCACCCAGCAGTCCCGGCCACGACCCCGCTCGACGGCCGCGACCAGCTCGGCCTCGTCGAGCGCGTCCGGCGCGTCGACCAGGAAGTCGTCCACCGCGCCCAGCTCGGTGGGCTGCACCTGCACGGTGAGGATGTTGACCCCGCGCAGCGCCAGACTCGCGGTGAGCACCGACAGGTAACCCGGCCGGTCGTCCACGGTCGCTCGGATCCGCCACAACGTCATGGTTGGCTCCCTTCCCCACGTCAGAGCCTCGCCCCCGGCTGTTGCCGCCCGATTGCTCGGCCGTGTCGGCCCGGGAACACCCAGGGGCCGCTCAGGGGCCGGCGACGACAGGTGGTGCGCCGACCAGGTCCAGTCGGTCGCCGAGAATCACCGCGCTGGCCCGGACGAGCTGGGTGAGCCGGTCGACCTCCGTGCTGTGGAAACCCGCCGCGCAGAGGGTGTCGCTGTGCTCACGGGCCACCACCAGCACCAGGCCGGCCCGGCCGAACGGGGCGATCGCGTGGTGGGTGCCGTCGGGCGTGGTCATCGAGCGGCCGCGCAGCGGGGTCACCTCGGGCAGCCGCACGGGTACGGGAGCACGCCAGCTCGCGTGGCCCACGGTGGCGCCACCGCCCCCGGTGCGCGACGCCCAGTCCACCGGGACCACCGCGGCGACCGCCCAGTCGGCCGCCAGCAGCCCCGGCACCGCGTCGACCAGGGTCGCCAGCCCGTCGGCCGGGTTGGCCGCGACCTGCGCCAGCAGCTCCGCGTCCTGGCCGGTGGTGGTGGGCGCACCGATCGCCCGCCACACGCCGTCCACCCGTACGCCGGGAATCGCCGCGAGGCCGGCCAGCAGACGCTCGACCCGTGCCGCGCCCGGCCACACGACCGTGAAGTCGTCCACCGCGCGCCCGCCGAGACGTTCGAGGACCACCACCTGGACGATGTCCGCGCCGGAGACACCCAACGTGCGGGCGACCTGGCCGAGGGTGCCCGGACGGTCCGGCAGGGTGACCCGAACTCGCAGCAACATGTCTGTCCCTCCGCTCGGCGGGCCGGCGACGGCCGGCAGGCTGCTCACAGCCTGCATGTTGACCATTTCGTCCCTGTTGCAGAGGCATGTCCCGAGCGGAAATTCCGGCGGCTGGTTACGGGGTGGAACCGGACGCCGACGCTCAGGGGAGCCCGCCCAGGGGCAGAACCGGTGTGGAGGCGAGCTGTGCGTGGTAGTCGGCGGCGGACGTCTCCCGGCCCCACTGCGGCATGCCGGTGGGCAGGTCCAGTGGGTCGGTCTCCACCTCGATGAGTGTCAACTGGGCCGGGGGGCCGTCGATGCCGGCCAGGATGGCGGCCAGTTCGCCCTCGGTACGGGCGACGTGGGCGGTGAAGCCCCTGTCCCCGTCCGAACACCGCGGGCAGGTCCGTGTACCGCCAGTTGTCGATGTCGTTGTACGGCTGGTGCCGCCCGTCGACAGCCCGTTCGACGGTGTAGCCGCCGTTGTTGACCACGATGATGATCGGGCGTTGGTTCGTGGCGAGCATCCGGCTGATCTCCTGCACTGTCAGTTGCAGTGATCCGTCGCCGGTGACCAGCACCGTCCGTCGATCCGGGGCCGCCACCGCGGCACCGAAGGCGGCCGGGGTGGCGTAGCCGATCGAGCCCCAGATGGGCGGCCACACGACTGTGACGTCGGCGGGCAGGCGCATCGTCGCCGTGCCGAAGGACGGGGTGCCGGTCTCCGGGACGAAGATGTCCCCCTCGCGGAGCATCCGCTGGATCGCCGGCCAGAGCCGTGCCTGCCGGATCGGTTCGTTGCTCGACGGATCGAGTGCGGGCGGGTCGGCCGCCAGCAGCGGCGCGCGTGACCACTCCGCCGTACGGTTCGGGGCGATCTCGTGCAGGCACCGCAGCGCCGCCGGCAGGGCGACCGGGGCGAAGCGGGTGCCGGCGACGACGGCGGCGTCGCGGTGCAGGCTGATGACCCGGTCCACAGTGATGTCGGCGGTGAACAGGCCGTCCCAGTCGAAGAACGTGGTGCCGACGCAGACAAGCGCGTCCGCGTCCTCCACCACCGCGCGGACCTCGTCGACGCTGTCACCGCCGTTGTAGGCGCCCACGTAGTGGGGGTCGGACTCGTCCAGCAGTCCCCGTCCCAGCGACTGCGCGGCGACCGGCCAGTTCCGTTCGGCAGCCAGGGCGGTGACGGCGGCGCCGAGGTCAAAGCGGATCGGCAGGTTCCCCACCAGCAGGGCCGGCCGCTCGGCACCGGCGAGCAGCCGCCGGGCGGCGGTGGCGAAGGCGTCGAGCTGTCCGGGCGAGACGACCGGCTCGGGGCGGGTGAACGGTCGCCCCGGCACGGCGATCTCGGCGTGGGCCACGTCGCCGGGCATCCGGACGTAGACCGGACGCTGCTGCGACCAGCACTCGGTAAGCACCCGGTCGACCTCTCCCAGCGCGTTCTGCGGGGTCAGCGAGGTCTGGGCGACAGTCACCTCGCGTGCCACCCGCACCCAGTGGTCGAAGTCGCCGTCGGCGAGCGAGTGGTGCATGGAGGTGCCCTGCCGCATGATCTCCTCGGTCGGACCGCCGACGATCGAGACGATGGGCACCGACTCCGCCATGGCCCCGGCGAGGGCGTTGACCGCCGACAACTCCCCGGGACCGAACGTCGTGAGGATCGCGGCCACGCCGGCGAGGCGGGCGTATCCGTCGGCGCTGTAGCCGGCGTTGAGCTCGTTGCAGCTGCCGACCCACTCGATCCCGTCGAACGCCTCGATCTGATCGAGGAAGTCCATGTTGTAGTCGCCCGGCAACCCGAAGACATGGCGTACTCCGAGGTCGTGGAGCCGGCTGAGCAACAGCTCGCCGACAGTCGTCGTACCCTCGCTCGCCTGCACCACGATCGCCCCCGCCGCTCCGGAGACCGCTGCCGCGGCCCGCCATGAAGACGATATCGGGCAAATGTCGCAACGATGGGGGATTGTCGACCGGGTGGCTCGACCCGCCGCGACGCCACATCGCCTGGCCACAGCGCTGACGATGACACGTCAGACGTATCTGACCTTGACAACGTGAACGGCCTGCCATCAACTAGTCGGATGAGTGATCCGGCCGTCGATGCGTCACGGCCGACGGCCGTTCCGGCCTCACCCGCGGGTCTGGCCCTGGACCGACTCGCCGACCATCTGGCGCAGCACCGACCCGAGCTGGCCGCCGGGCCGCTGCGCGCCCACCTGATCGCGGGCGGCAAGTCCAACCTCACCTACCTGCTGCGCATCGGCGACCGCGAGGTCGTGCTGCGCAGGCCACCGCTGGGGCACGTGCTGGCGACCGCGCACGACATGGCCCGCGAGTTCCGGGTCATCTCGGCGCTGGCGCCCACCGAGGTGCCGGTGCCCGGCGCGCTGCTGCTCTGCACCGACCCCGATGTGATCGGCGCACCGTTCTACCTGATGGAGCGGATGCCCGGCGAGGTGTTCCGCACCCGCGCGCAGACCGACCCGCTCGGCGACGACCGACGACGGGCCCTCGCCATGGCGATGATGGACACCCTCGCCGCGCTGCACACCGTCGAGCCCGCCGCCGTCGGGCTGAGCGACTTCGGCCGCCCCGAGGGCTACCTCGCCCGGCAGGTCCGCCGCTGGGCCGGGCAGCTCGACCGCTCGCGCAGCCGCGACCTTCCCGGCATCGACGAGCTGCGGGACCTGCTGGCCGCGACCGCCCCGGAGGGTGCGAACGCCGGCCGGATCGTGCACGGCGACTACCGGCTGGACAACCTTCTCGCCTCGGCCGACCCGGTGGCCGTGCACGCCGTCCTGGACTGGGAGATGGCCACCCTCGGCGACCCCCTCGCCGACCTGGGACTGCTCCTGACGTACTGGGATGTCCTCGGCGGCAGCGACACGGCCGAGGGTAACCCGGTCGCCGACGGGCTCGGGCCGCGCGCCGGCTTCCCCACCGGCGCCGAACTGATCGACAGGTACGCCGGGCGCAGCGACGTGGACGTCGGGCCACTGCACTGGCACGTGGCGCTCGGCTGTTTCAAGCTCGCGGTGATCTGCGAGGGCATCCACTACCGCCACACGCTCGGGCAGACGCTCGGCGAGGGCTTCGACCGGATCGGCGAGATGGTGGCACCGCTGGTCGCGCACGGGCTGACCGCCGCCAGGGAGCGGTGATGGACTTCTCGTACGACGCCCGGACCGAGGAGCTGCGCGACGAGCTGACCCGGTTCCTCACCGAACACGTCTACCCGGCCGAGGCGGTGCACGCCGAGCAGGTCGCCGCCGGTGACCCGTGGTCGCGTACCCCCGTGCTGGCCGAGCTCAAGGCCGAGGCCCGCAAGCGCGGCCTGTGGAACCTGTTCCTGCCCGATCCGCGTTACGGCGCCGGCCTGACCAACCTGCAGTACGCGCCGCTCGCCGAGCTGACCGGGCGCAGCCCGCACCTGGCGCCGGAGGCGGTCAACTGCGCGGCGCCGGACACCGGCAACATGGAACTGCTGGCCGAGTTCGGCTCGCAGGCGCAGCAGGAGCGCTGGCTGATGCCCCTGCTGGAGGGCGAGATCCGCTCCGCGTTCTGCATGACCGAGCCGGACGTGGCGTCCTCCGACGCCACCAACATCGCCACCCGGATCGTCCGCGACGGCGACGAGTACGTCATCAACGGCCGCAAGTGGTGGTCGTCCGGCGCGATGGACCCGCGCTGCGAGATCTTCATCGTGATGGGCAAGACCGATCCCGACGCCGACCGGCACCGCCAGCAGAGCATGGTGCTGGTCCCCCGGGACACCCCCGGCGTGCACGTCCGCCGGGGCATGACCGTCTTCGGCTACACCGACGGCTCACACGGTGGGCACGCCGAGATCGACTTCGTCGACGTCCGGGTGCCGGCGGAGAACCTGATCGGCGCCGAGGGCACCGGCTTCGCCATCGCCCAGGCGCGGCTGGGCCCGGGTCGGATCCACCACTGCATGCGATTGATCGGAATGGCTGAGCGGGCACTGGAGCTGCTCTGCCGCCGGGCCAACGAGCGGGTCGCGTTCGGCCGGCCGCTCGCCGAGCAGGGCGTCGTCCGGGAGTGGATCGCCGAGTCGCGGGTGCGCATCGAGCAGGCCCGCCTGCTGGTGCTCAAGACGGCCTGGTTGATGGACACCGTCGGCAACAAGGGCGCCCACACCGAGATCCAGGCCATCAAGATCGGCACGCCGGCGATGGCGGAGTGGGTGATCGACAAGGCCATCCAGGGGTACGGCGGCGCGGGCGTCAGCCAGGACACGCCACTGGCCGCCCTCTGGGCGCAGACCCGCACCCTGCGCCTCGCCGACGGCCCCGACGAGGTTCACCGCAACTCCCTCGCCAAGCGCGAACTCCGCCGCTGGGCCTGACCTCCGCCGCTCAGGCGGAGGCGCGGTGGACCAGCTGCGTGTCCAGGAGGATGTGCGGGGCCGGCAGGTCGTCACCGCGGATGCGTGCGACCAGCAGGCGGGCCATCTGTCGGCCCATCTCCTCCACCGGCTGGAAGACGGTGGTCAGCGGCGGATCCGCCTGTTGGGCGATCGTCGCGTCGTCGAAGCCGATCACCGCGACGTCCTCGGGGACACGTCGACCGGCCTCGCGCAGCGTACGCAGCGCGCCGAACGCCATCAGGTCGGACGCCACGAAAACGGCGTCCAGATCCGGGCAGGAGTCCAGCAGCCGACGCATGGCGGCTGCGCCGCTGCCCTCGCTGAAGTCGCCGTACGCGATCAGGTCGGGGTTGACGCCGCCCCCGGTGGCCTTGACCGCCTCGGTGTAGCCGGCCAGGCGGGCCAGGCCGGCGCCCATGTCCTGTGGCCCGGCGATGGTGCCGATGCGTCGACGCCCCTGCCCGGTCAGGTACTCCACCGCCTGCCGGGCCCCGCCAACGTTGTCCACGTCGACGAACCAGGCCGGCTGGGCGCCGGGTTGCAGCATGCGGGCGGGCCGACCGCCGAGCACCGCGGGCAGGCCGCGCTCCTCCAGCAGGGTCGGCAGCGGGTCGGAGTCGTGCAACGACAGCAGCAGTACGCCGTCGACGTGCTGGTTGGTCAGGTGGTGCTCGACCCGCTCCCGCTCGACCGGCGACTGGGCCATGGCCAGCCAGAGCTGCATCGGCGTTTCGAGCAGCGCGGAGCTGATGCCGCGCACGATCGAGGCGAAGAACGGCTCGGTGAAGACCCGCTCGCCGGACTCGGACACCACCAGGGCCACGGAGTCGGTGCGCTGGGTGACGAGCGCGCGGGCCGCGCGGTTCGGCACGTACCCCAGCTCGGCGATGGCCTGCTGGACAGCGGCCCGGGCCTCCGGGCTGACCTGGGGCGAGCCGTTGACCACGCGGGAGACCGTGCCTCGACCCACGCCGGCGCGCGCCGCGACCGCGTCGAGGGTCGGGCGCCCGAGCGACCGGGTGCGCTGCGTTGTCATCGTCTGCTCCTCCGACGGCGGGCGGGCCTGGCGCCACCCGAGGGTGGACACCAGGACCGCCCTGATGGCTGGCCCGAGCCTATTGTGCGGCCAGACCGTTGCGTCGGATCACCGAGGCGTACCACCTGGCGCTGGACTTGGGGATGCGAAGCTGGCTGTCGTAGTCGACGTGGATCATGCCGAAACGCTTCGTGTAACCCCAGGCCCACTCGAAATTATCCATCAGTGACCAGGCGAAGTATCCCCGCAGAGGCACGCCCGCGTTGATCGCCTCGTGGCAGGCGCGCAGATGGGCGTCGAAGTAGGCCAGCCGATCGCTGTCGTCGACCTCCCCGTCGACGACCGTGTCGACGAACGCGGAGCCGTTCTCGGTGACGTACAGGGGCAGGTCGGTGTACTCGTCGTGCACCCGCCGCAGCGTCTCGACCAGGCCCGGGGCGTCGATCTCCCAGTCCATGTCGGTGACCGGGAATCCCCGGCTGACGAAGCGGACGTCCTCGCTGCCCGGCCAGCACGACGGTTCCCGCCAGTACGGCTCGGGCTCGGCGCCCTCGACCGGCGCGGCGACCACGTGCCGGCTGTAGTAGTTGATCCCGACCAGGTCCAGCGGCGTGGCGATGGTCGCCAGGTCGCCGTCGCGGACGTGGTCGAAGTCGGTCACCGGCCGCAGGTCGGCGACCAGGTCCTCCGGGTACGAACCGCGCAGCAGCGGGTCGAGGAAGAAGCGGTTGGCCAGCCCGTCGATCCGCCGGGCCGCGTCGATGTCGGCGGGGGTGTCGCTGGCCGGGTCGACCGGGTACAGGTTGACCGTCACGCCCACCTCGGCGGTGGGGCGGGCGGCCCGCAGCGCCTGCACGGCCAGGCCGTGCCCGAGCATCAGGTGGTGCCCGGCGCGGACCGCGTCCGCGCCGTTCGACCGGCCCGGGGCGTGCACGCCGGAGCCGTACCCGAGGAACGCCGAGCACCACGGCTCGTTCAGCGTCGTCCAGTAGCGCACCCGGTCGCCGAGCGCGTCGGCGACGAGCGTGGTGTAGTCGGCGAAGCGCGCCGCGGTGTCCCGCGACGGCCAGCCGCCGGCATCCTCAAGCTCCTGCGGCAGGTCCCAGTGGTAGAGGGTCAGCCACGGCTCGATGTCGTGGGCCAGCAGGTCGTCGACCAGACGACTGTAGAAGTCCAGGCCCTGCGGGTTGGCCGCGCCCGAACCGCCGGGCTGCACCCGGGGCCAGGAGACCGAGAAACGGTACGACTTCAGGCCCAGCTCGGCCATCAGGGCGACGTCGTCGCGGACCCGGTGGTAGTGGTCGCAGGCCACGTCACCGGTGTGTCCGTTGACCACCAGGCCCTCGGTGTGGCTGAAGGTGTCCCAGATCGACGGGGTGCGGCCGCCCTCGGCCGCCGCCCCCTCGATCTGGTAAGCCGCTGTCGCGGCGCCCCACAGGAAGCCGGGTGGGAAGGTCAGCCCGGGGCGCTCGTCGAGGACGTCGACGGCGGGTGGGCTGGCGGGGTTGCTCACGACTTGACGGCACCTTCCATGATCCCGCCAATGATCTGGCGGCCGAACAGAACGAACACGATGAACAACGGAAGGGTCGCGATGAGCGTACCCGCGAAGATCTGAGAATTGTCCGCGAAGTACGCGGTGTTCAGACTGCGCAATGAGATCTGCACGGTCGGGTTGGCCGGGTCGGCGAGCACCACGAATGGCCAGAAGAACTGGTTCCACTGCTCCATGAAGGTGAGCAGCCCGAGCACTGCCGCCGCGGGTCGCAGCGCCGGCACCACCACGTGCCAGTAGACGCGCCAGGTGGAGCAGCCGTCGACCCGGGCCGCCTCGATCAGCTCGTTGGGCACCGCCTGCTCGGCGTACTGGCGCATCATGAAGATGCCGAATCCGCCGATCAGGAACGGCACGGTCACCGACGGCATGGTGTTCAGCCATTCCAGCTTCGCCATCAGGATGTACAGCGGCAGCACGCCGAGCTGGATGGGAATCATCATCGAGGCCAGGATGATCAGCAACAGTGCGTTCTTGCCACGGAAGCGCAGTTTCGCGAACGCGAACCCGGCGAGCGAGCCGAAGAACACGGTCGCCACCGTGATCGTGCCCGACACCAGGAACGAGTTCATCAGGCCCTTGACGATGTTCGCGTCGCCGTTGTCGAGCACCCGCTGGATGTTCTCGCCCAGCTTGCCGCCGGGCAGGAACGGCGGCGGCCAGGAGTTCGCGGCGTCGCTGGTCCGCGAGGCGATGACGATCATCCAGTAGAACGGGAACAGCGACAGGATCACGCCCAGGACGAGCCCGAACCAGGTCAGTGGGCTGGCCGTCCAGAGCTTCTCCGCCCGGTGGCGGATGCCGTTGCGCCCGGCCGTCGGTGGCTGGACCGCCGGCGGTCGCAGAGTGGTACTGGTCATGGGTGGGCCACCCTCACTTGTCGGAGCTGATTCGGCGGGCCAGCAGGTAGTTGAGGAACGAGACGGACGCGATCAGCAGGAAGAGCACCAGTGCGACGGCACCCGCGTACCCCCACCGGAACCGCTGGTTCATGACGTCCAGCAGGTACATCGTGATCGTCTGGAACTGACCCTCCGTGCCGCCGGAGAGCGCGCCCGAACCGCTGGTGAACATCAGCGGCTCGGTGAAGAGCTGCAGACCGCCGATGGTCGAGATGATCAGCGTGAAGATGATTGTGGGACGCAGCTGGGGGATGGTGATCGACCAGAACTGCCGGCGCTGGGAGGCGCCGTCGAGGGCGGCCGCCTCGTACACGTCCTTGTTGATCGACTGCATCGCCGCGAGGTAGATCAGGGCGTTGTAACCCACCCACCGCCAGTCGACCATCGTGGCGATGGCGAACCAGGAGGCGAAGCGGTTGGCCCGCCAGTCGACGGGGCCGACGCCGACCAGGTCGAGCAGCCAGTTCATCAGGCCGAACTCGCGGGCATAGATCATCGAGAAGATGAGCGCCACCACGGCGGTCGAGGTGATGATCGGCATCGCGATGGCCAGCCGGAAGAACATCTGACCGCGGATGCGCCGGTTCAGGGCGTTCGCCAGCAGCAGGGCGATGATCAGCTGCGGGATGGTGGAGAGGGCGAACATCCCGAAGGTGTTCACCACCGCGTTCCAGAACTGCGGATCGTTCGTGAACAACTCGACGAAGTTGTCCAGACCGACGAAGCTGATCGTCGCGTTCATCGGTGACCTGTCGGTCATCGCGATCCAGAACGTGTAGACGATCGGGTAGACGCCGAAGATCGCGAACAGCACGAAGAACGGCAGGACGAAGACGTACGGGGTGAAGCGCAGGTCCAGCCGGTTCAGCTGCCGGCGGCGCGCGGGTGAGTGCCGCGGAGCGGGACGCGACCGGCGGGCCGACGCATCCGGTGGCGCGGGGGTCTTCAGGGAGCTCATGAGCGGTCCTTCACACTCGGCGACGCCGTCGTGGGCGCCGCGGCAGGGCGTTCCGACGCGGGTTCACGGGTGGTGCCGGAGCGGCACCACCCGTGAGCGCGTCACAGCCGTTACTTGCCTGCGGCCTGGCCGTTCTTCACCGCGTCCTGCCAAGCGGCGTCGGCGGCCTTGCCCTGCTCGATGCTGCGCAGCGCGTTCTCGACCGCGTCCCGGACCGCCTGGTTCTTCGGGCCGAGGTAGACCGGCTTCAGCTCCTTCGCGCCGGCGGCGAAGATCTTGCCGATCGGCGCTCCGCTGAAGTACTCGTTGGTCGCGGCCAGCACGGCCGGGTCCTCAAGAGCCTGCGGCGACGAGGGCAGGTTGCCGACCTTCTTGAACGCCTCGGTCTGGCCCTTGGCGTTGGTGAGGAACTTGGCCAGCTCGGCGGCTTCCTTCTGGTGCTTGCTGGACTTCGGCACGGCCAGCCAGGAACCGCCCCAGTTGCCGCCGTTGCCCGGCGCCTTGGCGACGTCCCACTTGCCGGCCGCCGCGTCACCGGCCTGACCCTTGATGACACCCGTCATCCACGCCGGGCAGCCGATGGTGGCGAAGCTGCCGTTCTTGAAGCCGGCGTTCCACTCGTTGGAGAAGCTGCGCAGGTTGTTCGACAGACCCGCGCCGATCATCTTGGTGGTCGTCTGGAACGCGGTCTGCACGGCCGGGTTCTCGCCGATGACGAGCTTGTTGCTCTTGTCGAAGTAGGTGTAGCCGGTGCCCGCGCCCGCCGTCTGCATCAGCACGATGTTGTAGAAGTTGGTGGCCGAGTCGACGAACTTGTGCTTCTTGTCGGCGGCGGCGAACTTCTGCCCCTGGGCGATGAAGTCGTCCCAGGTCGGCCAGAGGGCGCCAACCTGCTCGCGGTCGGTCGGCAGGCCGGCGGCCTTGAAGAGGTCGCTGCGGTAGCAGACGGCCATGCCACCGACGTCGGTGCCGAGACCGAGCACCTTGCCGTCGGGGGTGACGCCACCCTCCCACTTCCAGGGCAGGAAGTTGGCCTTGAGGTCGTTGGCGCCGTGGTCGGCCAGGTTCACGAACTTGTCGGCCTGCGCGAAGAACTGCACGATCGTGCCCTCTTCGAGCGCGACGACGTCGCCGGCGCCGGCGCCCGCGGTGATCTGCTGCGTCAGCCGGGTGTTGTAGTCACCGAGGCCGAGGCCCTTGCCGCGCTCCTGGATGGTGACGTTCGGGTGCTCGGTCTGGTACTGCTTGTAAAGATCTTCGTATCCGAAGCCCTGGTCGCCGAAGACGTCGACGACCAGAGTGACCTTGCCGCCGCCCGAATCGGACGACGAGTCGTCGCCGCCGCAGGCGGTCGCCGAGGCGAGTACGGCGACGGACGCGAGCGCGATCGCCGCAAAGCGGCGACGTGAGGTGACGCTCATCCTGACCCCTCTCAAGTGGTGAGGCTTGGTGTGTCGTGCGTGGTGGGGGGTGCTGCAACGCCCCTGCCGTCGCCGGACCGGTGGTCCCCGGTGGTCCTGAACGATGTGGGGAGAACTGTGAAGGAGACTTCCGCCACTCCCCCGGGAGCGCTCCCATGAGATTGCCGGGGCGCTACCAGGGTGTCAATAGACCATTGGGAGCGTTCCCAGATCGTTACCGCCCTGTTTCGGGCCGGCACCGCAGGTGACGAACGCCGGGCCGTACGCCCGGTCGGGATCAGCAGAAGCGACGCAGCAGTGTGGTGGCGACCGTGGGATCGAAGAACGTCGGATCGAAGCCCGCACCGACCCAGTCCCGCAGCACCGGCGCCTCCGGATGGGTCGGATCAGCCAGGGCCGCGAGCAGCGCCTGGTAACCCGGCGGGCCGCCGATGCCCTCCGGAGGGCAGGCCCGCTCGCCGTCCAGGCAGACCGGGTACCGCTCGTCCTGGTCGGCGGTCAGCGCGTCCTCGACGACGAGGTCGTGCTCCCACCAGTCACCGAAGTCGTACGTGTAGGAGAACCTGCTGCCCTTGCCGAGGACAGCGTCCAGCCGGACGTCCAGCTCGTCGTGCAGCGCCAGGCCCCCGTCCGGGTCCGGCTCGCCGTACGCCACCGCGTCGATCTCGAACGAGTGCAGGTGGCAGTCCCGCCAGCCCATCGCGTGCTGGGCGACCCGGTGCAGTCGGTCCAGCGTGTAGCCGGCCGGGACGAGCACCCGGCGCCACACCGACGGACGTACGCCGGCGAGGGACATCTTCAACTGGAAGATCTGACGCGGCATGCTGTCCTGTCCTCCGGCGGCTTAGGCTGCGAGCATGATCTGCCGAGCGTGCCGGGCCCGGCGGCACGACGACTGCCCGGGCCGGAACTGGTGCGACTGCCAGCACCGTACCGCCGAACCGACCCCTCCGGTCACCGGTCCGGCCGGCGAATGACGGTCGGAATTCCGATCCGGCGGCTCTGGCCCGAGCCGTCAACCCAGCCGCTCGACGACGCCGGGCTGACCGCGCTCTACCAGCGCGCGGACCAGCCCCGACTGCGGGTGAACTTCGTCGCCAGCCTGGACGGCGCGGTGAGTGTGGACGGCTACTCCGCCGGCCTGTCCGGCGAGCCGGACAAGCGGGTCTTCGGCGTACTGCGGATGCTCTGCGACGCCCTGGTGGTGGCCGCCGGCACCCTGCGCCACGAGGGTTACCGGGCGGTCCGCCTCGACGAGCGCCGCCGCGCCTGGCGCCGGGACAACGGGCTGGCGGAGTATCCGACGCTGGTGGTCGTCTCCGGCTCCCTCGACCTGGACCCGGCGCAGGCGGCCTTCGCCGACGCCCCGGTCCGGCCGATCGTGCTCACCCGCGCCGACGCCACCCCGCCGCCCGGCCTGACCGACGTAGCCGACCTGCTGCGCTGCGGGACCGACCGGGTCGACCTCGCCGCCGGCCTGGCCGAACTGCACCGGCGCGGGCTCACCCAGCTGCTCTGCGAGGGCGGCCCGCACCTGCTCGGCGCGCTCACCGCAGCGGACCTGGTGGACGAGCTGTGCCTCACCGTCGCGCCACTGCTCGCCGGCGCCGGCGCGGGCCGGATCAGCGCCGGCGACGCCAGCCCGCCCCGGCACCTGCCGCTGCGGCACGTGCTCGCCGCCGACGACGGCGTCCTCATGCTCCGCCACGCCCGCCAGTGACGAACCGTCGCCCGGTCACACACCCAGCGTCGCGAGTGTGACCGGGCATCGTGTCCTCCGCCGCGTCGCGTGGCGACCTGTCGTACTCCTCGGGCAGGATGCACGTCATGCGCGCCGACCGTGATGCCCGACCGAGCCGAGTCGCCCGATGACCGACGCCGACCACGACGGCCTGGACGGCCCGGGCCAGCCGGTCGGCCGGGTCCTCGGCACCGCCGACGCGACCCCGTTGCAGTTCTGGACGGCCGTGGCGCCCGGCAGTTACCTCCAGCTCGACGACGTGGTGGTCACCCGCCGCGAACTGCCCGACCGTGAGCCGGTGACGATCGCCGGGGTGGTCACCCAGGTCCGGGCCCGGCACGAGGGCGCCCAGTTCGACTCCGACGTGTTCGCCATCGCCGACGGCACGCTGCCCGCCCAGGTGCAGGAGGCGGCCGAGGTCACCACCACGCGGGTCGACCCGGAGTTCTACGTGCCGCCGACCCCGGGGGCGGTGGTGCACCGGGCCGAGGGCGACGCACGCGCACGCGCGCTGCACTTCGACCGGATGGAACGGCGCATCCCGATGGGCATGGGTCGCGACGGGGTCCCGGTCTACCTGAACGCCGACTTCCTCGACGGCAGCCGGGGGGCGCACGTCTCCATCTCCGGCATCTCCGGTGTGGCCACCAAGACGAGCTTCGCCACCTTTTTGCTCTACTCGGTGTTCCGATCCGGCGTCCTGGGCGGCGACGCGGTGAACGCCAAGGCGCTGATCTTCAACGTCAAGGGCGAGGACCTGCTGTTCCTCGACCACCCCAACACGCGCCTCGACGAGCCGACCCGAGCGGCGTACGCGAAGCTGGGCCTGAGCGCCGGCGCCTTTCCCGACGTGCGGGTGTACGCCCCGCCGCGCCCCGGCGACTCGTCCGGCACTCCCGACGTGAGCAGCCGCCTCACCGGCGTGGACGCCTTCTACTGGACGCTGAGCGAGTTCTGTGCCGACCGCCTGCTGCCCTACGTCTTCGCCGACGCCGACGACGAGCGCCAGCAGTACACGATGGTCGTGCACTCGGTCACCGCACACCTGGCCCGCTACGCCCAACCCGCCGACGGTGGGGTGAGCATCGACGGGGTCCGGCTCGGCTCCTACGGCGATCTCGTCGACCACATCGTCGATGCGCTCAACGACGACGAGACCCGCTCCGACTGGGCGGGCAGCGCGGTCGGCCTGGGCACCGTCAACGCGTTCGCCCGCCGGCTGATCGGCAGCAAGAAGGACCTCGCCCGGCTGATCCGCGGCGACCTGGCGACCCGTCGCCCGCACTCGATCAACACCAGCGAGTCGGCCCAGGTGACGGTGGTCGACCTGCACAACCTTCCGGACCGGGCCCAGCGGTTCGTCGTCGGCGTGACGCTCAAGAGCGAGTTCGAGCGCAAGGAGAAGTCCGGCACCGCCAAGCCGTTGCTGTTCGTCGTCCTCGACGAGCTCAACAAGTACGCCCCCCGGGAGGGCTCCTCCCCCATCAAGGAGGTGCTGCTCGACATCGCCGAGCGGGGGCGGTCGCTCGGGGTCATCCTGATCGGCGCGCAGCAGACGGCGAGCGAGGTGGAGCGGCGCATCGTCACCAACTCGGCGATCCGGGTGGTCGGCCGGCTCGACCCGGCCGAGGCGTCCCGCCCGGAGTACGGGTTCCTGCCGCCCGCGCAGCGGCAGCGGGCGCTGCTCGCCAAGCCGGGCACCATGTTCGTCAATCAGCCGGACATCCCGGTGCCGCTCTGCCTGGAGTTCCCCTTCCCGGCGTGGGCGACCCGGGTCTCCGAGGCGGGCCGCGCCCCCTCGGAGACGCTGCGCTCGATCACCCAGTCCGCCGACCCGTTCGCCGTGGTGGGCTCCGGCGGCGGCACCGACGACGACATCCCGTTCTAGGCAGGGCCGGTGCAACTGTGAAGATCCTGCACACCTCCGACTGGCACGTGGGCAAGGTGCTCAAGGGGCAGTCCCGGGCCGAGGAGCACAAGGCAGTCCTGGCCGGGGTGATCGACATCGCCCGTGCCGAACAGCCGGATCTGGTGATCGTCGCCGGTGACCTCTACGACACGGCCGCGCCGACCTCGGAGGCGACCCGGCTGGTCACCCGGGCGCTGACCGCGCTGCGGCGGACCGGCGCGGACGTGGTCGCGATCGGCGGCAACCACGACAACGGCCCGGCGCTGGACGCGCTGCGGCCATGGGCCGAGGCCGCCGGCATCACGCTGCGCGGTGGCGTGCGCGAGAACCCGGCCGAGCACGTGATCGACGGCACCACTGCCGGCGGGGAACGGTGGCAGCTGGCCGCGCTGCCGTTCCTGTCCCAGCGGTACGCCATCCGCGCGCTGGAGATGTACGAGCTGACCGCCGCGGAGGCCAACCAGACGTACGCCGACCACCTGGGCCGGGTGCTGGGCCGCCTCACCGAGGGCTTCGCCGAGCCGGACCGGGTGCACCTGGTCACCGCGCACCTGACGGTGACCGGCGCGGCGGCCGGCGGCGGTGAACGGGACGCGCACACGGTGCTCGGCTATGCGGTGCCGGCCACCGTCTTCCCCGCGACCGCGCACTACGTGGCGCTGGGCCACCTGCACCGGGCTCAGCGCGTCGAAGGCCCGTGCCCGGTCCGGTACAGCGGCAGCCCGCTCGCCGTCGACTTCGGCGAGCAGGAGAACGTGCCGTCGGTGACGATCGTCGAGGTGACCGCCAGCACGGCCGCGCGGGTGCGGGAGGTGCCGGTGACCGCGGCGAGCGCGCTGCGGACGGTCCGCGGCACACTGGCCCAGCTCGCCGAGATCGAGGCGCCCGACGCCTGGCTGCGGGTGTTCGTGCGGGAGCAGCCCCGCGCGGGCCTGCGCGAGGAGGTCCAGGAGCTGCTTCCCCGGGCGCTGGAGATCCGGATCGACCCGGAGCTGCTGGCGGCGCCGGGCAGCGGCACGCGGATCGCGCAGCGGTCGGGGCGTTCCCCCCGTGAGTTGTTCGGCGACTACCTGGACAGCCGGGGCCACGACGACGAGGGCGTACGGGAACTCTTCGACGAGCTCTTCGAGGAGGTCGAGCACTGATGCGTCCGATGCGGTTGGACATGGCCGGGTTCACGGTCTTCCGGGACGAGACCACTGTCGACTTCACCGACGCGGACTTCTTCGCGCTGATCGGCCCGACCGGCTCGGGCAAGTCCACGGTGCTGGACGCCATCTGCTTCGCCCTCTACGGCACGGTGCCCCGCTGGGGTGGCGCCCGAGGGCTGGCCAACGCCCTCGCGCCGTCGGCGACCGAGGCCCGGGTGCGGCTGGTCTTCGAGTCCGGCGGTGCCCGGTACGTGGCGACCCGGGTGGTGCGCCGGGACGGCCGGGGCAACGTGAAGACAGCGAACGCCGGGCTGCAGGTGATGCCGGCCGGCTTCGACGTGACCAAACTCGACACCGGGTTGAGCCCGGACGACCTCGGCGAGGTGATCGCCGGGACGCCCGCCGAGATGGAACACGCGGTGCTGGAGGCGGTCGGGCTGCCGTACGAGCAGTTCACCAGCTGCGTGGTGCTGCCGCAGGGCCAGTTCGCCGACTTCCTGCACGCCAAGCCGGCGACCCGGCAGCAGATCCTGGTCAACCTGCTCGGCCTCGGCGTCTACGAGGACGTGCAGAAGCGGGCCACGGCGCGCGCCACGCAGGCGGAAGCCCGGCTGGACGCGGTCGACCAGGTGCTCGCCGGCCTGACGGGGGTGGACGACGAGGCGTTGGCCGAGGCCGACGCCCGGGTGAGCCGGATGGCCGAGCTGGCCGACGCGGTGACCGGGGCAATGCCGGAGCTGGCGGCGGCCCGGGCACGCGCGCGGGAGGCGGCGGCCGCCCTGACCGCGCTCGACGACGAGCTGGGCGTGCTGTCCGGGGTGCGCGCCCCGCGCGGGGTGGCCGAGGTGGCCCGCGCGGTGACCGCGGCCCGGGCCGAGGCCGACGCTGCCGCCTCTGCGGTGTCGCTGGCCGAGGAGCGGGAGGAGAAGCTGCGCGGTGAGCTGGCCGGCGCGGGTGACGAGAGCGCGCTGCGGTTGCTGCTGCGGGCGTACGACGACCGGGATCGGCTGACCGGCGAGGCCGACACGGTCCGCGCGGCCGTGCGCGCGGCGGACGAGGAGCACGCCACGGCGGTCGCGGCGCTGGCCGCCGCCCGCGCGGACGCCGAGCGGGCCGAAACCGAGCTGGAGGCGGCCTTCCGGGCGCACGAGGAGGCGAAGGCCACCGACCTGGCGGTCAGCCTGCGCGTGCACCTGCATCCCGGTGCGCCCTGCCCGGTGTGCGAGCACCCGGTGGCCGAGGTGCCGGCGGTTCCGCCGGACTCGGCGGTGGCCGCCGCGACGGCCGCCGGCAAAGCGGCGCGGGCCGCCACCAAGGCGGCGCAGACGGTGGTGCAGCAGCGCGACGCCGCGGCGCGTGACCTGGAGCGGCTGCTGGTGCAGGCCCGCGCCCGGCAGGAGCAGGTGGACGCCCGGCTGACCGAGCTGGGCGGGCAGCTCGCGGGCGCGGCGGAGCCGGCGGTGCTGCGCCGCGAGTTGGCCGAGCACGCCCGACTGCGACGCGCCCTGGACGAGGCGGCGACCGCCGTACGGGCCGGCCGGGACAGCGCCCGCCAGTCGCGCGCGGGTGTGGACGCGGCCGAGGAGCGTCTGCGGTCGGCGTGGCGGGGCTTCGACACGGCCCGTGACGCTCTGGCGCGGTTCGGTCCGCCGGCAGCCGACCGGGACGACGTGGCGGCCTCGTGGGCGGCGCTTACCGACTGGGCGGCGGCCGAGGCCGAGCGCCGCCGCGCGGACCGGGCCGGCCGGGCCACAGTCGTCGCCGACGCCGAGGCGGCGGCCGACGCGGTGCAGCGGCGGATCACCGACCTCTTCGCCGCCGCCGACGTGCCCGTCGGCGAGGACCCGGTGCACGCCGCGACGGTGGCGGTGGAGCGGGCCGAGGCCGACCGTCGCCGGCTCGCCGAGCGCCGCGAGCAGGCCGGCACGTTGCGTGAGCAGCGGGCCGGGCACGAGCGCGAGGCGCAGGTGGCGCGGGCCCTCGCGGGGCACCTGCGGGCCAACAACTTCGAGCGGTGGCTGCTGGCCGAGGCGTTGGACCTGCTTGTCGACGGCGCGTCGGGGATCCTGCGGGAGCTGTCCTCGGGCCAGTACGAGCTGGTCCACGACAAGGGCGAGTTCTTCGTGGTCGATCACCATGACGCGGGACTGCGCCGGGGTGTGCGCACCCTCTCCGGCGGCGAGACGTTCCAGGCGTCGCTGGCGTTGGCGCTGGCGCTCTCCGAACAGCTGGCCGGCATGTCGACGACCGCGGCGAGTCTGGAGTCGATAGTCCTGGACGAGGGCTTCGGCACGCTGGACACGGCCACCCTGGACACGGTGGCCGCGACCCTGGAGAACCTGGCCGCCCGGGGTGACCGGATGGTCGGCGTGGTCACGCACGTCGCGGCGCTGGCCGAGCGGATCCCGGTCCGCTTCGAGGTGCGCAAGGATGCCCGCTCGGCGCGCGTCGAACGGACGGGCCGGTGAGCGCGAGGAGTGCAGCGCAGCGGAGCCCCGCAGTCGCGAACGAAAGGTCGGACCGGTGAGCGACGCCGCGTTCTTCGTCGACTCGTGGGATCCGGCGTACGGTGCGTCGTTCGAGGCGTCCGCGTCCGGGCCGGCGACGCCGAGCAGCGCGCAGGTCGACGCCGACGTGGAGCTGCCGGCCGTCGACTGGCGGGCGATCGGGGTACGCGCGGACGTGCGGGCCCCGGACGTGGTGTTGCTTGTCGACGGGGTCCGCCGGATCGACGCGAGCATCTGGACGGCCGAGGCGGACGGCGGTTCCTTCCCGGGGCTGGCGGCGTCGTACGCGGCCGGGGTGGTCCGCTGTGACCTCGGTCGGGGTGCGGCCCAGTTGGCCGGCACGCAGGTGGGCCGGGGTCTGTTCACGGCGAGCCCGTCGGCGCAGGACGTGGTGGCGGGCGCGATCCGCTACCCGGTGCACCGGGTGGGCGGCACCGGCGAGTTGGCGAAGCTGCCGGCGGCGGTGCAGGGTCCGTTGACCGCGCTGGAGGTGGCGGTGTCCGACGCCGCCCGGGTCGACGGTGACCTGTTGGTGGTGGACGGCCCGTTGCGTAGTCGCCGCCAGTTGCCGCGCACGCTCGGCTACATCAAGACCCAGCACAGCCAGTACCTGGACGCCCGGCTGACGGCGGTGGTGACGTCTCTGGCGTCCGGTCAGCGGTCACCGGTGTTCCGGCTCGGCACGGCGTGGGGCGGGTGGTCGTGGTATTTGCGGCTGCCGGTGGCCGTGGGTGCGCCGTGGGCCGGGATCGTCCGGGTGGAGTGCTCCGCCGACCTGCCCGTCGAGGCGGCGATCGACCTGGCCGACCTGTCGTTGGTCACGCTGCCCCGCTTCGCGTCGACTCCGTACAAGGATCCGCGGGCGCCGCAGAACCTCATTCCGATCGCCGGTCTGGAGCGCCGCCTGCGGGCGTTGCTCGGTGATTCCCGTCTGCTGCACCGCGCGTTGACCACCGCGGCGCGCGTCGGCCGCTGAGCGGGGGCCGGTCGCGGTGGGACGCAAACGGGCTGATGACCGGGTGGTCGAGCAGGTGGACACCGGGCTGGCCGAGCTGGTGCCGTCGCCGGACCGGGCCGGTTCGTGGACGCTGCTGTTGGACGGGGCACCGCAGTCGCACGTGGACCTGACCGATCCCACGCATCTGGAGTTCGAGTACGTCCGGCGGCTGGCCGCCGCACTGGACCTGGTGGCGCCGCCCGGTGAGCCCCTGCGGGTGCTGCACCTGGGCGGTGGGGCGCTGACCCTGCCCCGCTACGTGTCGGCCACCCGGTCCGGGTCCACCCAGCGGGTGTCCGAGGTGGACGGCGCTCTGGTGGAGCTGGTGCGCCGCGCCTTGCCCTGGCCGGCGGACACCCGGCTGCGGGTCCGCGTGCAGGACGCGCGGGCGGTGCTGGCCTCGACACGGGACGCCAGCTACGACGTGGTGGTCGCCGACGTCTTCGCCGGTGCCCGCACGCCGGCGCATCTCACGTCGGTGGAGTACGCCGCCGAGGTGGCGCGGGTGCTCCGCCCGGCCGGCTGGTTGCTGGCGAATCTGGCCGACGGCCCGCCGCTGCGGTACGCCCGTTCCCAGGTCGCCACGGTGCGCTCGGTGCTGCCGCAGGCGTGCCTGGTCGGTGACGCGGCGGTGCTGCGCGGTCGCCGGTACGGCAATCTGGTGCTGGTCGCCGGGCGGACGACTCCCCCGGTGCCCGCGTTGACCCGGCGGGCGGCCGGGGACTGGTTCCCCGGGCGGGTGGTGGCCGGCGACGAGTTGGACCGTTTCGTCGGTGGCGCGGCGGTGGTGCGCGACGCGGACGCCACCGGCTCGGATCCGCCTCCGCCGGGGTTGTTCTCCGTCCGCCGCTGACCGGCCGCTCCGAGTCCGCCGACCGCTCCGTCGAACTTTTTTCGCGGTTTGTTGATCCGCTCGGGGCGGCGCTGCGTACCACCGGGCGGCCCGCCTTGTGGGGGCGGCGTTGGTAACGGACATCCCGGAGGTCTGCATGCATGCGGTGGCGGCCGGTTGGCACGGCGACGCGGTTCGCGCAGACTGGTTGTCCGCGCGGTCGTCGTCGCGGCCGACCTCGTCTGCCCGGGGGGTCGACGCCCGAGCCACGTCTCGCCAAAATGGTCCGGTGACGCCCCGACCGGCGCCCGGGCGCCACCAGGCGACGACAACCGAGGCGAACCACTCCGACCAGTTGATCCGGCTGCTCTACGCCGAGCACGCCGGCCCGTTGCTGATGTTCGTCATGCGGCTCACCGGGGGGGACCGGCAGCGCGCGGAGGACATCGTGCAGGAGACGCTGCTGCGGGCCTGGCGTAACGCGCACCGTCTCGGCGCGCAGGGGCAGGGTTCGCTGCGGCCGTGGCTGGTCACGGTGGCCCGGCGGATCGCCATCGACGAGCACCGCAGCCAGGAGGCCCGGCCGCCGGAGACGTACGACCGGGACCTGACCGCGTTCGCCGAGGCGGACAGCACCGACCGGGTGCTGCGCACGATGACGGTGGCGGACGCGCTGCGTACGCTGAGTCAGTCGCATCGGGAGATCCTGATCGCGACGTACTTCCGGGGGCGGACGGTGCCGGAGGCCGCCGAGGAGTTGGGGCTTCCGCTGGGCACCGCCAAGTCGCGGGTCTACTACGCGCTGCGCGCGCTGCGCACGGCTCTGCAGGAGCGGGGGGTGACAGAATGAGCCGGCCAGACCACATGGACGTCGCCGCGTACGCGCTCGGCGTGCTCGACGAGCAGGACACCGAGCGGTTCGAGGAGCATCTCGCCGCGTGCTGGGCGTGCGCGGCCGAGCTGGAGACGATGGTGCCGGTGGTGGGGCTGCTCTCCGGCATCGACGGCGAGACGATGATGGCGCTGGAGCAGACCGCCACCGATCCGGCGCTGCTGGACCGGACGTTGGTAGCGGTCCGGGCCGACCGACGGCGTACCCGGTTTCGTCAGCTGCTCGCGACCGCCGCGGCGGTGGTGGTCTTCGGCGGGTTGACGGGTTACGGGTTCGTGAGTGTGGCCGGGGACGAGGCGCCGGGGATTCTCGCGGATCCGACGACGAGCGCCGCCGCCAACGACCCGCCGACGAGCGCGCCGACCGCGCCGCCGAGCGGCCCGGGTGTCGGCGGCACCGAGGAGGAGGGCGACCAGGTCGACGCCACGGACCCGACGACGGGCGTGCAGACGACGATGTTCCTGGTCGAGCGGGAGTACGGCACCCGCATCAACTTCAGCCTGCGGAAACTGCCCGGCCCGCGTGTCTGCCGCTTGATGGTGGTGCGCAAGAACGGCACCACTGAGGTGATTTCGACGTGGTCGGTGCCCGCGGGCGGCTACGGGACGAACAATCGCCCGCAGGGTCTTGAGCTGAGCGCTTCGACGTCCGCGTTGGCGAGCGACATCAAGCAACTGCAGGTGCAGTCGGTCGACGGCAACGGTGTGGCCAGTCCGCTGGTCACGGTGCCCATGTAAGTCGCGTACCATCCTCGACGCCGGTCATTGTCTCAATGACCGGCGTCGATCTGTTGTGGAACTGCGGCCCCCGCGTGGAGGGCCATACGGATGGCCGCTCACATCGGTTCAATCCATTCGCGTGAAATTGACCACTGTTACTCCTTCAACCTTGACAGCCTGCCCGCCGTACCTATGGGTGAACTGCCAAGAATGAGGAGGGCACGTGGCACAGATGAAGCGGACCGTCATCGTCGCGAGCGCGATGGTCGCACTAACGGCCTGCGCTCCCGCGGGTTACGACGGGGCGAACTCGAGCGCGGCCGAGCCGGTCGCCGTCGCCGCGGCCGAGCCCACCGCGTCGGCTGAACCCGAGGCGTCGGCATCCGCGGAGGCGCCGGTCGCCGACGCGCCGCCGCCCGCGGACGTCGAGCTGACCGAGCAGTTGATCGGCAAGAAGATCGCCCGGATGGGCAACGTCGTGACCGACCAGGACGGCTGGGTCCTGTACCGCTTCGACAAGGACACCGCCGACCCGCCCGCGTCGAACTGCGTCGACAAGTGCGCGCAGGTGTGGCCGCCGGCGTTGACCGACGGTAACCCGCAGCTCACCGGCCTCTCCGACGACAAGGTCGGCAGCGTCACCCGGCAGGACGGCACCCGACAGCTCACCATCGGCGGCTGGCCGGTGTACCGCTACATCGGCGACAAGAAGCCCGGCCAGTGGAAGGGTCAGGCCGTCGGCGGCACCTGGTTCGTGGTCGACCAGAACGGCAAGAAGAACCTGACCTGCCTGCCCACCTCGACGCCGAAGGCCGTCGCGCCGCCGGCGGCGGACAGCGGGTCGAGCGACGCCGGCGGTTCGGGTTACTCGTACTGATCCCGTTACGCCAGGGCACGGTGGCCGGTCGCAGCCGGGGAGGGCCGCGGCCGGCCATCGCCGTGCCCGGAGCCCGGCGGCGACGGCGGCGACCGGCCCCGCACCCTGACCTGGCAGAGTGGGAGGGTGACCGAGACCGAGCCCGCCGCGACGAGGGTGCTGCACCCGCCCGTCGGCTACCGGCTGGCCGCGTCGGTCCGCGGCCTGACCTTCAGCCCGTACGACCCGTGCGCGCGCGTCGCCGCCGGCACGTTCTGGTGGGCCACCCGCACCCCCGACGGGCCGGCGACCCTCGCTCTGCGGCCGGCGGGCGGTGAACTGCTCGCCGAGGGTTACGGGCCGGGCGCCGAGCACGTGGTGGAGCGCGCCGACAGGATCGCCGGGCTGCACGACGACCTGAGCGGCTTCGCCGAGTTGGCGTCGACGCACCCGCTCGTCGCCCGGCTGGCCCGGGAGCACCGAGGGCTGCGCATGCCCACCACCGGGCAGGTGTTCCCCCGGCTGCTGCGCGCGGTCTTCGAGCAGAAGGTCACCGGCAAGGAGGCGTACCGGGCGTACGCGGCGACCGTGCGGCACTTCCGGGAGCCGGCCCCCGGCCCGCTGCAACCGCTGCTGCTGCCGCCCGAGGCCGCCGCGGTGGCCGCCACCCCGTACTGGGTGTTCCACCCGTTCGGCGTGGAGCAGCGCCGGGCCGACACGCTGCGTCGCGCCGCCGCGCTCGCCGATCGGCTGGAGCGCTGCGTGGACTCCACCGAGGCCACCCGCCGGCTGACCGCCATCGCGGGCATCGGCCCGTGGACCGCCGCCGAGGTGGTCCGGATCGCCTACGGTGACCCGGACGCGGTAAGCGTCGGCGACTACCACATCCCGAACACGGTGGCCTGGGCGCTCGCCGGCGAACCGAGGGGTGACGACGCTCGGATGCTGGCCCTGCTGGAGCCGTTCCGGGGGCATCGGGGTCGGGTGTGTCTGCTGCTGGAGGCCGCCGGCATCCAGGCGCCGAAGTACGGCCCGCGCGCCCCGATCCGCTCGTTCGCCCGCTTCTGACGCCGGCCGGTCACCGTCCCGCGCAGAGCCGGCGCAGAGTGCGACCGAGCCACCAGGCGTACGCGTGCTGCACCGCCTGGACGGCCGGACCGGCGGCGCGGGTGAACCAGCGGTCCGGGAGGCTGAACGCGCGTACCTCGAACCAGACCGCGCCGCTGTCGTCGTGGCCGACCACGAACGCCTCCTCGCCCCGCTCCGGGTGACCGGGGAGGGTGCCGTAGCCGAAGCCGGCGAGCGTGGGCGACTCGTCGCTCCAGACCACCCGGCAGGGCCCCCACACGCGGGCCGACCCGACCCCGAGACCGGCAGTGACCAGCACACCCTCGGTGGCCCGTGCCGCGTCGGTGCGCATCCGGACCCCGGCGGCGCGGTGCAGCCGCCAGCTCAGCACCGCCTCGGCCGCAGTCTCGAAACAGCCGGTCGGCAACGGCGTCCGGTGGCGCAGGTGGTGGTATCCGCCGGGCAGCGCGCCCTGCCGGGTCCGTCCCACCTCCGGGTACGTCAGCTCGGCCACCGCTCCCCCTCGTCGTCGCCGGACACGGGCCAGGGTACGGCGGTCGCGATCGGGTCGCCGGTGGACGAGGCGGGCGGCTGTGGTGTGCTGCACGGATGAGCGTCGAGCCCCGCATCGTCCCGGCCGGTGTCGCGGACGCCGGCGAGATCCTCACCGTGCAGCGCGCCGCGTACCTGACCGAGGCGCAGCACTACGCCGACCCGTTCCTGCCACCGTTGACCGAGACGTTGGACGAGGTCCGGGAGGTGTTGACCGGCCCGACGACGGTCCTCGCCGCCCGGCTGGGGCACCGGCTGGTCGGCTCGGTGCGGGCCCGTCCGGACGGGGACACCGCGCACATCGGGCGTCTGTCGGTCGCACCGGACCAGCAGGGACGGGGCATCGGCGTTGCGCTGCTCGCCGCGATCGAGGCGGCCTGCCCGGCCGAGGTGGCAGTGTTCACCCTGTTCACCGGCGCGGACAGCACCCGCAATCTGCGGCTCTACCAGCGGCTCGGCTACCGGGTCGTGGCGCACCGCCCGGACCCGAACGGCGTCCTGTTGGCGGTGCTGGAGAAGCCTGTCGTCAGCTCCGCTCAGCTCGGGCCCTGAGTCCGTCGGCCTCCAGCCGGAGGTAGCGCCGCAGCAGACCGCCGTAGAGCAGGCCGATCAGCCCGG
This sequence comes from Micromonospora sp. NPDC049114, assembly GCF_040648635.1. Taxonomy (NCBI): domain Bacteria; kingdom Bacillati; phylum Actinomycetota; class Actinomycetes; order Micromonosporales; family Micromonosporaceae; genus Micromonospora; species Micromonospora sp. NPDC049114. Next base: position 102,598 of record NZ_JBEZEA010000010.1, on the reverse strand, counting down.
CGAGCGGCCCGGCCTGGTCGATGGCCACCTCGACCCGGGTACGCCCGCCGGGCAGCGGCAGCACCCGGTGCTCGCCGCGGGTGCGCACGCCCGGGGTGTCGGAGACCCAGGTGAATTCCCGCCCCTCGGTCAGCTCGGTGACCCGCCACACCGCCGGCCGCAGTTTCGGCTGGGTCAGGCGGGCTGTCGCACCGACCGCGAGGGGCCCCGACTCACCCCGCTCGGCCCGGCTCACCGAGGCCGTCCACTCTGGCCACCGCGCCACGTCGACAAGCAGCGCCCACACCCGCCCGGCGTCCGCGCCGATCTCCGTGTCCGCTTCGAACCGCATCGCGTCCCCTTCCCGGCGGCGCCGGCCGGCGCCGCCACGTCCTGTCGACGACGCTGCCCGTCGGATCGTGACGGCGGCATCCACCGGCCGGTCCGATCGTCAATCGGGCCGCGGGTCCGCCGGCCGCGCGGGATCAGGCGGCCTCGCGCAGGTCCGCCAGACTCAATGGGGTACGCCGACGCAGCAGCTCCTCCAGCTCCGCCACCGACCCGACCTCGCCGAGCACGTTGCGGCCACCGCCGAACCGCTGCGGGTAACGGCGGGTCAGCCGGTAGCGGTAGCGGCCCCGGATCAGCTCCACGCTCACCCGCCACCGCCCGCAGCAGTCACAGACCCACTCGGACACCAGGCGAAACTAGCTCTGACCTGGGGTTATCTGATTCGCCCAGGCAGGACGAGCGGCGCGCGGGCGGACACGCCACCGCCGTGCCCACGGTGATCTGCCTCACGACTGTCGGCCCCGTCTGATTGACTGGTCGCCGTGGACCTGCCGATCAACCCGCCCGTCGAGCCGATGCTGGCCAAGAGCGTTTCGAAGCTGCCCACCACCGCCGGCGTGACCTACGAGCCCAAGTGGGACGGGTTCCGGTGCATCGTGTTCCGTGACGGCGACGAGGTCGAGCTGGCCAGCCGGGGCGGCAAGTCGATGACCCGCTACTTCCCCGAGGTGGTCGAGCAGGCCCGCCGTCAGCTGCCCGAGCGGTGCGCCGTCGACGGCGAGCTGATCGTGATCCGGCGGGACGGGCCGTCCGGCCAGCCCCGGCTCGATTTCGAGCTGCTGGCCCAGCGCATCCACCCGGCGGCGTCGCGGGTGAAGCTGCTCGCCGAGACCACTCCCGCCGACTTCGTCGCCTTCGACCTGTTGGCGATCGGTGACGAGACGCTGCTCGACCAGCCGTACCCGCGCCGCCGGGAGCGTCTGGTCCAGGCGCTGGCCGGGGTGCGCCCGCCGGTGCACGTCACCCAGGTCACGACCGACCCGGAGACCGCGCGCCGCTGGTTCGACGTCTTCGAGGGCGCCGGGCTGGACGGGCTGATCGTCAAGCCGGCCGACCTGCCGTACGAGCCGGGCAAGCGGTTGATGTTCAAGGTCAAGCACTCCCGTACGGCCGACGCGGTGGTCGCCGGCTTCCGCTGGCACAAGTCCGGCCCGGTGGTGGGTTCGCTGCTGCTCGGCCTCTACGACGACGCGGGAGTCCTGCACCACGTCGGGGTGAGCGCGTCGTTCAGCATGGCCCGCCGCGCCGAGTTGCTCGACGAGCTGGCGCCGTACCGGGACATCGGCGACGAGCACCCGTGGGTGCACGGCGACCACGAGCGTGGCCAGCGCATTCCGGGTGGGGTGAGCAGGTGGACCGGCACCAAGAACCTGGAGTGGGAGCCGCTGCGTCCGGAGCTGGTGGTCGAGGTGGGTTACGACGCGATGGAGGGCGAGAGGTTCCGGCACACCGCCCAGTTCGTCCGCTGGCGGCCGGACCGCGACCCCCGCTCCTGCCGCTACGACCAGCTCGACCGTCCGATCCGCTTCGACGTGGACCAGGTGCTGCGCGGCGATCCGGCCGTCACCCTCGATCGGGCCGCCACCGGCCCGGCGTAGCCTGGCCGTCGACCCGACACCGGAGGATCACGTGAGCCGCACCGCCGTCCAGCCTCGGATGACGACCAGTCGCCGGGTCCGTCGCAGCCTCGTCGCCTTCGCCGTGGCGGCGCTGCTCACCGCCGGCTGCACGCTGCCGGCGTTCGCGCCGCGCACCGACGTGGAGGGTGCGGCGGCGCCGGCCGGCTCGTCGGCGACCTGGCGGCCCTGCCCGGAGGCTGCTGAGGACCTGGTCGGGCGGGGCGCTCCGGACATGCGCTACGAGTGTGCCCGGATCACGGTTCCCCGGGACTGGGGCGCCGGCGGTGGGGCGACCGCCGGGCCGGGCGTCGGCGAGACCTTCGAGATCGCCCTGCTGCGGGCCCGGTCCACCAAACAGCGGGACCGGATCGGCTCACTGGTGGTGAACCCCGGCGGCCCGGGTGGCTCCGGTGTGGACACTGCCGTCTACCTCTCCTTCGGCCCCCAGTTCGGTGGGCTGCCCGCCTCGGTCACCGAACGCTTCGACATCGTCGGCTTCGACCCGCGTGGTGTGTCCCGGTCGAGTCCGGTGAAGTGCATCTCCGACGCCGACCTGGACGCCAGCTTCGGCTACGACCCGGATCCGGCGAGCCAGGCGTCGTTCGACGGCTTCGCGGGGCTGAGCCAGCGCATCGGGCGCGGCTGCGGGGACCGCTACGGCGACCAGTTGCCGCTGTACGGCAGCGAGCAGGCCGCCCGGGACATGGACGCGGTCCGCGCGGCGGTGGGCGACGACAAGCTCACCTACCTGGGCTACTCCTACGGCACGCTGCTCGGCGCCATCTACGCCCAGCTCTACCCGCAGCGGGTGCGCGCGCTGGTGCTCGACGGCGCCGTCGACCCGCAGCAGCGGCTGATCGCCGGGTCGGAGAGCCAGGCCCGCGGGTTCGAACGAGCCTTCGACAACTTCACCCGCTGGTGCGCCGCGAACGCCGCCCGCTGCCCGATCGCCCCGGACGCCCGCGCCGCCGTGACCTCGGCCATCGACAAGGCCAAGGTCTCCCCGGTCCGCGGTGACGACGGGCGGGAGGCCACGGCGGGCTGGGTCTTCTACGCGGTCATCTCCTCGCTCTACACGGAGGCCGGCTGGCAGGAGCTGGCCCGGGCCATCGACCGGCTGGCCGAGGGCGACCCGAAGGACGTGTTCCGCCTCGCCGACTCGTACGCCGGCCGGGAGGGCGACGGGCACTACTCGAACCTGTTCGACGCCAACCTCGCCATCAACTGTGCCGACGAGACCGAGAAGCCGAGCCGGGAGCAGATCCGTCAGTTGCAGTCGCAGTGGCGGACGAAGTACCCGCTGTTCGGTCCAGCGCTCGCGGTCGGCATGTTGAGCTGCGTCGAGTGGCCGGGTGGGCGGGACCCGTACCCGACCGGTCGGGCCAACGGCGCACCGCCGGTCGTGGTGGTCGGCACGACCGGCGACCCCGCCACGCCGTACGAGCAGACCGGCCGCCTCGCCTCGATGCTGGGTGTCGGCCGGGTGCTCACCTGGGAGGGCGAGGGGCACACCGCTTACCCGCAGACCTCCTGCATCACCAAGGCCGTCGACGCGTACCTGCTCGACCTGACCGTGCCCAAGGAAGGGCTGCGCTGCCCGGCCAAGTGACAGCTGTGCCACGCTGACGGCATGACCGACGTGATCTTCCGCGAGGCGGTACGGGCCGACCTGCCCGCCGTCATCTCCCTGCTCGCCGACGACGTCCTGGGCAAGACCCGCGACTTCACCGAGGTCGATGAGGCGTACGAGCGTGCGTTCGCCGACATCAGCGCCGACCCGCGCAACCAGCTGATCGTCGCCGAGCAGGGCGGTGAGCTGGTCGGCTGCCTCCAGATCACCTACATCCCGGGGCTCGGCCGGCACGGCGCCGAACGGTCTCTGATCGAGGCGGTCCGGGTCCGCTCGGACCGACGCGGCCAGGGCCTCGGCCGGGAGTTGATGACCTGGGCCATCGACCAGGCCCGGCAGCGGGGCTGCGCCCTGGTGCAGCTCACCACGGACAAGTCCCGCGCCGACGCGCACCGCTTCTACCTGGGGCTCGGCTTCGTGGCCAGCCACGAGGGCATGAAGCTCCCGCTCTGACGCGACCGGCGCTGTCGGGATGCCGAGTCGTCAGGACGCCGGTCGCGAGCCCGTCAACGTCGCCAGCGAGTCGACGTCGTCAGCCCGTTGGCCGGCTTCGGCGCGCTGTGGCGTCTCAGGTCCCCAGGGTGCACCTTCGGTCCTGTCGAGCTGCCCCAGATTTGGGGCACGGAACCACGGCGGTGGCGGCGGAAAGGGCCTAGGCCCACACACCGACCGCCCAGCACGGCACCCACACACCCCACCCAGCACGGCGCCCACACAGCCCCACCCAGCACGGGCCCGTACACCCCGCCCGACACAAGACGCGCACTCCTTTCGCGCGACCGCTACACGGGCGACGTCGACCCGGAGGTGGCCGAGACGGCCGGCGCGCTGGTCCCGATGCCCGGCCGCGTCGGCCCAATGGCCCATATCCGGGGCAGCTCGAACGGCCGACGCGCCGACCTCGATACCCAGCCACGCCGGCCCGACGGTCCACATCCGGGGCAGCTCGAACGGCCGACGCGCCGACCCCGATACCCAGCCGCGTCGGCCCAATGGCCCATATCCGGGGCAGCTCGAACGGCCGACGCGCCGACCTCGATACCCAGCCACGCCGGCCCGACGGTCCACATCCGG
>NZ_JBEZEA010000010.1:0-97846 GCF_040648635.1 Micromonospora sp. NPDC049114 | reverse complement strand
GTCCACATCCGGGGCAGCTCGAACGGCCGACGCGCCGACCCCGATACCCAGCCACGCCGGCCCGACGGTCCACATCCGGGGCAGCTCGAACGGCCGACGCGCCGACCCCGATACCCAGCCACGCCGGCCCGACGGTCCACATCCGGGGCAGCTCGAACGGCCAGCGCGCTCACCCCGATACCCAGCCACGTCGGCCCGACGGTCCACATCCGGGGCAGCTCGAACGGCCAGCGCGCTCACCCCGATACCCGGCCGCGTCGGCCGGATGGTCCATATCTGGGGCAGCTCGACAGGATGCGAACAGACCACAGCCGGTTGGCTCTGACCAAGCCCGCGCCGCCCGCGCCCCGCAGCCTGTGACCGCTGACCGCAGACCGCTGACCGCAGATCACCGCCCACCGACCGAAGACCACGGACCGCCGACCGCCGATCACCGACCACCGACCACCGACCACCGACCAGGACACACGGACCACGGACCAGGACCACGGCCGAGGGCGGCGGTCAGCCGTCGACCAGGCGGCCGTCGCGCATGACGAGCACCCGGTCCGCGAGGTCGATCAGGGCCGGGTCGTGTGTGGCCACCAGGGCCGTCATGCCACGGGCGTGCACCACCGCGCGCAGCAGGTCCATGATGGAGCGGCCGGTCTCCGAGTCCAGCTGTCCAGTGGGTTCGTCGGCGATGAGCAGGTCCGGCTCGTTGGCGAGCGCGCGGGCGACCGCCACGCGCTGCTGCTGCCCGCCGGACAGCTCGTACGGGCGCTGCGCCGCGTGCCCGCCCAGCCCCACCAGCTCCAGCAGCACCGCCACGCGCTGCTCCCGCTCCGCGGCCGGCACCTGCGCCAGCCGCAACGGCACGCCCACGTTCTCGGCGGCGGAGAGGATCGGCACCAGCCCGAAGGTCTGGAAGACGAAACCGACGGTGCCCCGGCGCAGCCGCAGCAGCTCGGCCTCCCCGGCCGAGGTCACGTCGTGCCCGGCCACCATGACCTGACCGCTGTCCGGCCGGTCCAGTCCGCCGATGATGTTGAGCAACGTGGTCTTGCCAGCGCCGGAGCGACCCCGGATGGCGACCAGCTCACCGCGGTTGGCGCTGAACGAGACATCGCGTACCGCCTGCACGGCGTGCTCACCGCGACCGAAGGTCCGGCTCACGCCGCTGACCCGCACCACCTCGTCCGCTGGCGTTGCGGAGCTGCCGCTGAACCCGGCCGTTCCGGCCACCACCATGTCCTGAGGGCTCACGCCCGTGCCTCCCGCTCGTCCGAGGCCCGGTCACCGGGCCGTACCTGCACGTGGTCGGGCTCCAGATCGAGCCGGACCCGCTCTTTCAGCGACAGCGCGTCGACGAACGCGGCCGGCAGCTGCATCCGGCCGTTGCGGTCCAGCACCGCGTACTCCTCGCTGACCAGTTCGGTGTTGCCGTCCGCGCCGACGCGCGCGGTCCGGCGTACCTCGGAGGCGGTTCGGCCGTCGCGGATCGCGACGGTCCGGCGGACCTGGGTGGCCACGGCGTGGTCGTGGGTGACGACGACGATGGTCACGCCCAGTTCGGCGTTGATGGTGCGCAGCGCCGCGAAGACCTCCGCGCCGGTGGCCTCGTCCAGTTCACCGGTCGGCTCGTCGGCGAAGAGCACCTCCGGGTCGTTGGCCACGGCCACCGCCACCGCGCACCGCTGCTGCTCGCCGCCGCTGAGCTGGCCCGGCCGGCGGTCCGCGCAGTAGCCCACGCCGACCATGTCGAGCAGCTCCCGGGCCCGTTCCCGGCGGGCCTTGGCGCCCCGCTTGCCGGCCAACTGCATCGGCAACTCGACATTCTCCAGCGCGGTCAGGTACGGCAGCAGGTTGCGACCCGTCTGCTGCCAGACGAACCCGACCAGCTCGCGCCGGTAGCTCAGCCGCCGCTTGGCCGACAGCGAGAGCAGGTCGTAGTCGGCCACCCGGGCGATGCCGGCGGTCGGCGTGTCCAGACCGGAGAGAATGTTGAGCAGGGTCGACTTGCCCGAGCCGGACGCGCCGACGATCGCCACCAGCTCACCCCGGTCGATGACCAGGTCCAGACCCTGCAGGGCGACGACCTCCACCCCCTCGGTCTTGAAGATGCGCACCAGCCCGTCGCAGACGATGTGTCCGCGCAGTCGGTCCTGCCCGCCGGCCCGCTCGGCAGCGCGTTGCGCGGCCCTCTGTTGCAGGGCGGCCAGGTCGGGCACCAGTGACGTCTGTTCGGTAACGGTCATCTCAGCTCTCCTCTCCGAGCCGGAGCACCTCACCGAGGCGCAGCCGGCGGTTGTTCAGGGCCTCGACGGCGACCGCGAAGCCGAGGGCGACCGCCCCGAGTGCGAACACCGCGACGACCAGGCCGGGTTCGAACGCCACCCGGACCGGCACTCCGCCGGTGAACGCGGACAGGCCGAGCACCGGATTGAGCACCAGCGGGAGCACCGCGCCGACCAGCGCGCCGGTCAGCACCGACACGCCGACCAGCGGTGCCAGCTCGACCAGCAGCAGCCCCCGCCACTGCCGGCGGGACAGGCCGAGGGTGCGCAGCCGGGACAGCACCTGCCCCCGGGCCCGCGCGCCGGCCAGCACGGTGAACGCGATGGCCAGCAGTCCGAGCACGGTGCCGCCGGCGGCGCCCGCCACGAACCCGAAGGCCAGCACGCCGTTCGCGCCACCGTCACCGAGGTCCCGTCGTGCGGCCGCTCGGGTGTCGACGGTGACTCCGAGCGGCCGTTCCCGGCCGGTGACCGCACCCTGCTGCTGGTAGCGCAGCTGGCCCTGGTCACCGGCCTGCCGGAGCGCCTCCACATCGAGCCGGTCCCCGGCGACGAGCAGGCTGGTCGGCACGGGCGTGGTGTTCCGCGGCGGCAGCGCCTGCCAGGGCAGGATGACGAACCGGCTGGTGCTCTGCGCCAACAGCGGGAAGCTGTCCTGCGCGCCGGCGACCCGGAACTCGTACCGCTGCCCCTGCACCGACACGAACGCCGAGCGGTCCAGGCCCGCCCGCGACAGGTCGGCGGCGACGGCCGGGGACACGATCGCGGGCAGCGGTCCCGGTTCGGCCCGGGCGGAGCGCAACGCGTCAGGGACCGTCACGTCGACCTCCGCGTCGCCGGCCACCCGGGCCAGTCCGGGACCGTCGATCAGCAGCACCGTCGTCTGTCCGACCCGCGCGTCGGTGCCCACCTCGTCGGTGGCCAGCCGCTCGTCCGGCTCGATCAGGACCGGGGTGGCTGCCTGCACGCCGGGCAGACCGGCCAACGCCTCGACCGTGTCCGGGGCGAAGCGTTCCCCCCGGATCACCGCGTCGGCGGGAACGGTCCGCTCCACGGCCCGGTCGCGGCTGGCGTCGACGCCTGCGGCGACCACCGCGCAGAACGCCGCGGTGCCGATCGCCAGCACCACGACGACCAGTGGCGCGGCGACGGCGGATCGCCCGGCCCGCGCGGTGCCGAGGAATGTCACGCTGCCGCGCGTCCGCGCGGCCAGCCGGCTGACCAACCGCAACGGCCACGGGTACGCGCGCAGCGCGAGCACCGCCGCGGCGACCGCGAGCAGCACCGGCACGGACACCAGCAGCGGGTCCACCTCGCCGAGGGTGAGCCCGCGTCGGCGCAGCAGCACCGCGGCGAGCCCGGCCAGCAGCAGCAGGGAGACCTCGACGGTGAGCCGGCGGGCCGACGGGCGCACCCGGACCAGGTCCCGGCGAGCGGCACCGCCACCCTGCACGGCCAGTGTCGCCAGCGGCAGCGCCAGGGTGACCAGCACGGTCGCCGCCGCGGCGTACCGGGCGGTCGGATCCGGAGCGCCGGGGAACAGGGTGCCGAGCAACCAGCCGGCCACTGCGGCGACCGGCACCACCAGCAGTGACTCGGCCAGACTGCGACGGGCGCCTGCGGTGGCGGCGCCACCACGGGCCCGGATCAACGCGAACTCCGAGCGGCGCCGACGGGTGGCCAGGATGGCCGCGAGCACGATCAGACCGGCCAGGGTGGCCAGCACGCCGGCGCCGATGACGGCGAGCAGGGTACGGGCGGCGTTCAGCTGGGCGGCGAACGCCCGCAGCGGAACGTCGACGCCGATGGTCAACGCGAAGCCCGGCGGAACGTTGCGCTGCATCTCCTGCAGGCCGCCGATCATCTCGTCCAGACCGCGTGCGTCGATCCGGTCGACGCCCAGTCGGTACCGCCACTCGGACTGGATCGGCCAGCCCTCCGTGGCTCGCTTGTTCATGGCGGACTGGGCGATCACGCCGGTGATGGTGAACGGCTGGCCGTCGCCTTGCGGTTCAATGATTCGCAGCAGCTGCGGCAGCCCGTCCCACATCCCGTCCGCGCGGTCGATGGGCCGGAACAGCCCCGACACCACCACCGGTTTCGGGTCGCCGAAGGTACCCGCGAGATCGACGGTGCCGATGCGCAACCGGCTGCCGGCGCGCAGGTTGAGCTTGCGGGCCACGTCGGCGTCCAGCGCGACCTCGATCGGCCGGTCCGGGACGTACGTCTCACTGGGCCAGGTGCCCTCGACGAGGACGCCGGCGTCCTGAATCCCGGGCATGGCCCGCAGACCCAGGTCGACAAGCAGTTTGCGGGCCGCGAGGTCCGGCCCGACCAGGCGGGTCGGGGGGAGGTCCACCCGGTGCCACGACTCGGTGACGGCCGAGCGCACCCGCGGCGGCATCGCCGCGAGCAGGCCGTCGAATTTCTCCTGCGACTCCGCCATCGCCGTCTTCGTCGTGGGAATGGCGGAGTTCGACGTGTACGAGAGGTCCCGGCGGGCGGCGGGCTCATTGGTGAGCTGCGCCCGCAACCCCTGTTCGGCGAGCCGGTTGACGAGTCGGGGCACTCCGCTGACCAGCAGGGTGACCACCAGGGTCAGCACTGCCAGAAGCAGGAACTGCCCGCCGTACGCCCGGACCCGGCGGGCGGCCGCGCCGACGCTCATCGTTCTCCCCCGATTCGCAGCTGCACCGCCGCCACCCGCTGACGGATGCCGGCGGCGATGAACGCGCTGAAGGCGAGCGCCGCCAGCAGCAGGCCGACCGCGGTCAGGCCGATGGGCACCCAGGGCAGCGCGAAGGCCGCCGGGGGCACCGGCCGGCCGGCGGCCGGGGTGAGGATGACCAGTGGAGCCATGGTGGCCCCGACGGTGGCGCCGAGCAGCAGCCCGACCCCGACGCCGATGCCGGCCAGGAAGGTCTGTTCGGCCAGCAACGCCCGGGCCAGCAGCCGGGGTGTCGCGCCGAGGGTGTGCAGCACCGCGAACTCGCCCAGTCGACGTCGGGCCGTGGCCCACACGTCGACCATGAGGCCGACCAGGGCGAGCAGCACCGCCCCGAGTGCCGCGGCGAGCATCCCCGTACGCGACCCACGCCAGTACGGGTCGTCGGCGGCGGCCTCGATCACGGCTCGCCGGTCGAGGACTGTGACGCCTGTCAACTCACCTGTGGCGCGGGCCGCGGCGGCCGGGTCGTCGGCGCCGATCCACCATTCCGGCACCGGCCGGATGGTCCCGCCGGAGCGGATCAGCGCGTCGACCGCCGTGGGCAGGTCGAGCAGCACGCCCTCGCCGGTGGTGGTCGGCACGGAGTCCAGTTCGCCGAGCAGTCGGGCCGGCACGGACGCGCCGGAGAGGGTCAGGGTGAAGGTGTCGCCGGTGCGCAGGCTCAACGCGTCGCGTACCCCGGCGGTCATCAGCACCGGAACGGGTGCGATGTCTCCGGCGGGCACGATGGCGAACCGGGTGGGCGGTTGGTAGGCGAACTGCCCGCCGGGGATCACCTCCACCGGGAAGCTCGCGGCGACCCCCGTCGCGGTGGACCGTGCCACGGCGGGCGCCTGGTTGCCGTCCTGGCGGCCGGTCGTCGTGTTCCATTGCCCGGTCAGTTCGGCGGGTCGCGTGGTGCCGTCCGCGCCGACGAGCGTCAGCCACTCCACCTGGAGCTGGTACGAGTTCCCGGCCGCCGCCCCGCCGTCGGCCTCGAAGCCGGCGAGCCGCAGCCGCGCCGGGCCCACGTCGGGCAACTGCACGGTGAACGGCGCAGGCCGTCCGTCGCTGGTGGCGCTGACCGCCGGCAGCCGGAAGGCGAGCCCGTCGCTGCTGGTGACCAGCAGCGCCACCGCGATCTGCTGTGGCCGGACGGCCTGGCCGACGGGGGTGCGAGCCGTGCCGGTGATCGCACGGGTGCCGACGGGCAGTTCGACGCCGGCGGGGTTGCCACGCGCGGCGACCATCCGTTGGTACTGCGTCGACACCGGCTCGTCGCTGAGCCGGTCGGCGAGCCGGACGACACCGGCCGCGCTGGCCGGGTCGAACCCGATCACGGTCACGGGCAGGTCCCCGCGACCGACCCGTACCTCGTCGCGCCACGCCGGCACCGCCCGGTGCACGCCCGGCAGCGCGGCGAGCTGACCGGCCCGGGACGGCGGGGCGGAGCCGGCCCGCTCGGTGACCCGCAGGTCGGCGCCGACCGTGTGGCCGGCCTGCTCGACCTGGGACCGCTCGCCCGTGCTGACCAGCGACCAGGCCAGGGTGCTCCCGCCGACGGCGAGGGCGAGCAGCAGCACGGGCCCGGCGTGCGGACGCCTGCCGGCCTGCCACATGCCGAACATGGTGGCCGTCCACGGCCGTCGGTCGACGAACCGCTCGGCGAACCGGGTCAGCGGCGGGAGCACCCGCAGCGCCAGCACGGCCCCGGCCAGCACACCGAGGGTCGGGGCGGCCACCAGCAGCGGGTCGAGCCCGAGACGGCCGTTCGAGCCGGCCAGCGGTGAGGCGTACCGGCGCAGTTGCACCCAGGCGAGCACGGCGAGTGCGACAAGCACCAGGTCGACGCTGGCCCGCTGGATGCTCGCCGACCGGTTCGGCCGGGACCGGGCGGCCATGTCGGCCACGTACGTGCCGGCCCCGCGCAGCGTCGGCGCGACCATGGCCACCAGGCATCCGGCGGCGGTCGCCGCGGCAACTGCCCAGACCAGGGTGGCGTTGCCGCCGGCGGCGGACAGTTCCGCCGCCCCGCCGGGCCGGACGAACCGCAGCGCCTCCCCGGCGAGCACCGGCCCGAGCAGGGCGGCCGGCGCCACCACGAGGGTTGCCTCACGAGCGGCCAGGCCCGCGAGTTGGCGCCGAGCAGCGCCCCGGGCGCGCAGCAGTGCGGTCTGTGGACGGCGGTCCTCGTGCAGCAGGGCGGCGACCAGCACCAGCGCGTACCCGCCGAGCACCAGGATGAGCAGCAGCGGAGTGGCCAGCGCGGAGCGTCCCACCAGGTCGGCGCGGGCGATCCGGTCGAGCAGTTGGTCCATCTTCGTCAGCGACTGCGCCGAGCTGCCCAGTTGGGCGGCCTCCGGCACCGCCGTCGAGGCCGCGTTCACGGCGGCCCGCACCGCGGGCAGGTCACCGGCGTCGACGCCGCCGAGGTCCGGTTCGGCCAGCCAGGACGCCGTCACCGAGCCCGGGAAGGCGGTCGCGAAGTCGGCCGGGTCCAGCGCGAACGGCCCGTACGAGGTGGCCGACCCGGCGCTGCCCACACCCACGCCGGGGGCCAGCAGCCAGTACGCCTCGGCCGGGTCGCGGGGCCGCCAGGTCCCGGCGAGCACCACCTCGCTGGCCTTCTCGGTGGAGCGGTCCCGCAGCGGGATCCGCTCGCCGGTGGTGAGGCCGAGTGTCGTGGCGACCCGTTCCGGCAGGCTCACCTGGACGGGTTTCGCTCCGGGACGCGGCCACGCTCCGCTGGCCAGTTCGGCGTGCGCGGCCAGGTCGTCGAGGGTGGCCAGGTTCGCGAAGATCGGCTCGTCGCCTGTGCGCGGCACCGAGCCGAGGTCGCCGGTCAACTCCCGGCCGGTGCCGTACCGGGCCCCGGCGACGGTGACCGGGACCCCGGCGAGCCCGGCGGCGAACTGGGCCCGTGCCGCCTGGTCGCGGGTGGCGAACTCGGCGGCGTCACGGCCGCCGGCGCCGCTGATGAGCAGGCCGCGTTCCTCGGCCGGCGACGCGGCGACCAGCGCCCGCTGCCCGGCGTCCACCGCCCGGCGGTTGTAGTCGGACAGACCGGTGACCAACGCTACGGCCACCAGGGCGGCGATCACCGCGGCAACCAGCAGACCCCGCGCCTCGCGGGCCCGCCTCCACACCAGCTTCATCCGACGCCTCCCCTGGCCCTGGCGGGCCGACGACCTTCAAGACAGGTCACCTACGGGGAAAGGTTCGCGCCCGTTACATGATCGTTATTACGAGTACGGCAGGCGTGGTCACGTTCCGCGCCGGGCCGTCCGTACCGCGAACAGCACCGCGCCCACGACGAGCAGGGCGCCGATGAGCTGGAGGCCCGGCGAGTCGTCGGCTCCTCCGTACACGACGGCGGCGAGGCCGAGGGCGACGACGAGAACGGCGATGACGTACCTCATGGGGTTTCCTCCTCGACCCACTCGAGCAGGTCTCCGGGCTGACAGTCGAGCACTCGGCACATCGCTTCCAGGGTGCTGAAGCGGACGGCCTTGGCGCGGCCGTTCTTCAGGACCGCCACGTTCGCCGGGGTGAGCCCGACGCGCTCGGCGAACTCGCCGACGCTCATCTTGCGCTTGGCCAACTCGACGTCGATGCGGACGATGATGGGCATCAGATCACCGCTTCCATGTCGGTACGCAGCGTCGTGGCCTGCCGCAGCAGCGCGCGCATCACGACCATGAGGAGCCCGAGCACCGTGACGCCCATCGTCAACAGGAACAGCAGGATCGGGCCGCCCGGGTCGTCCGCGTTGAAGCCCACGTAGAGGAAGACGCCCACCAGCACCACCCACCCCGCGCCGATGGCCCACACGATCAGGTCGACCCACTTCAGGGACGCCTCGGTGAAGATGCGGTCGTCCTTGACCAGGCTGAGCAACTTCCAGGTGCAGACGATCACCACCTGGACACACAGCACCCAGAACACCGTCACGGCGGTCAGCGGCCACCGGAGGTACGCGTGCTCCGGCGACTCCTGGGCCATGTGCGCGAACTGCCCCGGCAACGAGAAGCTCTGAAAGCCGACCAGAACCACGAACAGCACCACGAGAAAGACTCTGAGAGCGGCTACCGCTCGACGTTCAACAGCCATGCATCGAGTTTCGCTCGTTACCTATCGAAAGTCAATCGGTACGGCGTCAACGTAATCCGCCGGGGACTCGCATACTTGGACCGTGACCAACCAGAGCGACGCCCTCCCCGTGCTGAGCATCGACGGCGCCTCGTTCGTCGACTTCGCCGGCTTCGTACGCGAGTTCTCGCGGCTGCTGCCGGACGGGACGTGGAACGGAAACCTCGACGCCTTCAACGACATCCTGCACGGAGGTTTCGGCACCCCCGAGACGCAGTGGGTGCTCAGGTGGCTCAACTCCGACGCGTCGCGGGCGGCACTCGGTCAGGACGCGACGGTCCGCTGGCTGGAGCAGATCCTGCGCACCTGCCACCCGTCGAACCGCGCCGACGTCGAGGCCAGGCTCCGCGGCGCGCGACGCGGCCAGGGACAGACGCTGTTCGACATGATCGTCGAGATCATCCGCGACCACGGCCCACGCGGCGAGGAATCCGAGAACGGCATCATCCTCGAACTGCTCTGAACCGCGTGGCTGGCCGGCGAGAAGGAACCCGGGTGCCGGTCGCCTACGTTCGCCGGTGGTAGTGGTTGCGGCGCGGCAGTTGCTCCGGGTCGAGCCAGGCCGGCGGTACGAACTCGGGGTGGCCGTCGCCGCCGAGGCGGACGGCCCAGTCGCTCTGGTGGACGTGTCGGTGGTGGTGGCCGCAGAGCAGAACGGCGTTGTCGAGGCTGGTCGGGCCACCGTCGACCCAGTGGCGGATGTGGTGGGCGGCGCACCAGCGGGGTGGTCGGTCACAGCCTGGGAACGTGCAGCCGCCGTCCCGAAGGACCAGGGCTCGACGCAGCGGACCGGAGATGAGACGCCGTTGTCGGCCCACGTCGAGAACCTGGCCGGCACCGCCCAGCACGGTAGGCAGGATGGCGGCATCGCAGGCGAGCCGACGCACCGACTCGGGGGTGAGGTGCGGACCGATGTCGAGGACGCCGGCATCCAGTTGCCGCGCCAGGCCGTCGTAACTGGTGGTGACGACGACCTGGGCGGGGTCGCCGCCGTGCTCGGGCAGCTCACCGGTACGCAGGGCGAGTCGGCACACGTCGGCGAGGGCATCGTGGCGGCGCTGCCCAGGGCTGCGGCTGTCGTCCGGCCCGGAGGGCGCGCAGAGAGGATCGATGGCGGCCCGCAGCAGGGCAGCGGCTTCCGCGTCGAGCGTGCCGGCGAGCCGCAGCCGGCCGCTGGCCTGCTCGGAGATGGTGACGTGCCGGTCGCGGGCGGCTCGGGTGGCCTCGGCCTTCAAGGCCGCTGCGGCGGCAGCATCGGCGAGGTCGGGGGCGACGTGGTCGAGGATCCGAGTGCCCATCTTGCGCAGCAGGGTGGGTTCGAACTGCTCGGCCCACTCCACCAGCACGCCGACCGCCTTGTCGACGACCTCGGCGCCCGCCGAGGCCGACACGGCGGCGGCGGTGTCGACGATGACCCGGGCCTGCTCGACGCTGACGACCCCATCCGCCAGGGCGGCCCGCGCGCCGGGCGGGGCCACGTCGAGCGAGGCAGCGAGCCCGACCAGCCGCCGGGCCACGGCGACGTCGAGGCGTAGGCGCTGGCGCAGCCACACCGCCGTCGAGGACGCACCCTGCGCGACCGCGACACCCCGGCCGTCCAGCTCGCGAACCGCCGCCAATTGCACCGCCGCCAGACGCTGCTGCAGCCGGTGGGTGGCATCGATCGTCGCGATCAGGTCACGCTCGGAGAGGGCCCAGGCAGCAGCGTCGGCGCAGGCCGCCACCGCACTCTCCGCCCGCGCCAACTCATCGATCACCCACAAATTTTAGAACGGGTGTACGACACTTCCGACCGCCGGAACATCGACGGACCCACCGGCAATGCGGCGACCGCCGACGTGAGCAGGGGCGGGTCAGGTGGTCTCGCGCTTGGCGCGGCTGGGCTGCACGCGCTTGGGTTCGCCGGGCATCTTGGGGTGGTCCGGTGGGTACGGCAGGTCGCCCTGGCCGGCGGCGGCGTCGCGCTCGGCCCACTCCAGCAGGGGCGTGATGTCCCACGGGGCGTCGTCGATGCCGGCATGCGGGTCGCCCTGCTCGGCGAGCCGGGTCGGGACGCTGCGCAGGTCGAAGTCGTCCGGGTCGACGTCGGGCAGCTCGTCCCAGGTGACCGGGGTGGAGACGGTCGCCCGGGCGTTGGCCCGCAGCGAGTACGCGCAGGCGATCGTCCGGTCCCGGGCCATCTGGTTGTAGTCGACGAAGACCCGGGTGCCGCGCTCCTCCTTCCACCAGGCGGTGGTCACCAGGTCGGGGTTGCGGCGCTCCACCTCCCGGGCCAGCGCGATCGTGGCGCGACGCACCTCGGTGAACGTCCAACGGGGCTGGATGCGCAGGTAGACGTGCACGCCGCGGCCGCCGGAGGTCTTCGGCCAGCCGGTCGCGCCCAGCTCGTCGAGGAGCGCACGGACCTCGCCGGCGGACCGCGCCGCGTCGGCGAAGTCGGTGCCGGGCTGCGGGTCGAGGTCGATGCGCAGCTCGTCGGGGCGGTCCACGTCGGCGGCGCGCACCGGCCACGGGTGGAAGACGATCGTGCCCATCTGTGCCGCCCAGGCCACGTGCGCCAGATCGGCCGGGCAGAGTTCGGCCGCGCTGCGACCGCTGGGGAAGGTGATCTGGGCGGTGGTCACCCAGGGCGGCACGCCCCGGGTGGGCACCCGCTTCTGGAAGAACGCCTCACCCTCGACGCCCTCGGGGAAGCGTTGCAGCGTGGTGGGCCGGTCCCGCAGGGCGCGCATGATGCCGTCGCCGACCGCCAGGTAGTAGTGGAAGACGTCCGCCTTGGTGAACCCCCGCTGCGGGAAGATCACGCGGTCCGGACTGCTCAGCCGTACGCTGCGCCCGGCCACCTCGACCTCGGCGACCGCTGCCTTGGTGCCACCCATCACGCGACCTTATGCCACGCCCCCGACGTTCGACGTACCGTTGACTGGTGAGTCTTGACGACAACAACCTGCCCAAGACCGACGACGAGTGGCGTGTCCGCCTGAGCCCCGAGGAGTTCCACGTCCTGCGGGAGGCCGGCACCGAACGCCCGTGGGTCGGTGAGTACGTGGACACCAAGACCCAGGGGGTCTACCACTGTCGCGCCTGCGGTCTCGAACTCTTCTCCAGCGACACGAAGTTCGACTCGCACTGCGGGTGGCCGAGCTTCGACGACGCCATCCCGGGCCGGGTCAAGGAGATCGAGGACCGCAGCCTCGGCATGGCCCGTACGGAGATCCGCTGCGCCCGCTGCGACAGCCACCTCGGGCACGTGTTCCACGGCGAGGGCTTCACCCCGAAGGACACCCGGCACTGCGTCAACTCGATCTCGGTCCGGCTGGAACCGCGCTGACGGGCGCGTTCAGGGCGTACCCCTGAGAAGTTCGACCTCCGCGCTGCGGGACTGGTCGATCCGCCGGGCCAGGTCGCGGACCTGCTCGTTGCGACCGACGCCGACCTGGGCCCGGGCCAGGTCGGCGGCGGCCCGCTGGTGGTCGGCGAGGACCTCGCGCAGCACCCGGTCGACGTCGGCGTCCGACGCGGCCCGCAGCCGGTCGAGCGCGGTGTCGTCGCCGTGCCCGGCATGGTCGTGACCGGCCGCGCTCACGCCCGGCCCGCTCGTGGGCAGCCAACCGCGCATGGCCGACAGCTCGTCGGCCTCGGTCGCCTCGATGGCGGCGGCCAGGGTGCGCAGCGACTGGTCGCGCAGCCGGTCCCGGACGAGCCGGACGATCTGCAACGTGCGTTCGGTGTGCCCGACCATCGTGCTCAGGAACACCACGTCGATGCCGCTCAGCTCAGCTCCGGCCGGCGCGGGCCCGACCGCCGCCGATGCGGCCGGGGTCGCGGAAGCTGACGGACGCTCCGACGGCCCAGCGCAGGCGGTGAGCAACGACGCGACGACCAGGCAGGTCAGCAGGGTTGCGCGGGGCATGCCGAGGGCTCCGATCATCCGGGGACGGCGCGGCACGGGTGCGGCCGGGGCCGCACCCGTGCGGGTCAGACCTGTTGCCAGAGGGCCGGCACGTTCGGCGGCTCCCAGCCGAGGATCGCCGTGTGGGCCTGCCGGCAGCGGTACGTGAGGCCGCCGTAGGTGACCTGGTCGCCGACCTGGTACGCCCGGCCGGCGGTCCAGGTGCCACCCGTCGCGGGCGGCGTCGTCGGCGGGGTCGTCGGCGCCGTGGTCGGGCTGGTGGTGGGCCGTGGCGTGGGTGAGGTCGTCGGCGTGGGGGTGGGCGTCGACCCGCCGCCGCCGATCTGCACGTCGATGCAGGAGTAGAACGCGTTCGCCGTGTCGGAGATGTTCCACACCGCGAGGATCTTCTGCCGGCCGGAGAAGCCGCCCAGGTTGACGGTGTGCGAGACCGTCGCGCCCGGCTGCTGCCCGTTGCCGTTGACCACGCCGACGCGGGTGTTGCCGATCCAGTACTCCCAGTTGCTGGTGGCGTGCCGGGCGGTGTTGACCCAGGTGAAGGTCAGCGAGCTGCCGACCGACGTGGCCGGCCAGCCCCGGCTGTCGTCGTTGAGGACGGCGAACTGGGCGATGCCGGCGTTGCAGCTCTTGAGGCCCTTGGGCCCTTCGACGCTCTGCGGCTCGTACTTGATCTGCCCGCAGTCGGGCACCCGGCCCTGCGCGCAGAGCGCCTGCCGGCTCGGTGGGGCGGAGACGTAGCCGTGCGCCTGGGCGGGCGCGGCGACGGTGAGGGTGGCGGCGACAGCGCCCGCCGCCACCAGCGGGACGGTGATTCTTCGACGCATGGGGGCAGCTCCTTCTCCAGGTGCGGTGAGGTGCCCCCAAGGTAATTTAAACTTTATTAACAGTAAAGAGCGCGGTCGATAAATACATCGATGGTGACGACTTCGCTCCTCAGAGTCGCAGCAGGCTGCCGCGGTCGTCGACGCCGTCGGCCGTCTCGTCGTCGAGCCAGACCCCGCCGCTGGCGAGATAGCGGAACCGGTACTCCCCCGGGCCGAGCTTCACCGTCACCGTCCGAGTGCCGTCGCGGCGGGCCACCAACTCGTTCCGGCCGGGCTCCCAGTCGTTGAAGGAGCCCACGACGCTCACCGGGCCGGGCGGGGTGTCCCGCGGGAGGCAGAACGTCACCCGGGTCTGGCTGCCGAAGAGCTTGTTGCGTTTGATCATGGCGATCCTCCGGGGTCACGGCGCTCATCGGACCTAACGGACGACACGCCGGAGCCGACACGCCGCTCAACCCGGCCAGCTGGCGGCAACCCGCCCGCCACCGCCCCACCCTGGGGCACTCTGAGGGCACATGTCCTGATACGGGGGGTTTTTCGGTGGCAACCTGCGAGGTCTGCGGCAACGACTACTGGATGGCGTTCGAGGTGCACACCGTCAGCGGCGACGTGCACACCTTCGACTCGTTCGAGTGCGCCGTCCACCGCCTGGCGCCCATCTGCGAACACTGCCAGGTCAAGATCGTCGGGCACGGCGTGGAGGTCAACGGCCGGTTCTTCTGCTGCGGGCACTGCGCCCGCGCGGTCGAGGGCGCCGAGGGCGCCGAGATCCGCGACGCCGTCGGCGCCCGCCCCGCCTGACCGCGCGCCCTGCGGTACGGTCGCCCGATGCGGCCACTGCTGGGCGTCCTGCCCCCGCCGCGCTCCTGAGCGGAGCGCCGCGCCCCACACCGACCGGGTGACCCACCCCGGCCGGTCAGTTCGCCGTACGCGCTCCGTCGACGTCGTCCCCGTCAACGTCACCCCAACGGAGCGCAACCGTGTCCACGTCCCGTACCGCGCCGCCGGTCACCCCGGCACCGGCCGCCCTGAAGGCCCGCACCGGCCTGATCCAGATCACCGTCACCGGAGTCCTGTGGGGCACCACAGGTGTGGCGGTGCAACTGCTGCGCGAGGGCACCGGGCTCAGCCCGGTGAGCATCGGCTTCCACCGTCTCGCGATCGCCGCGCTCGTTCTGCTGGCGTGCAGCGCCGGCCGGCTCCGCACACTCCTGGCCGCCCTGCGCGCGGCACCCGTACCGCTGCTGCTCACCGGCGTCGGCCTCGGCCTCTACCAGGCGCTCTACTTCGCCGCCGTGGCCCTCGCCGGGGTCAGCGTGGCCACCGTGGTGAGCCTGGGCCTGGCGCCGGTGCTCGCGGCGACCTGGGAGTCGCTGCGGGCCCGCCGGCTTCCCGGCCCGACACGCCTCGGCACCCTGATCACCGCCGTGGCCGGGCTCGCCCTGATCACCGGGGCCACCGCCGAGCCCACCACGGCGGCGCCGGCCCCGCTGCTGGGCCTGCTCGCGGCCGCCGGGTCCGGCCTCGGGTACGCGGTGACGACCCTGATCAGCCGCCAGGTGTCGCAGCACACCGCACCGATGACACTGACCACCATCTCCACGGTGGTCGGCGCGCTGACCCTGGCGCCGATGGCACTTGTCGCCGGCGTCGCCGTCGACGTACGCCTCGACACCCTGGCGCTGCTGCTGCACCTCGGCATCGTCACCACCGCCGTGGCGTACGCGCTGTTCTACGCCGGGCTGCGCACGACGGCCGGCAGCGTCGCGGCCGTCCTGACCCTGCTCGAACCGCTGACGGCGGCGGCGCTGGCCGTGGCGCTGCTGCACGAGCCGCTCCCCCTGCCGGTACTCCTCGGCGGCGCGCTGCTGCTCACCGCCGTGGCCGCCACCTACCTCGCGCCGACCCGCGGAGACGCCGCGTGAGCCGGCCCGGCCTACGATCGGTGGGTGCCCCAGCAGACCACCGAGATCCGGGCGGCGTCCTTCGCCGACCTGGACGCCCGCACCTTCCACGACCTGCTCAAGCTGCGCATCGACGTGTTCGTGGTCGAGCAGAACTGCCCCTACCCCGAACTCGACGGGCGCGACGTGGAGCCGGGCACGCGCCACCTCTGGTTGACCGACGGCGACGCGCCGCTGGCGTACCTGCGGATCCTCGCCGACCCCGACGGCGCCGCCCGGATCGGTCGGGTGGTGGTGGCCCCGAAGGCGCGCGGCGGCGGGCAGGCGGGGCGGCTGATGACCGCGGCGCTGGACCTCGTCGGCAACCGGCCCTGCGTGCTGGAGGCCCAGTCGCACCTGGTCGGTTTCTACGCCCGGCACGGCTTCGCGGTGAGCGGCCCGGAGTACGTCGAGGACGGCATTCCGCACACCCCGATGCGCCGCAAGGTCATTGACGTCTGACGATCGACCTGGCATCGTGCCGGGTAGAGCCAGCGCGGGAGCAACGCAGCAGGCACGGGAGCGGGCAACTCCCGGCCGTCCGGGTGTCGTCGTCCGACCTCATCCCCCCGGGGGCTCCATGTCCACTCTCGCCCGATCACCACGCGTGCTCCGGCCACTCGCCATCGCGGCGGCCGTCACGCTCCTGCTGACCACCGCGCTGAGCGTCGCGCTGGTCCAGCCCGCCTCCGCGCACGGCTCGGTCGTCGACCCGGCCTCGCGCAACTACAGCTGCTGGCAACGCTGGGGCAGCGACTTCCAGAATCCCCGGATGGCCACCGAGGACCCGATGTGCTGGCAGGCCTGGCAGGCCGACCCGCAGGCCATGTGGAACTGGAACGGGCTGTTCCGCGAGGGTGTGGCGGGCAACCACCAGGCCGCCGTCCCCGACGGCCAGCTGTGCAGCGGCGGACGCACACAGAACGGTCGCTACAACGCCCTGGACACCATCGGCGCGTGGAAGGCCACCCCGGTGTCGAACAACTTCCGGCTGCGCTTCTTCGACCAGGCCAGCCACGGCGCGGACTACATCCGGGTGTACGTGACCAAGCAGGGCTTCAACTCGTCGACCGAGGCGCTCGGCTGGGACGACCTGGAGCTGGCCGGCCAGATCGGCAACACCCCGGCGTCGCAGTGGGACAAGGACACCGGTGGCGTGTCCATCCAGATCCCGGTCAGCGCGCCGGGCCGCACCGGGCGGCACATCGTCTACACGGTCTGGCAGGCCAGTCACCTGGACCAGTCGTACTACCTGTGCAGTGACGTGGACTTCTCCGGCGGCACGAGCACCCCGCCGCCCACCACGCCGCCGCCGACGACCCCGCCGCCCACCACTCCGCCGCCCACCACCCCGCCCCCGAGCACGCCGCCGCCGAGCACCCCGCCGCCGAGCACTCCCGTGCCGGCCGGCGCCTGCTACGCGACGTACTCGATCACCGGTCAGTGGGCCGGCGGCTTCCAGGCCGAGGTGAAGGTGACCGCGGGGGCCAACTCGCCGACCCAGAGCTGGTCGGTGAGCTGGAACTTCAACAACGGTCAACAGGTCGCGTCCGCGTGGAACGCCAACCTCACCACCAACGGCACGCTGGTGACCGCGCGCAACGTGAACTACAACGGCGCCCTGGCCGGCGGAGCGAGCACCACGTTCGGCTTCCTCGGCTCGTGGACCGGCAGCAACCCCGTTCCCCTGGTCTCCTGTACGAAGACCAGCTGATCCCCGTCCGGCGCCGCACCCGGGCGGGGGTGCGGCGCCGGCCGGCGGGGCTCAGACCAGGCAGTTGACGATCTCGGCGACCGACCGGCGGCGGCCCGTGTAGAACGGGACCTCCTCGCGGACGTGCCGGCGGGCCCCCGAGGCGCGCAGGTCCCGCATCAGGTCGACGATCCGGTGCAGCTCGTCGGCCTCGAAGGCGAGCATCCACTCGTAGTCACCCAGCGCGAACGACGCGACCGTGTTGGCGCGGACGTCCGGGTAGCCACGCGCCATCTTGCCGTGCTCGGCCAGCATCTCGCGCCGCTCGGCGTCGGGCAGCAGGTACCACTCGTAGGAGCGCACGAACGGGTAGACGCACAGGTAGGGGCGGGCCTCCTCGCCGGCGAGGAACGCCGGGATGTGGCTCTTGTTGAACTCCGCCGGCCGGTGCAGCGCCATCTGCGACCAGACCGGGGTCAGCGCCCGGCCCAGCGTGGTGCGGCGGAACCGCAGGTACGCGTCCTGCAGAGCGTCGCTCGACGCGGAGTGCCACCAGATCATCACGTCCGCGTCGGCGCGCAACCCGGACACGTCGTACACGCCCCGGATCACCACGTCCTTGCCGGCCAGCTCCTCGAAGAGGGACTCGACCTCACCTGTGACGTTGTCCCGCAGAGACGGCAGCGGGGCGCTCGCCCGGAACACCGACCACATCGTGTAACGGATGCTGTCGTTCAGCTCCCGCAACCGGGCCGCGTTGGTCTGCTCGGTCATCTCGCCGATCCTCCCAGTGCTGTGATGATCTCGTCGGCCGCCGTCTCGCCGGAGCGTACGCAGACCGGTATGCCGACACCGTCGTAACCGGCGCCGGCCAGGGCCAGTGTGGGATGCGCGGCCCGCAGCGCCGTCCGCGCTGCCGTCACCCGGTCGGCGTGCCCCGGCGCGTACTGGGGCAGCGCGCCGCCCCACCGCTGCACGTGCCCGTCGACCGGGGCGGGCAGCGGGGCGCCGAGCACCGCCGACAGCTCCCGGTGCACGGTGGCGGCCAGGTCGGCGTCCGGGCGCTGGAGCTGCGCCTCCTCGCCGTAGCGGCCCACCGAGGCGCGCACCAGCGCCAGCCCGTCCGGCCGCCGCAGGTGCCCCCACTTCGTGGTGAAGAACGTGGCCGCCTTGATCAGCAACCCCTCGGTGCTCGGCACCAGGAAGCCGGACAGCTCGGGCAGCAGCGGCTGCGGCAACGCCAGGGTGACCAGCGCGACGCTCGCGTAGTCCAGCTCGCCCACCGCCGAGGCGGCCACCGGGGCCGGGCCGGCGAGCAGCCGGGCCGCCGGCCGGGCCGGCACCGCCAGCACCACGGCGTCCACGTCGACGAGCTCGGGAGCGCGGGTCGGGCCGACCGTGAGCCGCCAACCCGTGCCGGTGGGCGTGAGGTCGCGCACCGCGGCGTCCCGTCGTACCGTCGCGCCGCTGGCCGTCACCGCGGCCTCGACAAGCGTGCTCAGCCCACCGGCCAGGGTGCCGAAGACCGGGGCCCCCGGCGCGCGCGGCGCGGCGGCCTGCGCCGCCCGGACCGCGCCGACGAGGGTGTGCTCCACCCGGGCGGCACGCGCCAGCGCCGGCATCGTGGTGACCAGCGACAGGTCGTCCGCGCGGCCCGCGTACACGCCACCCAGCATCGGGTCGACCAACCGCTCGACCACCTCGTCCCCGAAGCGGGACCGGACCAGCGCGCCCACCGAGACGTCCGCGGCCGGCCCGAGCAGCGGCCGGCCGCCGTCGGTGTCGGCGTCCGCGGCCGGGCGCGCGACAGTGGCCGCCCGCTCCAGATCCCCGGGTACGCCCACCAGCGTCCCGCCCGGGATGGGGCGCAGCCCTCCGTCGACGACAAGCGCGGCCTGCCCGACGCTCGGGTGCACGATCCGGTCCGCCAGGCCGAGCCGGCGGATCAGGGTCACCGCCGCGCTCTCGGCGCCTGTCGGGTCGCGCATCAGGAACGACTCGGCGCCGAACTCCACAGGCGCTCCGGCCAACGTCCCGGTGCGCAGCTTGCCGCCCACCGCGCCGGACTGCTCGTACACCGTGATCTCGGTGCCTTCCGGCGCGCGGTCGCGCAGCCGGACCGCGGCGGCCAGCCCGGCGATCCCGCCGCCGACCACCGCCACCCGCCAGGGCTGCCGCATCGCCGTGTCAGCCCTGGTCGGCCCGGCGGCTGGAGACCTCGTGCACCAGCGCGACCACCCGGGTCAGCACGTCCGGGTCGGTCTCCGGCAGCACACCGTGGCCGAGGTTGAACACGTGCCCGGGGGCCGCCCGCCCCTGCGCCAGGATCCGGCGCACCTCGGCCTCCACCACCGGCCACGGCGCGAGCAGCACGGCTGGGTCCAGGTTGCCCTGCACCGCCTTGTCCGGGCCGATCCGGTGCGTGGCCACGTCCAGCGGGGTACGCCAGTCGACGCCGACCACGTCCGCGCCGGCCTCGCCCATCGCGCCGAGCAGCTCGGCGGTGCCCACCCCGAAGTGGATCCGCGGCACGCCCGCGGCGACGAGCCCGCTCAGCACCGCTGTCGAGTGCGGCAGCACGTAGCGGCGGTAGTCGGCCTCGGAGAGCGCGCCCGCCCACGAGTCGAACAGCTGCACGGCGGAGACGCCGGCCTCGATCTGCACCCGCAGGAAGGCCAATGTCACCTCGGACAACCGGCCGCAGAGCGCGTGCCACAGCTCGGGCTCGCCGTACATCAGGGCCTTGGTCTTCGCGTGGGTCCGCGACGGGCCGCCCTCGACCAGGTAGCTGGCCAGGGTGAACGGTGCGCCGGCGAAGCCGATCAGCGGAGTGTCGCCCAGCTCGACCACCAGCTGGCGGACGGCCTCGTCCACGTACGGGACGTCGTCGCGACCGATCGGGCGGATCCGCTCGATGTCGGCGGCGGTACGGATCGGCTCGGCCACCACCGGGCCGGTGCCCGGCACGATGTCCAGGTCGATCCCGGCCGCGGCGACCGGCACCACGATGTCGCTGAACAGGATGGCCGCGTCGACCCCGTGCCGGCGCACCGGCTGGAGGGTGATCTCGGCGACCAGCTCCGGGCGACGGCAGGACTCCAGCATCGGCACGCTGGCCCTGATCTCCCGGTACTCCGGCAGTGAGCGGCCGGCCTGGCGCATGAACCAGACCGGGGTGTGCGGCCCGGGCCGTCGCCGACAGGCCCGGATGAAGGGCGAGTCGGCCGGGCCGCCGGGGCGCGGCTGTCCGTCTCGGGCGGCAGTGCCCGTGGTGTCCGTGGTCATCGCCGCAATCGTGCCACGCCGCCCGACCCCAGCCCGCCGCGGGTGAACGGAAGGGGACGCACCTAACGTCCGTCGCGCCAGCGGTCGGTCGGGGTACGCGTCGGCGTGCCGTCGAAGCGGGTGGGCCGACGGCGGCATAGGCTGCCGACATGGCCCCCCCGATCGCGCTCCCGGAGACCTTCGCCCGCGCGGTCGCCGGGCTCCGGTCGCCGGCACCCCGACCGGAGATCACCCTCGAGGAGGTCGGCGCCCCCCAGCGGCTCGCGCCGTTCACGTTCGCGCTCGCCGCGACGGTGCTGCGCGACGGCGACGAGGTGGCCACCGGCCGGCTGATCCTTCTGCACGACCCGGCCGGGCACGAGGCCTGGCAGGGCACGCTGCGACTGGTCACCTACGTGACGGCGGAGTTGGAGGTCGACCTCGCCGCCGACCCGCTGCTCCCCGGGGTCGGCTGGACGTGGCTGACCGACGCCCTCGACACCCAGGACGCCTGTCACCGGGCGATCGGCGGGACTGTCACCCAGACCATGTCGACCCGGTTCGGCGACCTGGCCGGGCCGCCGACGGCGGGCGACATCGAGATCCGCGCCTCCTGGACGCCCGTCGACGACGACCTCGCTCCCCACCTGCTCGGCTGGTGCGCGCTGCTCGCCTCGACGGCCGGCCTGCCCCCACCCGGGGTCACCGCCCTGGCCGACCGCCGTCCGGCCGCCACCGCCTGAAACCACGGCGGCGGCCGGCACAGCGGATCAGAGGTAGTTCTCCGCCTCGTCGCACACCTTGTCGAGGCCCTTCATCGCCGCGTCGTACGCGCCCTTGTTGCCGGCCGCCGCCGCACCCAGGGCGGTGGTCAGCTTGTCCAGGCAGCTCGCGATGACCTTCTTCTGCCGCGCCTGCTCGTCACGGTCGTTGCGGGTGCCGGTCAGGTCCTGCTCGGTGTTGTCGAGCTTGTCCTGCAGGGCCTGCAGATCCGTCTTGAGCTTCGCGATCTCGGTGGTGTTGGCCGCGATGGTCCCGTCGCGCTGGCTGACCTGGCCGGTGAGGCGCTTCTCGGTCCGGTTCAGCTCGTTGTTCTTGGTCACGAACAGCCCGGTCATCACCCCGCTGACCACGAAGAGCAGCGCGGCCACCAGAGCCAGCACCAGCACCGCGCGACCCCGCCGCGGGGCGGCGGGAGCGCCGTACGGCGCCATCCCGGGCGGACCGGACATGGGCTGCCCATACGCCGGGCCGGAGACCGGCGGCGCGGACATCGGCGGCGCGGACATCGGCTGCCCGTACGCCGGGCCGGAGACCGGCGGCGCGGACATCGGCTGCCCGTACGCCGGCCCGGAAACCGGCGGCGCGGACATCGGCTGGCCGGCGTACGGCGGGGCGCTGGCCGGGTAGCCCGGCGTCTGCGGGGTGCCGTACTGCGGCGCGGCCTGACCCGGCGCGTACTGCTGCGGCGTGGGCTGGCCGGGCGCGTACTGCTGCGGCGCGGGCTGCCCGGCCGGGTACCGCACGGTCGGGTCGGTGCCGGCCGCGTGCTGCACGGTCGGGTCGTTGCCGGCCGCGTGCTGCACCGTGGCGTCGGGGTCGGGCGAGCCGGCCGGCGGCGTGGGGGTGGCGGGCGGGAAACCCTCCGGCCCGGTCGGTGGCTGGGACATGTTCTTCCTCCAGGTGAGCAGGTCCTCCGCCGGTAGGCGCGACGGACCAGGTGCAGCGGCGGGATCGTCCGGGACCGAGGACCCGGATGGGTCGGAGACGGCCGGGGAGGCCGTCGGTGACGCGAGCGGCCGGAGAGGCCGTCGGTGGCGCGAGCGGCCGGGAAGGCCGTGGGTGGCGCGAGCGGCCGGAGCCGCCGGTCAGCAGATCTTGAACCCGTCGCAGGCGACCTTGATCGGGATGGCGAGCCCGATGCCCTCGGCGTCACGAGCCTTGGCGGTGGCGATGCCGACCACCTGCTTGCTGCCGTTGATCACCGGACCGCCGGAGTTGCCGGGGTTGATCGGAGCGTCGAACTGGATGGCCGGCCCGGAGCTGCCCTGCGCGGCGCGCAACGCGCTCACCACACCGGTCGTGACGCTGTCCTCCAGGCCGAGCGGAGCACCGACGACGATGATCTGCTGGCCGGACTTCACGGCGCTGGGCGCGGTGACCAGGCCGGTGAACTTGCCGGTCGCTCGCAGGTGCGCCACGTCGTTGGCCTTGTCGACCTTGACGATGGTGGCCGGGAAGCGCTGGTCCGTGCGCTCCAGGAAGACCTGTCGGCCGCCGCTCTCCCAGATCGACTCGACGACGTGGAAGTTGGTGAACAGGTTGGTGCCGCCACCGGCGGCCGGCTTGCCCACCGCGAACGCGGTGCCGGTGAACTGGCCGGCCCGCACCCGAAAGACGCTGGGCAGCACGGCGCTGGCCACCGCCTCGGGGTTGAACGCGGCCCCGGCCTGCTTCTCCAGCGCGTCGGTGCGCTGTTCCAGGCCGTCGAGGCGGGTGCCGTCGCCGTCCTGGGCCTGGGCCAGCCGGCGGTCGGTGGCGGCGAGCCGGTCGCCGAGGCGGTTGAGCTGGTACGCCTGCAGGCCGGCCACGGCGGCCAGCACGACGACGAGCAGCGTGGCGAGCGCCATCGGCCAACGGCGCCGGGTGGGTCGCGCGGGCGGAGTGACGCCCGGCCAGGCGGGCTGGCCGGGGTGAGTCGCGGTCGGGAACGGCGGCGCGCTGGCCAGGTCACCGGCGGGCGGATAGCCGCCCGCGCCGTAGGCCGTGGGAGCGCCCGGGGTGTACGGACCGGCGCCGTACGGCGCGGGACCGGCCGCGTGCGGCGCCGGCCCGGCCGCGTACGGCGCGGCACTGCCGTGTCCAGCGGCGACGCCCGGTCCAGCGGTCGTGCCGTGCGCAGTCGGCGTGCCCTGTGCAGCCGGCGTGCCCTGCGCAGCGGCGGTGCCGTGTGCAGTTCCGGTGCCCGGTGCGGCGGCCGTGGTGTGTGGGCCGGCCGGCACGGGCCCCTGGGGCGCCGCGCCCCACTGGCCGGCGTTCGGCGGGGCCGCCCAGCCGGCACGGGGCGCCGGGACGGCGGCGGTGGGCTCGCCACCGGGGCCCGGGGCACCGCGCCAGGTGGCGCCGACCTCCGGGTGCGGTTCGATGCGCGGCGGCAGGGGGCCCGGCCGTTCGGCCGCCCGCCCGCTCACGTCGTCAGGCTCGGCGCCCGTTGGCCGTGCGTCCCCCGCACCGAAGCCAGCCGTCATGATCGTCTTGCCCTTCCCCGTGGTCGTGCGCTTGCGGCCACGGCCCAGGATCACCCGAACGGGGGCCGGCGGCTCGATGGACCGTACCTGCGCGAAAGGGCTTTGTCTCCCCCGATGTCCGGCATCCGAAAGGACACCTTGCGGACACCTGACCGACACACGCCGGACCGGCTGCACACGCCGGATCACGGCGCGCACTAGGGTTGGCAGGTGACCGACGAACCACCCCTGCGCCGTCGGCCCACCGAAGAACTCCCGGGACACGCACCCCAGCAGCCGCCGTCGGCCCAGCCGCAGCCGGCGGGCGAGGGGCCCGACCCGACCGACGGTGGGCCCGTTCCGCTGACCGCCCCCCGCGACGGCACCCCTGATCCCGTGACCACACAGGCCGAGCTCGCCGAGGTCGTGGCCCGGTTCGCGGCGGGCACCGGCCCGGTTGCCCTGGACGCCGAGCGCGCTTCGGGCTACCGCTACAGCCAACGCGCGTACCTGGTGCAGCTGCGCCGCGAGGGCGCCGGCACCGTGCTGATCGACCCGCTGCCGCTGCCCGACCTCAGCGCGCTGGACGCGGTGATCGGCGAGGCCGAGTGGGTGCTCCAC
Source organism: Micromonospora sp. NPDC049114 (assembly GCF_040648635.1). Lineage (NCBI taxonomy): Bacteria > Bacillati > Actinomycetota > Actinomycetes > Micromonosporales > Micromonosporaceae > Micromonospora > Micromonospora sp. NPDC049114. The sequence continues at coordinate 73,229 of NZ_JBEZEA010000010.1, read as the reverse complement.
GCGGCCAGTCAGGATCTGCCGTGCCTGGCCGAGGTGGGGCTGCGTCCACGCCGGTTGTTCGACACGGAACTGGCCGCTCGGCTGGCCGGGTTCGAGCGGGTCGGCCTGGCCGCGCTGACCGAGCAGCTACTCGGATTCACCCTGGAGAAGCATCACTCGGCGGCTGACTGGTCGAGTCGGCCGCTGCCCGAGTCGTGGCTGACCTACGCCGCGCTCGACGTGGAGATGCTCACCGACCTCCGGGACGCGCTCGACGCCGAGCTGACCCGGCAGGGCAAGTCGGCCTGGGCCGCCGAGGAGTTCGCCGCCCTGGTCCGCAGCGGCGCCAAACCGCCCCGGGTCCGCGCGGAACCCTGGCGGCGCACGTCGGGCATCCACCGGGTGCGCGGGGCGCGGGCTCAGGCCCGGGTCCGCTCGTTGTGGTACGCCCGGGACCAGATCGCGGCCCGGCGGGACGCCGCGCCCGGCCGGGTGCTGCCCGACTCGGCCATCGTCGCCGCCGCCGAGCTGGATCCGAAGGACGAGAAGACGCTGCTGACGCTGCCCGGCTTCGGCGGCCGGTCGGTCCGTCGGCTGGCCCGCACCTGGCTGGCCGCGCTGGACGTCGCCCGGGAGCTGCCGGACGACGCGCTTCCGGTCACCCCGGCGGTGGAGGGCCCACCACCGCCGCACCGGTGGGCCGAGCGGGACCCGGTGGCGGCGGGTCGGCTGGCCCGCTGCCGGGAGGTGGTGGTCCGCATCGCGGGCGAGCACAACCTGCCCCCGGAAAATCTGATCACCCCGGATTCGGTACGTCGTCTGGCGTGGAGCCCGCCGGAGGAGGTCACCGAGGACGCGGTGGCGGAGACCCTGCGCGGCTTCAACGCCCGCGAGTGGCAGATCGCCCTGCTGACCGCCGAGCTGACCCGGGCCCTGTCCCCCAACCCCATCCCCTGACCTGTCCCCGCCTCCCGGTGTGGGGTGTGCCACAGCGGGGGGCGGGCGGCAGGTTGGTTACTGGCGAGTAGCATCCGGGGTAACGTGCCCGTTCGGCTAGGAGGCTCAAGTGCCCCGTGAAGTTCGGGATGTCGTCTTCGTCGACGGCGTCCGTACCCCGTTCGGCAAGGCGGGTGGCATGTACGCCAACACCCGCGCCGACGACCTGGTGATCCGCTGCATCCGTGAACTGCTGCGCCGCAACCCGCAGCTGCCGCCGGAGCGGGTCGAGGAGGTCGCCATCGCGGCCACCACCCAGATCGGTGACCAGGGCCTCACCATCGGCCGCACCGCCGCGCTGCTGGCCGGTCTGCCCAAGACCGTTCCCGGCTTCGCGATCGACCGGATGTGCGCCGGCGCGATGACCGCCGTGACCACGGTCGCGAGCGGCATCGCCATGGGCGCGTACGACGTCGCCATCGCCGGTGGCGTCGAGCACATGGGCCGCCACCCGATGGGTGAGGGCGTCGACCCCAACCCGCGCATCATCGCGGAGAAGCTGGTGGACCCGTCGGCGCTGGTCATGGGCGCCACGGCGGAGAACCTGCACGACCTCGTCCCGCACATCACCAAGGAGCGCACCGACGCGTTCGCGCTCGCCTCGCAACAGAAGACGGCGAAGGCGTACGCCAACGGCAAGCTCCAGGACGACCTGGTGCCGGTGGCCATCCGCGACGCCGAGGGCGGCTGGGGTCTGGCCGGCGTGGACGAGGCTCCCCGCGACACGTCGCTGGAGAAGCTGGCCACCCTGAAGACCCCGTTCCGCCCGCACGGGAAGGTCACCGCGGGCAACGCGGCGGGCCTGAACGACGGCGCCACCGCGAGCCTGCTCGCCGACGAGGCCACCGCCCGCGAGCTGGGCCTGCCGATCGCCATGCGGCTGGTGTCGTTCGGCTTCGTCGGCGTGGAGCCGGAGGTGATGGGCGTCGGCCCGATCCCGTCGACGGAGAAGGCCCTGCGCCTCGCCGGCCTGACGATCGACGACATCGGCCTGTTCGAGCTGAACGAGGCGTTCGCCGTGCAGGTGCTCGCGTTCCTCGACCACTTCGGCATCGCCGACGACGACCCGCGGGTCAACCCGTGGGGTGGCGCCATCGCCATCGGCCACCCCCTCGCCTCGTCCGGCGTACGGCTGATGACGCAGCTGGCCCGCCAGTTCGCCGAGCACCCCGAGGTCCGCTACGGCGTCACCGCGATGTGCATCGGCATCGGCATGGGCGGCACGGTCATCTGGGAGAACCCGCACTGGACGGAGGGCGACAAGTGAAGGCGCCGAACGAGGTCGTCACCCGGGCGCTGCTGCGCTCGGTGACCGTGCCGGGGCTGGACCGTCCCGCCGCCCTGATCACCCTGGATAACGGCTTCGACCACACCAAGCCGAACACCTTCGGCCCGGCCGGTCTGACCAGCCTGGACGAGGCCATCACGGCCGCGCTCGCCGCCGACCCGGCGTTCATCGCGGTCACCGGCAAGCCGTACATCTTCTGTGTGGGCGCGGACATCGTCGGCCTGCCGCAGCTCGCCGACCGCGCGCAGGCGCTGGAGATCGGCCGGCTCGGCCACCGGGTCTTCGCCCGGCTCAAGGACAGCAGCGTCCCCACGTTCGCGTTCGTCAACGGCGCGGCAATGGGCGGCGGCCTGGAGTTGGCGCTGCACTGCCACTACCGGACGCTGTCCGGCGGTGCGGCGGCGCTCGCCCTGCCCGAGGTCTCCCTCGGTCTGGTGCCCGGCTGGGGCGGCACGCAACTGTTGCCAAACCTGATCGGCATCCCCGCCGCCACCCAGGTGATCATCCAGAACCCGCTCATGCAGAACAAGATGCTCAAGCCGAAGCAGGCTGCCGAGATGGGCATCGCGGACGTGCTGCTGGAGCCGGCCGACTTCCTGGAGCGGTCCCTGGAATGGGCCGCCGGTGTGGTGCGGGGTCAGGTCACCGTGACCCGGCCCGAGGTCGACAAGGACATGTGGGCGGGCGTGCTCTACTTCGCCCGGGAGACGCTGAACCAGCGGCTGCACGGCGCGGTCCCGGCCGCGTACAAGGCCCTGGACCTGCTGGAGACGGCGAAGGACGGCGACTTCGCCGCCGGCACCGCCGCCGAGGACGAGGCCCTCGCTGACCTGGTCTTCTCCGAGGAGCTGCGCAGCGGCCTGTACGCGTTCGACCTGGTGCAGCGGCGGGCCAAGCGGCCGGCCGGAGCACCGGACAAGGGCCTGGCCCGCCCGGTCACCAAGGTCGGCATCGTCGGCGCCGGCCTGATGGCCAGCCAGCTGGCGCTGCTGTTCGCCCGCCGCCTCCAGGTGCCGGTCGTCATGAGCGACCTGGACCAGGCCCGGGTGGACAAGGGCGTCGGCTACGTCCACACCCAGATCGAGAAGGCCGTCACCAAGGGCCGGATGGACAAGGGCACGGCCGCCAAGCTGTACGGCCTGGTCAGCGGCACTGTCGACAAGGGCGCCTTCGCGGACGCCGACTTCGTCATCGAGGCGGTCTTCGAGGACCTGGGCGTCAAGAAGCAGGTCTGGGCCGAGCTGGAGAAGATCGTCTCCCCGGAGGCGGTGCTCGCCACCAACACCAGCTCGCTGTCCATCACCGAGATGGCCGCCGAGCTGGAGCACCCGGAGCGGGTGGTCGGCTTCCACTTCTTCAACCCGGTGGCCGTGCTGCCGCTGCTGGAGATCGTCCGGGGCGAGCGGACCGACGACGCCACCCTCGCCACCGCGTTCGCGGTCGGCAAGCAGCTCAAGAAGTCGAGCGTGCTGGTCTCCGACGCCCCGGCGTTCGTGGTGAACCGGCTGCTCACCCGCTTCCTGGGCACCGTCTTCGCCGCCGTGGACGCCGGCACGCCGCTGGACGTGGCGAACAGCGCACTGGACCCGCTGGGCCTGCCGATGCGCCCGCTCGCCCTGCTTCAGCTGGTCGGGCCGGCAGTGGCGTACCACGTGGGCGGCACCCTGCACGCCGCGTTCCCGGACCGGTTCGGGGTCAGCGAGAACCTCAAGCGGATCGCCGACTCGGGCCAGCCGATCGTGGTCGACGACCAGGTGAACGACGAGGTGGCCAAGCTGCTCGTGGTCGGTGACCAGCCGCTGACCGCCGAGCAGGTACGCCAGAACGCGCTCGACGCGCTCGCGCAGGAGATCCGGCTGATGCTGGACGAGGGCGTGGTCGCCGAGGCGCAGGACATCGACCTGTGCATGATCCTGGGCGCCGGTTGGCCGTTCCACCTGGGCGGCGTCACGCCGTACCTGGACCGGACCGGCACCAGCGAGCGGGTGACCGGCCGGCGGTTCCTGCCGCTCGGAGCGGCGAGCCTGCCCGCCTGACACGTCCCCCGCACCACCGTCGCGGTGGCCGGACCGTCCCTCGTGGACCGGGCCGGCCACCGCGCTCGTTGGTGGCCGGCCACGGCGTGTGCCGGGCCTGGGCTGAGGCAACGCCGGGGCGGTCGCCGGGTTACGATCACGCGCTTTGCACACCCATCCTGGAGCTGACTGATGTCCCAGCCGCCGGCCAACCCCTTCGGCCCGCCGCACGATTCCCCTCACCCGCCGCAGCAGCCGGGCCAGCCGGCCGTGCCGCAGCAGCCGGGCCAGCCGCAGCAGCCCGGCGGTTGGCCGCCGCCGCAGCAGGGCTTCGGGCCGGCTCAGCCGGGCCAGCCGTACGGCGACCCGAACCAGTTCGGCGGCCCGCCGCCGGCGAAGAAGTCGAACGTCGGCAAGATCATCCTGATCGTGCTGGCCGTGGTGCTCGTGCTCTGCCTCGGCGGCGCGGCGATCACCTGGTTCGCGGTCAAGGACGAGGTGGGCGACGTCGTCGACGCCACCAAGACCCGGGTGGTCGCGCCGGCCACCCTCGCCGGCCGGGCGAAGAACACCGACCCGCAGTTGCAGTCGGTCGCCGACCAGATGGTCACCTCAATGAAGGCCGAGGTGCAGAACGAGACCAGCACGATCGGCGCGTTCTACGGTGACCCGGCCAAGCAGGACCTGATCATGGTCACGGCGGTGTCCGGCGTGATGGCCGACCCGAAGAAGGAACTGGACGAGGCCGTCACCGGGCTCTCCAGCGAGCTGTCGGTGACCAACATGGCGGTGGTCGAGGCGGGCCCGCTGGGCGGTGACGCGCGCTGCGGCGACGGCAAGACCGAGGGTGTGCCGCTCGGCGTCTGCGTCTGGGCCGACCGGGGCAGCGTGGGCCTGGTGGTCATGTACTTCAAGTCGGCCGAGGAGACGAAGGCCGAGTTCGTCACCATCCGGGGTCAGATCGAGCAGCGCTCCTGACCCGTGCACGACCGGGGCCCCGGCCACCTCAGGGTGATCGGGGCCCCTGCCGTACCGCACCGATCGCTCAGGAGACCGGTTCGGCGTCACCCGTCGCCGCGACGACAGCCGGTGACGCGGCCCGCTCGGCCGCGCTGCGCAGCACGCAGAACTCGTTGCCCTCCGGGTCGGCGAGCACCACCCAGCCCGAGCCGTCCGGGCGGATCTGGTCGGCGACGTGCACCGCGCCGATGCCGAGCAGCCGCTCGACCTCGTCGGCCCGCGACCGGTCGGCCGGCTCCAGGTCCAGGTGCAGTCGATTCTTCACCGCCTTGCCCTCGGGCACGGCGATGAACAGCACCTCCGGCCCGCCCGGCGGCAGCAGCATCGCCTCCGGGTCGCCCGGGAAGTCGTCGGGCTGCCGGGGGCAGTCGAAGACCTGCGACCAGAAGCCGGCCAGGGCGTACGTGTCGCGACAGTCGAAGCTGATGTTGTGGATCGTCGAACTCACTGTTGGTCCTCCGAAGTGGTGGTGACGACACGTTCCCTGGCGCTGCGCAGCACGCAGAACTCGTTGCCCTCCGGGTCGGCGAGCACCGCCCAGCCCGTGCCGTCGGCATGCCGACGGTCGGCGACCATCGTGGCGCCGAGGCCGAGCACCCGCTCGATCTCCTCGTCGCGGGTCCGGTCGACAGGTTCCAGGCAGATGTGCTGCCGGTTCTTGGTCACCTTGTCGTCGGGCACCGCCTGGAAGAACAGGTTCGGGGTGGCCTCGTCCGGCGGCAGCAGGACCGCCTCCGGATCACCCGGGGCGTCCTCGCCGTGCCGGGCGTAGCCGAGCACCGCCGACCAGAAGCCGGCCAGGGAGTACGTGTCGTGGCAGTCGAAACTGATGTTGCGGATCCGTGGATACACGGGTGGTCCCTCCAGGGTCGGATGGGGACGCTCCGCTGCCCGGGGTCAGCCGGCGAAGACCCGGGGTGCGGAGCCCTGAATGGTGGACATCGACGCACCCCCTTTCGCTCTCGAGCTGACGTGGGTGATCTTGCCATCGGGCGAGCGCCGTCCGCAACCCTCGCGGCCGCGCCGACCGCTCAGCCGGCAGCGGGCACCGGGCCGGTCACCGCCGGGGCGTCCGCGGTCGGCAGGGTGACGGTCACCTCCAGGCCGCCGCCGGGCTGGGCGATCACCCGGACGGTGCCGCCGTGCGCCTGGCAGACCGCCCGGACGATGGACAGGCCCAGGCCGGAGCCGCGCGCCCCGGTGCGTTCCCGGCCGCCGCGCCGGAACGGCTCGAACAGCCCGGGCACGTCGGCCTGGTCGACCTCGAACCCGGTGTTGCCCACGACCAGCCACGAGCGGTCGCCGTCCGTGCCGGTACGCACCCAGAGCCGACCGTGCAGGTGGTTGTAGCGGACGGCGTTCTCGATCAGGTTGCCGGCCAGCCGGTCGAGCAGACCCGGATCGCCGACCACCGGCGCGGATTCCAGTGACGTCTGCACGCGCAGGCCGATCCGCTCGACCTCGCGGCGCATCGCGGACAGCGCGTTGGCGGTGCCCGTCGCGAGGTCGCACTCGGTGCGCCGGCCAAGGCGCCGCCCGGCCTGCGCCTCGCTGCGGGCCAGCACCAGCAGGGCGTCCACCAGGCTGTTCGCCCGCTCCGAGGCGTCCCGGACGACTGTCGCCATCCGGCGGTACTCGGCGGCGTCCGCGTCGTCGTCGCTGAGCGTCACGTCGATCTCGGTCCGCATGACGGCGAGCGGGGTCCGCAGCTCGTGCGAGGCGTTGGCCACGAAACGCTTCTGCGCCTCGAACGCGGACGCGATCCGGTCCAGCATCGCGTCGAACGTCTTGGCCAACTCGGCGACCTCGTCGTCCGCGCCCGAGTAGCCGATCCGCTGGTCCAGCGTCGCCTCACCGAGTCGCTGTGCGGTCGCGGTGACCTGGTGCAGGGGCCGCAGCGCCCGGCCGGCCACGGCGTACGCGCCGGCCACCCCGACCACGCTGATCGCCAACAGCGCGACCAGGCCCTTGGCCAGCAGCTCCCCGGAGGCGGCGTCGACCAGCTCCCGCTGCCACTGGGCGGCGTCCATCCGCCCACCGTCGGAGAGCACCACCGTCGTGCCGGGCAGCAGCTCGTCGGTGGGCCGCAGCGCGTCCCGGACCAGCAGCCAGGCCAGCAGCACCAGGATCGCGCCAGCGCCGACCAGCAGCACTCCGTTGAGCAGCGTCAGCCGCAACCGCAGGGTGGGTCGCAACCGCCCCGGCCGGCTCACGGCAGGACCTCGGCCGTGCGGTAACCCGCCCCCACCACCGTCTCGATCAACGGCGGGTCGCCGAGCTTGCGGCGCAGCGTCATGACCGTCACCCGGACGATGGTGGTGAACGGGTCGGTGTTGGCGTCCCACACCCGCTCCAGCAACTCCTCGCTGGACACCACCGCGCCCCGGGCCTTGAGCAGCTCACTGAGCACGCCGAACTCCTTGTTCGTCAGGTCCATCGGCACACCGGCGCGGGTCGCGACCCGACGGGCCGGGTCGAGCACCAGATCCGCCAGTTCGAGAACCGGCGGCGCGGCCGGGGTGGCCCGCCGGCCCAGCGCCTGCACCCGGGCGACCAACTCGTCGAACGCGAACGGCTTGGGCAGGTAGTCGTCCGCCCCGAGCTGCAACCCCTCCACCCGGTCGGCCACGGTGCCGCTCGCGGTCAGCATCAGCACCCGGGTCAGCGCCCCGGAGGCGGCGAGGTCGGCGCAGATCTGGTCGCCGTGCACGCCGGGCAGGTCGCGGTCGAGCACCACCACGTCGTACCGGGTGACGAACGCCGCCTCGTGGCCGGCGTCGCCGTCGTACGCCACGTCCACCGCCATGCCCCGCTTGCGCAACCCGCGCGCGATCGCGTCGGCGAGGTTGCGTTCGTCCTCCACCACCAGTACCCGCATCCCGGCCTCCTCGCTGCTGACCACCGACAACCTAGTGCCGGCGGGCAACAATCCTCCCTCGCCGCCCGGACCGACCCCGCCGGTGGTCAGCGGGGCAACCGCCACAGCCCGTACGCGTTGTCGCGCCGCCGGCAGAGCAGCCGCCCGGTGAGGGCCTGACAGTCCCCGGTCGCGTCCCGCAACACGTCGAGCGTCCGTGCCCGGCCACCGGTGACGTCCAGCTCGGCGACGAGCAGACCCCCGTCGGGATGGCGGCGTACGCCGATCAGCGGGCCGCCGCGGGCGAACTGCGCCAGCTCCCACCGACCCAGCTCGGCCAGCACCCGGCCGGTCGGTGGGTCGAGCACGACGATCTCCTCCGCACCCGGCCCGGCGCTGCTCACCGTCGTGGCCACCAGCCGACCGGCGTAGGGCCAGACCCACCCCCAGCGGTCGCTCGCCCAGAGGTCCCGACCGGTGGCGGCGTCGAGCGCCCGCAGCCCGCCGGAGCGGGTCTGCACGCAGATGACGACGCCGCAGTCCGACGCGTACAGCGCCTCGCCGGCAGGCACGCGCCACCGCTGGCGCAGGTCGTCGAGCCTGTACGCGGTGGTCGTGGCCGTCGCGCCACCGATGGTGAGCAGCAGGTCGTCCGCGAGTTGCACCGACACGCCGGACGCACCCCCGCCGGCGTCGAGGTCAGCGCGGGCCAGCACCGCGCCGGTGGTCGGGTCGCGGACCTCGGTCGCCCCGCGCAGGCGGACGACGAGCAGGCGGTCCACCCCGTGCTCGCCGTCGCGGAGGACGAACATGCCGCCGGGGCTGATCGGCAGCTGCCAGCGCACGGTCCCGCAGCACAGGTCGACCCCGCGCAGGGTGTCCCCCTGGTCGTCGCCGGCGGTGGACCACATGAGGAGGTTGCCGTCGGGAAGCGCGGCGGCGTTGCCGGGCTGCTGCCAGCGGTACGTTCCGGTCCGGCGGTCCAGCGCGATCGTGAGCGTCCCCTGATTGTCCGGGCCGACCTCGTGGCCGGTGACCAGCAGCGTCTCGCCCTGCTGCGCGACCCCCCAGTACCGGCCCTCGGTCGGCAACGGCACCTGCCACGCCGGCTCGCCGCCGGGCAGCCGGGTCGCGGTGAGCCGCCGTTGCCCCGTCCCGCCGAGCGGCTCGACGAGGACGAAGAGGTCGTCGGTGACCAGCGCCTCGGCGCCGAGTTCTGCCGGCAGCGTCAGCACCTCGCGCCTGTTGAACGGCCCCGAACCGGCGAGGCCGGCGAGCACCAGCAGCAGAACCAGCGCGCAGCGCAGGGGCCGTTGCCGCGCCAGCGGCGGGCGGGGCAGCCGGATCGGGTCGGGGTCCGGCCCGTGCCGCAGCTCCCCGAGGTCGATCACCGGACCGCTCACCGGGACAACCGCCACAGGGCGCTCGAGCCGTCGAGGCGGCGGCAGAGCAGGACGGGCAACGCCACCTGGCACCCCCCGACCACGCCCGGGAGCACGTCCAGGAGTCGCGTCCGGCCGGCGCTGAGGTCCAGCTCGGCGACGACGAGCCGGCCGTCGGGGGTCGGCCGTACGCCGATCAGTGGGTCGTCGCGGCGCAGCTGGTCCACCAGCTGCCACCGGCCCAGCTCCGCGCGTTCCCGCCCGGTCCGGGCGTCCCGCACCGCGTACCGCTGCTCGGGCGTGGTCACCAGCAGCATGTCCCGCCGGACGTCGACCAACGTGTCCGGCCCGGGGTCCGACCAGCGAACGGCGCCGGTGGCGGGGTCGATGGCCTGGATGGCGCCGGTCTGCTGGACGGTGCAGAGCAGATCTGCGCACGGCACCGCCCAGGCCACCAGCGGCAGCGAGGACGTCCACACCTGCTCCAGTCCGGGCAGCCGGAAGGCGACCAGCCCGGTGCTGCCGGGCGGAACGAGCAGCACGAGGTCGTCCACCACCTGCACCCGCTGGAACGCCGACCGGGCACCGGGCAACGTGTCCACACTGCCCACCAGGTCGCCGCTGCCGGCGTCGTAAACCTGCAGCTCGCCGGTCGGCTGGACGAACACGATCTGGTCGACCTGGTTGACCGGTCCGTGGTAGGCGGGGCTGCCGGACGCGATGGGCACCGACCAGAGCACACGGCCGGTGTCGGGCGCCACCCGGGTCACCGTGCCCGGCCCGTCGCCCAGGTCGTTCGCGAGGAGCAGGCCCCCGTCGGCCGTTCGTTGGGCGATCCCCGGCTGGCGCCAGCGCCGCTGACCCGTCCCGGCGTCGAAGGCGGTGGTCTCCAGCACCCCGTCAGCGGTGCTGGCACCCACCGCCAGCAGCATCCCGCGGTCGGCCCAGACCGCCAGGAAGTCACCGCTGCGTTCCAGCGGTGCGCGCCACCGGCGCCGCACGGTGTCCCCGACCCTCGGCCCGGGACGGCTGTACGCGGTCAGGTACCTGTCGCCGACGGGCGTCGACGTGTCGACAACGACGACGGCGTCCTCGGTGAGGTACACCGAGGCGCCCGGCGAGGCCGGCACCGACGTCACGATCCGTTGCCGCACCGGGGTCGCGCCGGCCAGCGTGACGAGGGCCAGCAGCAGCACCGCCGAGCTGCGCAGCCGGCGGCCGGCGGCGCGCGGTCGACGGACCGTCGGCCGCGATTCGGGCTCGTCCCGGACCTCGCCCAGCTCGATGATCGACAAAGATGGTCCCTCCATCACCGGCGGGGTCGGCCGGGGGCCCGGCAAACCGGCCGGGGGCGTACCGGCCCGGCAAAAGCGACGCATCCTCGCCTGTACGATGGCGCGTCGTGGCTGTGCCGGTGGTAGACCCCTCGTTGAATCCCGTGACCGACGCCGAACTGGCCGAGGTCGAGCCGACACGGCGACCTCGACGCCGTCCGGCCCGAGCCGACCTGTTGGCCCTCGGAGCCTATGTGGTGCTGGGCGTCTTCGTCTGCCTCCATTACTGGGGGGACGTGTCCGGTCGGGTGTCCTCGCACCTGCCCACCGACCACAGCTGGTTCGAGTGGCTGTTCGCGCACGGCGCGTACTCGGTGCGGCACCTGGAGAACCCGCTGTTCACGGCCCGGCAGAACGCCCCGGACGGGGTGAACATGATGGCCAACACCTCGCTGCTCGGGGTGACCCTGCCGCTGTCGCCACTGACGATGCTGGTCGGCCCCCAGGTCACGTACGCGCTCTACCTGGGTGGCGCGCTGGCGGCCACCGCCGGCACCGCCTACTGGATGCTCTCGCGGCACCTGGTGCGCTCCCGGGCGGCGGCCTTCGTCGGCGGGGCGTTCCTCGGCTTCGCACCGGGCATCATCCACCACGCCAACGGCCAGCCCAACTTCGTGTCCAACTTCCTGCTGCCGTTGATCGTGGTGCGGGTGCTGCGGATGGGCGAGCCGGGCCGGTGGCGGCGCAACGGGCTGGTGCTCGGGGTGCTGGTGACCTACCAGATCTTCATCAACGAGGAGATGCTGCTGCTCACGGCGCTGGCCTGCCTGGTCGTCGTGCTGGCGTACGCGGTGCAGCGGCCACGGGCGACGCGCGCCGCGGCCGGGACGTTCCTGGCCGGGCTGGGCGTCGCCGGTGGGCTGGCCCTGCTGCTGGCGGCGTACCCGATCTGGTTCCAGTTCAACGGTCCGCAGTCCTACCGCGGTTTGCAGGGCGGCGTCTTCCACAACTGGGGCGAGGACCTGGTCGCCTTCGTGACCTTCGCCCGCGACACCTGGGCGGGCGATCCGGCGGTCGAGCAGACGATCGGCATGACCGAGCAGAACACCTGGTTCGGTTGGCCGCTGGTGCTGCTCTCGGTGGTGGCCCTCGTGCTACTGGTGCGCCGTTCGCTGGCCGCCCGGATCGTCGCGGTGCTGATCGTGGTCTTCACGGTGGCCTCGATCGGGCCACGGGTGCGCTTCGACGGGGTGGAGACCGGGGTGCGCGGCCCCTGGTCGTACGTGCCGGACGACCTGCCCCTGGTCGAGATGATGATGCCGACCCGGTTGACCCTGGTGGTCGCCGCTGCGGTGGGCGTACTGCTGGCGCTGACCTGGGACGCCGCGGCCCGCCACGGCCGTCCGGTGGCCGCGCCGGCCCGCGTGCCGGCCCCGCGCGCCGGAGAGCCGGCGACCGCCGCAGAGGCGGCGACGTCCGACGACCAGGGCGTCACCGCGCCGGTCGCGACGCGACGCCGGTGGCTGCGCCCACTGGGGTACGCGGCGGTCACCCTCGCCCTGCTGCCGCTCTTTCCCCGGCCGCTGCCCGCCCAGCAGATCGACCCGCCGCCGCACTTCATCACCGCCGGCGGCTGGCGGCCGTACGTGCCCCAGGGCCGGACCCTCGTGCCGGTGCCGATCCCGAGCAACGTGCACGGCCTGCCCACGCTGCGCTGGAGTGCCCTGACCGGGCAGGAGTTCCCCGTCCCGGGCGGCTACTTCATCGGCCCCAACGAGCTGGGCGAGGGCGTCTTCGGCGCACCGAACCGGCCCACCAGCAGCCTCATCTACTCCACGATGGACGCCGGCGCGGTCCCCGTCCTCACCGACGAGAACCGCCGCCAGGCCGTCGAGGACCTCCGGTTCTGGCGGGCGTCGGTGGTGGTGCTCGGCGCCCACCCGCGCGAGGCGGTGCTGCGCGAACTGGTCACCGCCCTGATCGGGCCACCGCAGCGCGTCGACGACGTCTGGGTCTGGGACGTCCGCGCGCTGGTTGATCAGCGCTAGCCGACCAACGTCCGGACGTCCCACGCCCACCCGCCGTCGACCGGGCGGCCGGGGCCGAGCAGTTCCTCGACGGTCCGGCGGACCGGTTCGTCGTGCGTCGACCGGCCGAGCACCACCACGGCGGCCCGCCAGTGCCGCAGGTCGTCGACGGCCTGACGGCGGTCGGCCTCGGTGAGCACCGGCACCGTGCCGGTCTCGGCGACCCGGCGCAGCAGCACGGCGGTCGGCAGGTCCGGGGCGCCCCAGCGGGCCGCCGGGTCGTCCGGGCCGCTCGGTCCGATGAAGTACCCGCCCGGGGCGCGGAACGCCAGGCCGGTGCGGGCCGACCAGAGCATCACCGGGCTCAGCGCGGCGCCGGTCACCGGGGGCACCGCCACCACGGTCCGTCCCGGAGGCACCACCTGCCGCCACCCGCCGTCGGCGACGAACCCCGGCACCGGCGCGACCGGCACCGCCCGGATCGGCGTCGGCGTCAGGGGCAGCAGCGCGGCGGCCACCGCGCCCGCCCCCAGCAGTCGTACCGGCAGTCCCGGCACGGTCGGTGACCGGCGGGCCGCCCGCACCCGGTCCACGAAGAGCGCCACCAGGACACCCAGCACCGGCACGCAGACCAGCGCGAACCGGGCCGGCACCGCGAGGTCGAGCAGCGGCAGCCCCGCGACCAGCCGGTACGGCCCCGCGACGCCTGTGGCATTGCCGTCCACCCGCAGGTCGGTGCCGAGCGACAGCAGGGCGAAGACGATGCCGCAGCCGGCCAGCGCGCGGATCAGCGGCCGTCGCCACAGCCAGATCACGGTGACCACGGCGAGCACCAGCAGGCCGGGGCCGAAGAACGAGTTCTCCTCGGTGGGGTTCGGTGCGAGCAGCCCGGGTAGCCAGTCGTCTCCGAGCACGGTCTGCCGGGCCGACGCGGTGAACGACGCGGCGTCGAGCTGGAAGCCGTGCGCGGCGAAGGCCATTCCGGTGTAGTGCTGCGGCCCGTGGAACTGGAACCACAGGGGGTACGCCAGCAGCGTCACCGCCACCACGGCCGCCACGGCGAGCCGGCCGAGCAGGGCCGGCGCGAGCCGGCGGGCCGCGGCCCGGTCGGCGAGGGCGTAGCCGAGCGCGAACACCCCGGCGGCGAGCGCCAGGAAGACGAGCACCTCCTCGCCGATGAACACCTGCCACACGAGCAGCAGCCCGAGGCCGACACCGGGCCGCCACACCCCGCGCGGGCTCGACCCGGAACGGAACACCAGGGCGAGGATCGCCGGTAGCAGGAACTGGGCGGCCACGTGCAGATGCGCCCCGGCCTGGGCGATCATCCCGGGGGCGAAGCCACAGACCAGGCCCCCGAGCGCCGCCGCGCAGCGGGCGGTGACCAGTCGACGGCGCAGCAGCGCGTACCAGGCTGTGGCGGTGCCGGCGAGGCAGCAGACCACCGCCACGCAGAACGCCGCCTGCGAGCCGAACAGCAGCGTCACCGGGGCCAGCGGGACACCGAGGCCGAGCACCGAGGTGTTGGCCATCAGGTTGACGCCGTCGGGCGCGTTCAGGGCGGTGCTGTAGAGCGGGTTCTCCCCCGCGACGACGGCGTGCGCCGCGTGGGCCAGCATCCACTCGAAGAGCACCTGGTCGCCGGCCTGGTGGAACAGCCGGCCGGGGCGGCCCCACTGGGTGCCGGTCAGCAGCACCGCGAGCCCCAGGTAGCCGGCGATGACCACCGCGTCCGGGAGCCACGCCGGCCGGGGTCGGCGCGCGGTCGGCGGACCGAGCGTCGCTGCCGCCGTCTGCGCCGGCGACGACGTCGTTCCCGTGGACATCAGACCGAGCGGTCGGTAAGCGTCCGAACGTCCCACACCCAGACGTCCAGCTCCTGCCGGCCGGGGCCGACCAGCTCCTCGACGGTACGCCGCAGCGGTTCGACGTGCTGCTGACGGACCGGCAGCACCAGGATCGCCGCGTGCCAGTGCCGCAGCTCGTCGGTGAAGCGCCGACGCTGCCGGTCGTCCAGCTTGGGGGTCCGGCCGGTGGTCGCGACCTCCTCCAGCAGCTGGCCCACCCCGCTGGGCCGGCCGCCGAACCGACCGGGGTCACCGGTGTTGCCGTTGCGGGGGGCGAGGAAGTAGCCACCCGGGATCTTGAAGTCGAGGTTGGTGGCGGCCGCCCAGCGCATGCCGTGCGTGTTGCCCATGCTGGGCACCGGGATCGGCACGAGCGTCTGGTCCGGGCCGACGTACTGCCGCCAGCGGTCGGCGGTGATGAACTCCGGCACCGGCGGCCGGGAGACCATCCGCAGCGGCATCGGGGCGATCGGCAGCAGCGCGAACGCCAGGCCGGCGGCGGTGAGCGTCCGGACGGTACGCCGGTCGGCCGGGCGCAGCGCCCAGGCCCGCTCGACGGCGAGCGCGAGCAGCAGACCGATGACCACCGTGGTGATCAGGCCGAACCGGGTCGGCACGACCGCGTCCAGCAGGGGCAGGTGCACCAGCAGTTCCCACGGCCCGGTGAGGAGCTCCCGGTCCCACCAGGAGATCCGCTCGCCGAGGGAGAGCAGGGCGAAGAAGCCACCGGTCGCGGCGAGCGCCCGCACGACCATCTCCCGACGCAGCCACACCACTACGGCGACGGCGAGCAGCGACAGGCTCCACCCGAAGAAGGCGTTCTCCTCGGAGTAGTTCGGGGCCAGGTTGACGTTGGCCCGCTGGTTGCCGCCGAGGGTGGCCGAGCCGGGGGCGAAGAAGGCGGCGATGTCGTTGCCGTAGTCCTGCACGGCGTCGCTGAGCCCGTGGTACGCCATCGGCCCGGCGAACTGCACGTACAGCGGGTACGCCAGCAGCGCCCCGGCCAGCAGCGCGCACGCGGCCAGGCCGGCGGCCAGCGGTCGCCACGCCGCCCGCCAGCGGGCCGGTTCCTGCGCCACCACCGCGAGCAGGAAGATCCCGCAGGCCAGCGCCGTGAAGAGCAGGATCTCCTCGTTGATGAACGCCTGGGCGGTGACGAGCAGGGCCAGCAGGGCGCCGTCGAGGACCGGCCGGCGCGAGCGGGTGAGCACCAGCACCCGCCAGACGATGAACGGCAGCAGGAACTGACTGATGATGTTGGGGTGCCAACTGGCGTGCGAGAGCATCGCCGGGGAGAACCCGCAGAACCAGCCGCCCGCCGCGGCGGCGAGCGGCGTACGCACGACGTGGCGGCGGAGCATGAGATACCACGCCATCGCGGTGCCGGCGAGGCCGAGCGTCACCAGCACCACGAAGGACACCGCCGGCCCGAACAGCAGGGTCACCGGCACCATCGGGATGCCCAGAGCCAGCACCGCCGTGTTGGCCATCAGGTTGACGCCGTCGGGATAGTTGAACTGCTCGGTGTAGAACGGGTACTCGCCGTGCAGCACCACTCGCACCGAGTGGGCGAGGAAGAACTGCACCTGGGCCGGGTCTCCGGTGTAGAGCGACGCCACCCGGCCAGCCGGGTCCAGCCAGATCCGGCTGGTCACCCAGAGCGCGGCGAGCAGGAACAGCGCGCCGACCGCCAGGTGCTGCCGTCGCCGGGTCCAGCGGGCCCACCGACGTCGGCGCGGCCCGGCGGTCCCCTCGTCGCCGTCGCCCTCGGCAGGTACGCCGGCCGGGGCGACCTCGACGGGTACGCCGGCCGGGGTGGCAGTGGCGGGCGGCGCTGGCGGGGTCTCGACCGGCGCCGCCAGTGGGGCCTCGGCCGGCGCTGCCGGTGGAGCTTCGGCCGGCGCTGCCGGGGCTTCGGCCGGCGCTGCCGGTGGGGCTTCGGCCGGCGCGGCGGCGACCGCCGTCGTGGCGGGCTCGGGCTCGCGCCCAACGGTGCGTACGCGGGCGCCGGCATGGGAGGCCGGAGCGGCGGTGCCGCCGGGAGCGCCGACGGCCCTGACCCGGGAGGCGGTGGGAGTGTGGTGGCTCACTGTCTCGTCGGGGCCGGCCGCCTCCGGGTGCGGCGCGGACAGGGCGCGGGACTCGGCAGGCGTCACAGTCGGCGGAGTCTACCCGAGCGGCGAAAAGGCACTAAAGCCCCCGGGACGTCCATTGTGGTGGGTGCGGGACCGGCCAGCGGCGGCGTCGCGTCGGACATCTCGTACTATGGCGCTTTCCCACAACGACGGCGAGGCGATCGGGGGCGGATCAGGTGACTCCGGGCCGCCGGCACGGCAGGGCGCTCAGCGTCCTGCTGACCGCGCTGTTGACCGCCACCGCGTGCGGTCCCGTCGCGGAGCGCACGCCCCGTGACCTGCGGGTGGGGTACGACAGCCTCGACGGCACGCTTGCCGTGTGGCCGCCCCGGGGCGACCTGGCCGGTGACGCGGCGGCGACGGCGGCGGTCACCAGGGCCGTCCGCGACTGGCGCTCACCGGCCGACGACCGGGCGCACCTGCCCTCGTCCGGCATTCTCTTCTCGGGCCGGGTCGACGGGGCGCCGGTGGCCCTGGTCGCGGCCGACGTGCCCGGCGAGAGCGCGTCCTGGCTGCTGCAACTCGCCGGCGACGGCGGCCGGTACGCGATCGCCCGCGCCACCGAGTACACCGACCCCGGCTACCTGGTCTACTCCGACGTGCTGCCGGTGCAGACGGCCGGTGGTCGGCGCTATCTGGTCTCCGCCCGCGTGCAGCAACTGCTCGGCCCGCAGGGCCGGGCGCTGACCGTCGCCGACGGCCTCAGCGCCCCGGTCGACGTGCCGGCCTGCACGGCGGTCGGCGTGACGGCGACCCTGCGGGCCACCGAGTCGCTGCCCCGTGGGCGGGCCGCCGACCGGCTGCTCGACCTGGGCACCGGCACGACCGACCCGCGCTATCCGCTGGTCCGTGACGAGTCCGGCGCGGGCCGGCGGGCGCTCACCGGCCTGGACACCTGCGTGCTGGCCGGCGAGCGGGGTCCGTTCGGCAGCATCCCGCGCCGGATCGGCGACCGGGACGCGCCGAAGTCGGTGCCGACGTCCTGGCCGATGGCGAAGCTCTCGGTCCGCTCACTCGGCGAGGTGGCTCTGGGCGGTGGCGAACCGGCCGAGTTGCAGCAGCTCAGCTGGGACACCGACGCCGGCATGATGACCGCTGTCGTCTACCGGCCGGCGGACGGAAGCGCGCCGGTGGTCTCGCCGGCCGACCGGGCCACGCCGTTGCAGACGTACCAGCTGCCGGTGCCCGGCCAGCCCCTGGTGGTGCTCAGCTGGCGGGCCACCCGGGACAGCTCCCTCTCGGTGCCGCCGGGCACCCCGCTGCTGGTGGAGCGTCCCGGCCTGGTGGTCGTCCCCGAGCCGGACAGCACCCAGACCTACAGCCTGGCCAACACCGACAAGACCCACTACCGCTCGGTAAGCCCCCGCCCACGCTAACCCCCCCCACCCAACCGGTCGATCACGAACTGGTGGTGGGCGTTGAATACCTGTCCGCCCCTTTTGCGAGGGACCACAACTCCATGATCGACCGGTCCGGGGCGGGGAACGCCGGCGGCGGGCGCCCCGTGGGGGTGCCCGCCGCCGGGTCGAGCTGGACAGTCGAGCTAGTTCTGGGCTGCCGTGTCGCTGGGGGTCAGCCGGTCCGGGGTGGCGTCCAGGCCGGAGATCCAGCCGGTGACGTTCCGGGCGACGTCCTGGGCGGTCAGGCCGAGGTCGGCGAGGATCTGTGCACGGGTGCCGTGCGGGTGCCAGTCGGCCGGTACGCCCAGGTCCTTGAGCGGCACCCGGACGTCGGCGTCGCGCATGGCCTGGCCGAGGGCGTCGCCGACACCGCCGACGCGGACGCCGTCCTCGACGCTGACCACGAGGCGGTGCCGGGCGGCCAGCTCGACCAGCTCGGCCGGCACCGGGCGGACCCAGCGGGGGTCGACGACGGTGACCCCGTAGCCGTGCTCGGCGACCCGGGCCGCGACCTCCATGCCCAGCTGGCCGAAGGAGCCGACGGCGACGAGCAGCACGTCGGTACGCGCCGACTCGGCCAGCACGTCGACCGGGCCGACCCGGCGCACGGCCGGCAGGTCCGCGGCGACCGTGCCGGTGGGGAACCGCACGACTGTCGGGCCGTCGTCGACGGCCAGCGCCTCGCGCAGCTCCTCACGCAGCGTGGCGGCGTCCCGGGGAGCGGCGATCCGCAGGCCGGGCACCACACCGAAGACCGACATGTCCCAGATGCCGTAGTGGCTGGGGCCGTCCGGACCGGTGATGCCCGCGCGGTCCAGCACGAAGGTCACCGGCAGCTTGTGCATCGCCACGTCCAGCAGGACCTGGTCGAAGGCGCGGTTGAGGAAGGTGGCGTAGACCGCGACCACCGGGTGCAGCCCACCCAGCGCCAGACCGGCCGCCGAGGTGGCGGCGTGCTGCTCGGCGATGCCCACGTCGTACACCCGCTCGGGGTACTTGCGGGCCAGCTTGGCGATGCCGGTCGGCTCGGCCATGGCGGCGGTGATGCCCACCACGTCCGGGCGCTCGTCGGCGATGGCCAGCAGCTCGTCGGAGAAGACGTGGGTCCACTTCACCGCCGGGGCGGCCAGCAGGGCGCCGGTCTCCACGTCGAAGGCGCCGCCGGGGCCGTGCAGGCAGTCGGCCTCGTCCTCCTCGGCGGGGCGGTAGCCGTAGCCCTTGCGGGTGACCGCGTGCACGATCACCGGGCCGCCGAAGTTCTTCGCCGCGCGCAGCGCCGACTCGACGGCCGCCACGTCGTGCCCGTCCACCGGGCCGACGTACTTGATGCCGAGGTCCTCGAACATGGCCTGGGGGGCGACCGCGTCCTTGATGCCCTTCTTGACCGCGTGCAGCACCTCGTACATCGGCTTGCCGACCAGCGGGGTGGAGCCCAGGGCGTCCTTGACCGTGTCGAGGACCTTCTCGTAGCCGGGGTTGAGCCGCAGCGAGGAGAGGTGGTCGGCCAGGCCGCCGATGGTCGGCGAGTAGGACCGCCCGTTGTCGTTGACCACGATGACCAGGGAGTTGCCGGCGGTGGCGATGTTGTTCAGCGCCTCCCAGCACATGCCGCCGGTCAGCGCGCCGTCACCGACCACTGCCACGACGCTGCGCGCCTCACCCCGCAGGGCGTACGCCTTGGCCAGGCCGTCGGCGTAGGAGAGCGCGGTGGAGGCGTGCGAGTTCTCGATGAGGTCGTGCTCGCTCTCGGCCTGGCTGGGGTAGCCGGAGAGGCCACCGCGCTGGCGGAGCTTGTCGAAGCCGGCCTGGCGCCCAGTGATGATCTTGTGAACGTACGCCTGGTGGCCGGTGTCGAACAGGAGCCGGTCCCGGGGGGAGTCGAAGACGCGGTGCATGGCCAGCGTCAGCTCGACCACACCGAGGTTGGGCCCGACGTGCCCGCCGGTGCGGGAGACCTTGGCGATCAGGAAGTCGCGGATCTCCGCGGCGAGCACATCCAGCTCCTCGCCCGACATCCGCTTGACGTCCTGCGGACCGCGGACCGTCCCCAGCAACCGGCCGTGGTTGGCCGTGTCCTCTTCAACACTCATGACCGGAGAGTCTATCGGCCGTCCGACACTCCGCAGCCTGGCCCGAGCCGTACGCACCGCAGTGGGCCGCTGAGCGCCTGGTCAGGGCCGGTCCACATCAGGAGTGTCGACCGGCAGCAGGAGGCCCACCAGCTCGACGTGCTGGGTCATCGGGAACAGGTCGAAGCCGCGCAGCGCGGCCAGCCGCCAGCCCAGCTCGGCGAAGGTGCGCACGTCCCGGGCGAAGGCGGCCGGGTCGCAGGCCACGTACGCGACGGCGCGCGGACCGGCGGCGACGATGTCGCGCACCACCGGGGCGCCCGCGCCGGAGCGCGGCGGGTCGAGCACCACCACGTCGACCGGGCCGGTGATCCGTCGGCGGGCCAGCGCGGTCTCCACCCGGGCGGCGACCACCTCGACCCGGGGCAGGTCGGCAAGGTTCACCCGGGCCGCGTCCGCCCCGGTCGGGCTCGACTCGACAACTGTGACCCGCGCGTCGCCGACCCGGCCGGCGAGGGCCGCCGCGAACAGCCCGGCCCCGCCGTAGAGGTCCCAGGCCACCTCGCCCGGCCGCGGGTCGAGCAGCTCCAGCACGGCAGTGGACAGGGTGTCCGCCGCGGCCGGGTGCACCTGCCAGAAGGCGGACGCGGGCAGCGCCCAGTCCCGTCCGGCGGCCACCTCGCGGACCTCGGTCGGCCCGCTCACCGGCGTGGCCACCCCGTCGCGGACCTCGGCGACGCTCACGTCCCCGCCGGTGCTGGCGACGGTCTCCACCGCCTCGGCCGCCGGCCAGCGCGTGCCGGTCGGGGTGAGCACGGGCAGCTGCTGGATGGCCGGGTGGGCGATCCGGCAGCGATCGATCGGCACGACCTCGTGCGAGCGGTGCTTGAGCAGGCCGGCGCGGTCCGCGGCGTCGACCGCGTAGCGGACCCGCGAGCGCCAGCCCAGCGACCCGCCCGGCAGCGCCTCGACCTGGACGCCCAGCCGGTCCAGCTCGGCGTCGGCGAGCCCGCCGAGGCGGACCAGCTGCTCGCGCACGACCGCGGTCTTCCAGGCCAGCTGCGCGTCCGGGGCGACGTGTTGCAGGTCGCAGCCGCCGCAGGCGCCCGGCCTCGCGTACGGGCAGGGCGGCTCCACCCGGTCCGGTGAGGGGTCCAGCACGGTCACCGCGTCGGCCCGGACGAACCCCCGGTGCACCTCGGTGACCTCGGCGATCACCCGCTCACCGGGCAGCGCGTGCCGGACGAACACCACCTGCCCGTCCACCCGGGCCACGCAGTGCCCGCCGGGGGCTACGGCGTCGACTGTCAGCTCGACCCGCTCCGCCTCCGCCAGGCCCCGTTCGGTAGCCGCCGTCACGGACGGCGTGGTCCGCTCAGTCACGGCCGTTCCCGACCGTTTCGCTGTCCACCGGGCCGGACTCGTCCGGCGGCGGCGCGGTGACCACTGGTGGCACGGTGCCCCGCGGCCCGCGCGCGGGCGTACGGGAGAGCGTGGCGTCCAGCCGGTCCAGGTTCTTGCTGGCGGTCGAGGCGAGCTGCCACGGGACGCTGACCACCATCACCCCCGGTTCGAAGAGCAGTCGACCCTTGAGGCGCAGCGCGCTCTGGTTGTGCAACAGGTTCTCCCACCAGCGCCCCACCACGTACTCGGGGATGAAGACGGTGACGACGTCGCGCGGTGACGAACGACGGGTCGAGGCGACGAAGTCCAGGATCGGCCGGGTGATCTCCCGGTACGGCGAGTCGACAACTGTGAGCGGGATCGCCATCTCCCGCCGCTCCCAGTCGGCCTGCAGGTCGCGGGTGTCCTTCTCGTCCACGTTGACGGTCACCGCGGTCAGCGTGTCCGGCCGGGTGGCCCGGGCGTACGCGATGGCCCGCAGCGTCGGCTGGTGCAGCTTGCTGACCAGCACGATCGCGTGGTTCCGGGCGGGCAGCACGGCCCGGCCCTCGTCCGGCGGGGTCAGCTCGGTGGCGACCCGGTCGTAGTGCCGGCGGATGGCCAGCATCAGCGCGTAGATCACCGCCATCGCCGCGATCGCGATCCAGGCGCCGAGCAGGAACTTGGTGATCAGGACGATCACCAGCACCGTGCCGGTCAGACCCATGCCGAAGGTGTTGATGGCCCGGGAGCGGTGCATCCGCTTGCGCGCCTCCGGGTCCCGCTCGGTGCGCAGGCGCCGGTTCCAGTGTCGGATCATGCCGGCCTGGGAGACGGTGAACGAGACGAAGACACCGACGATGTAGAGCTGGATGAGGCGGGTCACCTCGGCCTGGAACCCGACGATCAGCACGATCGCGAAGAGGGCGAGCGAGGTGATGCCGTTGGAGAAGGCCAACCGGTCGCCCCGGGTGTGGAACTGGCGGGGCAGGTAGCGGTCCTGGGCGAGGATCGAGCCGAGCACCGGGAAACCGTTGAACGCGGTGTTCGCGGCCAGGAAGAGGATGAGCGCGGTCATCCCGGCCACCACGTAGAGCAGGAACGAGCCGGAGCCGAAGACCGTCTCGCCGAGCTGGGTGGTCACCGTCTTCTGCACGTACCCGTCGGGGCCCGAGACGATCTGCAGGGCCGGGTCCTCGACGAACTGCAGGTGGGTCAGCCGGGCCAGCCAGATGATCCCGACGAGCAGGCTCACCGCGATCGCGCCCAGCAGCAGCAGCGTGGTGGCGGCGTTGCGGCTCTTGGGCGCCTTGAACGCGGGCACGCCGTTGGAGATCGCCTCCACGCCGGTGAGCGCGGCGGCGCCCGAGCTGAACGTCCGCAGCAGCAGGAAGACCAGCGCGAACCCGGTCACACTGTGCTCGGCCTGGATGACCAGGTCGGCGCTGGGCGCACGGAGGTCGTCACCCAGGACGAAGACGCGGAACAGACCGGTGAGCAGCATTCCGCCCATCACGATCACGAAGCCGTACGTGGGGATGGCGAACGCGGTGCCCGACTCGCGCAGTCCGCGCAGGTTGACGGCGGTCAGCAGGACCACCGCGAGCACCGCGATCATGACCTTGTGGGTGGCCACGAAGGGCACCACCGAGCCGAGGTTCGCCACGCCGGAGGAGACCGACACGGCCACGGTGAGCACGTAGTCGACAAGCAGGGCGCTGGCCACCCCGACCCCGAACTTCGGTCCGAGGTTGACCGTGGCCACCTCGTAGTCGCCGCCGCCGGAGGGGTAGGCGTGCACGTTCTGCCGGTAGCTGGCCACCACCGTGAGCATCACCACGACCACCGCGAGGGCGATCCACGGGGAGAACAGGAACGCCGACGCCCCGGCGATGGAGAGGGTCAGCAGGATCTCGTCAGGCGCGTACGCAACGCTGGACAGCGCGTCGGAGGCGAACACGGGCAGCGCGATGCGCTTCGGCAGGAGGGTGTGCTGCAGTCGGTCGGACCGGAACGGTCGACCGAGGAGCAGTCGCTTCAACAGCGAGGTGGGTCTGGCCACGAACGCCAAGGGTACGACCACCACGGTCCGAACGCGGGGGTGGGCGATCACGGGTGGCAGACAGGACGCGGTACGGTCGGTCCCGCTGTCGACCCGGACGTGGCAGGCTCGGACTCGGAGCCACCGGCGGCGAAAGGGCCAGCGGCAGCGGTACGCACCTTGGGAGGGACAGCGTGCACGTCGTGATCATGGGATGTGGCCGGGTCGGGTCGACCCTCGCCCACAGCCTGGAGTCCCGGGGACACTCGGTGGCGGTGATCGACCAGGACGCCGACGCCTTCCGCCGGCTCGGCCCCGACTTCGCCGGAATCACGGTGACCGGGGCGGGCTTCGACGGCGAGGTGCTGCGCCAGGCCGGCATCGAGCGCGCGGACGCCTTCGCGGCCGTCTCCAGCGGCGACAACTCCAACATCATCTCGGCGCGGTTGGCCCGGGAGACGTTCGGCGTGTCCCGGGTCGCGGCCCGGATCTACGACCAGCGCCGGGCCCAAGTCTACGAGCGGCTGGGCATTCCCACCGTGGCGACCGTGCGCTGGACGGCCGACCGGATGCTGCGGCACCTCGTGCCCGAGGGCAACGTGGAGATCTTCCGCGACCCGACGAGCACCGTGTCGATCGTCGAGGTCCCGGTGCACAAGGAGTGGATCGGCCGGCCGGTGCGCGCCCTGGAGGAGGCATCCGGCGCGCGGGTGGCCTACCTGATCCGCTTCGGCATCGGCACGCTGCCCACCGCGTCCACAGTCGTCCAGGAGGGCGACCAGGTGTTCATGCTGGTCAGCGACGACATCGTGGCGACTGTCACGTCGGTGGCGGCGACCCCGCCGGAAGGGGGGCACTGAGCCATGCGGATCGCCATCGCGGGCGCCGGCAACGTGGGTCGCTCGATCGCTCAGGAGCTGATCGAGAACGGCCACCAGGTGATGCTCATCGAACGGCAGCCGAAGATGCTCCGGCCGGACCGGGTTCCGGCCGCCGAGTGGGTGCTCGCCGACGCCTGCGAGGTCGCCAGCCTGGAGGAGGCCAACGTCGCCGGCTGCGACGTGGTGGTCGCGGCCACCGGCGACGACAAGACCAACCTGGTGCTGTCGCTGCTGGCCAAGACCGAGTTCGCGGTGCCCCGGGTGGTGGCCCGGGTCAACCGGGCGGAGAACGAGTGGCTCTTCACCGAGCAGTGGGGCGTCGACGTCGCGGTGAGCAAGCCGCGGGTGATGGCCGCCCTGGTCGAGGAGGCGGTCACCGTCGGCGACCTGGTCCGGTTGATGACCTTCCGGCAGGGCGAGGCCAACCTCGTCGAGATCACCCTCCCGCCGACCGCGCCCTACGTCGGTCAGCCCCTGCACGCGGTGCCGCTGCCCCGCGACTCCGCCCTGGTGGCGATCCTGCGCGGCAAGCGCGTCCTGGTGCCCAGCCCGGACGATCCCATCGAGGCCGGCGACGAGCTGATCTTCGTCTGCACCGCCGAGGTGGAGGACGACGTCCGCGCGGTCATCCTCGGTCCGGACAGCGTCGAGCGGACCCGCGGCTCCCACTGAGCCGCGGGGCGCGGGCGGCGCTGTCGCTCAGGCGCCCGGCAGCGGGGTGGGTTGCGGCTCCCGGGTGACCCGGCGCACCGTCCAGACGGTGATGAGCAGCAGCAGCGCGTACGGCGGGTAGCCCAGCGCCAGCCGGGCCACGCCCAGCGCCGTGTCCTGGTGGGCCAGGTAGAGCCCGGCCTGCACGCCCACCTTGGCGAGCCACACCACGCCCCAGAGCACGGTCAGCCGGGTGAAGACGCGCACCAGCTTCGGGTCGGCCCGCCACTCGGAGCGGCCCTTGGCGACCAGCACCGACCAGATCCACCCGACGAGGGGCTGGCGGATGGCCGCCGAGATCAGCAGGGCGATGCCGTAGCCGATGCCGTAGAGGATGCCGGGAAGGTAGAAATCCCGCTCGTCACCGGTGCGCCAGGCGATGGCGGCGCCGATACCGACCCCGAACAGCCCGTTGACCGCGTGCCGGATCGGCCGGCGCTGAGCCAGCCGCAACCCGGCGATCAGCAGCGCGACGGCCACCGAGGCGATCACGGCGGGCCGCAGGTCGCCGATGATGTTGGCGAGCACGAAGACGACCACCGGGATGCTGGACTCGACAAGCCCCCGCCAGCCGCCGAGCTGGTCGGCCATCTGCTCGGCGATCGTGGGCAGCGGCTCGTCGTCCTGCGGAGGATCGGTCTCCGGCTGTGCTGCCCGGTGCTGTCCCGTCGTCATGCCCGGCCTTCCGTCCGCGGTGCCGTCACTTCGGCGAGTCCAGCTCGTAGTACGGGTTGTAGATGACCTTGCGGTCGTCGCGCATCGCCACCCGGCCACGCGCGGTCAGGTGCCGCCCCGGCTCGATCCCGGAGATGTGCCGGCGCCCCAGCCAGACCAGGGTGACGACGTCGCTGCCGTCGTACAGGTCGGCCTCGAGGGTGGGCAGGTTGGTGCGCGGCGTGTAGACCACTGTGCGCAGCCGACCGGCCACCGAGACCACCTGGCCCCGGGAGCACTGCTGGGCCAGGACACCGCCGCACTCGGCGCTCTCCTGCCGCAACTCCTGCGCGTCGATCTCGGCCTCGCTGGCGGTGAACCGTTGCAGGATGCGCCGCAGCGACACCCGGCTCTCGTCGGTCGTCATGACCTCCGCGTCACCCTCTCCACGCTCACCGGCTCGCCGCCGGCACCGGCCCAGCTCCGGCGACGCCGGAACCGTCCCGCCAGCGTACGCCGACGGGGCCGGTTCCGGCGGGCCGGTGCGGGCCCGGTCAGACCTGGCGGGGCTCGGCGGCGGCGGAGGTGTCCCCGCCCTCGGCGTCGGCCTGGTCGGCGATCTCGCGGGGCAGGCGCAGCGGCAGTGGCTCACGGACCGGCTTCGCCTCCTGGCCACGGTCGACCACCAGGCCGTCCAGGCACTCGGCGAGCGGCCCGGCGCTGGCCGGATCGGTGGCCACCGGGCCCTGGAAGACGCCCCGGACCATCCAGCGCGGCCCGTCGACGCCGACGAACCGCAGGTTCGTCGGGCCGTCCGGGGTGCGCACCTGGGCGTGCAGCTCCGGGCCGTACTCGCCCTCGACCTCCTGGGCGGCGGCGCCGTCGCGCAGCAGCGACTGCCGGATCTCCTCGCGCACCTCGTCCCAGATCCCCTCGGACCGGGGGGCGGCGAAGACGCCGAGCTGCAGCGCGTTGTCCCCGTGCACCAGCACGACCTGCTGGATCACGCCCTGCGGGTCGGCCTGCACCCGCACCTCCACCTCGGCCACCGCCGGGATGTGCAGGCTGCCGAGGTCGAGGCGCTGCACCTCGTCGTCGACCTCGGAGATGTCGTACGGCCCGCGCACGAGCGCCGGCGCGGACGTCCCGGTGCCCTCGTCGAGGACCTCGGTGGTCCGCTCGTCGCGGGTGTGCCGCCCGGCATCGGCCCGCTTTCGGGAGAAGATCACTGCGCCCACCCTCCGCTGTTCACAATCACCCTGCCACCTCTTCCGTCTGCCCGTGGCCCGGCTCGGCCCGCCGCTGGTCGACCCACTCCTGGCCGGCCGGTGACGGCACCAGCTGAGCGTGCCCGCCGGTCGAGCCGTGCCCGCCGGTCCCGCGCGAGGACCCGGGCAGCTCGGCCACCGGCTCGAACCGCGCCCGCGCGACCCGCTGGATCACGAGCTGGGCGATCCGGTCGCCACGGGAGATCTTCGCGGGCGTGTCCCGATCATGATTGATCAGGTTGACCATGATCTCACCCCGGTAGCCGGCGTCGACCGTACCGGGCGCGTTGAGCACCGTCACGCCGAGCCTGGCCGCCAGGCCGGACCGCGGATGGACCAGGCCCACGTACCCGTCCGGCAGGGCGACGGCCACGCCGGTGGGCACCAGGGCCCGACCGCCGGGCGGCAGCTCCACGTCCGCGGCGGCCACCAGGTCGGCCCCGGCGTCGCCGGGATGGGCGTACGTGGGCAGCGGCAGCTCGGCATCGAGCAGCCGTACGGGCACGGGTACGACGTCGGTCACGGGTCCCCTCTTCGTCCGGTTGTCTCCGGTGACCCTGCCATCCTGCCGGTTGGCCGGCCCGCCGTGCGCCGTACCCTCGCAGGAGTGAGCATGTCGCCCTCTCCGTCCGCCGATCGGCCGCCGGCGCCGGCCCGTCCGGCGTACGCCGAACGGCTGGACCTGCCCTGGTGGCTGTGGCTGACCGGGCTGGTGGCCGCCGCGCTGCTGGCCGTCGAGATCTGGATGGGCGCCGGCGGCGTCCGCGCCTGGCTGCCGTTCGCCGTGCTGTTGCCGCTCACCGCTGCCGGGCTGTGGTGGGTGGGCCGGATCCGCGTCGCGGTCGTCGACGCCGAGCTGCGGGTGGACGACGCCCGCCTGCCGGTGCGCTTCGTGGCCGACGTGATCCCGCTGGACGTCGCCGGTCGCCGCGAGGTGCTCGGTGTGGGCGCGGACCCTCTCGCCTTCGTGGTGCAGCGGCCCTGGATCGGCGGCGCCGTGCAGGTGGTGCTCGACGACCCGGCCGATCCGACCCCCTTCTGGGTGGTGAGCACGAGGCGTCCGGTCGAGCTGGCCGAGGCGGTGCTGGCCGCGCGGGACGCCGGCCGACCCGCCGACCGTACGGCCGGCGAGCCGGGCTGACCGATGCCGACGACCCCGCTCAGGTGCCCGTCGGCGGGCCGGGCAGGGCCGGCGGCGGCGCCGGCCGGGCGATGCCGCGGCGGCGCAGGTCCACCTGGAGCTGGTCGGCCATCTGCCGGGTGGCCCGGCGGTTGAGGAAGCTGGCCACCGCCGCGCCGGTCAGGAACGGCCCGAGGGTGGTGAGGTTGCGCCCGAATCGGCGCAGCAGCATGTCGCGCATCTCCTTGCGGGCTGCGGTGCCGAGCACCGCGCCCACCCCCACGCCGGGCACCATCGGGTTGACCCCGCGCTGGGTGGCCCAGGAGTGCACCAGGGCGACCGCTCGTTGGCTGCCGGCGCCCGGCAGCGACACGCCGTGGAGCTCGTGCAGCTCACCGATCAGTTTCAGCTCCACCGCCACGACGGCGACGGTCTCGGCGGCGAGCAGCACGGGCGCGGAGAGCAGCGTGGGTGCGACGGTCCATTCGACGGCGGCGACTCCCCCGCCGGCCGCGCCGATCCCGGCCGTGGCGCGGGAGGCGTTGCGGATCAGTCGCTCGGCCAGGGCGGCGTCGTCCAGGCCGGGAAAGTGTCGACGCAGGGTGGCCAGGTCCCGCACCGGTACGTGCGGGGCGATCTCGGCCACCGTGTCGGTCATCCAGCGCACGGCGGCGCGGGGCTTGAACAGGTCGGAAATGCCTCGGCTGCGGGCCTGCCCCACCATCCGGGTGAGCAGTTGCCGCCGCCGGGCCGGCTCGATGTCGTCCGCGGTCAACGCCGCGACGGTGGCGCCGAGATCGTCCGCGCCGTCGCCGGTGGTGTCGCCTCGATCGCTCATGGGTCGGACCTCCCGGTGGTGTGGCTACCCGCTACGAGTCAAGCAGGTACCCACCGGCGTTGCATGCCTACACCGGTAGCGGCGGCCCCGATTAGGAGGCCGCCGCCGGTGTCGTGAGTGTCAGACGCACTCTCGGCAGATCAGCTCGCCGTTGCGCTCGACCGCCAGCTGGCTGCGATGGTGAACCAGGAAGCAGCGGGCGCACCGGAACTCGTCCTGCTGCATCGGTAGCACCTTGACAGTGAGCTCCTCGTCGGCCAGGTCGGCACCGGGCAGCTCGAAGCTCTCGGCGACCTCGGCCTCGTCGACGTCCACCGCGCCCGACTGTGAGTCGACGCGCCGGGCCTTGAGCTCTTCCAGGCTGTCCTCGCCGAG
Source organism: Micromonospora sp. NPDC049114 (assembly GCF_040648635.1). NCBI lineage: Bacteria > Bacillati > Actinomycetota > Actinomycetes > Micromonosporales > Micromonosporaceae > Micromonospora > Micromonospora sp. NPDC049114. The sequence continues at coordinate 43,669 of NZ_JBEZEA010000010.1, read as the reverse complement.
GTCGACCTCGTCGCGACGCGGAGCGTCGTAGTCGGTGGCCATCGGATGTCACTCTCCCATATCGATGTTGTCGCTTCCGGTTGTAACGCCGGACGACGCTGTTTCGGTTCCGCTGGCCGGCAACCACTTGTGTCGGGCACCCGACCCGGGGGACCGTACGGGTCGGGACCGCTGGGGCCACTCCCCTGCGAGCGCGGAACCTTACCCCCCCTTGGGCGAGGCATGTATACCGCCCTTGCGGCTGAGATGTACGCCCCCGCACGCCAAGTTGTTCCCAATGTGATTCAGGCGACACGAAGATAGGGGTAGTAGTACCCGGTTCACGGTCGCCGCGCCGGCATGTCGGACTGTTTCCACGCGACGGCCGGACAACCGTTAACCTCAGCGGCGTATTCGACGGCCGGCGGTCAGTGCGATCGTTGGCGGCCGCCGCCACCCACCTGAGGTCTCGGGAGCGCCCAGATGAGTTTTGCGCGAGTGCGGGCACTCGTCGTCGTCGGCCTGCTGGGGGTCCTGGCCCTGGCGTTCGTGATCACCGCGATCGTCCGCGACAGCCAGGGCGAGGCCGGCGCGGCGGGCGGCTGCCCGGACGGTTGGCCGCTTGCCGACGTGACGCTGCACGAGCCCAAGGACGTCAAGATCAACGTCCTGAACGCGACAATCGAGCCGGGCCGGGCCGGCGCCGTCGCGGACGACTTCCGCAACCGCAAGTTCCAGGTCAAGAAGGTCGGCAACGCGCCCAAGGGGATCGACGACGTCGCCGTGCTGCGGTACGGCCCCAAGGGCGTCAGCTCCGCCCACCTGCTCAAGGCGTACTTCCTCAACAACGCCGAGCCGGTCTACGACGAGAAGCGCACGGACGACGTGGTCGACGTGGTGTTGGGCAACGGCTTCCAGCAACTCGCCACCACCACCGAGGTCAACCAGTCCCTCGGCGACCTGGGCCCACCTGTCGCGCCGGCGGGCTCCTGCCCGTCCCCCGCCGCCAAGAAGTGACGGCGTAACCGGGACGCCCGCGCCGGGCGCCCCGGTCCACGACCGCGGCGCGGTCAGGGGCCGCCGGACGCGTCCAGGGCGGCCAGCCGGTCGTGCAGCTCGGCGAACAGGGCGGGCGGGGCCGCGATCACCAGGTCCGGGCCGGGCGGGCTACCGGCCAGGCCGGAGACCCGCACGCCCGCCTCGGCGGCCACCAGCCCGCCGGCGGCCAGGTCCCAGGCGGCCAGGCCCTTCTCGAAGTACGCGTCCAGCCGCCCCTCCGCCACCAGGCAGAGGTCCAGGGCGGCCGCTCCCAGGCGGCGGATGTCCCGCACCGACGCGATCAGCCCGGCCACCACCGACGCCTGGTGCGCCCGCCGACCGGCGTCGTAGCCGAAGCCGGTGCCGACCAGCGCCTGCCCGAGGTCCGTCTCGCCGGAACAGCGCAGCCGCACGCCGTCGCGCCAGGCGCCGCCACCGGCGGTGGCGGTCCACTCCTCGCCGGTGTTCACGTTGCGCACCACGCCGGCGACCACCACCCCGTCCACCTCGGCGGCCAGCGACACCGCGCTGTACGGCAACCCGTAGAGGTAGTTCACGGTGCCGTCGATCGGGTCGACGATCCACCGCACACCGCCCGGCTCCGCCGGGCCGGTGGCCTGTGTGCCGTACTCCTCGCCCAGGACCGCGTCCCCCGGCCGCAGCGCGCGCAGGGCGTCGAGGACCTGCCGCTCGACGGCCCGGTCCGCAGCCGTGACCACGTCGGTGACGGTGCTCTTGGTCGCCGCCACGGACACGCCCTCGGCCCGCATCCGGTACGCGGTGGCCGCGGCGTCCCGCGCCACGTCGAGCGCGATCGCCAACAGTTCCCGCGGTGGCGGCGCCGAACGGTCCATTCCAGGGTCCCCTTCCCGTACGACCGGGGCGTTCCGGGCCGTGCGCGAGTATCATCCTTACAAAGTCCACATCTGCGCCGAATCGGCGGTCCCGCCGCCGTTACGCCGTGCGGCGCAGGATGATCGCCGCAGACGGCGTTACAATTCACCCCTGCCCACGCGCCACGGACCGCCGACCACCGGCCGGCCCGGGACACGGGGGTCCCTCAACCACATCGCCCGGCCCGGTTGCCCCACGCTGTGCCGGACGATCCGGCCGTGCCCGCTCTTCGCCTCCGGAAGGTCATTCGTGACAGAACCCCGCCAGCCCGGCGCCGACGTTCGCTCGCTCACCGACACCCTGATCGCCCACGCGCAGAGCGCCGGTGGTCAGCTCACGTCGGCTCAGCTCGCGCGCACCGTCGAGACCGCCGAGGTGACTCCGGCCCAGGCCAAGAAGATCCTGCGGGCGCTCTCCGAGGCGGGAGTGACCGTTGTGGTGGACGGCTCGGCGAGCACCCGCCGCCGGGTCGCCGCGGCCCGCTCGACGACCCCCGCGTCCCGGGCCACCACCGCCAAGACCACCAAGAAGGCCGCCGCGCCCGCCCCGAAGCAGGCGCCCGCCTCCGACGAGGCGCCGTCGACGCCGGCGCCGCGCAAGGTGGCCGCTCGCAAGACCGCCGGCAGCACCGCCGAGGTCGCCGCCGCAGCGGCCACCCCGGCGAAGGCGACCAAGTCGACCCGCGCCACCAAGGCGACGGTCGCCGCGGCGGCCGGAGCCAAGCCGGTCAAGGCCGGCGGCAAGGCCAAGGGCGAGGGCGCCGAGGGTGAGATCGACCCCGAGGAGCTCGCCGCCGCCATCGAGGACGTGGTGGTGGAGGAGCCGGCCGAGCTGGCCCAGGCCGCCGAGACCGACGCCGCCGCGTCGGCCACCGACAACGACTTCGAGTGGGACGACGAGGAGTCCGAGGCGCTCAAGCAGGCCCGGCGTGACGCCGAGCTGACCGCCTCCGCCGACTCCGTCCGGGCGTACCTGAAGCAGATCGGCAAGGTCCCGCTGCTCAACGCCGAGCAGGAGGTGGAGCTGGCCAAGCGGATCGAGGCCGGGCTCTACGCCGCCGAGCAGCTGCGCGCGGCCGACGAGGGCGAGGAGAAGCTCGCCCGGGAGATGGTCCGCGACCTGGGCTGGATCTCCCGCGACGGCGAGCGCGCCAAGAACCACCTCCTCGAGGCGAACCTCCGTCTGGTCGTCTCCCTGGCCAAGCGGTACACGGGGCGCGGCATGGCCTTCCTGGACCTCATCCAGGAGGGCAACCTCGGCCTCATCCGCGCGGTGGAGAAGTTCGACTACACCAAGGGCTACAAGTTCTCCACGTACGCCACCTGGTGGATCCGGCAGGCGATCACGCGCGCCATGGCCGACCAGGCCCGCACCATCCGTATCCCGGTGCACATGGTCGAGGTCATCAACAAACTCGGCCGCATACAGCGCGAGCTGCTCCAGGACCTGGGCCGTGAGCCCACGCCGGAGGAGCTGGCCAAGGAGATGGACATCACACCGGAGAAGGTGCTGGAGATCCAGCAGTACGCCCGGGAGCCCATCTCGCTGGACCAGACCATCGGTGACGAGGGCGACAGCCAGCTCGGTGACTTCATCGAGGATTCCGAGGCTGTGGTCGCCGTCGACGCGGTCTCGTTCTCGCTCCTGCAGGACCAGCTCCAGCAGGTGCTGCAGACGCTCTCCGAGCGTGAGGCGGGTGTGGTCCGGCTGCGTTTCGGCCTGACCGACGGTCAGCCGCGGACGCTTGACGAGATCGGTCAGGTCTACGGGGTGACCCGGGAGCGGATCCGGCAGATCGAGTCCAAGACGATGTCCAAGCTGCGTCACCCGTCCCGGTCGCAGGTCCTGCGGGATTACCTGGACTGAGCCGGTTTCGTCAACCGGACGTGTCGTTTTGATCACCTGGTGTGCAACACCAGATGGTGATCGTCCGGATGCACGAATGTGATCGTTGACGTGGCACCCTGGGTTCACGGCACACTGTCCCTGCCATGTGTGACCTCGGTCCCCCGCGGGCACACAGGGAAGGCAGTGCCCGGCACGGGTGTTGCACGATAGGTGAGCAACGACCGAAGAGATTGTTCATCGGTGACGACCAGAGGAGGAAGGCGATGAACTCGACCCTCACGCCGCCGCCCGAGACGGTGGTTCCCCCAGCCGCCGATGAACGGTGCGACCGCTGCAATGCTGCCGGGAAGCTCCGGATCACTCTGGCGGGTGGGAGCGAACTGGTGTTCTGCGGGCACCACGCGAACAAGTACGCGGAGGATCTCGTGAAGATCACCGAGCGGTTCGCAGCGGAGCCCGACTTCAGCTGGCGTGGCGCCGACCTGATGGCGAACTAGATCCGCATATCGACATAGCCGGCCGGAGGCACCCGATGGGTGTCTCCGGCCGGCTTTCGCCATCCAGGGGTCACTCGGTGCGCGTGGCCGACTCGATATCGGCGCCATGGGGTCATCCGGCCGCCCCCGATCCCCTCACATCAGCGACACGGTGTCGATCGTGACCGTGGGGGCTTCCGGCACCCGTTCAGAGGGTCTGCACCGTCGCGATGCGTTCCTCGAGCTGTTCGATGGTGGCCTGGGCGCTCGGCGGGCCGCCGCAGAGCCGGCGCAACTCGGCATGGATCTTGCCGTGGGGTTGGCCGGTGCGATGGTGCCGGGCGGCCACGAGAGCGTTCAGTTGGCGCCGGAGCGCCACACGGCGTTGGGCGGCACTCATGGGTACCGGCGGCGCCGCGGAGGGCGCAGCGGCCGGCTGAGCGGCCCCGTCGGCCGTACGACGGCGCTGGGCGGCGAGCTGTGCGGCCTGCCGTTTGGTGAGCAGCAGGGAGACCTGGTCGGCGGTGAGCAGGCCGGGCAGGCCGAGGTACTCCTCCTCCTCGGGGGTGCCGGCCTGGGCGGCGGTCCCGAACGACGCGCCGTCGAAGATCACCTGATCCAGTTCGGCGGTGGCCGAGAGTGCGGCGAACCGCTTCTCCAGCTCCCCGCTGGCCTGGTCGTCGCGCTGCGCGCGTTCCAGCAGTTCGTCGTCGAAGCCGTCGGAGTCCTTGGGTTTGCCGAGGACGTGGTCCCGCTCGTTCTCCATCTCGCTGGCCAGCCCGAGCAGGTGCGGCACGCTGGGCAGGAAGACCGACGCGGTCTCGCCGGGGCGGCGGGCCCGCACGAACCGGCCGATCGCTTGGGCGAAGTAGAGGGGGGTGCTGGCGCTGGTGGCGTAGACACCGACCGCCAGTCGGGGGATGTCGACGCCCTCGGACACCATCCGCACCGCGACCAGCCACCGCTGGTCGGACGCCGCGAACGTCGCGATCCGCGCGGACGCGCCCTGGTCGTCGGAGAGCACCACTGCGGCCTTCTCGCCGGTCACCTGCTCGATGAGCTTGGCGTACGAGCGGGCGGTCTGCTGGTCGGTGGCGATGATCAGACCGCCGGCGTCGGGCATGCCGGCGTTGCGCAGCACGGTGAGTCGGGCGTCGGCGGCCCGCAGCACCTGCGGCATCCAGTCCCCCGCCGGGTCCAGGGCGGTACGCCACGCCTGCGCCACCAGATCCTGGGTCATCGGCTCGCCGAGGCGGGCCGCCAACTCGTCCCCCGCGTTGGTGCGCCAGCGGGTCTCCCCGGAGTACGCGAGGAAGAGCACCGGCCGGACGACCCCGTCGCGCAGCGCGTCCGCGTAGCCGTAGACCGAGTCGGCGTGGGAGCGCAGCAGCCCGTCACCGCCCCGCTCGTACGTGACGAACGGGATCGGGTTGTCGTCGGAGCGGAACGGCGTACCGGTGAGCATCAACCGGCGTACGGCGGGCTCGAAGGCGTTCTTGACGCCGTCGCCCCAGGAACGGGAGTCGCCGGCGTGGTGGATCTCGTCGAGGATGACCAGGGTGCGACGGGTCATGGTGCGCCGCCGGTGCACCTGCGGGGCCATTCCCACCTGGGCGTAGGTGACCACCGCACCGTGGAAGTCGGCCGCCGAGTGCACGTCGGCGTTGCGGAACGCGGCGTCGAGCTGGATGCCCACCCGGGCCGCGGCCTCGGCCCACTGGTTCTTCAGGTGCTCGGTGGGCGCGACCACGGTGACCGCCTCGACGGTGCCGTCGCCGAGCAGTTCGGCGGCGATCCGCAGGGCGAAGGTGGTCTTGCCGGCGCCCGGCGTGGCGACCGCGGTGAAGTCCTCGGTACGGCGGCGCAGGTACTCCACCAGGGCCTTGCGCTGCCAGGCACGTAGGGCCGGGAACGTCTCGAGCACCGGCGTCCGGGCTGCCACGCGAAAGCTCCTCTCCGACCGCACGAGGGCGGACACCGGGCGAGGGCCACGAGTACCGCCGCCCATGAAAACGCCTCCGCGCAGAAGCTGCCGCGAAGGCCGACTCAGCATAACCAGCGCGGGCCCGCCGGCCCAGGCGACGCCACGCTGGTCACATCCGACGAACGTTCACCACTCCCGGTCCGTGCGGGGATCGGCACCGTCGGCGCGCGGCGGGCGCAGCGTGGCCACCGGCGCGGACCAGCGTCGACGCAGCGCGATCAGGCGCAGCCCGACCACCAGGACGGCGGCGGCGGTGAGCGGCGCGGGCCCGGTCTGGCCGCTGACGTACAGCAGCACCACCAGGACCGAACCGGCAAGTGCGGCCAGCGCGTAGATCTCCCGGCGCAGCACGACCGGGATCTCGGCGGTCAGCAGGTCCCGGCCGAGCCCTCCGCCGATCGCGGTGAGCATGCCGATCAGGCAGGCGCCGACCGCCGGAACCCGGGCGTCGAGCGCCTTGAGCGTGCCGGTGACGGTGAACAGACCGAGGCCCGCCGCGTCGAGCACCAGCACCGTGGTGCGCAGTCGGGCGAGCTGCGGGTGCAGCCAGAAGACGGCGAGCGCGGTAATCGCCGCGGTGGCGGCGTACCGCCAGTCGGCGAAGGCGAGCGGCGGCACCTCGTCGATGACCAGGTCGCGCAGGATCCCGCCGCCGAGCGCGGCCACGAAGCCCACGAACGCGACCCCGAACAGGTCGAGTCGTTTGGCCACCGCCGCCGAGGCACCGGAGGCGGCGAAGACGGCCACCCCGGTCAGGTCGGCGAGGAGCAGGGCGGTGGAGGTGGTCACCGCCGCAGGCTACGTCGCCGGCCGGAGCGCCGGCCCCGGTTCACTCGCGGTACGAGTCGTAGATCTCCTTGCACTTGGGGCAGACCGGCGAGCCCGGCTTGGCCGCCTTGGTGACCGGGAAGGTCTCCCCGCAGAGCGCGACGACGAAGGTGCCCATGACGGCACTCTCGGCGATCTTCTCCTTGCGGACGTAATGGAACATCTCGGGACCGGTGTCGGCGTCCTTCAGCTCCGGACGCTCGAGAACCTCTGTGCTCACGTCTGCACCTCCGACCGTCAAGTTTGGCAGGTCATCACGGCCGGGTCCACTTGAGCCCGGCCCGGGTCCGACCCCGTACCGTGCCGGTGTGACTGACTTTCGCATCAGCTACGGCACCGAGGTCGCCGAAGCCCTGCGCGACGGCCGACCCGTCGTCGCCCTGGAGAGCACCATCGTCTCGCACGGCCTGCCCCGTCCGCAGAACCTGCGGGTGGCCCGGGAGATCGAGCAGGCGGTCCGGGACGCCGGAGCGGTGCCGGCGACCATCGGCATGATCGGTGGCGAGCTGGTGGTCGGGCTGGACGACGCGCAGCTGACCCGGCTGGCCACCGTCGATGGAGTGACGAAACTCTCCGTCCGCGACCTGGCTGTCGCGGCGGCGACCGGCGCGGACGGCGCCACCACCGTGGCGGCGACCAGCGCGGTGGCCGCCGCCGCCGGAATCGGGGTGTTCGCGACCGGTGGCCTGGGCGGGGTGCACCGGGAGGCGGCGCACACCTTCGACGAGTCGGCGGACCTGGTCACCCTGGCCCAGACCCCGATCACGGTGGTCTGCGCCGGGGTCAAGTCGATCCTCGACGTGGGCGCGACGCTGGAGCGCCTGGAGACCCTCGGGGTGGCCGTCATCGGCTACCGCACCCGCCGGTTCCCCGGCTTCTACCTCACCGACGCGGGCTTCGACCTGGACTGGTCGGTGGACTCGCCGGAGCAGGTCGCCGCCGTGCTGGCCGCCCGGGACGGGCACGCCGTGCACCTCGGGGGCTTGCTCGTCGCCAACCCGCTGCCGGTCGACGAGCAGCTCGACCCGGAGCTGCACGACCGGACCCTCGCCGAGGGCCTGGCCCTGCTGGAGCGGGACGGGATCACCGGCAAGGCCGTCACGCCGTACCTGCTGGCGCACTTCCACTCGGCCACCGAGGGCGCGAGCCTGGCGGTGAACGTCCGGATCATCCTGCGCAACGCCGACCTGGCCGCGCGCATCGCGGTCGCCGCCGTCGCCCGCACCTCCGCCGTACCGGCATGACCCCTCCGGCCCGCGTGGTCGTCGTCGGGGACGTGATCACCGACGTGGTGGCGGTGCTGTCCGGGCCGCTCGCGGCCGGTTCGGACACCGGGGCCGAGATCAGTTTCGGCGGCGGCGGGCAGGCGGCCAACACCGCCGCCTGGCTCGCCGCGCAGGGGGTGGCCGTCACGCTCGTCGGCGCCGTCGGTGACGACGACGCCGGGCGCGACCGGATCGCCGAGCTGGATCGCGCGGGCGTGGACTGCGCGGTCGAGCGGGTGGTGGACGCCCCGACCGGCACGGTGATCGTGCTGGCGACCGACGGCGAGCGGACCATGGTCACGTCGCGGGGCGCGAACCTCGCGTTGAGCGCCGAGCACGTGGAGAAGGCCCTCGCGGCGGTGCCCGACGCGGGGCATCTGCACCTGTCCGCGTACACCCTGTTGGACGCCGGTTCGCGCGGCGCGGGGTTGCGGGCGCTGGCCGCCGCCCGCGAGCGCGGGCTCACCACCAGCGTCGACGCGGCGTCCGCGGCGCCGCTGCGGCGCGCGGGCGCGCGGACGTTCCTGGGTTGGGTACGCGATGTCGACCTGCTGCTGGTCAACGCGGACGAGGCCACGGTGCTGGCCGGCGGGCTGGACCCGGCGGCACAGGGGCGGGCGCTGTCGGCGACGGCTCGGCGGGTGGTGGTCAAGCGTGGCGCGGCGGGAGCGGTCTGGGTCGATCGCACGACGCCGGTCTGCACGGCTGCGGCCCGTCGGGTGGCGGTGGTGGACGTCACGGGAGCGGGCGACGCCTTCGCGGCCGGTCTGCTCACCGCGTGGCTCGCCGGCGCCAGCCCGACCGCGGCACTGAGCCGCGCCACCGACCTCGGCGCGCTGGCCGTCTCCACAGCCGGAGCACGGCCCCAGCCGTAGGGGCCGGAGCACGGCCGCAGGCACCCGCGGCCGTCACGGTCGAGCCCTGGCCCGCTGGGCGGGTCAGGGCTCGACGTCGATGACCTTGTGCGGGCGCTCCTCGGCCGTGAGACTCATCGGCGGCGCCTCGTCCTGCCGCCGGGGATGGAACCGATTGGCCAACCGGTGCTCCTCCTTGGGTGGCCGGTCGTTGGCCAGCAGCACGGCCAGCCACGGAATGAGCACCATGCCGAGGGCGCACAGCGGCAGCCAGACCCAGAGCAGTGGGGCGTTCGCGCCGACCAGGATCGCGCCGGCGACGATGCAGGCCACCCGGATGCCCATCATGAGGACATAGCGGCGCTGACGGCTGGTGAGTTGATCATTCTGGCTGCGCGAGGCATCGGTGATCAGAATCGGCTGGTACGCCTGACGCTTCACCATGAACCTCCTCGAGGGGATTACGCCTCATCCTGTCACCACAAAGGCGTGATCAGCGAAAATTGACCAGGCCCATCCGTGTTACGCGCGTGGTACGCTGCGCGCTGTGGGCAGCAGGTTCAGCTTCACCGACGAGGCGTTGGCCAACCTGAGGGTCTACGACGTCACACCCGGGGAAGTCTGGGAGGCGCTGCACAGCGCCCGGCGGGTCATCCGCCACCTGGGCGACGACGTGATGGTGGTCTACGCCGCCGCCCGCCGGGGTCGCCGACTGGCCGTGCTGCTCGCCGAGGCCGATGGCACCGACAACGACTGGGACATCCTCTCCGCCCGCGAGCTGAGCGACATCGAGTCCAAGCGCTACGACGAGGCCGTGCGGAGAGATCGCCGATGAGGGGGGCCGTGACGATGCACCGTAACGACGCGACCAAGCAGTTCCACAGCGGCGACGACCGGATCGCCGAGTTGATCGACCAGAGTCCGGCGGTGGACCTGCCCACCCCCGACACCGACGTGCCGATGGTGAGTCGATCGGTCCGGCTGCCGCTGGACACCTACGAGCGGGTCCGCGCCGCCGCCGACGCCCGGGGCATCGGGGTCACCACGCTGATGCGGCAGTGGATCGAGGCCGGCCTGGCCGACCTGGACGACTCCGCGACCGTCTCCCTCGCCGACGTCCGGCGGGCGCTGGCGTCGCTCGCCCACCCGACCGCCGCCTGAGCGTCAGCCCTGGGCAGCCTTCGCCGCCGCCTTCATCTGCTGCTTGTACTCCCGCACCCGGCGCAGCGAATCGGCGTCGGTGACGTCGGCCACCGACCGGTACGCGCCGGGATCGCCGTACCCGCCGGCAGCCTCCCGCCAGTCCTGCGGGGTCACCCCGAACCGCTTGCCGAGCAGGGCCACGAAGATCTGCGCCTTCTGCTTGCCGAAGCCGGGCAGCCCGGCCACCCGCCGCAGCAGCTCCGGCCCGTCGGCGACGTCGGCCCACAGCAGCGCGGCGTCGCCGTCGTAGCGCTCCACGAGCGCCTGGCAGACCTCCTGCACCCGGGCGGCCATCGCCTTCGGGAACCGGTGCAGCGCGGGCGGGGTGGCGAAGAGCGCGACCAGGGCCTGCGGTTCGTAGCCGGCCAGCTCCGCCGCGTCCAGGTCGCGGCCGAGCCGCTGGGTGAGGACGTACGGCGAGGAGAACGCCTTCTCCATCGGCACCTGCTGGTCCAGGGTCATGCCGATGAGCAGGGCCAGCGGACTGCGCTCCAGCAGCCGGTTGGCCTCCGGGGCGATGGGCAGCACGAGCGTCATACCTGCCATCTTGCCTGGCGCGCGGAACCGGGCGGTCGCCGACGCTCCGGCAGTCGTCCGGCGGGTGCTGCCGACGCGGGACGGGGCGACCGGCAGGATGAGAGCGTGGACCAACACGACATGCTGCTCTCCCCCGCCGGCGTCGACGCGCTGCGGACCGCGCTCACCCGGACGGGGTTCACCAGCCACGGCATCGCCGAGCGGCTGGGCGCGCAGGCCACCGCTGCGGTCTCCCGCAACGACTACCGGGCCGCGCTGCGCGCCACCGAGGACGGCGATCCGCTCGGCACCCTGATCCGGGTGTTCATCTGCGACCAGACCGAGCCGGAGAGCGCGGTGGCCACCGCCCTGGCACCGCTCAGCCTCGCGGAGGCGATCGCGGGTGGGCTGGTCGAGCGGTACGGCGACGGCCTGCGTGCCGGCGTCGACCTGGAGCCGTACGGCGACGACTGGTGGGTGCTCGCCGACGTGCCGGCCAGCGCCCGACCGGGTCGCCCGCTGCACGCCGAGCACGTGCTGGGCATCGGCGGCGCCACCCAGACCCTGATCGGCGCGACCGTACGCCGGCAGGTGGGCAGCGCGCTGGACCTCGGCACCGGCTCCGGCGTCCAGGCCCTGCACCTGGCCACCCACGCCGACACGGTGACCGCCACGGACCTCTCCGAGCGGGCTCTGCGCTTCGCCGCGACCACCGCCGCCCTCAACGGCCAGGACTGGGAGCTGCTGCGGGGCGACCTGGTCGCACCGGTGGCCGGCCGCCGCTTCGACCTGGTGGTGAGCAACCCACCGTTCGTCGTCGGCCCCGGCACCACCACGCACGTCTACCGCGACTCGGGGCGGGTGGGTGACGCGATCGCCGCCGAGCTGGCCACCGCAGCCCCCGGCCTGCTCACCGAGGGCGGCACCATGCAGTACCTGGCGAACTGGGTGCACGTCGCCGGCGAGGAGTGGGACGAGCGGGTGGCCGGTTGGTTCGCCGGCACCGGCCTGGACGCCTGGGTGATCCAGCGCGAGGTGGCCGACCCGATGGCGTACGTCGACCTGTGGCTCACCGACGTCGGCGAGGGCGCCGACCCGCAGCGGGCCGCCGTCTGGCTGGACTGGTTCGACGCGCACAAGATCGAGGCGATCGGCTTCGGCATCGTGTCGCTGCGCCAAGGCGGGCACGCCGACCCGGTGGTCCGCGTGGAGGACCTGCGTCAGCGGGTCCAGCCACCGCTGGGCGACCAGATCGGCGGCTGGTTCGACCGCCAGGACTTCCTGCGGGTACGCGGCACCGAGGCGCTGCTCGCCGAGCGCTACCGGGCCACCGACGGCCTTCAGCTGCGCCAGGAGGCCACCATGGGCGACGAGGGCTGGGCGGTGGACCGGCAGGTGCTCGCGATGCCGAACGGCCTGCGCTGGACCGAGGAGATCGACCCGCTGGTGCTGGCCCTGGTCGGTGGGGCCGACGGCCGGCTGCCGCTGCGCGACCAGCTCGCCCTGCTCGCGGCGGCCCACGACGTCGAACCCGCGGAGATGGCCGAGGCCGCCGGCCCGATCGTCGCGCACCTGGTGGAGCGCGGCTTCATCGAGCCGGTGACCGGGTGATGCGGACGATGTGCGCGGTGGCGCGCTGATGCGGGCGGTGGTGCAGACCGTCGGGCGGGCCAGCGTGACCGTCGATGGCGAGGTGGTCGGCGCGATCGAGAACGGCCTGCTGGTGCTGCTCGGGGTGACGCACACCGACACGGCGGAGACCGCTCAGACGATGGCCCGCAAGGTCCACGAGCTACGCATCCTGGACGGTGAACGGTCCGCCGCCGACACCGACGCGCCGATCCTGCTGGTCAGCCAGTTCACCCTCTACGGCGAAGCCCGCAAGGGCCGCCGTCCAAGCTGGACCGCGGCGGCCCCCGCCGAGGTGGCCGAACCCCTGGTGACAGCTGTGGTCGACGCCCTACGCCAACGAGGAGCCACCGTCGAGACGGGTCGCTTCCGCGCCCACATGCTGGTGGAGAGCCTCAACATCGGCCCCCAGACCCTCCTTTTGGACCTCTGACCCCGCCCCTGTAGAGGTCAGGAGAAGAGGCCTCGGCGGGTCAGGGACTGGCGGAGCCAGGTGTCCAGTTCGACGGTCCAGTCGGTGTCGTCGGCGGTGGCGTGCTCGACAGTGAACCGGCCGAAGGTGTCCCGGCCCTCGGTGAAGACGCCGCCGCGCTTGTCGACCTCCAGCACCACCTGCATCTGCCGCGCGTCGGCGATGAAGGTGACCTCCAACTGGTTGATCGAGCGGGCGTACTGCGGTGCCGGGTTGAACTCGATCTCCTGGTAGAACGGCAACGTCTGCCGTACGCCGTAGAGGTGCCCACGCTCCACGTCCGCCCGCGCGAACCGGAAGCCGAGGCGCAGCAACGCCTCCAGCAGCCGCTCCTGCGCGGGCAGCGGGTGCACCGACACGGCGTCCAGGTCGCTCGAGTCGACGGCGCGGGCGACCTCCAGCTCGGTCCGCAGGCCCATCGTCATGCCGTGCAGGTGCTGCCCGTACAGCTCGGTGACGGGTGTCTCCCAGGGCACGTCGAACCGGAACGGGAGGTCGTGGCGCTGCCCCGGCTCCAGCCGGAACGCACCGGTGACCCGCTGGCGGTGGAACTCCTGGGTGGTGTCGTAGTCGTTGTCGCCGCTCTCCACCTCGACCCGGGTGACGAGGCCGAGCGTGACGTGGTCGATCTCGACCTGGTGGTCGCCGCCGAGCACGTGGACGTGGCCCTCCAGCTGCCCGCCGGGGCGGCAGTCCGGGTCGGCGAGCACCGTCTCGACCGAGGGGCCGCCGACCCCCATCGCCTTCATGAGCCGCCTGAAGACCACACCGTCCTCCATCGTCGGACCACGCCGACCCGGGGCGGCCGACCGTCCGCAACGTAGCCGGGCCGGGCCCGCAACCGCCGGGATGACACACCGCGGCAACGATCCGGCCGGATTCCTGTCGGGTGCCCGATCGCCTCACTCCCGTTTTACGCCCCGCCCGCCAAGCTGTGTCTCACACCGGCACCACTGGGCCGGAGACACGGCACAGACGTGGAAACGGGGAGAGACAGAGATGGTCCTGCAGATGACGGAACACCGGACGCGCCCGGCAGCCACCAGCACCGAGACCAACGGGTCCGCCGAGGCCCTCACCGACCTGGACGCCACCGACGAGCGCGGCATCTCCACCGACCTGGTCCGGGCGTACCTGAACGGGATCGGCCGGACCAAGCTGCTGACCGCGGCGCAGGAGGTCGACCTGGCCCGGCGGATCGAGGCCGGCCTGTTCGCCGACGAGAAGCTCGCCACCTGCACCCCGGTCTCCGAGGAGCTGCGGGCCGACCTGGAGCTGATCGTCGCCGAGGGCCGCGCCGCCAAGGACCACCTGCTGGAGGCGAACCTGCGGCTGGTGGTCAGCATCGCCAAGCGCTACACCGGACGCGGGATGGCCTTCCTCGACCTGATCCAGGAGGGCAACCTCGGCCTCATCCGGGCGGTGGAGAAGTTCGACTACGCCAAGGGTTACAAGTTCTCCACGTACGCCACCTGGTGGATCCGGCAGGCGATCACCCGTGCCATGGCCGACCAGGCCCGCACCATCCGCATCCCCGTGCACATGGTCGAGCAGGTCAACCGGATGGTCCGGGCCCGCCGGGAGTTGGCGGTGACGCTGGGTCGCGAGCCAGGAGTCGCCGAGGTCGCCCGGGCCCTGGACATCCCCGAGTTCCAGGTCATCGAGCTGATCTCGTACGACCGCGAGCCGGTCAGCCTGGACCAGACCGTCGGCGACGACGGCGAGAGCGCACTCGGTGACTTCGTGGCGTCGGTGGACCCGCGCACCGACCCGGGCGAGGGCGCCGCGCAGGGCGAACTGCGCAACGAGGTGAGCATCGTGCTCGCCACGCTGTCGCAGCGGGAGCAGGCGGTCATCCGGCTCCGGTTCGGGCTGGACGACGGCCGGCAGCGCACCCTGGACGAGGTCGGCCGCGAGTTCGGCCTGTCCCGTGAGCGCATCCGGCAGATCGAGAAGGTGACGTTGCTGAAGCTGCGCGCTCCGGAGCGGGCGCAGCGCCTGGAGGCGTACGCCTGCTGACGCACTCGACAGCGGGCAGGGCCCCGGCGGTTCGCCGGGGCCCTGCCCGCTGTCGAGGTGCTTGACTGTGGCGCCGACCGACTCCGCGACGAGCGAGGAGAGTGCCGTGAACTGGACGTTGGAAGTGGTGATCGTGCCGGTCTCCGACCTGGACCGGGCGAAGACGTTCTACGCCGACCAGCTCGGGTTCGCCGTCGACCACGACACGGTGATCAGCGACGACGCCCGCATCGTGCAGTTGACCCCGCCCGGCTCCGGCTGCTCGATCGTGATCGGCAAGGGCGTGGTCCCGGAGATGCCGCCGGGTTCGCTGAGGGGCCTGCAACTGGTGGTGCCCGACCTGTTGCGGGCCCACGCGGAGCTGGTCGCCCGTGGCGTGGAGGTCAGCGACATCCAGGTGGTGGGCCAGAACCCGCGCCCGGTGCCGGACCCGCTGGACAACGTCGGCTTCGTCTTCTTCACCGACCCGGACGGCAACGCCTGGGCCGTCCAGCAGATCTCCAGCCGCGCCTGAGCTGCCGCGCTCAGAGACGCCGGGGGCCGGTGTCCGGACGGGCGACCACGCCGCCCACCCGCACCTGGGCGTGCAGGACCGAGATGCCGTCCGGGCGGGCGAGCACCGGGTTGAGGGTCACCGAGCGCACCCGGGGCTGCTCGTCGGCCAGCTGACCGACCCGCAGCAGCAGGTCGGCCAGGGCCGCCCGGTCCACCGGCGCCGCGCCCCGGTGCCCCCGCAACAGCGGAGCCGCCCGAGGTTCGTCGACCAGCTCGGCGGCGTCGGTGTTTGTCAGCGGCACCGCCCGCCAGGCCCGATCGCCCAGCAGCTCGGTGGCGACCCCGCCGAGACCGAAGCCGACCACCGGCCCGAACGCCGGATCCTCCACCAACTCCACCACGCAGGCCACACCGGGCGGGACCATCGGCTGCACCAGCACGTCCGCGCCGAAGCCGGCGGCCATGTCGGCGTACGCGCGGCGGACGCTCGCCTCGTCGGGCAGATCGAGGCGGACGGCGCCCAGGTCGAGCCGGTGCCGCAGCCCCGCGGCGGCGGCCTTGAGCGCCACCGGGAAACCCACCCGCGTCGCCGCGTCGACAGCCGCGTCGACCGAGGCCACGGGCACCGACGCGACGGTCTCGATGCCGTACGCGGCCAGCAGCGCCTCGACGTCGGTGCCGTCGGCGCGCAGCGCGGCCGCCGCGGCGTCCCGGTCGATCCCGGGCAGCTCGGGCGCGACCCCGGGCGGGCGACGCAGCCACTCGGCGTACCGGTGCACCCGAGCGAGCGCCCGGACGGCCTCCTCCACGCCGCCGTACGCGGGCACCCCGGCGGGCAACCGACCGACCAGGAACGTCGCCACGGTCGGTTTGCCCAGGGCGAGGGCGGCCGGCAACGCGGCGGTGACATCGGCGTCCACCTCGGTGCGCTGGCCGGGCAGCGGCGGGGCGAAGACCACGACGAGTGCGTCCACCCCGTCGTCGGCGGCCGTCTCGGCGAGGGCGGCGGCGAACTCGTCGGCGCCGGCGCTCGGTGCGACGTCCCGCGGGTAGCCGTCGGCGACGGTCAGGCCCTGCCCGACGCACGCCGTGGCGGCCAGGCCGGTCAACGCCGACGAGTTGCCGACCACGCCGACCCGGCCGCCGGCCGGCAGCGGCTGGTTGGCCAGCAACACCCCCACGTCGAGCAGCTCCGGCACGGTGTCCACCCGGATCACCCCGGACTGGGCGAAGAGCGCGGCCACCGCCACCTCGTCCGGACCGGCCGAGTCGCCCACCCCGGGCGGGCGGGCCGGTGAGGCGAGCGCCACCACCGGTTTCGCCCGGCCGATCCGCCGGGCCAGCCGGGCGAACTTGCGCGGGTTCCCGAACGTCTCCAGGTACAACATGATCACGTCGGTGCCCGGGTCGTCCTGCCAGTACTGCAGCAGGTCGTTGCCCGACACGTCGGCCCGGTTGCCGGCCGACACGAAGCTGGACAGCCCGAGGCCCCGCCGGTCCGCCTCGGCGAGCAGCGCCACCCCGAACGCGCCGGACTGGCTGAAGATGCCCACCCGACCGGCCGGCGGCAGCGCCGGGGCGAGGGTGGCGTTGAGGCGTACCGCCGGGTCGGTGTTGGCCACGCCCAGGCAGTTCGGGCCGACCACGCGCATCCCCGCCGCGTGCGCCGCGCGGACCAGCGCACGTTGCGTGGCCGCGCCCTCACCGCCGGCCTCGGCGAAGCCGGCCGAGATCACGACCAGGCCGTGCACCCCGGCGGCGGCGGCGTCGGCGACCACCGCGGTCGCCGCCTCCGGCGGGACCGCCACCACCGCCAGATCCACCGCCACCCCGGCGTCGACCACCGAGGGGTACGCGGGCAGGCCCGCCACCGTCGACGCGCTCGGGTGCACCGGCACCACCGCGCCGGTGAACCCGCCGTCCCGCAGATGCCCGAGCACTGCCGCGCCGACGCCCTGGCCGGTGGCGCTCGCGCCGTATACGGCGATGCCTCGCGGGGCGAGCAGCCGGGCGATCGAGCGGGCCTCGGTGCGGTGCTCCCGGCCGCGCTGCACCTCCAGGGTCGCCTCCGTCGGGGCGATCGGGAAGCTCAGGTGCACCACGCCGTCGGCGTACGCGCGCTGGACCTGGTAGCCGAAGTCGGAGAAGACCCGCAGCATCGTCCCGTTGGCCGGCAGCACCTCGGCGACGAAACTCATGATGCCGTTGCGCCGCGCGGCGTCCGCCAGGTGCTCCATCAGCACCGAGCCGATGCCCCGGCCCTGGAAGGCGTCCTCGACCACGAAGGCGACCTCCGCCTCCGGCGCCTGCGGACCGAGCCGCTCGTACCGGCCGACGGCGACGAGCCGGTCCCCGGCCAGCACCACGAACGCCTCCCGGTCGTGGTGGTCCACAGTGACGAACCGGACCAGATCCCGCTCCGGGATGCGCGGATACGGCGAGAAGTAGCGCAGGTAGCGGGTGCGCTCGGAGAACCGGCTGTGCATCGCCACGACGGCCGGCGCGTCGTCCGGGCTGATCGGTCGCAACTGGACGGTGCTGCCGTCGCTGAGCAGCACGTCCACCGGCTGGTCCACGGTCGTCACAGGAAACGGCCCGGCTCAGTCCCGCGGGTCGTACGGGTCGAGCCCGAGCAGCGGGAAGACGGTCTTACGGGTCGCCGCGATCGCCCGGTCCACCGCGTTCGGCTCGCCCGTCGGCTGCCACGGCTCGTACGACGGGTCCGCGTCGTCGGTCATCCGCAGCGGAATCTCCCGACCCGGCCGACGGGCCGCGGCCAGCTCACGCCAGCCCGGCGGGGTGAGCGTCGCCGGGTCGATCGGAGCGCCGGTCGCCACCGCCAACAGGTGGGTCCAGGCTCGGGGCACGACCTCGACCAGCGCGTACCCGCCGCCGCCGGTGGCCACCCAGCGGCCCTCGCACAGCTCGTCGGCGAGCGCCCGCAACGCCAGGTAGGTGGCGCGCTGCCCGTCCACCGTCAGGTTCAGGTCGGCCAGCGGATCCAGCCGGTGCCCGTCCGCGCCGCACTGACTCACCAGCACCTGCGGCCGGAACGCGCGCAGCACCGACGGCACGATCGCGTGGAACGCCCGCTGCCAGCCGGTGTCGTCGACGCCCGGCGGCAGCGGCATGTTCACCGCGGTGCCCTGCGCGCCCGGCCCGCCGGTCTCGTCCGGAAAACCGGTGCCCGGAAAGAGCGCGAGCGGTGTCTCGTGCAGGCTGACCGTGAGCACCCTCGGGTCGTCCCAGAAGATGTCCTGCACCCCGTCGCCGTGGTGCACGTCCACATCCACGTAGGCGATCCGCTCGGCGCCCAGATCGAGCAGTCGGGCGATGGCCACCGCGGGGTCGTTGTAGACACAGAAGCCGGACGCGCGGGCGGGCATCGCGTGGTGCAGGCCACCTGCCACGTTCACCGCCCGACGCGCGTCACCGCGCCAGACCGCCTCGGCCGCGGCCAGCGTCGCCCCGGCGATCAGCGCACTGGACTCGTGCATCCCCTCGAAGACCGGGTTGTCGGAGGTGCCCAGGCCGTACCCGGCGAAGAGTGGATCACGTGGGGCGGCACGCACGGCGGCCAGGTAGGCCGGGTCGTGCACGCGGGTGAGCGCCGCGTCGTCGGCGGGCTCCGGCTTGACGACGCGCACCCCCTGACGCTCCAGAACGCCCAGCTCCCGGGCGAGCGCGACGGTCAGCTCCACCCTCACCGGGTCGAGCGGATGGTCGCCCATGTCATAGGCGAGCAGCGAGGGGTCCCACACCACTACCGTGTCGTCGGACATGAGCCCATCGTCGCACGAGGACCGTCGTCGGCCCACCGCACGCGCTGGTCAGCGGCCGGGTGTCGGCCCGGACGCGACCGGGCGGGCCGGGTCGGCCACCCAGTTGCTCCACGAACCCACGTAGAGCGCGGCGTCCGTGCGGCCGGCCAGGTGCAGCGCGAGGACCGCCTGCGCGGCGGTCACCCCGGAGCCGCAGTACGCCCCGACCGCCCGCGCCCCGGTCGCGCCGACCGCGGCGAACCGCTCGCGCAGCACGTCGGCGGCCGGAAAACGCCCGTCGGCGCCCACGTACTCGCCGGCGGGCAGGTTGGCAGCGCCGGGCACGTGACCGGCGACCGGATCGATCGGCTCGACCTCGCCCGCGTAGCGGGGTGCCGCGCGCACGTCGAGCAGCACTGCGTCGTCGGCGGACGCCAGCGCGGCGGCCTGCCCGGCGTCCAGCACCGGAAGGTCACCGGGGCGCACCTCGACGTCACCGTCGGCCGGGGCGGGCGCGGTGGTCGAGACCTGTCGTCCGGCGGCCACCCAGGCCGGGAAGCCCCCGTGCAGCAGTCGCACCGGCCGGTGCCCGGCCCAGCGCAAGGTCCACCAGGCCCGCGCGGCGGCCAGGCCGTCGCCGCCGTCGTACACCACAACTGGGTGACCGGCGCGGACGCCGGCGGTCCGCAGCGCGGCCTGTAGCGCGCCCGGGTTGGGCAGCGGGTGCCGGCCGCCGGCCCCGGGCGGCCCGCACAGCGCGGTGTCCAGGTCGACGAAGACCGCGCCGGGCAGGTGGCCGGCCAGGTAGTCGTCGTGGCCGGGCGGGCCGGTGAGCCGCCAGCGGACGTCGAGGAGGGTGGGCGGGTCGGCGTCGTCGAGCTCGGCGGCGAGCCGGTCCACCTCGACGAGCAGTTCCTCGGTACCGGACATGCCGACCATCCAACACCATCCGGGTCACCACCACGCGATTCGGCAGCGGTCGCTCGCCGCGCGGCAGGGTAGCATCGTGCATCGGAGGGCCGCATACCTTATGAAGTCTCACGATCTGGTCGACACGACCGAGATGTACCTGCGCACCATCCTCGAGCTGGAGGAGGAGGGGGTGCCGCCCCTGCGTGCCCGGATCGCCGAGCGCCTCAAGCAGAGCGGACCCACCGTCAGCCAGACCGTGGCCCGGATGGAGCGCGACGGCCTGCTCACCGTCGAGGGCGACCGGCACCTGACGCTCACCCCGCTCGGCCGGGGCAGCGCCGTCTCCGTGATGCGCAAGCACCGCCTCGCCGAACTGCTGTTGGTCAACGTCATCGGGATGCCCTACGAGGAGGCCCACGAGGAGGCCTGCCGTTGGGAGCACGTGATGAGCGACGCCGTCGAGAAGCGGGTGTACGACCTGCTCAACCGGCCGACCCGCTCGCCGTACGGCAACCCGATTCCGGGCCTGGAGGAGCTGGGTTCCCCCGAGGCTCCGGCCAGCGAGCCGGGCGAGGGTGAGCGCAACCTGGCCTTCCCCGGGCTGTCCGGGCCGGTAGTGGTCCGCCGGATCTGCGAGAGCGTGCAGACCGACTCCGACGTGCTGCGCCAGCTGCACGCCGCTGGCGTCGACCCCGGCGCCACGGTGACCGTGGCTCAGGAGCGCGACGGGGTGTCGATCGACCGCTCCGGTGACCGGGTGCGGCTGCCTCGCGAGGTCGCCTCCCGGGTCTTCGTCGCCGCCAACTGATCGGCCGCACACCCGGGCGTCACAGCGCCCGGGTGTCCACCTTCTTCGCCAGCCCGACCAGGTCCCCGGCCAGCTTGTCGACGGCCGCGCGGTCGGCGGCACGGGCGCCGGTCCAGGTCAGCGTGGCGAGGCGACCGTCGGCGGCCAGCCAGCCGACCTCGGCGACCGGGCCGTGCCCGCCGGCCGCGGCGGTGGTACGCCGGTACGCCTGCTGACCCAGTCCGGTGACCTTCGCCGCCTTGTCGGGCACCACGTCCGCGCCGAAGGTGGTCTTGTCGATGGTGGTCTCGGACACACTGAGCATCAGCTCGGGCAGCGCCGCGCGCTCGGCCCGGACCACGCAGGTGTGCGTGTCACCCCGCTCGCTGGCCGCCGCCACGTCGAAGCGCACCTTGACGAGCTGCTCGATCACCGCGAAGTCCAGCAGCCGGCAGGCGCCCCCCGAGGAGGCCGCCGACACGTCCAGGGCGACCGGCGCCTGCGGCGGCACCGCCACCGGCTCGGCCTCGGCGGCACAGCCGCTCACCAGCAGGCCCGCCAGCCCGGCGACCACGATCCGCCCGCGCACGCTCCACCCTCTCGCCGACCGACGGCGGAAGTGGCCCCGCCGGATGTCCGTCGGACACCGTACGGGGTGTCCGGGTCGGGCGGAAGTCCTCATTCCGAGGGTGGATCGTCCACGTACGGGCAGTGGCGGCAGCCCCGGCCGCAGCACGTGCCGCGGCGGGCGAGGAAGCCGGCGCTGAGCACGAACAACCCCGTCGCCGGGTCGAGGTAACCGGCTTCCCCGGCGGCCAGCGCGGCGGCGTGCGCGGCGAGGATCCGGGCCCGCCCGGGGTGCCCGGGCGGCAGCCGGGACGGGTGCGGCTCGGTGAGCGGTCGATCCGCCAGGGGTCGTCGCTCACCGGTCACCAGCAGCGGTCCTTCCGGGTCACCCGCAGCAGTCTAGAGGCGCCCCGACGACGGCGACTCAACCGTGCCGGGCCAGGGCGGCGGTCAGCTCGTCGGAGTCCGCGCCGGCGGCCAGCAGCAGCCGCAGCAGCACCCGCGCCTTGTACGGGTCGAGCAAACCGCCGTTACGCAGTCCCCGCCGTTGCAGGTCGGTCTCCGAGCCGACCGCCCCGTACGTGTGGCGCAGCACCGAGCCGGCGCCGCTGCGGCTGGTGAGCACCACCGGGATCCGGTTGGCGAGATCGCCGAGCACCGGGACCAGCGTCGCGGGCACGTGCCCGACCCCGAACCCCGCGACCACCAGGCCGTGGTGGGTGTCCGCGAGGCCGTGCAGGAGCGCGCCGTCGTCGTCCAGGGTGACCACGTACAGCGCCACCCGGGTCGCGTCGAGCCGGTCCGGGTCGACGGGCGGCAACGGCTCGTGGCGCACCGGGCGGGTCAGCACCCGCACCTCCCCCTCGATGACCTGGCCCAGCGGGCCGGTGTTGGGCGAGGTGAACGTGGCGGTGCTGGTGCTGTGGGTCTTGCGCAGCCACCGCGCGGCGTGCACCTCGTCGTTGACGGCGACCAGCACGCCCAGGTCTCGGGTGTCCGGCACGGCGGCCACCCGCAGCGCCGCGAGCAGGTTCGCCGGCCCGTCCGCGCCGGCCAGGGTGGGGTTGCGCATCGCGCCGGTGAAGACCAGCGGGGCGGCGTGCGGCCAGATGAGGTCGGCCAGGAACGCCGTCTCCTCGAGGGTGTCGGTGCCCTGGGTGACCACGACACCTGTCGCGCCAGCGGACACCGCCCGGGACGCCTCGTCGACCACGGCGAGCAGTTGCCGCGCGGTGAGGTGTGCGCTCGGCACCGCGTGGGTGTCCCGCACGTCCACGGGCACGCCCAGATCCGCCAGCCCCGGGACGGCGGCGGTGAGGTCCGCGCCGGTGAGCCGGGTGACCACGCCGGAACGGCCGGCGTCCACCCCGCCCATCGCGATGGTCCCGCCGAGGGTGATGAGCGCGATGGACACGGTCGAGCCTCCATTCGCCGTCCGCCGCCGGACGGCCCGACGACCGTACCCAGGTCGTTTGTCCGGCCGGCAGTGCCCCGGCCCGCGTTGCGCGGCGACGGCCGGGGCAGCGGAAATGCGGTGTCGGACGGCTCGCGCTGTGGATAGAGTCCGCGGGCCGCCGGCCGGCGGCGCTTAACCCGCACGGACAGGCGGCGACGGTGAGTCAGCAGGTGCAGCAGTCCCCGGCGGTCGAGGCGGGGGCCATCCCGTCGCTGTGGCGCAGCCGGAACTTCCTGCTGCTCTGGGGCGGCCAGACGGTAAGCGAGCTGGGCACCCGCATCGCCAACGTGGCGGTGCCGCTGCTCGCCGCGGACACCCTGCACGCCAGCGTGTTCCAGGTCTCCCTGCTGACCGTCCTGGCCTGGCTGCCGTACCTGCTGTTCTCGCTGCCGGCGGGCATCGTCGCCGACCGGCTCGACCAGCGGCGGCTGATGATCGCGTGCGACCTGGGTCGGGCCGCGCTCCTGCTGTCCCTGCCGGTGGCCGCCCTGGTCGGCCACCTCACCCTGCCCTTCCTGTACGCGGTGGTCGGGCTCGGTGGCGTGCTCACCGTGCTGTTCACCGTGGCGTACAAGACCCTGCTGCCCCGGCTGGTGCCGGCGGACCTGCTGGTGGACGGCAACGCCAAGCTGACCATCAGCCAGGACGCCGCCGAGCTCGTCGGTCCGACGGTCAGCGGCGCGTTGATCGGGCTGGTCGGCGCCGCCCGCACTTTCCTGGCCAACGGGTTCGCCTTCCTGGTCAGCGCGCTGACGCTGATCCTGATCCGGGAGGCGCCGGTACGCCGCGAGCCGGCTCCCCGCGTACCCCTGCGGGTGGAGTTGACCGACGGGCTCGGCTTCATCCGGCGGCAGCCGATCCTGGTCAGCATCCTGGCCTGCACGACGTGGTCGAACTTCTGGGTGATGGCGTCCGCCTCGATCGAGGTGACCTTCCTGGTGCGGGAGCTGCACGCCGCGCCGGTGCAGGTGGGTCTGGTCTTCTCGGTCAGCGCCGTCGGCGGGCTGGTGGTGGGGGTGCTGGCCGCCCGGCTGTCGGCCTGGCTCGGCTCGGCCCGGGTGATCTGGCTGGCGATGACCGTCCCGGGCCCGTTCTATCTGCTGATGCCGTTGGCCCGACCCGGCTGGGGGCTGCTGCTCTACGGCGTCGGGCTGGCCGCGTTCTCGGCCAACGCGGTGCTGTTCAACGTCGCGGCGATGTCGTACCGGCAGCGGATCACCCCGCCGGCGATCCTCGGCCGGGTCAACGCCGCGTTCCTCTGGATCTGCTTCGGGGTGGTCCCGCTCGGCGCGCTGACCGGCGGGGCGCTCGGCACCACCCTGGGGCTGCGCGGCGCGCTCTGGGTGTGCGTGCTGGGCACCTGGGCGGCGTGCCTGTTCGTGGTCTGCTCGCCGCTGCGACGGATGCGGGACACGCCGCCGCTTGCGTCGTAGAGTCCCGTCGGCTTGAGTCTCCAGCGGAGGGAGACCGCAGGGTGGGGGCATGAGCGGTGACGAGCGTTACACGATCGGCGACCTGGCCCGACGCACCGGGCTGAGCGTCAAGACCATCCGGTACTACGCCGACAGCGGGATCGTGCCGCCGACCGACCGGAGCCCGGCCGGCTACCGCCAGTTCGGCCCGGACGCCGTGGCGCGACTCGAACTGGTCCGGACGTTGCGCGACCTGGGCGTGGACCTGGCCTCCATCCGTCGGGTCGTGGACCGCGAGGTGCCCCTGCACGAGGTGGCCGCCGCGCACGCCGAGGCGCTGGCGGTGCAGGTCCGGGTGCTGCGGCTGCGCCAGGCCGTCCTGACCGTCGCGGCGAGGCGCGAGGCGGGTCCGTCCGAGGTGGACGATCTGCACCGGTTGGCCCGGCTCACCGCCCACGAACGGCGGCAACTGGTGGACGACTTCCTGGACAGCGTCTTCACCGGCGACCCGGCGCCGTACCCGGGTGTGCTCGTCTCGATGACACCCGAGCTGCCCGACGACCCGACCACCGAGCAGGTGCGGGCGTGGGTGGAGTTGGCCGACCTGTGCCGGGACCCGGCCTTTCGGGCGAGCATGCGACGGCTCGTTCGCCAGCACGCCGCCGACCACGACGTGCCCGGGCTGCCCCGCCCGGACGCCGTCGCCGTGGTCCGGGACGGGGTGGTGGCCGCCCTGGCCGCCGGCCTCGATCCGGCTGGCCCCGAGGCCGAGCCGGTGGTCGCGGCGGTCACCAGCCGGTACGCCCGTCTGCACGGCCTCCCCGACGACGCCGACCTGCGCCAGCGGTTGCTCGACCGGCTGGTTCTGGCCAACGACCCGCGCCGGGACCGTTACCTCGACCTGCTGTCGGTGATCAACGGCTGGTCGGGTGGCGGCGCGGTCACGCCGGCCGTGGACTGGTTCATCCGCGCCCTGCGCGCCCCGATACGCGCACCGGCCGCGTGAGCCAGGGTGTCACCCGAACCACGTGATCGCCTGGCCGTGCCCCCGGGTCCAGGCCAGCGGTCGCCCGTCCAGCGCGAGGACGTTGTGCAGCGCCGCGTCCGGCGAGTCGGGCAGCCCGTCGTAGGGCAGCACCTCCGGGGCCTCGTTGGCGATCCAGTGTCCCGGCAGCTCCCGCACCAGCCGGACGAACGCCTCCCGACGGGCGACGGGCACCTGGTAGAGCACCGAGGTGTGGAAGACGACAAGCGTCGCGTCCTCTGGCGCCCGCGCCGCCAGCGCCGGCAGGTCGTCCACCAGGTCGCCGCGGATCAGCAGCGGCGGGTCGGCCGCAGCGACCGCAGCGGCGGCGCGCAGGCGGGCCCGTCGGTGCCCGCGCTCCGGCCAGATCAGGGCGTCCAACCAGGACACGTCGTCGGGGGCGGTCACGTCGAGCGGGTTCAGGTCCAGGCCGGCCCGCCACACCACCTGGGGTACGCGTGTCGGCGGTTCGAAGCCGCTGGCCGCGCACTCCAGGACCGGCTCGCCGGACCCGATCCGGTGCTCGCCGTACCGGTAGGCGTACCGGTCGGGGTAGAGGCAGAGGCCGGCGGACGCACCGACCTCCAGCAGGGCGAGGGGCTGCGGCAGCGCGGCGAGCACCGGCAGCAGGACCGCACACCTGCCGGCCTCGTTGGTCTGGGTGGCCCGGGTCCGCATCTCCGCCTCGACGGCCGGCCAGTGCGCCACCGTGAAGTCGTGGAACGCGGTCGGGTCGTCGACCGGGCCGCCCAACCAACGGACCACGCCGAACAGCAGATTCGGCTGACGCTTGGCCGGCGGGAGCGTGTCGAGGAGGGCGAGCAGGACGCCGTCGTGGGCGACGACGTCGGACAGTCGCTCGTACGTGGGCGATACCCCGTGTGCCTCGCGGCGCGCGAACTCGACGTACGCCTCAGCGGTTGTCATGCCCTCATCGTCGCAGCCCAGCGTTCGGTGGGTCAGCCCCGTGCTCGTGCGCCGACCCACCGGCCTTCTCGATCCCGGCACCACTCAGGGCAGCTGGCCCGGTCGGTCGACGATCGCGACGCGCAGTAGCGCGACAGTGTTGTACAGGGACTCCTTGCCGTTACGCACCAACGAGTTGCGGGTGCCGAGGTAGACGTGGGAGTCCCGATCGAAGATGAGGTCCAGGTTTCCACCGATCACCCCGGGCATCCGAATCGCCACCCCATGCCGGCCGGCGGCGTCCACCACGTCACCCGAGATGACCACCGCTCCGGGTTGCCGTGCCAGCAGTTCGAACAGCGCCGCGAGCGCTCGGGGTGGCACGTATCCGTCGAGCATCGACCACGCGGTGGTGTACGCCATGCTCTCGCCCCCGTAGACGGCCTCCTCGTCGGCGCCTTCGGGTAGATGCAGGTCGACCGGGTGCGCCCGAAGGTAGCGCAGCAGCTCGTCCGGATCGGTGGGCAGATCGCCGTGGTACGCGGGCGGCTGGAACGCGTCAAGTTCCTTCTCGGGATCGGCGGGATCATCGATGCGGAGCACCCTGAGCTCGCTCCACCCGTTCGGGTCGCTCTCCGGTCGATAGCGTCCCTGCGTGTAGGCGACTCCACCGGCCGACTGCCACAGTTGGTTCCGGATGGTCCGGTACGGGCCACTGGCCGGCATGTCCCGGATCGTCGCCAGGGTTTCCGTGAAGACGTACTGCTCGGGCCGGGCGGTGAGTTCCGGCTGTTGCCGAGCGGCGTCGGCCGCCAGGTGGAAGATCTCCGACGCACTGGCCGTGGGCGGCGACTGATCGCCCAGCCTCATGGTCTGGACCGCCAGACCACCGGCGGTCAGCGCGACCGCCAGCCCGGCCGCTCCGGCGAGGCGCCAACCGCGCGGGAACCAGGTACGGCGTCCGGCCGGACGGCCCGCCGACGCCAGCTCGGCCCGTCGGGCGACGTGTGCGCTCAGGTCCCTGAGAAGCTGCTCCTCGAAACCCTGCGGCGACCGTTCAGTCGTGTTCATCGTCAGCTTCGTCTCATCTCAGGCGAGGGTGGTGACCGGGCGGGCGAGCAGGGCGCGGACGAGCCGGCGGGCACGGTGCAGGCGGACCCGAGCGGCGACCGGTGACATCCCGAGCACTGTCGCCGCCTCCGCGACGGTGAGCCCGTCCACGGCGACGAGTTCGACAAGCGTCCGGGTGTCCTCGGGCAGCTCGCTCAGCGCGCGATGGGTGCGGCGGGCCACCGACTCGGCGTCGATCCGCTCCTCGATGCGGGCGATGTCATCGGGGCCGAGGTCCCGTCGTCCGGCCAGTCGACCGGTCACCCGCAGTCGTTGGGCCGCCCGACGCCGCTCGTCGCCGATGACGTTGCGGGCCACCCCGTACAGCCAGCCGATCTGGCTACCCCGGTCCGGCCGGTAGCCGGCCGCCGACTCGATCACCGCCAGGAACACGTCGGCGGTCAGGTCGGCGGCGAGATGGGGGTCGTCGACCCGGCGTGCCACGAACCGGCCCACCGCCTCCAGGTGCCGCCGGTAGAAGACCTCGAAGGCCACCGGATCGGTTCCAATGCCGGAGATGTCGTCATCGGCTCGGCTCGGCTCATTCACAGGCCGTCCTCTCTCGCGCGTTCACACCTCTTCTTCGTTCGTCGGAGCACGGGTGTTACCGAACCGACGACGGCTTGCCCGATCCCTACGACTACGACGGTGGGCGATGGTTGTCGCGGGACGCCTCGGCTGAACCGCCGTTCGCGTCGGTCATCACGAGACCACTCGCTCACCTGAAAGAGATCCGCAACGAGGTCAACGAGGTCACCGGCCTCAGGCTGGACTTCGATGGCCAGATGCTGACGCTCAAGACATGGCAGGGAGAAATCAGGGCCTGACCTATCGGCGATCCGCGCAGGGCTCACCCGCCCGGGCAGAGTGGTTGTGTCAGCCGTCGGTGCGTCGAAGCAGGCACCGCCTCACGCTCATCGGGGAGGGCTCGTCACGCAGCGAGCGTCGCATCTCCTCTGGCCGGCAACCAACCGCCGGGTCTACGGCCTTGACCTGAAGTCCACTCAAGGCCCGAGCATGAACGCATGACGGTTACGGAGGAGACGCGGCAGGCGCTGGAGCGGCAGCGAACTGTGGAGATCACGACGACCGGACGGCGGAGCGGTCAGCCGCGAAGAACCGAGATATGGCGTTATCGGGCCGCTGGCCGCTACTGGCTCACCGGGAGCCCTGGTTCGCGTGACTGGTACGCCAACGTGCTCGCACATCCCGAGTTCACGCTGCATGTGGCTGGCCTGGATCTTCAGGTGCGAGGGCGTCCCGTCACCAACGAGGACGAGCGGGTACTCGTGTTCGGCGAAATCGTCCCGACCTTGGACTGGGCCGGAAGCTTGGAGAGCTGGATCACCGGAAGCCCTCTACTGGAGATCGAATTCGGCTGACACCGCCCGACTTCGCGGACATCCCCGAATCGGAAAGAGCCGTAGAACAGCGCTGCCCCGACCTCGCAGGAGGCCGGGGCAGCGCTGAGGCGTACGTCAGCTGCAGCCGCTGGTGGAGCCGCAGCCCTCGCAGACGTAGCAGCTACCGGCGGGGCGCATCTTCGTACCGCAGGTGAAGCAGAGCGGCGCGTCGGCGGCCTTGCCGATCACGGCCTCCAGCAGTTCGGTGCTGGAACCCACGCTCGGTGCCGGCTTGGCGGCGGCCACGTCGGCCATCTCCTGGGCCGGCTGGGCGACGGCCTCCGGCTTGGCCGGGGCCTCGACCGGCGCGGATGACGCCATCGCGGTGAGCTCCGCTCCGGTGACCCCGGCGGCTTCCGCGTCGGCTTCGGCCCGCAGCTGGGCGGCCCGCTCGCTGGCGGTGAAGATGCCCAGCTCGGCGCGGCGCTCGTAGGGCAGGAAGTCCAGTGCCAGGCGACGGAAGATGTAGTCCATCACCGAGGCCGCCATGCGCACGTCCGGGTCGTCGGTCATGCCGGCCGGCTCGAAGCGCATGTTGGTGAACTTGCTGACGAACGTCTCCAGCGGCACGCCGTACTGCAGGCCGATGCTGATGGCCACCGAGAAGGCGTCCATCACACCGGCCAGGGTCGAGCCCTGCTTGGACATCTTGAGGAAGACCTCGCCGAGGCCGTCGTCCGGGTAGGACGACGCGGTGAGGTAACCCTCGGCGCCACCGACGGAGAAGCTGACCGTCTCGGAGGGGCGCTTCTTCGGCAGGCGCTTGCGCACCGGCCGGTACTCGATGACCTTCTCCACCGCGGCCGGCGCGGCGGCAGCGGTCTCTACGGCGGCCGGCGTGGTGGCCTTGTTGGACTTGGCCACCGAGAGCGGCTGGCCGACCTTGCAGTTGTCCCGGTAGATCGCCAGCGCCTTGAGGCCGAGCTTCCAGCCCTCGAAGTAGATCTTCTCGACGTCCTCGACGGTGGCCGCCTCCGGCATGTTGACCGTCTTGGA
The DNA here is from genome assembly GCF_040648635.1 of Micromonospora sp. NPDC049114. NCBI lineage: Bacteria > Bacillati > Actinomycetota > Actinomycetes > Micromonosporales > Micromonosporaceae > Micromonospora > Micromonospora sp. NPDC049114. Next base: position 13,835 of record NZ_JBEZEA010000010.1, on the reverse strand, counting down.
GATGGCGCCGGAGACGAACGGCTGGATCGCCGCCATCATCCGCACGTGGCCCATCGGGGCGATCGACCGCTCCCCCATCGCGCAGTCGAAGACCGGGTAGTGCTCCGGCTTGAGGCCGGGGGCGTCCACCACGTGGCCGTTGTCGGCGATGTGCTCGACGATCGCCTCGACCTGCTCCTCGGGGTAGCCGAGGCTGCGCAGGGCGCGCGGAACCGTCTGGTTGACGATCTGCATCGAACCGCCGCCGACCAGCTTCTTGAACTTGACCAGCGCCAGGTCCGGCTCCACGCCGGTCGTGTCACAGTCCATCATGAAGCCGATGGTGCCGGTCGGTGCGAGGACGCTGGCCTGCGCGTTACGCCAGCCGAACTTGTCACCGATCTTGTTGCCCTGGGTCCACTGCTTGGTCGCCTCGCGGACGATCGCGGTGGCCACCGGGCTGGTCGGCTTGATCTCGTCGTTGGCCGCGGCGTGCTTGCGCATGACCCGCTTGTGCGGCTCGGCGTTACGGGCGTAGCCGTCGTACGGGCCGACGACGCCGGCCAGCTCGGCCGAGCGGCGGTAGGCGGTGCCGGTCATCAGCGAGGTGATCGCCGCGGCGACCGAACGGCCCTGGTCCGAGTCGTACGGCAGGCCGGTGGCCATCAGCAGGGCGCCGAGGTTGGCGTAGCCGATGCCGAGCTGCCGGTAGGCGCGGGACGTCTCGCCGATCTTCTCGGTCGGGAAATCCGCGAAGCAGATCGAGATGTCCATCGCGGTGATGACGAACTCGACGGACTTGACGAACTTCTCCACCTCGAAGCCACCGTCGGCGCGGAGGAACTTCATGAGGTTGAGCGAGGCGAGGTTGCACGAGGAGTTGTCCAGATGCAGGTACTCCGAGCACGGGTTCGACGCGGTGATCCGCCCGGTCTCCGGGCAGGTGTGCCAGTCGTTGATCGTGTCGTCGTACTGCAGGCCCGGGTCGGCGCACTCCCAGGCGGCCTGGGCGATGGAACGGAAGAGGTTCTTGGCGTCGACCGTCTCGATCGTCGCGCCGTCCAGCCGGCCACGCAGGTCGAAGCCCTTGCCGTTCTCCACCGCCGACATGAACTCGTCGGAGACGCGGACCGAGTTGTTGGCGTTCTGGTACTGGACGCTGACGATGTCGGAGCCACCGAGGTCCATGTCGAACCCGGCGTCGCGCAGCGCGCGGATCTTGTCCTCCTCGCGCGCCTTGGTGACCACGAACTCCTGGATGTCCGGGTGGTCGACGTCGAGGATGACCATCTTGGCCGCCCGGCGGGTCGCGCCGCCGGACTTGATGGTGCCGGCCGAGGCGTCCGCGCCGCGCATGAAGCTGACCGGGCCGGAGGCGTTGCCGCCGGAGGAGAGCAGCTCGCGGGACGAGCGGATCCGCGACAGGTTGACGCCGGAGCCGGAGCCGCCCTTGAAGATCAGCCCCTCCTCCTTGTACCAGTCGAGGATCGAGTCCATCGAGTCGTCGACGGCCAGGATGAAGCAGGCGCTGACCTGCTGCGGCGACGGCGTGCCGACGTTGAACCAGACCGGCGAGTTGAAGCTGAACACCTGGTTCAGCAGCATCCAGGTCAGCTCGTGGGCGAAGACCTCCGCGTCGGCCGGGCTGGCGAAGTAGCCGTACTCCTCGCCGGCGGTGCGGTAGGTGGTGACCACCCGGTCGATCAGCTGCTTGAGCGACCACTCCCGCTCCGGGGTCCCCACCGCGCCCCGGAAGTACTTGGTGGTGACGATGTTCGCCGCGTTGACGCTCCACGACTCCGGGAACTCAACCCCGCGCTGCTCGAAGTTGATCGAGCCGTCCCGCCAGTTCGTCATCACGACGTCGCGGCGCTCCCAGGACACCTCGTCGTACGGGTGGACCCCCTCCGTCGTCCACACCCGCTCGATCTTCAGCCCCGCGCCTGCCTTGTTCCGTGAACGGCTCGTTGTCACGCCGTCGCCCCCCTCGTCTGCGCGGTCACCCACCGCGCGTCCTGATCTCTCGAAAAACAGTGAAGTCAACTGGTACGGCCGGCGGCCTCGACCGCGTCGGCCCGGCCCTGCTCCCGGGCTCGCGCCACGGCCCGCAACGTCTCGATCTCGCGCTCGAAGTCGGCGAGCGAGTCGAAGGAGCGGTAGACGCTGGCGAACCGCAGGTAGGCGATCTCGTCCAGGTCGCGCAGCGGGCCCAGGATCGCCAGGCCCACCTCGTGACTGGGGATCTCGGCGGCCCCCTTGGCCCGGACGGTCTCCTCCACCCGCTGTGCGAGCAGCGCGAGTGAGTCGTCGTCCACCGGCCGGCCCTGGCACGCCTTGCGCACCCCGCCGATGATCTTCGTGCGACTGAACGGCTCGGTCACCCCGCTGCGCTTGACGACCGCGAGGACCGCCTCCTCGACGGTGGTGAACCGCTTACCGCACTCCGGACAGGAGCGCCGCCGCCGGATGAGCTGGCCGTCGTCGGCCTCCCGCGAGTCGACCACCCGGGAGTCGGCGTGCCGGCAGTACGGACACCGCATCGCCCAACCTCCAAAATCATGATCAACCGCGGACGCACCCAGCACTCCCGGACACGGTCCGCCACGACGGCACCACCTCGGGTGACGCCTGTCGTGATCAACATTACGGGAGTGCGGTCGGTAGTCGAACCCAACCTGTAGGCAACTTACGCCCATGTCACTACTACATCTAGGGGTTGACCGTATGTCGCTGGCGAACCCCGGTCAAGTTGGCCGGCGTGTCCGGCGCGTCACGGACCATCCGGTCATCCGCACACCGCCGCGCCACCGCAGAACCAACGCCGAGAACCCGCCCCGGTTACCGGCCGCACGGCCGGAACGCCCCGGAAAACAGCCACCGATCGAACATCCGTGCTATCCGACGTACCATTTATCAGAACATCCGTACGACCGGGGCGGTTTTTCACCCCGACACGCCGGTGAGAGGTCGTACAGATGTTTGAAAATGACCGATCTCACCTATACGGTCAGGAACAACCGGGCGCGATGGATCTTCACCGCACCCGGCGACGCACCAACCGAGCACCATCCGTGGCACCACCGCACGCACCACGAGCCGACGAGGCACCCAGCGCCGACCAGGGAGGACGGACGTGACCGAGGACCGGGCCAGCCGGCCGAAGAGCCCGCAGCAGATCACCGAGGCGGGCCCGCCGGCCACCCGACGCCGCAGCGCCGCGCGCAGCCGGACGGGTCAGCCCGCCGTGCGCCCGGTCACCCCGGTAGTCAGCGCCTTCCCCGACCCGGCGACGGTCGACCTGACCGCCCGCCAGCGTCGCATCCTGGAGTTCATCCGCACCTGGGTCGAGCGGCACGGCTACCCGCCGAGCGTCCGGGAGATCGGCGAGGCGGTCGGCCTGGTGTCACCGTCGAGCGTCGCCTACCAGCTCAAGGAGCTGGAGAAGAAGGGGTTCCTGCGCCGCGACCCCAACCGCCCCCGGGCGGTGGACGTCCGCGCCCCCAGCGAGGCCATCGACGACGAGTTGTCCCGCGCCCAACGACCCACCCCGGCGTACGTGCCGATGCTCGGTCGCATCGCCGCCGGTGGGCCGATCCTCGCCGAGCAGGCCGTGGAGGACATCTTCCCCCTGCCCCGCGAGCTGGTCGGGGAGGGCGAGGTGTTCATGCTCCAGGTCAAGGGCGACTCGATGCTCGACGCGGCGATCTGCGACGGCGACTGGGTGGTCGTCCGGCAGCAGCCGACGGCCGACTCCGGCGAGATCGTGGCCGCCATGCTCGACGGCGAGGCGACCGTCAAGACCTACCGGCGACGCGACGGGCACGTCTGGCTGATGCCGCAGAACCCGGCCTTCGACCCGATCCCCGGCGACGACGCCACCATCATGGGCCGCGTCGTGGCGGTGCTCCGCCGAATCTGACCGGCCGGCACGCGGGTGGGTGGCCCTTCGCGCTCACCCGCGCCGCCGGACCGATGTCGCCGACCGGGGTCAGTAGCGGTCGCCCCGAGGGCCACGACCGCCCCCGGGATACTGCCCGTACGGGTCGCCGGGCGCGTCGCCGTCCCGCCGACGGCCGGGCCGCTGGCCCCGGTAGTCCGGCTCCTGTCCACCGCGCCGTGGCGGCTCCGCCCGACCGCCGCCGGGCTGGCCACCACCGCCGCCGTACACTCCGCCGCCCGCGCCTCCCGGTCGGCCACCGGCACCGCCGGGCCGGCCTCCAGGGCCGCCGCCGGCACGGCCGCCGCCGCCGTAGACACCGCCCCCGACCGGAGCACCGCCACCACCGCCGGGGCGGGCAGGGCCGTAACCGCCGCCGCCCTCACCGGCTGGGCGCGCACCACCGCCACCGGCCGGGCGTGCACCGCCGCCGCCGTACACGGCACCGCCGGCAGGAGCGGGACCGCCCCGGCCCGAAGCACCGCCGTAGACGCCGCCGCCACCGGCCGCCGCACCGCCGTACACGCCCGTGCCGGGACGGCCACCGCCGGGCGGGACGTCCTCGTCCCGCAGCGCGCCGCGCCGATCGTCCCGGCCGTCCGTCGAATCCGCATCGTCGGCCGCGGGTGGCCGGCGGCGGGCCCGCAGGATGCCGAAGATGCCGGCGCCGACGAGCAGCAGACCGAGCACGCCGACAGCGCCCACGAGGTAGGTGATGTCGTCGAAACTGAGCCCGTCGATCCAGGACTTCTCGGCCGCCGGCTTGCCACCCCCGGGAGCGGCAAGGGGCGCCGCCACGCTGGTGGACGGCGTGTAACTCAGAATGTCGACGGGCTCGTCCGCGGTGAGCTGCCCGCCGTCGGAGACCGTGACGAAGGTCTTCCCGTCCGGCGTGTAGGAGATCGCCTCACCGAACGGGTCGGCCAGTGGCGTCACCCGGGGCTTGCCGGTGGTGAGCGCACCGAGGACGTCGCCGCCGGTCACGTCGTACTCGAAGGCGTCCGCGTACGTCCGGATGACGACGCGGCTACCGTCCGGCGACCGGGCGGCCCCGGTGACCGCGAGCCGGCCGTAGACGCTGAGCGGGTTCTCCGTGGAGGTCTTCGGCAGCTTGATCTCGCCGGCCTTCTTCATCGGCACCGGCTCGGTGTCGCCGTTCTTCAGCTTCGCCGTCGGGGTGAAGATCTCCGCGTTGCCGCTCGACACCTTGGTGATGATCAGCGGAAGGCCGTCGGCCCCCACCAGCAGCGCCTCGGCGTCGTGCGGCTTGTTCTCGGGGTAGGAGAGCCGGTGCAGCACGGGCTGCTTCGTACCGTTGATCGGCATGGTCCAGACCGCGATCCGCGACCGCCGCTCCTTGTTGCTGGTGTTGTCGCCGATGTCACCGATCCACAGGATGTCACCCTTCGGCGACACGGCCAGGTCCTCGGTGTCGAACGGCCCCTGGCCCGAGTAGCGGACCGGCTCCTTGGCGACCTTGCACTTGCTGTCGAGGAAGAAGATCCGTTTGCGCGCCTCAACATCGGTGCCGTCGTTGATGACGATGTAGCCGGTCTTGGTCGCCACCAGCCCGGACAGCTCCCGCAGCCGCTCGTCGGTGACCGAGCAGCGCTTCTTGCCGGGGATGGCGCCGGACGGCTGGGATGATCCGGGAGCGGGAGCGGCTACGGCGACTCCGGCCAGCGCCACGGTTGCCCCGAGCAGGCCGAGGGCAACCGTGACCGAGGAAACAACGCGGCGCATTCGGCCAGTGTCGCATGCCGCGCGTTTCCGGTGGATGACGCCGGGGCCGCTCAGGGCCGGCTGCCGACCGCCTGGCCCTCCCGCTGCACGTCGAACGGCGCCAGCTCGGCGGCGAGCGCCGCACTGACCCGGACGTGCAGCAGAGTGCCCTCCGGCAGGTGCGACGTGCTGAGCACCTCGCCGGTGCGGTGCACCCGGGACACCAGGTCACCCCGGTCGTACGGCAGGACGGCCCGTACCTCCACGGCGGGTTGCGGCAGCCGCTCCTCGATCGCCGCCCGCAGGGCGTCGATCCCCCGACCCGAGTACGCCGAGACGAAGATCGCCTCCGGCCAGAGTCGCTTGAGACGCAGCAGCGCGTCCTCGTCGGCCGCGTCGGTCTTGTTGACCACCAGCAGCTCGGGCAGCCGGTCCGCGCCGACCTCGGCGAGCACCTCGTGCACGGCCCGGACCTGCTCCTCCGGATCCGGGTGGGTGCCGTCGACGACGTGCACCACCAGATCCGCCTCGGCGACCTCCTCCAGCGTCGAGCGGAACGCCTCGACGATCTGGTGCGGCAGGTGCCGGACGAAGCCGACCGTGTCGGAGAGCGTGTAGAGCCGCCCGTCCGAGGTGGTCGCCTTGCGGGTGGTCGGGTCGAGCGTCGCGAAGAGCGCGTTCTCCACCAGCACGCCCGCGCCGGTCAGCCGGTTGAGCAGGCTGGACTTGCCAGCGTTGGTGTAGCCGGCGATGGCCACGGCGGGCACGGAGTTGCGGGTGCGACGGGCGCGCTTGGTGACGCGTACCGTGCGCATGCTCTTGATCTCGCGACGCAGCCGGGAGATGCGGTGGCGGATGCGCCGCCGGTCGGTCTCCAGCTTGGTCTCACCGGGACCACGCACGCCCACGCCGCCGCCGGCGCCGCCACCCCGGCCGGAACCACCGGTCTGCCGGGAGAGCGTCTCACCCCAACCGCGCAGCCGGGGCAGCAGGTATTCGAGCTGCGCCAGCTCGACCTGCGCCTTGCCTTCCTTGCTCTTGGCGTGCTGGGCGAAGATGTCGAGGATCAGCGCCGTACGGTCGACGACCTTGACCTTGGTGCGCTGCTCCAGGTTGCGCAGCTGCGACGGGGACAGTTCACCGTCGCAGATGACCGTGTCGGCGCCGGTGGAGAGCACCACCGCGCCCAGATCGTCGACCTTGCCGCGGCCGATGTACGTGGCCGGGTCGGGTCGGGTGCGACGCTGGATCAGCCCTTCGAGCACCTGCGAGCCCGCGGTCTCGGCGAGCGCGGCCAGCTCGGTCAGGGAATTCTCGGCGTCGGTCACCGTGCCCTCGGTCCAGACGCCCACCAGGACGACCCGCTCCAGCCGCAGCTGGCGGTATTCCACCTCGGTGACGTCGGAGAGCTCGGTTGACAGGCCGGGGACGCGTCGCAGGGACTGTCGCTCCGACAGCTCCATCTCGCCGGTGGTGACGTCGTCGAACTCGTCCTCGACGGGGACGAAGCTCTCCTGGTCTCGCAAGCGGTTCTCCTGTCCGAAATGATGAGTAGAACGTAATCCTGACATGACACAACGCCGAACGCACCTGCTATATGCCCGTGCTGGAGGTCGCCAAAAGTGGGGGCGAATACCGGTCGACCACGGCAACCCGGTAGAAATGCTCAGGCGGCGGCCGACCGGCCGCACAGCCGTGACGGAGGGATCCCGTGGCCATCACCCGACTGCCGAGCGCCGGATTTTCGATCACCATCCGGATCGCCGTGACCGCGGACGCGTCCTCGATCGGCCGGCTCACCACCTCCGTCGGCGAGGCCGGAGCGATCGTCACGGCGCTGGACGTGGTGGACTCGGACCCGACGAACGTGATCGTCGACCTGACCTGCGACACCGCCGACGCCGGTCACGCCGATCAGGTGGTCGAGGCGCTGACCGCGCTCGACGGCGTGGACGTGCGCAAGGTGTCGGACCGCACGTTCCTCCTGCACCTCGGCGGCAAGATCGAGGTGACCTCCAAGGTCGCGCTGCGCAACCGTGACGAGCTGTCGCGGGCGTACACCCCGGGGGTGGCCCGCGTCTGCATGGCGATCGCCGAGAACCCGGCGGACGCCCGGCGGCTGACGATCAAGCGCAACACGGTGGCGGTCGTCAGCGACGGCTCGGCGGTGCTCGGGCTGGGCAACCTGGGCCCGGCCGCGTCGCTGCCGGTGATGGAGGGCAAGGCCGCGCTGTTCAAGCGCTTCGGCGGCGTGGACGCCTGGCCGGTCGTGCTCGACACGCAGGACACCGACGAGATCGTGCAGATCGTCAAGGCGATCGCGCCCGCGTACGGCGGGATCAACCTGGAGGACATCGCCGCGCCGCGCTGCTTCGAGATCGAGGCCCGGCTGCGCGAAGCGCTGGACATCCCGGTCTTCCACGACGATCAGCACGGCACCGCGATCTGCGTGCTGGCCGCGCTGACCAACGCGCTGCGCGTCGTGGGCAAGCAGCTCGCGGACGTCCGGGTCGTCGTCTCCGGCGCCGGCGCGGCGGGCACCGCGATCATGAAGCTGCTGCTGCGCCAGGGCGTCGGCGACATCATCGCGTACGACCGCCAGGGCGCCCTGCACCGCGGGCTGACCGACCTCAACCCGGCCTGGCAGTGGCTGGCGGAGAACACCAACAAGGAGAACTACTCCGGCGACCTGCCGGGCGCGATCCGGGGCGCCGACGTGTTCATCGGGGTGAGCGCCCCGAACCTGCTCACCGGGGACGACATCGCGCAGATGGCGAAGGACTCGATCGTCTTCGCGCTGGCCAACCCGGACCCGGAGGTCGACCCCCGAGAGGCGCGCAAGTACGCCGCGGTGGTCGCCACCGGCCGCTCGGACCAGCCCAACCAGATCAACAACGTGCTCGCCTTCCCCGGCGTGTTCCGCGGCATGCTCGACGCGCACGCCGAGGAGTTCACCGAGGAGATGGCGATCGCGGCGGCCCAGGCCATCGCCGACGTCGTCGGCGAGGACAAGATCAACCCGACGGTGATCGTGCCGAGCGTCTTCGACTCCCGGGTCGCCCCCGCGGTCGCCGCCGCCGTCCGCGCCGCCGCGCACAACCCCAGCCCCCTGCCGGCAGCCGACCCCGGCCCGTCGGACCTCCCGGAGATCGCCGCGAACGCCAGCGCCACCCCCTGAGCAACTCGACGCCTGCGGGCGCTAGGCGAGGGAGGCCCCCGACCGGGTCGTTTCCCTCCTTTGCTCTGCTTCACCCCGCGCAACACCTGATGTCCGGTTATCGGACACCGGGTGTTGCGCGGGTTGAAGCAGAGCAAAGGGCCGACAGCAGCGGCCGGTGAGCGGCCGGTGAGCAGAAGTTGGCCGCCGGCGCGCAGCCGGGTGCGCGGCCGGCCTCAGCGCCCGGGCGCAGCGGACAGGATGGAGAGGTCGACCTCGCCGGTTGCGACCAGGACGGCCGGGCCGGACAGCCAGCACGAGGTCTCGGTGACCGTCACCGTCAGGCGGCCGCCGGGCACGTCCACGGCGACCACGCCGGTGTCCCGGCCGGCGTCGCGCAGGGCCACCGCGCCCACCGCGCAGGCGCCGGTGCCGCAGGACAGGGTCTCGGCGCTGCCGCGCTCGTACACCCGCATCAGGGAGTGCCCGTCGGTGCCGTCGACCGGGTCGCCCGCCACGATGAACTCCACGTTCACGCCGGCCGGGAAGACCTCCGGGTCGAACCCGGGCGCGACGGTGAGATCCAGCGCGGCCAGTTCCACGCCGGCCGGCAGGACGCAGACCAGGTGCGGGTTGCCGATGTCCACAACCGTGCCGGGCAGGGTCAGACCGCCCAGGGTGGCGGTCGAGGAGTCGTACACCTGGGGGCGGCGCATCTCGACGGACACGGCGTCGCCCTCGACCAGCGCGCGCACGACGCCGGCCCGGGTGGCCACCGGCAGCGCCGCGCCGGCCGGCGTGGCCAGTTCTTTGTCCAGCAGGTAGCGCACGAAGACCCGCGCGCCGTTGCCGCACATCTCGGCGAACGAACCGTCGGCGTTCCAGTAGTCCATGAACCACTCGGCCTCGCCGGCCAGCCCGGCGCCGTCCGGATGCTTGGCCGCCCGGACGACCCGCAGCACGCCGTCCGCGCCGATGCCCCGCCGCCGGTCGCAGAGCGCCGCGACCAGCTCCGGAGTCAGGTCGAGCTGACCGTCCGGGTCGGGCAGGAGGACGAAGTCGTTGCCGGTGCCGTGGCCCTTGGTGAACTCCACGCCCCCATCATCGCGCAGCGGCCGGCACCAGACGCAGCGCGGCCCCGATCAGGTCCGGAGTCGCCGAATCCAGCCAGTGGATCCGCTGGTCGCGCCGGAACCAGGACCGCTGCCGGCGCACGAAACGCCGCGTCGCCCGGACGGTCTCGTCGTGCGCCTGCGCCTCGGTCAGCTCACCGTCGAGCAGGCGCAGCACCTGCTGGTAGCCGAGCGCCCGGCTGGCCGTCCGTCCCTCGGCCAGCCCCCGACCCACCAGCTCGCGGGTCTCGGGCACCAGACCGTCGGCCCACATCCGGTCCACCCGCAGCGCGATCCGCTCGTCCAGCAGCCCGGTGTCCAGATCGACGCCCAGCTGCACCGACGGGTAGTACGGAGTCGGTTGCGGCAACGACGCGGCGAACGGCGCACCGGTCAACTCGATCACCTCCAGGGCCCGCACGATCCGCCGGCCGTTGCCGGGCAGGATGCCCTCGGCGGCCACCGGGTCGGCGGCGCGCAGCCGCGCGTACAGCGGCGCGGGGCCCACCTCGGCCAACTCCCGCTCCAGCCGCTCGCGCAGCGCCGCGTCGGTGCCGGGGAACTCGAAGCGTTCGAGCACCGCCCGCACGTACAACCCCGAGCCACCCACCAGCAGCGGCACCCGACCTCGGGACAGGATGTCGTCCACCGCCGCGCGGGCCAGCCGCTGATACTCCGCGACGCTGGCCGGCTCGGTGACCTCCCAGATGTCGAGCAGGTGATGCGGCACCCCCTCCCGCTCCGCCGGGGTCAGCTTGGCGGTGCCGATGTCCATGCCCCGGTAGAGCTGCATCGAGTCGGCGTTGACCACCTCCCCGTCCAGCGCGTGCGCGAGCGCGATGCTCAACGCCGACTTGCCCGCCGCCGTCGGACCGACCACCGCCACGACCGTGCCGGCCGGGACTGCCGCACCGCCGGTCACGCCCGCTCCCAGGACGCCACGAAGTAGGCCACACCGTAGGGGGCCGAGTCGTGCAGCAACTCGCCGCGCCACCCGCCGCCGCTCGACCGGGCCGCCTCGGCGAGCACCTGCCAGGACGCCCGGCCGGCGACCTTCAACTGCGCCGACAGACCCGCGTCCAGGTCGCGCAGGACGTCCAGGTCCGCCCCGGCCAGGGCCGCGGCGACCCGCTTGTCGTACGGGAGGGAGCGCTGGTCGTCGTACCCGGGGGCCTTCTCCCCCCGGCAGGCCGACCCGTCACCGAGCACCAGCAGCGCCACCCGGTCACCGGCCGCGGCGACCTGCTCGGCGAGCGCAGCCACCTCCACCGACCCGGCGTCGGCGGTCACCTGCACGGCGGTCACCGGCGCGGCGGTCACGGCTTGGCGTTCGGCGTGCCGGGCCAGCAGCCACGCGCCGACCGTCAGGCTCAACGGCAGCACCGCGCCGCGGTCCGGCTGACCGGGGACCAGGGGCACGTCCAGGGCGACGCCCCAGGGCTGGAGGGACCCGGTGGCCGGGGGCCGGATCGGGCCTGTCGACGGGCCGACGCCGAGCAGCACCACCGCGTCCGGGTCGGCTGCCAGCAGTCGGCGTACGGCGAGGTCACAGGCCGCGCGCAGGTCGTCCAGTTCGCTGGCGGCGGCACCGGCAACCTCCGGCACGAGCAGGGGCGGATGCGGGCAGACAGCGGCGGCGACCAGTGGCACCCGTTCACCGTAGCGGGAACGCCCGGTGCGTCTACGCGCCGATCCGGTCAATCAGGCTCTAGGACACCGTATGGTCACGGTCGGCGATAGGCGCTCGACGGGGACCGGGTCGGACCTGTGACAATGCCGGAAGTAACTTGGCTGCGCCGTGGCGGCGACGGGGGATGGCTCCCTCGACGCCGGGAGAACGAGGATGGGCACATGAGCGACTGGACTGCCTTCGGACGGGTGGACGCGGACGGCACCGTTTACGTCAAGACCTCCGAGGGCGAGCGGGTGGTCGGATCCTGGCAGGCGGGAGCACCGGAGGAGGGTCTCGCGCACTTCGCACGCCGCTTCGCCGACCTGGTCACCGAGGTGGACCTGACCGAAGCACGACTCAACTCGGGCGCGGCGGACGCCGGGCACTCGTTGAGCACAATTCGGCGGATCCGCACCACGCTGCCCGAGGCCCACGTGGTCGGCGACATCGACGCCCTGGCCGCCCGGCTGGACAAGCTGGCGACACTTGCCGAGGAGAAGGCCACCGAGGCGCGCGCCGCCCGGGACGCCGCCCGCGGCGAGGCCCTGGCCCGCAAGACCGCGCTGGTCGAGGAGGCCGAGAAGCTCGCCGCCGAGTCCACCGGCTGGAAGACGGCAGGTGACCGGCTCAAGGAGATCCTCGACGAGTGGAAGACCATTCGCGGGGTCGACAAGAAGGCCGACGGTGAGCTGTGGAAACGGTTCGCCGCCGCACGGGACGGCTTCACCCGGCGTCGGGGCGCCCACTTCGCCTCCCTGGACGCGACGCGCAAGCAGGCGCAGACCGTCAAGGAAGAGCTGGTCGCCGAAGCCGAGAAGATCAAGGACTCCACCGAGTGGGCGGCCACTGCCAACCAGCTCAAGGAGCTGATGACGCAGTGGAAGGCCGCCCCGCGTGCCTCCAAGGAGGCCGAGCAGAAGCTCTGGGAGCGGTTCCGGGCCGCGCAGGACGCCTTCTTCAGCCGGCGCAGCGAGGTGTTCTCCGCGCGGGACAACGAGCAGCGCGGCAACCTGGAGCGTAAGCAGGCCCTGCTGGCCGAGGCCGAGGCCCTGGACATCGACGCCGACCCGAAGGGCGCCCAGGCCAAGCTGCGGGAGATCCAGGCCCAGTGGCACGAGGCCGGCCGGGTGCCCCGCGAGGCGGCCGCCGGGCTGGAGCGCCGGCTGCGTGTCATCGACGACAAGGTCCGCGACGTGATGGACTCGGCGTGGCGCCGCACCACCAAGGAGGACAACCCGCTGCTCGCCCAGATGCGGGCGCAGGTTGCGGAGGCCGAGGAGCGGCTGGCCCGGGCGCAGAGCGCCGGGGACGCGCGCCGGATCAAGGACGCCGAGCAGGCACTCGCCGCCAAGCGGCAGTTCCTCCAGCTCGCCGAGCAGGCCGGCTGACCTGAGACCGTCGGAGAGCCCCCGGTCCCGTGCGGGACCGGGGGCTCCACCGTGTCCGGCGCTCACATCCGCACCCCCGCGCCCCGCGCGCACCCCGTCTTTCTCCCTCCGGCCCCACGTGCCGCGCCCCCGCACCCCACGTGCCGCGCCCCCGCACCCCACGTGCCGCGCCCCCGCACCTACGTGCCGCGCCGCCGCGCCCCGCGCCCGCGCCGCCGCGCCCCGCGCCCCGCGCCCCGCGCCGCCGCGCCCCGCGCCCCGCGCCGCTACGCCCCGCGCCCGACCTGCCGCCGCGCCGCGCCGCGCGACCCGTGTCTCGTGCCCCGCGTGAAGATCCACGCAACTTCCCGGATGTTGCTGCCTCCGGCGCGCGGGAGACAGCAACATCCCTGATATTGCGCGGATCTTGGTGACGGGCGCGCGCTCCATGGCCGGGAGCGGGGTCGGGGGTGCCCGCAGGCATCAAGGTCACGCTCGATCCAGGATGTAGTGGCCACCGAACGCGGGGATGCCACTACATCCATGTTCGAGCGTGATCATGAGGTGGGGGCCCGGCACGCGGGGGCGGGGCGTGCGCGCGTGGAGGCCCAACGGGTGGAGGCGGGGCGTGCGCGGGCGAGCAACGCACGCAGCCGAGCAGCGCACGGGGGCGAGCAACGCACGCAGCCGAGCGGCGCACGGGGGCGAGCAACGCACGCAGCCGAGCGGCGCACACGGCCGGGCGGCGCACACGGCCGGCTGAGAACACGGCCGGGCTGAGAACACGGCCGGGCTGAGCACACGGCCGGGCTGAGCGGGCGCGCGGCCGGGGCTGAGCGGGCGCGCGGCCGGGGCTGAGCGGGCGCGCGGCCGGGGCTGAGCGGGCGCG
>NZ_JBEZEA010000009.1:0-244556 GCF_040648635.1 Micromonospora sp. NPDC049114 | reverse complement strand
GTGAGCCGCGGGCCCCGCCCCGGCCCGCGCGGGCGGGCGGGGCCGCGGCCGCGCCCCCGCGGCCCGGCGGGGCCCCGGCGCCGGGCGCCCCCGCCCGCCGGCTGCCGGCGAACGCCGACCACCAGTCGACGTCGGTGAGGCCGAGCCGGCGGGCGACCCGCTCGGTCTCGGTGCTCAGGTACGGCTGCACCAGCACCGGCTCGTCGAAGAACGGCACTGGCACATCCGCCCGGGCGGCGAGGGCGCGGCTGCGTCGCGCGCCGTCGCGCCACGCGGCCGACGGCTCGCCGTACTCGGCGGTGCCGGCGGCGAGGAAGTCCAGGGCGGCGCCGGGCGTGAACCCGTCGCGGCCCCCGACGTACCCGGTCATCCGCCGCGCCCCCGGCGTCAGCGTGGCCAGGTGGGCGGGCAGCAGCCCGGACAGGCCGGGCATCAGACCGGCGGAGAGCAGCGCGACCCGGTCGGCGGCCCCGGGCAGGGCGGACACGGCCGCGTGCAGCGGCTCGTCGCCGGCCGCGTCGACGTAGCCGGCGCCGCAGCGGGCCGCCGCGCGGGCCACCGCGTCGCCGATCGAGGCCGCCGGTCCGGCGCAGTTGACGACCGTGTGGCAGCCGGCGCAGAACGCGTCCAGGCTCGCCGGGTCGGTGACGTCCACCGCCCGCGCCTGGACGCGCGGGTTGTCGCCGTCGAGTCGGCCCGGGTCGCGGGCGCCGGCGCGGACGACGTCCACGCCCCAGGCCAGGAGGTGGGCCAGGGCGTGCCGGCCCACCCCGCCGGTGGCGCCCACCAGGGCGATCGTCGCGGCCACGTCAGCCGTCCCCGGCGATCGGGCCGGCCCACTCGCCCGGATCGTCCGGCACCCGTCGCACGGTCAACTCCCCCAGGCACACGTCGCGCCACCAGTCGACGCTCGTCGGGTCCGGCTCCGCCGCGCACAGCACCGTGACGTCACCCGCGTACGGGGAGCTGCCGTAGCCGTCGCCGTCGACCGGGTCGGCGATCACCAGGGTGGCGACGTCCACCCCGGACTCGGTGAGCTGCCGGGCCAGCTCCAACGCCAGCACCCCTGCCGCACCCCGGCCCACAAGCGTCAGCTCCCCGGTCGACACGTGCTCGGCCAGCGCGGTCGCGTAGTCGGCGGCGAGGCGTTGCACAAGCGGCGCCGGGTCGAGACCCGCGTATCGGTGCAGGCCACCGTCGACGATCCCGCACACGGTCCCGCCGGTGGCCAACCGCTCGGCCAGCCCGGCGTAGGAGTCGAGGCTGCCGCTGCCGTCGTGCACCAGCACGTAGCGCGCCGGGCCCGCACCGGCCAGCGTCACCACCTCGCCGGTGTCGCTGACGGCCGGCTCCTCGTCGGGTCGGACGCCGCCGACGGCGGCCAGGTGATCGGCCAGGTCCGCGACGGTCGGGTGCTCCAGGATCCGGCGCAGCAGCTCGTCGAAGAACACGTCGGCGGCGGCCGGCACCCGTTCGGCGAGCTGACCGGCGAGTTTCGCGGCGAGCAGGGAGTCACCGCCGAGGGCGAAGAAGTCCGCGTCCCGCCCGACCCGTTCCACCCGCAGCACGTCGGCCCAGACGGCCGCGATCTGCTCCTCCACCTCGGTGAGCGGGGCGGTGGCGGTCGCCTCGGGACCGGCCGTCGTGGCCGTCACCAGTGCGCGTACGGCCGCCCGGTCCAGCTTGCCGTTGGCCGTGCGGGGCAGCTCGTCGACCACCTGCACCACGCTCGGGATCATGTAGTCGGGCAGCCGGTCGGCAAGGTGCTCCCGCAGTTCGTCGGGCACCACCCGCCGCCGGTCGGCCTTCACC
Source organism: Micromonospora sp. NPDC049114 (assembly GCF_040648635.1). Taxonomy (NCBI): domain Bacteria; kingdom Bacillati; phylum Actinomycetota; class Actinomycetes; order Micromonosporales; family Micromonosporaceae; genus Micromonospora; species Micromonospora sp. NPDC049114. The sequence goes on along the minus strand of NZ_JBEZEA010000009.1, from coordinate 242,744 downwards.
CGCGCGGCGATGATCCGCATGCCCAGCCCGGCCATCGGGTCGGCGGCCGGCGGCAGGTCGAGTACGGGCGACGCCCCGGCGGCGGCGAGCAGATCACGCCACTCGTCGCCGGTGAGGAACGTGCGGTCGGTGCCGTGGCGCAGGTCGGCGAAGTCGCCCAGGTCGTCGTCGAGCCGCACCAGCAGCTCCAGCGACGTCATGATCTGGTAGTGCTCCCGGGTCATCTCCAGCAGCACCAGGTGCCCGCCGGGGGCGAGCAGCCCGCGCAGCCGCGCGAGGGTGGCCGGCACGTCCCGGGTGGCGTGCAGGACGTCGCCGGCGATCACGATGTCGGCGCTGTTCGGCGCCATCCCCTGCCCGGCCAGGTCGGCGTCGAGGTCGAGCTGTGCGAAACGCAGCCCCGGCCGGTCGGCGAAGCGTTGCCGGCCGGCGCCGAGGAAGAACGCCGACAGGTCGGTGTAGAGGTAGTCGACGTCGAGACCGTCCAGTGCGTCGAGCACGGCCGCGGTCGTACCGCCGGACCCGGCGCCGACCTCGACGACCCGCACCGGCCCGTCCAGCCGCTCGGCCAGTGACCGGACGGTCGCCGCCGCGACCGCGTTGGCCCACCTGTTGAACAGGGCGTCGGCGTAGAGGTTGTCCGACACCTCCAGCTCACCACCGGGAAAGAGCAGCGCGAGGGGGTCCTCGTCGCCGCGCAGCAGCGCCGGCAGCGCCGCGGCGCTGGCCTGGAAGTAGCGGACCAGCTCGGGGGACTCCCCGACCGCCGCCGCCCGCTCGGCCACCGCGTCCCAGGCCCGTGCGGCCGGCGGTGGCCCGCCGATAAGCCGGTAGCCGTCGTCGTCGTGGCGCAGCACCCCGCTGTCGGTGAGTGCCCGCAGCCAGCGGCGCAGCAGCCGGCGGTGCCGGGGTGCGACGCGGGTGGCGGCGTACATCTCGTCCAGGCGGTGCGGGCGGTCGTCGAGCGCGAGACCTGCGGCGCGCAGGGTGTCCAGCATGGCGGCGAGGCCGAGCTGGTCCAGCTCGTGCAGGTACGCCGCGTACGCGCCCAGGTCGGTGCCGGCGACGAGCGCGGACCCGGCCGCGATGGGCCCGGCCGGGTCGACCGGCTGCCCGGGGCCGGGCTCGACGGCGGCGGGCCGTACGACGGCGGCCAGTCGTCTCTCCAGTGGACGGTCGCCGTCGACCACGGCGATCGCCCCGCCCACGCCCGGGTGCGCCAGAAGCGCCGACTCGACCTCGGCCAGCTCGATCCGGTGACCGCGGATCTTGACCTGGAAGTCCTCCCGGCCGAGGAACTCGATCGTGCCGTCGGGCAGGTAGCGGCCCAGGTCGCCGGTGCGGTACAACCGCTCGCCGCTGGACGGGTCGGTGACGAACCGCTCGGCGGTGCGCGCCTCGTCGCCGAGGTAGCCCAGCGCCAGCCCAGCCCCGCCGATGTACAGCTCCCCGGCGACCCAGTCCGGGCGAGGCCGCAGCGCGGCGTCGCGGACGTGCCAGGTCTGGTTGGTCAGCGGCACCCCGTACGGGATGCTGCGCCAGGAGGGGTCGACCCGCCCGATCGGGTGGATGATCGACCAGATGGCGGCCTCGGTCGCGCCGCCGAGGCTGACCACCGCCAGACCGGGGACGAGCTCGCGGATCTGGTCCGGCAGGGTGACCGGGATCCAGTCGCCGCTGAGCAGGGCCAGCCGCAACGAGGGGACCCGGACCATCGGCGCGGCGGCGAGATAGTCGGCGAGCATCTGCATCTGCGCCGGCACCGAGTTCCAGATGGTGACCTCGTTCTCGGCCACCAGCTCGGCCCAGTGGGTCGGGTCGCCCCGGCGCTGCGGTGCGGGCAGCACCAGCGCCGCGCCGACCGCCGGCGGGCCGAACAGGTCGTAGACCGACAGGTCGAAGCCCAGACTGGCCAGGCCCAGGACCCGGTCGTCCGGCGTCACCTCGAACCGGGTGTTGATGTCCGCCACGGTGTTCAGGGCCGCCCGGTGGGTGATCACCACGCCCTTCGGGGTGCCGGTCGAGCCGGAGGTGTGGATGACGTACGCGCGTTCGTCCGGGCCGACCGTGCGGGCCGGCAGGGCCGTCGGCGCGGGCCCGTCCAGGTCGTCCACCGCGATCGGCGTGACCGCCTTGGGCCAGTTGCCGTCCACCCGGTCGGCCTCGGTGAGGACGTGCCGGATGCCCGCGCCGTCGAGGATCAGGTCGCGGCGCACGGGCGGCTGGTTCGTGTCGACGGGCACGTACGCCGCACCGGCCAGCAGCGCGCCAAACACCGCTACCACCTGCCGCCAGCCCTTGTCGGCGACCACCGCGACCAGGTCCCCGGGCCGGCAGCCGGTCTCGGTCAGCCGCGCGGCCACCGCTGTGGCACGGCCGGTGAGCTGCCGGTAGGTGAGGGTGCCGTCGGCGGCCACCACGGCCACCCGGTCCGGGGTTCGCAGCGCCTGGGCGAGCACCCCCTCGTGCAGCAGCCCGTCGGGCAGCTGCGCGGCGGTGTCGTTGACCTCGGCGCGGCGGCGGGCGCTCGCCTCGGGCAGCGCCACCGGGGCCAGCTCCTCCCACGCCTCGTCGGTGGCCGCCAGCCGGCGCAGCAACGCGGTGTACGCGGCGAACATCTCGTCGGCCACCCCGTCGGGGAAGACGCCCTCGCGGACGTCCCAGTTGGTGGCCAGCCCGCCGGAGCGTTCGATGTTCTGGCAGTCGATCCAGACCTGCGGGGTCTGGCTGATGCCGTAGCCCAGCTCGCCGAAGCCCTCCACGCCGGTGTCGCCGCCGAGCCCGATGGCGCTGGTGAAGACGATGGGCATCAGCGCGGCGTCGGCGCCCCGACGGCGGGCCAGTTCGCGGACGACGTCGACGCCGGAGAACCGGCGGTGGTCCAGGTCGGACCAGAGCTGCGCCTGGATGCGCTTGGCCCGCTCCTGCACCGGCGCGTCCGGGCTCTGCTCCAAGGCGAGCAGGCTGACGGAGGTGAAGTCGCCGACGATCCGGTCCACCTGCGGGTGCGTCGGCGTCCGGTTGAGCAGGGTGACGTCGACGGTGAAGCGCGGGTGCACGCTCCACGCGGCGATCACCTCGACGTACGCGGCGAGCACCGCGCCCGACGGGCTGATGCCGTGCTGCCCGGCGCGCTGACGCAACCCGGCCCACTCGGTCGGGTCGAGCCGCAGGTCGAGGCGACGGAAGCGGGGTGGCGCGGCCGTGGCGTCGCCGCGCAGCGGCAGCTCCGGCGCCGGGGGCAGGTCGTCGAGCCGGGCCAGCCACCAGTCCCGGTCGGCGTCGTGGCGGGGGCCGCCGCGCAGCGGTTCGGTGGCCAGCAGGTGGTCGCGGAACGTCAGGGTCAGCTCGTCGGTGGGCGGGTCGCCGGCGTAGCGGCGGCCCAGCTCGTCGAGCAGGATGTTGATGCTGACGAAGTCGCAGATCAGAAAGTCGATCGAGAAGTGCAGGACGCTGCGGTGCGGGCCGCGGGTGACCCGCAACGCGAACAGCGGCCACTGCTGCGGGTCGTACCGGCGGTGGTCCAGCTCCGCCCGGGTGGCGGCCACCGCGTCGGCGAAGCCGGCCGCGTCGGCGTCGCGCACCTCGATGCGGTACGCCGGCACGTCGGGTCGTACCTGCTGGGAGCCGTCGCGGTTGACGACGGCCCGCAGCATGTCGTGGCGGGCGACGACCTCGTGCCAGGCGCGTTCCAGCCGGTCCACGTCCAGGTCGGTGAACGTCAGCTCGCCGTAGCCGTGGCAGCCGACGCCGCCGTAGGCGAACGAGTCGCCCCGCCCGAGCAGGTACGCGCTCTGCACGTCGGTGAGCGGGAACGGCTCGTACCGCTGCTCGGGGTGCGGCACCGCGGTGGGCGCGGCGGCGTCGCGCAGCACGGCCAGCACCTGCTCCTTGTGCTGGCGGAGCGCGGCGCGGCGCTGGTCGGTGAGGACGCCGGTGGGGGCCCGGAAGCGGAGCTGGCCGTCTTCCTCCCAGAGCTGCACACCGACCTGCGCCAGCTCGGCGATGAGGTCCTGCCCGTTCATATGGCCCCTTCCTCGTACGTGCCGGCGGCGTGCTGCACGGCGGTGGCCAGGTCCGCGATGGTTGGTCGGTCGAGCAGGCCCCGCATCGGCAGGTCGACGCCGTAGCGTTCGCGCAGCGCGGCCAGCAGGCGGGTGGCGAGCAGGCTGTCCCCGCCGAGGCTGAAGAAGTTGCGGGTGCGGCCGGGAACGGGACAGTTCAGCAGCTCGGCCCAGAGCGCGCCGAGGTCGCTCTCCAGGCCGGCGTGGGGTGGCTCGTCGGCCGGTCCGCTGTCGCCGCCGGCGAGCAGGGTTGCCACCGCCGGCCGGTCGATCTTGCCGTTGCCGCTCAACGGCAGCGCGTCGAGCACGGCGACGTGCTCGGGCACCATGTACGCGGGCAACCGGTCGACGACGAACGCGCTGGTGGCGGCCGGGTCGAGGGTGACGCCCGGCTCGGGGACGACGGCTGCGGCGAGGCGGCGGGTGGTGGTGCCCACGGCCACCACCACGGCCTCGCGTACGCCGGGACAGTCGGTCAGAGCCGCCTCGACCTCACCCAACTCGATGCGATGGCCCCGGATCTTGACCTGGAAGTCCGCCCGGCCCAGGAACTCCAGGGTCCCGTCCGGCCAGTACCGACCCAGGTCACCCGTGCGATACCAGCGCACCCCGTCGTGCGTCACGAACCGCTGCGCCGTGCGCTCCGGATCGCCCCGGTAGCCGGCCGCCACCCCGGCCCCGCCGATCCACAACTCCCCCACCACCCAGTCCGGGCAGTCGCGCCCGCGCCCGTCCACGACCCGGTAGCGCTGGTTGGGCAGCGGGAAGCCGTACGGGATGGACCGCCAGTGCGCCGGCACCTCGTCCACCTCGAACGCGTTGGACCAGATGCCCGCCTCGGTGGCGCCGCCGAGGGCGGTCAGCCGGGCGTCCGGTCGGCTGGCGACCAGCCGGTCCCGCAGGTCCAGCCCGACCCAGTCGCCGGAGACCAGAGCGTGCCGCAACGCGCCGAGTGGTTCGTCGCCGGCGGCGGTGAGCAGCATGTCGAGCAGGGCGGGCACGGTGTTCCAGATGGTGACGTCGTGCTCGCGTACGAGCCGCAGCCAGGCGCGGGCGTCGCGTCGCTGCTCCTCGCCGATCAGCACGACCGCCCCGCCGACGCCGAGCAGCGCGAAGATGTCGTACACCGACAGGTCGAAGTCCAGCGCCGACACGGCCAGGACCCGGTCGTGCGGGCCGAGGCGCAGCCGGTCGTTGACGGCCGCGATGGTGTTTCCGGCCGCCGCGTGGGACACCTCGACGCCCTTGGGCTCGCCGGTGGAGCCGGAGGTGAAGATGACGTACGCCAGCGACGCCGGCTCCACCGGGACGCAGCCGTCCAGGGCCGGGCCGCCGTCGCCGGCCGGGTCGAGCCCGTCCGCGCCGACGACGGTCTTCACGTCGGCGCGGGTGAGGATCCGCTCCCGGCGCACCGCCGGCTGGTCCACGCCGACCGGCACGTACACGCCACCGGCGGCGAGCACGCCGAGCACCGCGACGACCTGGTCGACGCCCTTGGGCAGGCACACCCCCACCGCGTCACCCGGCGCGACCCCGGCGCGCGTCAGCGCCCCGGCCAGCGTCAACGCCCGAGCGGCCAGGTCCCCGTAGGACACCGCCACCCCGTAACCGCACAACGCCACCCGACCCGGCTGGCGGGCCGCGCAGGCAAAGAACCCGTCGTGCAGCAGACCCGGCGTGATCGGCGCAGCCGTCGCGTTCACCCGCTCACGCACGGTCCGCTGCGCGGCGGGGAGCCCGACCGGCACCTGCCGCGCCCAGTTCCCGGCCGCCAGGGTGGTCAGCAGCTCGACGTACGCGGCGAACATCGTCTCCACCACGTCGGGCGGGAACAGCTCGGCCACCACGTCCCAGTTGATGCTGAGGCCACCGTCGCGTTCCATGACCTGGTTGTCCAGCCACACCTGCGGGGTCTGCGAGGCGCCCCAGATCTGCTCGCCGAACGGCAGCGCCATGCTGACGAGCTCGTCGCTGATGCCCAGCGCGCTGGTGAAGACGACGGGCATGGCGGCGGGGGCGCCGGTGCGCCGGGCGATCTCCCGCAGCACCCAGATGGCGGAGACGGCGTTGTGTTCCATGCCGTCCCACATGCGCTCCTGGAGGCGACGTACCACGGTCAGGAAGTCGTCGGCCGCGCCGGGACGGTGCGGGACGAGCAGCAGCGAGGTGAAGTCGCCGAGCACGTGGTCGATGTCGGGGTGCACCTCGCGGCGGTCGAAGAGGGTCAGGTTGAGGGTGAGGTCCGGCCGCGCGCTGAAGGCCGAGAGCACCTCGGCGTACGCGGTGGCGAGCACGGCGGCCGGGCTGACCCCGTGGGCGCGGGCGGCGTCGACCAGGGCGGTCCACTCGGTGGGGCCGAGCCGTGCCGCGTGGCGGACGAAGCGGGGGGCGCGCACCCGGTCCGGGTCGACGGCGAGCGGCAACCGCGGCGCGGGGGGCAGCTGCGCGGCCTGCGCCGACCAGTAGCGCCTGTCGGCCTCGACTGTCGCCTCGTCGGGCCGGGCGGTGAGGACGTAGTCGCGGAACGACACGCCGATCGGGCGCAGCGGCGCGTCGAGGTCGACGTAGAGGGCGGACAGCTCGGCGAAGACGGTCACGATGCTGAGCGCGTCGAGCACGATGTAGTCGAAGCTGAACGCCAGCCGGACGCGGCGCTCGCCGTACCGGACTGCCTCGATGGCCACCAGCGGCCAGCGGGTCGGGTCGGCGATCCGGTGCGACAGCCGTTCGCGCAGGTCGGTGAGCGCGGCCTCGCCCTCACCGACCTCGATGGTCACGTCGGGCACCTCGGGTTGGACGCGTTGACGTCCGTCGGCGTCGAAGACGGCCCGCAGCATCTCGTGCCGGCGGACCAGTCGGTTCCAGGCCGCGGTGAGTCGATCGAGGTCGACGTCCTCGCCGTCGAACTCCCAGTACCAGTGGGAGCCGACCTCGCCGAGGGCGAAGTCGCCGCTGCGGCCCATCCAGTACGCCCGCTGCACGTCGGTCGGCGGGAACGGCTCGTGGCGGTGCGCCGGGTCGGCCACGAAGGTTCCGGTCAGGGCGGCGCCCGTGTCGAGGCGTACGCCGGCGGCGAACCCGGCGAGCGTCGGCTCGGCGAAGAGGCGGCGCAGTTGTCCGCCGGCCAGGCCGGCCGAGCGCATCCGCCCGAGCAGGCGGGTGGCGAGCAGGCTGTCCCCGCCGAGGGTGAAGAAGCTGTCGGCGCGGCCGACGGTTGGCACGCCGAGCAGGTCGGCCCAGAGGGTGGCCAGCGCCGTCTCGACCGGCCCGACGGGTGGCTCGAACGCGGTGGACCGGTCGGCACCCTCGGCGAGCCGTCGTGCCACCGCCGGCCGGTCGATCTTGCCGTTGCCGCTCAACGGCAGCGCGTCGAGCACGGCGACGTGCTCGGGCACCATGTACGTGGGCAGTCGGTCGACGACGAACGCCCGTACCGTCTCCGGGTCCACGCCGGACGCCTCGGGGACGACGGCGGCGGCGAGCCGGCGGATGCTGGTGCCCACGGCCACCACCACGGCCTCGCGTACGCCGGGACAGTCGGTCAGCGTTGCCTCGACCTCACCCAACTCGATGCGATGGCCCCGGATCTTGACCTGGAAGTCCGCCCGCCCGAGGAACTCCAGGGTCCCGTCCGGCCAGTACCGACCCAGGTCACCCGTGCGATACCAGCGCACCCCGTCGTGCGTCACGAACCGCTGCGCCGTGCGCTCCGGATCGCCCCGGTAGCCCGCCGCCACCCCGGCCCCACCGATCCACAACTCCCCCACCACCCAGTCCGGACAGTCCCGCCCCCGCCCGTCCACCACGCGACAACGCTGGTTGGGCAGCGGCACCCCGTACGGGATGGACCGCCAGTGCGCCGGCACCTCACCGACTTCGAAGCCTGTCGAGTGGATGGCGGTCTCGGTGGTGCCGCCCAGGGCGACGAGCCGGGCGTCCGGGCGCAGCGCCACCAGGCGGTCGCGCAGATCCAGACCGACCCAGTCGCCGCCGAGCAGGGCGAGCCGGAGGTGGTTCAGCCCGCCGCCGGCCTCGGCGGCGGTCAGCAGCATGTCCAGCAGCGCGGGGACCGACTGCCAGACGGTGACCCGGTGCGTGTCGACGAGCCGACGCCACGCGTTCGCGTCGCGTCGCTGCTCCTCGCCGATCAGCACGACCGCCCCGCCGACGCCGAGCAGCGCGAAGATGTCGAACACCGACAGGTCGAAGTCCAGCGCCGACACCGCCAGGACCCGGTCGTCCGCGCCGATGTCGAACCGCTGGCGGATGGCCTCGATGGTGGTGCCGGCGGCGGAGTGTGGCACCTCGACGCCCTTGGGCTCACCTGTCGAGCCGGAGGTGAAGATGACGTACGCCAGCGACGCCGCGTCCCCGGGCACGCACCCGTCCAGGGGCGGGCCGCCGTCACCGGCCGGGTCGAGCCCGTCGACGCCAACGACAGTCCGGACGCCGGCGCGCTGCCAGATCCGGCCCCGCCGGGCGGCGGGTTGGTCCACGCCGACCGGCACGTACACGCCACCGGCGGCGAGCACGCCGAGCACCGCGACGACCTGGTCGACGCCCTTGGGCAGGCACACCCCCACCGCGTCACCCGGCGCGACCCCGGCCCGCGACAGGGCCCCGGCCAGCGTCAACGCCCGAGCGGCCAGGTCCCCGTAGGACACCGCCACCCCGTCACCGCACAACGCCACCCGACCCGGCTGGCGGGCCGCGCAGGCAAAGAACCCGTCGTGCAGCAGACCCGGCGTGATCGGCGCGGCCGTCGCGTTCACCCGCTCACGCACGGCCCGCTGCTCCTGCGGCAGCAGGTCGCCCGGCGACGCGACCCAGTCGCCGTCGATCAGGCAGGTCAACAGCCGGACGTACGCGGCGAACATCGCCTCCGACACACCTGTCGGGAACAGCTCCGCCACCACGTCCCAGTTGAGGTACAGGCCCCCCTCGCGCTCGGTGACCTGGTTGTCCAGCCACACCTGCGGGGTCTGCGACGACGTCCACACCGGGTCGCCGAAGCACTCCCGCACGTCGGTGCCGAACAGATCGCCGAGGCTGAGCGCGCTGGTGAACACCACCGGGGCGAGCACGGCCTGCTCGGAGCGGGCGCGGGCCAGGTCGCGCAGCACGTCCACTCCGGAGTACGCGCTGTGCGCCACGTCCCGGGCGAACTGCTCGCCGAGGCGGCGGGCGCGGTCGACGAACGGCACCTCGTCGGTGGCGTCGACCTCCAGCAGCAGCAGGTTGGTGAAGTCCCCGCTGAGCGACGGCACGTCCGGGTGGTACGGCGTCCGGTCGTACAGCGGCAGGTTGAGCAGGAAGCGTTGCCGGCTGCTCCAGGCGGCCAGGACCTCGGCGAAGGCCGTCAGGAACACCATCGACAGGGTGACGCCGTGCTCGCGCGCGCGGGCGGCGAGGCGGTCCCGGTCGGCGCCGGAGAGCCAGTGGTGGTGGCGGGTCACCCGGTGCCCGCTGACCCGCTCGGGGGCCACGGCCACCGGCAGGTCGGGCCCGCCGGGCAGGTCGGGCACCCGCTGGCGCCAGTAGCCGGCGGCGGCCTCGCGGGCGTCGGCCCGACGCCGCTCGTGGGTGGCCAAATACTCGGGATAGCTGTAGCCGATGGGTGGCAGCGGTTCGTCGGGCCGGCGGTAGAGGTGGGCGAGGTCGCCGAGGAGCACCCGGAAGCTGTGCGCGTCGGCGACCAGCATCTCGATCTCCACGTGCACCCGACTCGCCCCGTCGGGCAGCAGGCAGAGCTGGATGTCGAACACCTCGCCCCGGTCCACCCGCAGGGTCCGGTGCGAGAGGGTGGCACGCAGGTCGGCGAGCCGCTGGTCCCGCTCGTACGCCGGCAGGTCACGCAGGTCGTGCACGGTCAGGCCGGGCCAGGCGCCGTCCGGGGTGATCTGCTGCCGGCCGTCGTCGAGGAAGCGGGCGCGCAGCATGTCGTGGCGTCGCACCAGGGCGCTCACGGCCCGGTCCAGCCGCTCCGGGTCCACCTGCCGGCCGTCGAACTCGTTGTAGAAGTGCGCCCCCACACCGCCGAGGGCCTGCTCCCCGGCCCGCCCGACCCAGTACGCGTGCTGCATGGTCGCCAGGGCGAACGGCTCGTCCGAGTCGATCGTCACCTCGTCGTCGATGGCGGTGGCGGTGGCGGCCGGCTCGTCGGCGGGCGAGGCCGGGTGGGCCAGCGCGTGCCACTGCCGGACGGTGCGCAGCTCGATGAGCTGGGCGAAGGTGAGACCCGCGCCGGCCCAGCGGGCGGCGAGCCGCATCAGCCCGATCGAGTCGAGCCCGCGTTCCAGCAGATCCTCGTCGGGCGACACCGGCTCGTCGAGCAGCGACGCGACGTCGTCGCACATGCCGTCGAGGGTCAGCGTGGTCGGCACTGGCATGTCTCCTCCCGACTCCTCAGGCGCGGGGAACGCGGATCGAGCGGTCGGCGAACCCGATGAGGTCCAGCCGCTCCAGGCCCTCGCGGACGCGGGGAGTCAGCAGGCCGATGTTGGCCAGCGCGGTGACCACGCGGGCGAAGATGGCCTGCCGATACTTGATCATCAGCTCGTTGTGGGCGGCGAAGTCGACGCCCTCGCCCCGGTCGACCTCGATGCGGTCCCAGACGTCCTCGAGCAGGAACCGGCGGCGCATGAGACTCGCCGAGTCGAGCACCATCTCCTCGCGGTCGGCGAGTTCGGCGCTTGTCATCTCGCGGTAGATGCCCTCCAGCGACAGCACCCCGAACGACACGTGCCGGGCCTCGTCGCGGGCTACGAGGCGGGTGATGTCGCAGATGAGGCGGTCGTGGAAGGTGCTGTTGGCCAGCCGGAACGCGGCCATCGCCAGGGCCTCGACCACGATCTGCATGCCCAGCGCGGTGATGTCCCACCGGGAGTCGGAGAGCAGGTCCTCGATCAGCTCGGACAGCGCCGGGTTGATCGGGTACGGGTGCGGCACCTTCTCGCGCAGGTAGCGGGAGAACGCCTCGACGTGCCGGGCCTCGTCGGCGGCCTGGCTCGCGGCGTAGTACTTGCTGTCGAGGTCGGGCACCACCTCGACCAGGCGCGCGGCGACCACCAGCGCACCCTGCTCACCGTGCAGGAACTGGCTCACCATCCACGACTGGAGTTCCCAGCGGAACGTGTCCCACATGGGTCGGCCGCGCCGCGCCAGCGGGGACGCCTCGAACGACGCCATGGCGAACGCGGAGTCGTCGGGCAGCGGCTCACCGAACGGCACCTCGATCGACCAGTCGACATCCGTGCTGGCGTTCCACTGGGCGCTCTTGGCCCGTTCGTACAGGGAGAGGACCCGGGGCATCTCGGACTCGTAGTGCCACGTCAGCTGCGCACGCACGGGGGTGGTCACCGACAGACCAGACATGCGCCCAAGGTACCGAGAGAGAACACAAGATGCCAGACCCTTGATGACAGATACAACGACGGGCGGTACCGTCGTGGCGTGGCCCCCCGACCCGTACCGGCCTCCGTGGGACAGCGACTGCTCGGCATCATCGAGCACTACCGGGCGGACCACGGGGCGTTGAACTGCCCGCTGCTGTGCCGCCTCACCGGCGCGGTCGACCTGAGCGCGCTGGAGCGGGCGCTCACCGCGCTGACCGCACGGCACGAGGCGCTGCGGACCACCGTCGTGGGTCGCGGACCACGGCTGTCCCAGCTCGTGCACGACCCCCGACCCGTCGAGCTGCGGGTCGTCGACCTGCGCGGCGAGCCGGATCCGCACGCCGCCGCCGACGCCGCCGTCACCACCGAGCTGGCCACCCGGGTGGACGTCACCCAGTGGCCGACCCGGGCCACCGCCTGGCGGGTCAGCGACCACGAGGTGATCGTGTGCTTCACCATGCACCACCTGGTCACCGACGCGTGGTCGTGCGGGCTGCTCTTCGAGGAGCTGCGCACCCTCTACGCCGACGCGCACGCCGAGCTGCCCCCGGTGCGCTGGCAGTACCCGCAGTTCGTCACCTGGCAGGAGGATCGGCTGGCCGGCACCGAGCTGGACCGGCAACGCGAGTTCTGGCGCGCTCAGCTGACCGGGCTGCGGCTGCCGCGCCTGCCGTACCGCGAGCCGCCCCCGGACGCCACCCCGGGCGTGCTGGCCCGGGACCTCGACGCCGACGTCGCCGACGGGCTGCGCGCCCTGGCCCGGCGACACCGCACGACGCTGTTCACCGTGGCCCTGGCCGTCTACTACGCCGTCCTGCACCGGGTCACCGGGCAGGGTGACCTCGCCGTCGCCTCGCTGTTCGCCAACCGTGCCCGGCCGGAGAGCCAACGCACCGTCGGGTTCTGCGCCAACATGGTGGTGCTGCGCACCCGGCTGCCGCCGTTCGCCACCTTCGCGGCCCTGCTCCAGGCGACCCACGCGACGACCGCCGCCGCGTTCGCCAACCAGGAGCAGCCCTACCAGGCCGTCGCCACCGGCAGCGCCAACCTGGGCGGCCGGGTCGACGACGTGGTGTTCCAGATGATGGCCGAGCTGTCCCACCGCGTACGCGTCGGCGACACCGAGTTCGAGTTGCTCGTCCCCGAGGCGATCGGCAGCCGCTTCGGCACCGAGCTGGCTCTCGCCCCGCGCGGCGACGGCCTGCGCGTGGTGCTGTTCCACACGCCACGGCTCGCCCCGGCCGACGCCGAACGCCTGCTCGACGGCTACGTCACCGTGGCGCGGGCGGTGGTGGGCAACCCCGCCGTCGCGCTGTCGGCGCTGCTACGCCGCTAGGGCGGGTGTCGACACCCCTAGCCCGCGATCAGCTCGGCCCCGCGTTCGCCGATCATGATGCTGGTCAACGCGGCCGGCGCGCGCAGCGGCACCGGAACGATGCTGGCGTCGACGACCCGCAGGTTGGCCACGCCGCGCACCCGGCACCGCCCGTCCACTACCGCGCCCGGGTCGTCGGCCGCGCCCATCCGCGCGCCGCCGACCAGGTTCAACCGGCTGTACGTGGTGGCGCGCAGCAGGTGGTCGAGCTGTTCGTCGTCGCCCACCACCGCGTCGTCGACGAGTGCGAACCGGGCGACAGTCTTGGTGAAGGCGGCCTGGTTGGCGATCTCCCACGCGTGCCGGTACGCGTCGCGCATCCGGGCCAGATCACCCTCGGCGGTGTAGAACCCGAGGTCGACAACGGGCGGGCTCGTCCCGTCGGCGTCGCGCACCGAGATGCGCCCGCGCGAGGCCATCGCCATGTCGCCGATCATCACGGTGTTGACCTGGTCGACGCCGATGATCCGGTCCAGACCCGCGCCGGGGCCCCGCGACGTGCTCATGCCGGTGAACAGGCTCAGGTAGAACGCCTGGTCGGCCTCGTGACCCGGGATGCCGGCGAGCCGGGCGATGAGCTGCGTACGCGGCCAGTCGCCGCCGATCGTCTCCGGCTCGGGGACCACCAGGATGATCGCGCCGGGCTGGTCGATCACGTCGGCGCCCACGCCGGGCAGGTCGACGAGCGGCGTGACGCCGGCCGCGCGCAGTTCGTCGGCGGGGCCGATCCCCGAGCGCAGCAGCAGAGCCGGGCTGTACGGCGAGCCGGCGCAGAGGATGACCTCCCCGGCGTCGATCCGCTCCCCCGCGACCTGCACACCCACTGCCCGACCGTCGTCGAGCAGCACGCGCTCGACCTCGGCGTCGCCGCGAACGACCAGATTGGACCGCGACCGGGCCGGGTCGAGGTGGGTGAGGGCGGTGGACATCCGCAGCCGGTCGCGCCGGTTCTGCGGGTACGTCCCGATGCCGACGGCGTCGGGGGCGTTCATGTCCTCCTGGTAGTCGTGGCCCAAGCCGAGCGTGGCCTGCAGGAAGCCGTCCATCGCCGGCGTCAGCTCACCGCGCGGCCACCTGGTGATCGGGACGGGCCCGTCGGCGCCGTGGTGGTCACTGTCGCCGAACTGCTGGTCGGCCTCCAACCGGCGAAACGCCGGGAGCACCGCCGGCCAGTCCCACTCCGGCAGGCCGCGGCCGCCCCAGGAGACGAAGTCGGCGGCCGGGGCCCGCATCGCGCCCCGGTCGTTGATCTGCGTCGAGCCGCCGACGACCCGACCCCGCCGCAGCGGCGCTTCCCGCCCGGCGACGACTGTCGCCCGCAGATCCCAGTCGAAGCCGTCCTCGGCCTCCACCGAACCGGTCCGCAACGCCTCGGGCACCGCGGCCCCGACCAGGTCGGGGCCAGCCTCCAGCAGCAGCACGGAACGGGCCGGATCCTCGCTCAGGCGGGCCGCGAGCACCGCGCCGGCCGCGCCCGCACCGACGACCACGAAATCGTAGCGAAGCATGGGCTCAGCGTAGCCGAACACACGACATGCCAGGACGCATCACATGTGCTATCCGCGATTCTTCATTAGACTCTCGGGTATGAGCAGAGGCCCGGAAGTCATCCCCACCCTGCGCTACCGCGACGCGCCGGCCGCCATCCAGTGGCTGGTCGACGTCGTCGGTTTCCGCGCCGAGCTGGTCGTCCCCGGCCCGGACGACTCCATCAGTCACGCGCAACTGACCTGGGGCAACGGCATGGTCATGCTCGCCTCCCAGACGGACGGCAGCGACGGCCGGCTCGTTCTGGACACCGGGCCCGCCGCGACCTATGTGGTGCTCGACGACGTGGCGGCGCACTACGAACGGGTCGTCGCCGCCGGCGCCGAGGTCGTGCAGAAGCTCCGCGACGAGGACTACGGCGGCCAGGGCTATTCGGTCCGCGACGCCGAGGGCAACCTGTGGAGCTTCGGCTCCTACCGACCCGGCTCGTCCTGACCATCGACCGCTGACCCACGGCGCGCGGGCAGCTTCCGCCGCCGTGGGGCCCGGCTCGGCCCACGAGCTTCGCGGCGGGGTCAATCGTCCAGCAACAGGCCGGCCAGCTCGGCCCGGGTGCCGGCGACGGTGCCGTCGAAGGTCGCCAGCCACCACGCCCGGCGATACCAGTGGTGCAGCGGCTGCTCCCACGTGAAGCCGCTGCCGCCGTACGTCTGGATGGCCACCTCGCAGGCGGTCATCGCGGCCTCCCGGGCGGCCACACCTGCCGTGAGCACCGCCCGGTCGGCGACCTGGCCCGGTTCGGCGTCGACCGCCCACGCGGCCCGGTAGGCCAGCGACCGGGCCGTCTCGACCTGGCCGTAGCACTCCGCGAGGGGGTGCGCGACCGCCTGGTTGGCGCCGATCGGCGCTCCGAACTGGGTGCGGGTGGCGGCGTACCCGCTGGCCCAGGCCAGCGCCCTCGCCGCCACGCCGACGGCCTCCGCGGCGAGCAGCGCCAGGGTCCGCCGCCGGGTCAGCGCGAGCACGTCGGCAGCAGCGTCCGCCGCCACGAGGAGCGTCGACGGTACGCCGGTCAGCTCCACAGTCGAGACCTGACGGCTCGGGTCCAGGGCCTGCCCGCCGGCCCCGGCCGGCGTCGCCCGCGCCGCCGACGCGTCGACCAGGCGCAGCTCGATCCCGCCCGGCCCGGTCGCGACCACCACCAGGTCCACCACGTCGAGCGCGTGTGGCACGCGGATCGCGCGGCCGGTGAGCGTCCCGTCGGCGGCGACGGCACAGCCGACCCCCGGGGTGAACGCCGGCGCACGGGCGGCGGCCACCGCCTCGCCGAGGGTGCCGGGGCCGTTCGTCCACGCCCAGGCCAGCGTCGCGGGGGCAGCGAGGGGCCGGCCCGCCGCCCGCAACGCCGGGCCGGCGAGGCCCACGGTGGCCCACCAGGGTGATGGGCTGCGCGCCCAGCCCAGCCGTTCGGCGAGCAGCGCCAGCTCGACGGTGCCCAGCTCGACGTCGAGCCAGCCCAGGTCGGTGACCTCGGGCCACGCCTGGCCGTCGTCGGTGGCCCGGTCGTCGGCGAGGTACTTCGCCGCGGTGTCCCGCAGCGCCTCCTGCTCCCCGGTCAGTGCGAAGTCCATGAGGTCTCCCCTTGTCGTGGGCGAGTCGGTGCGTCAGTACGACCGGGGCAGGCCCAGTACGCGCTCGGCGACCAGGTTGCGCAGCACCTCGGAGGTGCCGCCCTCGATGGTGTTGGCGCGGCTGCGCAGCATCTGGTGCCGCCAGTAGCGGTCCCAACCGTCCGGTTCGGCGTCGTCGCCGAGCAGCTGCACGGCGAGGGTGGTGAGCCGTTGGTGCGCCTGCGACCAGCGCAGCTTGATCACCGACGTCTCGGGGCCGGGCACCCCGGTACGCGCCAACGCGGCCAGCGCACGCCGGTTGGTCCAGCGCAGACCCTCCAACTCGACGTAGCGGGCGGCGATCTGGTCGCGCACGACCGGGTCGGTGTCACGGCCACGGGCCTTGGCGGTCGCGACCAGCCGGCGGAACGCCACGTCCAGCCGGGCGGTCAGGGTGAACCCGAAGGTGCCCCGCTCGTGGGCGAGGGTGGTCATCGCGACCCGCCACCCGTCGTCGAGCGCACCGACCACCGCGTCGAGCGGCACCCGCACCTCGTCGAACTCGATCTCGGCAAACTCGGCCTCGCCGGTCATCTGCCGGATCGGGCGCACCGTGACGCCGGCCGAGCGCAGGTCCACCAGCAGGCAGGTCAGCCCGCGGTGGCGGCGCTGGTCGGGGTCGGTGCGCGCCAGCAGCAGGCAGTGGTCGGCGAGGTGGGCGTACGACGACCACACCTTGCGCCCGGTCACCACCAGCTCGTCGCCGTCGCGGCGCGCGGCGGTCCGCACGGCGGACAGGTCGCTGCCGGCCTCCGGCTCGGAGAAGCCCTGGCAGAAGATGATGTCCCCGGTGAGGATGCGCGGCAGGTACCAGGCGCGCTGCTCGGGCGATCCGCAGGCGATGATTGTCGGCCCGACCATGCCCAGGCCGATGACCCCGATGTGCTCGGCGGCCTCGGCGCGGGCCGTCTCCTCCAGGTAGATCGCCTGGTGGGCCGGGGACAACCCGCGCCCGCCGTGCTCGGCCGGCCAGGTCAGGCCCGCGTACCCGGCGGCGTGCAGCGCGCGGGTGAACGACCGCACCGCCTCGATGTCGCCCCACCGACCCTGCGGCGGCGCCCCGTCCGGGCCGGCGGTCACCGGCACCGCGCCCGCCAACCAGGCCCGCAGGCCCGCCCGGAACTCCGCCTCCTCGGCGCTGTCACGCAGATCCATGCGCCGCATCGTACTCGTATCTGGTTTTGATCTGCAGTATCTTGTTTTCACGCGTCCCGACGCCGGAAGGGGTCCTCGATGGCCAGTCTCGCGGACGACGCCGCGGTACGACAGACCGCAGCCGGGCACTACCAGGCCCACCTGTGCGAGGACTGGTCGGTCTGGGGGCCCAACGGCGGTTACCTGGCCGCGATCGCGCTGCGCGCGGCGGGCGAGGAGGCCGGCGCCATGCTGCCGGTGAGCCTGAGCTGCCAGTTCCTCGCGCCCCCGCGCTACGGCGAGGTCGACGTCGAGGTCACCCGCGTGCACGGCACCCGCCGCGCCGCAGCCCTGCACGTCACCCTGCGCCAGCGCGGCCGGATCCTGCTCGCCGCGTACGTCTGGACCATCGCCGCCGGCCTCATCGGCCCCGAACGGCGCTGGATGCCACCACCGGACCTGCCCAAGCCCGACGAGCTGCCCACACTTGTCGAGCTGATGCGCCGCGACGGTCTGCCAGTGCTGCCGATCTGGGAGCGGTGCTACGAGGTACGGCTGTCCGGCTGGCCCGCCGGCGGCTGGCAGCCGCAACGCGACGGTGTGCCCACCATCCGGGGCTGGCTGCGGCTGCACGAGGAGCTGCCGGCCGACGCGGACCCCTGGCTGGCGGCGGCCCGGCTCGTCTTCGCCGTCGACGTCGTGCAGTTCCCGGCGGTGGTGCAGGCGTTCGAGCGGACCACGTTCATGGCCCCGAGCATGGACCTGTACGTGGGCTTCCAGGGCGGCGACGACGGCACGGGCTGGCTGCTGGTGGAGGGCGAGGCCGCCGCCGCCACCGGTGGGGTGCTCGGCGCCCGCGCCCGCGTCTGGTCCGACAGCGGGCTGTTGCTGGCCACCGGCGGACAGCAGATGCTCTACCGGATGGCCAGCCCCGTCTGACGGGGTCTCAGCCGTCGGCGCGGCGGTCTCAGCCGTCGGCGCGGCGACCGAACCGGCGCACCGCCACCAGCAGGCACACCCCACCCAAACCGAGCACCCACGCGAGGGTCTGCAGCACCGGCCAGCGCACCGACCCGCCGCTGGACAGGCCGACCAGCGCCGCGGTGGCCACCGAGAACGGGTTGGCCCGCACCACGGGCTGCACCACCGAGGGGAACGCCGACACCGGCACGAACCCCGAGGAGAAGATGAACAGCAGGGTCGCCGGGCCGGTCAGCGACGGCGGCAGCGACTCCTCGTCACCGGGGCCGGAGCCCCGCCACAACGCGATCGCCGCCCACAACACACCGAACAGCGCGATCACCGCGAAGAAGCCGACGACGGCCAGCGGCCCCTCCCGGAACCGGAAACCCAGCAGCATCGCCACGCCAGTGGTGAGCGCTCCGATGCCGACGATGCGCAGCACGTCACCGACGACCCGACCGGCCAGCAGCGCCCCCGGCGCCACCGGCATGGTGCGCAGCCGGTCGACCAGCCCACCGCGCAGGTCCCGCAGGAACCCGACGGCGCTCGACGGCGACCCGAACGCGGCGGTGGACAGCACCACCAGCGGAGCCAACCGCTCCAGGTAGTGCTGCCGGTCGCCGTCACCGACGATCCGGCCGAACACCGCGTACTGGGTGAGCAGGAGCAGCACCGGGAACGCGAACGAGTAGACCAGCGCGGGCGGCGCCCGGAAGAAACGGCGAAGGTTACGCCCGGCGAACAGCGAGGCCTGCGTGACGGTACTCATCGGCTCCTCCGAAACGAACGTGCCGCGGCCGAGCCGAACAGCAGCCCCAGGACCAGCAACCAGACCAGCGCCGGCCACACCCTCGCGTCGGCGCCCTCGGTGGACAGCGCCCGCAACGCGTCGACCTGCGCGGAGAACGGTGACACCTCGACCACCGGTTGCAGCCAGCCCGGAAACGCGTCGACCGGGACGAAGGCGGTGGAGACCGTGGTGAGCACCAGGTACGGCAGGGTCAGCGCCGAGTACACCTGCTCGGGGTCGCGGGCGCCCAGCCCCAGTGCCGCGCAGCCGGCCGCGAGCACCACCGCGAAGCCGACCGCCAGCAGGACGAAGCCCGCGGCGCGGGCCGCTCCGGCGGTGAACCGGAAACCGACGAGCACCGCGGCGAGGAGGATCACCGCCACCGCGACGGCGGCGCGGGCGGCGTCCACCACGAGCCGGGCCGCCGGCACCACTACCGCGCTCATCGGCAGCGTCCGGTACCGGGAGATCAGACCGCTACGGGCGTCGCCGGCGATCAGGTAGCAGGCCGACATGGCGACCAGGGCTGTGGTCTGCACGACGATCGCGGGCGGAAGGAACTGCTCGTAGGCGATCCCGTAGTCGGACATCAGCCGCTGGAAGACCACCATGAAACCGGCGAAGAACGTCAGCGGGAACACGACTGTCAGACCGACCGACCGGCCCGCGCGGGCCTGGCGCAGGTTGCGGGCGGCCAGGACGGCGAACTGCCGCAGCCCGCCGGCCGGCACCGCCGTCGCGGTGCTCACCGGCCGGCCCCCGCCGCGTCCGCCTTCTCGGTGTCGTCGGACCCGGTCAGGGACAGGAACACCTCGTCCAGGGTGGGCCGCCGCACGGTGACGTCGTCGGCCTCCACACCCGCCGACTCCAGCCGCCGCACCACCTCGGTCAGGGTGCCGGAGCCGGCGGCCAGCCGCAGCACGTCCTCGTCCTCGGTCAGCCCCTCGAACGCCGCCCGCAGCTGCGAGGCCGCGACCGCCCGGGCCCGCGGGTCCTCGATGCGCACCTCGCAGACCGCGCCGCCGAGCTGACGCTTGAGCTCGTCGGGGGTGCCCTCGGCGGCGACCCGGCCGTGGTCGATGAGCAGGACCCGCCCAGCCAACTGGTCGGCCTCCTCCAGGTACTGCGTGGTGAGCAGCACGGCCGTGCCGCCGTCACGCAGCTCCCGGACGACCTCCCACAGCGCCCGCCGGCTGCGCGGGTCCAGGCCGGTGGTCGGCTCGTCGAGGATCAGCACGGGCCGGTCGACCACCAGGCTCGCGGCCAGGTCGAGGCGGCGGCGCAGGCCACCGGAGTAGGTGCGTACCGCCTTGCCCGCCACCTCGCCCAGGTCGAAGCGGTCGACCAGCTCGTCCGCGCGGGCGGCGGCCGCCTGCCGGCCCAGCCCGAGCAACCGGCCGAACAGCACCAGGTTCTCCCGGCCGGTCAGCAGCTCGTCGAGGGCCGCGAACTGGCCGGTGACCGCGATGCTGCGGCGCACCTCGGCGCCCTGGGCGACGACGTCGAAGTCGGCGACGCGGGCGGTGCCGGAGTCCGGCTTCAGCAGCGTGGTGAGACAGTGGATCGTGGTGGTCTTGCCGGCGCCGTTGGGCCCGAGCAGGCCGACCACCTCACCCGCGGCCACCTCGAAGCTCACCCCGTCGACAGCCGCCGTCGCGCCGAACGACCGGCGCAGATCGCTGACCTGGATCAACTGTTGTGACATCGCACCACCCTCATGCCAGGAATGCCGGAACCATATCAACGCTTGTCTGTGTAAAGCCAGATACGAGAACGAATACTCATCCGTCGACCGGGCTGCGCCGGGTGCGTAGTCGCTGGCGCGACGAGGCCGCGAACGCGGCGGCGATCCGCTCGACCACCCCCGAGCGGACGCACTCACCCGCGATGCGCACGCTCGACTCGACGTCGACGGCGGTGGCCGTTCCGTGGCAGATCACGCACACACCGCGTACCCCGAGCAGCGCTCCCCCCGGCTCGGCCGCGAGCCCGTCGCGCACCGCGCGGGTCACCCGCCGCCGCCGCTCACGCGCCAGCGCCCCGATGGGCGAGAACGCCCGCACCGCGTCCAGCGCCAGGCCGACGGTGGCGTCCAACGTCCGCTCGTACATCTTCAACGCCACGTCGCCGGTGAACCCGTCGGTCACCGCGACGTCGATGCGGCCTCCGAGCACGTCGTACGCCTCGATCTGACCGCTGTACCCGGGCATCGTGGCCAGCAGGAGGTGCGCGTCGCGCCGGACCGGCCCGCCCTTGACCGCCTCGTGCCCGTTGGACAGCAGACCGATCCGCGGCTCGGCCAGCCCCAACCGTCCCCGCGCGTACTCCGCGCCCAGCACCGCGAACTCGACAAGCCACTCCGGCACGGCCGCCGCCGTAGCGCCGATGTCCAGCAGCACCGTCGGACCGGCGCCCGGCACCGGCAGCACGGTGGCCAGGGCCGGGTTGCTCACCCCCGGCACCCGACCCAGCCGGACGGCGGCCGCGAGCACCGCCGCGCCGGTGTTGCCCGGGGTCACCATGGCGTCCGCCCGGCCCGCCGCCACCTCCCCGGCGGCGACCAGGAGCGAGGAGCGCCGCTTGGCGTACGTCGCGGCCACCGGATCCTCACCCATGCCGACCACGTCCGGGGCGTGCACCAGTCGTACGCCCGCCGGCGCGACACCGCCGGGCAGCAGGTCGCGGATGAGCGCCTGCGGGCCGACCAGCGCGATGTCCACGCTGGCCGCCGCGGCCAGCGCGCCGGCGATGACGGGCTCCGGCCCGAGATCCGCGCCGGCGACGTCGACCGCCACCCGCAGCCGCCGCTGCGGTGACGCGCCCCGGCCCGCCATCACCGCACCCCGGCGCCGAGCCGGTCCGCCGTGGCGGATCTGCCGGTCATGCCGTCGGGCTCGTCCGGTGTCGACGGTCCTGCGGGCGCGTCCGTCGCCGGCCCGGCCGGTTCGGTCAGTGGCGAGGTCAGCCAGTGGCGCAGGGCGGTACGGGCCGGCGCCAGCTCGCCCGCGAACGCGACGACCAGATCCCGGTGACCGTGCGGCGGGTCGGCCGGGCGGTCGGGACGCAGGTCGGCGGCGAGCACCTCGACCCGGGCGGCGAGGTCCGCGCCGCGCCAACCCAGCGCGTAGCCCAGCGCCGCCTCGTCCCGGGCGGCGGCCCGCCCGGGCAGGCCGGCGACGGCACGACACTCGGGGTCGATCAGCTCGACGGCGGCGAGCAGCGCCTCGGCCTCGGCGAGGACGCCGGCAGCGGCGAACCGCCAGGCCTGGTCGGCGGCCCACCGCCCGTCGCGGCGGGCCTGCCCGACCAGGTCGACCAGGCGGGTGCACAGCGCGCCGAGCGCGGCCACCGCCGGACGACAGGTGCGCGCGGCGAGCGTCGCGGTGCGGGCCGCCGGCCCCGGCGCGTACGGCCGCAGTCGCAGCCGCGCGGCCCGCACCAGCGGTTGCGGCGTCCCGGAGTACGCCTCGGCCAGCACCGGATAGCCGTCGCCGGAGCGGTCGGAGCCGGCGGCGAAGCGTTCCAACCGCCACTGCAACTGGTCCAGCAGGATGTGGCGGGTGCCGTCGAACACGCCGTAGAGGAGCACGTCACGGACCCGGGCGGCGTACCCGAACTCCTCGACGAGGGCCCGCGCCCCCAGCACCGCGCGGCCCTCGGTGACGGCCTGCTCGGCCAGCTCGCAGCAGGCGTACTTGGCCACCGCGGCGGCGTACGCGGCGGCCGGCCCGAGCGCGTTGATGAGGAAGGTGGCCTTCACGGCGGTCGCCGCGACCAGCACGTCGAGGGCCGCCGCCCGCACGAGGTGTTCGGCTATCGCGCCGAGGTGCACGATCGGTCCGCCGTAGACGTCGCGCTCGCGGGCGTACCCCACGGCCGCAGCGAGCGCCCCGCTGGCGGCGCCGGAAGCGAGTGAGCCGATACCACCGCGCGACAGCGCCAGGGTCAGTTGCAGGATGGTCAGCCCGTCGCCCGGCGTACCGATCGGTTGGGCCGGGGTGCCGGCGAACCGTACGCCGGAGATGTCGGCGGCAACGGCGGGCAGTGTCCGCCACCGGGGCAGGGCCGTCACCGTGTCGTCGCGTTCGGCCAGGAACAGGCCGAAGCGGTCGGTGTCGGCGAGCCGGGCCAGGGTGATCAGCAGGTCGTGCCGGGTGCCGCCGTTGATGAGGTGCTTCTCCCCGGTCAGCCGGTATCCGCCGTCGACCGCGTCGGCGCGGGTGCCGGTGCGGGCCAGGTTGCTGCCGTGCTCCAGCTCGGTGAGCAGCATGGCGGCCGCGCCTCCGCCGCGCAGCACCGCGCCGGCCCGGTCGCGCTGCTGCGGCGTGCCGGCGATGCAGAGCGGCAGCAGGGCCAGCGCGTTGACCCCGAGCGTGATGGCGAGGCTTCCGCTGTGCCGGGCGGCCTGCGCGTTGAGGGCGTTGACGTGCACGGCGGTGGCGCTGGCGGGGTCGTACACGGCGGCGACGCCGATCTCCCGCAGGTCGGCGAGGACGTCGTCCGGTGGTGTGCGCCCCGCGTCGGCCGCCGCGAGCCGGCGCGCGGTGTCGGGGTGATCCAGGTGCCGGGCGATGGCCGGCAGCGGGTCGAGCTGGGCCATCGGCAGGGGGCAGAGTCGTTGCCACGCCGACGTCTCGTCCGGTGTCATCCGGCACCTCACCGTAAATACGTGACAGCAGATACGAGATGCATGCTAGCGGTCCCGGCCGGTGGGTTTCACCCCCTGAAGCTCATCCCGCTCGCCACCGGGCTGACTACGCTCGGCCCATGGTGACGGCGGGACTGCTCCTCGCGGCCGGCGCCGGGCGTCGACTCGGCATGCCGAAGGCCCTGCTGCCGTACCGGGGGCGACTGCTGGTGGACCACGCGGCGGCGATCCTCACGGCCGCCGGCTGCCAACCGGTCGTGGTGGTGCTCGGCGCGCAGGCCGACGAGGTGCGCTCCCGGACGCGACTGCCCGGCGTGGTCCTCAACGACGACTGGGCGACGGGCATGGGCTCATCCCTGCGGGCCGGGCTGTCCGCCGTGGCGGCCAGCCCGGCCGTGGCAGTCGTGGTCACCCTGGTCGACATGCCCGGCCTCACCCCCGAGGCGGTACGCCGTGTCGCCCTCGACGCCACCGTCGACTCCCTCGCCGTGGCCACCTACGCGGACGGTAGGCGCGGGCATCCGGTGCTGCTCGGCCGACAGCACTGGGCCGGCGTGGCCGAGGCGGCCACCGGAGACCGGGGCGCGCGGGACTACCTGCGGGCACAGGGCGAGAGGGTACGGCTGGTCCCCTGCGCCGACATCGCCGACGACACCGACGTGGACCTGCCCGAACAGGCGGCCCGCCTCCCCAGCTAGGGTGACGGTGTGCTCAGCGGGGTCGAGGGTCTGTCCCGACATTTCACCGAGGACAGCCTGCGGGACTATCTGCTGGCGCGGTCGGTCCGCCAGGCCGACGGCTGCCTGATCATCCGCGGCTACGGCTCCCAGCGCGGCGCGTACCAGAAGGTCGCGGGCCGCGCCTGGGCGCACATCGCGGCGTACGCCGTCTTCGTCGGCGGGTACGACCCGCACCTGGAGGTCGACCACCTCTGCCCCGCGCGGGACTGCGTCGAGCCCACCCATCTGCGGCAGGTCAGCCACGCCGACAACTGCCGCACGCGAGCGCAGACGCCGACCTGCCGCAACGGGCACGAACGCGAACTCGACGAGTCGACGGGCCGGTACCGCCGCACGTGCCGCGCCTGCAACCGGGACAGCCAGCGCCGCTGGCGCGAGCGCCAGGCCGCCGAGGTGGCGCAGGCCCGCTCGGCGTACGTCCCGACCTGACCCTGTCCCCCACCGCCTTGCCCGTGTCCGGGGTCTGTTCGCACCGATCTGCCCGAAGGGTCCCAGCTCCACAATGGCTCGGCGCCAGAGCATGAAGGTGACGTGGCCGCAGCGATTGCCGCTCAACCGGATCGTCGAATCAAGCCCTGCCTCGGTGATGACCACTGCGCGAATACGGTCGACCCTTTTGACAGGGAGCCGTTTCCAGCAATCGGACGGTCATTACGCAGCCCTTGAGCAACCGAGGGAGGACGATCGGTACACCGCTCGAGGGTCCCATGCGAACGCTGGTTCTTGAGCCGGTGGCCTTGGTCACCAGCAGCTTTGACCAGCGGTTTCCGTATCAGCGACAGCGGTTGACCCCTCGTAGCCATCACGGTGGCGACCCTCGCGGTCGACCGCGAGCACCGCGTTTTCGGCGTGCTCGATGAGCAACATCGCCGTCTCGGCTGCTCGTAACCAGCGCTCCGCGGTTCGAACCCGAGGGCAGCACCAAGAAGCGGTACTCTTGGCGGTCGTGGATGCGTCCAAGAAGTGCGGGCGGTGTAGGCAACTTCGGCCGACAGAGTCCTTCCTCAGTGCGACCGGTTGCTCGCTGCTTTCCTGTCAGTCTTGCCGTGAGTACACCCGTCGGGTAAACCAGGCCAGCAGAGACGCGCGTCCAGGATCCAATCGAGCAATGAATCTCTGGTCCAAATACCGGATCACCGAGATCTTCTACGACGAACTCAGGTCACAGCAGGGGTATCGGTGCGCCATCTGCGGCATCCATGGGGATGAGATCCCGGCGACGCTAGCCGGCCGACCCCGCAAGGACGGCAGGCCTTCGGCGCAGGCGTTCCGCTTGGTGGTGGATCACTGTCACGGCACCAGCACCGTTCGTGGTCTGCTTTGTGGCGGGTGCAACTCGGCGCTCGGGCACTTCCGGGACAACAGAGAGGCGCTGCGTCGCGCCATCGACTACCTGGCGTCGGAGCCGCCAACCGTACCTCCCCGAGAGGGCGTCTAGCCTCGCCTCCGTCAGCCACAATCCGCACCGCCAACTGCCCAGGTCCGGGGCCTCGGTGACCTGCACGACGAGCTGATAGTCGAGGGCTTCGTCGACCGGGTCTGCATGCTCGTGGGGCCGAGTGCCGGGGACATGCCGTCGAGCTGGGCGATCGCGCTGATAAATCGGTCCGGGTCCATGGGCAAATGGCTGGCGGGCGCCCAACAGGACACCCGTCCGTGCTGCACTGGCTGACTACACCATCCTAAACCTTTACGCACAGGAACTGTCATTATGGTGCGCGCACGGTATGCCCTTTTTGTGGGGGTGAATTAACGGATTATCGTTACCGGTAAACCATAAATAAGCGCCGACCGGTCCGCTGCTCGCTCCTCTACGCTCAGGAGCCGACGACGCCAAGACGCGATGGAGGGGCCTTGGGCTTGCGATTCGAGCATCGCGACACCGATGCGGACGCGGGCATCGTCGACCGTGTGTGGCGTACGCGCAGCGGTGCCGCCGACACGATGACGTCGACGGCACGCACGTGCAGCCACCTGATCATTACGCGGACGCAGGGGCGTGTCCTCGCCAGTCTGCGCGGACCGGAGACACGGGCGACGACCGCGCCGGTTCCGCCGGACGCCGAGTTCCTCGGGATCCGACTCACGCTCGGCGCCGTCCTTCGGCCGCATCCCGCGGCCTCGATCGTCGACGGTTACGTGCCCTTCCCGGCGACGGACTCGGGTCGGGTGGTCATCGGCGGCGAGGACTGGGAAGCGCCGACGTACGACAACGTCGAGCAGTTCGTCCGGTGCCTGCGCCACGCAGGGCTGCTGGTGCCGTCGCCTTTGCAGAGTGAACAGCCCGATGGTCACCGGTCAACGCGGACCCTCCAGCGGCAGCACCGCGCGATCACCGGCCTGTCGCGGACCGCCGTGACCCAGATCGACCGTGCGAGTGCCGCGGCCACCATGCTGCGCGACGGTCTCGACTGGTGCGCGGTCGTCGAGGCGCTGGGGTACTTCGACCAGGCTCACCTGGCACATGCGCTGCGGCGCTACGTCGGGCGCACCGCGCGAGGCCCGCGGGCGAGCGACGACGCGACGATGTCGTTCCTGTACAAGACCGGCCTGCGGCCGGGCAGCTAGCCTCCGTCTGCCGTCACCCCGACGGCTGCCCCCGACCGGAATGCGGAGGAGAACCGTGCTTCTCAGTGTCAACGTCTTCGTCAGCCTCGACGGAGTCATGCAGGGGCCGGGAGCTCCCGACGAGGACCGCTCGGGCGGCTTCGACCGTGGCGGCTGGCTCGTCCCCCATGCATCCACGCACACCAACGAGGTCGTCGAGGGCTGGTTCCGTGCGGCCGACGCGTTCCTCTTCGGCCGCACGAGCTACGGCCTGCTCGGCGGGTACTGGCCGAAGGTCACCGAACCCGGCAACCTGATCGCCACCAAACTGAACAGTCTGCCGAAGTACGTCGTCAGCGAGACGCTGACCGACGAGGAGGCCCATTGGAGTCCGACCACGATCTTGCGCACCGGCATCGTCGACGCCGTGCGCCGGCTCAAGGAGCTTCCGGGAGGCGAGCTCCAGGTCCACGGCAGTTGGAGGCTCGTGCAGTCGCTGCACCAGGCCGGACTTGTCGACCTCTACCGGTTGCTGCAGTACCCGGTCGTCGTCGGAACCGGGAAACGCCTGTTCCCGGACGGATCGGCGCCCGCGACGTTCGCGGCCTCTGACCAGAGCGCGCGCGTGCTGCCCGGCGGCGTTGTCTCACTGACCCTGACGCCCACGGCCCTCGGCGTGATCTCCGCGGGCACGTACACCGTGGACGACGGGCGCTCGACGCCAGTCCTGGACTGACGCCGAGCGCCCGACCCCGCCGCCGCGTGGCGCGACGCCGGTCTTTAGCCAGAGTCGGCGACCCTAGTCGGCGGGCCTGCCGAACCAGCGCGACAGGTGGTCGTCCAGGTCCTGCTGGTCGTCGCCGATCCAGGCGACGTGACCGTCGGGGCGCATCAGCAGTGCCGGAACGTCCAGGTCCGCGGTCGGGTCCGCGAGGTGGTCGACCCGGTCCGACCAGGCGCCCACGCTGAGGCGTTCGGTGCGGTCCAGCAGCAGGCCACGGCCCCGGTGCAGGTGGGCGTAGAGGTTGCCGTGCCGCAGCTGGACGTCGCGCAGGCGGCGGCCGAGCAGGTCGGGGCCGTCGCCGATGTCGTAGCGGATCGCGACCCCGGTGATCTTGTCGAGGAGATGGCGGTTCACCTCGTCGAAGTCCATGAGTTCGGTGAGCAGCCGGCGTACGGACCGCGCGCCCGGTTCGCTGGACAGCAGCTCGGTCTGGGCGCGGGTGTTGTCCAGCACGTCCGCGGCGACCGGATGACGTTCGGCGTGATAGCTGTCCAGCAGTGTGTCCGGCGCCCAGCCACGGACCTGCGCGGCCAGCTTCCAGCCGAGGTTGACCGCGTCCTGGACGCCCAGGTTGAGGCCCTGCCCGCCGATGGGAGGGTGGATGTGGGCGGCGTCGCCGGCCAGCAGCACCCGCCCGACCCGATACCGCTCGACCAGCCGGGTGGCGTCGCCGAAGCGGGACATCCAGCGCGGGGAGTGCACGCCGAAATCGGTTCCGGCCACGGCCCGCAGTTGGTGTCTGAAGTCCTCAAGCGTGGGCGGTTGCGCACGGTCGCTGACGCCCGCAGCGGGGACCACGACACTGTAGACGCCGACACCCACGGGACGGACCCAGAATCGGTGCTGGGTCTCGCGGATCGTGGCCACCGCGGCGGCGATCTCCTCGGACGGCACACCCACTTCCATCTCGCCCATCAGCGTGTCGTTTCGCGCGGGCTCGCCGGGGAAACCGACGCCCAGGAGTTTGCGCACCGCGCTGCGCGCGCCGTCACAACCGACGAGGTAGCGCGTCCGCAGCTGTTGCCCGTCGGACAGCTCGACTGTCACACAGTCGTCGTCCTGCGCGAGACCGGTGACCGCCCGGCCGCGCCGGACCTGCACGCCCAGGGCGATCGCGTGTTCTTCGAGCAGACGTTCGATGACCGGCTGCCGGATGCCCAGCAGATAGGCGTACGCGGAGTCCAGCCCGGTGGGTGCGGGTTTGTTGATGGCGGCGAAGAAGCCGGCGGCCGGACGCTTGCGCCCATGGTCGAGCAGCCGGGAAAGCAGGCCGCGCATCGCCATCAGCTCGAGGCTGCGGATGTGCAGGCCGACGATACGGACGGCCGACGGCGGTTCGGTCTCCTTCTCCAGGACGAGGACCCGCACGTCGTGCAGGCGCAGTTCGGCGGCGAGCATGGCACCTGTCGGCCCGCAGCCGACGATGATCACATCGAAGATGCCAGTGGTGGGTTCGGCGGTGACGCAGGAGGGCACAGAAGTGGCCTTTCGGGAGTGCCTTGTGGTGAGAGGCGCTCCCGGCGACGTCTACGTCAGTCGCCCAACCGTGACGGCAGGGGGAGCACCCACATCGAACGAGCGTTCATGGGTCTCACCTCCTCGGGCGGTGTCGCGGTCACCTGCAAGCTACAAGCCGTACCTGACCGCGTCCAGTTCTTTGAACCGCGTCGCCCGCTTGACCCTCGACCCGGTCGAGGCCCGAGCATCGGCGACGTGAACGACCAGCCGACACCCGATCCGACCATGACCCGCATCATCGAGGCGGTGCAGCTCGGCCATACCGGCGCACCCGTCCAGGCCCGTGAGCTGCTCACCGCGCTGTGGGACGAGATCGGCCCCGCCGGTGACGCCCTGCACCGTTGCACCCTGGCCCACCACCTCGCCGACCTGCAGGACACCCTCGATGCGGAGCTGAGGTGGGACGAACGGGCCCTGGCCGCGGTGTCCGCGCTGACCGACGAACGCGTCAAGCGGCACCTGCCCTCGCTCCAGGTGCAGGCGTTCCTGCCGTCGCTGTACCTCAACCTCGCCGACTGCCACCGGCGGCTGGGCAATCCCGGCCCGGCCCGGGAGTACCTGGCCCGAGCCCGCGAACACCTGGCACCGTTACCGGACGACCCGTACGGCGAGAGCATCCGCGCCGCTGTCCGTGACTTCGTGGCGGACGACCCGACCGATCGCCGGCGACGCTAGCCGCCCACCGGCGGTGCGCAGGAAGGCCGCCGAGTGGGTCACTGTTCCCGGCGCAGCATGGCCATCCGGTACGCCTGGGGTGAACGTCCGTAGCGGGCACGAAAGAGCCGGCTGAAGTGGGCCTTGTCGGTGAATCCCCAGCGTGCGGCGATGACGTGGACCGGGTGCCGCAGGTGCAGCGGGTTGCCGAGATCCCGCCGGCACCGCTCCAGACGCTTGGCGCGGATGAGCTCGGCGGCAGTCGTCGCCTCCGCTTCGAACAGGCGGTGCAGCGATCGCAGCGAGATGTGGTGGGCGGCGGCGACGCTCCGCGGGTTGAGCTCGGCGCTGCCCAGATGGCGGTCGATGAAGTCCACGACGCGGGCACGCAACGCGGTGTGCCGGGTCTCCGGCGAGAGGGTGTCCTCGGTGTCGAGGTGCTGAGCGAGGGTGGCGGCGAGCAGGTCCAGCGCCACGCCGCCCAGCATCTCGGCCTGCGCTGCCTCGTACTGCTCCGGATGCGCCGCGATGCTCCGCAGATGGTGGACCAACAGCCCGGCGACGCCGAGGTGCGACGGCACCGGCGTGGCCTGCAGACGGCGCAGCCGATCCTGCGGCAACGGCAGCGCCGAGTAGGGGATCTGCACGGTGATCGTCGTGGCGAGACCGGGGCCGTCCGTATGGTGCCGGGCGATGTACGGGCGCGCGGTGTCCAGCAGGGTGAACTGGCTGGCGGCGACGAGCGTGGTCTCGGTGCGGTCCTGGACCAGGGTGCTGCGACCCGTCAGTGGCAGCGTGAGCTGGTAGATGTCCGCCTCCGCTTGGCGGACCAGCCCCGCGGGCCGGCTGGCGTTCAGCGAGGGGTACCGCAGCGAGGTCAACCTGATGCGGCCGAGGTCGATGGCCTGGGCGTACGCGACGAAGTCGTCCAGCCGTGCGCTGGTGATGTGTACGGGCACCGTCTCCTGGGCGACCAGGGCGTACCAGAACTCGAACCGGTCCGCCGGCGGCAGTATGGTCGTGTCTACCACCAGGTTGGGCAACATGGTGACCGCCTCCCCCCGATCGCGAGGATGGATTCTTGCACGCATCGACCCTTCACGGGGTTGGCCGCCGGGGCCACGATTGTCCGCGGTGACCGGCGCCGACCTGCGCGAGGCGGCCGACGAGATGACGCGGGCGCTGGCGCCGCACCGCGACCGGGACTGGTCGGTGCCCGCGGGCACGCTGACGTGGAGCTGCTGGACCACCGCGGCGCACATTGCGCATGACCTGCTCGCGTACGCCGGTCAGGTCACCGGCCTCGCCCAGGACAGCTACCTGCCGTACGACCTGCGGGTCTCCCCCACCGCGGACCCGGCGCGGGTGCTCCACGTGGCGCGCGCCTGCGCGGAGCTGCTCGCCGTCGCCGTCGACGCCGCCGCACCGGACGCGCGGGCCTGGCACTTCGGCCCCTGCGACCCGGCCGGCTTCGCCGCGATGGGGGTGGCCGAGACGTTGCTGCACACCTACGACATCACCGTCGGCCTCGGTGTGTCGTGGCAGCCGTCGCCGCGACTGTGCGCGCTGGTGCTGCGGCGCCTCTTTCCGGACGCCCCGGCCGGCGTCGCGCCCGACGTGCTGCTGTGGCTGACCGGTCGCGGTGAGCTGCCCGGGCACGCGCGGCGCACGTCCTGGGTCTGGCGCGCGGCGCTGGACTGATCCGTTCTCAGCCCCGACGGCGCCAGCGCAGCCACCAGCTCCGGCGGGCCCGGCGGGGCGGCGCGGTGGCCGGGTCGGTGGCGGCCACCGGGTCGGTGCCGGTGGCCGTTGCCTTGGGTCGGGCGCGCTCGGCACGCCAGCGACGCACGACCTCGTCGGCGTTCACCGGCCGCACGGCCACCCGGGGCCCTTCGGGGTTGCGCAGCCAGGCGACGATCTGCGTGTTGAGCTGCCCCACGAAGTCCCGCACGGACTGCTCGGTGGGCAGGCCACGGACCTCGTCGGGGACCTGCTCGATGCGCCGACGCAGTTGCAGCGGGGTGGGCAGCAGCAGGTCGCTGGGCAGCTTCTCGCGCTCCAGGAAACTCTTGATCCACCACGACTCGTCGTACGCGGTTCCGCGCCCGGGGATCGGCTTGCCCATGCCGGGCAGGTTGTCGAACTCGCCGCGTTGCACGGCTCCCCGGATCTGCGCCTCCACGGCCGCGTCCCACGCCTCGGTCACCCTGCGGCACCTCCCCTGGCCACCGTAACGCGCCGCCTCCGGCCGGCGACACACGTCCACAGGTCAGCGCGTTCACGCGGGTGGTCATTCCCGGGAGGCGGTTTGCGCCCGCGTGACCGGTTCGCAGGCCACCATCGGTCGGGTGGTCCTGGGCCGCGCTCGTCGGTCGGTCTAGGTTCTGCTTCAGGCGACGGCGAACGGGGGCAACGTCATGATCGGCACTGGTGCGCTGGTGGGTATCGCCCTGGTGGCGCTGGGGCTGGTGCTCACGCCCGGCCCGAACATGGTCTACCTGGTCTCCCGCTCGGTCGCGCAGGGCCGCCGCGCCGGGCTGATCTCGCTGCTCGGGGTGGCGGCCGGGTTCGGCGTCTACCTGGCCACCGCGGTCGCCGGCCTGGCCGCCGTGTTCGTCCTGGTCCCGACGCTGTACGCGGTGGTGAAGCTGGCCGGCGCCGGCTACCTGCTGTGGCTGGCGTGGCGCACGCTGCGCCCGGGCGGCGGGTCGCCGTTCACGCCCGCGCCGCTGCCACCGGACCCGCCGCGACGGCTGTTCACCATGGGCCTGGTCACCAACCTGCTCAACCCGAAGATCGCCATCCTGTACGTGTCGCTGCTGCCCCAGTTCGTCGACCCGGCGCGGGGGCACCTGGCCGCGCAGAGCCTCCTGCTGGGCCTGACCCAGATCACGGTCGCGCTGAGCGTCAACGCGCTGATCGTGCTCAGCGCCGGTACCCTCGCCGGGTTCTTCGCCCGCCGGCCGATGTGGCTGCGGGTGCAGCGCTGGGTGACCGGCACGGCCCTGGCCGCGCTGGCCGTGCGCATCGCCACCGACCGTTCCCGCGCCGCGGTCGCCACACCCTGATCCGGCGGTCACCGCCCCCGGTGGCGGCGCAGCATCCCGGCGGCCAGCGGCGCTGCGTCCAGGTCACCGGCGGCGAGCCGGGCGGCGAGGGTACGGCGTACCAGCCGGTCGGCAAGCGCGGGCGCGTGCCGGCCGACGGCCATCTCCAGCCGCCCGCGTCGGGTGGTCGCCACGTCCCGGGGCGCCCGCCGGGCGGTGGCGGCGCGCAGGATCGCCGCGACGACACCCTCGACGGGCTCCGGGCGGGACACTCCCCGCAGGGACAGCCCGGCCTCGGCGGTGCTGTCGTGGATCGGTGAGGCCACCATGCTCGGGTAGACCACGCTCACCCCGACATGGGTGCCCACCTCGTGGCGCAGCGCGTCGGCGTACGCGACGAGGGCCCGTTTGCTGACCCCGTACGCGGCGGCGAGCGGCAGCGGCAGCACCGCCATCCGGCTGGCCACGAAGATCACCCGGCCGCGGGCGGCGAGCAGCGGGGGCAGCGCGGCGGCGGTGGTGCGCCACGCGGCGAGCAGGTTGACCTCCAACTGCTGGCGGACCACCTCGTCGGGGGGCAGCTCGGCCGGGGCGGGGCCACCGACCCCGGCGTTGTTGATCAGCAGGTCGAGCCCGCCGAGCCGTTCGACGGCCGCGTGCACCGCGGCGGGGACGGCGGCCGGGTCGGTCAGGTCGCAGCCGAGCACCGGCAGGTCGTCGTCGCCTCCCGCGCGCAGGTCGAGCCCGACCACCCGGGCGCCGGCGGCGGTCAGCGCGGCGCCGAGGTGCCGGCCGAAGGTGCCGCTCGCGCCGGTGACGAGGACTCGCCGGCCGCTCAGGCCCGTCACCGGCCCGCTCCGGCCGGGCGGGCGCGGCGGGCGCCGGAGGCAAGTTCCCGGGTCAGCTCGGCCAGGTAGGCGTCGAAGTCCACCCGCATCGCCGGGCGGCGTTGGCCCCAGCGGGCCGTCGCCGCCCGCAGCTCGGCCCGGCTGAAGGCCCGCTGCCGCTCCGGCTCCGGCAGCACGTACCGGCCGGCGAGGTGCGCGGCGATCAGCTTGGCCTGCGCCTCGACCAGGGGGAACGCGGACCCGGTGGACTGCATCAGCCCGACGAACATCAGCCCGGGGGCGTCCGGGTGGAACACGTGCCGGTACAGCGCCAGGGTGTCGGCGCCGCCGCCGAGCAGCTCGGGGTCGAGGAACCCGATCTCCACCCGGTAGCCGGTACACCAGACGATCAGGTCGACCTCGTCGGTACGGCCGTCGGTGAACTCGACCCGGTCGCCGTGCAGGGCGGCGACGCCGGGGCGGGCTTCGACGTCGCCGTGGGTCAGCCGGGACAGCAGCCCGTCGGAGAGCGTCGGGTGGTCCTGCAGGAAGCCGTGCGTGGGCGCGGGGAGCCCGTAGCGGGCGGGGCTGCCGACGGTGGCGGTGAGCATCGTCTGGCTGATGCGCTGGCGCAGTCGCCACGGCAGCCGGCGGGCCAGCGCGCCGTTGAGGGTGTCCGACGGGCGGCCCAGCAGGTACTTGGGCACCACCCAGACGCCCCGGCGCAGCGACAGCAGGGTCCGCTCGGCGGCGTACGAGGCGTCCACCGCGATGTCCATCGCCGAGTTGCCGCCCCCGACGACCAGGACGCGTTTCCCGGTCAACTGCTCGGGGCCCCGGTAGTCGTGGCTGTGCAGCTGCTCGGCCGTGCTGGCGCCGGGGTACGGCGGGTCGGGCAGCCGGGGCACCCGGTTGTGGCCGTTGGCGACGACCACGGCCTCGACGGTGACCTCGACCGGCCCGTCCGGCCCGCTGGCGGCGACCGTCCACGTGCCGTCGGGTTGCCGGGTGACCCGCTCGACGGTGTGCCGCAGGCGGATGGCGTCGTGCAGCCCGAACCGGTCGGCGTAGTCGGCCAGGTAGCCGGCGACCCGCGTGTGGTCCGGGTAGTCGGGCCAGTCGGCGGGCATCGGGTGGTCGGCGAACTCGGTGCGGCCGCGGCTGGTGTTCAGGTGCAGCGTGCGGTACGCGGGCGAGTCGGGCGCCCCGTACACCCAGAGGCCGCCGACCTGGTCGGTGGCCTCGAAGCAGACCACCGCGACTGCCGCGTCGCGCAGTGCCTTGACGGCGGCGAGCCCGGCCGCGCCGGCGCCGATCACCGCAACCCTGGGTGGTGCCTGCATCGCTGCCCCCAATTAATCCAACGTCCGATGGATAATCGTCGGGTAGCGGCGGCCCGTCAAGGGCCCGGCGGTCCGTAGAGCCCGTCCAGGAGGCGGTGCACGAACGCTCGGAACTCGCGCCGTTCCCGCGCGCCCGGCGTTCCCGCGGCGAGCGCCACGACGTGCCCGTGCGTCGCCCAGACCAGGCTGCGTACGGTGATGTGCGGGGTCGGCTCGGTCAGCGCGCCGGCGGCCGCCGCGGCGGTCAGCAGCTCGGCCACCAGCCGGTACAGCGGCTCGGCGTAGCGCTCGTCCAGCTCGGCGTGCCGCTGCGGCTCCAACCAGCGCCGCAGCCACAGCGCGGTGGTCTCCGGGTGGTCCTCGAGGAAGTCCACGAACGCGTCCACCAGGTCGTGCAGCGCCCGCCGCGCCGCGCCCGGCCCGGAGTCCAGGGCCGCGCGGGCCCGCGCGGCGGCCTCGGTGAGGACCTCCCGCTCGACGGCGAACACCCGCGCGAAGCAGGCCTCGTAGAGCGCCGCCTTCGGCCCCGTGTGGTGGGCGACCGTCGCGACGTCCACCCCGGCGGCCGCCGCGACCTCCCGCAGCCCGACGGCGTCGAAGCCGCGCTCGGCGAACAGCGCGGTGGCGGCGGTGAGCACCACCTCGCGGGTCGGTCGGGTCTCGTCGCGCCGGGGCCGACCCGGACGGCGTCGGGGCATGGTCATGGCCGCCATTCTGCCCCTACAATCCGGCAACTGTTGGATTGCGGAGAGGATGCGGCGATGACGGGGCTCGACCGGCGGCCCGCGGCCGCCACCGACGCGACACTGCCCCGTGGCCCCCTGGCCGGCTTCGCGGCCGGCTCGCTCGGCATGGGCATCTGGGTGACCGTGCCCGGCCTGCTGCTGCTCTACTTCCTCACCGACGTGCTGGCCGTCGGGCCGTGGCTGGCCGGCCTCGCGCTGCTGCTGCCCAAGATCGCCGACGTGCTGCTGCACCCCTGGGTGGGGCACCGCGCCGACGTCGCGCAGGCCCGCCGGGGCGACCGGCGACGGCTGCTGCTGCTCGGCTGCGCCCTGCCGGTCGCGTTCGCCGCGCTCTTCGCCGTGCCCGGCGGCCTGACCGGCGCTGCGGCCGCCGCGTGGGTGGCGGTGTTCTTCGTCGCCGGCAACCTGCTCTTCGCCGCCTACCAGGTCCCCTACCTGGCCACCCCGGCCGACCTGCGCATCGGCTACGACGAACGCACCCGGCTGATGGCGTTCCGGATGGTCGTGCTGACCCTCGGCATCCTGGCCTCCGGGCTGCTGGCCCCGCTGCTGACCGGCGGGGACACCGCGACCCGGGGTGGCTACCAGCGCATGGGCGTGGTCCTGGCCGTCGGGATGCTGGCCGCCATGCTCGTCGGAGTGGCCGGCATCGCCCGGTTGCGCGGCGCTGCCGCGAGCACCACGACGGCGGGACACGGCGGGTGGCGGGCGTTGCGCACCGCCCTGCGCGACACGCAGTTCCGCTGGCTCGTCGCCGCGTACCTGGCCATGTCCACGACCACCCACCTGGTCCTGGCCGGGGTGCCCTACTACGCCGAGTACGAGCTGCGCGCCCCCGGCCTGACCACGGTGCTGGTGGCCGCGTTCGTCGCCCCGGCGCTGCTGGTCACCCCCGGCTGGCTGCTGCTGGCCCGCCGGGTCGGCAAGCAGCGGGCGCTGCTCGGCGCGCAGGGCGCGTTCGCGGCCGGGTCGCTGGTGCTGGCGGTGGGTCGCCCGGCGGGCCTGCCGGTGCTGGTGGCCGCGGTGGCGGTGCTCGGGGTGGCGTTCGCCGGCATGCAGTTGCTGCCGTTCTCGATGCTGCCCGACGTGATCCGCGCCGCTGCGGCTGACACCGGCGCCGGTGCGGCGACGGGCGCGGGCACCTACACCGGGGTGTGGACGGCCACCGAGGCCACCGGCGCGGCCCTCGGCCCCTACGCGTACGCGCTGTGCCTGGGCGTTGGTGGTTTCGTGGCGTCCACGGCGGGCGAGTCGCCGGTGCAGCCGGACGCGGCGCTCGTGGCGGTCCGCTACGGCTTCGGGCTGCTGCCCGCGGCGGCGATGCTCGCCGCCCTGCTGCTGCAACGCCGCTACACCCTGGACACGACCGCCCGGGCCGCGAGCTGAGCGGCCGGCACTAGACTTCGCGCTCGATGGACGCCCCGCTCACCCCCACCGAAACCCGCCCGTGCGCCCACTGTGGACGACCGGTGCCGCAGCGTGTCGGCGCGGGCCGGCCCTTTCGGTACTGCCGCGACAACGACGGCGCCTGCCAGCGCGCCTCGCGCAACAGCCGCATGCGCCACCGCAACGCGCCCGGCCTGCCCGGTCAGGTGGCCCGCACCTGGGAGGCGGTGGACCGTCTCGACCAGATCGTCGAGACGTTGACCGAGGCGTTGCACGCCGAACTGTCCCCCGGTGGCGTGCAGCGCCAGCTCGCGCAGGCCCGCGCGGAGGCCGCCACCGAGATCGCGGCGGCGCAGACCGAACGCGACGAGGCCCGTGACGACGCCGAGGCGGCGGCGGCCGACGCGGCACGCGCCCGCGAGCAGGCCCGCACGGCACGCGCCGAGGCCGACGACGCCCGCCAGCGCGCCGAGCAGGCGGCGACCCAGGCCACCGCGGCCGACGAGCGGGCGCAACACGCCGAGGCCGCCCGCGATCAGGCGCGGCACGACGTCAGCGCCGCCGAGGCGCTGCGTGCCCAGGCCGAACGGGACCGGGACCAGGCCCGCGCCGAGGTGCGTGACCTGCGGGCCGAGCGCGACACCGAGCGCCAGCGCGCGGCCGACCTGACCGTCGAGCGGGACACGGCGCGCACCGACGCCGAGCGGGCCACCCGGGCCGCCGCCGAGGCGACCGAGCGGGCCGGACGGTGGCAGGCCGAGGTGCAGGACGTGCGCCGCCAGATCGACCAGGCCCGCGCCGACGCCGCGCGGACCCGCACCGAGGCCGCCGACGCGGCCCGGGCCCGGGAACAGGCCGAACGGGCCCGCGACCGCGCCCAGGCCGTTGCCGCGGAGGCCGACGACGCCCGCCAGGAGGCCGCCGAGCTGGCCGCCCGGCTGCGCGCCGAGCTGACCGCTACGGCCGCGCAGCGCGACGCCCTCGCCGCCGACCTGAGCGCCGCGCGGCAGGCCGCGGCCACCGCCGAGGGTCGGCTCACCGCCCTGACGGTACGGCTCGACGCCGCCGAGGCCGACCGTGACGTGGCGCAGCGGCGGGTGGCGCAGCTCGGCGACCAGGTCAGCGACCTGGCGTTGGCGCTGGCCCGCCTGGGCGCCGCCACCCCCGGCGGTGCGGGCGCTTCCGACCCGGGTGCCCCGCCGGCGCAACCTTGACCGCGTCCGGGCGGTTAACATCCCCGGTGGCGGTCCCGACAGGCCGCCGCCGTGGCGTCACCGTCTGAGCCGGCTACCCTTGGGTCCGGCTCACCCGTGGACGCCTCACGCCCTCGGGCGGGAATGGGGCGACGGGAAGACACCGTTACACCCAGAAGACCAGCACCACGAACGAGGGGAAGTCGATCATGGGCGAGCGTATGCTGCGCGGAAGCCGCCTGGGCGCGGTCAGCTACGAATCCGACCGCAACACGGAGCTCGCGCCGCGTCAGACCCGCGAGTACCTCTGTGCCAAGGGCCACCAGTTCGAGGTGCCGTTCGCCGTCGACGCCGAGGTCCCGACGACCTGGGAATGCAAGTTCGACGGCAGCGTCGCCCGACTCGTCGACGGCAGCGAGCCGGAGCAGAAGAAGGCCAAGCCGCCGCGTACCCACTGGGACATGCTGCTGGAACGGCGCTCGATCGCCGAGCTCGAGGACATCCTCGCCGAACGCCTCCAGGAGGTTCGGACCCGCCGCGGCCGCGCCTGAGCCGCACCCGCACGACACGACGCCCCCGGGTTCTCCCGGGGGCGTCGTCGTGTGTGCCTAAGTTCAGTTGCGGCCCGGCTCGACGATCTCACCCTCGATGGCCCGGCCGCCGTCGACGACCACCGGCCGCTCCGGCTCCGGACGCGGTGTCGGCTGGGGCGCACCCTGGCGCACCCGCACCGTACGCGGCCCGAACAGGTCACCGGCGACCATCGACGACACCCGCCGCTCGGCGGTGCGTTGCACCCCGGCGCGGGCCAGGCGACGCACCGGCGGCACCATCAGCAACAACCCGACCAGACCGCTGACCAGACCGGGCGCCGCCAGCAGCAGCGCGCCGGCCAACCCGACGAGCCCGTCGGTCACCTGCCGTCCCGGCGGCTGCCCGGCCTGCGCGGCGGTGCGGAACCCGCGCCAGGCGCGCATCCCCTCGCGGCGCAGCAGCACCAGCCCCAGCAGCGACGCGGCGAACACCAGCAGCACCGCCGCGCCGAACCCCACCGCCCGCCCCACCAGGACGAACACCGTCAACTCCAGCACCACCGCCAGCAGCAGGGCGACCGGCACGAACCTCAGTCCTCGGCGCATCTCACCTCATCGCCATCCCGCGGCACACCGACACGTACCGCACATCCAGCATGACACGGCCGCGCTCACGGCCACCGCACCTGACCCGTGGGGGTGCCGTGCAGACCCCGGCGTACGGCCTGGCGCCGGTCCTGCACACCCCAGCGGGTGATCCGCCACAGCGCCTCGGCGACGATGCGCGGGCTCATCTTGCTGTCGCCGCGTTCCCGCTCGGCGAACGTGATCGGCACCTCCACGATCCGCACCCCGGCCCGGTGGGCGAGCCGCGACAGCTCCACCTGGAACGAGTAGCCCTGCGAGCACACCGACTCCAGGTCGATGGCGTCCAGGGCACTGATCCGGTACACCCGGTAGCCGCCGGTGGCGTCCGAGACGGGCATGCCCAGCGCGAGACGGGCGTACAGGTTGCCGCAGCGTGACAGCAGCAGCCGCCGCAGCGGCCAGTTCACCACCTGCGCGCCGCTGGTCCACCGCGACCCGATCACCACGTCGGCGTCGCGGGCGGCGTCCAGCAGCGCCGGCAGGTCCTCCGGGGCGTGTGAGCCGTCGGCGTCCATCTCCACCACCGCGTGGTAGCCGCGCTCGCGCGCCCACCCGAACCCGGCCAGGTACGCCGCGCCCAGGCCCTGCTTGCCCTCGCGGTGCAGCACCTGCACGTGCGGGTCGCCGTCGGCGATCGCGTCGGCGATCGCGCCGGTGCCGTCGGGGCTGTTGTCGTCGGCGATGAGGATCTGCACGGCGGGGGCGGCCCGGCGGACCCGCCCCACGATCGCCGCGACGTTGTCCGCCTCGTTGTAGGTGGGGATCACCACGAGCACCCGGCCCACGCCGGGCACCTCGTCCGGACGCCGGATCGTATCGGTCGCCTGGATCACGGTTCCTCCGCTCCCGCCGGCGTACCGGCTGTTGCTATCCGGGCACGACCCGCTGCCGTCGGCGCAGCACGCCCGCGCCGGCCAGGGCGGCCACGGCCAGCCCGGCGAGGGCCAGCTCCGGCCACCAGCCGAGGCGGGTGGCGAGGGTACGCCCGCTGTCGAGCCGTAGCTGCCGCACCACGACCTCCCGGGTGTTGAACCCGGTGGCGTCGCTTACCCGCCCATCGGGGGCGACGAACCCGGACACCCCGACCGTGGAGGCCATCAACGCCGGCCGGCCGTGCTCCACCGCCCGCAGTCGCACCATGGCCAGCTGCTGGCGGGCCTCGGCCTCGTCGAAGGTGGCGTTGTTGGTCTGCACCACCAGCAGCTGCGCGCCGCCGGTGACGGTGTCGCGGACCACCTCGTCGTACGCGACCTCGAAGCAGATGACGTCGCCGAGCACGGCCGGGCC
This sequence comes from Micromonospora sp. NPDC049114, assembly GCF_040648635.1. NCBI lineage: Bacteria > Bacillati > Actinomycetota > Actinomycetes > Micromonosporales > Micromonosporaceae > Micromonospora > Micromonospora sp. NPDC049114. Next base: position 201,965 of record NZ_JBEZEA010000009.1, on the reverse strand, counting down.
GGCGCGTACCACGCCCGGGGTGCTGCCCGGTACGAAGTCGTTGCGGATCAGGTCCACCTTGTCGCTGACCTGGCGGGCGATCTCGCGCAGCGGCACGTACTCGGCGAACGGCACCGGGTGGCGTTTGGTGTAGAGCTGGGACATGTCCGCGCCGGTGTCGGGCCGCCACAGGATGCCCGCGTTGCGGACCTGCCCCGGGCCCGGGCCGAGCAGCACCGCGCCGACCAGGATGGGCGCGCGGATCGCGTCCGCGGCCTGGGAGATGCGGGCCCCGGCGGTGGGGTTGCGCAGCGGGTCGATGTCGCTGGAGTTCTCCGGCCACACCACCAGGTCGGGTTGCCGCTGCGCACCGGAGGCGACCCGCGTGGCCAGCTCCAGGGTGGCGTCGACGTGGTTGTTGAGCACCGCCTGGCGTTGGGCGTTGAAGTCCAGCCCGAGGCGCGGCACGTTGCCCTGCACGATCGCGACGGTGACGGGCGTGCCCGACCCGGTGGCGGCCAGTGGCACCAGCAGACCCGCCCCGGCCAGCGCGAGGGCGGCGACGGCCGGCACGGCCACCGGCGTCCACCGCCGCGTGCCGCCGGGCCGGGTGGCCGGTTCGGTGTCGCCGGGGCCGCTGGTGGTGTCGGTGCCGCCGGGGGCGCGGGTCGGGTCGGTGTCGGTGCCGCCGGGGGTGCCAGTCGGGTCGGTGTCGCCGGGGACGCCGGTGGGGTCGGTGCCGCCGGGGCTGGTGGGGCGCAGGGTGGTCCAGGTGCGCCAGCCGGCGGTGACCAGCAGCCCGCCGACGACCGCCACGGCGAAGGTGACCAGCGGCGCTCCGCCGAGGGCGGCCAGGCGCAGCAGCGGCGAGTCGTCCTGGGTGAACGCGAGACGCCCCCACGGGAACCCGCCGAACGGCGTACGGTCGCGCAGCGCCTCCTGCCCCACCCACAGCAGCCCGGTCACCGCCGGCCACGCCCAGCGGCCACGGTCGGCCAGCGGTGACACCCAGGCGGTGGCGACGCCGAGCAGCGCCAGGTAGCCGGCCTGCAGCAGCGACAGCAGCACCCACGGCAGGTAGCCGGTGTGCAGGTTCGTCCAGGCCAGCAGCGGCGCGAACAGCGCCACCCCGGTGAGGAAGCCCACGCCGGCCCCGGCGCGCAACCGCCGCCGGTGCGCGGCGGCGGCCAGCAGGGCCACGCCGACCGGCGCGAGGGGCCACACCCCGTACGGCGGGAAGGCCAGCAGCAGGGCCAGCCCGGCGGCGACCGCCATCGGCGCGGCGACACGCAGCGGCAGCGGCCGACGCACGGCGACCGACGCGCTGATCACCGTGGGGGCCTGGCTCTCGTCGCGGTCCAGGGTCGTCACCGCTGCTTCACCTCGATCACCCGGCGAAGGCTACCCGTCCGCCGCCCCCGCCGACCGCATAGCCCCGCACCGGGGGCCCCGCTCCGCGATCGTGCACTTTCGGCCCCGACACAAGGGGCATTCCCGCCCACAACGACGACAGCAACTGCAAGATCGGCGCGGGGATGGGTGGGGGTGCGGGGGGTGGGGATGAAATCGGGGCGCGGCTTTCGCCGCGCCCCGATGCTCCCAGGCCCTCCCCGGCCGGTGCGGCGAGGATGGGGCACGCCGACCTTCGGACCGACCAGGCGGTTGACTGGCTGCCCCCGCCGGGCCGTTGTCTACTGGCCGTGCACCTCACCCTGCCCGTACACCGGTAACCGCGACCGGTTCGCGCCGCCCCGCCGACCCCCGCCCGCTGGACCTGGCCGCCGCGACGATGACGCTGAAAATGTCGCTCGGCCAGCGGACGAAGGGACGAAGCGAACAACAGCCGCTTCCCGTGGTAGGACTCAAAGACGGTACGTGCTGCACCCCGTCTCCTGTCAACCCACCCCCGGCCTGTCGTGTGTTGCGCCACGGCGTGTCGGGTCGGCGTGTCTCACTGCGTGCCCAGGTGGTGGCGCAGCAGCGCCCCCGCTGCCGCGCGGTGTTCCTCGGCGAGCAACCCGCCGGCGGCCAGGACGTAGTCGACGTCGACGACCGCGCGGGCGGCCCGCGGCAGCGCCCACCCGCCCGCGTGATCGGCCAGGACCGCCGCCAGGACCTGCCCCGACGCGGGAGCGGGCGCGTGTCGCAGCACCCCACCGGAGCCCACCAGCAGCCGCACGTCGCGCAGGTCCCGTCCGGCCCGCTCGCCCGTGGCGGCGCCCCGGGCGTGCCGGCGCAGCGCCACAGTCGCCGCGAGCGTGGCGATGCGCGCGTCCACGGCCCGCTCGGCGTCGTCGGCGGCCAGGAACGCCGGGTCGGCGGCCCGCCGGTCGGCGGCGGCGGCCAGCTCGTCGGCTTCATCGGCGGCGAGCAGCCGCTCCTCGGTGGCGGCGCGCACCACACCGGGGGCGCTCCACCGCATGCCCAGATCGCCCTCGACGGTGCGGGCCCGCCACAGACTGCCCGCGACCTCCCGGCCCGGCCCGGTGGCCCGCTCGTCGGGCGTGAGAACCGAGTACACGTCGGTGGTGGCCCCACCCACGTCGACGACGGCGAGGTCCCCGCCGATGGTGTCGGCGAGCACCTCCACGCCGGTCAGGACGGCGTCGGGGGTGGCCGCGCGCACCAGCCGCGCGAACCGGGTCCCCCTGGACAGGCGTTTACCGCCGATGACGTGACGCAGGAACACCGCGCGGATCGCCGCGCGCGCCGACGCCGGGGCGAGCACCCCGATGCGCGGCAGCACATTGTCCGCACCCGTCACCGGCACGCCGGCGGCCTCCAACAGCCCGGTCAGCTCCCCCCGGACGTCGGCGTTGCCGGCCAGGACGACCGGCACCCGCCAGCGGGCCCGGGCCAGGCGGGTGGCGTTGTGGGTGATCGTGTCGGCGTCGCCGCCGTCGGTGCCACCCACGAGCAGCACCACGTCCGGCCGGGCCGCCCGCAACGCCGTCAGGTCGGCCGCGCCCAGCCGACCTGCCGCCACGTGCACCACGTGCGCGCCGGCCGACAGCCCGACCCGCCGGCCCGCCTGCGCGGTCACCAACGCCTCGTAGCCGAGCACGGCCAGCCGCAACCCACCACCTGCCGACGAGCAGACGTACCACGGCACGTCACGAGCCCCGAGCCCGGCGGTGGCCGCCGCGACGGCGGCGTCCAGGCCGTGCAGCACGTCGCTGCCCACCGTGGTGGGCGCGGCCGCCGCGCCCACCAGGACACCCGCGGCCAGGTCCACCACGGCCGCCTTGGTGTACGTCGAGCCGACGTCCGCGCAGACCGCCAGGGTCATGACCCGGCGGGTACGACCACGGTGCCGGTCGCCGTGACCGCGACGATCGGCGGGTCCAGGACCTCGGCGGCGGACGCGGAACGGTCCGGGCGGCCCCGACACACCACCGCGCAGCTCAACTCCAGGGTGCGGCTGCGACTGCCCACCCGGGACACCTGGGCGGTCACCTCCACCACGTCACCGGCGTGGATCGGCGCGGTGAACCGCACGTCGGAGTACCCGGCGAACAGGCCCTCGTCGCCGTCCGTGCGGATACACACCTCCGTGGCGACGTCGCCGAACAACCCGAGGGCGTACGCCCCGTCGACGAGGTTGCCCGCGTAGTGGGCGTGCGCGTACGGCACGTACCGCCGGTGCGTCACCGTCAACCCGAGCCTTGCGTCGGTCATGCCATCGCCTTTCGCTGCGTGATCAGGGCGTGCACGAGGTAGCTGGCCACCTCGCCGGGCGTGGTCCCCCGACCGAAGATCCGGTCCACGCCCAACTCGTCGGTCATCGACTCGTCGAACCGGGGACCGCCGACGATCAACAGGGGCCGCCTACCCGCCGGCATGGCCTCCCGGAACGCCGCCGACATCTCCCGCGTGTTGTGCAGGTGCGCGTCGCGTTGGGTGACGACCTGCGACACGAGCACCGCATCGGCCTTCTCCACCCGGGCGGCCTCCACCAACTCCGGCACGCTGACCTGCGCGCCCATGTTGGTGACCTTCAACTCCCGGTAGTACTCCAGGCCCTTCTCCCCCGCGATGCCCTTGACGTTGAGGATCGCGTCGATGCCCACGGTGTGCGCGTCGGTGCCGATGCACGCCCCGACCACCGACAGCTTGCGGCGCAGCCGCTGCTTGACGACGGTGTTGACCTCCTTGGCCGACAGCAGCGGGAAGTCCCGTTCCACCACCTGCACCGCGTCGACGTCGACGAGGTGGTTGACCCGCCCGTACACGACGAAGAACGTGAACCCGTCACCCATCGGCTTGGCGTGCACCACCATCGCCGGGTCGATGCCCATCTTGTTGGCCAGCTGCACCGCCGCGCCCTCGGCCCGCTTGTCGTGGGCCACCGGCAGGGTGAACGACACCTGCACCATCCCGTCGCCGGTGGTGTCCCCGTACGGACGCACGATCTGCCTACTCACGCCGCCGCCGCTTCGCGCCGGCGACGTGAGCGCGGGACTGCTGTGCTGGCCGGTTCGCTCGCTACGCTCGCTCACGCCGCCGCCTCCAGGATGTCGGTGGCCGGGTTGCAGTAGTCGGCCTCGTGCGCGGCGACCCCGTCCAGGCCCTTGCCCCGGTCCGCCGGCCGCTTCATGATCCCGAACGTGCCCTCGGCGATCGCCGTGAGCAGCGTCTGCTCCCCGATGCGCTCCAACAGGTCCAGCGCCTCACCGAGGACCTGGTTGGCGCGGCGGCGAATGAACCCGTCCGGCGCGGGCACGAAGTCCTCGTGCAGCCCGCCGGCGGCCCCGAGGACGTACCGCACGTTCTGCAGCGCGATGTCCCGGTCCGACAGCCACGGCGTCACCACCGCCTCGGTCATCATCCCCACCAGCAGGATCCCCTGGCCGGTCAGCGCGCCCGCCAGGTTGAAGAACCCGTCGAGCAGGTTGCCCCGGAACACGTCACCGGTCATGTGCTTCGTCGGCGGCATCCACTTGAGCGGCGCGTCCGGGAACAGCTCCCGGGCCAGCAGCGCGTGCGCCAACTCCAGGCGGAACGACTCCGGCACCTCCGGGTTGATCTCGAACGCGTGCCCAAGGCCCAACTGCCAGTCCGCCAGGCCCGCCTCGTGCGCGAAGAACTCGTTGAGCAGCTGCGACACCGTCACCGTGTGCGCCTCGTCGACCGCGTCGGCGGTGGTGAGGTAGTTGTCCTCACCGGTGTTGATGATGATCCCGGCGCGGGCGTGGACCTGCCGGGAGAACCGCTGGTCGACGAACGTACGGACCGGGTTGATGTCGCGGAACAGGATGCCGTACATCGAGTCGTTGAGCATCATGTCGAGCCGTTCCAGGCCGGCCAGCGTCGCCATCTCCGGCATGCACAGGCCCGACGCGTAGTTCGTCAACCGCACGTAGCGGCCCAACTCCTTGGACGACTCGTCCAGCGCCGCGCGCATCAACCGGAAGTTCTCCTGCGTGGCGTACGTGCCGGCGAAGCCCTCCCGGGTCGCGCCCTCGGGCACGTAGTCCAACAGCGACTGCCCCGTCGACCGGATCACCGCGATGACGTCCGCGCCGGCCCGGGCGGCCGCCTGCGCCTGCGGAATGTCCTCGTAGATGTCCCCCGTCGCCACGATCAGGTAGATCCACGGCCGCTGCTTCGGGTCCCCGTGCCGCTTGATCAGCCGGTCCCGCTCCGCGCGCCGCCGGTCGATCCGCCGGATACCCGCGCCGACCGCCTTGCGCGCCGCCGACCGGGCCGCCGTCGCCGACCGCCCGGTGGGCAGCGTGAACCGCACCGACCCCGCCGCGGCCTTCTGCGCAAGCAACGTCACATCCGTGGTGCCCTCGCGGGCGAGGGCGTCGAACACCGGCACCGCCACCCCGTGACCCAACCCCACGTCCGCGACGACCGCGTCCACGAGCCGGTTCACCCACGGAATGCCGTCCGGGTCGGCGCCGCTCACCCCGGCCAGCCGCAGCACCGCCCGCTCCACCGACACCGTCGTGTGGCTGCGGGCCAGGTCGACCACCGGCTGCCCGGCCCGCCGCGCCAACTCCCGCGCCCGCGCCACCAACACCGGATCAAGGTCAAGTTTCCCGGTCACGACGACCCTTCCTCATAGATGACCTCACCGCGCAACACCAGCCGCCGGCACACCGGCAGCGGCGTCGGATCGTCCGGACCCCGCACCTCCGGGTCCTCAGCCACCAGCACCGGCAAACCCCGCTCCACGCCCACCGGCGTCGACCACACCGCGAACGTCGCCGGCGCACCCAGCGCCAGCACACCCTCGACGTCCAGGTGCACCGCCCGCCACCCACCACGGGTGTGCGCCGCGAACGCCGCCCGCACACTCATCCGCTGCGCCGGACTGTGGTGCGCCACCGCCGCCCGCACCGACCCCCACGGGTCCAGCGGCGTCACCGGCGAATCCGACCCGAACGCCAACGCCACACCCACCGAATGCATCGCACCCATCGGATTCGACTCCAACGACCGCGCAAGGCCCAACCGCGCCTCGTACATCCGGCCCGCGCCACCCCACAACCTGTCGAACGCCGGCTGCATGCTCGCCACGATCCCGTACTCCACGAACCGCGCGATCATCGACTTGTTCATGATCTCCGCGTGCTCGACGCGGTGCCGGGCCGCGCGCAACCGCTCCACACCCAGCGTCGCCGCCGCCGCCGCGAACCCGTCCAGCACCGTGCCGATCGCCGCGTCACCGATCGCGTGGAACCCGCCCTGCAGGCCATGCGCCGCACAGTCCAACAGGTGATCACGCACCTGCTCCGCGCTGAGATACCCGTGCCCGCAGCCCTCACCGTCGCCGTACGGCTGCGACACGTGCGCCGTGCGCGACCCCAACGCCCCGTCCGCGAACAGATCACCGCCGGCGCCCACCGCGCCCAACTCCCGGGCCCGCGCGGCGCCACCCAGCTCACCCCAGTACCCGTACACCTCCGGCAACCCCGCCCCGGAGATGCCCAGCAGACCCGTGAAGTCCTCCTCGTCGGAGATCTCCGGACCACCGCACTCGTGCACCGCCGCGATACCCAACGACGCCGCGTGCGCGAGCGCCACCCGCTGCGCGGCGACCCGCTGCGAGCGCGTCACCGACCCCTGCGCCGCCGCCCGCACCACATGGTGCGCGTCGCGCCGCAACCAGCCCGACGCGTCGTACCCGGACGCCTGCGCCGCCTGCGGACACGCCGCCAGCAACGCCGACGACACCAGGGCCGAATGGATCGACGCCTGCGACAGGTACACCCGCCGGCCACCGGCCGCCCGGTCCAGGGCCGCCGCGTCCGGCAACGCCGTGTCCGACCAGCCGGACTCGTCCCAGCCGTGCCCCAGCACCACCGCGTCCGCCGGCAACCCCGCCGCGAACACCGCCACCGCGTCGAGCAACTGCCCCGCCGAGCGCACCCCGGACAACTCCAGCCCGGACAACGCCAACCCGGTGTCCGTGGCGTGCACGTGCGCGTCCACGAACGCCGGCGTCACCAGAGCCCCGTCCAGGTCCACCACCCGGTCGGCCGGCGGCGCGTCACCGTCGGTGCCCAACCAGGCAATCCGCCCACCGGACACCAACAGCGCGGTCGCGCTCGGGTCGGCGGGGCAGTGCAGTACGCCGCCGCGGTACAACGTCGAGGGGTTCGTCATGACCTCAGTCTGCCGCGATCCGCGCCGCGAACAGCCGACGCACCCCCGGCTCGGCGCGCAGCAGCCCCAACGCCAACTCCGCGTGCCCCGGCACGTACCCGTTGCCCACCAGCATCGTCACGTCCGCCGCCAACCCCTCCGCGCCCAACGCGGCCGCGGAGAAGCTCGTCGCCATCGAGAAGAAGATCACGGTGCCGCCGTCCGCGGTGGCCAGCACCGCCCCGTGCTCACACCCCGGCACGTCCACGCAGACCACAGTCACATCCGCCGGGGCGCCCAGCGCGGTGGTCACCGCCGTGGACAACCCCACCGGGTCACGGGCGTCGGCCAACGCCACCACCGACGCCAGCCCGGCGGCCGTCAGCGCGTCCCGCTCCGCCGCCACCGGAACCACCCCGACGGTACGCGCGGCGCCCGCACGTCGCGCCGCGGCCAGGGACAGCGACCCACTCTTGCCCGCCCCACCGATCACCGCGACCCGCACCGGCGTCGGATCACCACCGCGCCGACGATCCTCCACGTAGCGCGACACCACCCGGGCGGTCAGCGCGGGCGCCCCGCACACGTCCAGCACGGCCAGGGACAACTGCGGATCCTCGTCATCGGGCAGCACCGCCGCGATGGACCGCGCGAACAGGATCGCCCACCCGTCACACGGCACCTGCTCACTGCGCCCGTCCCAGCGGGCCAGCCCGTCGGTGATCACCAGGGGCGTCAACGTCAACGACACCAGCGTGGCGACCCGCTCACCGGCCTTGAGCCCCAGCGGGGACCGCCGACCGGCCTCCTCGACAGTGCCGATCAGCATCCCGCCGGAGCCGGTCACCGGGTTCTGCATCTTCCCCCGCGTGGAGATGATCTCCAGCACCTCGGCGCGCACGGCATCCCCGTCGCCGCCGTGCTTCTCCGACAGCTGCCGGAAACTCGCTGCGTCCAGGTTCAACCGCTCCACCCGGATCCGCACCTCGTTCGCAGCGATCGCGGCGGACGCGTCCAGCCGCCAGGCCGCCTGCGGCAACACCCCCGACGGTTCCACGACGCGGTGCAGTCCCACCGGTGACGTCACGCCGACCTCCCCTGCCCAGCCGCTCGAAGCCCCGGTCAAGGCTCGCGTAGCGGGAAAACTTACGGCAGACTAGTTTCTGTACCGAATATTTTCCAGTAGCCTTCGGGTTTCGATGATCCACCGCACCACCGAGGAGGGGCCGTGACCCAAACCATCCCGCAACCCCGTCACGCCCCGGTCGCCGTACCGACCGCCGGGCAGCCGTACGAATACCACCGCCGCCCCCTGGTCGAACCCGACTGGACCCGCTTCCCCGGCTGGCGCACCGTCACCCGCGACCAGTGGGAATCCGCCCAGTGGCAGCGCGTCAACTGCATCAAGAACATCAAGCAGCTCCGCGCCGTCTTCGGTGACCTGATCGACGAAACCTTCTACGCCGACCTCGAGGCCGACCAGAAGGCCCTGGCCACCATGTCCATGCTGGTGCCGCCACAAATGATCAACACGATGGTGCCGTTCGCGCCGCTCACCACCGAGGCGCTGCTCGCCGACCCCATCCGCCGCTACATGATCCCGGTCGCCTCCGACCGACGCACCGACTGGCCGTCACACCCCTACGCCAGCCGCGACAGCCTGCACGAGCACGACATGTGGGTCGCCGAAGGGCTCACCCACCGCTACCCCACCAAGGTCCTCGCCGAACTGCTCTCCACCTGCCCGCAGTACTGCGGCCACTGCACCCGCATGGACCTGGTCGGCAACTCCACCCCCGCCGTCGACAAGCTCAAGCTCACCCTCAAGCCCGTCGACCGCTACGACGCCCACATCGCCTACCTCAAGGCCCACCCCGGCGTCCGCGACGTCGTCGTCTCCGGCGGAGACGTCGCCAACGTCCCGTGGCGCAACCTCGAGTCGTACCTCATGCGCCTGCTGGAACTGGAGACGGTCCGCGACGTCCGCCTCGCCACCAAGGCCCTCATGGGCCTGCCCCAGCACTGGCTGCAACCCGACGTCGTCGAGGGCCTGGAACGCGTCGCCCGCACCGCCGCCCGACGCGGCGTCAACCTCGCCATCCACACCCACGTCAACCACGCCCAGTCGCTCACCCCACTGGTCGCCAAGGCCGCCCAGACCGCCCTCGACGTCGGCGTCCGCGACGTCCGCAACCAGGGCGTCCTCATGCGCGGCGTCAACGCCACCACACCCGAGCTGCTCGACCTCTGCTTCGCGCTCCAGGGCGAAGCCGGCATCCTGCCGTACTACTTCTACATGTGCGACATGATCCCCAACGCCGAACACTGGCGCGTCCCGGTCTGGCACGCCCAGCAGCTCCAGCACGACATCATGGGCTACCTGCCCGGCTACGCCACCCCACGGATCGTCTGCGACGTGCCCTTCGTCGGCAAGCGCTGGGTGCACATGCTCACCGACTACGACCGTGAGCGCGGCATCTCCTACTGGACCAAGAACTACCGCACCTCCATCGAGTCCGCCGACCTGGAGGCGCTCAACAAGCGCTACGCCTACTACGACCCGATCGACACCCTCCCCGAGGGCGGCCAGCAGTGGTGGAACGACCACCGCGACGACTGACGCACCGCAGGTGCTGGCCGCCGACTCAACCGGCGGCCAGCACCTGCGACAGCGGCGCCGGCACCAGCCCCCGCTCGGCCAACCCGGCCAGGATGTGCGGCAACGCCTCATCGGTCATCGCCGCGTTCGCCTCGGTCACATGCATGATCACCACCGAACCCGGGCGTACGTGGTCCAGCACCGCGCGCACCAGCGGCTTCCACGCCTTCGCGAACGGATCACCGCTCACCACGTCCCCGTCGACGACAGTCACGCCCAGCGGCGCCAACGCGTCCAACGCCGCCGCGTCGTGGCAGAGCCCCGGGAAGCGGAAGTACCGGGTCTGCCGGCCGCCGTACGGCGCGATCACCTCGAACGTCTTCGCCACATCGGCAGCCAACGTGTCGACCGACTGGCGCGGCAGGTCGTAACAGTCGGCGGTGAACGCCGCGTGCCCGTACGTGTGGTTCGCCAGCTCGAAACGCGGATTACCGGCGATCCGTCGCGTGACGTCCGGGTACCGCTGCACCCACTTGCCGGTCAGGAAGAACGTCGCCGGCACCTGCTCCCGCTCCAGCAGGTCCAGGATGCGCAGGTTGGCGTACGACCGGACCTTTCCGCTGCGCAGGTTGGCGAGCATCCCGTCGGTCATGTCCGCGTCGAAGGTCAACGCGACCCGGTTACCGACCCGCGGCCCGTGGTCGACCACCGGCGCCCGGGTCCCGACCCGCGTCGCCCCCGGCACAGCCGGAAGCATCGGCGCCGTCGGCGTCGGAACGGTCTGCGGTACGGCGGGACCTGCCGACGTCGCCGCGGGGCTGCCCACGGGCAGACCGGGAGTGGCCGACGTCGCGGCGGGACCGGCCGAGGGCACGGCCGCAGCCGTCGACGAGCCGACGAAGACCGGCTGATCCGGCGGCGGCACCCGCGAGGCCGTGCACCCGGCACCGCCGACCACAGCCACCGCAACGAGTAAGCCACACCAGAACGGCCGAAGCCGAGCGCCAGTCACGCCGCTGATCATCCCAAACGCAAGCCCCTCTCACAGCCCCGCGCCCCCACCGCGTCGATCATGGACTTGTGGTGCCGGGTTTGGCGCACCGCGACCACTTCATCCCCCGCCACAACTCCATGATCGACGTGGTGGGGCGGGGCCGGGGTGGGCGGGGCCGGGGTGGGCGGGGCCGGGTGGGTTAGGGGCCTAGCGTTGGGGTGCGGGGGGCGTACATGATGACTGCTACGCCGAGCAGGCACAGCGCCGCGCCGGTCAGGTCCCAACGGTCCGGGCGGAAGCCGTCGACCACCATCGCCCAGCCCAGCGAGCCGGCCACGAACACCCCGCCGTACGCGGCCAGGATGCGGCCGAAGTTGGCGTCCGGCTGGAACGTGGCCACGAAGCCGTAACAGCCCAACGCGACGACGCCGGCGGCGATCCACCACAGGCCGCGCTGCTCCCGCCAACCCTGCCAGACCAGCCAGGCGCCACCGATCTCGGCCAGCGCGGCCAGCACGAACAACACCAGGGAGCGGAGCACTGTCACCCCACGACCCTAACCGTGCACACGACGGGTCCCCGGGCGACGGCGCACCCGGGGACCCGCGGACCGCTCAGGTCACTTCGTGAAGGAGTCCTTCACGTTGCGACCGGCGTCCTTGACGTTCTGACCGGCCTGCTTGGCGCGCGCGTCGCTCTGCTGGCTGGCGCCCTCGCCACGCATCCGCTCGTTGTCGGTCATGTCGCCGACGCGCTCCCTCGCGGCGCCGGCCATCTGCTCAACCTTGTTCTTTGCCTTCTCGGTGAAGCTCATCGCGCCTCCTCGGTCTGGCGGTTGTCGAGGCTCGCATGCCCTCTCTCCCGGTGCTGAAACCGGTGGTGCCGGTCGGCACACCGCGTAGAGCATCCTAGGAAGATAGGTTGAGGGAGGGCGGCAGTCGTCACCCCACCGCGATGGTTAACTGGCGGCATGGGAGAGCTCCTGCTGATCCGGCACGGCGAGACCACCTGGAGCGCCAGCCTGCGGCACACCTCGTACACCGATCTGGAGCTGACCCCCGACGGCGAGCGACAGGCCCGCACCCTCGCCGCGTTCCTGGCCGGCCGGCAGTTCGTGCGCGTGCTGGCCAGCCCCCGCTCCCGGGCGCTGCGCACCGCGCAGCTGGCCGGGCTGACCGTCGACGCGGTCGACGAGGACCTCAGCGAGTGGAACTACGGCGAGTACGAGGGCCGCACCACAGTCGACATCCACGACGACGACCCGCACTGGAACATCTGGACCGACGGCTGCCCCGGCGGGGAGTCACCCGGCGAGGTGGGCGAACGCGTCGACCGCGTGCTCGCTCGGGTCACCCCGCTGCTGGACCGGGGCACCGTGGCGCTCGTCGGCCACGCGCACAGCCTGCGGGTCCTCGGTGCCCGCTGGATCGGCCTGCCACCGTCCGCCGGCGGACGGCTGCGCCTGGAGACCGCCACCGTCAGCGCGCTCGGTCACGAGCACGGCCGGCAGGTCATCCTGCGGTGGAACCAGCCGGCTCCTCCGGCGCCCGGGACCGCGACCGACTCGGCGCCCCGGCACTGATCTTCGGCGGGCGGTTCTCGTACGGGGTGGACAGCACCACTGTCGTGCGCGTCGTCACGTTCGCCGAGGTGCGGATCTCCTGCAGCACCCGTTCCAGGTCCGCCGGGCTGGCCACCCGCACCAGCAGCAGGTAGAAGTCCTCCCCCGCCACCGAGTAGCACGAGTCGATCTCCGGCAGGTGGGCCAGTCGCTCCGGTGCGTCGTCCGGCTGCGACGGGTCGAACGGCCGGATCGCCACGAACGCGGTCAACGGCAGGTCGAGCGCCTCGAACGACACCCGGGCGGCGTACCCCTTGAGCACCCCGCGCTGCTCCAGCCGGCGCACCCGCTGGTGCACGGCGGACACCGACAGCCCCACCTTCTCGGCCAGGTCGGTGTACGACAGACGGCCGTCAGCGGTCAGCGCGGCGACGATGGCGCGGTCGATCTCCTCCACGGCGAGCAACCTACCGGGAAATCGGCGCGACGGCGACGGCGAACGCCGCGCTGACCCGCCGTCTCAGCTCCTGGCGAGCGCCCGGGAGATCACCAACCGCTGGATCTGGTTGGTGCCCTCCACGATCTGGAGCACCTTGGCCTCGCGCATGTACCGCTCGACCGGGTGGTCGGCCACGTAGCCGGCGCCGCCGAGCACCTGCACGGCGTCGGTGGTCACCCGCATCGCCATGTCGGTGGCGAAGAGCTTCGCCTTCGCCGCCTCGATCGAGTACGGACGCCCCGCGTCGCGCAGCCGGGCCGCCGCCAGGGTGAGCGCGCGGGCGGCGGAGATCTGGGTGGCCGCGTCGGCGAGCAGGAAGCCCAGGCCCTGGAAGTCGATGATGGACCTGCCGAACTGCTGGCGTTCCCGGGCGTAGCCGACGGCGTAGTCGAGCGCGGCCTGGGCCAGCCCGACCGCGCAGGCGGCGATGCCCAGCCGACCCGAGTCCAGCGCGGACATCGCGATGGTGAAGCCCGCCCCCTCGCCGCCGACCAGCCGGTCGGCCGGCACCCGCGCCTCCTCGAAGGCGATCTGCGCCACCGGCGAGGACCGTAGCCCCATGGTCCGCTCGGCGGCCTGCGGCGCGATGCCGGCGGTGCCCGCGTCGGCGACCAGGCACGAGATGCCCTTCGGGCCGGGCCCGCCGGTGCGGCAGAAGACGTTGTAGAAGTCGGCCACCTGGGCGTGCGTGATCCACGCCTTGGTGCCGGAGACGACGTACGCGTCGCCGTCGCGGACCGCCCGGGTGCTCAGCGCCGCCGCGTCGGAGCCGCCCTGCGGCTCGGAGAGGCAGTACGCGCCGAGCAGTTCGCCGCCGAGCATGTCCGGCAGGAGCTTGCGCTGCTCGGCGCTGCCGAACGCGGCGACCGGGTAGCAGCTCAGGGTGTGCACGCTTACCGCCTCGGCGACCGCCAGCCACCGGCTGGCCAGGATCTCCAGCACCTGCAGGTACACCTCGTACGGCTGCGCCGCGCCGCCGTGTTCCTCGGCGTAGGGCAGGCCGAGCAGGCCGGCGCGGCCGATGGTGCGCAGCACCTCGCGGGGGAATTCGGCGCGTTCCTCGAAGCCCGCGGCCTTCGGCGCGAGCTCGCGGTCGGCCAGCTCGGTGGCGAGGTCCAGCAGGTCGTGGGCCTCGTCGGTGGGGAGGATCCGGTCGACAGTCATAGCGCGATGAGCTCCGTGGGGGTGGTGTTGAGCCGCTGCACGCCGTCCGTCGTGCAGACGACGATGTCCTCGATGCGGGCGCCGTGCCGGCCCGCGAGGTAGATGCCCGGTTCGATGGAGAACGCCATGCCGGCCTCCAGGGGCCGGTCGTTGCCGGCCACCAGGTAGGGCTCCTCGTGACCGTCCAGGCCGATGCCGTGCCCGGTGCGGTGCAGGAACGCGTCGCCGTAACCGGCGGCGGCGATCGGCTCCCGGGCGGCCGCGTCGGCCGCCGCGCCGGTGATCCCGGGACGCACCGCCGCCACCGCGGCGCGCTGGGCGGCGTGCAGCACGGCGTAGTAGTCCACGAAGTCGGCAGGCGCGGGCCCGCCCGCCACGTAGGTGCGGGTGCAGTCCGAGCGGTAGCCCGACGGCATCGTGCCGCCGATGTCCACCACCACCGGCTCACCGGCGCCGATCGGCCGATCCGAGGTGCCGTGGTGCGGGCTGGCCGCGTTCGGGCCGGCGGCAACGATGACGAAGTCGACGCTGACGTGCCCGGCGTCGCGGATCGCCGCCGCGATGTCGGCCGCCACCTCGGCCTCGGTGCGGCCGGGGCGCAGCCACCGGCCCATGCGCAGGTGCACCTCGTCGATGGCCGCGCCCGCCTCGGCCAGCGCCGCGACCTCCGCCGGGGACTTGCGGACGCGCAGCTCGCGCAGCACCTCACCGGCGAGCCGCTGCGCGGCGCCGGGCAGCGCCGCGCGCAGGGCGAGGACCTGCTCGGCCCACATCCGGTCGGCGAGCCCGACGGCCGCCGGCGGGCCGTCGAGGGCGGCGACGACCAGGGGGTACGGGTCGACGCCGTCGGGATGGTCGACGATGCGCACGCCGGTGGTCGGCGCCGCCTCCGCGGCGGGACGTTCCAGTCTGGGCACGATGAGCGTGGGGACGCCCTCGGCGGGCAGCACCAGGCAGGTCAGCCGCTCCCCCGCGTGGGCGTCGTACCCGGTCAGGTAGCGCAGGTCGGAGCCGGGCGTGAGCAGCAGCGCGTCCAGGCCGGCGGCGGCGGTGGCGCGCTGGGCGGCGATCAGCCGGTCCGGCGGGTACAACTCATCGGTTCCCACCCCGTGAGCTTAACGGTCGTTTGGGCATCCCCAGAAGCCCACATCCGCCCGGGCGAGGAAATCCACCGGCGTTGATTGACGACGACAGTTAACACTCTTTAAGATTTGGCTGCCTCGAGGCCCACCCGTTCCTGCGTACCGTATTTCCCGCCCGCGACAACCCTGCGCGGGCGGGCGTCGTCCCCCGCCCACGGGAAGGCCCCCGATGTCCTCACCACTGCGCCGCGCCCTCAGCGCCGGCCTGCTCGCCCTGGCCACCGCCGCCGCCACCGTCACCCTCGTCCCCACCGCCGCGCAGGCAGTGGTGCTGCCGAACAACTTCAAGAGCGTCGGCTACATGCCCTCGTGGGCTGGCAACGTCAACACCATCCAGTACAACAAGCTCACCCACATCAACTACGCGTTCGTGCTGCCCAACAACGACGGCAGCCTGCGCGCGGTGGAGAACCCGAGCAAGCTCTCCTCCCTGGTGTCGCAGGCGCACGCCAACAACGTCAAGGTCTCGATCGCCGTGGGCGGCTGGAACGACGGCAACGACTCGGCCTTCGAGGCCCTCGCGGCCAACTCCGGCAGCCGGGGCGCCTTCGTCAACAACCTGGTCAACTTCGTCAACCAGTACAACCTCGACGGCGTCGACATCGACTGGGAGTACCCGGACCCGGGCGCCTCGGCGAACAACTACAGCCAGCTCATGTCGCAGCTCGGCAGCGCCATGCACAGCCGCGGCAAGCTGCTCACCGCTGCCGTCGTCTCCGAGGGTTACTACCTCGACGGCGTGCCGACGGCCGTGTTCGGCCAGGTCGACTGGCTCAACATCATGGCGTACGACGGCGGCAGCCCGCACTCCAACTACGACTGGTCGATCAACAGCATCAACCTGTGGAAGTCCCGCGGCCTGCCGGCCAGCAAGGCCGTCCTCGGCATCCCGTTCTACAGCCGCCCCGGCTACTACACGTACTCGGCGCTCGTCGCCCTGGACCCGGCCAACGCCAACCGGGACTGCACCACCGCCGGCGGCGCGCAGCAGTGCTACAACGGCGTCCCGACCGTCAAGCGCAAGACGCAGTGGGCCCTCGCCAACGCCGGCGGCGTCATGAACTGGGAGCTGTCGCAGGACACCACCGGCTCCACCTCGCTGGTCAGCGCCATGTACGACACCATCATGGGCGGCACCACCCCGCCGCCGTCCGGTCGTACCGGCCGGATCACCGGCCTCGGCGGCAAGTGCGTGGACGTGGCCTCGGCCAGCACCGCCAACGGCACCGCCATCCAGCTCTGGACCTGCAACGGCACCAACGCGCAGACCTGGACCGTCGCCAGCGACGGCACGCTGCGCGCCCTCGGCAAGTGCGCCGACATCACCAGCGCCTCCACCGCCAACGGCGCCAAGGTGCAGCTGTACGACTGCAACGGCAGCGGCGCCCAGGTCTGGCAGGCGCAGTCCAACGGCACGCTGCGCAACCCGCAGTCCAACAAGTGCCTGGACGTCACCGACAACAGCTCGGCCGACGGCGCCCGGTTGCAGATCTGGGACTGCTTCGCCGGCGCCAACCAGCGCTGGACCCTCCCGGCCTGACCCGGACGCCGAATCGCACCTCCGAGCAGATCGTGGACAGTTTCCGTCATCGGTTGACGGAAACTGTCCACGATCTCCGGCTGCGGTCACCCCGACCACAGGCCGTCGGCCACCCGGCGAGCCCGGGTCGCGTGGCTGAGCACATCGACGCTGTGCACGTACTGGTCGACCGCGCCCAGCAGCGGCCGCTCGCGCAGCGTCGGGTCGGTCACCGCGGCACGTAGGGCGGCGGCGACGCGCTCGGCCCGCAGCACCAGGAACGGCCGGTCGTGAAACGGCCCGGCCCGGGCGCGTACCGGGGCCGCCAGAGCGGTGTCGTCGGTCCACCGGGCCATGGTCTCCAGCGCCTCGACCAGACCGGCCTGGCGCCGGGTCCAGTCGCCCGGGCCGGTCGCCTCGACCAGCGCCGCGACCGCCGGGGCCGCGCCCGGCAGCCGGCCGAAGGCCGTGCCGAGCCATTTGTCGTACGGCGGCCAACGTCGGCGCAGCAGCAGACCGAGCCGGAGCACGTCACGGGCGATGCCTCCGGTGACAACCCGGCTGCCCAACTCGTCGCCGACCTCGGCGCACCGGCCGGGCAGGTGCTCAGCCTGCGCGATCCGCGTCCACACGGCGGCCAGGACGTACCGCCACACGTCCGGCGGATACCACCGCAGCGCCGCCCGTCGAGCGGTCAGCGCGCCGTCGAGGCCGTCATGGAACACCTCGCCACCGGTCACCTCCGCCAACCGCTGGGTCGGGCTCGCCAGCCAGTCCGCCGTGCCGACCCCGGCGATCGGGTCGAAGCCGAGCCGGCGCCGCCACCAGCCGGCCACCTCGTCGAGCGTGACCCCGTGCCGCGTTCCGGCCGCGTCGACGACGCCCAGTCGGCCGTCGCCGGCGAAACGGGTGGGCCAGCCGAGGAACTCCGTCGGCAGGTCGGCGTCCAGCACGGCGCGGATCCGCGGGATCGCGGCGACGTCGGCCGGCCCGACGAACACCTGCACACGCGGACCCCAGTCGTGGTCGGTGGACCGGGCCGTGTCCAGGCCGAGCACCTCCGAGCCACCGTCGAGCAGCCCCGCCGCGTACCGCAGGGCGGGGAGACGACCGCGCAGGATCGGCGCGACCACCTCGTCGTGGTACCGGCGGGCCAGCACCAGGCCGGGAAGAAACGCCACACCGGCAGTCTGCGCCGGTGCACGACCCGCCCGCACCGTGGTTTCCCGGGTAGGACGGGGGCGGGGGCCATAGCCTGGGGTTCGGGACGTCCGCATGAGGCCGCGACCGAAAGGGCCGACGTGACAGCGAACGACGCGAACCGGGCGGCGACCCGCCGTCGCCGGCAACTGTGGGCCGGGGTCCTCGCGCTCGTCGGCCTGGTCCTGCTGGTCATCGGGCTCACCGTGGCCGACGGCGTCGCCGCCTGGGTCGAGGTGCTGGTAGCGATCCTGCTGCTGGTGACCAGCTACGTCGTGCAGCACCTCGCCCGACGCGACACCGTCTACCGGCACGACGAGCGGCGCTGACCCCGCCGGGCGGCCGGGCGTACCGGTGATCGTCGCAGGGCTGTGCCAGGCTGTCGGGCGTGGCACACCGATCCCCGATCCTGCTGATCGACGCACCCAGCCTCTACTTCCGGGCCTACTTCGGCATCCCGGAGTCCGCCGCGCGCGCCGAGGACGGCACGCCCGTCAACGCGGTGCGCGGCTTCCTCGACATGCTCGCCACGCTCATCCGCGGCCGGGGCGCCGACCGGATGGTGTGCGCTCTGGACTACGACTGGCGGCCGGCGTGGCGGGTCGAGCTGTTGCCGTCGTACAAGGCGCACCGGGTGGCCCCGCAGGGCGGCGAGGTCGTCCCCGACACGCTCTCCCCGCAGGTGCCGATGATCCTGGAGGTCCTCGACGCGGTAGGCATCACCGCCGTCGGCGCGACCGGTTACGAGGCCGACGACGTGCTCGGCACGTTGTCGGTGACCCAGCCGGGCCCGGTCGAGGTGGTCTCCGGCGACCGGGACCTGTTCCAGCTCATCGACGACTCCCGGGCCGTGCGGCTGCTCTACGTCGGGCGCGGCGTGGCCAAGCTCGACGACTGCGACGACGCGGCGGTCCGCGCCCGCTACGGGGTGCCCGCCGACCGGTACGCCGACTTCGCCGCCCTGCGCGGCGACCCCAGCGACGGACTGCCCGGGGTGCCGGGCGTCGGCGAGAAGACCGCCGCTCGGCTCATCGAGCGGTACGGCAGCATCGACGGCATCCTGGCCGCGCTGGACGACTCCGACTCGTCCTTCGCGCCGGGCCTGCGCACCAAGCTGGCCGCCGCCCGCGACTACCTGGCCGTCGCGCCGACGGTGGTCCGGGTCGCCCTGGACGTGGCTCTGCCGGAGCTGCCCACCGCGCTGCCGACCGCCCCCGCCGACCCGGAGCGGCTGCTCGAGCTGGCCGGCCGGTGGAACCTGGCCGGCTCCGCCCGCCGCCTCGTGGACGCCCTGGCGGCCCGCGCCGACGCCTGACCCCCGGGCGGAGCCGCCCGCCTCGGAGGACGTGCCGGCCGGCCGGTGCCTCAGGCGCGCAGGTTGGCCGCCAGGTCACCGATCGCGGCCATCGCGTAGCGCTGCATACCCGGGCCGAACGTGATGCGGGTGGCGCCGTGTCGGGCCAGCTCGGTCACGGACTCCCGGTTCGGCGCGGCGGCCATGTTGATGGGGCCGGTGATGCCCTCGCGCAGCACCGGAAGGACCTCGGTCGGGGCCCGCAGCGGGTACACGCAGTCGGCGCCCGCCGCCACGTACAGCTTCGCGCGGGCGACGGCGTCGGCCGGGTCACCCGAGCCGAACAGGAACGTGTCGACGCGCGCGTTGATGACGAGCGCGTCGCCCGCCGCCGCCCGCACCTCGGCCAGCCAGTCCGCGTGCCGCTGCGGATCCTTGAGCGTGGCGTGCCCCTCGGAGTCCTCCAGGTTGCAGCCGACGACGCCCGCCTCCAGCAGCCGCTCGACCAGCTCGGCGGGAGCGAGCCCGTAGCCGTCCTCCACGTCCGCGGACACCGGAACGGAGACGGCCCGCACGACCCTCGCCACCGCGGCGAACATCTCGGCGGCCGGGGTGGAGCCGTCCTCGTAGCCGAGGGAGGCGGCGATCCCTGCGCTCGGCGTGGCGAGCGCTTCGAAGCCGGCGTCGGCGAAGACCCGGGCGCTGCCCGCGTCCCAGGCGTTCGGCAGCACGAGCGGGTCGCCGGCGGGGCGGTCGTGGTGCAGGGCACGGAAGGTGGCGGCTGTCATCGTTGAGGTCTCCCGACGGGGATGTGGAGGGACGATGGCGAAGGCGGGGCGGTTGCCCACCCTGGACCGTACCGTCACCGCCATGTCGGCACGTCGTGCCCCGCACCCCGGACCGAATGCGCAACCATCGGTTGCGCGAGGCGACCGGGGCGTTGTAACCTGACGCAACCAAAGGTTGCGAAAGGGTGGTACGCATGGAGTACGGAGTCATCGAACGGGACATCGACATCGACGCCTCGCCCGAGGTGGTCTTCGAGGTGGTCAGCCAACCCGAGCACGTGCGGGAGTGGTGGCCGGACGACGCCCGGTTCGAACCGGTGGCGGGCGCGACCGGCGAGTTGGTGTGGCGCGACGCGCAGACCGGGGAGACGACGACCGTCGACCTCGCCGTCGTGGACGTCGACCCGCCGAAGCGGTTCTCGTTTCGCTGGTGCTTCGCCGAGCCCGACCGGGTGGGACGGTCGTTGCTGGTCACCTTCGACCTCGTCCCGATCGCGACCGGGACCCGCCTCCGCATGACCGAGACCGGTTTTCGCGAGATGGGCTGGGAGATCGCGCTGCTCGAGAAGCAGTACCAGGACCACGTCAGCGGATGGAACCACTACGTCCCCGCGCTCGGCACGTACGTCGCCCGGCTGGTCGCCACGTCATGACCACAGCCGTCGACGACGCCCTGTGGTCGGCGATCGGCGACCCGATCCGGCGCAACATGATCGACCTGCTGCTCGCCGGCGGGCCCGGCACCGCCACGTCGCTGAGCGAGCGACTGCCCGTCACCCGCCAGGCCGTCTCGAAGCACCTGGCCGTCCTGGACCGGGTCGGCCTGATCCACTCCGCGCCGGCCGGCCGGGAGCGTCACTACCAGGTCGACGAGGCGCAGCTCGCGCGTGCGGTCGCCCAACTGACCGCCGTCGGCGCCACCTGGGATGCCCGACTCCGCCGGATCAAGCGGATCGCCGAGACGATCGACCGTCACCGCACCGACAACCAGGGAAAATGAGCTGGTCGACATCCTGCACCGGGTCGGCGTCGTCGCCCCGCTCGACGACGTCCACCGCGCGGTGGCCGGCCGCTACTTCACCTTGCGGGTGGACCGCACCACGATGTCCTCGTACTCCGGGTGCTTGACCAGCCACTCGGCGAGAAACGGGCAGATCGGCACCACGGTGCGTCCCCTGGCCCGCGCGTCGTCCATGACCGCGCGGGCCAGGGTCGACCCGACGCCCCGGCCCTCGTACGCCGGATCGACCTCGGTGTGGGTGTAGGCGATGATGGCGCCGGTCAGCTGGTAGGTGACGACCCCGGCGACCGCGCCCGTCTCGTCGCGCGCCTCGAACCGCTCCCGCGTGGGCGCGTCTGTCACGGTGAACTGCACCGGACCATCCAAGCACAGCGCCCGTGACCGGCCCACCCGGTCACGGTCCCGATGCGCGCGGGCCCGCTCCTGATCGGGAGCGGGCCCGCGCGGGGACGTCAGACGCGCCGACGGCCGTACGCGGCGGCGGTGACGGCCACGCCGATCGCGGCGAACACCACCTGCAGGAGCAGTTCGATCCAGTCGATGCCGGCGGTTTCGTCCACGCCGAGCCCGCCGGCAACGAGCGTGCCGAGGATCGCGGCGAGCACGCCGATCGCCAGGGTGAGCACGATCGAGATGTTCTGCTTGCCGGGCACCACGAGCCGACCGAGGGCGCCGATGACCAGGCCGATGATGATCGCGGTGAAGAAGCCCTGGATTTCCACGGGGGTGGTCCCTTCGAAGATGTTGTCGTCAGCGACTCTCTTTCTGCCCCGTGGCGGGCTCCGCCGAAACCACCGCGGCGCGGTGTGTGCCCGGGCCGGGTGGGGACGTGCGCTGGTCCCGGTCGCGGGCGACCGGGACCAGCGGTGTGCGGCCGTCAGGAGGCGGCGATGCCTTCCATGCCGATGCCGTCGGTGAACGTCGGCAGGCCCTCGACCGTGGTGACGAGGCGCAGCGAGCCGTCGTCCTTCACCTCGTAGCCCTGCACGTTGCCGGCGGCGGCGTTCTGGACGTACAGGAAGCCGTCGCTGGTGGTCATGTCGATCGACCCACCTCCGGTGTCGGCGGCGACGGCGTGGACGAGTTGGAGCTTGCCGTCGTCATCGACCCGGTAGGCGCTGATGGTGGAGCTGCCGGCGTTGGCGACGTAGAAGTAGTCGCCGACCCGCTGGATCCAGCAGGGCGCCTGCTGGCCGTTCGGCACCGACGGCCCGACCTGGTCGAGGGCGCCGTCCTCGTCGAGGTCGAACCGGCCGACCTCGTTGCTGCCGGATTCGGTGACCAGCACCGAGTCCTCCGTGTCGAAGGTGAAGCCGAACGGCACGGACCCGGCGTCGCTGATGACCGGCCGGCGGGACAGTTCGCCGTCGCGACCGATCTCGAAGCTGAACATGACGTTGGCGGCCTTGGTCGACACCAACACGAACTCACCGTCCGGGTCGATTTCGACCTGGGCGGGAGCGGTCATGAACGCGGGCGGGTTGCCGTTGTGCAGGCCGAGCGACCGGTTGGAGTCGTGGATCGGCGACAGGCGGCCCTTGTGCAGCTGGAAACCCTGCACCGAGCCCTCGCCACCGGCGTTGAGGACGTAGACGAGGCCACCGCGGACCGTGACGCTGACCGGGAGCAGCCCCCCGGACCAGATCACCTGCTCCTTGTGCAGCCGGGTGCCGTCGACGCGGAAGACGGTCAGGGTGTTGCTGCCGGCGTTCACGGCGAACAGCAGCCCCCGGTGGTACGTCAACGACCCCTGTGACGCCAGCGCGTCGACCGGAGCGCCGATCGTGAAGCCGCCCAGCCCGCCGGTCTCGTACTCACCCGCCTTGCTGAGGCGGCCGTCCTCGTCGCGGTCGTACACCTTGATGGTGTTGCCCTCGGCCTTGTTGGTCTGGACGAAGACCGCGCCCTCGCTGTCGTGGTGGTAGTCACCTCCCCCGCGGTCGTCGTGGTTGCCGGTCGGGCCGCCGCCGTCGGCCCAGGCAGCTCCGGGAAGCGTTCCGACGCTGGTCAGACCCACCAGGAGGGCCGCCGCTAGCGCTACGCTGCGCTTCATTACTGACTCCTTAGCCGCATCTTGTGACGAATGAGAGTTTTCCTCTCATTGGCACGCTATCGGAGGAGAACATCACTCAGGCGGGCTTTACCCGTAAGTGGCATCGCCGGGCGCAACGGTCGATTCGTGGTAGGGAGGCACGTGTGGCCCCTGGACGCACCCGTCCGCCCTCGCGGCCCCGCTGACCAGGCGTTGTCGATCCGGGAACGGGAAATCGCCCAGGCGCCGGCAGCTCTGGGAGGAGACGCGCCATGACGAACCCATCGCCGCACGGGTCGGACCCCGCCCGTCAGCCGGATCGGCAGTCCTCGGAGGCGGGCGGCGGCGTCGCCGTCGTGGAGCTGTTCAGCTCCCAGGGCTGCAACAGCTGCCCTCCCGCCGAGGAGCTGCTGACCGAGATCGACCAGGACTCCCGGACGCGGGGAGAGCCCGTCTTCGCCCTCGGCTTCCACGTCGACTACTGGGACGATCTGGGCTGGCCCGACCAGTTCGCGGACGCGGCCTACACGGCGCGGCAGGAGGCGTACGCCCGTGGCTTCGGCTCCGGGCGTCTCTACACCCCACAGATGATCGTCAACGGCACCGTGGAGTTTGTCGGCTCCGACCGTGCCCAGGCGGCGAGGGCCGTCGCGTCCGCCCTGATGTCGCCGGCCGCCGCGCCCCTCACGTTGTCCGTTGCAGAGGTCGCTGACGGCGGGCGGCGGATGGTGGTGGGCTACCGGATCCAGCGGCTGTCGCAGCGCGCGGTGGTGAACGTGGCGCTCGTGCAACGCGGCCTGCACAGCGCGATCGCCCGCGGCGAGAACGCCGGCCGGACGCTGCGGCAGGACAATGTGGTGCGCGCCTTCACCTCGGTGCCCCTGGACGCCGAGCAGGGGCAGGTGGAGCTGACCACGCCGCCGGATCTGGACCCCGGCCAGTCCACGGTGATCGGCTACGTCCAGCGCGAGGGCGACCGGGCGGTCGTCGGCGCCGCCGCCGTCGACCTGTCCGCCGGCTGACGCCGCCGGTGGGCGGCCCGCCCGCCACCTGTCGGTCCCGGTGCGTAATCTCGGCGCATGCGGATGGCACGCGCGGTGCGGGGTCTCGGTGGCTGACGCCGACGACGTACGCCGTCTGGCCCTGGCCCTGCCCCACACGGTCGAGATCGAGAGCGAGGGCTTCGACTTCCGGGTGGCCGGCAAGGGTTTCGTCTGGTCCTATCCCGAGCGCAGCCCGGGCAGGCCCCGGGTGATCCGGCGCGACATCGCGGTGCTGTTCGTCGGGGACGAGGCCGAGAAGCAGGCTCTCCTGCTCGGCGAACCGGAGGTCTTCTTCACCACGTCCGGTTACGACGGCCTGCCGCTGGTGATGCTGCGCCTGGCGGCGGTCACCGTCGAGCGTCTGAGTGAACTCGTGACCGACGCGTGGCGCATGCGCGCGCCGGACGCGCTGCACGCCGACCTGGACGGGATCGGCGTGGCGGAGAGCTGACGGCCGGGCCGGCGCGGCGGGCGATCAGTTTGCGACATCAGCACGCAACCGGACCGACACATTGACGGGGATCTCGGGGGTCGATTACCGTGCCGCCTGAGAGAGCGCTCTCTCGATCGACGTTTTCCACAATTCAGACGCTACGCGCCCGGGCCGGCACGGTCCGTACCGGGACGCGCGATGGAGGCACCATGAAACCTCCCGTCCCCCACCGCCGCTGGGCACTGGCAGCCGCCACCGCCCTGGCCCTGGTCGTCGGTGGCCTCACGATCCCCGTCACCCGCGCCGCCGAGGCCGCACCCGTGGGCGCCGGCAGCTACACCACCACCCCGGTCGGCGCGCTCCCCACCGGCTGCGGCGCGATGTCCAGCAACCCCCGCCAGTTCGCCACCGCCAACGCGCCCGCCGGTGCCGTACCCACCAACGACTGGTGGTCCTCGCTGCTGTGGAAGCGCACCGACTGCGCCTTCAGCGAGCCCCTGCACGCCCACCCGACGTCCTACGACACGTTCACCGACGGCCTCGGCTTCTCCGCCAACTCCACACCCGCCATCAGCGGCACGGCGACCGGCGTCGGCGAGTACCACTACCCGTACGTGCAGGACATCCGCGTCGGCGTCGCCGGGCTCGCCGCGCCCCAGGTCAAGGTGGACGGCTGGACCGACTGGACGGTCAGCCCGTACTGGAGCGACGGAAGCCGCACCCTGCGCGCCACCATCGGCCACGGCCTGCCGTTCGCGTACTTCCAGGCCAGCGGCGGCGACGCGGTGATCGGCACGTCCGGCGCCGAGGTGTGGTCCAACAGCGGCGCCACCATCGGCTTCCGGGTCAACGGCCACGACTACGTGGCGTACGCCCCCAGCGGCGCGACCTGGACCGTCAGCGGCGGCCGCATCTCCTCCACCCTCGCGGGTCGCGGCTACTTCTCCGTGGCCCTGCTGCCTCCCACGGCCAACGCCACCGAACGCGCCGACCTGGCCAGCACCTACGGCCGGTACGCGCACGCCCACGTCACCGGCACCCGGGTCTCCTACGCCTACGACCCGGCGACCAACGGCCTGAGCACGACGTACGCGTTCACCACCAACGCCCGGGAGGGGACCGCCACGCAGACAGTGGTCAGCCTCTACCCGCACCAGTGGAAGTCGCTGGCCGGCTCGACGCCGATCACGCCGACGTACCCGTCGGCGCGCGGTCGGATGAAGGTCCTCACCGGGGTCAACCAGTTCCGGACCGCCATGGCGTTCCAGGGTGTCCTTCCCGAACTGCCGGCCGTCGGCGACGGCAGCGGCACGGACCTGGCCACGCTCACCAGCCAACTGGCCGCCGCCCGGAGCAACCCGATGGACCAGCGGGGCAACGACACGTACTGGACCGGCAAGGGCCTCGGCCGCGCCGCCCGGCTCGCCGAGGTCGCCGACCTGGTCAACGACACGGCCACCCGCGACAGCGCGCTGAACGCCATCCGCAGCACCCTCACCGACTGGTTCACCGCGTCCAGCGGCAAGACCCAGAGGCTCTTCTACTACGACGCCAACTGGGGCACCCTGATCGGCTACCCGGCGTCGTACGGCTCCGACCAGGAACTCAACGACCACCACTTCCACTACGGCTACTTCATCGCCGCCGCCGCGACCCTGGCCAAGTTCGACCCCTCCTGGGCCGCGACCAGCCGCTACGGCGGCATGGTGGACCTGCTGATCCGCGACGCCAACAACTACCGCCGCGACGACACCCGCTTCCCGTACCTGCGCGACTTCGACATCTACGCCGGCCACGACTGGGCGTCCGGGCACGGCTCGTTCGGCTCGGGCAACAACCAGGAGTCGTCCTCGGAGGGGATGAACTTCGCCAACGCCCTCATCCAGTGGGGTCAGGTCACCGGCGACACCGCCGTACGCGACGCCGGCGTCTTCCTCTACACGACGCAGGCCGCCGCCATCCAGGAGTACTGGTTCGACGCCAGCGACCAGAACTTCCCCGCCGCCTTCGGGCACTCGACGGTCGGCATGGTCTGGGGCGACGGCGGCGCGTACGCCACCTGGTTCAGCGCCGACCCGGAGATGATCCAGGGCATCAACCTGCTGCCGGTCACCGGCGGGCACCTCTACCTCGGCAACAACCCGGCGTACGTGCGCACCAACTACGCCGAACTGGTCCGCAACAACGGCGGGCCGCCGACGGTGTGGCAGGACATCCTCTGGCAGTTCCAGGCCCTCGGCGACCCCGACGCGGCCCTGGCGAACCTGCGCGCCAACCCGGGCTACACCCCCGAGGAGGGCGAGAGCCGGGCGCACACCTTCCACTGGATCCGCAACCTCGCGGCACTGGGCACCGTCGACACGTCGGTCACCGCCAACCATCCGCTGAGCGCGGTGTTCTCCCGCAACGGCACGCGCACCTACGTGGCGTCGAACCCGACGGCGAACCCGATCACCGTCACGTTCTCCACCGGCACCCGGCTCACCGTCGCGGCCGGAAAGACGGCCACCACCGGGGCGTACACGTGGAGTGGCGGCAACGCCTCCGGTGGCGTGCCGCCGAGCACGAACCCGCCGACCACCGCACCGCCCACCACGGCGCCGCCGACGACCGCGCCGCCGACCACCGCCCCGCCGACCACGCCGCCGCCGAGCTCGGGCTCGCCCACGCGCTACCTGCTCGCCGGTGGCGGGCTGGGCGCCGCCGCCAGCGCGGGCACGACCACTGTCGCGGCCGCCAACGGAAACCACGACGGAACGCCGACCAACCCGCAGGTCTTCACGGCGACCGGCCTCAACCTCGCCTACTCCGGGGCGCAGACCGCGTTCGACCTGTTCCTGGACGCCGGCACGGCCGTCGGCAACGGGGTGCAGGTGCGCGTCTCCTACGACCTGACCGGAAACGGCAGCTGGGACCGGACGGAGACCTGGCGCTACTTCGCCACCGACCCGGTCCCCGGTTACGAGCACTACACCCAGAACGCCGGCCTGGCCTCGGCCACCGGCACGTTGGGCACGTTGAGCAACGGCACCGTGCGGGTGGAGGTCTGGTCCGCCATCGGCAACAACCCCACCACGGTGGGCATCGGCAACCAGTCGGTGCTGCGCCTGCCGTACTCCTGATCCGTACCCCCGCGCTCGCCGCCGGCCGCACCTCGGCCGGCGGCGAGCTCTCGCCGCGACTGGCGACCGGGTGCGAGGCTGGCGGCATGTCGTCCGTACGCGAACCGCAGCCCCTGCCGCCGCGGGCCGGGACCGCGCGGTGGCGGCTGCGGTTGGTCGGGTGGCTCGGCCCGGCGGGCTCGGCAGTGGCCCTGAACCAGCTGGCCACCGTGCTCCCGCCGGTCGCCGTCGGCGCCGTGATCCTGGTGGTGGCCGTGGTGTACGGCCACAATCGACTCGACGAGCGGGCCCCGCTGGCCGCGGCGCTGCCCCGGATCCTGCTCTACGTCGCGGTCGTCGGTGTCGCGCTGGCCGTGTCGACGCCGTCGTCGTGGGCCGGGCCGCTCACCCTGGTGGCGGTCGTGGCGATCGCCTGCGCCGCGCTGGTCGCCCAGGACCGGGCGACCGCCCTGACCTCGCTGGCGGGGATCAGCATCTGCACCGCGGGTCTGTTCGTGGTCGCCGACGCCTTCGGCGTCGAACGGGCCGGCGCCCGGTTCGTCGGGGTGATCCTGGGGAGCTTCGCCGTGGCGTTGGGCCTGCTCGTCCTGTACGACCGCCGGCACCTCTTCGGCGCGGGCAGCCCCGGCCTCACGCTGCTGCGGGAGGCCCGTGTGACGTGGTCCCGGGCCGGCGCGCTGGGCGTGCTGAGCGTTCCCGCCAGCGTGCGTCTGGCTCGGGACGGATCCCTGGCGACCGCCGGCCTGGTCGCGGTGGCCGGCCTGTGCTGGCTGGGCGTGACGCTCGTCTTCGTGTTCGCCGAGCGGCGCGACGCCCTCGCCGGCGCGTTGCTGGCGCTCAGCGGGACGGCGGTCACCGTGCTGGGCCTGCTGGCGTTCCACGCCCGGGAGTATCCGGTCGGGATGATCGCCGCCACGGCGGGGGTGGCAATGGTGGGTGGTGGAATCTCCCTGCTCGAATCGACCGGCGCGCTGGGGCGCCTGGGCGGTTGGCTGGCACACCTGACCAAGCCGGCGGCTCAGCGAGCCGACGGCTGAACGCCCCGCGGGTTCGCCTTTCGCCGCGGCGTCACCTTCGTCCGTGGGGAATCGTTGCCGGAAATGAGGATTTGCACATTCCGGCAATCCCACCGACCAGTGTGGGCGGCTGAGTCGCGATCGGGCTCGCGCCCGAGGATGGAGCGGGCAAACACCGGGGTGCAAGGTGCATCCGGCCAGCTCCGGAACGGTTCTGCGAGGAACAGTTAGCACTCCATCAAATAGATAGCTGCCAATCTTGACTTGTGCATCGAGCCGGCGCACCGTGAAGGACGCGCGGCAGATGCGCACCATTGTCGGCCCGCCATCGGCGATGTGCGGAATGCGAGCGTCGTTGGTTTTAGTGCGGCGCGTCAGGAGGCGTTCGATGCAGTTGAATCCGTTTTCCGGGGTCTATCTCACCGATCCCGCAAGCGCCTGGCGACGCATTCTCGACGACCCCGACCGGGTGCCCTACGCCGAGGATCTGGGCCTGTGGCTGATCAGCCGGCACGCGGACGTCCGACAAGCCCTCGCCGACGCCGCGACGTTCGGCAACGCCCTCACCCTCGCCCCGATCTACGAGGTCTGCCCGGAGGCGATGAGCGTCATCATGCGGATCGACGCGCCACCCACGACGGCCGCCGCCGACCCGCCGACGCACCCCCGCACCCGCCGCGCCCTGCGGGCCACCTTCGCCAACACCGCGGACCGGGCCGAGGCCGAGTACGGCGCGATCGTCCGTCGCCGCGTCGACGACCTGGTGGCCCGACTCGTGGCCCGGGCCGGCCGGCGGGCGGATCTCGTCGGTGAGTTCACCACCGAGCTTCCGCTGCTGGTCATCCTGGACATCCTCGGGGTGCCCGACGCCGACGTCGACCAGATCCGGCGGTGGGCGGACGGTCAGCTCGCCCTGATCTGGGGGCAGCCGGACCCGGACGAGCAGGTACGTCTGGCCCGGGGACTGCTGGAGTTCTGGCACTACTGCCAGGATCTGGTACGACGGCGACTCGACAGTGGACCCGAGGGCGCCGACTTCATCAGCCGGGCGCTGGCCTACCGCGACGACGACGACACGGTGCTGACGGTGACCGAGGTGGCGAGCCTCGCCTTCAACCTTCTGGTCGCCGGGCACGAGACGACCGCCGGTCTGCTCGCCCACGCACTCGACGAGGCCCTGTCCGACCGGCAGCGATGGCAGGCGCTCGTCGCCGAGCCGCGATCCGTGCCCGACTTCGTGACCGAGACCCTCCGCTTCGCACCCGCCATCGACGGTTGGTTGCGGGTGACGCGCCGCGAGGTCACTCTGGGTGGGGTCACGATTCCGGCGGGCGCGCGTTGTCTGCTGATGATCGGAGCGGCGAACCGGGACCCCGCGGTCTTCGCCCACCCGGACCGGTTCGACCCACGCCGCCTCGACGCCGCCGACCACCTGTCGTTCGGCCACGGCCCGCATTTCTGCATCGGCGCCGCATTGGCGCGACTGGAGGCCGGTGTGGCTCTCACCCGACTCGCCGCCGCCATTCCCGGCCTCCGACTGGCACCCGAACACCGCCGCTCATTCAAACCCAATGTGTCATTTCGCGCGCACCACGCACTCGTCGCGACAATCGATATTCTCGCGCCTACCGACGGCCCGACGGCAGCTCCGGCCGCCGCCACCGGGGCACCCGCCGCCTGACGACGAGGAGGCCGGCGGCGCTGACCTGCGGGCCCGACCGACGCGGCCGGGTCCGACCGGCGGGACACGTCTCGGCGGGTCGGGCGTGTGGGCTCGCGCGCTTTGCGCGGCGATTCATCTCGCCGCACGTCTTCACACCCATCGTGTCCAGGGTTAAGAATTGCCCCCTATGAATGTTCAGCCCATCGGCCAATCTCGATCTGACACCTGCTGTTGATTCGTGGGTGCCACGAAGGTGAGCGCATGGAGCACACGCCCCCGCCGAGCGCCGCTCACTCCGCGGCCAGCCAACAGTTCCGCTGGGAGCTGCGCAGCTGCCGGGTCCGACGGGGACTGACCCAACGGGCCCTGGCGGACCTGGTGCGGTTCAGCCGGGAGACGGTCGCCGCGGTGGAGTCGGGCCGCCGCTTCGGCAGCCACGAGTTCGCGGTGCGCTGCGACGACGTGCTCGACACCGGCGGCGTGCTGGCCTCGCTGTGGCCGCAGGTCGCGGCCGAGCAGTTGGCGGCCGACGGCCGGCGGGGTCCACGGACCCCCGAGCAGACGCGCCTCGATCCGCCCGTACCGCGCCAGCGGAGTCGGCGCGACGCGCGCGACCCGGGCGCCGTGGTGGACGCCATCGACGAGCTGCGGGAGCTGATCGGCCAGGTGCTCAGCAGCCAACCGGACGCGGACGACTCCGGGCCGCACCGCGCGCCCGAGCACCTCGACGACAAGCGCTGAGCGCGGCCACCCGCGACCGACCGCCGCGCGCCACCGGCCGCTGACTCTGGGTACAGATGCTGGTACGGCCAGTTTGTACCACCGCCAGGTCTGGCCTCCGAGCGCGGGTTCCGGCGGAATGGGACTTGCATTCGGCAAGGTGCGTATTGACCGTCATCGACGAGTCGTGGGAGTCAATCTTGGCGTCGAGCACGAGGTCCCACGCGGCCCGACCCTACCCGAGGAGTCGACGCGCCTGGAAGATCGCCGGTCGGATGCGCCTCATCGTGGCGGCGCCACTGGTGGCCGTGATCGGGTTCGCCGGCCTCGCGCTCACCGAGAGCGCACGCCAGACGACCCGCGCCAGCGACCTCGAGGTCGTGGCACGCCTCGGCGCCGAGGCCGGCGACCTGGCGTACCGGCTGCAACGCGAACGGGCCGCCGCCGCCGACCTGCTCACCCACCCCGACGCGGAGCAGCAGGACACCTTCGGCGTTGAGCTGGGCGCCACCGACGCCGCCGTCGAGCGGTACCGCCGACAGCGCGACAAGGTGCCCACCGACGCCGACGCGACCCTCCTGCGCCGCATCGACGCGGCGTTGGAAGGCCTGTCTCCGCTGCGCACCCAGGTCCGCACGGCCGAGCACGCCTCGGTGTCCGCGATGACCTTCAGCTACCGCATCGCGATCGCCGACCTGATCACCTTCCGGGAGAACGTCTCGCACGGCGTCGTCAACGCCCGGCTCGCCGACGGGATCCGAGCCTCGGCCGCCCTCTCGAAGACCGCCGAGGCGATCGGCCAACAGCAGGTCGCCGTGCTCCGCGCCGTCGCGGCCGGCGAGCTGACCCCCGCCACCCAGCAGGACATCACCGCCGCCCGCACCAGCTACACCGAGTCCAGCCTGTCGTTCCTGGCCCTCGCCCCGACCGAGTGGAGCATCTGGTGGGAGCAGGCCGGCACCGGCAAGGAGGCGCTGGCCCTGCAACGGATGCAGGACGAGGTGTCCCGCGCCCAGCCGGGAACGCCACTGCGCCTGCAGACCGCCGACTGGGTGACCACGACACAGCAACGCGCCGCCCGCCTCGCCGACCTGCGGGGGCGCGTCGACGCCGCCGTGCTCGACGACGTCCGGGCCGCCCACGCCGACCAGCGTCGCCGGGCCGTGGCCGAGGCGGTGGGCGTACTGCTGGCGCTGCTGCTGACCGCGCTCGTGACCTGGGCCGTCGCCCGGCAGATCACCCGCCGGCTGCGCCGGCTGCGCGACGCGGCCAACGCCGTCGCGTTCGAACAACTCCCCGCCGTGGTGGCCCGGTTGCAACGCCCCGACAGCGCGAGCGTGGACCCCGACGAGCTGGCCCGGCAACAGTCCACCGCGGCCCTCGAACCCTCCAGCGACGACGAGATCGGCGAGCTGGGCCAGGCGTTCAGTGCCGTGCACCAGGCCGCCGTGCGGACCGCCGCCGAACAGGCCGTCATGCGCGCCAACACCGCCGACATCTTCATCCACCTGAGCCGGCGCGAACAGCGACTGGTCGACGCCGTCCTGGCACAGGTCGACCGGGTCGAACGGGACGAGACCGACCCCGACCGCCTGGACCAGCTCTACACCCTGGACAACCTGGCGACCCGGATGGGCCGCATCAACGCCAGCCTGCTCGTGCTCGGCGGCGTCGGCGTCGGCCGGGTACGCCAGCACGACGTCCCGCTGCAACAGGTGCTCCAGGCGGCCCTGTCGCAGATCGAGCACTACGCGCGCATCCGGCTCGGCATGGTCGACGGTGACGTCGCCGTGGCCGCCAAGTCCGTCGACGAGGTCGTGCACCTGCTCGCCGAACTCATGGACAACGCGACCGCGTACTCGCCGCCGGGCAGCGAGACCTGGGTGAGCGGCCGCAGCCTCGGCGACCGGGTCATCATCCAGATCAGCGACGAGGGCGTCGGTCTGCCCCCACAACGGTTGCAGCAGCTCAACGAGCTGCTGGCCCGGCCGCCCGCCATCGACGTCGCCGCCGTGCGGGCCATGGGGCTGGTCGTCGTGGGTCAACTCGCCGCCCGGCTGGGAGCCAGCGTCCAACTACGTCGCGGCCCCCGCCGCGGCACCCTCGCCGAGGCGACGCTGCCCGCGGCGATGATCCGGTCGTTGCCGCCGGAGGAGTACCTGCTCGCTCCCGGCCGGTTGTCGCGGCGGGCCGCCCGCACGTCCGCGCCCCCGCCGTACCGCCCGCGGCCGGAGCCGACCGCCGGGCACGCCCCCGCGGCGCGGACCCTGCCGGCGGCGCCCGTGTTCCGCCCGACCCCCAGCGTGGACCCCGGCGACGCGCCGACCGAGGAGCTGCTCATCTTCGACCAGGTCAACCACTGGTTCCACGCCGACGTCGTCGACTCCTCCGACGGCCGGCAGTGGTCCAGCCCCGCCGACGACGCCTGGCGTACCGCCGCGCAGGCGCACACCCCCGACGTGGCCGCGACCACCACCTCCGGCCTGCCGAAACGGCAGCCGCAACGACACCTGGTGCCCGGTGGCGTCACCGTGGCGCAGCAGCACCAACAACAACGCTCCGAATACCGGGACCCGGCCCAGGTCGCCAGCGCGATGGCCGCGTACGCGCGCGGAGTGGCGGCCCGCCGGCGCACCCCGATCAACAGCGGCAACTCATGACCGACAGGGAGAGCACGTGACCGACCACCAGGACCTCGGCTGGCTGCTGGACAGCTTCGCCGAGCGCGCGACCGAGGTCAGCCATGCGATCGCCATCTCCAGTGACGGCCTGATGGTGGCCGCCACCCGTGATCTGCCGCCGGACCGGGCCGACCAGCTCGCGGCGACGGGCAGCGGCCTGGTCAGCCTGCTGCGCGGCGCGGCGGCCTTCTTCGACGCGGGGGCGGTGATCTCCAACGTCACCCAGCTCGAAGGTGGATTCATGTTCTCGATGGCCTTCAACGACGGGGCGTCACTGCTGGTGCTCGCCGCGCCCGAGTGCGACGTGGGCAAGGTCTCCTACGAGATGACGGAGCTGGCCAACCGGATCGGCGACGCGCTGACCCCAGCGGCCCGCGCGGCGCTCGCCCGCAGCCGCTGACCCCACCGACAGACCCCTCCCCTTCCCCTGGAGACGACATGTCCCTCACCACCCCTTTGCGCAGCCGTGCCCGCACCGCGGTGCTGCTCGCGCTCGTGCTGACCGCCAGCACCGCCTGCGCCGACGACGAGCCCGGCACGACCGGCGGCGGATCCATCAAGATCGGCCTGCTCGCCTCGCTGTCCGGCACGTACCAGTCCGTCGGCAAGGAGATCCGCGACGGCTTCGAGCTGTACCTGGACACGCACGACGGCAAGCTCGGCGGCCGGCAGGTGGACCTCGTCGTCGCCGACGAGGGCAACGGCGCCGCGACCGCAGTGCCCGCGGCGACCAAGCTGCTCAAGCAGGACCGCGTGGCCGCGCTCACCGGCATCGTCGGCGGCGGTTCGGTGGCCGGCGTCTACCCGCTGCTGCAGGAGACCAAGGTCCCGCTCGTCGGCTCCAACGGCCGACCCGAGATCAAGGACGTCTCCCGGGTCTGGCACACCTCGTACCTCTCCGACGAGCCGGGCGCCGCGATCGCCCAGCACGTCCGGGACAACGTCAAGGGCTCGGTGTACGCCATCGGCCCCGACTACCAGGGTGGCTGGGACGAGCTGCGCGGCTTCACCGAGGCGTTCGCCAAGGCCGGCGGAACCCTCGCCAACCCCGACGGCAAGACCACCTTCACCCCGTTCCCGGCCACCACCAACTTCACGCCGTACTTCGCCCGGATCAAGGCGTCCGGTGCGCAGGCGGTCTACACCTTCTACGCCGGCAGCGCCGCCGTCGACTTCGTCAAGCAGTACGCGCAGTCCGAGATCAGGGACGTTCCGCTGTACGCGGCCGGGTTCCTCACCGAGGGCGGCGTGCTCAACGCGCAGGGCGAGGCGGCCCGGGACATCTTCTCGGTGCTCAACTACTCCCCCGACCTCGACAACGCCGAGAACCGGGGCTTCGTCGCGGCGTGGAAGGCCAAGCACGACGGGTCGCCGACGACGTACGCCCTGGCGTCGTACGACGCGGCGGCGGTGCTCGACCGGGCCATCGGGGCCGCCGGCGACGATCCGACACCGGAGGCCATCAACGCGCAGATCGGCAAGCTCGGGCAGATCGCCAGCCCGCGGGGCGCGTGGCAGTTCTCCACCGTCACGCACTCGCCGGTGCAGAAGTGGTACCTGCGTCAGGTCCGCCAGGACGGTCGGGCGCTGTCCAACACCGTCGTGGGTGACCTCGCGACCATCGGCCGGTGATCGCGGTGGCGGCCGGCCCGAACCGGATCGACCCGTACGTCATCCCGGCGCTGGACGGTGTCGCCTACGGGCTGCTCGTCTTCGTGGCGGCGGCGGGCCTGGTCTTCTGCTTCGGCGTCGCCAACATCCTCAACCTGGCGCACGGCATGCTGTACGCGATCGGCGGCTACACCGCCGCGGCGCTGCTCGACGGCGGCTGGGGGAGTCTGGCCCTGGCGCTGGGTGTCGGCATCCTGGCCGCCGCCGCGGCGGGTGTGCTGCTCGCCGGCCTGCTCACACCTGTCGCCACCGGCAACCATCTCACCCAGGCGCTGCTGACCTTCGGGGTGGCGCTGGCCGGCGGCAGCCTGCTCGTCGCCGGCTTCGGGCCCGACGATCCGCAGGTGCTGGTGCCCGCCGCCCTCGACGGGTCGGTGGCGGTCGCCGGGCACCGCTACGCCGCGTACCGGCTGGTGTTCATCGTGGTGGCCGCGGCGCTCGCGGCCGGGCTCTACCTGACGGTGCGGCGGACCCGGGCCGGGATGCTGGTCCGCGCCGCCGTGGACGACCCGGAGATGGTCGCCTGCCTGGGCGTGAGCCCCACGCGGATCCGGGTCGGTGTGCTCGCCGCCGGTGGCGCGCTGGCCGGCGCGGCCGGGGTTCTGGGCGCCCCGATCATCGGGCCCGGGACGGACACCGCCGACACGGTGCTGCTGCTCTCGCTCGTGGTCGTCGTCCTCGGCGGCCTCGGATCCATGGGAGGCACCCTGCTCGCGGCGCTGGCGATCGGGGAGATCCAGACCCTGGGCGTGGCGCTGCTGCCGTCGGCCGCCCCGTTCCTGCTGTTCGCCGCCATGGCTGCCGTGCTCGCCGTGCGGGCACGGGGCCTGGCCCCACGGTGGGCGGCGGCGTGAGGGACGAGGTGATCCGCCGGGTACGCCTCGCCGTCGCGACGGTCGTCCTGGCCGGCCTGGTCGTGGCGCCGTGGGTGGTGGACGACTACACCGCGGCGATCCTCGCCCGGACGCTCGCGCTGGGCCTGGTCGGGGTGAGCGTGGCGCTGCTCACCGGTGTCGCCGGCATGCCCACCCTGGGCCAGACCGCGCCGTACGCCGCCGGCGCGTACGCCAGCGCCGTGCTCGGCAGCCAGGTCTCCGACGTCGGCGTCGTGCAGGTCGCCGTGGCGGCGCTGGCCGGGGCGACGCTCGCCGCCGTGACCCTGCCGCTGATCGTCCCGGCCCGGGGAGTCATCGTCCTGATGATCACCCTGGCGATCGGCGAACTCGCCGTGACCGTCCTCGGGCGCTGGCGGTCGGTGACCGGTGGCACGGACGGCCTGGCCGGCATCACCCCCGTCCGTCCCCTGTGGGGGCTGCCGGTCCTGGCGACCGACCAGGCCCGCTATCTCTACACGCTTGCCGTCGTGGCGACACTCGTCGGCGCGGTGCTCCTGCTGCTGCGGACCCGGGTCGGGCCGCTGCTGCGCGCCGGCCGGGACGACGAGATGCGGCTGCGGGCCAGCGGGCACCGGGTGGGGCTGTACCTGTCCGGCGCGCACGTCGCCGCCGGGGCGATCGCCGGCGCCGCCGGCTCCCTGCTCGTCGTCGCCCAGCAGTACATCTCCCCCGCCGACTTCGGCTTCGACACCTCCGCGCTGCTCCTGCTCGGGGTCGTCATCGGCGGCACCGCGTCGATCGGCGGCGCGCTGGTCGGGGCGGCGCTCGTCATCGCCGTACGCGACTGGTTGTTCGGGGTGCTGCCCGGTCACGCGCCGCTGGTGCTGGGCGCCCTGTTCGTGGCGACGGTCTACCTGCTGCCCACCGGCGTCACCCGGGTCCGCCGACCGCGCGGCCGATCCCGGCCACCGATCCCCGCGCCGCGCCAGCCGGCTGCGACACCCACCCGCGACCGCGGCCCGACGCCGGAGCTGCGGGTATGAACTGCCTTCTTAGCGCCGGGAAGATCAGTGTGCGGTACGGCTCGCTGGCCGCGCTCACCGACGTCGACCTGTGCGTGCACGACGGCCAGCGACACGCAGTGATCGGGCCGAACGGTGCCGGCAAGACGACCCTGCTCAACGTGCTCGGCGCGACGACACGGCCGCAGCGCGGCACGGTGCGCTTCGCCGGCCGCGACGTCAGCCGGCTCGGTCCGGCGGCGCGGGCCCGCCGCGGCATCAACCGGACCCATCAGCGCCCCGCGGTCTTCGCGACCCTCACCACGATCGAGAACATCGAGGTCGCCGCCCTGCCTCGGACCATCCGACGCCGGAGGTGGTGGCCCGGAGGGACCCGGGGCACGGCCCGCCGGCTCGCCGCCGACCTGCTCGAACAGCTGGGCCTGTCCGATCTCGCGACGGTGCCCGCCGGTCACCTCGCGCACGGCCAGCGCCGGCAGGTGGAGATCGCCATGGCCCTCGCCGGCCGTCCGCGCCTGCTGCTGCTCGACGAGCCGGCGGCCGGGCTGTCGGCCACCGAGGTCGACCGGCTGGCCGAGCTGCTGGCGGCGCTGCCCCGGGAGGTCGCCGTCCTGCTGGTCGAGCACCATCTGGACCTGGTGTACGCCCTGTGCGACACCGTCACCGTGCTGCGCGACGGCCGGACACTGGCCGCCGGCACACCTGACGAGATCCGTACCTCGCCGCTGGTGCGGCAGGCCTACGCCGACGGGGTGTCCTGATGCTGTACGTGGAGCGGCTCTGCGCCGGCTACGCCGGGGGGATCGTGCTGCACGAGGTGGACCTCCGGGTGCACCCGGGCAGCATCCAGGCAGTGGTGGGCCGCAACGGTGCGGGCAAGAGCACCCTCGTGCACACCATCGCCGGGTTGGTGCGCGCCTCCAGCGGACGCATCGAGATCGGCGGCGTCCACGTGGCCGGGCGGCAGCCCCACCGGGTCGCCCAGTCCGGCGTCGGCCTCGTGCCGCAGGGCCGGCGGGTCTTCTCCCGGTTGACGGTGGCCGAGCACCTCGTCCTGGCGGCGTCGCCGTGGCGGGCCGCGACGCCGGGCGGCGAGGGCTGGACGGTGCCCCGGATCCTCGAACTGCTGCCCCGGCTGGCGGCACGGCTACGCCACCGCGGCTGCGAGCTCTCCGGCGGTGAGCAGCAGATGCTGGCCATCGCCCGCGCGCTGCTCGGTCAGCCACGGGTGCTGCTGCTCGACGAGCCCTGCGAGGGGCTCTCCCCCGACCTGGCCGCCCGGGTCCGCGACCTCATCGGCCACCTGGCCGCCGGAGGTCTGACCGTGCTGCTCGTCGAACAGCAGCTCCGCCACGCGATCGAGGTCGCCGACCGGGTCGCGGTGCTGGAGTACGGCCGGGTCGTCTACGACCGGCCGACCGCCGAGGCGCGCAGCGACCCGGGTCCGCTGGAGGCGATCGTCGGCATCGCCCCCACCGCGCCGCCCCCGGTGACCCGATCGAACCCTCGGCTCTGGGCCGACACCCCGTAGGTCAACCGGTCCGTCGACTCACCGGCCGACACCCCGCTAGTCACCCGATCCCTCTCGGAGAGGCAGAAGACGATGGCGACCCCCACCAGTGATGGCGCGTACACCTTCGACAACGGCGCACCGGACGCGGTCCCGCAGATGCGGGCGCTGGAGTCCTTCCTGGACCCGATCACGATGCGCCGCCTGGCCCGCCCGGTGCTACGCCTCGGCTCGACCTGCTGGGAGGTCGGGGCCGGTGGCGGCTCGATGGCCCGGCGGATCGCCCGCGCGGTCGGCACGGACGGGCACGTGCTGGCCACCGACATCGACCCCACGCACCTCGTGGCGGAGGGCAACCTGCGCGTACGCCGGCACGACGTGCGCGCGGACCTCCCGCCCGGGGACACGTTCGACCTGGTCCACGCCCGTCTCGTGCTGCTGCACCTGCCCGAGCGCCGACGGGTCCTGCGCACCCTCGCGGGCGCGCTGGCGCCCGACGGCTGGCTGCTCGTCGAGGAGTTCGACTGCACGACGCCGGTGCGGGTGCTGAACGCGCCGAGCGACGACGCCGCGAAGCTGTTCGCGCAGGTGATGGACACCATGATGGGTGTGTTGCAGGACCACGGCGCCGACCTGGGGTGGGCGCAGGACGTGCACACCGAGATGGTCCTCGCGGGCCTCGTCGACGTGGACACCATCACCCACTCGCAGAGCTGGGCGGGCGGGTCGAGCGGCACGTCGCTCTACGAGACGAACTCCCGCCAGTTGGAGCCGGACCTGCTGGCGGCGGGTCTGTCGCCCCAACAGCTCACCGCCTTCCGTCGACTGACGCGCGACCCCGCGTTCGCCGTCATGTCGTACCACTTCGTCTCCACGCGCGGCCGTCTGGCCGGTTAGACCTCCCCGGTGCGGCCCGCCTCGCGTGGCGGGCCGCACACCCCCTCAAGCGTCCTAGGAAAGAACTGCGGCGCGACAGGTGCGCCGACCCGGACAGCTCGGTCAGTGACGGCCGACGAAGATTCCGACGCCGTTGGCGACCGCGCGCTCCGTACCGTCGGAGGGGCTGTTGCGGGCGGTGGCCGCCGCCTGGCCCGGCTCGCGGACGGCGACAGTGGTCGAGCCGCCGCCGTCCAGGTTGACCGCCGCGTGCGCGCCGAGTGCGCGCAGCACGTCGGCCAGCTCGGCGATCGTGAGGCCGGCGCTGGCCGGGGCGCGGCCGGCGAGCGCGACGAGATACACCGTCCTGCCGTCCGGGCTGACGCCGGCCGCGCTGCGCACGGCTGCGGTCCTGGTGTCGAGGCCGGCCAGCGGCACGCCGTCGCGCAGGATCGGCGCACCGCCGACCGCGAACGTCAGCTTGGGAGCGCCGGCGGAGGCGAGCTTCTCGTGGACCGTCACCCGGTCGCCGACGGCGAGGTCGTCGAGCGCGTCGGCGCCACCCTCACGGCCCACCAGCACCTGGGTGTCGGCGGGGATCGCGCCCGCACCGGGCGTCCGGCCCACCGCGCTCACCACTCCACGGCGGACGGTCACCTCGTACGTGCGGGTGCTGCACGGGTCGTTGCGGCTGGTGTCGCTGCCGCAGGTCGACCGCACCCGGGAGGCCGTGCCCCAGGCGGAGGTGAAGAGGCCGACGCCGCCGACCGGGAGCGCGTACTGGTTGAGGCCACTGAGGGCGATCGCGTGCGGTCCACTCCGGACTTCGCCGGTGAGGCTCAGGGTGTCGACACGCGCCTCGCCGTTCACGCCGACGCCGAACACGTCGCGGGTCGAGGTGCCCGGGGCGAGGCCGGGTCCGAAGCGCTGGGCGGTCGGCACGGCGAACTTGAGCTGCTCGCCGTCGGCGATCTCCGGGCCGGAGGACGAGCCGGTCGGTGCGACGCCGGCGTGCGTCTCGCTGATGTTGAAAAAGTCCCCGTTCACGCCGGCGATCGCGCCCTGCGCGTTGGTCATCGCCGAGACGACCTGGCGCTGCGCCACGGTGTCCGGGTGCAGCAGGTCCACCGACACCCTGTTCCTGCGCAGGTCGGCGGTGAGCAGGTAACCGACTGCCGCGCCGCGCGGGGTGTCCACCTGGAACGAGCCGTAGGTGACGCCCGGGGCGAGCTGCTCGCTCGACGTGACGGTGACCGGGGCCACGGACGCCGACGTCGTCGTCGCGATCCCGGCGGCGTCGGCCGCCGTCGCGGGCGTGCTCAGCCCCGCGGCGAGCAGCAGCGCCAGACCCGGCCGTACGAGCTTCGATGGCCTCATCGCCGTTCCCTTCTTCGGTGCGGTTGCGGGCCGATGCCCGCAGGTTCCCGCCGGACGGGCGACTGGCCCGGGCCGGCGATGATCTTCCTGGTCAGCGGATCACCCGCCGGTGAACGACGGGGACGTCCGGGGTGAACCACCCGCACCTTCTTGATCAACTGCCGACGACCGGAGGGCGGCCAGCCCGGCCCCGCAACCGTCGAAATGACGGCAAACACCCGCTCAACGGACATCTGGGCATCCACGTTGAGGATCGGGCGGAGATCCGACGCCTACGCCCCGACAGCCAAAAAGTTTTGTTGGGTTCCTACAACAGAGCGACTGTTGGTTCGGCGGTTGCGCCATGGCGCTGTCCGTCCGGAGCCGGAAAAGTGACCACTGCCGGGAGCCGTCGACTTCCGGCACGCACATCATGGTCTACCAAAGGGGTCAGTCGGGTGTTCAACCGTGTCGCCATCGTCAACCGTGGTGAAGCCGCCATGCGGCTCATCCACGCGGTCCGGGAGCTGGCCGCGGAGACGGGCAGCCGGATCGAGACGGTCGCCCTCCACACCGACGTCGACCGCACGGCCACCTTCGTGCGCGAGGCGGACATCGCGTACGACCTCGGGCCGGCCTCCGCGCGCCCGTACCTGAACCTGGCGACGCTGGAGCGCGCCCTGACCGAGACCGGTGCCGACGCCGCGTGGGTCGGTTGGGGCTTCGTGGCCGAGGATCCGGCGTTCGCCGAGCTGTGCGAGAAGATCGGGGTCACGTTCGTCGGGCCGAGCCCGGAGGCCATGCGCCAGCTCGGCGACAAGATCGGCGCGAAGCTGATCGCCGAGGAGGTCGGCGTGCCGGTCGCGCCGTGGAGCCGCGGCGCCGTCGAGACCCTGGACGCCGCCCGGACGGCGGCGGCCGAGATCGGCTACCCGCTCATGCTGAAGGCGACGGCCGGCGGCGGCGGACGCGGCATCCGCGTGGTCACCAACGAGGCCGAACTCGTCGACGCGTACGAGCGCACCAGCCAGGAGGCGGCGCGGGCGTTCGGCAGCGGCATCGTGTTCCTGGAGCGCCTGGTCACCGGCGCCCGGCACGTCGAGGTCCAGGTGATCGCCGACGGTCAGGGCACCGCGTGGGCGCTGGGCGTCCGCGACTGCTCGGTGCAGCGGCGCAACCAGAAGGTCATCGAGGAGTCGGCCTCGCCGGTGCTCGACGCGTCCCAGGCGGCCGAGCTGAAGACCTCGGCGGAGCGGCTCGCCGTGGCGGTCGGCTACCGGGGCGCGGCGACCGTCGAGTTCCTCTACCACCCCGGCGACCGGCTGTTCGCGTTCCTGGAGGTCAA
Source organism: Micromonospora sp. NPDC049114 (assembly GCF_040648635.1). NCBI lineage: Bacteria > Bacillati > Actinomycetota > Actinomycetes > Micromonosporales > Micromonosporaceae > Micromonospora > Micromonospora sp. NPDC049114. The sequence goes on along the minus strand of NZ_JBEZEA010000009.1, from coordinate 159,283 downwards.
CACCCGCCTCCAGGTCGAGCACCCGATCACCGAGCTGACCACCGGATTCGACCTGGTCAAGGCGCAGCTGCACGTCGCGTCCGGCGGCCGGCTCGTCGGCGAGCCGCCGGCCGAGCGGGGCCACGCCATCGAGGCCCGGCTCAACGCCGAGGACCCCGACCGGGACTTCGCGCCGTCACCGGGGCGCATCGCGCGGCTGGACCTGCCCGCCGGCCCGGGCATCCGGGTGGACACCGGTGTGAGCGAGGGCGACACCATCCCGGCCGACTTCGACTCGATGATCGCGAAGATCATCGCGTACGGGCGCGACCGCGACGAGGCCCTCGGCAAGCTGCGCCGGGCGATGGCCAACACCACGGTGATCATCGAGGGCGGCGCGACGAACAAGAGCTTCGTGCTCGACCTGCTCGACCAGCCCGAGATCATCGACGCCAGCGCCGACACCGGCTGGATCGACCGGGTCCGGGGCGAAGGCCGACTCGTGACGCACCGGCACTCCGCGGTCGCCCTGGCCGCCGCCGCCATCGAGTCGTACGAGGAGGAGGAGCGCGCCGAGCGGCAGCGGCTGCTGTCGACCGCCGCCGGTGGCCGCCCGCAGGTGCAGCACGCCAGCGGCCGGCCGCTGGACCTCAAGCTGCGTGGGGTCACCTACCGGATGCGGGTGGCGCGGATCGGCGCGCACCGGTTCCGCGTCGGCATCGAGGCGGGCGCCGCCGTGCGCACCGCCGACGTCGAGCTGGACCGCTTCGACCGGCACACCGGCCAGATCGTCGTCAACGGCATCCGGTACCGCCTGCTCACCGGCACGCACGGGCCGACCCACCTGGTCGAGGTCGACGGTGTGACGCACCGGGTCAGCCGCGACGAGGGTGGCGTCCTGCGCTCGCCCATGCCCGCGCTCGTCGTCGCCACTCCGCTGGAGGTCGGCGCCGAGGTCGAGGCGGGGGCGCCGGTGCTGGTGCTGGAGGCCATGAAGATGGAGACGGTGCTGCGCGCGCCGTTCAGGGCCCGGCTCAAGGAGTGCGCCGTCTCGGTGGGCAGCCAGGTGGAGGCCGGGGCGCCGCTGCTGCGGCTGGAGCCGCTCGCCGACGACGCGGGCGAGGCCGCGGCCGGCCCGAGCGTCGCCAGCGTCGAGCTGGACCTGCCCGCCGCCGACGACAACGCCGGGGCGTACGAGCGCAGCCGGCGCGGTCAGGAGGATCTGCGCGGCCTGCTGCTCGGTTTCGACGTCGACCCGCACGACGACCGCCGGGTGCTCGACGACTACCTCGTGGTGCGGCGGATGGCCGCCGAGGACGGGCACCGACCGCTGGCCGCGGAGGTGGACCTCGTCGACGTGTTCGCCGACCTGGCCGAGCTGAGCCGCAACCGGCCGACCGGCGAGGACGGCGGCGCCCACGTCCGCAGCGCCCGGGAGTACTTCCACACCTACCTGCAGAGCCTCGACGTGGAGCGGGCCGGGCTGCCCGACGCCTTCCAGGCGCGGCTTGCCAAGGCGCTGAGCCACTACGGCGTCACCGACCTGGAGCGCTCCCCCGGCCTGGAAGCCGCCGTGTTCCGGATCTTCCTGGCCCAGCAGCGCGCGTCCGCCGACGCCACGGTCGTGGCGTCGCTGCTGCGCGAGTGGCTGCGGGAGACCCCGCCGGACGAGTCGCTGCGCGAGCCGGCCGGTCTGGCGCTGGAGCGGCTGATCGCCGCGACGCAGGTCCGCTTCCCCGCCATCGCCGACCTGGCCCGGGGCGTGGTGTTCGCCTGGTTCGCGCAGCCCCTGCTGCGCCGCAACCGGGCCCGCGTCTACGCCCAGATCCGGGCGCACCTGCGACACCTGGACGCGCACCCGGCCGCCCCCGACCGCGCCGAGCGCATCGCCGAGATGGTCCGCAGCACCGAGCCGCTGGTGCGTCTGCTCGGCCAGCGACTGGTCCGTGACCACCTGGACAACACGGTCATGCTGGAGGTGCTCACCCGCCGCTACTACGGCAACAAGGCCCTCACCCGGGTACGGACCCGCGAGGTCGCCGACTGCGCCTTCGTGGTCGCCGAGCGCGCGGACTCCAGTGTGGTCTCCACGGCGGTGAGCTTCGACGCGCTGGGCGGGGCGCTGCGGGGGCTCGCCGAGCTGGCCGGCGACGAGGACTCCGTCGACGCCGACATCTACCTCGGTTGGGAGAACCAGCCGGAGGACTTCGACGCGATGGCCGCCGCGCTGCTTGAGGTGATCACCGCGCATCCGCTGCCGGCGCGGGTCCGCAGGCTCACCGCCACCGTCGCGGGTCGCGGCGGGGCGGTCATGCACCACCACTTCACCTTCCGCCCGTCGGACGGCGCAATGGTCGAGGACCGGCTGATCCGCGGTCTGCACCCGTACATCGCGCAGCGGATGCAGCTGGAGCGGCTGCACAAGTTCGACCTGACCCGGCTGCCGTCGTCCGACGAGGAGGTCTACCTCTTCCAGTGCGTAGCGCGGGAGAACCCGGCCGACGAGCGTCTCGTGGCGTTCGCCCAGGTCCGCGACCTGACCGAGCTGCGCGAGCAGGACGGCCGGCTGGTGGCGCTGCCGACCGCCGAGGACGCGGTCGCGGCGTGCCTCGACTCGATCCGCCGGGCCCAGTCGCGGCGGCCGTCCAAGACGCGCTTCACCACCAACCGGATCGTCATCTACGTCTGGCCGCCGAGCGAGCTGACCCGCGAGGAGATGGAGATGATCGCCGGGCGCGTGCGCCCGACGACGGTGGGCGCCGGCCTGGAGGAGATCCTGTTCATCGCGCGCCAGCGCGACCGTCGCACCGGCGAGCTGTCCAAGATCGCGGTACGGATCTCGTTCGACGCCGCGGGCGGCGCGGAGCTGACCGTCGGCACGCCGCCGGTCGAGCCGGTCGAGCCGCTCGACGAGTACCGGCTGAAGGTGCTGCGGGCCAGCAGCCGCAACACGGTGTACCCGTACGAGTTGACCAGCCGACTCGGTGACTTCGTCGAGCACGACCTCGACGACGCGTACGCGCTGGTGCCGGTGGACCGGCCGAAGGGGCGCAACCGCGCCGCGATCGTCGCCGGTGTCGTCACCACGCCAGCCACGCTGCATCCCGAGGGTGTCACCCGGGTCGTGCTGCTCGGCGACCCGACGAAGTCGCTGGGCGCCCTGTCCGAGCCGGAGTGCCGGCGGGTGATCGCCGCACTGGACCTGGCGGAGCGGATGCGGGTGCCGCTGGAGTGGTGGGCGCTGTCGGCCGGCGCCCGGATCTCGATGACCTCGGGCACGGAGAACATGGACTGGGTCGCCGCCGCCCTCAAGCGGATCGTCGAGTTCACCCAGGCCGGCGGCGAGATCAACATCGTCGTGGCGGGCATCAACGTCGGCGCGCAGCCGTACTGGAACGCCGAGGCCACGATGCTCATGCACACCAAGGGCGTCCTGGTGATGACGCCGGACTCGGCGATGGTGCTCACCGGCAAGCAGTCGCTCGACTTCTCCGGCGGCGTGTCCGCAGAGGACAACTTCGGCATCGGCGGCTACGACCGGGTGATGGGGCCGAACGGGCAGGCGCAGTACTGGGCGCCGAACCTGACCGCCGCGCGGGACGTGCTGATGGCCCACTACGAGCACACGTACGTCGCTCCCGGCGAGGACGCGCCGCGGCGGGCGGCCACCGCCGACCCGGTGGACCGTGACGTCTCGACGTTCCCGCACGACGTGGTGGGCAGTCCCTTCCGCACGGTGGGTGAGATCTTCTCCGCCGAGGCCAACCCGGACCGCAAGAAGCCGTTCGACATCCGGACGGTGCTGCGGGCCCTCGCCGACCAGGACCACCCGGTGCTGGAGCGGTGGGCGGGCATGGCCGACGCGGACACAGCTGTCGTGCAGGACGCCCACCTCGGCGGCATCCCGGTGTGCCTGCTCGGCATCGAGTCCCGGTCGGTGCCGCGGCGTGGGTTCCCGCCCACCGACGGCCCGGACACCTACACGGCGGGCACGTTGTTCCCCCGCTCGTCGAAGAAGGCCGCGCGGGCCATCAACGCGGCCAGCGGCAACCGGCCCCTGGTCGTGCTGGCGAACCTGTCCGGCTTCGACGGCTCGCCCGAGTCGATGCGCAAGCTGCAACTGGAGTACGGCGCGGAGATCGGCCGGGCGATCGTGAACTTCCAGGGCCCGATCGTCTTCTGCGTGATCTCGCGCTATCACGGCGGCGCGTTCGTGGTGTTCTCCAAGGCGCTGAACCCGAGCATGACGGTGCTGGCGCTGGAGGGGTCGTTCGCCTCGGTGCTCGGCGGTGCTCCCGCCGCGGCGGTGGTGTTCTCCGCCGACGTCAACGCCCGTACCGCCGCCGACGAGCGGGTGCGCGCCCTGGAGGCCCGCGTCGCCGCCGCGGCCGGCACCGAGCGCGCCGCGCTCGCCGCCGAGCTCGACGAGCTGCGCTCGTCGGTGCGGGCGGAGAAGCTCGGTGAGGTGGCCACGGAGTTCGACCGGGTGCACAACATCCAACGCGCCGTCGAGGTGGGCTCGGTGGACGCCGTCATCCGCGCCGCCGAGCTGCGTCCGCGCATCATCGAGGCCATCGAGGCGCGGCTGCGCGGCTGATCCGCTGCCGATCCCGCACAGTGGGGACGGCGCCGACCCATCGCGGTCGGTGCCGTCCCCACTGTCGTTGGCCCGCCGGGCGGGCCGCGCACCGTCGAAACTTTCATCCGATGACTGTCCACAGTCGCGCAGCTCACCCGACTTTTTTCCGGAAGTTTTCAGAGTTGACGAGGCCCATCGACGGCCATAATGTTTCGAACGAGTTTCCGGTGCTTCGGGGAGCGCCACCGAGCCCGAGACCGCACCCGCCCACTCATCCCCGGGCCACACCCTCCCTTCAAAGATCGACATGTGTCGATCATCGCCGAAAGGAAGGCAGATGAAGCCAAGACGGTGGATCAGCGCCGGCCTCGTCGCCGTCGCGACCGCTGCGGCGTTGAACACGATGCCGGCCACCGCGAGCCGGCCGTACGACCCGACCACACAGAGCCTCGCGACCCTCGGCCAGCGCCACGGCCTGAAGATCGGCACCGCGGTGAACGCGGAAGCTCTCAACGACGCCAGCGACCCGCAGTACCGCCGGCTGGCCTCCTCCGAGTTCTCCTCGGTCACGGCCGAGAACGCGATGAAGTGGGAGAGCCTGGAGCCCACCCGGGGCACCTACGACTGGACGGCCGCCGACCAGCTCGTCGAGTTCGCCCAGCGCAACAGGCAGGCCGTGCGCGGCCACGTGCTGGTCTGGCACAACCAACTGCCCGCCTGGCTGACCAGCGGCGTCGCCGACGGCAGCATCTCCAAGCAGGAGCTGCGCGAGCTGCTGCGCAAGCACATCACCACAGTCGTCAACCACTACCGGGGCAAGATCTGGCAGTGGGACGTCGTCAACGAGGCGGTCAGCGACCCCTGGGACACCCCGTCGACGTTGCACTACAAGGGCTTCTGGGCGCAGAACCTCGGCCCGGACTACATCGCCGACGCGTTCCGCTGGGCCCGCGCCGCCGATCCCAAGGCGCTGCTGTTCTACAACGACTACAACATCGAGGCGTTCGGCTCGGGCAACCCGGCCGACGACAAGACGCAGTTCGTCTACGACATGGCCAAGCGGCTGCGCGCGCAGGGCGTCCCGATCGACGGCGTCGGCTCGCAGGGCCACCTGGGCACCCAGTACGGCAACTTCGACACCCTGCAGGTGACCGCCGCCCTGAAGCGGTTCGCCGCGCTCGGCCTGGCCACCGCGTTCACCGAGGTCGACGTCCGCAGCCAGATGACCGCCGGCGTCCAGGCCGGCAACTCCGAGGAGATCAACCCCCGGCTGCAGGCGTCGGCGGCCAACTTCAGCGTGCTGATGAAGGCGTGTCTCGCGGTGCGCACCTGCCTGTCGTACACCGTCTGGGGTTTCAGCGACAAGTACTCGTGGGTGCCGGACTGGTTCAACGACCCGCCCGAGGGTCTGGCCACCATCTACGACGAGAACTACCAGCCCAAGCGGGCGTACCAGGAGCTGAAGTCGGACCTGATCTTCGCCGGTCCGCCGTACGTCCTGCCGCGCATCGCGCCCAGGCCACACCGCTGAACCGACACGGGTCGTGCGGGGTCCACCCTCCCCGCACGGCCCGTGTCAGCGCGGCGCGGCCAGGTCGTCGCCGGGCAGCAGCGGGCGCATGAACGTCCGCTCGTAGCGCACCACACAACCGGACTCGTCGCGGATGGCGTCGGCCGCGACGAACTCCGGGTCGTGGCCGAACCGTGCGCGGTACCGCTCGTACGCCGCCAGGCTCTCGAAACTGAACAGCGCCTCGGCCCGGTCGCTGGCGCCCTCGGCGGGCAGGAAGTAGCCGTGGTGCACGCCGCCGTGCCGGGCCACGAGCCGCATCCACGCGCGGGCGAACCGTTCGAACGCCTCGATCTGCGCGGGGTCGATGGTGTAGTGCACGACGCACGTGATCATTGACCCACCATAGGGCTCGCGCCGGACCCTGCCGCTCGACGGCCGGCAGTAGGATCACGGGCACCTCGGCGACGACTGTCGCCTCCCCCTGCCGGAGCCCGCATGTCGACAGATCGGCCCGGCGACACCGCCCGCCGTCGAGGCAGACCCCTCGGCCCGTACCGCGCGATCGGCCGAGCCCTCGCCGTCGGCTGCCTCATCGCCGTCGCCGGGGTGCCGGCCGGGTCGCCGGTTGCCGGGGCGTCCACGCCCACGACGGTGCGGGTGCTGCAGATGAACCTGTGCAACAGCGGTCGCGCCGGCTGTTACACCGGGCGGGCGCTGACCAGGGCCGCCGAGGTGATCAGGGCCGAGCGACCCGCGGTGGTCACCCTCAACGAGATCTGCCGGGACGACGTGCCCACCCTGGAGGCGGTGTTCGCGGCCACCCACCCCGGCACGGGTGTCGTGTCCGCCTTTAAGGCCGCCGGCGACCGTCCCAGCGGCGCCGACACCCGGTGCCGCAACGGCCAGGCGTACGGCATCGGGCTGTTGGCCCGGCTGGCGACGGCCGAGGGCCGGTACGCCGTACACAGTGGAATCCACCCGACCCAGGACCTCGCCGACCCGGAGGAACGACCCTGGCTCTGCGTCGACGTCGGTGGCGCCCTCAACGCCTGCACCACCCACCTGGCGGCCACCAGCCGCGCCGTCGCCCTCAGCCAGTGCGGCCATCTGCTCGACGAGATCCTGCCCGCCGTCCGGCGAAGCAGCGGGTACGCGCCCACCGTGCTCAGCGGCGACCTCAACCTCCGCCTCGGCGACGACGCCGACGTACGGTCCTGCCCGCCGGCCGGATACCCGCGCGTCGACGACGGAGCGGTGCAGCACATCCTGACGAGCGCCGACGTCATGCTCTGCTGCGCCCGCTCGGTGGGCATGGGCGGGGCTACCGACCACCCCGCCCTGCTGGCCACCCTCGTCATCGACGACCCACGCGGCTGACGTGACGTGCTGGGCGGCACCTTCCGCAGCGTCCCCGCCGGGTGCGACGCCGCTTTTCGTCGGACGGTCGTGCCATGCTGCCGCCCATCGCAGAGCAGGGAGCACAGGGCATGGTCACGGTGATCGTTCGGGATGAGACAGCGACCGGCAGAGCCATCGAGAGCTGGCCGTTGGCGGGCCTGCCGGAGCGCATCTCGGCGCGGGAGCTGGTCCGGCTGCGCGTGCGCGAGGAGGTGGCGCGGTTCAACGCCCAGCAGCCGCGGCACTTCCGGGGCCTGGTGCAGCCGACCGACACGGAGGCGACGCTGAACGGCTACCAGGTCGCTCCGGGCCGCCGACTCGACTGGGTGGCGCAGGCCGATCGCGCCTGCGCCGCGTTCGCCCGCAACGGTTTCCTGCTGTTGGTCGGCGACCGCCAGATCGAGGACCTCGACGAGGAGATCGACCTACGCACCGACCCGGACGTGGCGTTCGTCCGGCTCGTCGCCCTGGTCGGTGGCTGACATGGGCGACTGGACGGCACTCCTGCCGCGCCTGAGCGACGCGGACCGGCGACAGGTGGAGACCGGTGTTCCCGAGGCCGACGAACGGATCCGGGCGGTGCTGCGGATCGCCAGCACGTACTTCTGGGGTTCCTCGGTGACAAGCGTGCCGGAGTGGGCCGCGGTCGAGTCGTGGCCGGCCGAGGAGCGTCGCCGTGCCGCCCTGGCCATGCACCGGGAGTCGGCGAACGGCTCGATCCCCACCGCGCTGAACGACGTGGTACGCAGCCTCGCCACCGAGGATGTCCCGTTCACGCGGGCGGACCTGGTGTGGTGCCTGGAGATCGTCGCCGACGGTGACGGCTTCGACAACGGCGCCCACCTGGAGCTGCCCGCCCTGATCGCGCCGCGCCTGACGGCCGCCGAGCTGGCCGACCTGGTGCCGGCGTTGTCTGCCCTGGTCAGTGAGCTGGTCGACGACTACTTCATCGCGGCGAAGACCCGCCGACGCGCCGTGACGCTGCTCGGCCGGGCCATCGACCGCACCACCGGCAGCCGCCTGCCGTCGTCGCTGCTGCACGACGGGGACGCCTTCGGGCCCGCCGTACGCGCCGACCTGGGGGCCGCCCTTACCGCGCCCGGGGTGCCGGAGGTGCTCATGCACTGCGCCGCGCTGGACAAACCGGCGGCGACCGCGAAGTGGCTGCGCCGCCTCGACGAACTGCTCGCGGCCGCGCCCGGCAGCCGGCAGGTGCTCCGCCGGCTTCTCGACGCGTTCACCGCCCACGGGCGGACCGTCCACGACGACGCGGACCGCCTCCTGCGCGGCCTCGTCTGGGCGTTGTCGCGGGAGCCCGACGAGGGGGCGACGGACCTGCTGGCCCGAGCCACCGCCTGCGCGGCGGCAGCGCCCCGCGAGGCCGCCGGATTCCCGCACGCCCCGCGCACGGCGATCGCGGCGGTACGCCTGCTGGCCGACCGCGACGGCGACGTGCCGCTGCGCACGCTGGCCCGGTTGGCGATGACGGTCCGCAACAAGGCCGTGCGCAGCCGGGTCCAGGCCGCGCTGACCCAGCTCGGCGCTCGGCGCGGGTGGTCGCTCAGCGAGGTCATGGAGTTGGCCGTCGACGACCACGGGCTCGGGCCGGACGGGTGCCTGCACACACCTGTCGGCCCGTACGAGGCGACCGTCGAGATCGTGGGCGAGCGGGCACGCCTGGTCTTCGCCCGCGACGGCGTCACCCTCAAGGGCGTCCCGGCTCAGGTGAAGCAGTCCCATGGGGACGATCTCGCCCGGTTGCGGGCTGTGGTCAAGCAGGTCGGCGCGACGCTTGTCAGCGAGCGCCAGCGGGTCGAGGGACTGCTGTCGGAGGAGCGCACCTGGTCGTACCCGGACTGGTCGTCGCGCTTCCTCGACCACCCGGTCACGGCGATCTACGGGCGGCGGCTGCTGTGGGAGACCAGCACCGACGGCCAGCGCTGGACGGCCGGCCTGCCCCGACGGGACGGCGACGGCTGGACGATCGTCGACCGGGACGGCCGGGCCCTCGCGCCCGGGTCGGTCCGGTTGTGGCATCCCGTCCGCGCGAGCACCGCCGACGTGTTGGCCTGGCGCGGCCACCTGGTCTCCACCGGTCTGACGCAGCCGTTCAAGCAGGTCTTCCGGGAGGTCTACCCGCGCACGCCGGCCGAGGAGAAGACACACACCTACTCCAACCGGTTCGCCGGGCACATCCTGCGCTACCGGCAGGCCAACGCCCTGCTGCGCGCCCGTGGCTGGCAGGCCGGCTACCTCGGGACCTGGGACGGCGGGTACGACAGCGAAGCCACCAAAATCTTCGGCGGTGGCGCGTGGCGGGCGTCCTTTCACCACGCGCTCGTCGATAACCCGGATCCACACCACTACGACGTCGAGTACTGCTCGACCGACCAGGTGCGCTTCGCCCGGCTCGACGGGACGACGTGGGTCCCCGCACCTGTCATCGACGTGCCACCGCTGGTGTTCAGCGAAGCCATGCGCGACGTCGACCTGTTCGTCGGCGTCACCTCGATCGCCACCGACCCGCAGTGGGCCGATCGCGGCGAGGACCGGTTCTCCGCCTACTGGCAGCGCACGGCAGTGGCGGAGCTGACCCCGTCGGCGCAGGTACGCCGGGACGCGCTCGCGCGGCTGCTGCCCCGGATGGCCATCGCCGACCGGGTGGACCTCACGGACCGGTATCTGCGGGTGCGCGGCAACCTGGGCGCGTACCGGATCCACCTCGGGTCGGGCAACGTCATGATGGAGCCCGACGACTCGTACCTGTGCATCGTCGCCGCGCGCGCACAGACCGGTCGGCTGCACCTGCCGTTCGACGACGACCCCATGCTCTCCACGATCCTGTCCAAGGCGATCATGCTCGCCGCCGACGACCGGATCACCGACCCCACCGTGCTGAGCCAACTGGGGAGTGTCGCGGGCCGATGACGGTTGGCGTCGCCATCCGCATCTAAATGGACAACAACCGCTGACAACGACGTCAGCGCTTCTGAAACATCAAGGCTGCCATCTCTGCTGTCAGTGCGATCGCCCAATCAAGCTGCGGGCAGTCTTTGCGACCTTTGCACTCCAGGCAACCACCCACCCGCCATGGCCGACCGATTGCGCGAGTCCAGTGCGCGTCGAGCACCCGCTTCGCCATGAACAGCTCGGTCGCCTTGGACACCGGTTCGTCGATCGGCACGGTCAGCACCTTCCCAACGATGATGAGGTCCCACCTGAGGGCGTCGTGCTCCCTCAGGTGGGCAGGCGGCCGGGACCCAGGAGTTTGCCGAAACCAGGGAACCCAACCGCGAATCAACCTATTCCTACCTGTAGGAGCAGGTCAAGTCTTGATGCTCATGAAACTTGTTGGAACAGGTCCTCCCGTGATCGAATTGAAGCGCCGAAACCAGGGGACCTACGGAGATCGAGTCATGCCGACCGAGAGAGTGGACTACCGGCGCATAGCCAACGACATCGCCGGGAAGATCAAGTCCGGAGAGCTTGCGCCGGGCGAGAAGCTACCGTCCACGCGGGAGCTGGCCGAACAGCACGCCGTGCACATCTCCACTATCAACCGGGTCATGACCATCCTCAAGGACCGCGGGTTGGTCGAGGGGCATCCCGGTAAAGGTGTCTACGTCGCTGAAGCTGGGCAACCCTAATAGCAGGCTCGGTGAGCTCAGGGCACGTCGATGACGATCTTGCCCGTGCTGGTGCCGGCCTCCACGACGGCGTGGGCGTCCGCGACGGTGTCCAGCGTGAACCGTCGGGGATCGACCAGCGGGCGCAGCGCTCCCGCGTCGGCAAGCGCGCTGGCCTCGCGCAGGATCTCGCCGTGCGCGTCACGCCCCTGACCGGTCAGCAGCGGCAGCAGGGTGAACACTCCGGAGTAGCTGGCGCCCCGGAACGACAGCGGCGCCAGGCTATGCGTACCCCAACCGAGGGCGCTCACGACGCGGCCGGTGTAGGTGCGCACGGCGGTGAAGGACCTGTCCAGGGTGGCGCCGCCGACGGTGTCGAAGACGACGTCGAAGCCGTCGCCGCCGGTGTGCGCGGCCACGTAGTCCTCGACCTCGGTGGCGTTGTAGTCGATCGGCGTCGCGCCGAGCCGCGCGATGGTCTCCAGGTTCCGGGCTGAACCGGTGGCGAAGACCTCCGCGCCGCGGGCGCGGGCGATCTGGATCGCGACCTGCCCGACACCGCCGGCCCCACCGTGCACCAGGACCCGCTGACCCGCCCCCACCTGCGCCCGGTGCACCAGCGCCTCCCAACTGGTGACGACGGCCAGCGGCAGAGCCGCCGCCTCGCGCAGGCTCAACGACTCCGCCGTCCGGGCCAGCAGCCGGGCGTCGACCGCCGCGTACTCGGCGAGCGATCCCTGGACATCACCGACCCCGCCGGTGAGCCCGTACACCTCGTCACCCGGGGCGAAGCCGACGACACCGGGCCCGACCTCCGCCACCACTCCCGCCAGGTCCAGACCGAGAACGACCGGCGGATGGTTCCGGGCGTGCGGGGCCTTCCCCTGGCGGATCTTCGTGTCCAACGGGTTGACGCCACTGGCCGCGACTCGGACGAGCACCTGCCCCGCGCCAGGGACCGGCGTGTCGACCTCCTGGACGACCAGCGGGCCGCCGAATTCGCTGAGCACTACCGCGCGCATGGCGCTACCTCACCTCTTTGTGCGTGATGCCTGTAACGATGCCCGCACGGGAGCGCCGACGAGGCGGCATCAGGAAAAGCCGTGCCGTTTGGAGGCGCGTCGAAGGGCGCCTCGCGGCGTGGTCAGGGCAGCAGGACGACGTGCAGGTGGCGGGGGCCGTGCACCCCTTCGACGCGGATCAACTCGATGTCGCTGGTGGCCGACGGGCCACTGATCCAGGTCAGCGGGCGGTGCGGCGTCAGCCGCGCCAGGGCCTCGGGCACGGTGGCCACCACCTGCTCGGCGCGGACCACGCACACGTGCCGGTCCGGCAGGAGGCTCAGCACCCGCCGGCCCTGATCGGGCGAGCCGTCCAGGACGATCGTTCCGGTCTGCGCGATGGCGACGGCGGCGGCGGTGACGACGGCGTCCGAGGCCCCGATCCGCCCGTGGTCGAGGCCGTCGTCGGTCAGCGTGGTCACCGTCGACGGCAGCCAGGCGGGCGGCAGACCCGGCGGTACGACGACGGTGGCCCCCGCCGGCAGGAGGTCGGCGATCGTGGCGGCGACGGCCGCCTCGGTGGCCCGGTGCACGTGCGCCCGGTAGTCGGTCAGCCGCTGCGCCAACTGGTCCACATCGACGGTGTCGGCCTGGACGTAGTCGCGGGACACCGGTGCCGGCGCGGGGCCGCCGGTGGCGAGCGCGGCCCGCAGCCGGCCGAGGACGAGGTCCCGGGAGGTCACCGCCCGGCCCACCATTCGCGGAACGTCTGCGCCGGCGGCTCGGGCAGGTCCCGGCTGGCGGTCCAGCCGTTCAGCGGTGGGGGCAGCCCGCGGCCACGCCGACCGGCGAGCCGGCTCAGCCGCGCGGCGCGCTGCCCGGCCGCGTACAGCCGGGGTCGGTCCATCGTGTACGCGGCGGCGGCCATCGCGATCGACTCGGCGGTGGGCCGCGGTCGCGACTCGACGGCCTCGGCACGCAGGTGCACCAGCAGCTCCGGGATGTTGATTTTGACGGGGCACGCGTCGTAACAGGCGCCGCAGAGCGTCGACGCGTACGGCAGGGAGGCGTTGTCCTCGATGCCGGTGAGCTGGGGTGACAACACCGCCCCGATGGGCCCCGGGTACACCGACCCGTAGGCGTGGCCGCCGGCGCGCTCGTAGACCGGGCACACGTTGAGGCACGCCGAGCAGCGGATACACCGCAGCGCCTGCCGGCCGACCTCGTCGGCGAGCACCGCGCTGCGCCCGTTGTCGAGCAGGACCAGGTGGAACGCCTGCGGTCCGTCGCCCGGGGTCACGCCCGTCCACATCGAGGTGTACGGGTTCATCCGCTCCCCCGTCGACGCCCGCGGCAGCAGCTGGAGGAAGACCTCCAGGTCCCGCCAGGTCGGCACCACCTTCTCCACGCCCATCACGGTGATGAGGGTGTCCGGCACGGTCAGGCACATCCGCCCGTTGCCCTCGGACTCGACCACGGCCAGGGTGCCCGTCTCGGCGACGGCGAAGTTCGCGCCGGACACCGCCACCGGCGTACTCAGGAAGGTCTCGCGCAGGAACCGGCGCGCGGCGGCCGCGAGGGCCGTCGGGTCGTCGGTGAGCGCCGGGTCGACGCCGGGCATCTCGCGCAGGAAGATCTCCCGGATCTCGGCCCGGTTGCGGTGGATCGCGGGCACCAGGATGTGGCTCGGCCGGTCGTCGCCGAGCTGCACGATCAGCTCCGCCAGGTCCGTCTCCACGGGGGTGATCCCGGCCCCTTCGAGGGCCTCGTTGAGGCCGATCTCCTGGGTCGCCATGGATTTGACCTTGATGACCCGGTCCGCGCCGGCCGCGCGGACGAGGTCGGTGACGATGCGGTTGGCCTCGATGGCGTCCGCCGCCCAGTGCACCACGCCGCCGGCCCCGGTGACCTTCTCCTCGAGCTGTTCCAGCAGGTCGGGCAGGCGGTGCAGGGTGTCGGCCTTGATCGCCGCGCCCGCCGCGCGCAACTGCTCCCAGTCCGCCTGCTCGTCGATCACGCCCGCGGACTTGGCCCGGATCGTCGTCGTGGCGTGGCGCAGGTTGCGCCGCAGTTGCGGGTCGGCAAGGCTCCGCCGCGCGGCGTCCGGGAACGACTCGTCGCCGCGCAGGTGCCCCACGCCGGCCGGCGCGGTCACCGGTGGCGCGGTCGCCGGCATGCCGAGGTACGTCCGGCGGGTCACGACCGGACCGCCGATCGGGCACTGGGCGTGCCGCTCTGCTCGGTCGAGGCCAGGATCTCGGCGAGGTGCACGGTGCGCACCCCGGTCCGCAGCCGCGACAGACCGCCGCCGATGTGCATGAGACACGAGACGTCCCCGGCGGCGCACACGTCGGCGCCGGTGGCGAGCACGTGGCGCATCTTGTCCGCAAGCATCGCCGTGGACGTCTCCGGGTTCTTCACGGCGAACGTGCCGCCGAACCCGCAGCACTGCTCCGCCGCCGGCAACTCCACCAGGTCGAGCCCGCGCACCGCGCGCAGCAACTGTCGCGGCCGGTCGCCCACCCGCAGCATCCGCAGGGAGTGGCAGGTCGGATGGTAGGTGACCCGGTGCGGGTAGTACGCGCCCACGTCGGTCACCCCGAGCACGTCGACGAGCAGCTCCGACAGCTCGTACGTCCGCCCGGCCACCGACTCGGCCCGACTGGCCAGCCGTACGTCGCCGGCCCGCCGGGCCACCATCGCGTGCTGGTGCCGCACCGACCCGACGCAGGAGCCCGACGGCGCGACGATCACGTCGTACGGGTCGAAGACCCGCACGTGCCGGCGTACCAGGGGAACGGCCTCGCGCGGGTAGCCGGTGTTCACGTGCATCTGCCCGCAGCAGGTCTGCTCGGTCGGGAAGACCACGTCGTGGCCGAGCCGCTCCAGCAGACGCACCGTCGCGGTGGCCGCCTGCGGGAACATGGTGTCGGCCAGGCAGGTCACGAACAGCGCGATCCGCACGGCACACCCCCGCCCATCGTCACGGCCGGACCCGCAGATGGGTGACCCCACCGTCGACGTCCAACACCGTACCCGTGGTCGACGCCGACAGCGGCGACGCGAGGTAGACGATCGCGTTCGCGACCTCCGCCGGCGTCACCAGTCGTCCGATGGGCTGGCGGGCCTGCAGCGCCACGCGCTCGGCGGCCGGGTCGTCCGCCTGCGCCAGCAGCCGTCCCACCCAGGGCGTGTCGGCGGTACCGGGGCAGACGCAGTTGAACCGGATGCCCTCGCGGACGTGGTCGGTGGCCATGGCGAGGGTCAGCGACAGCACGGCGCCCTTGCTGGCCGAGTAGAGCGCCCGGCCGGGCAGGCCGTTGAGCGCGGCGATGGACGAGAGATTGACTACCGACGCGTGCTCCGAGCGGCGCAGCCAGGGCAGGGCCGCGCTGACGACGCGCGCCATCCCCACCACGTTGACGTCGAGAACGCGGTGCCACTCGTCGTCGGTCTGGTCGGCGACGGTCCCGGTCGCGCCGATCCCGGCGTTGTTGACCACCACGTCGATGCCGCCGAGCGCGTCGGCCGCCGCGGCTACCGCCTGCTGCACCGACGGTCGGCTCGACACGTCGGCGGCGATGCCGACGATGCCCTCCGGCAGGCCGCTCGGGTCGAGGTCGAGGACGGCCACCCGGGCGCCCCGCTCGCGCAGCTCCACGGCGGTGGCGCGGCCGATGCCGGAGGAGCCGCCCGTGACCAGCGCCGCCAGCCCGGCGAACTCCGCGCTCATGCCGCCACCAACGTCTGGCGTGCCCGCCCCAGGCCGGCGACCTCCAGCTCCACCACGTCGCCGGCGCGCAGGTACGGGTGATCCGGGAGACCCAGCGCCACCCCGGCGGGCGTACCGGTGTTGATGACGTCGCCGGGGTACAGGACCATGAACTGGCTGAGATACCAGACGACGTGCGCCACGGGGAAGATCATGTCCTTCGTGGACCCGTCCTGGCGGAGAACCCCGTTGACCCACAACCGCAGCGCCAGCGACTGCGGGTCGTCGATCTCGTCGGCCGGCACCAGGCTCGGCCCCAGCGGGTTGAAGGTCTCGCAGCTCTTGCCCTTGTCCCACTGGCCCCCGCGCTCCAACTGGAACGCGCGCTCGGAGACGTCGTGCGACACCGCGTACCCCGCGATGTGCCGCATGGCCTCCTGCGGAGAGTCGGCGTAGCGGATGGTCGAGCCGACGACGACCGCGAGTTCGACCTCCCAGTCGGTCTTCGTCGAGCCGCGCGGAACGAGAACGTCGTCGTACGGTCCGACGATGGTCATCGGGTCCTTCATGAAGACCACCGGCTCGGCCGGCAGCGCCGCACCCGTCTCCGCCGCGTGATCGCGGTAGTTGAGTCCGATGCAGACGACCTTGTGGGGTCGGGCGACCGGAGCTCCCACCCGCAGGCTGTCCGCGTCGGGCAGCTCGGCCAGCTCGCCACTGTCGAGCGCCACCCGCGTCCGCGCGATCCCGTCCGACGCCCAGAACGCCCCGTCCAGGTCGGCGGTGAGCGGCCGCAGGTCGAAGGGCGTACCGTCGCGCGTGACGACAGGGATCTCCTGGCCGCTCGGGCCGAGGCGCTGGAAGTTCATCTCACTCTCCTTCGTGTCCGGACGGACCGGCGGGTGGCGGACACCCCCGCATTCAACACCGCCACTCCCCGCGGCCGGCACGGCGGGATCACCTCGGTCAGCTCCGTGGGACGTCGCCGCCGCCCCGTACGCCCAGGGCACGCAGCGTCGCCGCGTCGGCGGGGAAGAACGACTCGACGGCCAGCCCGGCGACCGTGACATCCAGCGGGGTGCCGAACACGGTGGTGGTGCTGAGGAAGGACAGGTCCCGGCCGTGGTGGCGGTACCGGAGCCCGACCGCGACCCGCGAGACCGGGTCGTCCATGGCCAAAGGACGGCAGTTGTCGCCGGGATAGCCGCGCAGCTCCTCGTGCAGGTCGTGCAGAGCCGCGTCGCCGGTGGCGACGGCCGTCTGGCGCAGCCGGGTGAGCAGGTGCGTCCGCCACTCGGGCAGGTTGCCGATCCGCGGGGCCATCCCGTCGGGGTGCAGGCTGAGCCGCAGGACGTTGACCGGAGGGACGAGCAGGTGCGGCGCCGCGCCCTCGGTGAACAACGCCACGGCGGAGTTGGCCTCCACGAGCTGCCAGTGCCTGTCGATGAGCACCGCCGGATACGGGCCGTGGCCGTCGAGGATCCGCCGTACGGCGGCGCGCACCGGCGCCAGCTCCGGGTCGTCCAGCTCGTGACGGGGGTAGGCGGGCGCGTACCCGCCGGCGAGCAGGATGGTGTTGCGGTCCGCCAGCGGTACGTCGAGCTGCTCGGCCAGCCGCAGGATCAGCTCGGGGCTCGGCCGGGACCGTCCGGTCTCCACGAAGCTCAGATGTCGAGCCGAGATCCCCGTCTCGATCGACAGGTCCAGTTGGCTCATCCGGCGGCTCCGGCGCCAGTCGCGCAGCAGCTCTCCGACCCGTCGTACCGGCCTGGTCGTCGTCGTCACGCGACCGACCCTAGTGAGCGCGCCGGTGCGCGGACCATTACCTCCGACGTAATCGACAGCGCCCCGGGCCGGCCGCAACCATCTGTCCCGAGAGCGGCGCCCACCGCCGCCCGACGATGAGGAGAGAAGTCATGGGTACGAGCTTCGACGCGCTGGCCGAGCGGTACATCGCGATCTGGAACGAGACCGACCCGGCCCGCCGCCGCACCGAGATCGCCGACGTCTGGGCCCCCGACGCCCGCTACGTCGACCCGCTCACCGTCGCCGAGGGCCGGGACGCGATCGACGCGACGATCGCGGCCGTGCAGGGCCAGTTTCCCGGCATGACGTTCCGGCTGGCCGGCCCGGTCGACGGCCACCACGACCAGCTCCGGTTCACCTGGGAGCTGGGGCCCGACGGGGTCGAGGCGCCGGTCGTGGGCTTCGACGTCGCCGTGCTGGACGGCAACGGGCAGCTCCGCCAGGTGCTCGGCTTCCTGGACCGGGTCCCGGTGGCCTGAACGTCCCCGCGTGCCGGGTGTCAGCGCGGCGGGGTGTCCCGGCGCGACGGGAACGGGGTACCGGGCTGCCCGAGGGTGGAGCGGGCACGCAGCCCGACCGGGTCCGGAGCGGTCACCGGCACGGCCGGGGCCGGCTCCGGTACCCGGCGCGCGTCGAGGTACGCGGCGGCGGCCCGGTCGTCGTCGGTGGGCGCGGCGAGCAGGGCGTAGAGCAGCCCGACCACCCCGAAGATCACCGCCACGACGATCGGCACCAGCAGAGTGCTCACCCCGGTGCCGGTCACCCCGCCCGCGCGTTCGTGCAGGTGCACCGAGAGCGCGCTCATGCCGGTGAAGTGCATGCCGTTCACGGCGACGCCCATGACCAGCGCGGACGCGAAGATCGCCAGTCCGCGCCGGACGGTCATCGCGAGCCACAGCGCGACGGTCGCGGCGACGACGGCGATGATCACCGAGAGGATGACGCGGGTGCTGTCGTAGCCGAGGCTGCCGTTGAGGCGCATCGCCGCCATGCCCGTGTAGTGCATGGCGGCGACGCCGGCGCCGGTGAAGACACCACCGGCGATGAGGCGTACCGGATTCAGCCGACCGGTGCCGACGATGGCCAGGCCGATACCGACGGCCACCACCGCGATGACGGTGCTGGCGGCGGTGAGGGGCACGTCGTACCGGATGCGGGTGCCGTCGACGGCGAAGCCGAGCATGGCCATGAAGTGCATCGCCCAGATGGCGGTGCCGCCGAGCGCCCAGGCGGCCAGCAGGCCCCACCAGGCGCGCTGACCGGCGGTACGGGCGGTACGGATGCGACCGGCGCAGACGAGCCCGAGGATCGAGCCGAGCACGGACAGCGCGTAGCTCAGCGCGGGTGTGATCCACCCGTACTCAAAGTGATTGATGTCCGCCACGGCGGTTCTCTCCCCATTCGTTACCGGCGCGTAAGCACGGCGCTCGGGCAATGATCGGGGGTGCTCCGACCAGGCGCAACAGCGCCCCCCGGGCTGTTCGGGGGGTGCTGTCGCGGTGACCGTCCGATGCGTCGGTTCGAGAACGACGCTGACCGAAAATGATTATCAGGCAGAGGTGTGGTACGCCAGCACGCCCCGGTTGATGGCCGCTATCGCCTGCCGAGCGGTGGAGCGCAGCTCCGGCGAGGCGCCGCCGGAGTCGGCAAGTTGACCGAGCAGGTCGACCACCTGCCGCGCCCACCTGACGAAGTCGCCGGCGGGCATGTCCCCGTCGATCTCGTGCCCGCTGCCGAGCACCTTGGCCAGCGCCTCGCCCCGCGCCCACCGGTAGACCGGCCAGGCGAAGCCCAGATCCGGCTCCCGGGTCGCGGCCAGACCGCGCGCCGCCTCGTCGGCCTCGATCTCGCCCCACAGCTTCAGCGTCTCGTCGACGGCGTCGGCCACCGGGCCGCGCGGCAGCGACGCCCGCTCGTCGACGTCGCGACGCGCCTCGAAGACCACCACGGACACCGCGGCGGCCAGCTCGGCCGGGGAGAGCCCGTCCCACACCCGTCGGCGCAGGCACTCGGCGACCAGCAGATCCGCTTCCGTCCAGATCCGGCCGAGCATCCGACCGGCGTCGGTGACCGCGCCGTCGCGGGCGAGGTAACCACGGTCGGTCAGCAGCGCGACGATCCGGTCGAAGGTCCGCGCGAGGGACCCGGTGCGCCCGGACACCCGCTCGCGCAGCTCCTCGGTGTCCCGCTCCAGACGGCGACGCCGCTCCGCCCAGCGGGCGTGCTCCTCGCGCTCCGGGCAGGCGTGGCAGGAATGGTTACGCAGCTCGGTGCGGAGCTGGGTGAGCCGGTGGTCCTCGCCGGGCGTCTGCCGGGACCGGCCGCCGCGCCGGCCGCCGTGCCGGTCCAGGCCGGTGCCGCTGACCTCGGCGGCCAGATCCCGCCGGGCACCCGGCGAGCGGTGGTTGAAGTGCTTGGGCACCCGGATGCGGGCCAGCACCTCGGCGGGGGTGGTGAAGTCGCCGGGGCTGACCCGCCCCGCCCAGCGGTCCTGGGTGAGCACCAGCGGACGCGGTTCGCCGAACCCGCCGGTCGCCGGGTCCAGCACGACGGCCAGGCCGGCCCGCCGGCCGGACGGCACCCGGATGACGTCACCGATCCGCAGGCGCTCCAGCGACGCCACGGCGGCGGCCTTGCGCTGGGTCTGCCCCTGCCGGGCGATGGCCTTCTCCCGGTCGGCGATCGCCACCCGCAGCGCGAAGTACTCGTCGAAGTCGCCGTGGTGGCAGGCGGCCTCCGCGCCGTACGCCTCGATGGTCTCGGTGTTGCGCTGCACCTGCCGAGCCAGGCCGACCACCGACCGGTCCGCCTGGAACTGGGCGAACGAGGACTCCAGCAGCGCCCGGGCCGGCTCCGCGCCGACCGTGCCCACCAGGTTCACCGCCATGTTGTACGAGGGCCGGAAGCTGGAGCGCAGCGGATAGGTGCGGGTGGAGGCGAGCCCCGCCACGTGCCGCGGGTCGGTCTCCGGGGACCACACCACGACGGCGTGCCCCTCGACGTCGATGCCCCGTCGACCGGCGCGGCCGGTGAGCTGGGTGTACTCCCCCGGGGTCAGGTCGACGTGCGCCTCGCCGTTGTACTTGACCAGCCGTTCCAGGACCACGCAGCGGGCCGGCATGTTGATGCCCAGGGCGAGGGTCTCGGTGGCGAAGACCGCCTTGACCAGGCCCCGGACGAACAGCTCCTCGACGATCTCCTTGAACACCGGCAACATGCCGGCGTGGTGGGCCGCGAGGCCGCGCTCCAGGCCGTCGAGCCACTCCCAGTAGCCCAGCACCGTCAGGTCCTCGCCGGGAATGGCGGTGACCCGGGACTCGACCA
Organism: Micromonospora sp. NPDC049114; assembly: GCF_040648635.1. Classification (NCBI taxonomy): domain Bacteria; kingdom Bacillati; phylum Actinomycetota; class Actinomycetes; order Micromonosporales; family Micromonosporaceae; genus Micromonospora; species Micromonospora sp. NPDC049114. Next base: position 138,345 of record NZ_JBEZEA010000009.1, on the reverse strand, counting down.
CCCGGCGGATCTCGGCGCGTTCGTCGGGCGAGGTGAGCCGCAGCCCGGCGGCGAGGCACTGCTGCACGGCGGCGGCGCAGCCGGCCCGGCTGAAGATGAACAGGATCGCCGGCAGCAGCCCCTCGCGGTCCAGCCGGTCGACGATGTCCGGGCGCATCGGCCCACGCCAGCGGGGGCCACGCCGGCCGGCGCCCGGCCCGGCGCTGCGCCCCTCCCCCAGCTCCAGCCGGCGCATCTGGTCCCGGGTGTAGCGCAGCAGCTCCGGGTGCACGTCGTGCTTGCGGGCGGCGTCGGCGTCGTGGAACAGGTCGAACATCCGCTTGCCGACCAGCATGTGCTGCCACAGCGGCACCGGCCGGTGCTCGCTGACCACCACCGCGGTCTCGCCGCGCACGGTGACCAGCCAGTCGGCGAACTCCTCGGCGTTGGACACGGTCGCCGACAGCGAGACCAGGGTGACCGAGGCGGGCAGGTGGATGATCACCTCTTCCCACACGCCCCCGCGGAACCGGTCGGCGAGGTAGTGCACCTCGTCCATCACCACGTACGCCAGTCCCTGCAGGGTGCTGGACCCCGCGTAGAGCATGTTGCGCAGCACCTCGGTGGTCATCACCACCACCGGCGCGTCGCCGTTGATCGCGTTGTCGCCGGTGAGCAGGCCGACCTGCTCGGCGCCGTACCGGGCGACCAGATCGTGGTACTTCTGGTTGGACAGCGCCTTGATCGGCGTGGTGTAGAAGCACTTGCGCCGGGTGGGTGGCGTGGCGGCGTCGTCGGCCGCCGCCGGGTCGTCGGGCCGCCCGCGCAGCGCCAGGTGTACGGCGAACTCGCCGACCACCGTCTTACCGGCACCGGTGGGGGCGCAGACCAGAACGCCGCTGCCCCGCTCCAACGACTGACACGCCTCACGCTGGAAGTCGTCGAGATCGAACCCCAGGTCGAGGGCGAACTCGTCCAGTGCCGGGAACTGCGCGGTCTGCGCGGCCCGGCGGCGTGCCGCTGCGTACCGCTCGGCGGGGCTCGACATGGCACCAAGATTAGTGCGTGCCGGGACACGACACCCGACAAGGCCGTGCGCGGGGGCCGTCGGCGGCGGTCGGTAGGGTGCACGGCGTGCCGGACCATGCCGAACCGCCCCAGACCAGTCCGCCGGGCAGTGTCGCGGACGCCAGCGCCCCCCGGGCGTCCCGACGGCCCGTCAAGGCGGTGCTCTTCGACTTCCACGGCACCCTGGCCCAGGTGGAGGAGCCCCGGCAGTGGGTCACCGAAGCCGCCGCCGCCTGCGGGGTCACCCTGGACCGGGTTCGCGCCACCTCGCTGGCCGACCGGCTGCTCACCGCCGGCCGCGCGGGCGGTCCCCTGCCGGCCCGGGTGCCGCCCCGGCTGGCCGAGCTGTGGGCCGACCGGGACCTCTACGCGCACGCGCACCGGGGGGCCTACACGGGGCTGGCCGAAACCGTGGACGCGGGCATCGAGGGTTTCGCCGACGCCCTCTACGAGCGGCTGCTCGTCGCCGAGGGCTGGCTGCCGTACCCGGACACCGCCCCCACGCTGGCCGCGCTGCGCGACGCCGGTGTGCGGGTCGCGGTGGTCAGCAACATCGGCTTCGACCTGCGACCGCACTTCGACGCCTGGGGGTTGACCGACCTCGTGGACGCGTTCGTGCTGTCGTACGAGGTGGGGCGCTGCAAGCCCGACCCGGCGATCTTCTGGCGGGCGTGCGGGATGCTCGGCGTCGACCCCGAGCAGACGCTGATGGTCGGCGACACTCCGGCGGACGCGGGCGCGGTCGCCGCCGGCTGCGCGGTGCTGGTGCTCCCGGCCGCCGACCCGGGTCGGGAGAACGGCCTCGGCGCGGTCCTGGACCTGGCCCTGCCAACCTGAATCCGGCCACGCCGCACCCCGAGGCCACACCGGTGATCGACTCCAGATCGCCGGGATGGCGCTGTCCGGGCGCTCAGATGCCCCCACATCGCCGTCCTGGAGACGATCGCACCGCCCGACCGGCCAGGTGATTCGGGTGGCGGGAGGTCGACACCGCGCGCGAAGCCCGGAAGCCGACCGCCTAGCGTCAGGGCCGTGACGGACACCCTGCTGCCCGCGTCGGCGCCGACCGACGCGCCACCCGAACGCCGCGGCGGCGTCCTCGCCGTGGGGCTGGTGCTCGGCGGGGCGCTGTCGGTGCAGTTCGGCTCCGCCCTGGCCGCGCTGCTCTTTCCGCGTACCGGGGTGGCCGGGGCGGTCACCCTGCGGCTGACGATCTCGGCCGTGCTGCTGCTCATCGTGTGCCGGCCCCGGCTGCGCGGGCACGACCGATCGGCCTGGCTCGCGGCCGGCGCGTTCGGGCTGGCCCTGGCCGGCATGAACTCGCTGTTCTACCAGGCCATCGAGCGGATCCCGCTCGGCCCGACGGTGACCCTGGAGGTGCTCGGCCCCCTCGCTCTGTCGGTCTTTACCGCCCGTCGGCTGGCGAGCTGGTGCTGGGCGGGGCTCGCGCTGGCCGGGGTGGCGCTGCTCGGGCAGGGCGGCTTCGACCGGCTCAACCCGGCGGGGGTCGCCTTCGCGTTCGGCGCGGGCGCCATGTGGGCGGCGTACATCGTGCTCAGCGCGCGGGTCGGCGACCGGTTCCCGGGCGCGGACGGGCTGGCCCTCGCGCTGACCCTCGCCGCGCTGGTCACCCTGCCCCTGGGAATCGTCGACGGCGGCGCGGCCCTGCTCGACCCGCAGGTGCTGGCGCTGGGCACCGCCCTCGCGGTCCTCGCGTCCGGACTGCCGTACACCCTGGAGCTGCTGGCGCTGCGCCGGATGCCCACCGCCACCTTCGCGGTGCTGATGAGCCTCGGCCCGGCCATTGCCACCCTCGCCGGATGGCTGGTGCTGCGGCAGGCGCTCACGCTCCTGGAATGCGCCGCCATCGTGCTGGTCATCGCCGCCAGCATCGGCGCGGTACGGGTCAGAGCAGCAGTCGCAGAGCCCCCGGCACGGCGGTGATCGTCACCGGCAGGCGCAGCGAGCGTTCCCCGTCGGCGTACGTGACGATGTCGTCGGCGGCCAACTCCACGGTGCGGGCCCGGTAGCTGCTCACCAGCGGGTGGCTCACGTGGGTGCCCTGGTAGATGCGCGGCTTGACCCGGATCAGGGTCCGCCGGTCGACGCGACCGGCCACCACCACGTCGAGCAGCCCGTCGGTCGGGTCGGCGTCGGGACAGATCCGCATCCCACCGCCGTACGTCGGGCAGTTGCCCACCGCCACCAGCACCGCGTCCAGCTCGTGCGGCACCCCGTCGAGGCGCAGCGTGTAGCGGCGCGGCCGGAGCCGGGCCAGCTCGACCACGATCGCCAGGTCGTACCGGCGGGGGCCGCGCGGCCAGCGCATCCGGTTGGCGCGCTCGTTGACGATCGCGTCGAAGCCCGCCGCGAGGACCGCCCCGTACCAGCGCTCGGCCCCGCCGACGCCGGTCATCCGCGCCAGGTCGACGACGCGGGTCCGACCGGCGCGCAGCGCCTCGTCGATCACCGCCACGGCGGCGACGGGATCGGCCGGGAAGCCGGTGTCGAGGGCGAAGTCGTTGCCGGTGCCGGCCGGCACCGGCCCGAACGGCACGTCGGTGCCGGCGACGGCCTGCATGGCCCGGTGCACGGTGCCGTCCCCGCCGATAGCGACAAGCGCGTCGACACCGTCGGCGACCGCGGTACGACACGCCGCCTCCGCCTCGTCCGGGTCGGACGCCGACAGCTTCCGGACCGGCCGGCCGGCGGCGGCCAGCCCGTCCAGCAGCCGGGGCAGCAGCGCCCGGTGCCGTCCCCGGCCGGCCGTCGGGTTGACGAGCACGGCCACCGGGCCACCCTCATCCCGGGCGCGCTCGACCGGGTCGCCGGCGGAAGGGGTGCGCTCGACCGGGCCGTCGGTGGGCGGGCCGGACAGGTGATCGTCTGCGGTCACGGGCAGCACCGTACCGGTCGGACACCCGCCGTTCACCCGGGGCGGCCGACGTCACGATCAGTCTCGCCGCCGGCGCGTCGGGTGAGCGTCCTGCGGGGCCGCTGACACGACGACGCCGCCCCCGGCAGGCGGGGACGGCGTCGGTGCACTCCGGCGGCGCGGGGCCGTCAGGTCATGTCGTCGTAGCGGCGTTCGATGGGCGCCGGCTTCGCGATCGGTTCGGGCGCACCGATCGGCGCTGTCGCGTCGACCCGCTGCCCGGCCACGACCGGGTCCGTGTCGAACTCCAGCGGCGAGACCTCGTCGTCGTCGAGACCGGCGTAGACCTCCTTGCCCCGCCCACGCCGCCGGTCGTTGATGAACGCCACCCCGACCGCCCCGAAGTAGAGCGCGGAGAGGCAGACCGCCAGGGCGGTCATCCCGAACGGGTCCGGCGTGGGGGTGACCACTGCGGAGAACGCGAAGAACACGAAGATCGCCACCCGCCACCAGCTGAGCAGCCGCTTCGCGCTGGCGAGGCCCACGAAGTTGAGCATCAGCACGATCAGCGGGAACTCGAACGCCACACCGAACAGCAGGATCAGGTTGGTGACGAACGAGATGTAGCGGGTGACCTCCAGGGTCGTCGAGATGTCATCGCCGGACACGTTCATCAGGAACTCGAGGCCCTTGGCGGTGACGAAGAACGCCAGCACCGCACCGGCGGCGAAGAGCGGTGCCGCCAGGGCCGTGAACGCGTACGCGTAGCGCCGCTCGTGCCGGTGCAGACCGGGCGCGATGAACGCCCAGAGCTGATAGAGCCAGATCGGCGCCGCGATGATCAGGCCCACCCAGAGGCCGATCTTCAGGTTCAACAGGAAGAGGTCCGCCGGGCCGAGCTGGACGAACAGGCACTTGCCGGACGCGTCCTTCGACCCCGGCAGGTCGCAGTACGGCTGCGACAGCAGGTGCCGCACCGGCTCGGCCAGCCAGATGCCGAAGCCGAAGCCGACCAGGATCGCCAGCGAGGCGCGGAACAGACGATTACGCAGCTCACGGACGTGCTCGATGAGCGTCATCGAGCCGTCGGCGGCCCGTTCGAAGGTGCTCGGGCCGCGCTTACGCAGGGCGAAGGCCACTGTGGTGGGGCCCTTCGGTCAGTTGTCGCGGACGCGGTGCACCGGGTCGACGACCGGCTGCTGCGGCGGCGCCTGCTGGTACGGCGCCTGCTGCGGCTGCCCGGCGTACGGCGCCTGCTGTCCGGTGTGCGGCGGCAGCGGCTGGTAGCCGGCCTGCGCGTCAGCCTTCTCGGCCAGGTCGCGGTCGTCGTCCTGCAGGCTCTTGGTCTCGGCCTTGATGATCCGCAGCGAGCGACCCAGCGAGCGGGCCGCGTCGGGAAGCCGCTTCGCACCGAAGAGCAGGATCAGCACAACCACGAGAACTGCGATGTGCCACGGCTTGAGGGCACCCATGAGAAGCTCCAGTCGCTCTGTGTCCGGGGGGTGATACGCAGCCCATCGTACGTGCGGATGGACCGAATGCCACAGGCCGGGGATGATGATCAGGGCCCGGCCGGTGAAGTCTTGACCAACCGCGATGATCAGTCAACCATCGCCACCCGACCAAGGGACGGCGGTGGCCGGCAGAGGTCGGTCAGCCGCGCTTGGCCTTGATCACGGCGAGTCGCTGCTGGGCGGTGTCGAGCTGGCGCTGAACACCCTCGGCGCGCTGCTGCAACGCCTCGGCGGTCTCCCGTAGCGCCTCCGCCTCGGTGGCCCGCCGCTGCAACGCCACCGCGGCGCGGCGCAGCCGGGGCAGCCGGCTCACCACCGGGCGTACGGCAAGCGCGAGCGCCACGAGCGGGAGCAGCACCACCGCGAGCACGATCCAGATCAGCACGCCGGTCAGCCTACTGGGTGCGGGCAGGCACCGCCGGATCGCCCGCCGGCACGCCGACCGGCACGGAATCGGCCGGCGCACGCCGGGGAACGGCCGCCGGCACGGCGTACGCGTCGAGCGCGGCGGCTGCGGTCGCCCGGACCTGCTCGGCCAGCTCGACCGGGGCGACCACTGTGACGTCCGGGCCAAGGCCCAGCACGAACCGCCGCGCCCACCCCAGGTCGGTCACCCGCAGCGAGACGAGCCACTCGTCGCCGTCGCCGGCCTCCACCCGCTCGCACGGGTAGTACTCGGTGATCCACCGCTCGCCCCGCCCGATCCGCAGGGTGATCAGCGGCAGGTCCGGCGACGGCCGGAACACACCCTCGGTGAGGTCGTGCGGGACGGCCTGCGGCGGGACGGTGGCCGGCTCGTCCAGCTCGGTGATCGCGTCGATCCGGTCGGCCCGGAACAGCCGGACGGCCTCCGCGCGCCGGCACCACGCCTCCACGTACGCCCGGCCGCCGACCATCAGCATCCGCAGCGGGTCGACGACGCGCTCGGTGGTCTCGTCCCGGGCCGCCGTGTAGTAGGTGATCCGCAGCGCCTTTCCGCCCTCCACGGCGGCGCGCAGCGCCTCGACCCGCCGGGTGTCCCCGGGCAGCCGGACCGCGACCGGTGCGCCCACCAGGTCACCGGCGGCGTCCTCGATCTTCGCGAGGGCCCGTTCGATGGCCTCCCGGTTGGCCACGCCGGGGGTCTCGGCGAGCATCCGCAGCGCCACCACGAGCGCGAGGGCCTCGTCGGGGGTGAGCCGCAGCGGTCGGTCGATGCCGGCGTCGTAGGTGATGGTCACCCGGTCGCCGTCGAACGCCATGTCGATCAGGTCACCGGGGCCGTAACCGGGCAGCCCACACACCCACAGGAGCTCCAGGTCCTCCCGGAGCTGCCGTTCGGTGACGCCCAGGTCACCGGCCGCCTCGGCGATCTCGATGCCGGGCCGGGCCAGCAGGTAGGGAACCAGGTTGAGCAGCCGCGCCAGTCGGTCGGCGGAGGCGCGGGAACCGCCGCGGGCGGCCGGACGCGTCACCGGGCACCCCCGGTGACGGTCAGCTCGTCGTGCCGGACGGCGATCTCCTTGAGTCGCTGGATGACCGCTTCGCGGACCTCCGGCGGGTCGAGCACCCGCACGTCCGGGCCGTACCCGACGAGTTGGCCGGCCAGAGAGTCCGGGTCGGCGTACGGCAGGACGAGGTGGTCGCCGTCCGGCCCGGCGGTCACCTCCACCGCCCAGCGGCGCAGACCGGCGGCCCGCCCGGACGCCGCCAGCACGGTGGCCCGGCCGGTGCGCTCCACCGGCCCGGACCAACGGGCCACGTGGCTGATCAGGTCGACGCCGGCCGGTGGCTCGTACGCGCCGGATGCGCCGGTGACCCGGACAGCGCCGACCACCCGGGACAGGCGGAAGCAGCGGGTCGCCGCGCGGTCCAGGTCGTGGCCCACCACGTACCACCGCCCTCGCCAGCAGACCACGCCCCACGGCTGGAGGCGGCGGCGGGTGGGCGCGTCCTGGTCGGGCACCCGGTAGTCGAACCCGACCTCGCGGCGGTCCCGCGCGGCGGCCGTCAGCGGCGCGAACGCCGGATCGACGGTGACCATCGGCTCCAGGCCGAGGGTGGCCTGCGGGTCGACGTCCACCCCGGCGGCGCGCAGCTTGGCCAGCCCGGACGACGCGGCGGCGGCCAGCCCGGCGTGCTGCCACAGACGGGCGGCGATGCCGACCGCGGCGGCCTCGTCGGGTTCCAGGGGGATGTCGGGCAGCGCGTACTCACGGTGGGCGATGCGGTAGCCGGGCTCGGCGTCGAAGACACTGGCCGTGCCGGTCTCCAGCGGCACGCCCAGCTCGCGCAGCTCGGCCTTGTCCCGCTCGAACTTGCGCTGGAACGCCTCATGGTCGCGCGCGTCGTCGGGGTCGTGCTCGTAGCCGGGCACGGTCGCGGCGATCTGCGCGGCGGTCAGGAACCGTCGCGTGGACAGGAGGCAGATCACCAGGTTGACCAGGCGTTCGGTGCGGGTCCGCGACACGCGGTAGACGCTAGCAGCCGACACGCCAAGGACGTGCACCCACGCGGGCGTGCCGCACACTTGTTCGGATCGAGCCCCTCCCCCGGCGAGCCGCCGCCCGCCGCCATAGTGTTGCCCTCATGTCGCAGGGCGAGATGAAGACCGAGAGCGAGAGCGTCGGCACGGTGGTCGTCGCGGGCGCCGCCAACCTCGCCATCGCGATCGCCAAGCTGATCGCCGGGCTGATCTCCGGGTCGGCCGCGATGCTCTCCGAGGCGGCGCACTCGGTCGCCGACACGACCACCGAGGTGCTGCTGTTCCAGGCGCTGCGCCGCGGAGCCCGCCCGGCCGACCGACGACACCCCTTCGGGTACGGCAAGGAGAGCTACGTCTGGGCGTTCTTCGCCGCCATGTTCACCTTCGTGGCCGGCGCCGGCTTCGCCGTCACCCACGGCGTCACCACGATCCTCGTGCACGAGCACAGCGGCGACTATCTGATCTCGTACATCGTGCTGGCGGTGTCGTTCGTCATCGAGTCGATCTCGCTGGCGCGGGCCGTGCGGCAGGTCCGCCGCGAGTCCGCGCGCTGGCAGACGACACCTCGGCGGTTCCTGCGACTGACCGCCGACACCACGGTCAAGGCGGTCTTCCTGGAGGACAGCGCGGCCCTGATCGGCCTGCTGCTGGCCGCGCTGGGCGTCGGCCTGTCCGAGGCCACCGGCGACGAGGTGTGGGACGGCGTCGCGTCGATCCTGATCGGGTTGCTGCTGCTGACCGTCGCCGGGATCCTGGCCAGCAACAACCTGTCGCTGCTGGTCGGCCGGGCCGTTCCGGAGCGGCTGCGCCGCGAGATCGAACGCGACCTGGCCGGGCTGCCCGAGGTGGAACGCATCGACACCCTGCTGACGATGCAGCTCGGCCCGGACGACATCCTCGTCGCCGCGAAGGTCGACTTCCGCGACGAGGCCACCGGCGCGGCCATCGAGGCCACCGCCGACGAGGCCGAGCGGCGGCTCACCGAGCGGTACCCGGAGATCCGTTTCGTCTTCCTCGACCCCACCCGCTCGCTGCCCGGGGCCGTCGGGCAGGCCCGCGCCACCCAGGCCGCGCCCAGCGCCGACGCCGGGGGCGAACCCGGCTCCACCCAGGCGAGTCCGAGGGCCGACGCCGAGGGTGACTCCGACCCCACCCAGGCCAGGCCGAGCGCCGACCTCGGCGGCGAACCCGACGCCCGCTGAGGGGTGGACCGACCCGGGCGCGGGCCGGCTGGTCCGCGCGGCTAGCGTGCCCGTCATGGTGCGATGGCGGGCGGGGACGGTGGCGGCGCTGCGGCGGCAGTGGACCGGGGCGGTGGAACTCGACGTCGACCTGCCCGACGGCACGCGCATGCGGGCGCTGGCCTATCCCGAACTGGTCGGCACGCCCGAGCCGGGTGACCGGGTGCTGCTCAACGCGGGCGCGCTGCTGATGGGGTTGGGCACCGGCGGCTACGCCCTCGTGGTGGCCCTGCCGGACCGGCTGCCGCCGGACCCGCCGGACGCCGGCGACACCCGCGACGCCGGGCACCTGGTCAAGGCCCGCTACACCCCGTTGCAGCCGATCCTGCTCGGCGTCGACGAGGAGGCCAGCCCGCACCGCGCCCTGCTCGCCGACGCCGACGACCTGGGTGGAATGCCGGTGGTCACCGCCGACCTGCACTCGGCCCTGCCGGCGATCCTGGCCGGCATCCGGGCCGGGGCCCCGCAGGCCCGGGTGGCGTACCTGCTCACCGACGGCGGGGCGTTGCCGGCCTGGTTCTCCCGCACGCTCGCCGGGCTGCGCGCCGAACTGGCCGGGACGATCACCGTCGGGCAGGCGTTCGGCGGCGACCTGGAGGCCACCACCCTGCATGGCGGTCTGCTCGCCGCCCGCCACGTGCTGGACGCGGACGTGGCCATCGTCGCCCAGGGGCCCGGCAACCTGGGCACCGGCACCCGGTGGGGTTTCTCCGGCGTCGCCGTCGGCGAGGCCGTCAACGCGATCGCCACGCTCGGCGGCCGCCCGATCGGCTCACTGCGCATCTCCGACGCCGACCCCCGCCCCCGGCACCGGGGCGTGTCGCACCACAGCCTCACCGCGTACGGCCGGGTCGCCCTCGCCCCGGCGGAGCTGGTGGTGCCCGACGACCTGGACCCGGCCCTTGCCGCCGAGGTCGACGCGGCGCTGGCGCCGCTGACGGCCCGACACCGGATCGTCCGGGTGCCCACCGCCGGCCTCGACGCCGCGCTGCGCGCCAGTACCGTGCCGCTGTCCACGATGGGCCGCAACCTGGACGCCGACCACGCCTACTTCCTGACGGCCGCCGCCGCCGGCCGCCACGCCACCACCCACCTCCCCTAACCCACCCGGGGTCGGGGTCAGCGGATCACCGGGCGTTGGTCTCTTGGTAGGGCTTCGATCAGCTCTCGGGGAAGGTTGAGGGTGTCGGCGCTGACCTGGGCCGGGGTGTTCGCCATCCACTGGGTCAGCGAGACGGACTCGAACCGGGGCTTGCGGAACATCTCCAGGAAGACCAGCGGTTCGGTGCCGAGGTTCTCGATGTAGTGGCCGTAGGCGAACGGCACGTACCCGACGTCACCCGAGCGCATGTCGAAGGTGCCCGCCACGCCCTGAGAGGCGAACACGCCCATCCGACCGTGGCCGGAGAGGTAGTACTGCCACTCGTCGTCGGTGGGGTGCCAGTGCAGCTCGCGCATCCCACCCGGGTCGACCTCGACCAGCGCGGCGCAGATCGTGGTGGCCGCCGGGAACTGGGTGACGTCGGCGATGCGGACCTGGCCGCCGGCGAACCGTTGAGGCTGCTGCGCGAGCAGCCGGTGGCTCAGGCTGCGGGGCACGTCCCCGCTCGGGCTGACCACCTTGTCGCGGTCCAGCGGCGGCGGCACCTGCCCCGCGAAGATGTACCTCTCCCGCTCCGGGATCGAGTCGAGCTGCTCGGGTCGCCAGCCGAAGTTCTTGGCCAGCACGTCCTTCGGGGTGTGCGCGAAGAAGTCGCTGATCAGGAACGTGCCGTTCTCGGTGAACGCGCCGTCGTCGAAGACGAGCAGGAACTCCACGCCCTCGTCGAGCGCCTGGATGTGGTGCGGCACCCCCTGCGGGAAGAACCACAGGTCACCGGCGCGTACGTCGTCGAGGAAGTTGCGGCCCTCCTGGTCGACGGCGCTGATCCGGGCGCTGCCCCGCGACACGTACGCCCACTCGGACTGCTTGTGCCAGTGCATCTCCCGGTAGCCGCCCGGTTCCAGCGCCATGTCCACACCGCTGAGCTCGGTGGCGATCGGCAGCTCCCGTACGGTCACCTCGCGGGTCCAGCCGCCGCGTTGCACGCGGGTATGCGCGTCGGAGAACGAGAACCGCAGGTTGGGCAGCGTCCCCGCATCCGTGCTGGGCGGGGTCAGCAGATCGGGATTCTGCCGGTCCCGGACCACGTCGCGCGGACCCGGGTCCTGCCAGCCTCCCCCACCGCGTTCCGGCTGCGGCACCGTCCGGTCGTCGTCCATGATCGCCTCCCGCGTCGTCGCGTCCGGGTGTCGTCGACGCGGTGGGCGGGCGGGCCCCCCACGACGGCGACATCGGCGGGTACCCGTCGACGCGACCCGGCCGGGCCAACCTCTGGCCCCGGTGGGTCACCGCTCGCGCGACAGCGCCGAGGGATCAGGAGAGGAAGATCAGGGCGAGCCAGCCGCCCACGATGAGCACCAGCGCCAGGGCCAGCACCCACGTCGGCACGGTGTACTCACCGCGCCGGTTGCGGTCGACCTCGGCGCGGATCTTCTCCCGCCGGCGTTCGACCCAGTTCTGCCGTTCGGTGCCGCGCTCGGAGCGCTCGGAACGGTCGGATGGTCCAGAAGTCGTCATGGCCGGCTCAGCCTACCGGGCCGGCCGACCCCGTCGGCGGCACACCACCGCCGGGGCCGGCACACCCGTCACATGCTGGCGATCAACCGCTCCACGCGCTCGTCGTACGCCCGGAAGGGGTCCTTGCAGAGCACCGTGCGCTGCGCCTGGTCGTTGAGCTTCAGGTGCACCCAGTCGACGGTGAAGTCGCGCCGCTTCTCCTGGGCGTGCCGGATGAACTCGCCGCGCAGCCGCGCCCGCGTGGTCTGCGGCGGGGTCTCCTTGGCCTCGAAGATCTCCGGGTCGGTGGCCACCCGGTCCACCTCGCCGCGACGCTCCAGCAGCCCGTAGAGGCCACGCCCACGGCGCACGTCGTGGTACGCCAGGTCCATCTGCGCGACCCGGGGGTGGGACAGCGGCAGGTCGTGCTTGCGCTGGTAGCGCTCGATCAGCCGCAGCTTGCTGACCCAGTCGATCTCGCGCGAGACCGGCTCCAGATCACCGCTCTCCACCGCGTTGAGCACCCGGCCCCACAGCTCGACGACCCGCTTGGCGGCCTGGTCGCCGCCGCGGCGCTCGACGAACTCGGTGGCCTTGGCCAGGTACTCCTGCTGGATGTCCAGCGCGCTGACCTCCTTGCCGGAGGCCAGCCGCACCTTGCGCCGACCGGTGATGTCGTGCGACACCTCGCGGATCGCCCGGATCGGGTTCTCCAGCGACAGGTCCCGCATGACGACCCCGGCCTCGATCATCCGCAGCACGATGTCGGCGGTGCCGACCTTGAGCAGCGTGGTGACCTCGTTCATGTTCGAGTCGCCGACGATCACGTGCAGGCGCCGGTAGCGCTCGGCGTCGGCGTGCGGCTCGTCGCGCGTGTTGATGATCGGCCGGCTGCGGGTCGTCGCCGAGGAGACGCCCTCCCAGATGTGCTCGGCCCGCTGGGACAGGCAGTAGACCGCGCCGCGCGGGGTCTGCAGGACCTTGCCGGCCCCACAGATCAACTGCCGGGTGACCAGGAACGGGATGAGCACGTCAGCGAGCCGGCCGAACTCGCCGTGCCGCGAGACCAGGTAGTTCTCGTGGCAGCCGTACGAGTTGCCGGCCGAGTCGGTGTTGTTCTTGAACAGGTAGATCTCACCTGCGATGCCCTCGTCGTGCAGCCGCTTCTCCGCATCGACGAGCAGCCCCTCCAGGATCCGCTCGCCGGCCCGGTCGTGGGCCACCAGGTCGGTCACCGAGTCGCACTCCGGTGTCGCGTACTCCGGATGCGACCCGACGTCCAGGTAGAGACGGGCCCCGTTGCGCAGGAACACGTTGCTCGACCGGCCCCAGGACACGACGCGACGGAACAGATACCGCGCGACCTCGTCCGGGGACAGCCGCCGCTGCCCGCGATAGGTGCAGGTGACGCCGTACTCGGTCTCGAGGCCGAAGATTCGCCGCTCCATGATGAGACATTAGCCGCCCGGAGGCCCGGTTCGTCACTGTCACACCACAGGTCGTACTCCGGGGGTGTTCACATAACGGTTGAGTGCGACATTCCGTCCGGCCCGAGGCTCGCTCCCGGATCCTCATCGGGTCAACGGCGCGTTCTTCTCGGCCAGCAGACCGAAAAGGTAGTCGCCGAAGCCGCTCTTGGTCAGAGGCTCGGCGAGCGCGGCCAGCTGGTCGTCGTCGATGAGGCCCGCCCGCCAGGCCACCTCCTCGACGCAACCGATCTTCAGGCCCTGCCGCTCCTCGATCACCCGGACGAACTCGCCGGCCTGCATCATCGAGGCGAACGTGCCGGTGTCCAGCCAGGCCGTGCCCCGGTCCAGCAGGGTGACGGACAGCTCACCGGTCTCCCGGTACACCTCGTTGACCGCCGTGATCTCCAACTCGCCCCGGGGGCTGGGCGTGATCTTGCGGGCGATGTCCACCACGCGGTTGTCGTAGAAGTACAGGCCGGGCACCGCGTAGCGCGACTTCGGCCGAGCCGGCTTCTCCTCGATCGAGAGCACCCGACCCTCGGCGTCGAAGTCCACCACGCCGTAATCCTGCGGGTTGGACACCGGGTACGCGAACACCCGGCCGCCGACGAGGTCGCTGTGGGTGGCCAACTGCCGACCCAGACCGACGCCGTGGAAGATGTTGTCGCCGAGGATCAGCCCCACCGAATCGTCGCCGATGAAGTCCGCGCCGAGGATGAACGCCTGGGCGATGCCCTCCGGGCGGGCCTGCGTGGCGTACTCCAGCCGCAGTCCGAACTGGCTGCCGTCGCCGAGCAACCGGCGGAACTGGTCCTGGTCCTCCGGTGTGGTGATCATCAGGATCTCCCGCACACCGGACATCACCAGCGTGGAGAGCGGGTAGTAGATCATCGGCTTATCGAAGATCGGCATCAGCTGCTTGGACACCGCCCGCGTGATCGGCCAGAGCCGAGAGCCGGTGCCGCCAGCGAGTACGATTCCGCGCACCCAGGGGAGCTTAGCCGCAACCAACCAGCCCGTCGGCCTGTCGGTTTTTGCCGGACAGCCGGGCCCACCACTTCGCGTACACTCCTGGACACGTGAGGTTCCTCGTCACCGGCGGCGCCGGATTCATCGGTTCAGAATTCGTCCGCATGCTGCTGGGCGTGCCTGGTGGCACCGCCTCGGGTGTGCCCGCGGTCGACCCCGCCGGCGTGACCGTGCTCGACAAGCTCACCTACTCGGGCAACCTGGCGAACCTCGACCCGGTGCGCGACGACCCGCGGCTGCGCTTCGTCCACGGCGACATCTGCGACCCCACCGTCGTCGACGAGGTGGTCCCCGGGCACGACGTGATCGTGCACTTCGCGGCGGAATCGCACGTCGACCGCTCGATCGTCGGCCCCGCGCCGTTCGTCACCACCAACGTGCTCGGCACGCAGACCCTGTTGGACGCCGCGCTGCGCCACGGCACCGGCCGCTTCGTGCACATCTCCACCGACGAGGTGTACGGGTCGATCGACGAGGGCTCCTGGACCGAGACCTGGCCGCTCGCACCGACCTCGCCGTACTCGGCCTCGAAGGCCGGCTCCGACCTGCTCGCCCTGGCCTACCACCGCACCCACGGCATGGACGTGGTGGTCACCCGCTGCTCCAACAACTACGGGCCGTACCAGTTCCCCGAGAAGGTCGTCCCGCTGTTCGTCTCCAACCTGCTCGACGGCGGCACCGTTCCCCTCTACGGCGACGGCGGCAACATCCGCGACTGGCTGCACGTGCACGACCACTGCCGGGGCATCGCGCTGGTCGCGCAGAAGGGCCGTGGCGGCGAGGTCTACCACATCGGCGGCGGCACGGAACTGACCAACAAGGAGCTGACCGGCCTGCTGCTGGATGCCTGCGGCGCCGACTGGGACCGGGTCGTCCCGGTCGCCGACCGCAAGGGCCACGACCGCCGCTACTCGCTGGACATCACCAAGATCAAACAAGAGTTGGGGTACGCCCCGAGCATCGACCTCGCCGACGGCCTGGCGCAGACCGTGCAGTGGTACCGCGAAAACCGGGCCTGGTGGGAGCCGTTGAAGGCCGCACCGGCCGCATGACCCGGTCGTCCGACGCCGACGATCGGGCCGCCGCGAGTCGGCCACTCCTTCCGGGGCCGGCACACCACCGTTCGCCTCCGCCATTATCGGCGACCGAAACGGCTTCAACGGCCCCGTCGTCGGTCCCTGCGACCGCACGTACAGATCGGTGGAGCCGAGCCAGGACAGGGCGTTCAACGCCGTCGGCGGGCACCCCGTTCCTCCGGGCCGCCCGCCGACACGACGCGCGCTACTTGCCGTCCGCCGGCTTGTCCTCCAGATCGGCGGAGCCCGCCGACGTCGTCGGCTTGTGCGCCTCCGTGGTCGGCTGCGCCGGCGTGTCCGGCCCACCCGCCTCGGCCGGCTGCTCGGCTGCCGCGACATCACCGTCCAGCAGCGCCGTCAGCGCCGCGCCCGTGATCCGGCGGAACGTACGACCCACCCGCTGGCGGTCCAGCACCGCCACCTCGAGCTGGTTGGCGGCGATCGTGCGGGCCGCGCCGCCCTCACCACCGACGCTGCTCAACGCCTGCACCGCCACCCGGGCCGCCTCGCCGAGGGACATGTCCGCCCGGTGCTGGGACTTCAGCACACCGGTGATCGCCTCGGCCTGACCACCCATGGCCATCCGGCCGGGCTCGTCGTTGACCGACCCGTCATAGGTGAGCCGGTACAGCTCGTCGTCGTCCGGAGTCGCCCCGACCTCCGCGACACAGATCTCCACCTCGAACGGCTTCGACTGCTCGGTGAAGATCGCGCCGAGCGTCTGCGCGAACGCGTTGGCGAGCGCCCGCCCGGTGACGTCGCGCCGGTCGTAGCTCAGACCGTTCAGGTCGGCCATCCGCACGCCCGCCCGACGCAGATTCTCGAACTCGTTGTACCGACCGACGGCGGCGAAGCCGATCCGGTCGTAGATCTCGCTGACCTTGTGCAGGGCACTGGAGAGGTTCTCCGCGACGAAGAGCACCCCGCCGGAGTAGCTCAGGACCACCGCGCTGCGACCCCGAGCGATGCCCTTGCGGGCCAGCTCGGAGCGGTCGCGCATGATCTGTTCGGGCGAGGCGTAGAACTGCATGGCCACGGCGGCGGTTCTCCTTACGGCGCTGTGCTGACGACTGCGGACTGGTGGGGGTGGACGGGGCTCATCCGCCCGGGTTCTCCATCCGGCCGGCGACCACACCCTCGGCGATCGCCGCCGTCTCGGTGTCGGTCAACCGGCGGGTGCCCTCGGCGGTAGCGGTCATCACCACCGGATAGATCCGGCGGGTCAGGTCCGGTCCGCCGGTCGCGGTGTCGTCGTCGGCCGCGTCGTAGAGCGCCTCGACCGCGAGCCGGGTCGCGTCGTCCACGGACAGGCCCGCCCGGAAGCGCTTCTTCAACGCCGACTTCGCAAACAGCGAGCCCGAGCCGATCGCGTCGTACCCGGTCTCCTCGTACGGGCCACCGGTCACGTCGAAGCTGAAGATCCGCCCCGCCCGAGCCGGGTCGGCGGCGGCCAGGTCGAAGCCGGCGAACAGCGGCACCACCGCCAGGCCCTGCATGGCCGCGCCCAGGTTGCCCCGGATCATCGACGCCAGCCGGTTGGCCTTGCCGTCGAGCGAGAGCATCGCGCCCTCGATCTTCTCGTAGTGCTCCAGCTCCACCTGGAACAGTCGCATCAGCTCGATGCCGATGCCCGCGGTGCCCGCGATGCCGACCAGCGAGTACGCGTCGGCGGGGTGCACCTTCTCGATGTCGCGCTGGGCGATCAGGTTGCCCATGGTGGCCCGTCGGTCGCCGGCCATCACCACACCGCCGGCGGCCGAGATCGCCACGATGGTGGTCGCGTGCGGCGCCAGGTCGGCGGCCATGCCCGGCGGCAGCGGCCGACGACCGGGCAGCATCTCGGGCGCCACCCGGCTCAGAAACGTGGTGAAGGAGGACGTCCCCGCGTTGGTGAACACATCTGGTAGACGCCCGGATGGATCAAAGCCCGCTGCCACGTGGTTCCTCTCAGGTACGTGATCGCCCTGGCCAGCCTCGTAGGACTGTCACGGAACTGGCCAAGACCACCGTTGCAGTTGAAGCAGAGTATCCCGCGCACCCATCCGGTGCGATGATCGTGGTCCAGATGTTGCGGGTCCGCGCCGCCGCAGATCGCGCAGACCCCGCCCTGCTCGGCCAGGAGCTCCTGGAACTCCTTCTCCCCGATGCCGTAGCGGCGACGGAGGTGGTACTCGCGGGTCCCGCCGTAGAGCCGCTGCGCAGTCTCCTTGCCGCGCGCGTTGTGGCAGGGCTTGCAGTAACTGTGCCGGCCATTGGCCTTGGTGCTGGTGGTTGGGAAGTCCTCCACCGGCTTGATCTGATCGCAGTCCGGGCACCACTTCAGACCCTCACCGACCGGGGTCCGTGACCTGCGCTGCGGCGAAACCCCACGCTTGCGGCGACTAGCCTCCGACCGGACGTTTGCGCACGACTTGCAGTAGAAGGCGAGACCGTCCGTTCGTCGGCGGTCGCTATGGAACTCGGTGCGGGGCAGCGACCGCTTGCAATCTGGGCATACCTTGTCCGACCGACCCACTGAATCGGACATATGCCTCATTGCCCCCCTTTCTGTACATACCCCCTCACGAATTCTTCTGCATTTTCTTCCAGGACGGAGTCGATTTCGTCGAGGAGGTCGTCGACGTCCTCGGTGATCTCGGCGTGCCGCTCGGCCACCTCGGGGTTGGCCTCCGTGGTGACGTCCTCGATCTCCTCGCCCTGGCGGGACTTGCCGGACTGCGACTGGCCGCCGCTGTCATGAGTGGCCATTGCTGCCTCCTCCACGATCGTCTGCGATGAACTTACCTCGCTCGGACGACGAAAAGCCCGCCGCGCGCCGGCTTGCGACGCACAGCGGGCATTCGGCGGCGCGTTCAGCCGCCGGTCAACGTCTCCAACAGGTCCTTGGCGCTGGCGCAGCGGTCGAACAGGGCGCCGACGTGGGCGCGGGTGCCCCGCTCCGGCTCCATCATCGGCACCCGGACCAGCGACTCGCGGCCCACGTCGAAGATCACCGAGTCCCAGCTCGCGGCGACCACCTCGGAGGCGTACTGGGCGAGGCAGCGGCCACGGAAGTAGGCCCGGGTGTCCTCCGGGGGCTCGGTCATGGCGCTGCGGGTCTCCTCGTCGGTGAGCAGCGTCTTCATCGCCCCTCGGGAGACCAGCCGGTTGTAGAGGCCCTTGTCCGGACGTACGTCGGAGTACTGCAGGTCGACGAGTTGGAGCTTGTGCGAGCCCCAGCCGAGCTTCTCCCGCTCGCGGTAGCCCTCCAGCAGCCGCAGCTTGGCCACCCAGTCCAGCTCGTCGGCGCAGAGCATCGGGTCGCGGCCGAGCCGGTCCAGCACGTCCTCCCAGCGGTCCAGCACGTCGGCGGTCTGCTCGTCGACGTCGGTGCCGTAGCGGTCGTCGACAAAGGACCGCACCCGCTCCAGGTACGCCCACTGCACGTCCAGGGCGGTCAGCCGGCGGCCGTCGCGCAGCCTCATGAGGTGCGTGAGCGAGGGGTCGTGGCTGACCGCGCGCAGTTCGCTGACCGGGTCGGCGATGCCGAGGTCGGCGCCGAGCGCCTTCTCCTCGATCATGGTGAGGATCAGCGCGGTGGTGCCGACCTTGAGGTAGGTGGAGATCTCGGAGAGGTTGGCGTCGCCGATGATGACGTGCAGCCGGCGGTACTTGTCGGCGTCGGCGTGCGGCTCGTCGCGGGTGTTGATGATCGGCCGCTTGAGGGTGGTCTCCAGGCCGACCTCGACCTCGAAGAAGTCGGCGCGCTGGGAGATCTGGAAGCCGCTCTGCCCGCCGTCCTGCCCGATGCCGACGCGGCCGGCGCCGCAGACGATCTGTCGGGTCACGAAGAACGGCGTCAGGTACGCCAC
The DNA here is from genome assembly GCF_040648635.1 of Micromonospora sp. NPDC049114. Lineage (NCBI taxonomy): Bacteria > Bacillati > Actinomycetota > Actinomycetes > Micromonosporales > Micromonosporaceae > Micromonospora > Micromonospora sp. NPDC049114. Next base: position 119,180 of record NZ_JBEZEA010000009.1, on the reverse strand, counting down.
GATGTCGGCGAACGGGGTCTGCCGGCGCATCAGGTAGTTCTCGTGAGCGCCGTAGCTGGCGCCCTTGTTGTCGGTGTTGTTCTTGTAGAGGTGGATCGGCTGGCTGCCGGGGATGGTGGCGGCCCGGCGGGACGCCTCGGCCATGACCCGCTCGCCGGCCTTGTCCCAGCGCACGATGTCGCGGGGCGTGGTGACCTCGGGGGTGGAGTATTCGGGGTGGGCGTGGTCCACGTAGAGGCGTGCGCCGTTGGTGAGTATCACGTTGGCCAGGCCGAGGTCCTCGTCGGCGAGCGCCTCGGCGGGGTCGTAGGCGGCCCCGGAGTAGGTGAAGCCGCGGGCGTCGCGCAGCGGCGACTCCTCCTCGTAGTCCCAGCGGGCACGTCCGCCCCGGTTGAGCTCGGGCCGGGCCCCGTAGGCGTTGACCACCTGGGACGAGGTGACCATCGGGTTGGCTCCGGCCTGGCCGGGCACGGAGATGCCGTACTCGACCTCGGTGCCCATGATCCGTCTTACGCTCATCGACCTACCCGCTTCGCTCGCCCGACCCGGTCCCCCGTCATGTCGAGCGTAGTCCGACTGTTCGGGGACGGGGGCACGCCGGTGCGGGCGGGTCACCGGGTGTCGGCCCGTGGCGGCGCGCTCAGCACTTGATGATCATCGGCACGGTGGTGACCCACGGGCGTTGGCCCGCAGAGGGTCACGACGGTTGGCCGGCGGTCCGGGCGGGCGGCGGGGTCCCCGGCTCGGCCGCGGCGCGTGGGGCCGGCCGGCGCGACGGGTAGGGGCCCGGGACGCGTCGCGTCCCGGGCCCCTACCGTCACCGTTTGTTCAGAGGTACTGGCCGGTGTTGCTGGCGGTCTCGATGGACCGGCCGGCCTCGGCGCCCTTGCCACCGGAGACGAGCGTGCGGATGTAGACGATCCGCTCGCCCTTCTTGCCGGAGATGCGGGCCCAGTCGTCGGGGTTGGTGGTGTTGGGCAGGTCCTCGTTCTCGCGGAACTCGTCGACGCAGGCGTCGAGCAGGTGCTGCAGGCGCATGCCCTTGCGACCAGAGGTGAGGAATTCCTTGATGGCCATCTTCTTGCTCCGGTCGACGATGTTCTGGATCATCGCGCCGGAGTTGAAGTCCTTGAAGTAGAGGACTTCCTTGTCACCGTTGGCGTAGGTGACCTCGAGGAAGCGGTTCTCCTCGGTTTCGGAGTACATCCGCAGCACCACGGCGTCGATCATCGCGGCGACGGTGGCCTGGGGGTCGGCCCCGTGTTCGGCGAGGTCGTCCGGGTGCAGCGGGAGCCCGGAGAGGATGTACTTGGAGAAGATGTCCTTCGCCGCCTCGGCGTCCGGTCGCTCGATCTTGATTTTCACGTCGAGCCGACCGGGGCGCAGGATCGCCGGGTCGATCATGTCTTCCCGGTTGGAGGCGCCGATGACGATGACGTTCTCCAGACCCTCCACGCCGTCGATCTCACTGAGCAGCTGTGGAACGATCGTGTTCTCCACGTCGGAGGAGACGCCGGAGCCGCGGGTCCGGAAGATCGAGTCCATCTCGTCGAAGAACACGATCACCGGGGTGCCCTCGCCGGCCTTCTCCCGAGCCCGCTGGAAGATCAGCCGGATGTGCCGCTCGGTCTCGCCGACGTACTTGTTGAGCAGCTCCGGGCCCTTGATGTTGAGGAAGAAGCTGGTGTGCTTCTCCTTGCCCTGGCGCTCGGCGATCTTCTTGGCCAGCGAGTTGGCCACCGCCTTGGCGATGAGCGTCTTGCCGCAGCCGGGCGGCCCGTAGAGCAGGATGCCCTTGGGCGGGCGGAGCTGGTGCTCGCGGAACAGGTCCGCGTGCAGGAACGGCAACTCCACCGCGTCGCGGATCTGCTCGATCTGCGACTGGAGGCCACCGATGTCGCCGTAGTCGACGTCGGGCACCTCCTCCAGGACCAGCTCCTCGACCTCGCTCTTCGGGATCCGCTCGTACGCGTACGCCGAGCGGGGCTCGATCATGAGCGAGTCGCCGGCCCGGATCGCCGAGCCGATGAGCGTCTCGGCGAGGTGCACGATGCGCTCCTCGTCGGAGTGGGAGACCACCAGCGCCCGGTCGCCCGGCCCGCCGTTCGGTCCCTCCAGGATCTCCTTGAGCATCACGACCTCACCGACCCGCTCGTACCCGAACGCGTCGACGATGTTGAGCGCGTCGTTGAGCAGGACCTCCTGACCGCGGCGCAACTCGTCCACGTCCAGTGAGGGCGAGACGGCCACCCGCAGCTTGCGGCCGCCGGTGAAGACGTCCACCGTCCCGTCGTCGTGTTTGGCCAGGAAGACTCCGTAGCCACTCGGCGGCTGCGCGAGCCGGTCGATCTCCTCCTTGAGCGTGACGATCTGCGTGCGAGCCTCCTTGAGGGTGCTCACCAGCCGGTCGTTGTTCTCGGTCAGCCGCGCCAACTGTGCCTGGGTGGCCGCCAGCCGCTCTTCGAGCTGCCGGACGTGTCGGGGGCTTTCGGTCAACTTCCGCCGCACCAGGGCGAGTTCCTCCTGAAGGAACGCGACCTGCGTGGAGAGATCGTGGGCTTCCTTCTCCCACCGTGCGGCGCGCGAGTCCGCGTCGTCGCTGCGTGCTGCCACGTCCCACCTCCCCGGGGGGCTTGAACGTTCTGAGCTAACACTAGCCGCTATGAGCCCGATTCGGTCCCACGCAACACCCTCGTCACCGAACCTTGATCGCCAAGGGTGGCCTGCCGGGCCGGTACGGGCGTTCGGGTACCGTCGGAGGCTGGTACGGGAGAACATGGGGGGTGCACCGGTGGCCGAGGTCGCGACCGACCAGTTGCAGGTCTGGGTGGACCAGGATCTCTGCACGGGTGACGGGCTCTGCGTGCAGTACGCGCCGGAGGTGTTCGAGTTCGACATCGACGGCCTGGCGTACGTCAAGGGCGTCGACGGTGAGCTGCGGATGGCGCCGGGCAGCCGGGTGGACGTGCCCGCGCACCTGCGCCTCGAAGTGATCGACTCCGCGAAGGAGTGTCCGGGCGACTGCATCCACGTGGTGCGTGGCGACGGCGTCGAGGTCGCCGGCCCGGACGCCGAGGACGACTGAGCCGAACGGGCGCCGGCGTCGCGCGGACCGCGCGACGCCGGCTCGACCCGAACAGGGGCCGGCTCAGAGCATCGGGCGGCCGACCACCGACGCCACCAGCCGGGCGAACTCCTCCAAGCGGGCGATCTGCCCGGCGCCACCGTCGTCGAGTGTCTTGCCGAAGCGCAGCGCGTCGTGCCGGGGCGTACCCGCCATGTCCTCGCTCGGCGGCGCCTCGTCCAACGAGGTGAGTAGCAGGTAGACGTCGATGCTGTCGACTCGGATCTCGCCGCTGTCGGAGCGGTTGAGTCGCCGCCGGCAGCCCACCTCGGTGACCGTGGAGACCGGTACGACCCGCAGGGACGACGTCATCGATCCCGGCGGCCCCTCCCCCGGCGGCACGTCCTCGCCGTGCCAGAGGATCAGCCGGCTGCCGTCGCAGACGACGACTTCCTGCCACACGCCGTTGACCTCGTTGACGAAGCGTTCCAGGGTGAAGCCGAGCACCGAGGCGCCGCGCAGCACTCCGCCGAGCGCTTCCAGGGCGACGTCCGGGTCGCGCAGATAGGCCCGCGCCGCCGACTCCAGGTCCTGATAGGGCGACCAGTCCGGAAACACGGCGGGCAGGTCGCCGCCGCCGTAACCCGGTCGGCTCATGCCGCCGCCTCCCCCCGCACGCCGATGGTCACGGCCTGTCCATCTCCCCCGTCGCGTCGGGCTGCGCGCCGGCGGCCCTGGCGGCGGCCGCCTGCCGGGCCGCCTCGGCCTCGCGCAGGTCCTGCCGGCGCTGCGCGTACGCCTCGGTGCCCTTGCTGGGCTTGCGGCGGCGCGGCGGCGCGGTGACGCCCGGGGCGAGCTTGCGCGCGGAGACCAGGAACGCGGTGTGCGCGATCATCCGGTGGTCGGGGCGGACGGCGAGGCCTTCGGCATGCCAGTCGCGCACGAGCGACTCCCAGGCGCGGGGCTCGGTCCAGCCGCCGCGCTCGCGCAGTGCCTCGACGAGTTCGGAGAGCTGGGGCGTGGTGGCCACGTAGCCGATGAACACGCCGCCGGGCACCAGCGCCCGCTCGACCATGTCGAGGGTCTCCCAGGGGGTGAGCATGTCCAGGATGATCCGGTCGAAGCCGGTCTCCTGGCACTGTGCGACGTCGCCGACGTGCAGGTTCCAGGAGGGGTGCGGCCCGTTGAAGAACGCCTCGACGTTGCGCTTGGCGATCTGGGCGAAGTCGTCGCGCAGCTCGAACGAGTGCAGCTCCCCCTCGGTGCCTACCGCGCGCAGCAGCGAGCAGCTGAGCGCGCCGGAGCCGGCCCCGGCCTCGAGGACCTTCGCGCCGGGGAAGATATCGCCCATCGCGACGATCTGCGCCGAGTCCTTCGGGTAGATCACCTGGGCGCCGCGCGGCATGGACAGCACGTAGTCCGAGAGCAGCGGGCGCAGCGCCAAAAAGGCGGTGCCGCCGCCGGAGGTGGTCACCACGCTGCCGTCGGGCAGCCCGATCAGCGCGTCGTGGGCCAGGATGCCGCGGTGGGTGTGGAACTCCTTGCCGGGCTCCAGCGTCACGGTGTGCATCCGCCCCTTGGGGTCGGTCAGCTGCACCCGGTCGCCGGGCCGGAACGGGCCACGGTGCACGGGTGTCAGCGCCGGGTTGGCGGGGTCGGCGGCGACGGTGGAGGGAGTTGCGGTCACGATGTCATCTTCCGGTTGGGTTCGAGGAGCTGTGCCAGGTCCCCGATGTGCAGAATGCCGACGACATCTTCGCCTGACGTCACCACGTACTGCGCGCCCGGGTGGGTCTGCACGGCCTCCATCACCCGTTCGCCGTCCAGCCCGACCGCAAGGGTGGGTAGCGCGGCCAGCGCACGGGCGACGGCGTCCACCGCCAGCCAGGGGCGGCGCTCGGCGGGGACGGCCGCGGCGGCGGCCGGGTCGACCAGCGCCACGGGGCGGCCGGTGGAGTCGGTGACCAGCAGCGCGGCGGTGGGCTGCCCGCCCTCGGCGCGGCGGCGCTGGGCCTCGGACAGCGGTGTGCCGGTGGGTACCGGCCAGATCGGCCGCGCCAGTCGGGACAGGTCGATGAGCGGGAACCGCCTGCTGACCCGCGCGGCCCGGATCGACTGGCCGGCGCCGCGCCAGAGCGTGACGGCCACCAGCAGCATCAGTGGCAGCGCCACCGGTACGAGGTAGTCGGTCACGGTCAGCAGGCCGACCAGGGCGGCGGTGCCGACGGCGACGACGCGGCCCGCCCAGCCGGCGACCTCGGTGCCGCGGTGCCGGTCGCGGGTCAGGCCCCACACGGCGGCGCGCAGGGCACGCCCGCCGTCCAGCGGCAGCCCGGGGAGGATGTTGAACAGCGCCACGATGACGTTGCTCAGGGCGAGCTGGAAGGCGAGCTGGTGGGCCACTGTGCCCTGGGGAAGGGCCAGGGTGGCGGCGACCGCGAGGACGCCGAGCACCGCGGAGACCGCCGGGCCGGCAAGCGACACCAGCAGGTCGACCTTCGGCGTCGGGGCGTCCCGTTCCATCTCGGTGTACCCGCCGAGCAGTTCCAGGGTGATCCCGCGCACACCGATGCCGTAGCGGCGGGCGGTGAGCGCGTGACCCAGCTCGTGCAGCAGCACCGAGCCGAGCAGTGACACCACGAACCCGAAGCCGATCAGATAGCCGCTGACCTGCGGCAGGTCCAGTTGCCGGCGGGCGAACTCGGCGTAGAGCACGGCGACCAGCACGGCGAGCAGGAGCATCGAGGCGTTGAGGTGCAACGGCACCCCGAGCACACGGCCCACGCTCAGACCGGATCGCCGGTCGGACCGACGTGGTGGCCGGGTTCTCTGCTCCATCGCACCGATGCTACGGACCGGCCCGGCGTGGGGCGGGCGGCGGGCGGTGTCACACCGGTGCCCTAACCTTTGCGGACATGACGGCGGAACCGGTCACCACCCCCCAGTCCTTCACCCCGGCACAGACACCGCCGACGGTGCGGGCCTCGCTGTCCCCGTCGCGGGCGGCGGATTTCAAGACCTGCCCGCTGCTCTACCGGTTCCGCAGCATCGACCGGCTGCCCGAGCGCACGACCGTCGAGCAGGCCCGGGGCACGCTGGTGCACGCGGTGCTGGAGCGGCTGTTCGACCTGCCCGCGCAGGCCCGCACGCCGGCCGCGGCCGGCGACCTGGTGGCCCCCCAGTGGGACCGGCTGGTCACCGAGCAGCCGGAGCTGGCCGGGATCTTCGACGGCGCCGAGCCGGCCGGCCCGGTGGAGTTCCTGCGCTCCGCGGCGGGGCTGCTGGAGGGCTACTTCGCCGTGGAGGATCCGACCCGGCTGGAGCCGGCCGAACGCGAGAGCCTGATCTCGGCGGTCGTCGACGAGGAGCTGCTCATCCGGGGCTATCTCGACCGGCTCGACGTCGCCCCGGACGGCGCACTGCGGGTGGTCGACTACAAGACCGGCGGCGCACCCCGGGAGGCGTTCGAGGCGCGGGCGCTGTTCCAGCTGAAGTTCTACGCGCTGGTGCTGTGGCGCACCCGGGGGGTGGTGCCCCGGGTGCTGCGTCTGCTCTACCTGCGCGACGCCGAGGTGTTGGATTACACCCCCGACGCCGAGGAGCTGGTCCGCTTCGAGCGCACGGTGGTGGCGTTGTGGCGGGCGATCGAGCAGGCCACCGCCCGGCAGGACTTCCGACCCCGTCCGAGCAGGCTGTGCGACTGGTGCAGTCACCAGGCGATCTGCCCCACCTTCGGTGGCACTCCGCCGCCGTTCCCCGTCGCGGCGGCGAACGCCGATCCGCTGCGTGACGCCCGATCCGCCCCGGTGGTGCCCGGCGCCGACGAGTGACCGTCCGACCGACCGACCGGCCGTCCGGCCGCCGCGACGGTGACACGCGCGGCGCGGACCCGACCGCAGCGGTGCGGGCTCGGTCGGGACAGGGCGCCCGGCCGACCTCTACCGTGGTCCGCGACGCGTCCGCCGGTGGACGCGAGGGTGACCGGCGACGCGGGACGGGAGACGACATGAGCGATCGGGTGGCCCCGGCACGACCGGTACGGATCCTGCTCGCCGACGACCAGCCGCTGCTGCGCACGGGCTTCCGGATGGTGCTGGGCGCCGCGGGTGACCTGGACGTGGTGGCGGAGGCCGGCGACGGCGTGGAGGCGGTGGAGCTGTCCCGGCGGCTCCTGCCCGACGTCGTGCTGATGGACATCCGGATGCCCCGCATGGACGGGGTGGCGGCGACCCGGGCGATCGTCGACTCCCGCCTGCCGGTGCGGGTGCTGGTGCTGACCACGTTCGACCTCGACGAGTACGTGGTGGGGGCGCTGCGCGCGGGCGCCAGCGGGTTCCTGGCCAAGGACGTACCCGCCGAGGAGCTGATCGCGGCGATCCGCACGGTGGCCGGCGGGGACGCGGTGGTCGCGCCGCGGATCCTGCGGCGGCTGCTGGAGCGCTTCGCCGACCTGCTGCCGGACCCGGCGGCGACGCCGTCGGCGACGCTCAGCGCGCTCACCGACCGGGAGCGCGAGGTGCTGGTGCAGGTGGCCCGGGGGTTGTCCAACGCCGAGATCGCCGCGGTGCTGTCGGTCAGCGAGACCACCGTCAAGACCCACGTCGGGCATGTGCTGACGAAGCTGCGGCTGCGCGACCGGGTGCAGGCGGTCGTGCTGGCGTACGAGTCGGGTCTGGTCCGCCCCCGGGCGTAGCGGACACGCGGCGGCTACCCCACCCGGCGTACTCGAAGATCCCTCCGTGGGGGGACGGCGCTGTTGCCGTGCTCACCTACCGTGACCGTAGACGGCTCAGCGCGGTTGACCCTCCTGTGGCGTACGGGGGAAGTGTCGTGTCCGGCGGTGTTTCGCCGGTCGGGAAACCTGTCGATCGGCGGCCGGGTCAGGGGCAACCCTGATGCGGCATGGGGGTGCACCCGCAGCGAGAAATCCGCGCCGGGTCCCCCCAGGGGCGGACGGGGCGGGCGCGAGCAGCGCCGATGATTGAACGGTCACGCCGGACCATCGGGGGGCGGCGTGAGATTCGGACAGACGGAAGAGGTAGATGACGTGACCGCGACGGTAGGCCAGCAGGCGCAGGCCGCGGCCCGGGCGAACGACGTGTGGAAGGTGTACGGCAGCGGCGAGGCTCAGGTCATCGCGCTGCGGGGGGTCAGCGCGGAGTTCGAACGTGGCCGCTTCACCGCGATCATGGGCCCGTCGGGTTCCGGCAAGTCGACGCTGATGCACTGCCTGGCCGGTCTGGACTCGGTGACCCGGGGGACGGTGTCGATCGGTGCGACGACGGTCACCGGCCTCGGTGACTCGGGGCTGACGAAGCTGCGCCGGGACAAGGTGGGCTTCATCTTCCAGCAGTTCAACCTGCTGCCGACGCTCACCGCGAAGGAGAACATCCTGCTGCCGTTGTCGATCGCCGGTCGCAAGCCGGACCCGGCCTGGTACGACACGGTGATCAAGACGGTGGGCCTGCAGGACCGGTTGGACCACCGGCCGGCGCAGCTCTCCGGCGGTCAGCAGCAGCGGGTGGCGTGTGCGCGGGCGCTGGTCTCCCGCCCCGACGTGATCTTCGCGGACGAGCCGACCGGCAACCTGGACTCGCGCTCCGGCGCGGAGGTGCTCGGCTTCCTGCGCAACTCCGTACGTGAGCACGGCCAGACCATCGTCATGGTCACCCACGACCCGACCGCCGCGGCGTACGCCGATCGGGTGGTCTTCCTCGCCGACGGGCAGATCGTCTCGGAGTTGATCGAGCCGACCGCCGACACGGTGCTGGACACCATGAAGAAGCTGGACACCCCGGCTGAGGTGGGCAACTGATGTTCCGGGCGACACTCAAGAGTCTGCTGGCCCGCAAGGTCCGGCTGATCCTGTCCGGGCTGGCGGTGGTGCTCGGGGTCATGTTCGTCTCCGGCGCGTTCGTGCTGACCGACACGCTGGGCCGCTCCTTCGACTCGGTCTTCGCCGACGGTTTCTCCGAGATCGACGTGAACGTCGCGGCGAAGCCGAAGGTGCAGGTCGACGAGATGGAGGGCGAGCAGACCGCCGCTCCGCTGCCGGCCGCCGTGGTGGACCGGGTCAAGCAGGTGCCGGGCGTGGCCTCGGCGACCGGCATCGTCAACGCCGACGGTGCCCGGGTGATCGGCAGCAACGGCAAGGTGATCACCTCGTTCGGTCCGCCCCAGTTGGGCGAGAACTGGATCGGCGAGACCGACCTGATGCAGTTGCGGGAGGGGCGCGCGCCGCAGGCCGAGGACGAGATTGTTCTCAACAAGGCGCTGGCCACGGCCGCGAAGGTGCAGGTCGGCCAGAAGGTCGGTGTGCTCACCGCGTTCGAGTCGAAGAAGCGGGACTTCACCCTGGTCGGGATCATGGGTTACAGCGGTGACCGGGACTCGATCGGCGGGGTCAACGAGGTCTTCTTCACCACGCCGGTGGCGCAGCGGCTGATGCTGGGCGAGCCGGACACGTTCAGCAGCATCACGCTGCGCGCCGCCGACGGCGTCTCGGACGAGCGGCTGCGCGACGACGTGGCCCGGACCCTGGGCGCGGACTTCGAGGTCAAGACGGGCAAGCAGGTGGCCGCGGACGCCTCTGCCGGGCTGAAGGAGGGCCTGTCCTTCTTCAACAAGATCCTGCTCGGCTTCGCCGCGGTGGCGCTGCTGGTGGGCACGTTCCTGATCCTCAACACCTTCTCGATCATCGTGGCGCAGCGGACCCGGGAGCTGGCGCTGATGCGCGCGATCGGCGCCAGCGGCCGGCAGATCATCGGTTCGGTGGTGCTGGAGGCCATCGCGGTCGGGTTGATCGCGTCGGTGCTCGGCCTGGCGGCCGGCATCGGTGTGGGCGCGCTGCTGGCGTACCTGTTCGGCAAGTTGGCCGGTGGGCTGACCCTGGCCGGGATCGGCGTGCCGGCGGCAGCGGTGATCGGTTCCTTCGGCGTCGGTCTGGTGATCACCGTGGTGGCGGCGCTGCTGCCGGCCCTGCGGGCATCCCGGATCCCGCCGATCGCCGCCATGCAGGACGTGGCGACCCCGGACCGGCCGCTGACCAAGATCACGGTGGCCGGGTCGGTGGTCACCGGCATCGGCGCGCTGCTGCTCTTCCTTGGGCTCAGCGGCAACGCGGGTGGTCAGACTCTGTCCACCATCCTGGGTGGGGTGCTGTTCGCCTTCATCGGCGTGGCGCTGCTGACCCCGCTGATCAGTCGGCCGGTGGTGAGCCTGCTCGGCGCGATCTTCTCCTGGTCGGTGCCGGGCCAGTTGGGCCGGCTGAACTCGGGGCGCAACCCGCGCCGCACCGCGATCACCGCAGCCGCGCTGATGGTCGGCATCGCGCTGGTCACCGGCGTCACGGTGATCCTCGATTCGGCCAAGGGCAGCATCAGCGCCCTCGCCCAGGACACCATCAAGGCCGAGCTGGTGATCTCCGGCCAGCAGGGCGGGCCGCGTCCGCCGAGCTTCGACCCGGGTGTCCTGGACCGGGCCAAGGCCCTGCCCGGCGTGCAGTTGGTCGACGGCGAGTACGGCGACATGGCCAGGATCAACGGCGAGGGCACCTGGGTGGCGGCGAGCAGCGACGTCGCGTCGCTGCGGCAGATCTTCGGCGCGAAGGCCACCGCCGGTGACATCGACCGGCTCGGACCGACCCAGATGCTCGCCAGCTCCGACACCGCCAAGTCCCGTGGCTGGTCGGTCGGCTCGACAGTGAATGTGCAGCTGACCCGGGGCGAGGCCCAGACGTACACGATCAGCGGGATCTACGAGTCGTCGCAGCTGACCAACCCGGTGACGTTGCCGGCGACCGCGGCGAAGGACTTCGCCATCCCGCAGCCCATCCAGGGCTTCATCCAGCTGGCGCCGGGCGCCCGGGTGGCCGACGTGCAGCCGCAGGTGGAGGCGCTGCTCGCGGACAGCCCCGAGGTGTCGGTGGCCGATCGGGACGCGTTCATCCAGCAGCAGATGAGCTCGCTCGACGGGCTGCTCACGATGATCCAGATCCTGCTGGCGCTGGCCATCGTGATCGCCGTCCTGGGCATCGTCAACACCCTCGCGCTGTCGGTGCTGGAGCGGACCCGGGAACTGGGCCTGCTGCGGGCCATCGGCCTGCGCCGCGGGCAGACCATGGGCATGATCACGGTCGAGGCGGTGGTGATCTCCGTGTTCGGGGCGCTGCTGGGCGTGGCGGTCGGCAGCGGCCTCGGCGCCGCAGTGGTCGAGGCGCTCAAGGACGAGGGCATCACCGACCTGATCCTGCCCTGGGGGCAGATGGGCGTCTTCCTCGGTCTCGCCGCGATCATCGGGGTGGTGGCGGCGGTGCTGCCCGCCGTGCGGGCGGCCCGGATCAACGTCCTGGGCGCGATCGCCCACGACTGACGTCGGGCAGGAAAAAGGGGGATCCCGCACTTGCGGGGTCCTCCTTTTTTCGCCTCAGGCCACGGCGCGGTCGGCCAGCAGGGCCGCGAGCACCTCCAGGTCCACGCCCGTCAGGCTCTCCACCTGGTGTACGCCGGTCCCGTCGGGCAACGGCACCTCGGCGGGTACGGCCAGCACGGCCGCGCCGGAGGCGAGCGCGCTGGCCACCCCGGTCGGTGAGTCCTCGATCGCCACACACCGCTCGATCGGGACGCCGAGCAGCCGCGCGGCTGTCAGGTAGGGCTCCGGGTGGGGCTTGGCCGCGACCACCTCGTCGCCGGCGACCACCACGTCGAAGGTGTCCCGCCCCAGGGTGTCCAGGGCGATCTCGACGAGGGCCCGCGGGCTGGACGTGACCAGCGCCGTGGGGATTCCCGCCGCGCGGACCGCGTGCACCAGGTCGAACGCCCCCGGCCGCCAGGGCAGACCGGCCCGGAACAGGTCCAGGATCCGGGCGTTGATCCACGCCGCGCTGACCTCGGGGTCCCGTTCGGGCTGCCCCAGGTCGTCGTGCAGGATGCGCATCGACTCGGCCATGGCGGTGCCGACGATCGACCGGCGGGCGTCGGCGGAGAGGTCACCGCCGTACTCGCGCGCCAGTTCCTGCAGCGCGACGTCCCACAGCTTCTCGCTGTCGACCAGCGTGCCGTCCATGTCGAAGAGCACGGCGGCGGGGTGTTGGCTGCTCAGCGGATCCTCCAGGGTCGTGGGCGACACCGGCGATCCTGCCAGCACGGCCCGTGGCCGGTGGCGGCAACGGGCGTCGGGGTGATCCGGGCAACCCCGCTCAGCCCAGGTCGCACTCGGAGAGCGAACGCTCGTAGCCGCGGAAGAACATGTCGGTGCGCTGCTCGGCGGTGCCGTGCGCGCCCTCGGCGAACCACGGCTGGTCGGGGTCGTCGCCGACGGCCGCCACCCCCTCCCGGAACTCGTCCAGGTCGCCCTCGGCGAGACTCAGGTCGCCGGAGCGCACCGAATCGCCGAGGTACGCCCCCGCCATGCAGTCGGCCTGCAACTCCTGCTGGATGGTGTAGCTGTAGTTGATGCCGAGGCGCACCTGGATGCCGTGGGCGTACTCGTGGCCGAGCAGGTAAAACACGAACGCGTCACCGACCTCGCGGAACGCCGCCACCGACCAGGCGACGTCGTACGCGATGAAGTCGCCCTGCGAGCAGTAGACCGCGTTGTTGCGGGGCAGCGGCTGCCCGCCGCAGGACACCTCGCCGGCCCGCTGGTACGGGGTGACCCGCCGGATCGGTTGGAAGCGCTTGCCGGACGCCTTGAACTGGGCCGCCCAGTAGCGCTCGGCGACCGCCTGCGCGTCGGCGACGTCCTGCTTGAACTCGGCCACGCTCGTGGTGCTGTCGGCGCGGGTGGTGCTCGGCCCCGGCGAGGCGGCCGGCGGGTTCGCTCCCGGGCGTTCGCCCTCCGGCTCGGCCAGTCCACCGCCGGCGCAGGCGAGCGACACCAGCGCGGCGACCACCAGGCCCGCCAGGGGCGCCCGGGCGTCGCGTCCTGACCATGCCCCCACTGTGCCTCCCCAGACCTCGGCGCTCGCACGGCGCAGTACCCCGACGGTACGACCGCCACGCCCATCGGATCCCACGCACCACCGGGCCGGGCGGTTCACGGGCCGGGCGGTTCACGGGCCGGCCGGGCGGCTCGACCCGCAGACCGGCCGGGCGGTTCACGTGGCCGGCGCTGGCCGCCACAATGGCCCGAAGCGGACGTGGCCGTCCGGTGAGGAGGGCGACGTGCACGTGCTGGGCAGCCGCCGACGCAGCCAACCGGCCCCGGCGCATGTCGTGTGGCGGTCGCTGCGTGACCCGTACGCTGCTGGCAGTCGTCAGTGGTTGGAGTTGCGCGACGACGAGGTGCCGCCCCGGGTGGTGGCGGGCTACGCGCCGGTGCTGCTGGTGTGGTCGTCGCTGTGGCCGCACCGGCCGCTGGACCGGATCCGCTTCGATGTGACGCACGGCCTGCCCGGCGGGGACTGCACGCTGCGCTGGACCCTGACCACCGAGGCGGACCTACCGAGCGAGAGCACCCTCGGCTACCTGCGGCACCGCCTCAACTACCTGATCAACAACCGCCTCCGCCTCTCCTACGGCCAGTAAGCCCCGTTGATCATGAAGTTGTTGCCCTCGGACGCGGCGTGTCGGGGCAACAACTTCATGGTCAACGGGTCTGGTGGGGGCGGGAGTGTCCGGGGAGCGGGGTTGGGTTCGACGTTTCCGGTGAGCGGTGCCGGGGCGGCACCGGAGACAGGAGGGCCACCGTGAAGTACATGATTCTGCTCTACGGGTCGCAGCAGGACTACGACGTGCTGTCGGGGCGGGCGTCCGACCGACCGGCCATGTCCGCCGAGCAGATCGCGGCCATGCACCAGCACATGGAGACGTTCCACCAGGCGCTCGCCGAATCCGGGGAACTCGTCGACGCGCGGGGCCTCAGCGAGCCGGTGCACGCCCGTCGCGTCCGGGTACGCGACGGGGCGTCCGTCATCACCGACGGCCCGTACCCGGAGACGCAGGAGGTGCTCGCGGGTTACACGATCGTGGAGTGCGCCAGCTTCGACCGGGCCACCGAGATCGCCGCCGGCCTGGTCGACCCGGACAGCCCCGGCGCGTACGTGGACGTGCGGCCGGTGCTGGACGGCGTCGAGGACCTGGCCGGCTGACCAGGTGCCGGCGACGCCCGTCGAGGATCTGCTGCGCGAGCTGGCGCCGCAGGTCCTCGGCGCGCTGGTCCGCCGCTACGGGCACTTCGACACCGCCGAGGACGCGGTGCAGGAGGCGCTGATCGCGGCAGCGGACGCGTGGCCGCGCGACGGCGTACCGGACAATCCCCGCGCGTGGCTGATCACCGTCGCGTCCCGGCGGCTCACCGACCTGCTCCGGCGCGACCAGGCGCGGACGCGGCGGGAGGAGACGGCGGCGCGCTGGGTGCTGCCGGAACAGTGGTTGGCGCCGGCCGCCGACCGGTCCCCGGCAGACGCCGACGACACGCTCATCCTGCTGTTCCTGTGCTGCCACCCGGCGCTGACGCCGGCGTCGCAGATCGCGCTGACGCTGCGCGCGGTGGGCGGGTTGAGCACCGCCGAGGTGGCCCGCGCGTTCCTGGTGCCGGAGGCGACGATGAGCCGGCGGATCAGCCGGGGCAAGCAGCGCATCCGCGACAGCGGCCTGCGGTTCGCGCCACCGACCGGGGCCGAGCGCGCCGACCGGGTCGCCGCGGTGCTGCACGTGCTCTACCTGATCTTCACCGAGGGGTACGCGCGGACCGCCGGCCCGGGACTGCTGCGCGCCGACCTGACCGCCGAGGCGATCCGGCTGACGCGGCTGGTGCACCGGCTGCTGCCCGACGACCCCGAGGTCGCGGGGCTGCTCGCGTTGATGCTGCTCACCGACGCCCGCGCACCGGCGCGGATCGGCGTCCACGGCGAGTTGGTGCCGATGGCCGAGCAGGATCGCGGCCGGTGGCGGGCCGACCAGATCGCCGAGGGGGTCGCCCTGATCACCGGGGCGCTGCCGCGCGGGGTGGTCGGGCCGTACCAGCTCCAGGCGGCGATCGCGGCCGTGCACGACGAGGCGCCGAGCGCGGCGGCCACCGACTGGGCGCAGATCACCGCCCTGTACGAGGTGCTGCTCGGCCTGTCCGACAATCCGGTCGTGGCGCTCAACCACGCGGTGGCGGTGGCCATGAGCCGGGGAGCGCCGGCCGGCCTGGCGCTGCTGGCCGACCTGGCCGACGACGTCCGGTTGGCCGACGATCCGCGGCTGCCTGCCGCTCGCGCCCACCTGTGGGAGCTGATCGGTGAGCGGGTCGCGGCGCGGGAGGCGTACCGGATGGCGGCGGCACGCTCGACGAACCTGGCGCAGCAGCGCTACCTGAACGCCCGCGCGGTCCGGCTTGCGGCCGACCCGCCGACCGCCGGCTGAGCCGACCGCCGACTGGGTCGGCCACCGGTGACGAATCAGCGCTGAGGGGCGCGACACCGAGAAGGTCAGGGGCTGGCGGCCAGGAAGACGAACGCGGCAAGCAGCACCAGGTGCACGCCGCCCTGCAACACGTTGGCCCGCCCCGGCACCACGGTCAGCACTGCCGTCACCGCGGTGAGCGCGAGCAGCGCGAGCTGGGTGCCGCCGAGGCCGAGCAGCAGCGGGCCGTCCAGCCAGATCGAGGCGATGGCGATGGCCGGGATGGTCAGGCCGATGCTGGCCATCGCCGAGCCGAGGGCGAGATTGAGGCTGATCTGCACGCGGTCGCGGCGCGCGGCGCGGGCGGCGGCCAGGGTCTCCGGCAGCAGCACCAGCAGGGCGATGATCACGCCGACGAACGCGTGCGGCAGGTTCGCCGCGGCGACGCCGGCCTCGATGGTCGGTGAGACGGTCTTGGCGTCGCCGACCACCGCGACCAGCGCCACCAGCAGCAGCCCCAGGCTGACCAGCGCGGCGCGGGTCGTCGGCGGCTTGGCGTGCTCCTCCGCGTCGATCACCCGACCCTGGCTGTCGACCGGCAGGAAGTAGTCGCGGTGCCGGCCGGTCTGCACCAGCACGAACAACCCGTAGAGCGCCAGCGACGCCACGGCGGCGAAGGTGAGCTGGGCCGGGCTGAACTGCGGGCCGGGCCGGGCCGTGAACGTCGGGATGACCAGGCTCAGGGTGGCCAGGGTGATCACGGTGGCCAGCGCGCCGCCGGTGCCCTCGGGGTTGAACACCGCGACGCGACGACGCAGCGCCCCGAGCAGCAGGGACAGGCCGAGTATCCCGTTACAGGTGATCATGACGGCGGCGAAGACGGTGTCCCGGGCGAGCGACTGGGTCTTCTCCGGCCCGCTGATCATCAGCGTGACGATGAGGGCGACCTCGATCACGGTGACCGCGACGGCGAGCACCAGCGACCCGTACGGCTCCCCCACCCGGTGGGCGACCACCTCCGCGTGGTGCACGGCCGCGAGGACCGCGCCGCCCAGCAACGCGGCGACCACCACGACGATGGGGGCGGGAAGTTCTCGCCCCCAGGTCACGAGCAACACCAGCACCGCGAGTACGGGTACGGCGACGGTCCAATCGAGCAGGCGGGATCGAAGCTGGGCTGGCATGCCGTCAAGAGTGCCAGGTCACCTGATCATGTGCCCACCATCGACGCGACGCCGGGGGCGCAGACCCGTAACCTATGGGTTACCCTTTCGCCGTGGACGAGGTGGCCACCGCGATCGCGGACCCGGTGCGGCGGCGCATCCTGACCATGCTGCGCGACGCGCCGCTGGCCGCCGGTGAGATCGCCCAGCGGTTCGCCATCAGCCGACCCGCGGTCAGTCGCCACCTGCGGGTGCTGCGGGAGAGCGGGCTGGTCCGCGACGAGCTGATCGGCCGCCGCAGGATCTACCGGCTCGACCCCGGCCCGCTCGCCGCGCTGATCAACTGGCTCGCCGGGTTCACCGCGGCGGAGCAGTGGGAGCAGCGCCTCGACGCCCTGGAGACCGAGGTCCATCGCACCCGCCGGGAACGCCGCGCCCGCGGCCCGGCGGCACACCGAACGGAGCACATCGCATGACCCGTACACCCGCTGGCCGCCTGTTCCGCACCGCCACCGGCCACGATCTCGTCCTGACCCGCACCTTCCGCGCCCCGGCGGCGGACGTGTGGGCCAGCCTGACCGAGTCGGAGCGCACGGCCCGCTGGTTCGGCCCGTGGGAGGGCGACGCCGGGCCCGGCCGGACCATCCGGGTCCAGATGGCGTACGAGGAGCAGCAGCCCTGGTGCGAGGTGCGCATCGAGGTGTGTGAGCCGCAGCGGCGCCTCGGCGTCTCGATGATCGACGGCTCGGGCAACTGGCTGCTGGAGTTCGCGCTGACCGAGACCGACGGCACCACCGAGCTGCGCTTCGCCCAGCGCCTCACCAGCCTGGACGGCATCGCGGAGGTGGGCGCCGGCTGGGAGTACTACCTGGACATGCTCGTCGCGTCGCGGGACGGCTCCCGTCGGCCGGAGTTCGACGAGTACCACCCCGCCATGACCCCCTACTACCGGGCGCTGGCCACCGACGGCGTCTAGGAGCTGGCTTCCCGCAGCGCCGCGAACTCGGCCGTCAGCGCCGGCAGCGGGAAGTGCGCGTTCAGGCCGCTGGGGTTGGGCAGCACCCAGACCCGGGCGGGGCCCAGGGGCTCCGGCTGCGGGCCCAGCCCGGCCTTCGGCCTGACGAACGCGATCCGGTACGCGGTCACCCCGAGAATCGCCACCCACCTCGGCCGGTGCCGCTCGGCCTTGACCGCCAGCCCGGTCACCCCGGCCACCAGCTCCGCCGGGGTCAGCTCGTCGGCGCGGGCGGTGGCCCGGTTGCTCAGGCTGGTGATCCCCAGCCCCTGCGCGAGCAGCTCGGCGCGCTCCCACGGGCGCAGCTCCCGGTCGGTGAAGCCGGCGCCGTGCAGGGCCGGCCAGAAGCGACTGCCCCGGCGGGCGAAGTGCTCCCCCACCGCCGCCGAGTACAGGCCCGGGTTGAAGCCGCAGAACAGCACCCGCAGGCCCGGGCCGATCACGTCCACCAGGCCACGACCGGCCGCGGCCGCGACCTCGTGGCGGGTCGGCGGCCGCCAGGGCTGCGCCGCGCCCGCGTCCATCACACCGATCCTTCCGTACGCTCCGGCACCCGTCCCGACCTGCGCGCAACCCGAACGCACCCACCCGGTGCGCGCCGGTGATCACGACTTGACACCCTGGACGGATGCACAGCACCGACCACCTCGCCGCCAGCCGGTACGCGCGGATGCTCTGGAACACGCCGCTCTCGGAGGAGCACGCCGCCCTGCTGCTGCGACGACTCGACGTACGCCCCGGCGCGCGCGTGCTCGACCTGGGCTGCGGCTGGGGTGAGCTGCTGCTGCGCGCCGTCGCCGCCGGCGGCGTGGCGGGCCCCGTCGCGACGAGGGGCGTCGGCGTCGACACCGACGAGGCCGCCCTCGCCCGGGGGCGCCGGCTCGCCGCCGAGAAGTCGCTGAACCGGCACGTCGCCTTCGTCATGGGCGAGGCGGCAGCCTGGCACGAGCCGGCCGACCGGGTCCTGTGCATCGGCTCGGCGCACGTCTTCGGCGGCACCGGCGCGGCTCTCGACGCGCTCGCCAGCGTGGTCCGCCCGGGCGGGCGGCTGCTGCTCGGCGAGGGGTACTGGCAGTCCGAACCCACCGCCGAGGCCACACGGATCTTCGGTGCGGACGTCACCGATCTCGCGGGCCTCGTCGAGGCCGCCCGCACGCGGGGGTGGCGGCTGCTGCACCTGAGCGCCGCCGACCAGCGGGAGTGGGACGACTTCGAGTCCACCTGGCTCGCGGGCCGGCAGGAGTGGCTGCTGACGTACCCCGAGGATCCCCGCGCGGACCAGGTTCGCGCGGAGCTCGACGACCGGCTGCGCCAGTACGTCGGCGGCTACCGGGGCGTCCTGGGCCTCGCGTACCTCGTCCTCGGTCGCTGACGCCACCGGCGCAAGCTGCCCGTTTCGCCCACCGACCGCGTCCCGATGAGGGAGAGTGCTGGCGAGACCTGTCGTCGGCGGCCGGGCCGTGCCTCGGCGTCGTCGTGTGCGGAGGTGCGGATGAGCGGCACGACCCCGACCGGGCCCGTCAACAACGTGGTCCTGGTGCACGGCGCCTACGCCGACGGCTCCTCCTGGTCCGACGTCATTCCGCTCCTGCAGCGGGCCGGGTTGACGGTCACCGCGGTGCAGAACCCGCTGACCTCCCTTGCCGACGACGTGGCGGCCACCAACCGCGCCCTCGACCGGCAGGACGGGCCGACGGTGCTGGTGGGGCACTCCTGGGCGGGCACGGTCATCAGCGAGGCCGGCAACCACCCCAAGGTCACCGCCCTGGTGTACGTCGCCGCCCGCGCGCCGGACGCCGGAGAGGACTTCACGGCGCTCGCGGCGCGGTTCCCCACCCCACCGGCGAACGCCGGGCTCGTGCACAACGACGGCTTCGCGCAACTCAGCGAGAAGGCCTTCCTCGACGACTTCGCCGGCGGCGTCGACGCGACCCGTGCGCGTTCCCTCTTCGCGGCTCAGGGGCCGATCGCAGGGAACCTCTTCGCCGGCCGCACGACTGTCGCGGCCTGGCGGGACCGGCCCTGCTACTACTCCGTCTCCACGGCGGACCGGACCACCGCACCCGAGCTGGAGCGGTTCCTGGCCGAGCGGATGAACGCGACGACGATCGAGGTCGACTCCTCGCACCTCGCCATGGTCACGCACCCCGAGACGATCGCCGACCTCATCCTCATGGCGACCAGGGGCACTCGCGACCCGCAGCCGAACACCTGAGGCTGACCACCGCGACGCTGGCGCGCACCGTCAGGTCAGGGCACACACGGTGCCGCAGTACGGGCAGTGCGCGCGCTTGGCGTTCGAGGTGACCTCCACATCGCAGCGTGGACACCTGCCGTTCTCCCACAGGCCCTGATCCAGGCCGAGCCCGCCGCCGTAGTAGT
This sequence comes from Micromonospora sp. NPDC049114, assembly GCF_040648635.1. Taxonomy (NCBI): domain Bacteria; kingdom Bacillati; phylum Actinomycetota; class Actinomycetes; order Micromonosporales; family Micromonosporaceae; genus Micromonospora; species Micromonospora sp. NPDC049114. The sequence goes on along the minus strand of NZ_JBEZEA010000009.1, from coordinate 99,227 downwards.
CGCGATCGGGCCAGGCGACCAGCTCGACGCCGAGGCCCGGCTCGACGTCGTCCTCGAACCAGGTGACGCTGGCCAGGGTCAGCACCGTTCGCATGCCGTACGCCTCCTGCGTGAACCCCGGCAGGGCACGCCGCAGGACGTCGACCAGCTCACGGACCGGCAGCGCCGCGAGCTGCCCGGCGAGGCGCTCGCGATCTTCGTCGGTGGACATACCGCCGACCCTACGTCCCGCCCCGACTCCGGCGCTGAGGGTGCCGTGGTGCGTCCCAGGCCGGAGCGGGTGGGCTTGACGGGGCGCAGACATCGGAGGTTTACTGCGTCAGCGATGTGAATCGATGCACCGTGACCGTCCACAGAGGTTGGTCGGAGTCATCGGCTGGCCAATCGCACGTCACCACCGCTCCACATCACCGCTCCACATCAGCCGAGCATCGGCGGCCCGGCTTCCGCACCACCGCCACCCTGGCCCCGGGCGTGCCCTCGCGCACCCCTCGGGGTCGACGCTCAGCTAAGGAGCAGGACCATGCGTTCCCGTCCCCGCCTGTTGGCATTCGTCACCGGCCTGGCCGTGTTGATGGCCGGCCTGATAACCCTTCCCACGACAGCCTCGGCCGCACCGCTGACCAAGGTGCTGGTGTTCAGCAAGACCGCCGGCTTCCGGCACTCGTCCATCCCGACCGGGGTCGCGGCCATCCAGCAGCTCGGCGCTGCCAACGGCTTCAGCGTGACCGCCACCGAGGACGCCGGCCAGTTCACCACCTCCAACCTGGCCCAGTACCAGGCAGTGGTCTTCATGTCGACGACCGGCGACGTCCTCAACTCCAGCCAGCAGACGGCCTTCGAGCAGTACATCGCCGCCGGCGGCGGGTACGTCGGCGTGCACGCCGCGGCCGACACCGAGTACAGCTGGCCGTGGTACGGCCAACTCGTCGGCGCGTGGTTCGACTCGCACCCGGCGATCCAGACCGCGACCGTGAAGATCGAGGACCGGACCAACCCGTCGACCGCGCACCTCGGCGCCACCTGGGTCCGCTCCGACGAGTGGTACAACTACCGCACCAACCCCCGGTCCAGCGCACGGGTTCTGGCCAGCCTCGACGAGTCGTCCTACAGCGGCGGCAACATGAACGGCGACCACCCGATCACCTGGTGCAAGGCGTACGGCGGTGGGCGGGCCTGGTACACGGGTCTCGGGCACACCGAGGCGTCGTACAGCGACCCGAACTTCACCCGGATGCTGCTCGGTGGTTTGCAGGTCGCCGCGGGTTCGGTGAGCGCCAACTGCTCGCCGGGGTCGACGAACCCGACCACCCCGCCGCCGACCACGGCCCCGCCGACGACGGCCCCGCCGACCACCCCGCCGCCGACCACGGCCCCGCCGACCACCCCGCCGCCGGCCGCGACCGGCTCCACCCTGCGGGCCCGCGCCAACAACCAGTACGTCAGCGCCCCCAACGCCACCACGGCGCTGATCGCCAACAAGACCTCCGCCGGCACCAGTGAGCGGTTCGAGGTGGTCAACCTCGCCAACGGCAACGTCGCGCTGCGCGCCAAGAGCAACGGACAGTTCGTCGCGGCGGAGAACGCCGGGGCCTCGGCGCTGATCGCCAACCGGGCCACCGCCGGCGCGTGGGAGACGTTCCAGCTGATCCGTAACTCCGACGGCACGGTGAGTCTGCGGGCCACCGTGAACAGCCGGTACGTGGCCGCCGACAACGCTGGCGCGTCCCCGCTGATCGCCAACCGGACCTCCATCGGTCAGTGGGAGAAGTTCGACTTCGTCACCAACTGACCGCTCCGCGGCTAGCTCCCCACCACCCTCACCTGGCCGTGGTGCGCCCCCGCACGCCCCGGCCCTGGTCGTCGAGGAAGGACGATCATGCTTTCGAAATCCCGGCGCTGGTCCCGGGCACTCGTCGCGGCGGTCACCACCGTCGCGAGTGTGACCCTGGCAGTAGTCGCGCCCTCCACCGCCGCGCAGGCGGTGGTGATTCCCGCTAGTGACTACCAGCAGGTCAAACTCGCCACCGGCTCGGCCGAGCTGGGCGAGGCCATGTCCCTGGCCGTTCTGCCCAACCGCTCGGTGCTGCACACCGCCCGCAACGGCGTCCTGCGGGTCACCGACGTGGCCGGCAACACCAAGGTCTCCGGCACCCTGTCCGTCTACACGCACGACGAGGAGGGGTTGCAGGGCGTCGCCGTCGACCCCAACTTCGCCACCAACCGGTGGATCTACCTGTACTACTCGCCCACGTTGAGCACCCCGTCCGGGGACGCCCCCACCACCGGCACGCAGTCGGACTGGGACCGGTGGAAGGGGCACCTGCGGCTGTCCCGGTTCACCCTCAACAGCGACGACACGGTCAACATGAGCAGCGAGAAGATCGTGCTCCAGGTCGCCAACGACCGCGGGCAGTGCTGCCACGTCGGCGGTGACCTGGACTTCGACGCCGCCGGCAACCTGTACCTGACCACCGGTGACGACACCAACCCGTTCGAGTCGTCGGGCTACGCGCCGCTGGACGAGCGGACCAACCGCAACCCGCAGTTCGACGCCCAGCGCTCGGCGGGAAACACCAACGACCTGCGGGGCAAGGTGCTGCGGATCAAGCCGCAGGCGGACGGGACGTACACGATCCCGTCGGGCAACCTGTTCGCGCCCGGCACGGCCAACACCCGTCCGGAGATCTACGCGATGGGTCTGCGCAACCCGTTCCGGATGAGCGTCGACAAGGCGACAGGCGTCGTCTACGTCGGCGACTACGGCCCGGACGCCGGGAGCACCAACTCCAGCCGCGGTCCGCAGGGTCAGGTGGAGTTCAACCGCATCACGGCGCCCGGCAACTTCGGCTGGCCGTACTGCACCGGCAGCAACACGAGCACCGAAACATACAATGAATACACCTTCCCGTCCGGGCCGTCGCAGTCGAAGTACAACTGCACGGGCGGGCCGACCAACAACTCGTTCCGCAACACGGGCCTGGGCACGCTGCCCGCGGCGAAGCCGGCCTGGATCAAGTACGCCGGCGACTCCGGATCACCGTCGGAGTTCGGCAGCGGCTCCGAGTCGCCGATGGCCGGGCCGGTGTACCGGTACGACGCCTCGCTCAACTCCAGCGTCAAGTTCCCGCAGTCGTTGAACGGCCTGTTCTTCGCCGGCGAGTACGGCCGCCGCTGGATCAAGCCCATCGCCATCAACTCCGACGGCTCCCGCGGCGAGATCTCCTCGTTCCCGTGGAGCGGCACGCAGGTCATGGACATGGCCTTCGGCCCGGACGGCGCGCTGTACGTGCTGGACTACGGCACGGGCTCGAACAACCAGGCGCTGTTCCGGATCGAGTACATCGGCGGCGGCAACCGCAACCCGATCGCGGTCGCCTCGGCGAACCCGACGTCGGGGGCCAACCCGTTGACCGTGAACTTCTCGTCGGCCGGCAGCTCCGACCCCGAGGGCGGGGCGCTGAGCTACCTGTGGACGTTCGGTGACGGCACCACGTCGACGGCGGCCAACCCCACCAAGACGTACACCACCAACGGCACCTACTCCCCCACGTTGAAGGTCACCGACCCGACCGGCCTGTCCGGCACGGCGAGCCTTGTCGTCACCGTGGGCAACACCGCGCCGACGGTGACGCTGACCTCGCCCGTCGATGGGCAGCTGTTCAGCTTCGGTGACACCGTGTCGTACCAGATCAGCGTGAGCGACCCACAGGACGGCACCATCGACTGTTCCAAGGTGAGCATGACGTACGCGCTGGGCCACGACAGCCACGCCCACCAGATCACCTCGAAGAACGGGTGCAGCGGCTCGATCACCGTCCCGACCGACGGTGAGCACGACGCGGCGGCCAACATCTACGGGGTCTTCGACGCCGCCTACACCGACAACGGCGGGCTGACCACGCACAGCATCAAGACGCTGCAGCCGAAGCACCGCCAGGGTGAGCACTTCGGCGCCCAGTCGGGTGTGCAGGCGACCGACCACACCAGCGCCGAGGGTGGTCGTACCGCCGGGTTCATCGAGAACAACGACTGGATCTCGTACCAGCCGTACAACCTGACCGGTGCGAACCGCATCACCGTGCGGGCGTCGTCGGCCGGGGCGGGTGGCACGATCGAGGTGCGGACCGGTTCGGCCACCGGCACCCTGCTGGGCACTGTCACGGTGCCAGTGACCGGCAACTGGGAGACCTTCACCGAGGTGTCCGGCACGATCAGCAACCCGCCCAGCGCGTCGACAACGCTGTACCTGGTGTTCAAGGGCGGGTCGGGCTACCTGTTCGACGTCGACGCGTTCACCTTCGCCACCGGCACCCCCAGCACGCCGGTGACCACCATGCGGGCCCAAATCAACAACCAGTACGTGTCGGCGGTCGGCACCACCGCGTTGATCGCCAACAAGGCCAGCGTCGGTAGCACCGAGCAGTTCGACCGGGTGGACGCCGGCAACGGCAACATCGCGCTGCGGTCGCGCGCCAACGGTCTCTACGTCTCGGCCACGAACGCGGGCGCGGGAGCGCTGGTCGCCAGCGGCACGTCGATCGGGACGTCGGAGACGTTCCAGCTCATCACCAACTCGGATGGGACGGTGAGCCTGCGCGCCACGGTCAACAACCAGATCGTGTGCGCCGAGAACGCCGGGGCGAGCTCGTTGATCGCCAACCGCACGTCGGTGGGAGCCTGGGAGAAGTTCGTCCTGGGCAGTTAGGCGGCGGTACCCGGCCTGGTCGGCGGCCGGGCCGTTGAACGGCGGGAGTCCGGGGCGGGCGGTGCGAACCGTCCGCCCCGGCTCCTTTTCCGGTCGTCGTCTCGGGCCCGCGTGGGTCAGCTCGCACCGTGGCTTGACAAGCACCCCGTTCCAGAGTGGACGATGCAGCGTGCGAATCCTCGTGGTGGGTGGCAGTGGCCTGATCGGCGCGCAGATCGTGGACGTGCTGCGCGAGCGCGGCCACACCACCACCTCGGTGGCGCGGACCGCCCAGCCGGGCGTCGACCACCTGCTCGATGTCGGGTCCGCCTCGATCGAGGAGCTGCGGCCGGTGCTCGCCGGTCACGACGGTGTCGTGTACGGCACCCGCACCGACGAGCAGCGGCCACTGCCCAAGCCGATCTATCCGCAGTTCCGCCGCGACAACGTCGATCCGGTGGTGCGCCTGTTCACCGCCGCCCGCGCCGAGGGCCTCACCCGCGGCGCCGTGCTGGGCTCCTACTACACCTACTTCGACCGGCGGCATCGACAGTGGCGGCTCGCCGAGCGGCACACGTACATCAGGTGCCGGGTCGAGCAGGCCCGGGAGGGACGCGCGGCGGCCGGCCCGGACCTGCCGATCGCCGTCCTCGAACTGCCGTTCGTCTTCGGTCGTTCCGGCGACCGGCTGCCGAACTGGGCCGGGCCGCTGGACCGGTGGGCACGGTCGCGTACCCCTCTGGTCGCCCCGAACGGCGGGAGCGCCGCGGCCTCGGCGCGCAGCGTCGCCGAGGTCACTGCGGACGCTCTGGAACAGGCGAGCGGCGCGGACATCCCGGTCGCCGACGAGAACCTCACCTGGCACGACATGATCGGGCGGATCGCGGAGTCGGTGGGCCGACGCCGCCGGGTCGCCCGGCTGCCGGCCGGCGCGGCGACTGTCGCCCTGCGACTCGGCGGCGCGATGCAGGGCCTCGGCGGCAAGGAGTCGGGCATCAACCCCACCTACCTCGCGGACCTGCTGCTCGCCGAACTGTTCGTCGAGCCGACGACCGGTCGGTCGCTGGACGCCGCGCTGCGCGAGACCTTCCCCGCCTAGCTCGTGGATCGGGGCGGACGGGCGAGGTACGCGGTCTTGACGTCGGCCGAGAACCCGCAGGCGCGGTAGAAGGCGTGCGTCGACGGGTCGCGCGAGCCCGTCATCAGCATCGCCTTGTAACAGCCGGCGTTCCACGCCGCCTGGAGCGTGCCGGCCATGATCTGCCGGCCCAGACCGGTGCCGCGCCGGGACTTTTCGACGACGACGTTCTCGATGACGGCGTAGGGCGACGCCGACCGGCTGATGTTGGGGATCACGTTGAGGTACGTCGTGGCGACGACGACCCCGTCCCGTTCCAGGACGAACAGGTGCAGCCCCGGTGAGCCCACGATCTGCGCAAAGGCCGCCTCGTCGGATCCGTCGTCCACCATCGGATCGTCCGGGTTCAGCTGCCGGTAGAGGCGGATGATCTGCGCGAAGTCATCGGGCCGGGCCGTACGGAACATGCCCCGAGCGTAGTCACCAGCCATCCCCGCCCGCCGACCCGCGGCCGGCCGCCTGCGCCTGCCGCGCGGCGAGGTCGACGAACTCCCGCACCAGCGGTGATCGATTGTCCTCGGCCCAGGCCAGGCACACCTGGTTGGGCCCGAGGTCGTCGACGGCCACGTGGGCGACGTCCGGTCGGGTGTAGAACGTCGCGATCGACAGCGGCAGGATCACCATTCCCGCGGCCGCGGCGACGTGTTCCAGCTTCTCCTCGACGGAGGACAGCACGGGCCGGGGCCGGGGATCGCTGTCGCTCGGACGGTTCGGCAGGTCCCGCCACTCGGGCACCACGTCCGGGTCCTGGAGAAGCCGTTCCTCGACCAGCTCGGCGAGGTCGACCGACTCCTTGCCGGCCAGACGGTGCTCGCGAGGCAGGACCACGACCCGCGGTTCGCTGAACAGGGGGCGCAGGCTCAGGCCGCGCTTGTCGACCGGAAGGCGTACGTAGCTGACGTCGGCGCGTCCCTCGCGTACCACGTCGGCCTGATCGCGCGGGGAGGTGCGCACGACATCGACGGACAGGTCGGGGTGCCGCTCGGCGATCGCGCGAGCCTCGGCGGTGACGATGATGCCGGGCATGAACGCGATGGTGAACGTCGACCTGCCGTGCGCGGCCCGTTGCACCCGTCGGTGCAGTGCCTCGGCCGAGGCGAGCAGCGGACGGGCGTCGGTCAACAGTTGACGACCGGCCTCGGTCAGTACGGTGGAGCGGCGGTCCCGGACGAACAGCTCGGCGCGTAGTTCCTGCTCGAACGCCCGGATCTGGCGCGACAGGACCGGCTGGGCGATGTGCAGCCGCGCCGCGGCCCGCCCGAAGTGCAGCTCCTCGGCGACCGCCACGAAGTAGCGGAGCTTGCGCAGATCGACATCCATCCGGTTCCCCCGTCCGCCCCCGCATGCGACCTGTCCCACGATACCCTCCGGGCATCACAGCAGGTGAAAGAGGTCTTGGACGTGGACGTCGGAGTCGGCGCATGGTGGGAACCGTCCCCACCACGGATCCGAAAGGACACGATCATGAGCCTCAGCGACAAGCGGGTCGTCGTACTCGGCGGAACATCGGGAATCGGGCTCGCCACCGCCGTCCGGGCCGCCAGCGAGGGCGCCCAGGTCGTGGTCGCCTCCCGCAACCAGCGCAGCGTGGACCGCGCCCTGGCGACCCTGCCGACCGGCGCCCAGGGGTACGTGGCCGACCTGACCGACCCCGCCGACGTGGCCCGACTGTTCCAGGACATCGGCCCGTTCGACCACCTCGTCTACACCGCCGGCGAGCCACTCGCGCTGATGTCCGTCGACGCCCTCGACCTCGCCGCCGCTCGTGCCGCCTTCGACCTGCGGTACTTCGGCGCCCTGTCCGCTGTCAACGCGGCGCTGCCGCACCTGCGGCCCGGTGGGTCGATCACCCTCACCACCGGCACCGCCAACCACCGGCCGAGTGCCGGCTGGACGGTCCCGTCCAGCATCACCGGGGCGATCGACGCCCTGGTCCGCGCGCTCGCCGTCGAACTCGCCCCGATCCGGGTCAACGCCGTCTCGGCCGGCGTGATCCGCTCGCCACTGTGGGACTCCCTGACGGAGGAGACCCGAGAGCAGATGTACGCCCAGCTCGGCGAGTCACTTCCGCTGGGTCGGGTGGGCGAGCCGGAGGAGGTCGCCGAGACGTTCGTCTATCTGCTGCGGGCGACCTACAGCACCGGCACGGTGGTGACCATCGACGGCGGCACCCTGGTCTCCTGAGCCCGACCCCGCGGAGTCGACAGTGGACCGGCCCCGCACCACAGTGCCGGGACGCCGCCGGTCAGGAGCCCGACGAGCCCCGGTCCTCGAACTCGTAGGTGGTGGTCAGGGCCTCCGGCAGGTCGGGGACGAGGGCGTTCGTGCCGTCGACGACCTGCACGTAGCGCCTGCCCTGAAGGATCGAGTAGCTGCCGTCGGCGACCCGGTCGATGATGAAGAGCTGCGTCGCCGCGTCCGGGTCACAGCCGCGGGCACGGACGCTGCCCGGCGCGGCGTCGTGCACGACGGTCATGCAGACCTGGCCGGCTCCGGCCGGGGTGCCCGCCTCGATCCGGAACGCCTTTCCCGCCGGCCGCAGGACCCACAGCGCCCGGTCGTCGACGCCCGCCCCGGCGGTGGCCCGTACGCGGTCGCCGTCCGGGTCGGTCGCCAGCGCCGCCCCACCGAGGCCGGGAACCACGATCCGGACCTGTCGGCGACCGGCGAGGATGTCCTGCGGTCCCGCCGGTGCGGTCTGGCTCGGGGTGGTCTCGGCCGGGGTGGTCTCGCTCGGGGTGGGGGGCGACGCCACGCCCGCCGGGCCACCGGTCGGCGTCGTGACGTCGGCGCGTACCCGCAGCACTGTGGTGCCGACGGTCGCGACCAGCACGGCCAGCCCCACGCCGGTGACGGCCCCGCGGCGTCGCCGCCGCCGGTCGCTGCGCCCCCGCAGCGTCGACGCCGGGGGCAGGGTGGTGACGCGTCGGACCTCGTCGACTATCGCCCGCAGGTCGTCGTGCGGATCAGCCATGGGAGGTTCCCTCCTGGTTCGCCTCGGTCAGCAACCCGGCCATCGCGCGGCGACCACGGGCGAGGTACGTCTTGACGGTCCCGACGGGCGCCCGCATCTCGGCTGCCACCTCGGCGACGCTGAGGTCGTTCAGGTGGTGCAGCACGACGGCGCGGCGCTCGTTGGCGCTGAGCCGTTGCAGCGCCTGGATCAGCGCCACGTGGTCCTCGCTGAGGCCGGGCACGCTCTGGTCGACGGCGGCCCGGTGGTGGGCACGGATCCGGTTGAACGTCTTACGCCAGCTGCTCACCGCCGCCCGGGAGGCCACCGCGCGGACCCACGCCTCCGGGCTGTCCGCCTCCCGGACGGTGTGCCAGCGCTGCCAGGCCCGCATGAACGCCTCCGCGACGGCGTCCTCGGCCTCGCTGCGGTTGCCGGTCAGCGCGTAGACGTGACCCACGATCCGCCCGGCGCAGGCGGCGTAGAGGGCATCGAACTCCTCAGCATCACGCATCCGACCTGCGCCCCTCCGAAGCCTCGTCCCCCTGGTCACCGCGCATGGAACTCGCCGCGTCGATCCGGCCGCCCCTCGGCGGGGTCGGTTTGTGACCACGGTCACACCCGCGAAGATCAACCGGCGGGCGGGCCCAGGCGTCATCGTGCCGTCCCGGGAGACGCCCGTGGCGGAGAGGACGATGTGCGACGACGTCAACGACGCGCCCTGACGGCCGGGGTGCTCGCCACAGCACTGGTCGCGGCGGGCCTGACGGCCAACCCGGCGAGCGCGCAGGTGCGGCCGGCGGCCACCGTCTCCGGCACGCCCAGCAGGCCCGGCACGCCCGGCACCTTCACGTTGATCACCGGCGACCGGGTGTCCGTCGACGCGGCCGGCCGCCCGGCGATCGAGCGGGGAACGGGACGGACCGCGATGCGGTTCGTGACAAGCCGCGAGGGTGGCCACCAGTTCGTCATCCCGGTGGACGCCATGCCGCTCCTGCGCGACGGGCGGCTCGACCGGCGGCTGTTCGACCTCACCACGCTCGCCGAGTTCGGCTACGACGACCGGGCGGCCGAGTTGCCGCTGCTGGTGGCGTACCCCGCAAAGGGCGCGGCGGGGGCGCGGACCGCTACCCTCGGAGGCGACGGGCGTGTGCGGGCCGACCTGCCCGCCGCCCACGCCCTCGCGGTGCGGGCGGGCCGCGACGACCGGGTGACGCTGTGGTCGTCGCTCACCCGGGGCACGTCGATGGCCCGCACGCTCACCGACGGGGTCAGCGCCATCTGGCTCGACGGCAAGCGGCGGGTGACGCTGGACCGCAGCGTGCCGCAGATCGGCGCCCCGGCGGCCTGGCAGGCCGGCTTCGACGGCACCGGCGTCACCGTCGGCGTGCTGGACACCGGCATCGACGCCACCCACCCCGACTTCGCCGGGCACCTCACCGAGGTCCGGGACTTCACCGGCGGCGGCGACCCCGCCGACGCGGTCGGGCACGGCACCCACGTGGCGTCGACAATCGTGGGCAGCGGCGCCGCGTCCGGTGGCCGGTACCGGGGCGTCGCGCCGGGTGCGAAGCTGCTCGTCGGCAAGGTCTGCGCCACCACCGAGTGCCAGGACTCGGACATCATCACCGGCATGCAGTGGCTCGCCCCGCAGACCAGGGTGGTCAACCTGAGCGTGGGCGGCGACGACGCGCCCGGCCTCGACCCCCTGGAGACGGCGGTGCAGGACCTCAGCCGCCAGTACGGCACGCTGTTCGTGGTCGCCGCCGGAAACGAGGGCAAGCCGAAGTCCGTGTCCTCGCCGGCGTCCGCCGACGACGCGCTCGCTGTGGCGGCCGTCGACGCCGACGACCAGCGGGCGTACTTCTCCAGCCGGGGCCCGCGCGTCGGCGACAATCACATCAAGCCCGAGATCAGCGCGCCGGGCGTCGACATCGTCGCGGCGGCCCCCGGCGGCGACTACGCCACCATGTCGGGTACGTCGATGGCCACCCCGCACGTGGCGGGCAGCGCCGCGATCCTCGCCGGCCAGCACCCGGACTGGACCGGCCCGCAGCTCAAGGCCGCGCTGATGGACTCGGCCAATCCGACCGGCGCGGACACCCTCTACGAGCAGGGCGCCGGCCGGGTCGACATCGCCCGCGCGGTCGCCCAGCCGGTCGCCGCCGACGTGGCCGCCATCGACTTTCCCGTCCAGCGCTGGCCACACGCCGACGACACCCCCGTCACCCGGGTCGTCGGCTACCGCAACACCGGCGCCGCGCCGGTCACCCTGTCGCTGACCGTCGCCCCCGCGCCGGCCGGCATGCTCACCGTCAGCCCGACCACGCTCGTGGTGCCGGCCGGCGGACGGGCCGAGGCCACGATCACCGTGGACACCCGGGTCAACGCCGCCGACGGCGTCTACCAGGGCGCGGTGGTCGCCACCGGCGCCGGCGACCTGCGGGTACGCACGCCGTTCGCCCTCAACCGCGAGATCGAGAGTTACGACGTCGCGCTCCCCCACACGGGTCGGGACGGGAAACCGGCCACCGAGTACACGACAGTCGCGGCGAACCTCACCACCGGCGAGTTCAGCACCCTCACCGCCGAGCCGGGCGGCGGCACGCTGCGGCTGCCCGTCGGCCGCTACGCGCTCTACAGCACCATCCACGAGGGAAGCGCCTCGACGCTGCTCGTCCAGCCGGTGCTGGACGTCCACGGCCCGGTGACCGAGGCCGTCGACGCCCGTACCGCCAAGCCCGTCGCACTGACCGTGCCGCAGCGCGACGCCGCGCCCACCGCGATCAACGTGAGCGCGAACTGGGACGACGGCTTCCGCTACCCGGGCGTCCAGCTCAGCGGGGTGTCGTTCGCGGACGTGTTCTTCGGCCGGATCGGGCCCGCCGTCGCCGCCCCCGAGTTCGCCGCGACGCTCGGCGTCGGGCTCGGCCGCCCCGGTCGGGACGGGACCTTCCGCAACAGCCCCTACACGTACGACCTCGCCTACGTCCGCCAGGGCGACATGTTCACCGGCCTGTCGACGAAGCTGACGCCGAAGAACCTCGCCACCGTCGACGTGACCTACCGCCGCCAGTCGACAACGGCGACGGCGGTCCGCTTCCACCGCGCGGCGGCGACCGGTGGATCCGGCCCGATCGGGTCACACACGCCCATCGACCTGCCCTTTCACGGCACGGAGTACTACAACACCGACGGCGGTCTCACCTGGACCTCCACGTTCGTCGAGGGCGACAACTCCACCATGCAGGAGTCGTCCCTCCAGCCGGGACGGACGTACACCCAGACCTGGAACGCGGCACCGTTCGGCCCGTCGGTGACCCAGGCGCCGACCCTGAGCCCCCTGGGGTACGCGGGACGCGACGGCGACACCATCTCGATCGCGTCGCTGCCGCTGTTCGGTGACGCGACCGGCCGCCCCGCCAGCCGCGACGACCTGCCGGTCGAGGTCCGGCTGTTCCGCAACGGCACCCGGATCGGCACCTCGGACAGTCCGTGGGCGGAGTTCACGGTGCCCGCCGGCAAGGCTGACTACCGGCTGGAGGCGACCGCCCGGCGCGGCGCCCCGGACACGCTGTCGACGTCGGTCACGGTGGCCTGGACGTTCACCTCGGCGCACACCTCGGCGCCGCAGCGGCTGCCGCTGACCACGGCCCGCCCGACGCCGAAGCTCGACGACACCAACACCGCCCGGGCGGGGCGGGTCATGCCCGTCGCTGTCAGCCTGGACCGGCAGGCCGGCTCGTCGGCAGCGGCCAACCGGACGCTCGGCGTCGCCGCGTCCTTCGACGACGGCGCAACGTGGGTCGCGCTGCCGGTGCGGCACGGCGTCGCCCTCGTCACCCACCCCTGTCGGCCCGGTTTCGTCGCGCTGCGCGTGACGGCAACGGACACCGCCGGCAACACGGTGACGCAGACCGTGCTGCGGGCCTACCGCACCGCGTGACCGGTGGAGTCCGGGGTGACCGCCGTCGCCCCGGACTCCCCCGCCGGCTGTGGGCGGCCCGCGTCCTTTAGGAGTCGGCCGGCACCCCGGCGTCGAGCTGGCCGATCATCGGGGCCAGAAGCTCGTTGAGCTCCCGGGCCAGCACCGTTACCGCCCTGCGCGCCGCGGCCGCCACCTGATCCTGCGGCCCGGCGGGCGCCGGCGGCAGATCACCGAGCGGAACCGGCGCCTCGACCTGGAGCAGCGCGCGCAGGTGCGGGTTGCGCGTCACGTCCTGCTCCGACGGGGTCGTGTACTGGCCGAACAGCTGCGGCCAGTCCTGCCAACCCCGGTCGCGCTGCCACTGTTTCGTCCAGGTCAGCTCCGCCGGCCAGCGGGAGATCACCGTGACCGCGCACACCATGCCCCCGTCCCACGGGCTGCGCGTGCAGGACGCCGACAGGATCCGCCGGTGCCAGCGGACGTAGCCCGGCTCCAGCTCACCCGCGATCCGCCACGCGGTCGCCGCGAAACTCACCGGCGCGATGTCGTCCCAGCTGGAAGCGAACTCGTCGAGCCGCCTCAGCACCTCGGCCTCGTAACGGCCGCGACCGTCGACGCCGTGCTCCCGGTCGAAGTTCTCGTCGAGCCAGAAAGCGCGCGGTTCCGGCATGGTCATCCCCGTTCACAGCGGCCACCTCTTCGGACATCGTAGGGACCACACGCTCCGGCGTGGCGCATGTTCGCTCTCAGCGGCACGCTCCCGCCACCCGACGCCGGCCGACTTCGCCACGCGTTTGCTGCTAGCGTGATCCGGCTTCGACACCATGATCACGGGGGAACGACCAGCCATGAACTGTGCGCGGTGCGGACAAGCGCTCGATCATCCCGGGCAGGGACACAGCTGCGTCGGCGGCCCCGACCCCGTGGCCCGGCCGCCCGCGGGCTGGCGGGCAACCCTGTGGACGCTGGTCACGCTCGCCGGGGCGTTCGCCGCGCTCTCGCTGCTCCGGGCCGCGATCGACGCCGACGTGATCGAGTCGCCCGGCTCGGGTGCCCTCACCGCGCTCTCGATCGTCGTGCCGCTGGCGCTCTTCTTCGCCTTCCTCGCCTGGTCGAACCGCACGAAGAGCGCCGTCGAAGCCCACGGGGGCACGCTCGCCGCCGTCCGCAACTGGGCTGTCGCCGGGGGGTCCCTCCTGCTCTTCCTGTCGTACCTGCTGCCGATGAAGACGCCTGTGGCGTTCCATCTCGTCCGGGCGCTGGCCGCGCTCCTCGTCATCGTCGGCGCGTGGATCCTGCACCGCCGGGTGGAACGACTGCTCGCCGAACCGGCGACTCCACCTGCCGCCGTCCGTCCCGACGGCCCGCAGGGCGCGGGCGAGCGCGGCCACCTGCCGCAGCAACGAGGCGTGTCGACCACCGGGATGCCGCTGTCCCCTGAGCCGCAGCCCGAGGACTGGAACGCCGCCCTCTGGGACCCGGAGGTGCAGCGGGACATCGAGGCGCGGCAACGCCGCAGCAGCCCGCCGGCCTGACCGGGGCACCAGACGCGACCTACGGCAGAGCCTGACCGACGACCCATCGTCGGCGACCCGCACGATCACGCCCAGGAGCAGGCCATCGACACCCCCGAGACGATCACCCTGTGGCGGCCCACCGGGCAGGCCGAACTCGACCTCGTGGCGGCGTCCGGGTGGCGTGCCTGGCCACCACGTCTTCCCGACCAGCCGATCTTCTACCCGGTGCTCAACCGCTGGTACGCCACGAAGATCGCGCGGGAGTGGAACGTTCCCGCCGGGGGCGTCGGATACGTGACCCGGTTCGACGTCCAGCGGTCGTACCTGGACCGTTACGACGTCCACCAGGTCGGCGGCCGGGACGTCCTGGAGTACTGGATCCCTGCCGAGGAGCTTGACGCCTTCAACGACCACATCGTCGGCGCGATCGTCGAGGAGGCCGACTACCGCGGCCCGGTAGACGACCAGGAGTTCACCGACGCCGAGGTGGCGCTGGGTCGTGCTCTGCCCGCCGCCTGGCGCAGCTATCTGCAGGGTGGGTCGTGGTTACGACGAGGCTGGATGACCACCGGCGCCTACGTCTGGCTCAACACGCCCCGCCAGACGATCGAGCTGGGGGACGTGTCGGGCGACGACACCCACCCGGGTATCGCGATCATCGGCGGTGACGGCGCCCGCGAACAACTCGTGCTCGACCTGCGAAGCGAGACCATGCCGGTGCTGCTGGTGGACCTCACGAGCGGTGGCTGGGACAGCGCCATCCGGCAGGCCGACGACGTGAGCGAGTTCGTCAGTCGCGTCGAGGCGGGCACCTTCGAATTCACCTTCGCCGGGTAGCGGCGGAGTCGGACCGCGCCGTCAGCCGACGAACACACGGAAGGGGTGGCCGGCCAGGTCGGCGTACGCGTGCGAGGCTTGGGCCGTGACCGACTTCGACATCCGCGCGGCCACCCCGGCCGACGCCGACTTCCTGGCGGACATGCTCGTCGAGGCCGTCAACTGGCTACCCGAGCGCGACTGGCCGCGCGAGCGGATCCTGGCCGATCCCGCGCTGGCCCACTACGTCACGGGGTGGATGCGGCCCACCGACGTCGGTGTGGTCGCGGTCGACCCCGCTCACCGGCCGCTCGGCGCCGCCTGGTTCCGCCACCTGAGCGCCGAAGATCCCGGCTACGGGTACGTCGCGGACGACGTGCCGGAGCTGACCATCGGAGTGCTCCGAGCCTGGCGAGGGCGGGGTGTCGGCCGGGCGCTGCTGCGCGCCGTCCTGGACGCCGCCCGGGACCGCGGCATCCGTACCGTGTCGCTGAGCGTGGAGCGGGCGAACGCGGCCGTCCGTCTCTACGCGTCCGAAGGGTTCCGCACGGTCGAGTCGTTCGAGAACGCGGACACCATGGTCGCCGAGGTCGGAGCCTGACTCTCGCGGCTCAGTCGAGGTGTTCGGCCAGCCCGACGATGATGCCCTCCGGGCCACGCAGGTAACAGAGCAGGAAGATGTCCTCGAACCGCTCGACGTCGCCGACGAGTTCGGCCCCGTGGGCGCGCAGCCGGGCGATGACGTCCTCGATGTCGTCGACGGCGAACATGATCCGGCGAATCCCCAGCGTGTTCGCGGGCGCGTTCTCCGGTGCCTGGCTGATCGCCTTCGGCGTGTGGAACATCGCCAGCTCGACCTTGCCGTGACCGTCCGGGGTCCGCAGCATCGCCACCTCCTGCCGGACGTCGTCGATGCCGATCACACGCTCCACCCACCGTCCCTCGACCGGCCCCCTGCCCTCCAACTCCATGCCGAGTTCGACGAAGAACGCGATGACAGCGTCAAGGTCGTTGACAACAATGAGGACGTTGTCCATCCGCTGGATCGCCATGGGGGATCTCCTCGCTCTGGTGCGCCGCCGTGGTCGCATCCTCCCCTGAGACGAAGCCGCCAGGGCGTTCTCGACACGCAATGGCGGCCTGCTTGGCAGGTCGCATCCCCGGATCGACCTACCGGGGTGATCTCAGCCCGAGCGCGCTGTGTTCGACGACCCCCGCGGGCAGGTCGGTGCGTCCCGACTCCTGAGTGGTCAGCGCCACCAGCTCGGCGCGTAGGTCGACGGCAGGTTCACCGAGCACGATCCCGCTGAGCACCAGCTCGACCATCATGCGGTCGTACTGATCCGAGCTGCGGCGGTAACGCGACGGATCGGACTCCACCACCAGCGCGGAGATGCGCCAGCCCCCGCCGGGCACGGGCGAGAAGGACGCTTCGTAGATTCCATTACCGGTCCAGCTGCGGTGCAGGAACGCGACCTCGTCCTCGACGAACACGTTCCACTTCTCGTCCATGTCGCGAGCCTGGTAACCGAGCGCGATCCGCTTCCACTGCTCGTCGGACTCCGGTTGAGGGCGTCCGATGTTACGTTCGCTGCCATGACGCGGCAGATCACGGCCAGCGAGTTCCACGCGGCCGAGGGTGTGCAGGACTGGCGCTCCCTGTACCACCTGGTCTCGGCCCACTTCCCCACCGGCTCGTTGACCGGGAGCATCGCTCTCGTCGAGGAGATCGGCCGGCTCGCCGACGAGGCCGAGCAGGAGATTCTGACCATCGACGTACGCGGCGCCGGCGTCACCGTGTCCCTGTCCCGGCGCGATGCCGGGCTGGCCCGGCGGATCTCGGCCGCCGCCAGGGAGCGGGGCCTCTCCGCCGACCCGACGGCCGTGCAGGTCATCAACCTCACCCTCGACGCGCTCGTCGGCGCCGAGGTGCTGCCGTTCTGGCGTGCGGTGCTCGGCTACTCCCAGATCGGCGACGACTACCTCTACGACCCTTCGCGCCGCGGCCCCGGCTTCGGCGTACAGCAGATGGACGAGCCCCGCCCGCAACGCAACCGCATGCATCTCGACATCGCTGTTCCGCACGATCAGGCGGAGGCACGCATCGCCGCCGCCCTGGCCGCCGGCGGCCACCTGGTCTCCGACGCGCACGCGCCGATGTGGTGGGTTCTGGCCGACGCGGAGGGCAACGAGGTGTGTGTCGCCACCTGGGTCGGTCGCGACCGCGCAGCGCCCTGAGCTGCGGCCCGAAGACACGGGCCCCACCCGCTTTTGGGTTCCCCATAGGGTCGGGGCATGACGCCAGCCCCTGCCGCCACCGCCTTCGACTCGCTCCGCCTCGATGCCGTGCCCGACCAGCAGACGCTGCGCCAGGCCTACGCCCTACCCAGCGAGGCTGCCGTACGGAAACAGATGACCGAACTCACCGCGCAGACCCGAACGTTGATCGGCTGCGCGTCGCTGGTCCTGGTCGCGAGCGTGGACGCCGAGGGCAACTGCGACGTCTCCCCGCGCGGCGGCCCCGCCGGGTTCGTGGCCGTCCTGGACGCACGGACGCTGGCGATACCGGACGCGACCGGCAACAAGCGCCTGGACACTCTGCAGAACGTCATCGCCACCGGACGGGCCGGACTGCTGTTCATCATCCCGGGGCGCACCACGACGCTTCGGGTGAACGGCCGGGCCTGCGTCTCCACTCGCCCCGACCTGCTGTCACAGCTGACCGCCGTGGGCAAGCCGCCGGCCAGTGCGCTGGTGGTGGGAATCGACGAGGTCTACCCGCACTGCCCCAAGTCGCTCCTGCGCACCGGGGTCTGGGAGCCCGACCGGTGGCTGCCAGCGGACGCGCAGCCGACCTCGGCCGAGGTGACGCTGGCCCAGCTACGGATGCCGGAGCTGACGATCGCCGACATCGAGCAGGCCGAGGCGGACGCGCTGAAGTACCGGTACGAGTGACAAGCCGCCCGACCGTTACCGTGCACTCCCCGCCCACGGCAAGAGGACAACGATGGACAACCGGACGGACCCGATCGAGATCATCGCCCGGGTCTCAGAGAACGACGGCAAGCAACGCGCCTTCGAGGTCTGGCTCTACAAGGCCAAGAAGGAAGGCTGGCCCGTCACGGTGGAGTCGACCGCCGTCGACCAGCCAGGCGACGGGTGCGGAGTCGTCGACATCGAGGGCCTGAAGTACCGGATCCGCCACGCGAAGCGAGTCCGGCAGCGAGTCGCCATCGTGCCGGCAGGGCGACATCTGATCGCCGCCGCCGCCAACCTGGCCACGGGCGACTCCGACGGCATCACCTGGACCTGGGAGTTCGGTCACGCGGCCTGGGCTGAGCCGATGATCGAGGAACACTAACGCGGGCAGCATCGCCACCGAGCCGGCGGCACGCTCCACCCCCTTCGGCTCTGGCGAGTCTGTCCCATCCCTGTGCTCTACTCCCGCCATGCATGTCGTCGTCACGGGCGCACTCGTTGAAAACGGCTCGGTCCTGCTCGTACACCGCAGGCCGACCAAACGGGCCTACCCCGATGTCTGGGACCTGCCCGGCGGGCTGGTCGAAACGGGTGAGTCGGAACTACAGGCCCTCGCACGCGAGATGCACGAGGAACTCGGTGTGCACATCGTGACGGAGTCGGCCGCACGGCTGGGCGTCGTGCATGACGGCACTGGTGCGGACGCCCTTCACGCGGGCGTCTGGCACATCGGGGACTGGGCCGGCACTCCGACCAACCGCGCACCCGAGGAGCACGACGACATGGCGTGGTTCGCGATCAGCGAGCTGGCCGGCCTTCCGCTCGTGCATGGCGTCCTGGCGGCAATGGTCCATGCTTTGCCTGAGTTCGAGTGCGACCGCCGGCAGTCGGATGTCACCGACGGCGACCAGGACGACCGAGGAACAAGGTCCGCCTGTCGTGCCTGTGCTGGGACGGATTCGTCAGGCACGCGGCAGGCCTAGGCTTCCCGCGCCGTCGTAGCTGTCCCCGGTGGCTTTCGAGGTGTACGCGTCAGCCCGGTCTACGAGTCGTCCCGGCCCTGCTAGGTCGTCACACACGCCTCGTTACCCTCGATATCGGCGAGAACCCAGAATGCGGGGGCATGGGACGCGGATACCAGTCGACCGCCGGCGGCCAGCGCGGCTTCGATCCGCCGTGGCGCCTCGTCGTGCGGGACACAGATGTCCAAGTGGATGCGATTCCGGTCCGGGCGTGGCTGATCCATGTGCTGAAACCAGATCGCCGGACCCTGCCCGACCGGGTCGACGATCGGATCCGTGGGACCGTCGGCTCCCGCCTCATCCGTGTAGCCCAGCACGGCCTTCCAGAACCGCCGGACCGCCGCAATGTCGAGCGCGTCGATAGCGATCTCCACCAGCTGGACCGACCGCGGCGCTCCCGTACCAATCTCAGGTTCCGTCCGGAGCCCGACGATCCGCATCGCGGCGGAAAGCCGATGCGCGAGGTCGATATCGCAAGCGGTAAGCGCCGCCTGATCCAACGACTGCAGAGTCAGGACCACCCGGTCGGACCGGATGTCAGCGCGTAGGTGCCGATCGGCGTCGCTACCGCACGCCGCCACCGCGCGAGCCACCACCTCGGTTGCCTGGACCAATGAACCGACGGGAACCGAGGTGCGCAACGCGCCCAGCAAATACCGCCACCCCTGGTCGGTTACCGCGTCCGAGGCCGCCCGCCGCCCCAGTGTCCGTTCCATGTAGGCATCCTCACATGCGCGCCTGGAGGGGGAGTTCCGCACGCTGACAAGGCTCTAGAACCGGTCTGGACGCGCCGGCCACTTGGCGTTGCATTGATCAGCGGTGAGGGCATAGTCGATCAACACGGACAAGATGCCGCCTGAGCTGTGCATCCATCGGTCATCGCTGGTCAACGTTCGTTGCGCTTGGTTCACCTCTGACGGCCTGGGTACGGCCTGATCTTGGGACTCGCCCGCGCATCGGGATGGACTACGACGGCGCGTTGCCCATCGTCTAGACACGAGGACGTCGTGACCTGGTGGGGGCGCTGTGGTGCCTTGCTGCGGCTCGCATGGACTCGATGAGCGTAAAGCCCGGGTAGTAACGGCGGTCGGAGTACAGATGCCGGTAGTAGCAGGCCCAGTAGCTCGCCACTCGCTGACGCGTGACGGCGAGGAAGGACGGGTTGGCGGCGAGAACCTGTCCATAGACAGCGTGCTGCGGGGTCGTGGGGTCGTCGAGCTCGACGAGTTCACGGCGGATGTCGAGCAGGATCTCTAGGACGTACTCCCCGACGAGCCGGACCACGAATGGGACCACCCATGGCTCGTTCAGCGTCAGAACGTGCTCAAGCCGTCGCTGCCGTACTCGACCGTCGTGGTGACGCGTGTAGAGGCAGTTGAGAATCGCGAGCTGGGTCGGCGGCAGGCTGGTCTCCGCACCGGCTGGGGGTTCGGCCTGGTAGATGCGGTACGGGATGACCAGTGGCTGCTCATCGACTGTTACACCGAACGGCAGGGCCGGCTTCAAGGGTGCCGACGGTAGGAGCTTCAAGACGGTCTGCACGTCCCGCTGAAGATGGGCCGGGAAGGCAGCCGCCAGTGACGGCCCGGTAGGAGTCCTCGGCGCTGGGCTTTGCACGGTCGGAGGGTACAGCCTTCCAGCCTCGGGACTGGCCCACAGTGGGATGGCCCTCCCCGGAGGCAAAGCCGCGACCGGCCGATGTCTGCCGGCCTACCGGGCACTCAGCGGACACGATGGCGATCGACTCCTTGATCCCAGGCAACCAACACATCTGTCCGACCTGCGCTCCCTAAAGGACGTCGAACTCGTTTCCCTCTGGGTCGGCCATCGTCACGTGGTCAGGCGTACCGTCCGGTTCGTCCACCCGAAGCACGGCCCCGCCCGCCGCCACCAGCTTGTCGACGACCGCCTGGACCCGCGGCCAGCGCACCTCGAACGGCTCGTGCCGGCCGCCGCCCACGTGGATGTCGAAGTGCATGCGGTTCTTGACTACCTTCGGTTCCGGCACCTTCAGGAACGAAACACCGGGTCGTACGCGGTCCGGGTCCTCGATGAAGGCGCCGTCGTCCCACTCGTCCTCGGGAACCTTGAAATGGGTCTGCCATGCCTCCCAGGTGGCGAACCCTTCTGGCGGGGCGGCCGGGACGTACCCCAGCGCGACGCACCAGAACGCGGCCAGTTCGCGCGGGCGCGCGCAGTCGACGGTCAAGGACCACTGCTCGGACATCGCCACACCATAGACCGCCGAAGGTCATACCGAGGGCCGGGCGAGTTCGGTCCGGCGACGCACATTCACCCGCACACAGCTCTTCACTCCATGCCGCACCCCGACATCATGCGAGGAGATCGTCTAGCTGGAGGTGTCACCCCACGTCCCGAGACCTACGTGACCGATCGGTACCAAGACGTGCGTGACACGTAATGGGGAGGACGACCGTGAGCGCGCCTGGCAGGGTGAACTGGTGCCGGATATCGACCCCACTGACGCGGAGTACCTCCGCGAGATAGAGCTCCTTGCCAATGACGTCGTCGATCGGGCGCTGGACGAGGGCTGGCTGAGCTTTGATCCCGATCCTGACGATGCGACGCCTCTCCAGCGTGCCGTTAACGCGCTGGGACGCCAGCTGCGGCACTACCACTTCGAGGATGACGGCTGCGTCGATCCGGACGCCCCGCTGGTTGGTCTGGCCGGAGCACTCCTGGTTCGTCCCACGACCGTCCTGAGCGAGCAGGAGTACATCGACATCTGCGAGCGACTCGGCGTTGAGGCACGGCCGCAGGGGTGGGCGTTGTGGCACACCTGGGATCAGAAGGGCCGTCGGATCACCATGGTCACGACGAGGATCAGCACCACTGAAGGAATGCTGCTGGTCTGGTCGAAAGGCCGCCATATGGTCCCGATCAAACCGCCACGTGCCGCGGTGGCAGCCACCGTCAGGGGTTGGCTTGGACCGGCGGTCGGATCTCCCGGATACGTGGCCGAGACGGGAGTAACGGAAGGGTCCGTCGCTGGTTCCGTGCCACCGCACTCGACGGGTGGGTCTACAACGGCCCCGTCGAGCCACAGATCAGAGGGCATCCAGCCGAAGGTGTCACCCACGTCTTGAGACTGACTGTCACGCGGGTCCTGAGACACGACATCGCTGACAGTCCGGCCGGCCCGGTCAGAGGCCCGAGGCTACCCTGATGCTCGCCGAACGATCGGGTGACGCTGTCGAGAGCGGCTTTGCCCTTCTCGGCGGTGCCCAGTGAGGGTCGGCCGAGGACATCCCCGAAGCCCTTGACGGCCTGGAGACGGCATGATCATGGTTCAGCGGCCCTTCGGACGACCGTAATTGCAGGTCAGCGAGGCTGCGGCCGTCACTTGGCGTTGAAGAAATTCCGCCGACCCGCTGACCTGCACGAATAGGCCCGGTAGGTGCTCTGAGCTGCGCTAACGCCTCACAGCATCTTCCGTCATCTCACACCAGTTTTCATCGCCTGGTGCCCAAGAAGTGCCCAAAAATGCGGCGGGCTCGACCCGGTGATTCCAGCCACCGAACCGAGCCCTGGCACGAACCCTCCGACGAAGGGAACGAACCGATGGAATCCTCCATCACCACGGCGCCCAGCGCCAGCAACACGACCGAGACCGCCACCACACCGATCGACCGGACCAAGGCGTTCCGCCTGGTCGTCGAGGGCGTCGCAACGCACGGCCTGCCGATCCCCATGTCGACGGACCTGCACGACACCCCGTCGATGACCCTGCGGTTCGATGACGACGACACCGACGCCGTCGACCGGTGGGCGGCCTACCTGGGCCTGGCGGCGCCGACCCGCAGCAAGCGCGTCCACGACCTCGACCGCGACCGGCCGTGGAAGTCGTACAGCACCGACACGTGCTGGACGGGGTCCCGCGTACCCGGCTGGCCCATCCGCGTGTGGTGCCTGGTCACCGCCACCGACGCGGAGATCACTGCCGCCAACGTGCTGGCCACCGCTGCTGCCCTGGACGGTGCCAAGTGACCGCCCCCGCGATCGGCATCCACCCGGTGCCCCGTCAGTACCGGCTCATCGACGCCGACACCACCCGCTTCACGACCGCCGACGTGCACGCCGCCCGCGAGGTCGACGCGCCCGCCGACATTGACCCGGAGATCGTCGGCCTGGTGTCACGCATCCGCGCCACCCTCTCCGACAGTCGGGTGCCCGACGCGGTGAAGGACGGCATCCGCGAGACGTTGCGCCTGGCGGCCGGTGACGCGGTGACCGCCGCGCAAATGGCCCGCGGGCAGCAGATCCTGGAAAACCCGCTGCTGTCGACGGTGGAGAAGTTCGCCGCGTTCGCCGAGGTGTTCGCTCACCCCGACTGGTGCGACGACTGCTGCCCCGGGGACAGCCCCGATTCGCCGCTTCACATCGGCGTGGTGGGCACCGTCACCGACACGGTTCACGGTGGCGAGGTCACCACGGTCGTGGTGCGGATCGAGCGGGACGACAACCACGGGCAGCGCGGTCAGGCGTACGTGCGGGTTGAGGTTGTGGAGGGCGTCGGCGACTTGAGCCCGGAGGCGGCGCTGCGGCTGGCCGACCTGCACGGTGAGGCCGCCCGCCTGGCCGTGCAGGACCGGGCCGAAGGCGGTGCGCTGTGACGTACGGACTGGTGCGCGGGATGACACCCGCCGAGGCGATGGCGTTCATCGAGGACATCCGGGACGAGGCGTTGCACGCCGCCTGGCCGGACGGGGTGGAAATCCCCGCCTGCCGGGTGCAGGTCGGCGACCAGATCCTCAGCCCGCACGGCTGGGAGGAGGTCGACGGGGTGGAGGTCGACGGCTGGGCCGGACCGTTCAGCGACGACGCGGTGTCGATCGCCACCACCCGGCACGAGCAGGCCGACGACGCGTACCCGTTCAGGCTCTCCACCCCGGTCAAGGTTCGACGCGGCGAAATCCTGCCGGCATAGCTCCCCTGCTGGCCGCCCTGCCCGGGTGGGGCGGCCAGCCCTAACCCAGAAACGGGGGCAGGCCCGGACGCGGTGACTCAACCACCGGCCGGGCCCTAGGTCCCCACCTCCACTGAAAGGCGAAACCCGGTGCCATTCTCGCGCACGACCAACACGCCGCCGCAGAGGCACACGCCATGGTGCGGCAAGGACCACCGCTGCGGACTCGGCGAGCACCGCTCCGACGAGATCGTTGTCGACGTCTCCGGCCGCGCCCGTGCCGTCCTGACCCGCATCCGGGCTGCTTCCGGCCGGGAGCACGCCGAGCTGCGTGTGCGGGTTGCGCTCGCCTCGGACGAGCTGGTCGCCCGCGGTCAGTTGGTCGGGCTCCTCGGCGACGTCCGCGAGGCGATCACCCGCGCCGCCGCCGCAGCCCAGATCCGCAACGCACGACGCGCCCCGAACGGACGGTGGTGACCATGTCCAGCATCCGCATCCGCGCCATCCAGGCCGGAATCATCACCGGGCCGGTCGGCTACGTGGCCGCCCAGGTGCCGGTTGACCACGCGCAGCAGATCGGCTGGACGGCGATGGCCGCCAGCGTCGGCATGGTCAGCACGGCCGCCTGGTCGTGGTACACCAGCCGCCGAACCACCACCTCCCACATCGACCGGTGGTCGCGTCGGGCACGCCGCAACCAGGGCGTCCAGTCCCTCGCCGGGCACCTGCTGACCACGTCGTCGCTGGCGATGCGGCGCCGGGCAACCACGCTGCGGCCCAGCCTCGCCGAGCTGACCCGCGTGCAGCGTTGGCGGACCCCGGTCACCGAGTACGCGGCGCCGCTCGGCAAGTCGGGCCACCGCACGCTGTGGGTGTCCACCGAGGATGTGGTGCTGCGGGTTGCCGGTGCCCGGTCGGGCAAGACAACGGCGATGGCCTGCCGGGTCGTTGACCACCCAGGGCCGGCGGTCGTCACCTCCACCCGCGTTGACCTGCTCGTGTGGACCGGCCCGATGCGCGCCAAGCGCGGCCCGCTGCACGTCTTCAACCCGGCCGGCGTGGGCGACATCGCGTCGACGTTGAAGTGGTCGCCGCTGGTCGGCTGCAAGTCCATCGAAACGGCGATGCGCCGAGCCGACGACATGGTGCCCACCGCCTCCACCGACGAGCGGGAAGGCTGGAACGAGCAGGCCCGGCGGATCCTCGCGCCGATGCTGTTCGCGGCGGCCCGCGGCGGACACACCATGGCCACCGTGCTGGGTTGGGTGTCCGCTAACGGGGAGGCCGCCAAGAACGCCGCTAAGCGGGTGCAGGGCATCCTGGAGAAGGCCCCGGAGGCGGCGGCGATGTTGGAGAACGTCCGCCAGTTTTTCGGCATGGCCGGGGAAAACGAGCGCACCCGCTCGTCGATTGTCACCACCCTGATGCCGGCGTTGCAGTGGCTGTCGAACCCGACCGCCGCCGCGATCGGCGACGCAGAGATCAGCGACGACATGCTTGACGTCGACACGCTGCTCACCAGCAACGGCACCGTCTACCTACTGGGCGGCACCAACCGGATCACGGGCGCGCTCACCGGCGCCCTGGTCGCGGAGATCGCGTTCCGGGCGTCGCAGCGGGCCGAAGGTCAGCCGGGTGGCCGGCTGGATCCGGCTCTGCTGCTCGCTCTCGACGAGGCCGCCCTGGTCGCCCCGGGTCCGCTGGACCGATGGACGTCGGACATGGGCGGGCGCGGCATCGTCCTGGACATCGCGGTGCAGTCGCTGGCGTGGCTGCACGGTGTGTGGGGTGAGAACGGTGCCCGGATCATCCTCGGCAACTCGGCGGTGGTGCTGCTGGGTGCCGGGTGCAAGGACCCTTCGGACATCGCCCACTGGGAGGCCCTGTCCGGGCAGCGCGAGGAAGCCGCGGAGACGAAGGACGCCGACGGGAAGGTGACGTCGACGTCGACCCGGCGGGTGCCCGTGCTGACCCGGGACCAGATCGCGGCGCTGCCGAAGTTCCACGCCGTGGTGTACGGACAGGGTCCGATCTCGATCATCCGCACACCGTCGATCTTCGAGCGGAAGGACGCGCGGCGGGCGATGGCGGCCGTCGGGAAGCCGCCCAAGCAGACCCGGTACGCGGAGGCCATGGCCGAGACGTCCGAGGAGGTGGCCCAGTGACCGAGTCGGATCCGACGACGCAGGTCCAGTTGCGCGCCGTCATCAAGGAGGTGCAGCGGGTTCAGGCGCAGCTCGCCGAGATCCGGGGCACCGCTGGGGTGGCGAAGGAGACCGCCGAGGAGGCGGTGCGCGCCACGAAGCAGCTCGCCGAGGAACTGGTCGACCTGGCCCGGCTGGGGGAACTTTCCGCCGGGGCCGACGAGGACGGCGAGGTGGAGAAGGTTGTGCCGGCGCTGACCTGGCTGACCGTCTCCGACACGGAGGAAGCGGCGAAGCTGATGAAGGGCTTCGTGGAGTGGCTGGCCAACGTGTACGGCCGGTGGCAGAACAAGCCGCTGCCGGACTGCTGGGCGTGGCACCCGCAGGTCGTCGCCGAACTGCTCGCGCTGCGGCAGGTGTGGGACGCGGCAACCGATCGGAAGAACGGGTCGCCGTTCGCGCAGATGGACTGGGTTGACCGGTACCGGCCGGGCACCGTGCGGCGCATCAACGCGGAGATCGGGGACTGCTCGCTCGACCGCCACACCGCCGACAGGGTGACCGCGTTCCGGCCGCCCCGAGTGCACGGCGCGGACATGATCGACGCCCTTACCGCGTGGTGGTGGCAGACAGGCGGCCGTGAGGTCGCACCGGCACCGTCGGCCGGGATGCTGGCTGACGCCGAGGCACGAGCGGCGGTGAGCTGACGTGAGCGACGACAACACGAACTTCGTCACCCGGGCCATCCACGAGCACGGCGGGATCGTGGCGATGGTCGCAGCCGCGGCGCTGACCGCCAAGGGCGAATGGGACCTGGCCGTCATGGTCCACTACCCCAAGCCGATCGCCTGGCTGCTGCCCGTCGCGCTCGACGTGTACTTGGCGACGGCCGCTGCGAAGCGCGCCAAGGTGGACATCGTCATCGGCCTGCTGTTGATGATCGCCTGCCAGGTCGCCGTGCACCTGGTTCCGAAGGGACACGAGGCCCCGTGGCAACTGGTGGTGGGTGCCGTTTGTGTGCCGCCGATCATCGCGCTGCGGGCGACCCTCGGCATGAAGGGCAACGGGGAGGCCGAGGAGCAGGCCGCGCGGGAGCAGGCTGCCGCCGAGGAGTTGCGGGCAGCCCGACAGGCGGCGGCAGAGGCTGACCGGCTGCGCATCGAGGCTGAGGCGCGGCTGGCCGAGGAGGAGCGAGCACGGCAGGTGGCCGAGGCTGGCGCGGCTGCCCTCCGGGAGGTTGACGCGCAGGCTCGGGAGGCCCAGACGGCGCGGGAGGCGGCCGAAGAGAGGGCGCGGCTGGCGGAGGAGCGGGCGGCTCGGGCGGAGTTTCGGGCGGCGCGGGCGCGCACGGACAGTAACGGTGGCTCGGCGACGCGGCCGGCCCCGGCGGCACGCGTCACGAAGCCGGTGACTCCCCCAGTGACGCAGTCCGGTGGTCAGGATGACGCACCCGTGACGCGTCCGGTGACGCACGTCGGTGACGCACCTCAGCGCGCGGGTGACGCATCCACGGCGACCGGTGACGCATCGGGCGGTGGCGGCATGCCGGCGGGTGACGCATCTCTGACGCGGGACGAGCGGTTGACGCTCGCCGTGATGGAGGCGCTGAACGACCCGGGTGTCAGCGCGCGGCAGGCGGCGCTCAAGCACGGCGTCGACCAGCAGGCCGTGCAGCGGCGTGTGCGCGCGGCGCGGGCAGCGGAGGCCCAAGAGCCTCGGCCGCTGTCGCGGCCGGCGGTCAACGGAGTGAAGCCCGACCTGAACAGCAACGCCTAACCAAGATCCAGCCCAGCACGAACAGCAGTCAGCACAACAACCATCAGTTCAGCAGCACCAGCAAGTAGATCAGCAAGCCAGGACCAAACAGCACAGTCAAACCCTCACGTAGCAGTGACCGAGATCAGCAAGCCAGGACGACCACAGAAATACAAACCTATGCATCACGATCGAGTAGGTGTTTGATCATGGCCCGCGAGCGGGCCGGAAGGGCAAGATCATGGCCGTCGGAATCTCAAGCGGACACTCGGCCGAGTACCTGTACGGGCAGGTCGCCGGAGGGCGCGAGTCTTACTACCTGGACGCCGCCATCGAGGGTGAGCCGCCCGGCCGCTGGTCGGGCGGCGGCGCCGCGAAGTTCGGCCTGACCGGTGAGGTCGCCCCCGAGGACATGGAGGCCCTGTACGGCAAGTTCCTGGACCCGCGCGACCCGCGCTGGCAGGACCTGGCCACCCGTGCCGAGGCGGCGCACCTCGGGCAACGGCCCGGCAAGTACCGCACCCCGGACGTCATCCTCGCCGAGGCCGTGGCCAAGAAGTACGGCATTGACGCGTCACGCGTCACGGCGATGTACCGCGACGCATACGACGGACACGCCGGGTGGGAGAAGGTGCTCCGTGACGCATTGGTTGACGCAACCGGCGCACTGCCCGAGGACATCGCCCCGTTGATCCGTGACGCACGCAAGGGAGCGAAGGCGGTGATGTTTCACGACGTGACGTTCTCTCCGGTGAAGTCTGTGACGGTGCTGCACACCGCGTACGCGCGGATGGAGTTGGATGCGCAGCGTGACGGTGACGAGGTCGCCGCGGCCGAGTGGGCGGCGAAGCGCCGCGTCGTCGAGGAGGCCGTCTGGGAGGGCAACCAGGCGATGCTGCGGCACATGAACGACGTCGGCGGGTACACCCGCATAGGCCGCAACGGCACCCGGCATGTCGATGCCCCGGACTGGACGGTCGCGTCGTTCTTTCAGCACACGAGCCGGGACCTGGACCCGCAGCTCCACATCCACAACGCGATCTTGAACCGGGTGGTGTGCGACGACGGCGAGGCCCGCAGCATCGACGGGAACTTGCTCTACAACAACAAGCATGGCGCCGGGACGATCGGCGAGCGGGTGATGGAGGAGGCGCTGTCCCGCAAGCTGGGTGTGCGGTGGAAGATGCGCGCGGATGGGGTCGCGCGGGAGGTCGTGGGCGTCGACCAGCAGGTCATGGACATGTTTTCGACCCGCACCACAAAGATCACGAAGAAGCTGGCGGAGAAGATCGCCCTGTTCCGGGAGAAGGTTGGCCGGGAACCGACCCGGTTGGAGATGGACCGGTTGCGCCGACAGTCGACGCTGTCGACCCGACGGGCGAAGTCCCACGATGGTGAGACGAAAGAGGAGCAACTGGACCGGTGGGCGGAAAAGCTGCACACCTCGATGGTCGGTGGGCTGCACCGGGTCGCGCACACCGTCGGCGGGGTGCCCGGCGAGGCGTTCGTCCAGGTCGCCGAGGAGTGGTCGCCGTCGGGTGTGATCGCCGAGGCGGTCGCCGCGTGCCAGGCGAAGCGGCCGGCGTTCGGCCGGTCGGAACTGATCCGCCAGGTGCTGCTGGCACTGCCCGACCACCTCGGCGGCCTGGAGTCGGACGAGGTTACGCGGCTAGCGGAAAAGTTGGCCGACCAGGCGCTCGCCGATGACAGCCTGGTCGTGCAGGTCACCGGCCGGCAGGTAACCGCCGACGTCCCCGACGAACTGAAGCTCGCCAACGGGCGCAGCTCGTACGCGTCGCCCGCCGGTGCCCGCTACGCCACCCGGGATCACGTTGTCGCCGAGCAAGCGTTGCGTCGTGCCGCAGTGCAGCGTGGCGCCCACGCCCTGCCGGTGCCGGCGGTTGAGGACTGGCTGGAGTGCGACCCGGTTGGGCAGATGCTGGGTCCGGACCAGGCGGCGGCGGTGAAGGGTTTGCTGACCTCTGGCGCGCGACTGTCGGTGCTGTCCGCGCCGGCCGGCACCGGCAAGTCGTTCACGGTCGGGGCGGTCGCGAAGGCGCTGAGCGATCTGGACGGTGGGCGAGTGTTCGGCCTGGCAACGTCGCAGATCGCCACCGAGGTTCTGGCCGACGACGGGGTCACCGCGATGAACACCGCCCGCTGGCTGCTGGTGCAGGACCGGCTGGCGGCGGGCACGGCGTCACTCGACGACATGCGGTGGGCGCTCAACGACAACGACATCGTGGTGGTCGACGAGGCGAGCATGGTCGACACCCCGGACCTGGACCGGATCCGGGAGTACGTCGAGCACCGGCGGGCGCGGCTGCTGCTGGCCGGCGACCCGCGCCAGTTGGCGTCGGTTGGCGCCGGTGGTGCGATGGAGATGGTGGTCGACGGGTGCGCGGAGGTGCACACCCTGTCGGAGGTGCGCCGGTTCCAATCCGAGTGGGAGAGCCGGGCGTCGCTGCGGCTTCGCGAGGGCGACGTGACCGTTCTTGACGAGTACGACCGCCGGGGCCGGATCCTGGACTGCGGCACCCTGGACGCGGCCACGAACTCGGCGGCCCGCGCGTACCTCGGCGACACCCTCTCCGGTCTGCGGTCGCTGGTGGTGTGCCAGTCCAACGAGGCAGCCGCGGCGGCGTCGGCGACGATCCGGGACCACCTGGTCGGGCTCGGCCAGGTGGCCGCCGACGGGGTGGCGTTGGGCCGCGACGCCGGCAACCTGGCTGGTGTTGGTGATCTGGTGATGGCGCGGCGCAACGACTGGTCGCGTGGGGTGGTGAACCGGCGCCGCTACCGGGTCGCCGAGGTGCGCGCCGACGGGTCGATGGTGGTGACGCCGGAAGGCGCCACCGAGGTCCGTGTGCTGTCGGCCGAGTACGTGCAGGAGCACCTGGTGCTTGGGTACGCCGGCACCGTCCACGCCGCCCAGGGCGTCACCGTGGACACCTGCCACGCGGTGTCGGACGGGTCGCTGTCGCTGGAAGGCCAGTACGTGGCGATGACCCGAGGCAAGCAGGGCAACACCATGCACGTCGCGACCTTCGCCGAGGACCAGGACGCACCCACCGGTCTGACCCACGAGCAGGGCCGGCGGGCTGCGGGTGCGGTGCTGGCTGACGCGTTCGAGCGGGACGCCGAGGAGCAGCGGGCCGCCCTGTCGCAGAACCTGTCCGACCATGAGCGGGTCACCTCGATGCACACCATTCAGGCGCAGCGGGAGGAGGCGATCCGGATGGTGGGTCGCACCCGGGTTCGGACGTGGCTCGACGAGCTGGCCGCCGACGGGGTGATCTCCGAGGTTGAGCGGGCCTCGTTCGCCGCCGATCAGGGCACGGAACAGTTGGCGCGGCAGTTGCGGGCGGTGGAGCAGGCCGGCCACGACCCGCAGGCGGCGCTGCGGGACGCCCTGGCGGGCGGGACGCTGGACGGTGCCCGGTCGATGGCGCAGGTTGCCCACCACCGGATCAGCACGGCCTTCAAGGAGGTCGGCCTGACGCCGGTCCCGGGCGCTGCTGAGAGCATCCCGGAGGATCTGCCGCAGCAGTGGCGTGACCACCTCGGCGAGCTGGCCGAGCGGGCAGAGGACCGGCGCCGGGAGTTGGGGACGCAGGCCGCCCAGGAGCAGCCGCAGTGGGCGGTGGAGACGCTGGGTCCGGTGCCGGACGACCTGATGGAACGGATGGAGTGGGAGCACCGGGCGAGCCAGGTTGCCGCGTACCGGGAGGCCGCCAACCACGACGATCCGGTTGCGGTGCTGCCGCCCAGCCCGGGGATCTCGGCGACCGAGAAGCGGGCCGCCTGGCATGAGGCGTGGCGGGCCGCTGGTCGACCGGAGGCGGGCCAGGAGGAGCAGGACCTGTCCGATGGGGCTCTGCGGGTGCGGGTGAAGGCGTGGCAGCGGGAGCAGGAGTGGGCGCCGCAGTACGTGGATGCGGAGATGCGGGCCACCGGTCAGCAGGCGGCGGCGCACCGCCAGGACGCGGCGTTGTTGAAGGCTCAGGCTGAGGCTGCCGCCGATCGGGTCGAACGTGACCGGCTGCTCGCCGAGGCTGAGGAGAAGGAGGCGATGGCGGGGATGCTCGCCGAGGTCGAGCAGGATCTTGAGCTGGCGGCGGACGCGCGGGCGACCTGGTTCTTGGAGACCGCGGCGACCCGTGAGGCTGCCGAGCGCGCGGAGGCTGAGCTGGCTTCCCGGGGCCGGGATGTTGGCGGCGAGGAGGATCGGGTGACGGCGGATGAGTGGCTGGCGGCGCACGCGGAGGCCATGGCTGCGGAGGATCCGCACCGGCCGGTGATGGAGGCGGACCTGGTCGACGAGGAGAAGGCGGCGGGCGTGGATCTGGTCGACGAGGTGTCGGCGGATGAGCGGACTGCCGACGTGGCCGAGGTCGACGAGGTGGCGATGCCGCGGGGCGTGCCGTCGCAGGTGGAGACGGCGGCGGCGGTGGCGGCTGCTCGGTTGGCGTTGGTGGAGGTCGCGGACCGGCGTAGCGCGGAGGCGGCGCACGCGGAGGCTGAGGCTGCGCGGCAGTCGACGGCCGCCCAGCAGGCGCGTGAGGCGGCGTGGCGGGCTGAGCATGCCCAGCAGGCTGAGTCGCGGTCGGCGAGCCGGGAGTCCGACATGGCTCTGTGACAGGCACGCGAAAGCGGCCCCGGACCGCGAGGTCCGGGGCCGCTTCGTGTTGTGGTCAGGGTCGTGCGGGGGCGGGCCGTGTGGGCAGCAGCGGCACCTCGTCGCTGTAGCCGGTCGCGTAGATCAGCATCCGGTACACGCCGCGTGCCCATGCCGTCGTTTCGGCGTCACCCAGCCGGGCGGTGCCGGCCATCATCAACTGGTCGACAATTGCATCCCGGTCGGCGACGGACTCTTTGTCCGGCTCCATCGGCGGGTGCGGGGTGTATCCGCACACCCACCAGGCTGCGGCGACCATGCCGCCAACCCACAGGTTGGTGTCGTCCCGCCGCCACTCGTCGGCGCACACGTCGACGGCCTGAAGGAACTCTTCGGGTGGCCGACCGAGCGCGCCGGCTGGGATGTTGGCGGGCATTCACTGAGGGTCGCATAGACGTGCGACACCTTCAATGACATCTCCAGGACGCATAGACGAACGGGTACCGTGGCAGGTGGCGGGCTGCCGGGGTAGAGGCCGGCAGCGCCGCCGCCCAGCCCTCTACCTGGGAGCACCACCATGACGTCTCACGTCGACCCGCGTTTCGGCGCCACACTCCGGCAGCTCCGTGAACAGTCCGGCCTGTCCCTGCGGGCACTCGGCCAGCTCACCCACCGGGGTAAGAGCCACCTGCACGAACTGGAAACGGGCAGCAAAGCGCCCACCGTTGACACCGCCCAGCACCTCGACCAGGTGCTCAACGCCGGTGGTGCGCTCGCCCGGCTGGTCACGGCGCCCGTCGACCACGAAGCGGAAGCCGACGACCTGCTCCAACGGGTGGCCGCCAGTGACGTCAGCGCGGAAACCCTCGCCCGCATCGAACAGGGTGTGGACGACCTGGCCAGCCTGTATCCCACAACCGCCCCAGTGGACCTGCTGCCCATGGTTCGGCGGCACCTCGCGTACGTCACCCGCCTACTCGACGGGCGGGTCACCCTCACCCAGCAGCGGCGGCTGGTTGTCGCCGGTGGGTGGCTGGCGGTGCTGCGGGCCACCGTGCACATTGACCTGCAACAGCCCGGCGCCGCCGCCGCGCACCTCGCCGCAGCGTCCGGGCTCGCCGGTCACGCCGAACACCCGGAGATCCTGGGCTGGTGTTTGGAAACCCGGGCGTGGGAGGTGCTGACCCTCGGCGACTACCAGACCGCCGTGCGACTGGCGCAGCAGGCGCAGCAGGTCGCCCCAGTCGGCAGCTCAGCCCACATTCAGGCGACAGCGCAGGAGGCACGGGCGTGGGCGAGGATGGGTGACGTACGCGAGACACGCCGGGCGTTGGAGCGGGTGGAACGGTTGACGGCGAACCTGCCCGTTCCGGAGCGGGCGGAGCACCACTACCGGTACGACCCGGCGAAAGCTGAGGCGTACACGGCTACGACGCTGGCGTGGGCTGGCGACCCGGGCGCCGAGCAGGTCGCCCGGCAGGTGCTGGCGAACCTGGATCCGCTCGGCGACGGTGGTAGCCGGCCGCGCCGGTCGGCGTCTGCCCGCCTGGATCTCGGGTTGGCGTTGGCCACCACAGGCCGCCCCGACGAGGCGTCCGCGTTCGCTGTGGAGGCGGTAACGTCGGGCCGTGTGGTGCCGTCGAACTGGTGGCGGGCGCGGGAGGTGCTGCGCCGGGTTGAGCAGTCCGGAGCACCCGAGGCCGCCGACCTGCGGGACGTGTTCGAGCAGTTCCGTCCGGTCGGGAAGTAGCGGACAGGGACAGCGGACAGCGGACAGCCGCCGACGTCGAGTAGCCGTTGACCCGCCGTAACGTCCTGCCCACGGGACGGCGGTGGCGAACATCAACCCGAGGTGTGTGCGACCGTGACCGCCGTCCCGCCGAGAGGCGGGGGGCGTCCGCGCCGGAGATGACCGGGCGCCCCTCTGCCACTGACGGAGGGACGCTGACCATGCTTCCGATCCCGACCACCGTCCGCGAAGCCCGAGAAGCCGAACTGGCCCGAGGTCGCCGGGCGGTCGCCGCCCTCGACAGGCGGCTCGGCGGACAGCACACGCCCCGCCGTCCGCAGTGGGACTGCGACACCTGTGAGCAGGCGTGGCCGTGCGACCCGGCGCGGGTGCGCCTCGCTGAGGCGTACGGCCGCGACCGCATCGGCCTGTCCATGTATTGCGGGGCGTTGCACCCGGTGGCCTCCGCCGAACTGTCGGGGGCGGCCCCAGGTGAGTTGTGGGAGCGGTTCGTCGGCTGGACGCGCTGACTGTGCGCCGTGGGCAGCATCCACCGCGGCGACGAAGGGCTCCACCACTCCGACTGGTCGCACAGGTGGTCCGGTGGTCCGGCCGACGAGGCGGGGCAAGCAGCCTGGCAGGCGGCACTTCACGCGCACATGGACGACCATCGGCGCGGTGAGGACATGAAGCGCAAGCCGGCCGCGCCCGCCCGCGACTAGCCCGGAAACGACGAAGACGCCCCACCAACCTCCGGTAGGAGGCGGTGGGGCGTCTTCGCGCGGTCTGCCGCTGGGGATGAGCAGGCCGGCGGTTACTGCTCCCGCTGGGAACAGCAACGGTCCAAGGGGTACCCCCTAATTGGGGGACGCGGTTGGGTTCAGTTGGGGCGGTTCCCGGGCGGCGTCGAGCGCAGGCGCATGAAGTACGAGACGGCGGCCACGGCGACGGTCTTCATCACCGAGATGCCCACGACCGTCCAGTATTCGCTGGTGAACGCGCCGTCCCAGCCGGAAACGGCGTCGTAGATGACGGGCAGCGCGGCGATGGCCACGTCGGTTGCGAGGCCCTGCACGAAGGTACGCGCCGCACGATTGACCGCGTCGGCCTTCGCCGGAAGCGGCACGGTGGGGGTGGTGGTCATTGGCTCTCCCGGGGCATGAAGAAGGCCCTGCACCCGGAGTGGGGGCGGGCCGGTTGGTGTCAGGTGGGGCAGGGTCAGCAGCGGGCTATCCTTGACGTGGAGACCCAAAGGCCGGTGACCCAAGAACACTGCGAGTAGCGCACTCAGTAGAAAGCGCAGCACCGTGGTTGAGGGGAAGGGGCAACTCCGTGAACCCGGCGCAAGGCCCCGACCTCGGTCGGGGCCTCTCTGCTAGCAGCGTTGCGACGGCGGCGCCGGCAGCGGATTCGCCTGCCTGGTCGCGTTCGCCTCGTCGCGGCTCAGGTTGTACTGCCGCAGCGCCTCAATCCCTGATCGCGGATCCTCGGCGATGCTGCGGAACAACCGGTCCTGCGCCTGCCGGTCCTGTTCGGCCGCCTCATACCTGGCCGCCTGGCTGCGGTTGCTCGCCTCGTTGTAGTCGGCGAGGCAGGACGTCAACTGCACCTGCTGCACGTTCACGTACACCGACAGCCCCAACGCCAGGAAGGCCACCAGCTTCACGGTCATGTTCGCGGCCGGCGAATTCAACGCCCGCACCACCCGCGCCATCACTTCCGCCCCCGGTTCACGATCGGCCGCAGCAGCAGACCAACAACGGCCGCACCAGCGAGGGAAAGCAATGCTTGGAGGCCGTAGCTCACTGCGAAGACTCCTCAGAGTTGGACGACCGGGAACGGCCGATGAACGGCGGCGACAGGGCAAGGACAAGGGTTGCGGGCACACCCAACAGGATGGCGTCCGGCAGTTTGTCCTGCACCAGGTAGGCGATGACGACCGCCGACCAGCCGCCCAAGCCGACAAGCATGGTCAAGTTTCGGACCCAGGTCGACATCGGGCCCCCGTTCGGGTTGCTGGGTTAGTCCGCCAGCCGGGCGGCGAGCGCGTCGGCGACCTGCTGCGCCACCGTGGGCGGGATCGCGGCTGCGATCTTCTCCGGGGTCAGCCCGGCGAGAACGCCCGAGATCACGATCTGCTCGTCCAGGTCCCGGTCGCCCTTCGCCATCTCCACGAGCAGCGCCAGCGGGGAACCGGGGGCCGGCTTGAGGAATCCGTCCATCTCGCCGAGCGGCGACACCAGCCAGTCCCGCAGGTTGCTCATGTCGGCGTAGACGTGGCCGACGGTCCGCTTGTCGTAGCTCGTGGCGCGGGTCAGCTTGTCGGACTGTTCCATGTCGGGTACCTCCACAGGTGGGGCCGGTTTCGGGGGCGGGGTCGGCCGGATCAGGCCGATGCTGGTCAGGTAGCGGCGGAACAGGGGCCGCTGGTCGCGGCCCGCCTTGATCGCGTCCCGGAAGAAGCTGAAGTGCGTGTGCCAGCGGTGCGAGCTGTCGCCGCTCGACCGCTTGCCGAGGCGATCCCACCGCTTCACGGTGGTGCCGTCGGGGCTGTAGATGATCTCCCGGATATCCCGGGTGTCCGCCGCTCCCGCCTTGCACTGGCCCACACACCACAGTGAGAAGCTGGCCAGGGTGTGCGTACGTCCGCCGGAACGGACCGAGAAGCCGCCGACGTCGAGCGCCGCGGCGTCGAGAGTCAGGCCGTTGCGGTCCCGGGACGACTCCCGCAGCGAGTAGTCGTCCGAGTCGAGGCGGTCGGATCCGCAGTGGTAGCCGCCCCGATGGGCCGCGTTCCCAACGATGCCGACCTCCGCCGGCTCCAAGTCGGCGTCGCGGACCCGCGCCTCGTCGATGTTCAGATGGGCGAGGAGCAGCGACCGGACGGCCAGCAGGTTGGCAGGTGCGCGGGTCATCAGGCGACCTCCACGCCGCAGCCGACGTACTCGTAGGCGAACCCGCACGGCCGGACCACCAGATACCGGGGCGACGTGGCGTTGGCGTACACATTCACGGTGGCACCAGACGACGCCACCACCGTCAGCGCCACATCGGCGGTCAGATCAGTGGTCGCCGACCGCACCAGCACGATCGACCCGTTGGCCATGGCGGTGGTGCCGGCGGAGGTGCCCACACACGTCACCCGCCCGTACTCGCCCCAGTCGGTACCCGCCGCGTTGGTCTTCCGGATCCGGAACAGTGCCTGAGAGGCCGCGGTGCCGTACACGCCGCCCCGCATCTGCACCTCATACGCCCACCCGGCCTTGAACGTCACACCCGCCACGGTCAGCGACACCAGCTCGGTGGTGCCCACACCCGTCTGCGCCGCAGTCGACAGGGCGCTGAACGTGGGTGGCCGGTTAAGTCGAGACGGGAACAGGTAGTTCCCGGACGCGATCGGTGCTGGCATCGTCATGATGCTGGTCCTCTCAAAGTGGAGAGACTGCCGGCTGCCACACGTCAACCTCGGTGCCGGTGGGCCAGGCCCGCTGGACGCCGTTGACGCCGCGGGCCGAGACGGTGGCGGTTTGTGGGCTCGACGTGCCGGTGATCCCCGAGAGGGTCATCCGCTCCCCGCCCACGCGGACATCCATTGGGAAATCCGCTGCGGCGGTGGTCCACACACCGTTGCTGACGGTGGACGCCAGCAAGAACGACGCCGCCGACGACGACAGGGGCGCCGCCAGCGTCGACCCATCCGCCGGTGCCCGCTGCGCCCCGTCGGCTTGGGCCACGTCCCACGGGGCAGCCGGGACGGGCACCACCTGCACCAGCCACGACCGGGGACCGATCGTCTCCGTCCAACCCAGCACGAGCCGGTCCAACGGGCCGGGGGGATGCTGTGCGGGCGGGTTGGTGCGCACGATCCGGGCACCGACCTGGCACGACAGCCAGCCGTCGAGCAGGGTCGGGTTCGCCGCCAAGTCGATGGGAAAGGTGGCTTCCCGCAGGTCCACGTCGGTGTCGAGGTGAAGCCGCCACGTCGCGTGGTCGAGCAGCCGGGAGTCGTCGGCGACGTTCAGCTCGACGCTGTCCGGGTACACGCCGCGGCGTTGACTCACCGGATCGCTGGCCACCGCCGACGAGCCGTTCGGGCGCTCGACAAGCCACTCGTTGCGGATGTCCTGGTCGTCGTACACCGGCACCAGCGGGTCCGCCGCGCCGCGTGCCTGCGCGTAGGTGGCCAGGTCGACGGTCACGTCAACGGCCTTGTTGTACCGGGCTGCTCTCGGCAGGTAGGCCAGCCGAGGGCCGCGCTCGTGCAGGATCCCGCCGTCGACCGCCTCACACGACGCCAGCAGGTTCAGGAAGGTGTCGACCTCCTGCCGGCCCATCGCCTCGGTGTCGTCCGGGTCACCGGCCACACCGACCGGGATGCCCTGCTCTACGCCCAGGCGGAGGATCCGCCGGCCGGCGGTCTCCCCGATGTAGCCATTCGACAGCTTCGTGAAAGACACCGTGATCTCCGGGCCGACCTGCCCGAACACGGCCATGTGGCCGACAGACCCCGGAAGGATGCTGCTCGGGCCCACAGTGGCCGAGGAAACGTTGCCGATCGAGCCCGTGTACGAGAAGAACCCGGCGATGTCAGTGCGGTAGACCGTGTTGGATCCCAAGCCATGCCAGTAAATCCGGGCCTCGACGTTGCCGCCGTTCTGGGTTGCCGACACAGTCATCGCCACCCACCTGGTGGGCGCCGCCTGCTCACCGTGAAGTTGACCTTTATCGAACACGATGCTGCCGGCGGCGTTGGTGCCGTACCACCGGTAGCCGCCGTTGCTGACCTGGAGGATCCATTCGGTGACGGTGCCCGTCGACTTCAGGCGCAGCAGAGTCACGTCCCCGCCGGGCGGCAGCGCATCCAACTTGAGGTAGCAGACGAACGTCCACGCCGTGTTTCCGGCGGGCGGACGATTGGTGAGCGTGACGAACGACGACGCCGAGTTGAGGCGGACACTGGTGGAGGCACCCGGCAGGGAGTCATCCGCGCCGTACGCCACGTCGAACGCGCTGCCCGGTCGGCCGCCGGGAACCACGTTCGCCGGCAGCGTGCTGTCGTTGCCGTCTTCAAGCGGCAAATAGCCGGTCGGCGCGAACGCGCTGAGGCCCCGGAAGATCGGCGAGGACACCAGGCTGCGGCCCTGCCCGAGGCGGCGCAGGACACCCGACGCGGTGATCCGCACCGCCGAAGCCGCCTGCCCCGCCACACCCGTCGGCAGGTAGGTGGGTTCCCACTGATCGGCGCCGCCGGAGAACCGGTCCACATACACGGTGTACGTCTTGTGCAGGGCGGTGACCGGCAGGGTGTTGGAGTTCCCGATGACCAGCCACGACTGGCAGCCGACCCGACCCGTCCAGGTGACCACACTGTCGGTGGCGGTGATGTGCCACCCGGCCGGCTCGGGGCTGGCCGTCGGCCATACCTTCACCCCCAGACTGGTGCCGGACACGGCCGCCCGCACCCGCAGGTACGTGTTCGCCGAGTACGACACGCCGGGCACCACGCCGAGGGTCGCCAGGTCGACGTGCCCGGTGGCTGGGGTATAGCGGCTGAGTTTCAAGGTGACAGTGCCGCCCGGGTTGAACTCGCAGCGCGCCCAGTAGTAGCCCGCGCTCGTGTAGCGGAACACGAACCCCGTCACCAGCGACGAGCCCGACAGCAACGCCGATGCAGCGATGTCGGCGATCTGCTCACTGTCGTTGAGCGTGACCGCCAGGCTGGCGCGACGGATGGTGTTCGTGTCCGGGTGGGACTGCCGGCCGACACCTGCGGCGACCGAGTACGCCGACGTGACTCCGTTAACCAACCACTGGTCGCCGGCCGCCGTGGTTCCCCACCCGTTCGATGCTGTCCGCGCGAACGTGTCCTCCACCCGCCGCAAACGCACCCGCACAGGGGTGTTCAGGTCGACGTTCGGCCAGTACGGGGACATGGGGTGCAGAGGAGTGAGCGCCCCGTCGTCGTTGATGAGGGTGACCGTGCACGTTCCCGGTGACACCCGAGCGGCACCGCCGGACTTCCCGGCCCGCAGCCGGATCGGTTCGGCCCGCAGACGCGACGACAGGCTCGTCCACGCCCAGGTGCCCGGGTCCGCTGCCACGTCCGCCCCAAACGCGGCATCAACCTCGATCGGTAGGTCACGGTCGTCAGGCCACGCCACTGGAACTCCCCAACGCGGCTTGCGCGCTGCCGCCGTAGTAAATCCGAGTGTGGTCCCGGATCGCCCGCATGATCGGGTCGCCGTCACCGCCAACCCATTCGGCGACCAGCGGGGCCGGAGGTGGAGCCGTGGTGGACAGCCCGTAGCCGCCCCCGGGGGCGACGGAGAGCGGCGACCCGTCGAGCGCGAACGTCGACGCCAGATCGGAAGCCGCCGACCGTGCCACACCCAGGTTGCCGGTGACGCCGGACGACAGGAGGTTGACGATGCTCTGACCCGAGTAGTACGGGTTACCGCTGCCGGACAGGGGGCCGGTCTTGGCCGGCGAGTAGGGGAAGTGGTCCCTGATCATCTGCGCGCCCTGCGAGATGACGGCGCCGAGGTCCGGGAACCGGGACCGGATGCCGTTGATCAAGCCGGCGACCACGTTCCGGCCAGCCTGGTAGAGCAGGTTGTCGAGGCTGCCGACCGCCGACCGGATCCGGCCGGGCAGTCCGCTGAACGTGCCAGAAACGCCGTTGAGCGCGCCACGCGCCCCGCCGGTCAGCCGATCCCACAGGCCGGTGAACAGGCGGATCGTCGCGCCGATGAACGCCTCAACCCTCTGCTTCACCGACGCCGTTCCGCCGGTGAAGATGTTGACGATCACCGCCCAGGCGGCGGCGATGCCGGCGACCATGTCCTTGACGTTCTGGAACAGCCCGCCGAACGCGGCACCCAATGCCCACACCAGGCTGCCGGCGATACCGATCACGTGGTTGATCAAGTAGAAGATGACGTTCAGGGCATCGGCGGCTGCCGGACCCAAGTCGGCCATCAGCATCAGGAACCGGCCGACCGCGTCCCCGAGCGGACCCAGGTTGAGTGCGATCACCTCCAGGATCGGGCCGGAGGCTTGCACGGCGGCGACCAGGCCGGGCATCGCTTCCTTCACGAACGCGGCGATGCCCTCGGCCAGCCCAGGAATGTACGGGCCGATCGCGGCGAACATCTGCTCCAGCGACGGGCCGATGTCCACCACGAGCTGTTGCAGCGTCTCCATGGCCCGCAGCAACGGACCCGGGGCCTGCTCTGTACCCAGCAGCGGCCCGGCGGCCTTCGCCAGCGTGTCCTTGAGGGTGGTCGACAGTTTCCCGGCCGCCGACTTCAACCGCGGGTCGTCAGCCAACGCCACAATGCCCAGGCCGATGACCCCACCACCGAGGGCGGCGAGGATGCCGCCGGCGATGGTCGCCGCGATCAGCGGCGCCACCAGCACGGCCGCAGCGGTCAACCCTAGGAATGTGGCCGGGCCGGACAGGGTGGAGATGCCCGCGCCGAGGCTGCTGACGATGCTGGCGGCCAGGGACCGTCCGACAGTCTCACCCGACTTGTCGACGGTGCCGTTGCGAAGCGGCTTGTCGACGTCAACGTCCACGTCCGCGCGGATGCGGGCGCGGACAGTGCGGGCCGCCTCGTCGACCTGCGCCCGCAGTTGCCGCTCATACTCGGCTCGGCCGGCGGGTTCGGTGGGCACGTCAGCGGACAGGCTGGACTCAACCGCGTTGATCGCGGCAGACACGTCGGCGCGCAGACCATCGGTATCGGCGCCAACGTCAACCTGCACCGCTTCACGGGTCAGGGCAGCCAACTGCCGTCGAACGTCGGCCTGCAACGCCGCCGTCAACGGGTCCAGCTTGACTGGCAGAACCGGCTCCCGGCCGCGCCGCACCGGCAGTTCGTCGGGCATGTCCCGGGGGTCAATCTCCGGCTTCACCGGCACGCTGACCGTGGTGCCTGCGAGGGCATCCCCGATCAGCGTGTCCAGCTTCGACCCGGCGAACTCCCGCGCGATGTCCTTCTTGAGAGCACGCGCGAAGCCCTTCGCCGACGGGATGAGCCCCACGTAGGCGGTACCAGCCTCCGTGGCCATGTCACCCCCATGCCTTGATCAGTCCGAGCCGTTCCAGGCGTCCCACGTACTCACGGCGCCGCTTCTCCGCTCGCGCATCCGGGCGTTTGATCGGCTTCGGCTTGGAGCCCTTGCCGCCGCCGCGCTGCCAATTCGCGCCCGCCAGCAACTCCACGGCGCTGGCCAGCAGGTGATCGCCTGTCGACCAGCGGGCAGCCTCACCGTGTAGCGCCAGGCCGAGCGGCGATTCCGGCGGAAGATGGCGGATCATCACCAGCAGCTCCCGCCGGGTCACCTCGCCGATCAGGGCTTGACGGAGCGACGTGCCCGGGTAGTACCGGCGGAGCGACGCGTCGACGGCCCCGCCGTGCTCTCGGATGAGCCGGGCGAGGCCGGCGATTCCCCCGGCTTCGTCCCGGAGTGCGCCTGCCAGCGGCGGAACAGCTCACCCATCGCGCCGGCCGGCTGTGGCAGCTCGTCGAACCGCTCCCACTGCTCGGGTCCGAGGCCGCGGCGGAACAGCGTCTGGATGGCCTCCACGTCGCCCTGGTCGGCGACTTCCATCACCCGCCAGTCGGTGTCCTGGGCGTGGGGCAGCGCAAAGTCCTGCCCGCCGTAGCGGAACCGGTACGGCACTTTGCGGTGCTCGGCGACGTACGCGTCGAGGTCGAAAACGTCAGTCATGGGCGGGCGCTCCAAGATCGGGGGCGGGCGGGTTCCACAGGTCGGCCGCGCGGTCATCGGCTGGGCCACGCGTCGCAGGTGGCTTCTGGCCGGCGGAAGCGAGCAGCGCGGCGATCTGCTTGCTGCGGTCCGCCGAGCTGGGTCGGGCCGGCTGAGGTTCGATCAGGCGGCACAGCAGCGCGACCGCGTGGTCGTCGGTGATGCCCTCGGCGACCAAGGCGGTGAACATGAAACGAAGGTCGGCGGCGAACTGCCGCTGCTTCTCGGTGGGCACGAGCGGCCCCTTTCGGGCGGGCGATGCGGGCTTGAGCACCGGCGGGCCCCGCGCCCGCTGACAGACCCGCCGGTGCGATCAGGGGGCAGCCCGACGTTGCGGGCGCCCGGCATGATGACCGGATGTCACAGCCACCGGTCGTG
The DNA here is from genome assembly GCF_040648635.1 of Micromonospora sp. NPDC049114. Lineage (NCBI taxonomy): Bacteria > Bacillati > Actinomycetota > Actinomycetes > Micromonosporales > Micromonosporaceae > Micromonospora > Micromonospora sp. NPDC049114. The sequence goes on along the minus strand of NZ_JBEZEA010000009.1, from coordinate 55,861 downwards.
TACGTGCAGCAGCAGGGCTCCGGGTGCGGACGCGTCCTGTTCTGGCTGCTGATGCTGTTCGTCGTCGCCCCGGCGGTGATGTGCGCCGGATGGGTAGTCCTCGGCCTGCTCTTCACCGCCGCCGACGGCCAGTAGCCGCTACGGCGTGGCCATCTGGGCGTCGAGGAAGTACCGGTACGCCACCACGCCGGAACCGTCCACGTAAGCGGACAGCGTCCACTCGTAGACCGTCACGTCACCCGACGACCAGACCACGTCACCGCGCTCGGTCACCTCCGCCTTCGGCAGGTACACGCGCTGCGCCCGGGTCGCCCCGTCCATGCCGTGCAGCACCCACGCCCGGATGTCCGTCGCCGCCGGCTTCTCCGCGACGCTGGCGCCCTCGGCGGTCTGCGTGATGGTGCTGCCCGGGTACTGAATGCCCAGGTTGAACAGCGACGTCTCAGCCGCAGCGAAGGTGAACGTCTTGGTGAACTGACCGGGGATCCGGCGGGCCAAGGCGTTGCCCTGCCAGATGAACACGTCGGTGCGGTCCTGGTTGGTGGCCTCGGTCAAGCCGTCACTGGAGATCGCCCCGACCTCCTTGAAGCCGGACGCGAGCGCCGTCGTCGCGTTGGTGGGGGCGGTGATCGTGCCGGGGCTGGTGGGGCTGTGCGTTGCCACAAGCCCGTCGGTGTACGCCCGGATCAGGTCAATGTTGACCGCCATGGGTCATCCTCCTGCGTGCATGGTGAGGGCCCGGCGGTCGCCGGGGACTTGGTCGCGGGCGCGACAGTGGGGGTTACGCGGGCCGGCCGCGCATGCCGATTTCGACAGTGAGTTGGGTGATCGTTCGGGTGTTGTCGGCCGGGTCCGGAACCGGTGTCGGCCCGGCGAACGTGCCCACCCGAGAGCAGGTCACCGGCCGCGGCCACCCGGGCACCGTCACGTCCTGGCCCTGGATGCCGCGCAGCAGCGCCCACACCAGTTGGGCAAGGGCCTGCCGGTTCGCCTCATCGCTGGTCGCGCCGGTCGAATACCACACCTGCGCCTGCAACCGTGGGTTGTCGGCCACCATGTGCAACTCCGTGCCGCCGAGCCGGCGCAGGCGCACATACTTCGTCGGCGACGAACCGGGGGTCACCTTCGTGCCGACCGTCACCCCGGACGCGTACGGCTCAGACCGGTCGGCGAGGCGGGCACGTAGCCACGTCACCGCCACCAGCTCCGCGTCCGGGTACAGGGCAACTGGGCGCATCAGGCGTTCCGCGCCGCGTCGATGCTGGACGTCAGAATGCCGTGCTTCGCCTCCACCGCCAGCCCCGAGGGATGGTCGAGAGTCACGGTGGCACGTGCCCGGCCAAGACCGGCGCCCACATTCACCGTCACCGGCAGCGCGATCCGACCCGGATCACCATCAACCCGGATCCCCGCGGCCTCCACCTCGGCGGCCACCGCCAACGCCTTGCGCCCCAGGATCGCCTGCACCTCTTCGGAACGCAGTAGGTCCCGCATCCCGCGTCCCTTGAGTCGAACGCGGGTCACCTTGATGGACATCTACCCCTCCACCCGGTTGCAGTAGACGACGGTCCCGAACGCGGTCGCCGTGAACGGGTTCACCCAGTCGAACGGCTCCCCAGTCACCTCGTACGACCGGCCGCGAACCTCCAACCGGTCCGCTGCCGTCACGTCGGCGCCGGACGGCATGAACACCATCAGGTCGGAGACGACCGCGTTGCGGTCACCGGTGAGGGTTTCCGTCCCGCCACCCTTGGCTCCCTGCGCCACCGCGCACCCGTCGTAGGGCGTGGTCGCTGCGGTCGCCCAGTCGCGGGCCTCGTTGCCGTAGTCGTCCCCGATGAGGCCGGCGCGGACAACCGTGACGGTTTCCCCGGCCGGGAACGTCACGGCCACGACACCACCTCGTACAGCGGGCCGGACCCGGTCAGGTCCGCCCCACACGAGCAGTACAGAGCGCCGAAGTTCACGGCGCAGACCAAGGAATGCGAGATGCCCCCGCCGGGGGCGGTGTCGACGGAGAACGCCGCCCGTGGCCCCTCGTCGCGGCACAGCGCCTGCAACGCCTCAATCTCCGACGGCCACAAGTTGAACCCCACCCGTTGCCGGGTGTCGACGGTGACCGAGTACGGGCCTGCGGTCTGCTGTTGCAGCGCACCCGATCCGGCCTCCGCCCACCGCTTCACCGCACCCAACAGGATCAGCTTCGCCTCCGCGAGCTGGTCGACGGTGGGGGCTGGGTCGGTGGAGGCCAGACAGGGGGCGACCCGCGACGCCTTGGCGTTCGCGCCGGCCACCATCGCGTCGACCAGTTCCGCCTGCTGCAAGGCGGCGGGCAGGTCGGTCACCTTGATGATCTCGGCCACGGGTCACCCCCTCCCGGTCACTGCTCGGCTCGGTCGTCGTCGGCCGTGAGGGCGGCGATCAGGTCCGCCTTCAGCCCTTCGGCCGACACCAGGTCGGCCTCGGCGCGGCCCTGGTTGCGTCGCTCGATCTCGGCCTTCAGGTCGGTGACCTTCATGCCCTCGTACCCGCTGTCGGAGTTGCCGGCCGCCGGCTTGGCCTGCCCCTCGGGCACCCACGAGGAGTCCATGACCTTGTCGTCGCGGACCTGCACGCGGGCGCCGCTGACGATGTGCGTGTAGCGAGCCATCAGATCCGCCCCTCAGACCAGGTCGTGGATCTTGGCGAAGGCGTTCAGGTCGGCGATGCCCCAGCCGTAGACGACCTCGGCGCGGAACGCGACCTGGTTGTTGCGCTTCAGGTCGCCGCCGCCGTCCGGGTCGCCGTAGCGGATGACCTCCAGGCCGATGGACTTCTGCACACCCCACCGGATCGCCGAGAAGTCGCCGACGAAGCCGAGCACCTTCGTGTCGACCGCGAGAACGCCCGAACCGCGGACCGTGTTGGACACCGACGCGCGGTGGCCGTCCAGTTCCGACACCTCGGTGCCGAGGCGGAAGTTCGGGTACAGCTTCTGCTCGCTGTTCGTGCCCCGCAGGGCCGAAAACTTCGACGCGTAGGTCGGGTCCACCGCGATGTCGCGCGGAACGAACCCGTCGGCGAGCACCAGCGCGTCGGCCGCGTCGAGGCTGACGTACGGCTTGTCGGCCGCCACGTACTCGACGAGGTTCGTCGTGTCCGTCAGACCGCCGTTCATCGCCGCCACCACGGCGCCGCCGGTCGGGTTGATCTCGTGGAACACGCCGAAGTCCAGGGCGCGCGAGAGCGCCGGCTGGATCAGGTCGAGGATGTCGTCGACGACCTCCAGCTGCCGGTCCTCGTCAGCCCACAAAACCTCCTCGTTCATGCGGAGGGTCTTGTGGAACTTGTACGGCTTGACGGGCTTGCTCGTCGGCGTGATCGTCGACGCGCCCTTCTGGCCGCCCTCGGCGACGTACTCGGCCTCGCCGATGTCGAAGGTCCACGACTCGCCCTCCCCGAACGTCATCGGGGTTGCGGCCGAGAGAGTGGCGACACACGAGCCGCCCTTGATCTTGCCGAGCCAGGGGCTCAGCTTCTGCTTGGGGATCGTGAGGGATCCCGTCGCCAGTGATGCCACGGTGTCCTCCTGAGGACGTCAGTCGACGACACTGCCGAACAGGTTCCGCGTGAATTCGCGCATGTCGCTGTTCGTCTTGTCGTGATGCTGGGTGGTGCCCTCGCGGGTCACCATGTTGCCGGTCTTCTTGCGCTGCGAGCCCTGCGCCAGCAGGCGTTCCACCTGCTTCAGCAGCAGCTCGGGGTCGGTCGCGGTGAGGAACAGTTCGGCGTCGTCGGCCTCGATCTTGTGGAGCTTCACCAGGTGCTCGCGCAACTGGCCCGCGACCAGGCTCGGCACCTTCGCCGCCTCGGCTTCCGCCTTGGTGGCCCGCTCGTTCGCCTTGTCGATCTCGGACTTGTTCGCCTGCTCGATCTCGTCGAGACGGCCGGCCTTCGTCCTCAGCTCGTCGTAGTCGGCGGGCTTGGCCCGCTTCACACGCTCGCCGATGATCCGGTTCAGCTCGTCCTGCGACGTGATCGGTTTGAAGCCGTCGCCAGCGTCGGGCGTGGTTCCGCTGGTGGTGTTACCGCCCTGAGTCGACGTGCCCGTCTCGCTCATCTGTTCCTCGCAAGTCCGCGCGTTGACCGCCGCGCGTCGGCGTACCCCGCCCTCGGCGGGAAGTCATCAGCGGATGCCCAAGTCCTGGCGCATCTGAGCGAGGATCGCCGCCGTGTCCCCGCCTGCCTTGGCGCGGGCCGCGGCGTACTCCTCGAAGTACCGGTCGACGTCGTACGGTTCCTGCTCGCCCGGCCACACCGGCGTCGCAACGCAGTCGCATGTGCCGTGGTAGCTGGACGCCAAACCGCCGGCGGTTTCCTCGGAGTGGTACACAGCGCCCCGTGAGGCCAGCAGGCGGCAGAACGCGCACGTGGTGCCCCCCGTGGGCACCCTCGCCCACCGGGCGTCCGCAGGATCCCGGTCAACGCTGTCCGCGATAGTTTGCCGGGCCGGCTGCAACACGAGCCGCTGCACACCGCCAGACAGGTGCTCCAACGCCAACGCCGGATCCGGATCGGCGCCGAACAGCGGGCCAGCAGCCCACCGGGCCACCGCAGCAGCCTGCCCCTGCGCGGCAGGTTCCGCCATCCTCGCCCGGAACCTGCCCTGCACGTCGGCCTGCCCGCGCAGCTCGTCGTACCAGTCAGCGGCGTTCAACGCGGCAGCATCCCCATACACGGCCACCAGATCGGCGGTGAACGACTCCAACTCCGCCACCGGCACGTCGCCAGTCAGCAGAGCCAGCAACTGCTCCCACCAGGCCGACAGTTCCGCGAGAGCCAACGTCACCACGTCCGTCTGCGACGTCCGGAACGCGGCAACGTCAGCCGGCGACGCCACCAATGCCCCCCGCCGCTGACACCGGTGAACCCTGACGGGCCGCCTGCGCCGCCGCGGCGAGCATCGTCGTGCGCTGCTGCGCCTGCGCGCGGCGGCGGTCAGCCTGCGCCCGGACGATCTGCTGCGGGTCCAACCCCAGCAGTTCCAGGCCAACCTCCGTGTCCGCCAGCCACGGCACCGCCGAAAGCTGCTTCATGCCCGCGTCGGCCTGCGCGGCCCGCGACAAGTACATCGGGGGCCGCCACCTCGGCTGGATCGTCGACCACGACGCCGGGATGTCGTCGACGGGGATCTCGTTCTTCATCGCCAACGCCCGCACCACCGCCCGGCGCAGATACGGAGCCCAATCGTCGGTGGCACCCTCGGCCTCGGCGATCAGATCCTCACGCGACGCCAGGTACGACTCCGCCGACGTCGGATTCGACATGTCCGACACACCCAGTGACGTCAACGGAATGGACGTCTCCCCGCTGAAAAACTGCGCCTGCTGCTTGAGTGCCTTCAGGTGCGGTTCCGGGTCCGACGCCGGAATGTGCTTCACGTCAGCGCGCGGATTCTGGGCGTCTTCGTCATCGGGGATGCCCTTGATACGCCCCATGACCACCTTCCAGGCGGACTGCTGCGTGCCGTCGGCGTTCTTGAAGATCGACGCGTCGGCACCCAACATCCACAGGTCCGGGATGGCGTAAATGTCCGAGTGGGCTTCCAACCGGATCGCCGACCGCGCCGCCATGTCCTGGTACGACATGACCGCGCGGGAAATCCGAGACGACCCGAACGGGCGACCCAACCGCGGCTTGTACGGCAGCGGCTCCGCAGGAACACCCCACGGGTGTTCCTGCACGGTGGTCGACCAGCCCGACGAGTCTTTCTCTGCGACGACGGTCCGGCCGTCGAGGTACAACGCCAGCGCGGTCGGCTTCCCCTCATCGTCGCGGGCGTTGATCGACAGCAGGTTGTCGAGGCGGCGGGTGCGACCGTTCCACTCCCCGGTCGCGTCCAACGCCGACCGGAAATGGATCAGGGCTTCCGGTTCGCCGTCGCCACCGGTCGTGTTCACCACAAACGATGTGGCGTGGATCAGGGACGAGATGGTGCCCTGCGACACCTCGGCGTCGAGGTTGTTGTCGTCCCACACCTCGGCGAAGCCGACGCTGTTCAAGTCGTTGCCCGGCCACACGAACCCGTCCAGGTTGCAGCGGCGGGCCAAGATGTCGACTGCCTTGCCCGACCAGCCCAACACGATCCCGAGCTGCCAATATTGGGGCGGGATCACCGACCCCACCAGGCGGACCGCGTGGCGCATGTCGTAGTAGGCGGACCGCAGCTCGTTGCGGGTCTTCTTCTTGCCCAGCTGGTCGAGCAGCCCGTTCAACGTGCGATTGTCGTCGTCGCCGACACCCGGAAGGGTGATCCTGTCGGTCACAGCACCATCCCCCTCCGTCTACCGCCGCTGCGCCCCGTACCGGTCCGGCCGGGCTTGCGCACCTTCGCCTGCTGGGCGCCGATCAGCGCCAGCGTCCCCGCCTGAATCGGCGTGATGTCCGACTCCGCAGTCTTGCGGGACCAGACCCACATTCCGGTGTCACCCAACGGCCGCTTGCCCGCAGGCAGGGCGGCCGAGGTGAACTGCGGCTGCCCGATGTGCCAGAGCCAGCCCGTCACGATCCCGTCGAGCACCCGCGAGCAGCCGGCGCCCAACTCGGCCACCTTCACCGGCGTCGCCTCCAGCCTGGCCTCGTCGGGTGTGGCGCGCTTGAAGTACCACCGGCCGCCCTGCTGCTCAAGAAGCGCCGCGATCGGCCCAGCCACATCCACCACCACCGCGCGGATCTGCGGGTTCGCCGCCACCGTCGCCCGGAGATGCGGGGCCAGCCACGCCACGCCGCGGCCCCGCGTGTGCTGGTCCTCGTCCAGCTCGAAATGCCACTGCCCGTCCGCACGCTGGCCAGCCAAAGCGACCGACGCCCACGCCAGATCCGGGCCGCACTCCACGCCCAGGGCGAACCGGTCCGCCGCGATCGACAGCTCATCCGCCTGATCCCGCCACGACAGCGCCGGGATGACACCTGAACCCTTCGCCGCGTCCCAGATGCCCAAGCCCTCACGCAGCCACCCCTCATCGGAGGGAAGGTTCTCGCGCAACCGCAGCATCGACCGCAACGGCGTCCGGTCCGGGAACGACGGGTTCGCCTTCTCCCACTGCTCCCGGTCGTCCGGGTCGGCGTCCTGATCGGCGCTGCACTCGATGTACACCATGTCGTCGGAGTCACCCGACAACGCTTTGGCACGCTTCGCCGAGAACAATTCGCCCGGGTCGATCGGCCGGGGCGGGGTGCCCATGAAGAACAAGAGCGCGCCGTGCTCGTGGCGCGACTGGTTCGTCGCCGCCACCATGTCCTCAAGGGCTTTCTCCGTGAGAATCTGCGCCTCGTCGAACACCTCGACGTCGATCTCGTCGAAGCCCCGCCCGAACCCCTGCTCCCGCGCCCCGAACATGATCACGGAGCCGTTGCGGAACAGGATCTCCTGCTCACCGTTCGTCGTCCGCACCGACGCGATGTACGGGGCGACCCTCTTCCGCCGGGCGAACCCTTGCAGGTTCTTGAACGTCATCGACGACGTTCGGGTGCGGTGCGCTGTCCAAATCACCCTGAAACCGGGGAACAGCACGCACAGGGCGAAGATGATCCGGCCGACCAGGAACGTCTTCGCCACCTGCCGGGGGATGGAGAGCACCACCCCGCCGATCGTGGCCGCGTAGATCCCGTCGGCGCGTTTGCCGAGGATCGCCCGGCCCGCGCCGTCCTGCCAGGTGTCGAAGACGTCGCCGAACTCGCCGCACTTGTCCCGCACCGCAGGCCAACCGGTCGACACGATCCCGGACGGCAGCACGACGTGGCGAGCTACCTCAGATAGCTTGCGAGTCGAACGCTTCGTCGGAGACCGGACCGGCACGCTCCGCCTCCTGGTCGTCGCGGGCGTCGATCGCCTCGATGTCCTTCACCACCTCAGTCAGCCGCTTCGTCAACGCCGCCAGATCCCGAGCCGGGGTGTTCGGATCCTCAACCGCAGTGGCGATCCGCGACCGCATCGCCACCAGCAACTCCCGGGTGGTGCCCCGGTCCGCGGCCTCCGTCACCGTCTTCGGCTTCACCGGCGGCGGTGGAACCTCACCGGCAGCGACCACCCGCAGCGGAGCTGCCTTACGTGCACGCGGTGGCATGGTCACCTCCTCAGAAGAAATCGCTCAGGTCGACCAGCCGGCCAGCCTGGAACACCTCACCAGTCACCGTGATGTAGCGGCCAACCGAGTACGACTCGATGCCCGCGCGGCGGCGGCCCGGCTGTTCCGGCGCCAACCCCCACACGTGCAGCCCATCACCCGACGGGCTGACTTCCACGTACGCGCCCGGGACGCGGGCGAGCACGTCGCGCGCCCGATCGTCCGGTTGCCCGTCGACCAGGCAGTGATCCAGGTCAAGGCAGGCGATCCCGTCGCCGAGAACGAACCCGAGGCCGTGGCCAACCGTGGCGCGCTTCGCGGCAGCGTACGAACACCACGTCGCCGGATCGGTACTGGACGCGGCCTTGCCGTGGACGTCGATCGGACGCTTGCGGTAGTGCCGCACCCACCGATCCCGAGACGTCAACTCGGCCGGGATGCGAGGGCGAGCCCGGTGCGCAGCGACCCGACACCGACCGGAGCAGTAGCGCGGAGTCCTGCCGGTGGCAGCCGCGACGAACTCGGCGCCGCAGTGTCCACAGGTGATCCGCACCCGTCCATTGTAACGAAACAACGCTCTGACCTGCAATGACTCTACAGGCCCAAGGCGGCGACCCGCTCAGAGCGCCTACGCCAAACCGGCCACCACCGAACCACCACCACCCGCCGCCCAGCCACCCAAGGCCACCACAGCACGATCCCGAGCCCACGTGGAAAAAGCCCGGGGAGGGAAGCCGCCTAAGCCGGGGAGTGCGGGTGGGGTCGGGGGTGGGGTACCTCCCCCTGGGGTCAGTCGTCCTCGTCCTGTGAGATGTAGTGACGCATCCTGGTCGCTGCGTATTCGCACAGGCCAAGGGCTCGGTGCGTCGGCACGTCGCCGTCTCGGTAGACCAGGCCGACGGCGGTGACACCGCCGCCGTCTTCGTCGAACCGTTGCTGCGATGTGATCACCACGTACTCGGTGAGTACGTACGCCCGGTCGTCGCCGTACGCCTTCAGAGCCTGCTCGATCGCTGCGGTGAGGACGTCGTCTGCGGTCACCTGCTCAGGCGTGCGGGGCACTGCGTCTCCGTCCAGGGCGTCAGCGTGGTCGGGCCAGGCTGCCGGATCGTCGGAGGATGGGTCCGCCGTCGGCGTTGTCGCTCTTGGCCCGGTTGCACCGGCGGTGGGCTGCCTGCTTGTTGGCCAGCGTGTCTGCTCCGCCGCGCTTGAGCGGCACGATGTGGTCAACCACAAACTCGGCGGGGTCCATGTAGGGCAGCCGGTAGTCGATGGGCTGGCCGCAGATCCCGCATGGTGGTCGGCCGCGGGCGATGGCTGCGCGGTGGCGGTCGCGGATGGCGGTGTTGCGTCCGGGGCGCGGCATCCCACCTCCGGGTACGCGAAAGGCCCGCACGGTGCCGGCCTTGTGGGGGTCCGGGTTAGGTCAACTTCTCGCCTGGGAGGGGAGGTGTTGCCGTCGGTGGTGGGCTTGCACCCCGGGGGCCGGGTGTCTTCCGGGCTGGGGTTGAGGTCAACTGCGCCACGGTGGCAGTGTCCGCCGGGTGCAGGGTTCGTGACACGAAAGCCGACGCCGTGCTCCGGGTACGCGAAAGGCCCGCCGGATGGGCGGGCCGTGTTCGCACTGTGGGCATAGACCACCTGCCCGGCTAGTGTCACGGCGATCGTACACCGGCCTCGATCTTGGCCGCCACCTGCGCAACGTCCAGTAGCCGGTAGTACGTCTGGCCGGTTCGCCTGCCGGGGATGTGGATGGCGGGTAGTTGCCCGTATAGGTGGTGGCCCTGCTGTCGGGAGAGGTACGCCCAGTTGCGGATGGTGCCGGCGGTGACGGCCTTGTCCGCCGAGGTGATCAACGCGGCGAGCTGTGCGGCGGTCCCGTACTCGAATCCGTCGCGGTCGCGGGGCAGCGGAGGGATACCCGCCAGGATCGTCTGTGGGAACGCGTACGCATGTTGGACCTTGAGGAGACGGTCGGCGGAGAGGGCGATCAGTCCGCTGATGGTGGTGGGTGGCTCGTTGCGACTGGGGGTGCTGGTCATGCGTTGGTCGCCTCCTTGTCGCCGGTGTTGAGGTCGAGCGTGTCTCGCGCCCAGGCGGCGGGCCAGATGTGGGCGACCCGCCGTACCTGCACGGTCATCCCGCAGCCGCAGGTGGTTCCGGTGCACTGGCAGCCGGCGCCACAGATCACGGGCCATGTCGCGCTGTCGGGGGCGGAGCGGCGGGCGCGCAGCATCCGCACCCCGCAGCTCGGGCATGCCGGGTTCGAGGGGATCGGCCAGTGGTCGTCGCCGAGGCGCAGTGCGCGGCGGGCGGCCTTGTCGGCGTGGTCGACGTAGCGGGCAACCTCACCGGCGACGTCGGGGGTCAGGTCGCCGATGATCCGGGTGAGCACGGCGAGGGCGGGGCCGATGGGCATCCCGGTGTGGCGGAGCGCGGAGGTGGCAAGCCACCGGGCCGAGTCGACGTCGTCTCGGATGGTCTCGGCGATCCGGGTCTGAGTGTCCCCGCGGCTGACGCTGGCGGTGACGGCGTCGCCGAGGGGGTCGCCGTGTCCGCTGCCGTGTCCGCCTCCGGTGCCGGGCCGCCAGGATCGGATCGTGCCGGCGTCGTCGTCGGGGGCGGTGTTGCTGTCCCGGAGGGTCGCCCAGGATCGGCGCAGGCTCCAGCAGTTCGCGGCGGCGTGCAGGTTGTGGGGGTGGTCCATTGCTACTCCTGGCCGTCGGTGGTGCGGTGGTCGATCTGGCCGCGCAGCGCCGCGACTTCCGCCGTCAGCTTCCGGAGTTCGGCCACGTGCGGGCCGTCGGCTCGGCTGCGGTTGCGGTTGGCGAACGTCCAAACGACGAAGCCGATCAACGCCATCAGCCCAAGGTTCATGACTGCTTCAGGCCAGCTCATTCCGAGGCTCCGATCGTGGTGGTGATCCGGCTGAACGCGGCGGCGGCCAGGCCGAGGTGCTTGGAGCACAGTTCGAGGCTGTCGTCGTCGGCGGTGGTGACCGGCTCGGCGGTGCACCGGACGGCGAACTGGCCGCGGCCGGTCAGGTAGCGGCAGAGGGTGAGGCGCTGCCCGACGGCGCGGGTGGGTCCGGGCGCATCGTCGAGGGGTTTACGGCTGACGGCGACGGTGTGTCCCATGAGGGCGTTCTCCCTGCTCGAATGGCTATCGGATAGCCATTGCGGATGGCTATCCGGTGGGGCTGGTCGGGTCGACGGTGTCCGCGAGGATCGTCAGTTCGGCGGCGGCCAGCGGGTGGGTGCGTTCGAGGTAGAGGGCGACACCGCGCAGCAGATCGGGGGTGATCTGCTGGGCAAGGTCGGCGGCGATGGTGGGCCAGCCGGACCGGTCGAAGTGGTCGAGGTCGAGGCGCTGGCAGATGGCGTCGGCGACAACGCGGGTGGTGGCGTGCAGGCCGGTGTGGTCGACGGCGGCGTGCCGCTTGGTGGCGCCTGGCGGCACGGCGTGAGTCGCGGTCGCAGCGTGACGGTCGACGGGCACCAGGTGCCGCAGCACGTGATCCACGCCCGCGTACTCGCTGAGCCGTTCAGCGGTGACCAGCATCTGGCCCGCGAGGAACACGGGCGCCGCGTCCACACGACCCGGACCTTCCGCGTCGGTCCATGCTTGATCGCCCCAGCCGACGAACGGCAGCGTGAGCGGTTCGGGCTCGCCGTCAACGTCGATGACCCCGTAGTCCCAGCGGGTGTCAACGGTCAGGTTCGTGATGCAGAGCGTGGCACGCGGTTCAGGGCTCATCGGGTGGTCCTTTCGGTTGCTGGTGTCGGGGTTGCGGGTGTTGTCTTCGGGCTGGTGCACCTACCTGTCCTCCCCCTTCGTGGGAGGGGAGGACAGGACAGGTTGGAGTGGCACTGTCCTGTCCTGTCCTTGAGCTGTCCGGGACAGGTGTGAGCTGCGGAAACGTCGTTCTGTCCTGATCTTGTGGGGACAGGTCAGCCGAGGGGACCTGTCCTGATCTTGGAGACAGGTCCTCACGACCGCTGCTTCCGGATCTTCAGGGCCTCAGCCCACACCTCGTTCGACGCGGTGATGCCGTGCTTCTGCGCCTCCGCCTTGGCCCGGTCACGGCCGAACTGCGGCGGCACGCCGATCTCGTCGAGCTTGTCCGCCAAGCCCGAAGCAACCAGCCACTTCGCCTTCTCCGGATCCTCGAACGTCACCTCATGCCGGGTGGTCCCCCACTCCCCCGGACGGCCAACGCGGAGAAGGTTGATCTCCCCTTCACCCATTCCGGTGCGGGTGTGCGTACGCGACAGCCGGAACTTGTCGCCGCCGGAACTCGTCAGCTCCCAGACGTGGTCGATGTCCTGGGTCTTGGCGCTGCTGCCCCGGCTGCCCCGCTCGGTGTCCTTGCCGAAGTGGTCCAGCCGGATGCACCCGATCTCCCGGGCCTTCAACCCGCGGTGGGTGTGCCGGTAGAGGTCCAACCAGGTGTCGCTGTCGTTCTCCTTGCCCTGAATGAACCGGGAGATGGTGTCCAGGACGACAACCTGCGGGTTGTGGTGCAGCACCCGGGCGGCGAAGGCAGCCGCGCCCTGGCGGGTGTCCAACGGGCCGATGGGCGGGAACGACAGATAGGCCAGGTTGCCCAGATCGGTCGGCCGGAACCCGAGCGCGTGAATACGGCGTTGGATGTCGCGGCGACCGTTCTCCATGTCGACGTACAGCACCCGGATCGGGTCTCGTGGTTCGTCGTCCAGGAAGGCGCGTCCCGAGGCCATGCACGCCGCCCACTCCAGGGTGAACAGGGACTTCCCGACCTTGCCGGCGCCCACCAGGGCGACCTGCTGGCCGTGTTCCATCAGCCGGCCGGCCGTCCAGTTGACCTGCGACAGGTCCTGGGTGAGGAAGTCGCCCCAGTTCAGGGCCTCGCCGTCGTACGCGTCGACCTCAGCTGGCGTTCGCCCGGTGTGCCGTGGGCCGGCCAATGCGGCCGGGGAGTCGGGCACGTGGTCGGACCATGACGGCTCGTCGACGTCCAGAGCGGTCCACGTGTCGTCGTCGTAGTGGTTGTTCACGCCACCGCCCGGACGAGGTGTCGGATCGCGTGGTCGAACCCGGCCGGCCCGAGGCGGCTGTGGAGGTCCCGGGCGTCTTCGTCGGCGCCGGGCATCAGCACGTGCGGGGCGAGCCCTGCCGCGTGGAGGCGGGCGAGGCACGCCAGCCCGGCAGGGTCGTTGTCGGGGATGACGATGGTGTTGGGGTAGCCGCCGAGCACCTGGGCGATGCGGCCGATGTTGACCGCAGCGGCACCACCCGCCCACGTGGTCGCGTACCAGCCGCGCAGGGCGTCGACGCTGGACTCCGACTCGACCAGGAGCACCGGCTCACCGACGGCCACAGCCATCTGCACCTCAGCCTGCCGGTACAGGGGCAGGCCCGCGGTGGTGACGCCACCGAAGAAGCCAGGCACCCAGCCGCCGCCCGGCGTGCGGGACTCCCACGACAGCCGCTTCTGCCCACCGGGCGCACGGTGCCGGAACAGGCGGGCGTCGCCGTAGTCGTGGACAGCTTCCAGCTTCCAGCCGCGCATGTCGCTCGCGCTGGTGCTGGCGACGACCGGGGGGAAGTCGATCCGCAGTCCGACCATGGCCGCGTACTCGGCGGGGCTGACGCGGGGTGCGACGGTGAGCCGGTCCCACGAGCAGCGCAGGGCCGAAAGGATGGCCTGCCCGTCGCAGACGAAGCAGTGAAGGTGGACCCGGCCGCCGACGCCGGGGCGAACGCTCATGCTGGGCGTGCGGTCGAGGTGGGCCGGGCACTGCCGCAACCGCCGCCCGGATTCGGTGTTCGAGTTGGCCACGCCGGAGCCGATCACGTCGAGGAGGCCGCTCATCCACTCGTAGGGGGTCATGCGGCACGCCCGGTCTGCTCACCCTGGCCGGTCTGCTCGGCTGCGTACCGGACGATCCACTCGTCGGCCCAGCTTGGCCGCTTCTCGAACAGGCCCCGCAGCGGCACCTCGTGGAACTCCAACAAACGGACAAACCCCGGCTTGAAATTGTTGTCGAGAAGCCATGGGCTGCCGGTGGTCACGAACGACACGTCGCGCAGATACTCGAACGCCCAGCCCATGCTGAGCCGCGTCTTGCCCATCCGGTGCCGCTGGTAGGAGAGGGTCCGCACCGCGACGTAGACGCCAGGGTTCCCCCGGTGAAAGTCCATGAACTGCTCTTCGATCGCCAGGTGCCGCGGCGCGGGTTTGATCTCCACACCGTTGATCTGGTGCAGCATCTCGTACAGGTCGGTGGCCATCTGCGCCTGCCGTTCGGCGATGTTCACCGGGGCGGGCGGCGTGTCCTCGTCGGCATCGCCGCTGTCCTCTTCCACGGCTGGCGGGGTGGCGGCGAGGAGGTCGAGCAGGTTGTCCGGCTCCCCCGCCTGGGTCGCGTCGAACGCGTCGGCGGTGGTGCTGTTGGGGGTGTTGTCGTTCATCGGTGTGCACCAGTTTTCTGTCGTGCGTCGTGCTCGCTCCCCAGCGGCGGCCGACGGGCCGGTTCGTTCTGTGGTGGCTGGACGGTCAGGACGCGCGCTGCTCAAGCCAGGCATCAACGTCGGACCACCGCCAGCGGAGGCTGCGGCCGACCTTCGACGCCTTGGGCGCGCGGCCCTTGTGGCGCATCTGGAGGAGGGACGGCACGGAAACCTGGAGGTAGTCGGCGACCTCCTCCGTGGTGGCGAGGGACCGCCGCTCCTTGACGTTGTTCAAGACTTCTCCCGTTTGAACTGAGCTTATTCCGATCTGACTAAGAGCGGTCCAGACTGACTGGCCCGACATCAGGGTCGCACTCATGCGACGTGTAGTCAAGTGGTGCTTTCGCTAGTCATTGTGAAGGGTTAGTATTCGCTCATGACTACGCCGTCCGACCGCGTTGGCCGCTCCGTCGCCGAGCTACGCAAGAGCCGTGGACTCACCGCCCAGCAGTTGTCCGACCGGCTCGACCAGCTCGGCCACCGCATCGCCCAATCCAGCATCTCGAAGATCGAGACAGGCAAGCGGACCGTTGACGCCGACGACCTTGTCGCCCTGGCCGTGGCGCTGAGGACCACCCCGAACCGGCTGCTGTTCGGCGCACACGCCGGCACCAACGGCGTAGCCCTCACCCCGACCGTCGCCACCACGGGCCACCGGGCGTGGGCTTGGGCGAACGGGGAGTTCCCCCTGGTCTCCACGTACCCGAAGGAGATGAGCGAGGGGGAGATCGTCGACGACTTCTCGCAGCACACCCGGCCGGTCGACTTCCGGCTACGGCGGTCCCACCCTGCCGCCCGGTCAGCGCGCCGGCTCGCAGCCCTGATCGACAACCTCATCATGTTCCTCACCAGCGACGGCGCGGACACCGAGCTGGACTACCTGCCGGTACCCGGGGATACGCCGACGTTCCGGCGCCGGGATCCGGCACTCGGCCGGGCGCAGCTGGAGATGGTCGACGTCGACCCCGCCGCGGTCGTCACCCAGGCGCTACGCCGGACGAACCTTGAGGTTGAGGAACTGATCGGCGAGGCCGACAGGGTCATCCCCTCGGAATAGCTCGACGTCCTGCATGATGTGATCGCCCTGGGCGGCAGTGAGGTGCGACAGCCTCACTCGCCGCCCGGCGTGTTTTCGTCTGCTGGGGGTGCGGGTGGCGACGGTCGCGAAGGATCCGACACGGAAACGAACGCCGTGGATTTGCAGGTGGTACGACGAGGCCGGCAAGCAGCGCAAGCAGGGGTTTCGCCGCAAGATCGACGCCGACCGGTACCGCGCCGAGATCGAACACAAGCTGAACACCGGTACCTACGTCGACCCGAAGGCCGGGCTGATCACCTTCCGGGAGTACGCCGAGCGGTGGCGGGCGATGCAGCCGCACCGCCCGAACACGGTGGCGCGCACCAAGTCGCAGTTGACCCGGCACGTCTACCCGGCCATCGGTGACCGGCCACTGTCGCAACTGCGGTCGTCGGAGCTACAGGCGTTCGTGACCGGTGTGCCGCTGGCCGCCGGGTCGGTCCGGCCGCTCTGGGGCACCGTGAGGGCGATCCTCGGTGCGGCGGTGCGGGACCGGCTGATCCCGTTCGACCCGTGCAGCCGGATCAAGCTGCCCGAGCTGCCCCGCAAGCAGATCACCCCGCTGACCCTCGCCGAGGTGCAGCGACTCGCGTCGGCCCTGCCAGCTCGCTACCGGGCGCTGGCTCAGGTTGGCGCCGGTGTCGGACTGCGGCAGGGTGAGGCGTTCGGCCTCCAAGCACGCGACCTGGACCTGAAGACCGGGACGGTCAAGGTGGATCGGCAGGTTCAGCCGGGACCGGGTGGTGTGGTCGAGGAGTGCCCGCTGAAGAACCGGTCGTCGTACCGGACGGTGCCGGTGGGGAAGGTCGTGGTTGATGCCCTCCGGCGCCACCTGGACGCCTTCCCGGCCGAGGGTGCGCAGTGGGTGTTCCGCGACGAGGACGGTCGACCGCTGAGCCGTACCCGCTTCAACATGGACGTGTGGGCGCCGGCCCGGACGACGGCCGGCCTGCCAGAGGTGACGTTCCACGACCTGCGGCACTGGTTCGCCAGTGTGCTAATCGGCGCTGGCCACAACCCGAAGGCCGTGGCCGAGCGCCTGGGTCACGCCGACGCGGCGATGACGTTGCGTGTCTACGCGCACCTCTGGCCGGAAGACGAGGATCGGACGCGACAGGCGGTCGACGAGGCGTTCGGGACTGTCAGGTAGCCGACACCATTCCGGCATCATTTCCCGCTTCGCTTCCAGCATCACTCGCGGTATAGTTGTGCCATGAGCAGCGACGACAAAGTCAGGGAGAACCGGCTCCGCCGGGCTGCCGCACGGCAGGGCCTGACCCTGTCGAGGTCCCGGAGGCGCGACCCTCGCGCCCTGGACTTCGGCCGGTACTGGCTCGCCGACGCCCAGGGGTCGATTCAGGGTGACCCCGCCGGGCTCACCATCGACGAGGTTGAGGCGTACCTGGCGGGCACCCCGAAAGCTGATGTGCCCACCTAGTGCCCAAGAACCGATTCCCACCCAGAGAAACAGGAGGTCAGAGGCACTTTAGCCACCCAGCAGCCTATTTGGCGTTGAAGTAGCTCGCCTCCGGGTGGTGGACCACGATGGCATCGGTGGCCTGCTCCGGCATCAGCTGGAACTCCTCGGACAGCTCCACGCCGATCCGCTCCGACCCCAGCAGCTCCACGATCTTCGCCCGGTCCTCCAGGTCGGGGCAGGCCGGGTAGCCGAACGCGTACCGGCAGCCCCGGTAGTCGTTGCGCAGGATGCCGGCCAGGTCCGTCGGGTCGTCGTGGCCCAGCGGGCGCCCGTCGGGCAGGGTCAGCTCCGCGCGGATGCGCCGGTGCCAGTACTCGGCCAGAGCCTCGGTGAGCTGCACGGACAGCCCGTGCACCTCCAGGTAGTCGCGGTACTCGTTGCGGGCGAACAGCTTCGCCGCGTACTCGCTGACGGGTTGCCCGACGGTGACCAGTTGCAGCGCGACCACATCGAGCTGGTCGCCCTTGGGCTTGAAGAAGTCGGCCAGGCAGAGCCGTCGCTCCTGGCGCTGGCGGGGGAAGGAGAACCGGGCGCGCTCCGCGTGGCCGTTCTCGTCGAGCACCACCAGGTCGTTGCCTTCGGAGTACGCGGGGAAGTAGCCGTACACCACAGCCGCTTCGAGGATCTGGTCGGCGATCAGCCGGTC
Organism: Micromonospora sp. NPDC049114; assembly: GCF_040648635.1. Lineage (NCBI taxonomy): Bacteria > Bacillati > Actinomycetota > Actinomycetes > Micromonosporales > Micromonosporaceae > Micromonospora > Micromonospora sp. NPDC049114. Next base: position 38,060 of record NZ_JBEZEA010000009.1, on the reverse strand, counting down.
CAACCAGTACCGCAGGCGCGGGCGACCCTCGGTCTCCACCAGCTCGTCGTACGACGGGCCGTTGCCGCCGCGGGCGCCGTTGAGCCCCCACTGCCCGCGGAACGTGGCCCGCTCGTCGAGCAGCGCCGCGTAGTCGGCCATCGGCACACCCTTGACCACCCGGGTGCCGAAGAACGGCGGGGCGGGCACCTCCACGTCCAGCGCCACATCGGAGCGGACCGACGAGTCGTGCAGCTCCGGCAGGGACTCGGTGACCATGGACCGCTGTCGTTCCCGGCGGGCACGACGGGCCGCCAGGGCCGCCTCGCGCTCCGGGTCGATGACCGGGGCGCCGCCGCGCTTGGCCGTCATCACCTTGTCCATCAGGGACAGACCTTCGAACGCGTCCCGCGCGTAGTGCACCTGCCCGGGGAACATCGACCGCAGGTCGTCCTCGACGTACGCGCGGGTCAGCGCCGCCCCGCCGAGCAGGACCGGCCAGCGCTCCGCGACCCCGCGCGTGGCCATCTCGGCCAGGTTTTCCTTCATGATGACGGTGCTCTTGACCAGCAGCCCGGACATGCCGATCGCGTCCGCGCGGTGCTGCTCGGCGGCGTCGAGGATGGCGCTGATCGGCTGCTTGATGCCGATGTTGACGACCTCGTAGCCGTTGTTGGACAGGATGATGTCCACGAGGTTCTTGCCGATGTCGTGCACGTCGCCGCGCACGGTGGCCAGCACGATCCGGCCCTTGCCGCCGTCCTCGGTGGTTTCCATGTGCGGCTCCAGGTACGCCACAGCGGTCTTCATCACCTCGGCGGACTGGAGCACGAACGGCAGCTGCATCTGCCCGGAGCCGAACAGCTCACCGACGACCTTCATGCCGTCCAGAAGGATGTCGTTGATGATCGACAGCGGGGACCGGCCGCCGGCCATCGCCTCGTCCAGGTCGGCCTCCAGGCCGTTGCGCTCACCGTCGATGATGCGCCGCTTGAGCCGCTCGTCCAGCGGAAGCGCCGCCAGCTCCTGCGCCCGGGTGGCCCGCGCGCTGGTCACGTCGACGCCCTCGAAGAGCTCCAGGAAGCGCTGCACCGGGTCGTACCCCTCGCGACGCCTGTCGTAGACCAGGTCCAGCGCGACCTCGCGCTGCCCGTCGGGGATCTTCGACATCGGCAGGATCTTGCTGGCGTGCACGATTGCCGACGTCAGGCCGGCCTGCACGCACTCGTGCAGGAACACCGAGTTGAGCACCTGGCGGGCCGCCGGGTTGAGGCCGAAGGAGATGTTCGAGATGCCCAGGGTGAAGTTGACCCCCGGGTAGCGGGTGGAGATCTCCCGGATCGCCTCGATCGTCTCGAGGCCGTCGCGGCGGGTCTCCTCCTGACCGGTGGCGATCGGGAACGTCAGCGCGTCGATCAGGATGTCGGCGCGGTCCATGCCCCACCGGCCGGTCAGGTCCTCGATCAGCCGCGCCGCGACCCGGACCTTCCACTCCTTCGTACGCGCCTGGCCCTCCTCGTCGATGAGCAGCGCCACCACGGCGGCGCCGTGCTCGCGCACGACAGGCATCACCCGCGCGTAGCGGGAGTCGGGGCCGTCGCCGTCCTCGAAGTTCACCGAGTTGACCACGCAGCGGCCGCCGAGCATCTCCAACCCGGCCTCCACCACGTTCGGCTCGGTGGAGTCCAGCATGATCGGCAGGGTGGACGCGGTGGCGAACCGGCCGGCCAGCTCGCGCATGTCCTGGGTGCCGTCGCGGCCGACGTAGTCCACGCACAGGTCCAGCAGGTGCGAACCGTCGCGTGCCTGACTGCGGGCGATCTCCACACAGGCCCGCCAGTCACCGGCGAGCATCGCCTCCCGGAACGCCTTGGAACCGTTGGCGTTGGTCCGCTCCCCCACCATCAGCACCGACGCGTCCTGGGCGAACGGCACCGGGTGGTAGACCGACGAGACACCCGCCTCGTGCTGCGGCTCGCGCGCCGGAGCGGTGACGCCGTGCAGACGCTCGGCCAGCACCCGGATGTGCTCCGGCGTGGTGCCGCAGCAGCCGCCGACGAGCCCCACGCCGTACTCGGTGATGAACCGTTCCAGAGCGTCGGCCAGCTCCACGGGAGTCAGCGGGAAGTACGCCCCGTCGGCGGTCAGCACCGGCAGGCCGGCGTTCGGCATCACCGACAGCGGGATCCGGGAGTGCTGCGACAGGTAGCGCAGGTGCTCACTCATCTCGGCCGGGCCGGTGGAGCAGTTGAGGCCGATCAGGTCCACCCCGAGCGGCTCGATCGCCGCCAGGGCCGCGCCGATCTCGCTGCCCACCAGCATCGTGCCGGTGGTCTCCACCGCCACGTGACAGATGATCGGCACCTGCTGCCCCAGCTCGGCCATCGCCCGCTTCGACCCGACGACCGCGGCCTTGACCTGCAACAGGTCCTGGCAGGTCTCGATGATCAACGCGTCCGCGCCGCCGACGATCAGACCGGCGGCGTTCTCCTGGTAGGCGTCGCGCAGGGTCGCGTAGCCGGCGTGCCCGAGGGTCGGCAACTTGGTGCCCGGCCCGATCGAGCCGAGCACGAACCGGGGCCGCGCCGGGGTGCTGGCCGCGTCGGCCGCCTCCCGGGCGATCCGGGCGCCGGCCTCGGCCAGCTCGCGGATGCGGTGCGGGATGTCGTACTCACCGAGGTTGGCCAGGTTGGCGCCGAAGGTGTTGGTCTCCACGCAGTCCGCGCCGGCGGCCAGATAGGCGTCGTGCACCCCCCGCACCACGTCGGGACGGGTCACGTTGAGGATCTCGTTGCACCCTTCGAGCCCGTCGAAGTCGTCGAGCGTGAGGTCAGCGGCCTGCAACATCGTGCCCATCGCCCCGTCGGCGATGAGGATCCGATCGGCCAGCACATCAAGCAACGAAGTCCGCACCCGTTCAGGTTAGTGCGGTCCTGCGCGAACCCGAGCGCCGTCCGCGCCCGATCCCATATTGTGTCGGGCGGATCACGCTGTCCGGTTCGCCGCCGTATGCCCGGTCGTGGACCGGGCGGACCGGCGCGGCCGACGGGCCGCATCCCTGCCCGGCACGTAGGCTGGCGGACGTGAAGGACAACAGGGACGCCACCGTGCACCACGGCCCGACGACCGGGCGCGGTCCCGGTGTCGGCCGCGACGAGCAGGGTGAGGTGACGGCGTGACCGAGTTCGACGGACTGCCGGTACTGCGGTCCCCCGTGGCCATTGCCGCATTCGAGGGCTGGAACGACGCCGCCGACGCGTCCACCGCGGCCGTCGAGCACCTGGAACAGGTCTGGAACGCGCGGCAGATCGCCGAGCTGGATCCGGAGGACTTCTACGACTTCCAGGTCAGCCGGCCCACCATCACCATGGCCGACGGAGAGACCCGCCGGGTGGAGTGGCCGACGACCCGGTTCATGGTCGCGAGCCCCGAGGGCACCGAGCGCGACGTGGTGCTGATCCGGGGCATCGAGCCGAGCATGCGGTGGCGGACGTTCTGCGAGCAGGTTCTGGAGATCTGCCACAGCCTGGAGGTGGAACGGGTGGTGCTGCTCGGCGCGTTGCTGGCCGACGTGCCGTACACCCGGCCGTTGCCGATCAGCGGCAGCGCCTCCGACGCGCAGGCCGCGGAGCGCTACCAGCTCACCCCGACCCGCTACGACGGGCCGACCGGCATCGTCGGCGTGCTGCACGACGCCTGCGCCCGCGCCGAGGTCGACGCGGTGTCGTTCTGGGTGCACGTGCCGCACTACGCCAACAACCCGCCCTGCCCCAAGGCCACCCTCGCGCTGCTGCACCGCGTCGAGGAGGTCGTCGACCTGCCTGTGCCGATGGCCGACCTGGCCGAGGAGTCCGCCGAGTGGGAGCAGCGGGTGCGCAGCGCCGCCGAGCAGGACGCCGAGCTGGGCGAGTACGTCCGCGAGCTGGAGGAACGGGTCGGCGATGAGGGCATCACCCCGTTGACCGGCGACGAGATCGCGCAGGAGTTCGAGAAGTACCTGCGGCGTCGGGGCGGTTCGGCAGGCCCCACCGCCGGCTCCTGGTAGCACCGTTCACCGGCGGGCCCTCGGACCTTTTGTGGTCCCGGGGGCCCGTTTTGGCGTGTCCGGGGTGGCGTCGTCACACCCTCTAGGTCATCCTAGGAACCTAGATGTGATCAAGGAGGCGGGTGTGCAGATCAACCCCGGCGCGGCCGAGTTCCCCCACCGGCAGATCGCCGCGCAGCTCAAGGCCCAGGTCCGCCGCGGTGACTGGGCGCCTGGCGAACGCCTACCGTCCATCCCGGCCATCGCCGAGATGTTCGGCGTCGCCAAGCAGACCGTGCAACGCGCCGTCGACCAGCTGCGGGTCGAGGGCATCCTGATCACCAAACCCGGCTCCGGTACGTACGTCCGGGGCACCCGGCGCCGACTCAACCGGCTCTCCCGGGGCCGGTACGGCGGTTTCCGGGGCTATCACACGGACCTGGCCGCCCGGTACCGCCAACAACTCGTCTCCGTCGGCCGCGCCCCCGCGCCCGCCGAGGTCGCCGACGCGTTCGGCGTCTCCGACGGCACGGACCTGCTCTGCCGCCGCCACCTCGTGCGCACCGACGACTCCCCCGTCGAGGTGGGCGCCTCCTGGTTCCTGCCCGCCGACACCGCCGGCACCTCGCTGGAGCGCGCCGAGGCGTTCGGCCGGCCGCTCTACCAGGAGGCCGAGGAGGCCACCGGCCGGCGGTACGTCTCGGCCACCGACACGATCAGCGCCCGCCAGCCCAGCCGGGAAGAGGCCGAGACCCTCCAGATCCGGCCCGACACTCCGGTCCTGCACCTGCTGCACGTCGCGTACGACGCGAACCGCAAGCCCATCGAGGTGGCCCAGGCCACCTGGCCCGGCCCGATGACCACCCTCACCGAGGAGTACAAGATCCCCGGCCCAACCCCCGACCCGGAGCCCGACCCCGGCCTGGTCCTAGGCTGACCCTGCTCCCACCCCCCGCACCCGCCCCGCCCCGCCGATCTTGCACTTTCTGTCGCCGCTTTGCCCCGATAGGCAACCTTCGTCACGACAGCAAGTGCAAGATCGACGCAGAGGTGTGGCGGTCGCGTCATCGATCATGGAGTTGTGGTGCCTCGCATAGCGGGCGCAGCACCGCACACCGGCCACCACAACTCCATGATCGACGCCCCCATGGGCGCGCGAGGCGCCCCACGGGCGCGCGAGGGCTGGCGGGGGCGGGCTGCTGTTAGAGGTGGATGCCCAGGAGGGCGTCGACCGTCTTGGCGAACAGGGTCGGGGCTTCGGTGTCGTCCGTGGTGCCGGACAGGGTCGCGTCGGCCCAACGGTCGGCCACGGCCAGGGCACCCGGGGTGTCCAGGTCGTCGGCCAGGCGTTCGCGTACTCCGGCCAGCAGCTCGGCCCCGGACGGCCCGGCGGGCGCGGCGGCGGCCCGCCGCCAGCGGTCCAGGCGCTCCTGCGCGGCCGTGAGCAGCTCGTCGGTCCACGTGCGGTCGCCGCGGTAGTGCCCGGAGATCAACGCAAGCCGGATCGCCATCGGGTCGACCTTGTCGGCGCGCAGCCGGGACACGAAGACCAGGTTGCCGCGCGACTTGGACATCTTCTCGCCGTCCAGGCCGATCATCCCGGCGTGGACGTAGTGCTCGGCGAACGGCGCCTGGCCGGTGAGCCGCTCGGCGTGCGCGGCGGACGCCTCGTGGTGCGGGAACAGCAGGTCGTTGCCGCCGCCCTGCACGTCGATCCGGTCGCCGAGCAGGTTCAGCGCGATGACCGCGCACTCGATGTGCCAACCGGGGCGGCCCGGGCCGAGCTCCCCGCCGGGCCAGGACGGCTCACCCTCGCGGGCGCCACGCCACAGCAGCGGGTCGAGGGGGTCGCGCTTGCCGGCGCGGTCCGGGTCACCGCCGCGCTCGGGGAAGATCTCCAGCATCTGCTCGCGGGTCAGGTTGGACTCGTAGCCGAACCGGCCGGTGGCGGAGATGTCGAAGTAGACGTCGCCGGTGCCGTCGTCGAGCCGGTACGCGTCGCCGTCCTTGAGCAGCACCTCGACCTTGTCGGCGATGTCCGGGATCGACTCGACGGCGCCCACGTAGTGCTCCGGCGGGATGATCCGCAGCGCCTCCATGTCCTCGCGGAACAGCGCCGTCTCCCGCATCGCCAGGACCACCCAGTCCTCGCCGTCGCGGGCGGCCCGCTCCAGCAGCGGGTCGTCGATGTCGGTGACGTTCTGCACGTAGCGCACCTGACGGCCGGCGTCCCGCCACATCCGCTGCACCAGGTCGAACGTGATCATGGTGGCGGCGTGGCCGAGGTGGGTCGCGTCGTACGGGGTGATGCCGCAGACGTACATGCTTCCCGCGTCGGCCGGCTCGCTCGGGTGGACACCCTGCCGCGCCGAGTCGTACAACGCCAGCGGCTCGCCCCTGCCCGGCAGCCGTGGCACCTCGTGTCCCGCCCAAGACTCCATGGCCTCAGCCTAACCAGCCCTCAGGCGGCACCGGGCCGCCCCACGGGTGATCAAGATGACAGCGGGTCACATGGGCGGCCAGGGCACCGCCGGCCAGTCCTCCGGCGGCTGCGGGAAGCGCCCGGTCTTGCGCAGGACGTCGATGCGAGTGGCCAACTCGGCGATCTCGCTGATCGTCAGGTGATCGGCCAACTCGTCGCCGAGCGCCCCGGCGACCTGCTCGGCGAGCCCGTCGAGCATCTCCACGGCGTCCGGCGGCAACTGCCTGCCCGCCCAGCCCCACAGCACCGTCCGCAGCTTGCCCTCGACGTGGAAGCTCACCCCGTGGTCCACGCCGTAGATCCGGTCGTCCGCGCCGACCAGCACGTGGCCGCCCTTGCGATCCGCGTTGTTGATCACCGCGTCGAGCACCGCGAGACGGGCCAGCCGCGGGTCGTCGGCGTGGGCGAGGGCGTACGCGACGCCGTCGTCGTCCCGCGCCGCCGCGATGGGGTGCCAGCGGGGCGGCAGCTCGTCGGCCGGCACGAACCCGACGAGCGGCTCGGCGTCGGCCGGCTCGTCGATCCAGAGCTGGCACGAGCCGGGGCCGAACGGACCGTCACGCAGCACGGTGGGTGGCACCAGGCCCCAGCCGGTGGCGTCGGAGACCAGGAACGCCGACACCTCCCGCCCGGCGAGGGTGCCATCCGGGAAGTCCCACAGCGGCCGCTCGCCGCGCACGGGCTTGTAGACACAGCGGGCCGTGACGCCGTCGAGGGTCAGGATGCCCCGCAGGGTGGTGTTCGAGGCGTCGACCAGCCGGCCCTCCAGGTCGAGCGTGCCGTCGCGCAGCAGCCGCAGCGCGGCGTCACCGTCGCGCAGGGGTTCGAGGCCGGACAAGGTCACCGGTGGTAACCGTTGTGCCGCGGGCACAGGTGCCCGGCGGGATCCAACGGCTGGCCGCACAGGGGGCACGGCGGCCGGCCCGCGTTGACCACGCGCCGGGCCCGCTCGATGAACTGGCGGGTGGCCTGCGGGGTGAGCCGGACCCGGAGCCGGTCCAGGTCCTCGTCCGGCTCCTCGTCCTCGTCCTCGTCGTCTTCGTCGTCCTCGTCGCCCAGCTCGACCTCGGGCTCCACCTCGCCGGCGGCGATCGCCTCGATCACCACGGTCGCGGTGTCCACGTCGAAGGCCAGCCCGAGGGTCCCGACCCGGAACTCCTCGTCGACCGGAGTGTCCAGCGGCTCGTTGTCGCCGATCACCGGGGCCAGCTCGGGCAGGTCCACCCCGAAGCGACGCTGCGCCTCGGTGAGCAGCTCCTCCAGCTTCTCGGCGAGCAGGGACACCTGGACCTTCTCCAGCGCGACGCTGACCAGCCTGCCGCCGCCGCGGGCCTGCAGGAAGAACGTGCGCTCCCCCGGCGGCCCGACGGTCCCGGCGACGAACCGCTCCGGCGGTTCGAAGGCGTGCACCTGGTGGGTCATACCCACGACCCTATCCGGCCCGCCATGGCATCGCGCACCCCACCGACCCTAATCACCGTGCTGCTCGCCACGCCCGGCGTACCACCCCTCGCACCCGGGCGTGGCGGACGCCGGCTCACCGGCCGGCCCCCGCGCCGCCGCCCACCGGCGCGTCGGAGTCGGCGGCGCTCGCCGCCGCCCGGGTCGCCCGGCGGCGCTTGCGGGGCGGCGGCGCCAGTGCGCCCAGGTCGCCACCGGTGTCGTTGAGCCGCAGCAGGAACGGCCGCAGCGGGGTGTACCGGATCGCCGTCACCGACGCCGGGTCGGCCACGATCCGCTGAAAAAGATCAAGGTGTACGCCGAGCGCGTCGGCCACGATCGCCTTGATCACGTCGCCGTGGCTGCACGCCAGCCAGACCGCCTCCGGGCCGTGCTCGGCAGTGATCCGGGCATCCCAGGCCCGCACCGCCGCGACCGCCCGAGCGGCCATCGCCGCCATCGCCTCACCCTCGGGGAAGACCGCGGCGCTCGGGTGCTGCTGGACGACCGGCCAGAGCGACTCCTTCGCCAGCTTCTTCAGTGGCTGCCCCTCCCAGGCTCCGTAGCCACACTCGATCAACCCGTCCTCTACGATCGGGGCGGCGTCGGGCAGCGCCAGCTCCAGGGTCTGCCGGCACCGGATGAGCGGGCTGGTCACCACCGCGGCCAGCGGCACCCGCCGCAGGCGCTCGCCGACCGCCGCCGCCTGGGCCCGGCCCGTCTCGTCCAACTCGACCGGCTGGCGGCCGGCCAGGCCGCCGTCGGCGTTCGCGGTCGTCCGGCCGTGTCGCAGAAGCAGAAGGGTCGCCACGGGGACCACCCTATGACCTGCGCCCGACCGGACGTCGCCGTCGGGCGGGGGCGCGTCCGGGCCGCTGCGGTCGGGCTGGACGAAAAGGGGATGAAGGAGCAGCGTGACCGTAAAATACGGGATGCCTGGCGTGTCCGGGTCCGCGCTACCGGAGGTGGGGAACGCGATGGGCGACTCGACCTCCGGACAGCAGTCGGACCCGCAGGACGCGTCCCGGGAGTTCCGGTACCCGCTGCTGGTCCTCGCCCTCACCACCGGGATCGCCGGCTTCGTGGACGCCTTCGCGTTCCTGCGCTACGGCGCGTTCGTCGCCAACCAGTCGGGCAACGCCGTCCTGCTCGGCATCGGCCTGGCCGGGCGGCACGCCGCCTGGCCCGAGTCGGCGGCGTCACTGATCGCGTTCGCCGCCGGGACGGGCGTGGTCTCCCAGGTACGGGCGGCGCGGAGCCGATGGTCGCCGTCCTACCGGGGCCTCGGCTGCGCCGTGGTCGCCCTGGCGCTCTGGGCGGTGCTGAACGTCCTGCTGCACTACGGCCGTCACGGCGGGTGGCCACGGATCGCGCTGGCCGCCGCCGGCGGTCTCGCCATGGGCGCCCTGGCGACCCTGTTCGTCCGCACCGCCGGGATCACCACCGCCATCACCTACCAGTCCGGCACGGTGGACAAGATCGGTGAACGCATCGGTCGTTGGTTGGCCGGACCGGACACCGGCAGGAGGCGGGCCCGCCACGGCACCTTCCTCGGGCTCCTGGCCCTGACCTGTTACGCCGCCGGTGGTGGCCTCGGCACGATGGCGCAGGAACAACCCCTCTGGGTGCCGGCGTGGGGAGCGCTGGGCCTGTCCGCCCTCGCGTTCCTGGTCCGCTCCGGACGGGCCCGCACCTGACCTCAGCGCACGTCGGTCGCGAGCTGGACGTCCTGCACGAAGCCGTCCGACCGCTCGGCGCCGTACCGACCCAGCACGTCCAGCACCGCGGGCACCGCCTCGCGCTCCACCACCACCTCGACCCGGGCCCGGCCCACGAGATCCTGGTCCTGCCAGTAGCCCCGGGGCAGCGAACGGGCTGTCGGTTCGGCGGTGGAGACCGTCGCGTCGGAGAGCACGATGGAGGTGGCTCCCGCGCCGACCAGGGCGTCGCGAAGCTCCCGGGTCGTCGGCAGCAGCGTCGGGTTGACCGTCGCGGTGACCAGCCGGGCGTTCTGGACCGGCCGGGTGGGCCGTTCGGCGGCGCGTCCCGCTCCCGGCTGGCGGCGTTGCGGCGCCCCGCTGCCGTTGAGACCCGCCACGCCGCCCAGGTGGTAGGCGTCGGCGTCCTGTTGGGCGTGGTCGAGGTTGTCCTGCACGTCGGCGGGGGCACGCAGCCCGAGCACGGCCTGCACCGCGGCGGCGATCGCCCAACTGAGCACGAACGAGAACGCCACCACGGTGACCACGCCGACGATCTGGTGCCACAGCAGGGATCCGCCGCCGCCGAAGAACAGGCCGTCCTTGCCGAGCGGGTTGACGCCGCTGTCGCCGAAGAAGCCGACCAGCAGCGAGCCGAGCATTCCGCCGACGAAGTGGACCGCGAGGACGTCCAGCGCGTCGTCGAGCCGCAGCAGGTACTTCAACCGCAGCGCGAAGTGACAGACGAATCCGGCGATCGCGCCGATGGCGATGGCGGACACCGTGTTGACGTACCCGGCGGCGGGGGTGACCGTCGCGAGCCCCGCGACCGCGCCGGAGACGCCACCCACGACGGTGCTGTGGCCGTCCTTCACCCGCTCCGCCACCAGCCAGACGAGCATTCCGGCGGCGGCCGCGAGATGGGTGTTGATCAGCGCCTGGGCGGCCAGACCGTTGGCCTGGAGTCCGTCGCCGCCGTTGAACCCGAACCAGCCGAACCAGAGGATGCCCGCGCCCAGGATGGTCAGCGGGATCGAGTTGGGCGGGGAGGCGGTCCGTGGCCAACCGCGCCGGCGCCCGACGACCAGCAACGTGCCCAGCACGGCGGCACCCGCCGAGGCGTGCACGACCATCCCACCGGCCCAGTCCTGGGCGCCCAACCTGGCCAGCCAACCGTCGGGGTGCCAGAGCCAGTGCGCGACCGGCGCGTAGACCACGATGGACCAGATCGCCAGGAACGCGACCCAGCCGGCGAACTTGAGCCGGCCCGCCGTCGCGCCGGTGACGAGCGCGGGGGTGATCACCGCGAACATCATCTGGTACGCGACGAACGCCAGGGTCGGTATGGTCACCTGACCGGCGATGACGTGCAGGTGGGGCGCGGGCGGCACCCGGAGGTCGGTCAGGCCGAAGAGTTCGAGGTTGCCGAAGAGGCCGGTGCCGGCGTCGTCACCGAAGGCGATGGTGTAGCCCACCAGGACCCAGGTCAGGCTGACCACGCCGAGCGCGATCATGTTCTGCTGGAGCATGGCGAGCACGTTGCGGGTGCGGACCATCCCGCCGTAGAAGGCGGCCAGGCCGGGAGTCATGAACAGCACCAGGCCGGCGCAGACGAGCACCCAGGCGGTGTCGCCCGAGTTCACCGCTTCCTGAGCGAGCATGGGAGCTCACCTCTCCTTTCGGTACGTCAGACGGTGCGTCTCACCTCGGTGAGGATGGACTCCTTGACGCGTTCGTGGTTGGGCACCGGCGCGAAGTGCCGCCTGGGCAGCAGCAGCAGCCAGGTGGCGATGTTGAACGGCCCGGTCAGCACCGGAATGCCCAGCGGGGTGAGGACCGTCGCCAGGGCCAGTTGGACGAAGAGCGTCAGCGCGATGCCGAAGAGGGTGTAGAGGGTGACCATCGCTCCGGGACGGTGCAGCACCGCGCCCACGGCGATCGCCGTCAGCACCGCGTTGAAGCCGAGCAGGCCCTTGTCCAGGGAGGACGCGTCGGCGCCGAACCAGAGCGCCAGCAGGGTCGCGCCGACGGCGCCGATCACCGCGAACAGCGCCGACCAGCGGGAGTTGACCAGCAACGCGACCAGGATGAGCAGACCGGTGACCCAGCTGTCGATCAGGTAGACCTGGGACACCCCGCGCAGGAAGGTGGGGATCAGGTCCCAGTCGAAGCGGCCCCCGGTCAGTTGCCCCGCACCGGGGAACATGGGCTTCAGCTTGGTGAGCACGGTGAACCTGTCGAACTGGTAGGCGGCCATCAGCAGGACCCAGGTGGTCAGCACGAACGGCATGGTGAACGCGGTCAGCCCCCAGGTCTTGAAGATCGCGTTCAGGGCCAGGGTCACCACCGTCGTGGCGATCGCGCCGAGCACCAGGTAGAGCCACATGAGCGGCCGGTCGTCGAGGAACGTCGGGACGGCGATGCCGGTCAGGAACGGGCTGAAGCCGAACAGTCCCTTACGTAACGAGGGCTCGTCGACCCGCAGGGCGACGGCCGTGGCGGTGCCGACAACCAGGCCGAGGACCGCTCCCCCGAAAATCCGCGGTTGCCCGTTCTCGACGGCCCCCCAGGCGACCGCCACGAGGACGAGCAGGCCGGTGAGCGGGTTGTTCTGCAGGACGACCTGCGCGGGCCCGCGCAGGCAGGCGTCGACGAACCCGAGGAACGGGTTGCGGTCACTCAGCCTGTCCCAGCCCTGGGTCACGCTCGTCACGACACTCTCCTCGGATGCGTCATCGCCAGCTGAACGTCGGCGGGAAGGTGCGGCCGGTCACCTCTTCACGGGCGGCCACGCAGAAGGCGCGGACCGCGGCACGAACCGGCTCGGTCTCCTGCCCCAGGACCTTGAACATGAGGCCGGCGTCGTTCGGCAGCCGACTGACGGCGCTGGCCAGCGGCGTCTGCTCGTCCCAGACCGGCGTCGCGGTCCGTTCGAAGACGCGGGCGGCCCGCTCGGCGCTGGTGAGCAGCACGACGTTGCCGAAGATGTGGAAGCGGTCCAGGACCCCGAGCCGCGCCACCGGGAACCGGCCGGGGGCCGCCACGAACTTCTCCACGAACAACCGCCGGCCGTCCGGACGCTCGGCCCGCAGACAGGAGGAGAAGAGGTCGTACGCGAAGAGTTCGCCGTCGCGGTAGTACTTCCGGCCGGGTTGCAGGATCTCGCCGTAGAGCATGGTGGCGCTCTCCGGGAGCCGCACCTCGGTGTCGGTGACGAACCGGCTGCCCCGGTACGGGATCGTCGGCTCCGGGAGGTATTCCAGATAGGTGTCCTCGGCCAGGGTGAACCGCTGGATCTGCGAGCCGTAGTTCGCGTCCATCTCCTGGATCTTGGTGGCGGCCTGCGTGACCAGGTGCGCCTGGCTGCCCGGCGCCAGGTCGACGTCCAGGTGCAGGCGGTCGCCCTGGAGCACACCGCCGGAGGTGGTGAGGATCATGACGCAGGGCAGCTGCGGCATCTCCTCGTCCCAGTAGAGGGCCCGCTGGACGAGCAGGGGCGACTGCCGGTAGAGGTCGTGCAGGATCGTCCGGTCGCCGCGCCGCTCGAACCCGAGGCGCAGGATGCCGACCTTGCCATTGGACGCCGCGGGCAACTGGGCCGGTTGGTCCTGGTACGGCTCCAGTTCCCGCGCGCTGTCCAGTGTGATCATGCGACCACTTCGGCGTCGAAGAGCGCGTTGCGGCGGATAAGCGACACCAGTTCGTCGATGCCCTCGCCGGTCTTGCAGTTGGTGAACACGACGGGCTTGCCGTTGCGCATCAGGTCCGCGTCGCGCGCCATGACGCCGAGGTCCGCCTCCACGTAGGGGGCGAGGTCGGTCTTGTTGATCACGAGGATGTCGGACTTGGAGATCCCCGGACCGTTCTTGCGCGGGATCTTGTCGCCGGCCGCCACGTCGATGACGTAGATGAAGAAGTCGACGAGCGCGGGGCTGAACGTCAGGGTGAGGTTGTCCCCGCCGCTCTCGATGAGCACGACGTCGCTGTCCGGGAAGCGGGATTCCATGTCCTCGACCGCGGCCAGGTTCATGCTCGGGTCCTCCCGCACTGCGGTGTGTGGGCAGGCACCGGTCTCCACTCCGAGGATCCGCTCCTCGACCAGGACCCCGGTCAGGGCGCGGCGCACGTGCTTCGCGTCCTCGGTGGTGACGACGTCGTTGGTGATCACCAGTACGCGCAGTCCGTTGTCCACGAAACGGGGCACGACAGCCTCGATGATCGCGGTCTTGCCGCTGCCCACCGGGCCGCCGACGCCGATACGACTTGCCGACTTCATGATGTGACCTGTCCTTCTCGAAAGGCGTTTCAGGTGCGGGAGAATGCGGATGTTCGGCTCTCAGCTCATGAACATCCGCACGTGGACGTGCTGGTGCGCGGCGGCCAGGACGTCGAGGTGCGGCCCGAAGGTCTGCATGTCGTCGAGGTCGGCCGTGCGCACGTCGCGGTAGTCGTCGGTGACCTTCTCGTTGACCGCGAACAGGATCGACTGCGCATCGAGATGGTCGACCCGCATCAACCGGATGGCGGCGCTGAGCACCGTCGAGGCCGCGCCGTACTGGTGGGCGGCGAACGCGTCCTCCTCGGGCACGCCGAGGTCGGCGAAGACCACCCCGAGCGCGACCGGGTAGGTGACCGGCACGCCGCCGGCCGACTCGCTGAGGCGCTTCTTGAGCAGGGTCTCCCCGACGATCCGGGTCGCGGCTTCGGCCAGCTTGCGTCCCATGCGTACGGACATCGTCCGCATCTCTTCGTTGATCTTGCGGAGGTGGACGGCCTCGTCGGCCCGCCGGATCCGGTCGAGGTCCCCCGCGCCGGCGGCCCGGTGACCGGCGAGCAGCGCGACCCCGTCCCCGGTGGCGGCGAGCCGGGTGACCGTCCGGACGTAGTCCTGCAGGGTCGTCCGGTCGTGGACGACACCGTGCTCGACGGCCATCTCCAGGCCGCTGGAGAAGGAGAAGGCGCCGACCGGGAAGACGGAGTCGCCGAACTGGAGCAGCTTCAGGGTTTCGGCCATCGTGCGCACCGTGCGGCCCCGCTCAGTTGAGGTCGGCGGGGAGATGGGAGTGCGGCGTCGAGTCGGCGCCGCCGAACAGCCGCCGCGACTCGTGCGGCGCGAGGTACGCGATGACCTCGGTGCCGGGCACGAACTCGTGGGTGATCCCGGTGAAGGCGTGGGTGCGCATCACCGAGTCCATCACCTTGCGGTCCACCGTCAGCGGGACGTACATCTTGGTGCCCTTGACCACGGCGGGCCAGTGCTGGTTGCCGATGGCGTGACCCAGCTCGACGGCCGAGCGGATGAGCAGCTCAGCCGACTCGCCGCGCAGCTGGTCGAGGTGGACCACCATCACCTCGCCCAGCTGCACCCGGGCCACCACCGCCGTGGCGGTGAGGTCGTCCCAGGCCAGGACGTCGCCGTCGCGCAAGCGGACCCCACGCGCGAGCGCGACCGACAACTCGGCCCCGGAGCTGGTCATCTTGCGGATGCGGCTCTTCTGGGCGTCCCACTGGTCGAGGACCAGGTCGTCGATGCGCGCTTCCTTCAGGCGGAGCGTCCAGTCCGGCTCGTTCATGTTGCCCAGCACCGTCTCGACGAGCACGGGCCTCTCCTTTCGGTAGGTGTGCCGGGACCAGCCACCCACGAGGCGGTCCCGGCGGGGGGGTCAGCTGAAGAAGTAGAGCTGGCTCAGCGGCAGGTTCCGGGCCGGCGGCACCGTCGCGTGCACGCCGTCCATCTTCACGGCGAAGGTCTCCGGATCGACCTCGAGCTTGGGAAGCCGGTCGTTGCGGACCATGTCCCGCTTCGTGAGCCCGCGGGTGCGGTACACGGGCATGACCTGCCGTTGCAGGCCGAGCTGCTCGGCGATGCCGGCCTCGTGCGCGGCCCGGGACACGAAGGTCACGCAGGTCTTGGCCAGCTGGCTGCCGAACGCGGCGAACGACGGCCGGTAGTAGACCGGCTGCGGTGTCGGCAGTGACGCGTTCGGGTCACCCATGATCGACCAGGCGATCATGCCGCCCTTGAGCACGAGCTTCGGCTTGGCCCCGAAGAACGCCGGCTCCCAGAGCACGAGGTCGGCCATCTTGCCCGGCGTGACCGATCCCAGCACGTGCGAGATCCCCTGGGTGATGGCCGGGTTGATGGTCATCTTGGCGACGTACCGCAGCACCCGGAAGTTGTCGTTGGCGCTGGAGTCCTCGGCGAGCTTGCCGCGGGCGGTCTTCATCTGCCCGGCGAGCTGGATGGTGCGCAGCCAGGTCTCGCCGACGCGCCCCATGGCCTGCGAGTCGCTCTGCATCATCGAGATGACGCCCTCGTCGAGCAAGACGTCCTCGGCCGCGATCGTCTCGGTCCGGATCCGGCTCTCCACGAAGGCCACGTCCGAGGGGACCTGCGGGTTGAAGTTGTGACAGACCATGATCATGTCGTACAGCTCGGACTGGCTGTTGATGCCGTACGGCACCGTAGGCGTGGTCGAGCTGGGCAGCACGTTCATCTGGCCGGCGACCTTGATGACGTCCGGCGCGTGGCCGCCACCGGCGCCCTCGGTGTGGAAGGTGTGGATCGTCCGGCCCTCGAACGCGGCGATGCTGTCCTCGAGGTATCCGCTCTCGTTGAGAGTGTCGGTGTGGATGCTGACCTGCACGTCGAACTCGTCGGCGACGTCCAGGCAGGCCCGGATCACCGCCGGCGGGGCACCCCAGTCCTCATGGATCTTGAAGCTCGGCGCACCGGCCATGATCTGTTCCACCAGCGGCGCGCGGCCGGTGCTGTTGCCCTTCGCCATCAGGCCGATGTTGATCGGGATGCTCTCGAAGGCCCGCATCATCGCGTGGATGTTCCAGGGCCCGGGGGTGATGGTGACGCCGTTGGTGCTGTCGGTCGGGCCGGTGCCGCCGCCCCACAGGGTGGTCACGCCGTTGCTCAGGGCGGCCTGCGCCTGCAGCGGCGTCACCAGGTGCACGTGCGTGTCGATGCCCCCGGCGGTCAGGATGAGGTGCTCGCCGGAGATGGCCTCGGTGCCCGGACCGGTCACCAGCTCGGGGGTGACCCCGTCCATGATGTTCGGGTTACCGGCCTTGCCAATGCCGGCGATCTTGCCGTCCTTGACCCCGACGTCGGCCTTCACCACGCCGAGCGTCGCGTCGAGGATGGTCACGTTGGTGATGACCAGATCCAGGCCACCCTGCGCGTTGGTGTACTGGTTGTTGACCCCCATGCCGTCGCGCAGCGTCTTGCCCCCGCCGTACATCACCTCGTCGCCGAGGACCCGCAGGTCCTTCTCGATCTCGATGTACAGGTCGGTGTCGCCGAGCCTGATCTGGTCACCCGTCGTGGGGCCGTACATGCCGGAATACTCTTGCCGGGAAATCTGGCTCATCGAATCATCTCTCCTGCCCGAGGCGCGCAGCCCTGCGGGTTAATCGATCTACTTCTTCTTGCCCTTGGGGTCGTCCTGCTGCTCCGGGGCGAACTTGAAGCCCCGGGTCTTGGCGTTGTGGATCGCCTCGGTACGGTCCGGCCGGTAGCTGGGGGTCGACTCGCTGCCGCTCCACCCCTGCACCAGGCCGTTGAATCCGTAGACGCGCTGCTGCCCGCCGAAGGGGATGAGCTCGACGGTCTTCTTGTCGCCCGGCTCGAAGCGGATGGAGGTCGTCGCCGGGATGTTCAGCCGCCTGCCGAAGGCGGCCTCACGGTCGAAGGCGAGCATCCGGTTGGCCTCGAAGAAGTGGAAGTGGGAGCCGATCTGGATCGGCCGGTCACCGGTGTTGTGGACGACGACCTCGGTGACGGGCCGCCCCGCGTTCAGCTCCAGCGGTTGATCGCTCAGCACGTAGCCCCCGATGGGTCGCACGTGCTTCGAGTTGGGGCCGGGATGTTGCGTGGCCATTTCCTGCTCCACCTTCCTGGAGATCGCCTCTGGGCTGGCTGCGCCTAGCGGATCGGTGAGTGCACGGTGACCAGGCGCGAGCCGTCGGTGAAGACCGCCTCGACCTGGATCATGGGCAGCATGTCCGGTACGCCCGGCATCACGTCGTCGGCGCTGAGGGTGCTACGGGCGTCGTTCATGACCTCTTCGACGGTCTTGCCCTCCCGGGCCCCCTCCAGGGCCGCGGCGCAGATCACCGCCACGGCCTCGGGGTGGTTCAGCTTGATCCCCCTGGCCTTGCGGGCGTTGGCGACGATGGCCATCGAGAGGATCGTCAGCTTGTCGAATTCCCTTGGTGTCAGATGCACGTCCTGGTCCTTCGCGACGGTCGGTCGGGAGCCGCCAGCCCGCCGAGCGGATTCGCCCCGGGTGGGCACCAACGCTCCACCCGAATGAACTTATTTGTCCACTAAATCCGTTTTGGACGGCTTTACCGGAACCGTACGCCCGATCCCCTGCGTCGCGGGTCAGAAGCCGAGAATCACGCCGTACCGGCCGACCGGTCGTCGCGACGGTGCGGCCGGCGGGCACGCGCGTCGGTCTGCCACATCCGCTGAATCTGTTCGAGGGTCTTGCCCTTGGTCTCCGGCAGGTACCGCCAGACGAACACGAAGCCGAGCACACAGGTGCCGGCGAAGAGCGCGAACACGCCCGACCTTCCCAGGGCGTCGAGCATGCTCAGGAAGAACTGCGTGATCAGGTACTCGGTGCCCCAGTGGGTGGCGGAGGCGATCGCGACGCACCGGCCCCGGATGCGACCCGGGAAGATCTCGTTGATGACCGTCCAGGCGGTGGGCCCGATGGACATCGCGTAGAACGCCACGAACATGACCACGCCGATCAGCAGGAAGATGCCCGCGTCGGTGGGATGGTGCCCGGTCGCTCCGGCGCTCTGCGCCCCCGGGGCCATCCGGGCGAAGCTGAGACTGACCACCACGAGCGAGACCGCCATGCCCAGGAGCCCGACCAGCAGCAGCGGCCGGCGACCGAGCCGATCCAGGAAGGCGACAGCGACAAGCGTGAAGAGTGAGTCGACAGCGCCGATCGCCCAGGTGGTCGCGGCCAGTTGCGCCTGCGGGGTGTGGAACCCGGCGGACGAGAAGATCTCATCGGCGTAGTAGATGATCCCGTTGATCCCGGTCAGTTGCTGGAACAGCGCCATGCCGACACCGAGCACCAGCGGACGCCGCCACTGTGGCGACAGCACCTCCCGCCACCCCGCCTTGCCGGCCGAGAGGCTCTCCTCGATGGCGTGCAGCCGCTGGGGCACCTTCGACTGCGGCACTGTCGCCCGCAGGGATGCCTCCGCCCGGCGCCGGTCCCCCCGTCCGAAGTACCAGACCGCCGAGTCGGGGATGACCGTGGTGACCAGAGCGAGGGCCACGCCCAGCAGGGAGGCCGCCGCCAGCAGGTAACGCCAGGAGGTGCCGGCCTCGAACAGCTCGTCCGCCAGGTAGCCGATGAAGATGGCGAACGTGGTGGAGAACTGGTAGATCGCCAGGAGACTGCCGCGGATCCGTTCCGGCGCGGCCTCCGCCGCGTACATCGGGCCGGCGACCGAGGCCACGCCGATGCCCAGCCCCAGGATCAACCGCGCACCGAACATGACCCCGATGACCGGCGCCACCGCCTGCACGACGGTGCCCACCGCGAACGTGGCGGCGGCGACCCAGAGCGCCCCCCGCCGACCGATCCGGTCCGCGAGGTGACCACCGAGCAACGCACCCACCAACGCCCCGGGCGTCACCCAGCTCGCCGCCACCTCGACGGCGAAGGTGTCCGCGTGGAAGGTCTGGCGAATGTCGCGGAGCGCGCCGCTGATGATGCCCTGGTCGTAGCCGAAGAACGCGCCGGACAGCACCACTATCGACACGACGGCGACGAGGTTGCGCCTCGGCGGCAGCCCCCGGCCGCGCTTCGGGCCAGCACTGGCAGTCACTGTCGCCCCCTCCG
Organism: Micromonospora sp. NPDC049114; assembly: GCF_040648635.1. Taxonomy (NCBI): domain Bacteria; kingdom Bacillati; phylum Actinomycetota; class Actinomycetes; order Micromonosporales; family Micromonosporaceae; genus Micromonospora; species Micromonospora sp. NPDC049114. The sequence continues at coordinate 18,554 of NZ_JBEZEA010000009.1, read as the reverse complement.
ACGCGAGCCACCGACAGATCCCACCCGGGGACAGCCCGATATCAGCAGGATAGGTGCGCTAAGTGGCTTGCGTGCACAACGGGGGAAACGACCAGTTTCGCCGGCCCGTGGACAGGGACCGGCCCCCACCCCTCAACCACGGGATGGGGGCCGGGCGCGGTCGACTCAGGTGGCGCTGATCGTGCCGGTCAGCAGGAGAGCGAGGACCAGGGTGCCCAGCGCCACCCGGTACAGCACGAAGACGTACAGGGTGTGGTGGGCGACGTAGCGCAGCAGCCAGGCGATGGCCGCGTAGCCGATACCGAACGCGATGACGGTGGCCACGATCGTCTGGGCCACGGTGGGCACTGACGTGCCCGGAGCGGACGGTTCGAAGACGTCCCCGAGGCTGAACACGCCGGACATCACGACCGCCGGGATGGCCAGCAGGAACGAGTAGCGCGCCGCCGCCTCCCGCGTCAGGTTGAGCAGCAGGCCCGCGGTGAGCGTGCCGCCGGAGCGGGACACGCCCGGGACCAGCGCCATCGCCTGGGCGAAGCCCATCACGATGCCGTCCTTCATTCGGAAGTTCTCCAGGGTGCGGGTCTGCCGCCCCCAGTACTCCGCGAACGCCAACACGAACGCGAACACGATCAGCGTGGTCGCCACGACCCACAGGTTGCGTCCGGCGGTCTTGATCTGGTCCTTGAACACGAAACCGAACAGCCCGATCGGGATCGAGCCGACGATCACGTACCAGCCCATCCGGTAGTCGAGGCTGGAACGCACCGACTTGTCGCGCAGCCCCACCAGCCAGGTACGCGTGATCCGCCAGATGTCCTTCGCGAAGTAGATCAGCACGGCCGCCTCGGTGCCGAGCTGGGTGACGGCGGTGAACGACGCGCCCGCGTCGCGGTCGAAGAAGATCGCCGAGGTGATCCGCAGATGCCCCGACGAGCTGACCGGCAGGAACTCGGTCAGCCCCTGGACGACGCCCAGGACGATGGCCTCGATCCAGGTCACTCGCCGACTCCGGAAAGGTCGAGCGCCTCGGCGACCGTACGCAGGGTCTGCACGCCACTGTCCCGGTCGGCCACGAACAGGGTCACCGACAGCGTGGTGACGCCGGAGGCTGCGTACTCTCGCATCCGTTCGGCGATGCGCTCCTTCGGGCCGAGCAGCGAGGTGCGGTCGATGAACTCCATCGGCACCGCGGCGGCCGCGTCGCGCTGCCGCTTGGCCAGGTACAGGTCCTGCACCTCGCGCGCGGCGTCGCCGTAACCCATCCGGGTGGCGAGCTGGTTGTAGAAGTTCTGCGTGCGGCTGCCCATCCCGCCGACGTAGAGCGCGGCGTACCAGCGCACCAGCTCGGCGCAGGAGGCCACGTCGTCGCCGACGACGACCGGCACGGAGGGCACCACGTCGAAACCGGCCAGTTCCTTGCCGACCTTGGCCCGCCCGGCGGCCACCGCGGCGAGGTGCTCGTCGGCAAACTCCGGGGCGTAGAACACGGCGAGCCAGCCGTCGGCGATCTCGCCGGCCAACTCCAGGTTCTTCGGCCCGACCGCGGCGAGGTAGATCGGGATGTGTTCGCGGGGTGGGTGGAAGCTCAGCCGCAGCGCCTTGCCGGGGCCGCCGGGCAGCGGCAGGGTGTAGTGCTCGCCGTCGTACGCCACCTCCTTGCGGGCGACGGCCAGCTTGACGATGTCGACGAACTCGCGGGTCCGGCCCAGCGGCTTGGCGAACCGCACCCCGTGCCAGCCCTCGGAGACCTGCGGGCCGGACACGCCGAGGCCCAGCCGGAACCGGCCGCCGGAGAGCGCGTCGATGGTGGCGGCGGTCATCGCGGTCGCGGCCGGCGTACGGGCGGGAATCTGCATCACCGCCGAGCCCACGTCGATCCGCTGCGTCTGGCCGGCGATCCAGGCGAGCGTGCTCGGCGAGTCGGAGCCGTAGGCTTCCGCCGCCCACACCACCGAGTAGCCGAGGCGATCCGCCTCCTGGGCCAGCGCCAGGTGGTCGGCGGGTGTGCTCCACGCTGTCTGGTATCCAAGGTTGAGCCCGAGTCGCACTGGTCCTCCCCCATCCGTGGCACAGGTCGCACCAGGTTACGCAATGCCGAAAACGGACCCTGTCACCGGCTCACCGCCAATGATCCCCCGCCCGTCACGGTGTCCGCCGGAGGCGGAACCGGCAGAACCGGCAGAGATGACGGGAGCGAGGATATCCGTGGCGGCGGGTTCGAAATAAGGTTCACCCATGCAACAGCGACCGCTCGGCCGAAGCGGGCTGGCGGTTTCGCGGCTCGCGCTCGGCACCATGACCTGGGGCCGGGACACCGACGCCGACGATGCGGCCGCCCAGCTGAAGAGTTACCTGGACGCGGGCGGCAACCTGATCGACACCGCAGACGTGTACGGCGACGGCGACGCCGAGTCGGTGATCGGGTCGCTGCTGGGCACCCTCGTTCCGCGCGACGAGCTGTTGATCGCCACCAAGGCGGGGCTGCGGCCGGGCAGCGGTAGGCGTCGTGACGGCTCCCGGGGCCACCTGTTGCGCACCCTGGAGGCGTCGCTGCGCCGGCTCGGCACGGACCACGTCGACCTGTTCCAGGTGCACGGGTACGACCCGGACACCCCCCTGGAGGAGACCCTGGCCGCCCTGGACCACGCGGTGGCCAGCGGGAAGGTCCGCTACGTGGGGGTGTCGAACTTCTCCGGCTGGCAGACCGCGCGGGCCGCCGCCTGGCAGACGGCCTGGCCGGGCCGGGCGCCGGTGGTCGCCGCCCAGGTCGAGTACTCGCTGCTGGAGCGGGGCGTGGAGCGGGAGGTGCTGCCGGCGTGCGACGCGCTGGGCCTCGGCGTGCTGCCCTGGTCGCCGCTGGGTCGGGGCGTGCTCACCGGCAAGTACCGGCACGGCCGGCCGGCGGACTCGCGGGCCGCCTCGCCGCACTTCGAGCGGTTCGTCTCCACGTACCTGGAGCCGCGTTGCTCGAGCATCGTGGAGGCGGTGGCGACCGCGGCCGGCGGCCTGGGGGTGTCGCCGCTGGAGGTGGCGCTGGCGTGGATCCGGGACCGACCGGGGGTGACCGCGCCGATCCTCGGCGCCCGGACGGTGGGGCAGCTGCTCGGCGCGTTGCAGGTCGAGCGGATCACGCTGCCCGAGGAGATCACCACGGCGCTTGACGACGTCTCGTCGGTGCCCATCGGCTACCCCGAGCGCGACGGCTGACGCACGTGCGCGCGCACCGGGTCGGGCGCTGACCGGGGGCGCCCGCGGACCGCGACGAGGACCACGCGCGGGCACCCGGGACGGCACGAATCAGGCAGGGCAGCGGCGTTGGTCACCCCCGAGGGGGTGGCGGACGGCCGCTGGGCTGGGCAGCATGGACGGCATGGACTACGAGTACGCGCCGCTGCGGCTGCCGCCGAACGTCGACCGGTTGACCGCAGCGGCGCAGTTGGCGATCCAGGCCGAGTTCTCCGGTTGGGAGTTGGCTCGGGTGCGGCTGTTCCGTGACGGCACGCGGCAGGTCGTGCTGCGTCGTCGGCGGGTCAACCAACCGCAGCCGGGCCTGTCGTACTGACGCCGGGCCCGCACGGGCGGCGACACGCCCGGGGCCCGAACCGCGAACGGTTCGGGCCCCGGGCCTCACCTGGCCTCGTGCCTGGTCCCCGGTCGCGCGAGGCGCAGGCGCACCGGCGACGGGCGGGACGCCGGCCCTAGTGCTGGTGCCCGGCGTGGTCGTGGTCGTCGTCGAGCTCCAGGAACGGGTGCTCGTCGAGTCGGCCGACGAGCCGGTCGTCACTCGCCGGCTGGAACGGGCCGACGGCGTCGTCATCGTCGAACGACTCCAGGTCCACGGGTGTGCCCACCTCGCTGACCATGACCACCCCGTCCAGGGGTTCCAACTCGGGGACGTCCAGCGCGCCGAGCGAGCCGTCGCCGCTCTGCAGCAGCTCCAGCACCGCCTCGCCGACGCCCTCCACCGGCGCCGGCTCGTCGTCCTCCGGGGTGCCCTCGCGTCGGGCCGCCTCGGCCGCCCGCAGCAGCGCGGCGATGCTCGGCACCCGGTAGTCGCGACGTTGACGAACCGAGATCACCCGCGGATGGGGGTCGCTGGCCTCGGCGCCCTCACCGCCGAAGCGCTCGTCGGCCTCGTCCGGGTCGATCGAGTCGACGTCCCACGGGGTCACCTCGCCGAAGGCGTCGAGGAGTTGCTCGTCGTAGGCGAAGGACGCGTTGTTCAACGCCACGTACGCCTGCCAGACGTCGTCGTCGTCGACGCGGCCCTGCGCGGCGCGTACGGCGGCCAGGTGGTGGCGGGCCGCTTCGATCACCCGCTCGAGAGCGGCGTCCAGCTCACCGTGCTGGTCGGTCATGTGGGGCAGTCCCTTCACGATGGGGAGATAACGCGCCGGGTGCAGCTACCGGACACGGTTAGCAGGAGCGGAGGAACCGGTCGAGAACCCGCACGCCGAACTGTAGTCCGTCGACCGGAACGCGCTCGTCGATGCCGTGGAACAGCGCCGAGAAGTTCAGGTCGGCGGGCAGCCGCAGCGGCGCGAACCCGAAGCAGCGGATGCCGAGCTGGGAGAACGCCTTCGCGTCGGTGCCGCCGGAGAGCATGTACGGAACCGGCCGCGCGCCCGGGTCCTCGGCACGCAGGGCCGCCGACATGGCCTCGACCAGGTCGCCGTCGAAGGTGGTCTCCAGCGCCGGCTGCCGCTGGACGTACTCGATGGCGATGTCCGGGCCGACCAGCTCGCGCAGCTGCCGCTCCAGCAGCTCGGACTGGCCGGGCAGGCTGCGGCAGTCGATGGTGGCGGTGGCGCGGCCGGGGATGACGTTGTCCTTGTAACCGGCGCTGAGCCGGGTGGGGTTGGCGGTGTTGCGGATGGTCGCCCCGATGATGTTGGCGATCGGGCCGAGCTTGGCAATCGCCGTCTCCGGGTCGTTCGGGTCCAGCTCGATGCCGAGCAGGTCCGAGACCTCCTCCAGGAACGCCCGTACGGTGTCGGTGACCACCACCGGGAAGCGGTGCCGGCCGATGCGGGCCACGGCCTCGGCGAGCGCGGTGACCGCGTTGTCGTCGTGCACCATCGACCCGTGCCCGGGGCGGCCCTTGGCGTGCAGCCGCAGCCAGTCGATGCCCTTCTCGGCGGTCTCGATGAGATAGAGCCGCTGGCTGTCGTTGACCGAGTAGGAGAAGCCGCCGACCTCACCGATCGCCTCGGTGCAGCCGTCGAAGAGGCCGCGGTGGTTCTCCACCAGGAAGCGCGCGCCGTAGTCGCTGCCCGCCTCCTCGTCGGCGGTGTACGCGAGCACGATGTCGCGCGGGGGCCGTACGCCGGTGCGCTGCCAGTGCCGCACCACGGCGAGCACCATCGCGTCGAAGTCCTTCATGTCGATGGCGCCGCGACCCCACAGGTAGCCGTCGCGCTCCTCGCCGGAGAACGGGTGCACGGACCACTCGTCGGCGTCGGCGGGCACCACGTCCAGGTGGCCGTGCACCAGCAGCGCACCCCGGCTCGGGTCGGCGCCGGGGATGCGGGCCACCACGTTGGCCCGGCCGGGCGCGGACTCGTGCAGGACCGATTCGACGCCCACCTCGGCGAGTTTCTCCGCCACGTACTCGGCGGCGCGGCGCTCGCCGACGCTCGTGGCGTTGTCACCCGTGTTGGTGGTGTCGATGCGCAGCAGGTCGCGGCAGAGGTCCACGACCTCCGCGCTGGGGTCCGGTCGGGCGGAGGCGGCGTCGCTCGTCATCGCCCCTTCATACCAGTCCGCGGTGACCGGCGGGCCGGCGCACCGGCGTGCCGGGGCCGGGCATTCACCTCGGCGGATCCGCGTGCCGGTTTCGCGGCGTCCGCGTTCGGGTACCGCCGCCCACGACCGCACATCCCCTGCCGGAGCTTCCGCCCGCCAGTCGAGGAGGGCACCATGTCCGCCGTCCCCCTGCCCCCGTTGCCGCCCGCGCCCGTGTCCGAGGACGGTTACCGGCCCGGTGGCCGCAGCATCGCCGACATCGTGGACCGCGAGCACCGGCAGCTGCTGGCTCTCGTGGACCAGTTGACCGGCCCGGACGCCACGCCGCAGGAGGGGCTGGCGGTGCTCACCGCCGCGCTGTCGCGACACGTCTCCGCCGAGGAGCAGTACCTGCTGCCGGCGGTACGGGCGGCGCTGCCGGCCCGCGCCGACCGGGTGGACGCGGAGATCGACGCTGACGCCGCACTGCTGGCGGCCCTGAAGGGACTGTCCGACGAGACCCTGACCGAGGTCGCCGAGCGGGTCCGCCGCCACGTCGACGGGGTGGGCGCGCTCGTGGCCGAGTTGCGCGCGGTGGCCACCTCCGAGGAGCTGATCCGCCTGGGCAACCGGTTGGAGATCGCCGAGGAGGCCGCGCCGACCCGGCCGCACCCGGGCACGCCGGCCACGCCACCGTGGAACCGGATCGTCGAGCCGGCGGTGGGCGTGGTGGACAAGGTCCGTGACGCGGTGACGCGGCGGCCGACGTACCTGGCGGACCTGCCGGAGCCGCCGCGCGACTGACAGCGCGGGCCGCGCCACTAAATGCATTCAACGTCACCGATCCGCTTGGCCTCTTCCGCAGGCTGCGGCGTGGTCCTACCGTCACCGTATGAACCTGGAGCTGCGACACCTGCGGGTGGTCTGCGCGATCGCGGAGACAGGGAGTGTGACCAAGGCGGCGTCGGCGCTCGGGCTCGCCCAGCCGGCGCTCACCGCCCAGCTTCAGCGGATCGAGCGGACGCTGGGCGGGCCGCTGTTCGACAGGGATCGGCGCGGCGCCCGGCCCACCGCGCTCGGTGAGCTGGTGCTCGCCCGCGCCCGGGTGCTGCTGCCGGCGATGAAGGGCCTGCAGGACGAGGCGGCCCGGCTCGCCGGCGCGGGCGCGGCGCCCCGCTGCTACCGCCTCGGCGGGGTGAACAGCCCGATCCTGGGCCGGTTGGTGCACCGGCTGGCCGCCGAGCAGCCACCGGCCCAGATCACCACGTACGCCTCCTGGTCGGTGGACGAGCTTGCGCAGTTGGTGGCCGGTGGGCGGTTGGACTTCGCCCTCACCGGTGTGTGCGGCGACGCCACCCCGTCGGCCGCGTTCGGACTGAGCTGGCGGGAGGTGGCCGTCGACCCGGTGCTGGTGCTGCTGCCGGAGACCCACCCGCTCGCGGCGCGGGCCGAGGTGCGCCTGGCGGACCTGGGCCATGAGCAGTGGGTGGCCGCGCCGGGCGACGGTTGCTTCGGCGACTGTTTCGCCGCCGCGTGCGCCCGCGCCGGCTTCACCCCGCGCAAGGTGTACGAGACCGACATCCGTGGCTGCGTCGATCTGGTGGAGGCGGGCGTGGCGGTGGCCCTCTGCCAGGCGACGTTCCGCCCCGTCGGCGGCCTGGTCACCCGCCGGCTGGCCGGTGTCCCGCTGCGCTGGCGGCTGCTGCTGGGGTGGCATCCGGACTCGCCGGCCGCCGGGGACGCGGAGCTGCTGCTGGCCACGGCCAAGGCGGCGTACACCGACTCGCTGGCGCCGCACCCCACCTACCTGGACTGGCTGGTGCGCAATCCGGCTTTCGGCGTCCGGCAGCCCAGCGAGGTGTGAGGGCGCACGAGCGGTCTACCGGTGCGCGGCGACGGGTTCCTCGTCCCCACCCGACGGCGTGGCGGACCGGGGCGTGAAGAAGCGGACGAGGTCGTCCGCCGCCGTCGGGGACAGCATCATCGCCTGCACTCGCGCGCACATCTCGGCGATCGGCTGGATCCTGGCGAACATCGCCTCCTCGTACGCCCGGATCGCCGCGTCCGGGTCGGCCGGGTTCTCGGCGAGTTCGCGCGCGAGTTCGGCGGCGTCCAGCATGGCCTGGTTGGCGCCCTCGCCGACGGGCGGCATGAGGTGCGCGGCGTCGCCGAGAAGGGTGACTCCCGGCTGGTGGGCCCAGCGCGCGCCGACCGGCATCACCATGACCCGGCGCGGCGTCGGTGGGCCGTCGGCCGCGTCGATCAGGGCGGTGAGGCGGGTGTCCCAGCCGTCGAACAGGCCCAGCAGGGCACGCTTGTCCCGGTAGGTGTCGAGGTCCCGGTCGTCGGCGGGTAGGGAGATCCCGACGCGGATGCTGCCGTCGCCGAGGCGTTGCGCCGCGAGGATCTGGCTCACGCCGACGCACCAGAGGTTTCCCGGGCCGACCAGCTCGGCGAGATCGGGGTGGCGTCGGTCGGCGTCGTCGATGGTCAGGTCCACGTGGCTGGACACGTGGGACAGGCCCGCGTCGGTCAGCAGCGCCCGGACGACGGAGCGTGCGCCGTCCGCGCCGACGAGGATGTCGCAGTCGGCCCGGTGGCCGCCGTCGAAGGTCAACCCGAAGCCCCCGCCCGGTCGGGCCGTGGCCGCGACGAGGCGGCGCCGCCACACCACCGCGTCGGGCGGCAGCGAGTCGAGCAGAAGATCACGCAGGACGGTGCGGTCGATCTCGGGGCGGCCGGCGAACGAGCCGGGTTGGGGCGTGTGGTGCACGAGGGTGCGCCCGGCCGGGTCGAGGATGCGATGCTCCTCGCCCTCGGGCCGGGCCTCGGACCGGAACCGGTCGTCGAGACCCGCCTCGGCGAGGGCCAGTTGCCCGGACTCCGGGTGCAGGTCGAGCATTCCGCCCTGGGAGCGCGCGGTGCGACCGGCCTCGCGTTCGTAGACCACCGCGTCGATGCCGTGCCGGTGCAGGATCCGTGCCAGCGTCAGGCCACCCAGGCCACCACCGGCGATCGCCAGTCGCTTCGTCATGCCCTTACCGTACACTGTATTGCGTGGATACATCGTACGGTAATGAGGTCGTGCCCGTCTGGGAACGCCCCGAGCCCCAGCCCCGGGCGACGCCGGTGCCGTTGAGCCGTGCGAAGATCGCCGCCACGGCGATCCGGCTCGCCGACGCGCACGGCCTCGACGGACTGTCGGTGCGCAAGATCGCCAAAGAGCTCGGTGTCGGTCCGATGCGGCTCTACGACTACGTCGCCACCAAATCGGAGCTGCTCGACCTGATGGTCGACACGGTCTACGCCCGGATCGCCGAGACCGGCGAGCAGGCCGGGTGGCGGGCCACCGTGCTTGCCGTCTTTCGGCGGACCCGCGCCGCCGCCCTCGACCACGAGTGGTTCGCCGACCTGCTCGGCGGGCGGCCACACCTGGGCCCGCACGCGCTCGCCGTGGGCGAAACGACAGCCGCGGCCCTCAGCCAGGCCCCCGGCATACACGGCATCGACGACCTTCAGCGCGCCCTGGGCGCCCTCAACGCCTTCGTCGGCGGCGCCCTGCGCCGAGAGGTCACCGAGCGACGCACCGCCCGCTCCACCGGCACCGAGTTCAGCGCCTGGCAGACCAGCCTCGGCCCCTACCTGACCCGCATGCTCGACACCGGCCGCTACCCCACCGTCGCCCGGCTCGTCATCGAGGGCGCCCACCTCAGCGCCGAGGAGACCTTCAACCACAACCTGACCACCATCCTGGACGGCATCACCGGCCACCCCCAACCGACCGGCGGTACGGGCGGGTAGTCCCGGCGACGCGACCCGGACGCCGCCTACTGGCAGGTCGGTGGCGGTGCGAACGGCCGCTGTCGGGGTATCTGGCGGACATGACCGATCTCTACCCGCCCGCCGACGACCGGGAACTGCTCCGCCAGGCCGCCGCCGCGCACACCGCCGCCACCCGCCAGGTGGAGGCGTTCCTGCGCCGGCTGCCGGAGGTGCCCGACCCGGCCGACGTCACCGAGTACGCCAACCTGCTCACCCGGGAGGACCAGACCCGGGGCGAGCGCGACGCCGCCGCCGACGCGGCGGGACTGACCATCGGCAGCCTGGAACCCGACCAGGGCCAGTAGCGGCACGCGACGGTGCCGCCCCACACCGGGACGGCACCGTCGCGTACGGCCTCGCTCAGCGTTCGACGAGAGGGTCGTGACCGAGGTCGAGCAGCGAGTGCCGCCACTCGTCGTCGGCGTTGCCCCGTCGGGGCTTGGCGTCCATCAGCTCGCGGATCCGCTCGACCGCCTCCCGCATCACCTCGATGTCCTCCGGGGTCAGATCGACCTTGCGCTTGTTGAGCACCTTGAGGATCTCCCGTCCCGGCTGGGGCAGGTCGAGGTCCGGGTTCGGGCTGAACGACTCCTCGCCGGAGCCCCGGGTCAGCAGCCAGGTGCGCAGCTGCTCCGACGGGACGTTCACCTCGGCGTGGAAGTCCTCCCAGAGCACTTCCACCTCGGGGTCGAGCCGCGTGTCGCGTACCATCAGGTCTCCTCTCGACGATGGTGACCCGACGTCTCCGGGTCGTCCTGGTCGGTCTTCGGATGCAGGCCCTCGGCGGGCACCCGCGTGCGGCGCGGGTTCGCGGTCGGGGGCGCCAGGATCGGGTCGGGATGCTCGTCGTCGTCCTCGTCCCGGGGCTTCGCGGACCCCGCGTGCTCGTGCGGGTCCTCGTGGTCGTCCCGTCGCGCCGGCCCGGTCATCGGGGGTGCGTTGTCGTGGCGGCGGTGTACCCCCGCTCACCTGCGGTCACGTCGAAGGTGAGCTGCCCGTCGCGGGCGTCCACGGTGACCTTCTGCCCGGGCGAGATCGCCGACTCCAGCAGCATCCGCGACAGGTGGTTGTCCACCTCCCGCTGGATCACCCGGCGCAGCGGACGGGCCCCGAACTCCGGCTGGTAGCCGTGCTCGGCCAGCCAGTCGATGCCGGCGTTGGTGAACTCCACCTGGATGTCCTGGGCGTGCATCCGGCGGCGGGTCTCCTCCAGCAGCAGCGCGGTGATGTCGCGCAACTGCTCGGCCTCCAGCCGGCGGAAGATGATGACCTCGTCGATGCGGTTGAGGAACTCCGGCCGGAAGTTCTCCTGGAGGCGGCGCATCAGGCGTTCGCGCAGCTCGTCGTTCTCCTGCTCGCTGCCGGGTGCGCCGGTGCCGAACCCGACGGCCCGCTGCGCCCCGGTGATCAGCTCGGAGCCGAGGTTGCTCGTCATGATCAGGACGGTGTTCTTGAAGTTCACCGTGCGGCCCTGACTGTCGGTGAGCCGCCCGTCGTCGAGCACCTGGAGCAGGATGTTGAACACGTCCGGGTGGGCCTTCTCGATCTCGTCGAGCAGCACCACCGCGTACGGGCGGCGGCGCACCGCCTCGGTGAGCTGACCGGCCTCCTCGTAACCGACGTACCCGGGTGGGGCGCCGACCAGCCGGCTGACCGTGTGCCGCTCCTGGAACTCGCTCATGTCCACCCGGACCATCCGGTCCGCCTCGCCGAACAACGCCTCGGCCAGGGCCCGGGCCAGCTCGGTCTTGCCGACGCCGGTGGGGCCGAGGAACAGGAAGCTGCCCATCGGGCGCTCCGGGTCGGCCAGCCCGGCCCGGGAGCGGCGCACCGCCTCGGCCACCGCGGTGACCGCGTCGTCCTGACCGACCACCCTCTCGTGCAGATGACCCTCCAGGCGCAGCAGCCGGTCGCGTTCCTCCTCGGTGAGCTGGCTGACCGGGATGCCGGTGGCCCGCGAGACCACCTCGGCGATCTCCTGCGGGCCCACCTCGGGCACCTGCGAGGACGAGCCGTCGGCGCCGGTCGCGCGGCGCATCTCCTCCTCCAGCTCGGAGATCCGGTCCCGCAGCGCCGAGGCCCGTTCGTACTGCTCGTCGGTGACTGCCTGCTCCTTGTCCCGGCGTACGTCGTCGAGCTCCTGCTCCAGCTCCCGCACGTCGGAGGCCGGGGTGCGGGTGCGCAGCCGGACCCGGGCGCCGGCCTGGTCGATCAGGTCGATGGCCTTGTCCGGCAGGAACCGGTCGGTGACGTACCGGTCGGACAGCTCGGCGGCGGCGACCAGCGCCTCGTCGGTGAAGCGCACCTGGTGGTGGGCCTCGTACCTGTCGCGCAGGCCGCGCAGGATGGCGATGGTGTCGTCGACGCTGGGCTCGGGCACCAGCACCGGCTGGAACCGCCGGGCCAGCGCGGCGTCCTTCTCGATGCTCTTGCGGTACTCGTCGAGCGTGGTCGCGCCGATCACCCGCAGTTCACCCCGCGCGAGGGCGGGCTTGAGCATGTTGGACGCGTCCATTCCGCCCTCGCTGCCGGCCCCGCCGGCGCCGACCAGGGTGTGGATCTCGTCGAGGAAGATGATCAGCTCGTCCCGGTGCGCCCGGATCTCGTCGATCACCTTCTTGAGGCGCTCCTCGAAGTCGCCCCGGTAGCGGGTGCCGGCGACCAGGCCGGCGAGGTCGAGTTGCACCACGCGCTTGCCGAGCAGGGTCTGCGGCACGTCGCCGTCGCAGATCCGCTCGGCCAGACCCTCGACGATCGCGGTCTTGCCGACACCGGCCTCGCCGATCAGCACCGGGTTGTTCTTGGTCCGCCGGGACAGGATCTCCACCGCCTGCTCGATCTCGTCGGCCCGCCCGATCACCGGGTCGATCTGGTCGGCGCGGGCCAGGTCGGTGAGGTCCTGCCCGTACTGGTCCAGGGTGGGGGTGCCGCGGTCCGGCTTCGGCCCGGTCATCGGGCCGCGTTCGGCATTGGCGGCCTGCAACGACTCGGGCTGGATCCGGCCGGCCGCCAGCATCCGTCCGGCCGGCGACTCGGGATTGAGCGGCAGGGCCATCAGGATGTGCTCGGGGCCGATGTAGTTGGCGCCCATCGCCCGGGACAGCTGGTGGGCGTCGAGCAGCGCCCGCTTGGCGGCCGGGGTCAGCGACAGGTTGGGCGGTACCTCCCCGCGCGGTGCGCCGTCGCCCTTGCCGCCCAACGCGTTGAGCAGGGTGTCCGGGTCGGCGCCGGCGCGGCGTACCAGGTCGCGCAGGGGTTCGCGTTGCAGGGCGGCCCAGAGCAGGTGGTCGGTGTCCAGGTCGTTGCTCTGCCGTTGCGCGGCGCGGCGGGCCGCGTCGGCCAGCATCTCGCGCGCGTCGGCCGTCATCAGTCGGGTGATGTCGACCCGGTGCGGCGGTCGGCGTCCTCCCTCACCCCGGCCGAAGTACCGGGCCAGGAATTCGTCCCACGGGTCGGAGCCGAGGTCACCGGGTCCCATCATGTCTGTCCTCCGCAGTCGGGCGCGGCACGGTCGCCAGGGGCTACCCGGCGCTCGGCCCGACAAACGCCGCACGTGGCGGCGCACACCGCGTTGTGGAGTGGCACCCGGCCGGCGCCGGCCACGGGTGGCAGGCTGACGCCATGACTGAGAACCCGCTGCTGATCGTGGACGGCGCCAACGTGGTGGGCTCCCGCCCGAACGGGTGGTGGCGGGACCGGGCCGGGGCCGCCGCCCGGCTGCGGGACTCCCTGGCCCCGGTGGCCGCCACGGGCCTGCCCGCCCGTCTGACCGCCCCGGTCGAGGTGGTGCTCGTGGTCGAGGGCGCCGCCCGGGACGTACCCGGCACCGACGACGTCCGCGTCGTCTCCGCCCCCGGCTCCGGCGACGACACGGTTGTCGAACTGGTCCAGGCGGCGCCGCAGCGCCGTCGGCTGGTGGTCACCGCCGACCGGGAGCTGCGCGAGCGGGTGACCGCCCTCGGCGCGGAGGTGTACGGGCCGCGCTGGCTCCGCGATAATTGAGAAGTTCTCATACTGGGACTCCCACAGAACGGACTCCCGGCACTTCAGGGGGGTTAACGGTCAGTCGGGCAGGAACACCGCCAGGGCGGATGTTCTCCCACCGACGCCAGTAAGCTCTAATGGAGATCTCCCCGCCCCCAGGAGGTTCCGCCGTGGCGAGCGTCGCCGAGCTGAAGGCTGCCATCGATGTCGCCCTCCAACAGATCGGCGACGGGCAGACAGCCGTCCAGGCAGCCGGTGAGAAGCTCGCCGAGGCGCAGCAGACCCTTGCCGGCGCGCTGGAGGGCAGCGGGCACGAGACGGTCGAGGCGGCCCAGGCGTCGCTGACCCAGGCCAGCCAGGAGCTGGAGGAGTGCCTCGCCGCGACACTTGTCGCGGTCGAGCAGGCGCAGCTCTACGTCTCCACCCTGTAGGCCACCGTGTCCATCATCGAGGACATCGGCGGCCAGGTCCGCGCGGCCAGCGAGGAGTTCCCGGTGGGCCTGCTCGGGCAGGCCCTGGAGAAGTTCGGCCTGGCCGCGGAACGACTGCGCTGGGTCCGACAGGAGTCGGCCAACCCGATGGGGGTGCCCGAGCTGTCCGCCGCGACCGAGCACGCCGAGAGCGCCAACTACGCGCTGCGGGTGGCGCAGGAGCAGCTGTCGGCGTATCTGGCCGCGATCGGGCTGGCCGCCGACGGCGCCCCGGCGCCCCGCCCGCAGCAGCGCGACCCGCGCCACGACGCGCCCCCGCCGCACGGGCCGACCACTGTGGCACCGGAGCAGGCCGAGCAGGTGCGGATGCGTCGCTGGTGGTCGGTACGGGTGGCCGAGTTGACCGGCGGGCGCGACGGCGGCCCCGACGAGCCCGACGAACGGCTGCGCGACTCGCAGGAGCTGCTGCGCCGGGTCGTCGGCGGGGTGCGCGCCGGCGACCGGGACCGGCTGCGCACCGAGCTGCGGCGGGCGTCCGCCGACGTGGGGCTCGGGATGGCCGCGCTCGCGCCGCCGCTGCTGCGGGAGCTGGCCGGCGAGCTGCTGGGTCATCCGCCGCGCGCCGCCGACCTCGGCCGGTTGCGCGGCGAGCTGGACGGGCGGGTCCGGGACCTGCTCCCCGGACTGCCGCCGCCGGTGCTGGAGACGCTGCTGACCCGGGTGTGCCGGATGCCGCCACCCCGCTCCTCGGGGGAACCGCCGCACGCCGCCGACTCCGCGGTCACCGCAGGCGTGGCGACCGGGCTGCTGCTCGCCCGCCTCGGCCGCGACCTGCCCGTTGCCACCGGCACGCCACCGGCCACCGGTGACCAGCGCACCGGCGACGCGGGTGCTCGTCCCGCCGAGCAACGCTCCGGGAACGCGAGTCGTCCACGGCCCCCCGAACCACCACCCTCGGGCGGCGTCGGTCCCCGTCCTGGCGCGGTGAACGGCAGGCAGGCGTCCGGCGGCGTCGTACCGCAGCGGCCCGCCGGGCTGCCGCCGCAGACCGGCAGCCCGTGGCGGGACGCGCCGGCCCGCCGGGGTTCCGATGGCTGACCGGCGGAGCCAACTCGTCACCCGCATCCGGGACACCCTCTCCGAGGCGCTGGGTGCCACGCGTACCCGACTGTCGGCCGCCCAGGCCGACCTGACGGCTGGTCGCGAACGGCTGACCCGGGTCCGGCGCGCGGCGGCCGCCGTACCGCAGCGGGTGGGCGCCCAACGGGACCGCCGCCTCGCCGAGATCGACGCCCGGCACGCCACCCGGCTCGCCGAGCTGGCCCGCCACGCCGCCGACGCCGCCCGCCGGGAGGCACCCGGCTGCGCCGGCGCCGACTGGCCGGGCTGGACGCCCACGCCCACCCGCCGGGCCGAGCCGCCCGGCGCGCTGCGGGTCGGCACGGTCCGGCTCGACGACGTCGACCCGGTGCCCGCGCTGGTGCCGCTGCTCGACGCGGGGCACGTGCACCTGTCCGGGGACGACCGCGCCGGCTGCGACGCGGTCGTGTCCGCGCTGCTGCTGCGGGCCGTCGGCCGCGCCGACCCGGGCGGGGTACGCCTTGTCGGCTACGACCCGGAGCACCTTGGCGGCGGCCTGGCCGGGTTCGCGCCCCTGGGCACCGCGGGGCTGCTCACCTTCGTCGGCCCGGGCGGGTTGGGTCCGCTGCTGGACGACCTGGTCGAGCAGATCCGCCGCATCAACGAGACGGTGCTGGCCGGCGAACACGGCTCGCTGCGGGAGCTGGCCGCGGCGACCGGCCGCCGTCCCGAGCCGTGGCGGGTGGCGGTGCTGCTCGGCGGCGACGAGCTGAGCCGGCACGAACGCGGCCAACTCGAACGCGTGGTCCGCGCCGGCGCCGCCTGCGGGGTGCACCTCGTGGTCCGGGGCATCCCGCTGCCGGACGACCCGACGGTGACCCGGGTGGTGACCGAGGCGTCCGGCGCGTGGATCGGCGGCCCGTCCGGCCTGTCGGTCCGGCTGGACCCGCCGCCACCGGCGACGCTTGTCACCGACACCTGCCGGGAGATCGCGGCCCGCGTCAACGCCGGCCCGCCGCCGACCCCGTTCGCCGACCTGCTGCCCCCGCCGGAGCAGATGTGGCGGGAGGACTCGGCCAGCGGGCTGACCGCCCCGATCGGCGAGGGGCCGCAGGGCCGACCGGTGCGCCTGACCCTGGGCGACTATCCACCGCACGCGCTGATCGGCGGGCCGTCCGGCACCGGCAAGACCAACCTGATCTTCGCGTGGATCGGCGCCCTCGCCGCCCGCTACTCCCCCGCCGAGTTGGAGTTCTATCTGCTCGACTTCAAGGAGGGGGTGTCCTTCGCCCGGTTCGCGCAGGGCCGACGCGACCCGAGCTGGCTGCCGCACATGCGCCTGGTCGGCATCAACGTCAACACCGACCGGGAGTTCGGGTTGGCGCTGCTGCGGTTCCTCACCGAGGAGCTGCGTCGCCGTGCCGACGCCGCCAAGAAGCACGAGGTGACCAAGCTGGCCGAGCTGCGGGCGGTCGACCCGACCGGGCACTGGCCCCGGATCGTCGCCGTTGTCGACGAGTTCCAGATGCTGCTGGCCGGCCGGGACGTGGTCGCCCGGGAGGCCGCCGACCTGCTGGAGGACCTGGCTCGCCGCGGCCGGTCGCAGGGCATCCACCTGGTGCTCGCCTCGCAGGACGTACGGGGCATCGAGGCGCTGTGGGGCCGTCCGGCGCTGGTCGCCCAGTTCACGTTGCGGATCGCGCTGCCCAAGGCGTTGCGGATCCTGGCCGAGCGCAACGACGCGGCGCAGTCGCTGCCCCGCTGGCACGCGGTGGTCAACGCCGAGTCCGGGATGGTGGAGGGCAACGAGGTCGCGCGGATCCCGTCGGCCAGCGACTGGGAGACGTGGAGCGGCCTGCAACACCGGCTGTGGCGGATGCGCCCGCCGGACGCCGCGCCGGCCCGGCTCTTCGACGGTGACGCGATCCCCCGGCTGGACGAGGCCCCGGACTTCCGGGGCCTCGAAGCCCCGACCGACGGCCGCGCGCCGCGCAACCCGGTGGCCCTGCTCGGCGAGATCATCGACGTGCAGTCCCGCTCGGCGGCGCTGCGGCTGCCCCGCGCGCCCGGGCGCAACCTGGCGGTGCTGGGTACGCGGGTGGACGAGGCGTGCGCGGTGCTCGACTCGGCCGCCCGGTCGCTGGCCCGCCAACACCCGCCGGGCACCGCCCGGTTCTCCATCGCCTGCCTCGACCCGGACGCCGATCCGATCGCCCGCGCGCTCTACGACGACCTGGCCGACGACGCCTCCTGGTACGACGAGGAGACCGTCGGCGAGTTGATGGGCGAGACGGCCGACGGGCTGTCCGGCCCCGGCAGCCCGCACTACCTGCTGTTGTTCGCGGTCGACGCGGCGGCCGGCGCCCTCGCCGCGCGCACGGGTCGGCGCACCGGCCTGGAGCATCTGCGCCGGATCCTGCACGACGGTCCGGAGCGGCGCACCCACGTGCTGGCCTGGTGGCGGGGCGTGGCGCGGATGCGCGCGGACCTGGGCGGCCCGGCCGCCCGCACCGACCAGATCGGCGCCTGGGTTGCTCTGGACACGCACGGCGGCGAGCTGGGCGCCTCGCTGTATCCGGGCACCGGCGGCCCGGACTGGTATCCCCGGCCCTGGCGCGGGCTCTTCTTCGACCGGGCGGTGCACCGCACCGGCCAGGTGCTCATCCCCTATGGACCGTCGCGATGAACCAACCGGTGACCAGTGACACGTACACGGCGCAACTGCGGCGACTGGCCGAGCTGAGCGCCCGGGTACGCGAACAGCGCGCCGAGGCGCACACCTGGTACGAGCGGCAGTGCGCGGCGGCCGAGCGGGCCGTCGCCGACGCCGCCGACGACGTACGCCGCGCCGAGCAGGAGCTGGTCGACGCCCGCGAGGAGCAGGAACGCGTCGACGCCGAGGTGGCGCACCTGTGGCAGCAGGTGCGGGCCCGCCTCGGCGCCCGCCGCCTCGGTGCGCCGCCCGCGCCGACCAACGACAGTGCGGCCGGCGAGCCGGTGCTGCTGCTCGGTCGGGTCCGGGACCTGCTCGACCGGGCCGGGCAGCCCGGTGAGCTGCCGGGTTCGGTCAACCCGCTGCTGGCGCTCTGCGGGGTGGCCGGCGCGGTCGTGGCGTATGCGCTGGGCTCCGGCGCACGGGCGCTCGGCGTCGGGTACGGCGGGGACCTGGCAGTCGGGATGCCGGTGCTGGCGCTGGTGGTGACCCTGCTCGGGCCGTTGATCGGTCTCGTGCCGGCGCGGGTGCTCGCCGACCGCCGACACGCGGTGCTCGGCCCTCGACCGATCACCGTGGTGCTCGGCGCCGGGCTGGTCACGACGGTGCTGCTGCTGGTGCTCGGCCGCTGACCTGAGCCGACACCTGCGGCCCGCTGGCCGCGGTCACTGTCAGTCACGTCCGGCGGGGCGAAGGTGGCGGTGAGCGGTATACCCCAGAGTCATCGCCGGTTCCTCCCCGTCCCTGCATGGCAGGCGGGGTTACGGGGTGTGTTCCTTGCGGGCCTGGTCGGCCAG
>NZ_JBEZEA010000008.1:0-281583 GCF_040648635.1 Micromonospora sp. NPDC049114 | reverse complement strand
CTCACCGAGCAGCAGCGCCTGACTCTTGCGCTCCTCGGGCGCCATGCCCATGCCGGCCCGGACCGCCGCGCCGGCACCGCCACAACCCCCCGGCAGGCCCGGGTGGGACCCGGTCAGGCCGGCACCAGGACGGCCTCGCGCAGCAGCCGGCGGGCCAGGGTGACCCGGTCGGCGTCGTCCGGCAGTCCGGGCAGGTCACCGACGCGGATCGCGGTGCCACCGAGCAACGCCCGGGTCGCCGGCTCGCAGTCGGCGGGCAGCGTGATCGTGCGGTCGAACAACCGCAGCGCCACCTGGCCGTCCCCGTGCGGCACGAGCTGCCAGCGCAGGCCAGGCCGCAGGGTGAGCCGGGAGTCCGCGTTCAGCGCGGCCACGGCCCCGGCCTGGGCGAGGGGGCGGATCGGCGCCGGTCGGGCGGCCGGCCAGGCGCGGTGGCGCAGTCGCGCCGCGACGGCGGCCGGGTCGGCGCGCAGCAGCCAGTCCCGCAGCGCCTCCACCGTCTCGGTCAGCTCCGGCTCGATGGCGTCGGGATCGGCCACGTCGGTGCCGAACGGCAGGCTGGCACGCAGCCGCTGGTCCTCGGAGGCCAGCGCGAGCAGCTCCTCCACCAGGGCGTAGCGCGTCAGCGCGCGGATGCCCACGGTCAGGTGCAGCGAGCTGGCGTCCTGGGCCTGTGCGCTGTGCAGCCAGCCGCGCGGCAGGTAGAGGGCGTCGCCGGGGGCGAGCACCACGTCCAACGCCGCCTCGCCCTGCGCGGTGGCGGAGACCTCGTCGGCGCGGCCACCCCACGGCTGCTTCTCCAGCGGGTCGGGCAGCACCGGCGGGTGGATCCGCCAGTGCTTGCGGCCGTCGACCTGGAGCACGAACACGTCGTGGGTGTCGTAGTGGGTGGCGAAGCCCTGGCTGCCCGCCGGGGTCAGGTAGGCGTTGATCTGCAGCGGCTGGTTCAGCGCGAGGCCCAGGTCACGGGCGAAGTCGACAAGCGGCGGCCAGATCCGGTGCAGGCCCTGCAACACGAGGGTCGCGCCGGCGGCGTACTGCTCCAGGACCCGTTCGTCGAGCACCTGGTCGCCGATCTCCGCGCCGGCGCCGCCGCCGCCGGTCCACCGCGCCGCCGGGACGAGCTGGCCGTCCTTGGCGACCCGCAGGAAGGGGGTACGCAGACCACGCCGGCTGAGCAGCTCGTCAGCGTCGGCGGGGCTGAACAGGTCGGTGAAGCCGGCCGGGTCGGGCAGCTCGGCGGCGCGGGACAGCAGCGGGGTGTGCCCCCAGTGCGCGGCGGCGAACTTGGCCGGCTCGACCGAGACACAGCGGGCCAGCGCCGCAGCGGCGCCCGCGAACGGAACCGCCGGGCGGCCGTGGCCGCCCGGCGGGTCGAGGTGCGTCATGACGGTCCGTTACCGGGCGCTGCCGTCAGCGCCGCCGTCCTGCTGGCCCGGGGTCGCGCCACCGTCGGCCGGACCCTCCGCGCCACCGTCAGCGCCGCCGTCCTGGTGACCCGGGGTCGCGCCGCCATCGGCCGGACCCTCCGCGCCACCGTCAGCGCCGCCGTCCTGCTGGCCCGGGGTCGCGCCGCCATCGGCCGGACCCTCCGCGCCACCGTCAGCGCCGCCGTCCTGGTGACCCGGGGTCGCGCCACCGTCGGCCGGACCCTCCAGGCCGCCGCCGCCCGTGGTCTGCATGTCATCGTCGTTGAGTGCCATCGGTACTCCCTCGGGTGTGCCGCCCCGCCGTACGCCGGGGTCCGTCGTGCTGCGGGTGGTACCCCACGCGCGATCTTCTCTAACCCACACCGTAGACGCCGAACCGGGACGACACGGTCGGTTCGCGGGCGGCGGCGGTCGGTGTCAGGATGAAACGGTGATCCTGGTGGGCACGTCGGGCTGGCAGTACCGGGACTGGCGGGGCCGCTTCTACCCGCAGCGGCTGCCGCAGCGACTCTGGTTGGAGCACTTCGCGGCGGGCTTCGCCACCGTCGAGGTCAACAACGCCTTCTACCGGCTGCCGGAGCGGGAGACGTTCGCGGCGTGGCGGGCGCGGACACCTGCGGACTTCTGCGTGGCGGTGAAGATGAGCCGCTACCTCACCCACATCAAGCGTCTGCGGGACCCGGCCGAGCCGGTGGCCCGGTTCCTCGGCCGGGCCACGGCCCTCGGTGACCGGCTCGGGCCGGTGCTGCTGCAACTGCCACCGAACCTGCGGGCGGACGTCGACGCGCTCGACGCGACGCTGCGGCTGTTCCCGGCGCACGTGCGGGTCGCGGTCGAGCCGCGGCACCCGTCGTGGTGGACCGACGCGACCCGGGCAGTCCTGGAACGGCGGCGGGCCGCGCTGGTCTGGGCGGATCGCCTGGGTCGTCCGGTGGCGCCCCGCTGGCGGACCACCGACTTCGGTTACCTGCGGCTGCACGAGGGGCGGGCCCGGCCGTGGCCGCACTACGGGCGTACCGCGCTCGGCTCGTGGGCCCGCCGGCTCACCGACGCATTCGGTGCGGACGAGCCGGCGTACGTCTATTTCAACAACGACCCCGGCGGCGCGGCCGTCACCGACGCCGTCGCCTTCGCGGCGCTGGCCCGCGGGGCCGGTCATCAGGTGTCCCGGGTGCCGTCGGCCGCCGAGGCGGACACCTCCGAGCACTGAGCCCGCCCGACGGGTCGTCGGGCGGGCTCACGGCGGCGCGGCGTCACGGCATGAACGTGGCGAGATCCTTCGGCATGGTGTCCTTCACGTCCTGCCACTCACCCTGGGTGACGTGCCGACGCAGGGTGTCCAGCACCACCTGCGTCACCCGCTCCGCGCCGCCCTCGACGTCGTACGGGAAGCCCTGGCGGACCTCGTAGAGGAAGTCGTCGCGGTTGAGCTTGATCGGCACGTCGGACGGGTTCCAGCCGTCGAAGTAGATCCCGCGGACCAGCACCGGCAACTGCTGGGCGAACTCGACGCTCTCGTTGACCGCCAACCGGTCGCGCAGCAGGTGCAGCACGGTGCGCAGCGCCGCGTACGACTGGTTACGCCGCTCCTTCGGCCACCCGTAGGCGGCCTCGATGTCCTTGAGGATCAGGTTCGTCTTGTCCAGCGAACTTTCGAACGCGGAGATCATCGCGTCAGCCATCGGTCGACCCCCGTTCCGTGGTGTCCCACCGTCGGTCGTCGGCGCGTCGCGGCGGCCCCACCGGGCCACGGCGGGCCCGCACCGGGGTGCCCTGAGGCGCGCGCCGGGTATCGCCGGCTGTGCCCACGACGTGCAGGACGCCGCCGCGCCGTCGATCCGTCACCAGTCGAACCGTCATCCCCGTCACCTCCGTGTCGTCTGCGGCGTCGGCCGCTCCCGGGCGGCCGTACCCACCGTGTCCACCGTGCCGGTCGGGCGGGTGAGCCGGCCCCACCCGGATCGGGTGAGGTCAGCCCGCGTCGAGGAGACCCGCAAGCGTTGCCGCGTTGGTCTGGGCATAGTCCCGGTAACAGTTGTTCATGAGGACGTGGGTCTGCCCGGCGGAGTCGGCCAGCTCGCGCAGCTTCGGCGCCCAGTCGGCCAGCTCCCGCTTCGAGTAGTGGTAGCCGAACTTCTCGTGGATGTCCTTGCTGGTCCACTTGTCACTGTGGCCGTGAAAGCGCATCACCGCGAGGTCGCCGGTGGCGGCCAGCACCGGGGGCACCGACGAGCGGTGGCCCTGCGGCATGTCCACGCAGACGTACGACAGTCGGTGCTCGCGCAGGAAGGCGAGTGTCTCCTCGGCGTTGTCGCCGTCGAACCAGGACGCGTGGCGGAACTCGTAGACTCCTCGCAGCGGCGCGCAGCGCTTCGCCACCTCCAGCAGGTACTGCTTGTTGGCCCGCTTGATCGTGAACCAGGGCGGGAACTGGAACAGCAGCGCGCCGAGCTTGCCCGCCTCGACCAGCGGGTCCAGGGCGGACAGAAAACGCGTCCACACCTCCTCGTACGACTGCGCGGGCAGGTCGTCGGGGTAGACGTTCTTCTTGTCCGTCTCCGGTCGCAGGTCCTTGTAGAGCGCGCTGACCCGGGTGGGATGCCCGGTGAGCAGGCTGAACGCCTTGACGTTGAACGTGAAGCCGGCCGGGGTGCGATCGGCCCACAGCCGTGCGGTCGCCTCGGCGGGCGGTGAGTAGTAGGTCGCGTCGACCTCGACCAGGGGAAACTGCCGGGCGTAGTACGCCAGGCGCTTCTCCGGGTTGTCAGCGGTCTGGGGATACCAGCCCGAGTCGAGCAGTGTGCGGTCGGTCCAGGACGCGGTGCCCACCAGGATGTCACCCATGGCGCAAGTCCATCGTGCCGTGGACCGACCGGCAACCGCTGTCGTCGCTCAGGCCGCCCGCCGCTCGCGGGTCTGCTTGCAGGTCACGCAGGTGGTCGCGGCCGGGAAGATCTCCAGGCGTTCCACCGGGATCGCCGCCGAGCAGCCCTCGCACCAACCGTACGTGCCCTCGGCGAGGCGGCCCAGGGCGTGCTCGTACTGGGTGCGCCGGTCGAGGATGGTCCGCAGCAGGGACTGCGCGGTGTCACGCTCGGCCGTCTTGGTGCCGCTGTCGGCCTGGTCGTCGCCGGCGGTGTCGCCGACCTCCACCAGACGCAGCACCTGACTCTGCAGCACGGCCTGCTCGTACTCGGCGGTCAGCTCGTCGTAGCGCGCCTGCAGGGAGTGCCGGATCTGGTCGATCTCCGTCTGGGATCGGCCGGTACCGACCGTGTCGTGGACGAGCATCGCTGCCTGCCTTTCCTGGCCTGATGGCTCAAGGTGAACCGGGTGCCGGCGGCGTGGGCCCCGGTCAACGGTCGCATCCGGTACGCGGGCGGTCACCCGCGCTCTGTGAGCCGGGCGAGTACCCGCGGGGCGTGCCACGCAAACCGGCGAATTTCTCAGCTGTCGCCGGCCTGCACGAGCGCGGGGTGACGGGGATCGTCGGCGCGTACCACCACGTCGGCGAAGCTGGCGGGGACCACCTCGTCGGCGTAGCGGTCGAACGCCGGCAGGGTCCACTCGTCGGCCGGTTCGGTGCGGCGGCGCAGCGCCGCCGGGGACAGCTGAAGGTGGACTGTCACGTCGAAGGGCAGCGCCCCACCGAGCAGGAGCGCGCCGCTGACCAGGACCACGCCGCCGGGTGCCAGGTCGACGTACCGGGCGCGGCTGGCCCGGTCGGCGGTGGCGTCCCACAGCGACGGCAGCACCCGCCCGTCGCCGCCGGGGCCGGCCGGGTCGAGCACCTCGCGGCGCAGGCCGGCCTCGTCGTTCCAGCCCTCGTAGTAGGCGTCCGGGTTGGTGCGGCCAAGCTCGAAGCGCAGCGACGCGGGTCGGAGAAAGTCGGCGGCGCGGACGTGCAGGACCGGGCGGCCCCGGGCGCGCAGCGGGTCGACAAGCGCGGCGGCCAGCTCGTCCGGGCCGGCGGCGGGAGCGCCGTCGATCGCCACGCGCAGCCGGGCGGGCTCGACGGTGCGGGAGGCGTCGTCGAGCCGGTCGGTCAGTTCGGCGACGAGCCGGTCGGGCGAGATGGGACGGATACGCACCGAACCATCCTGCCCCGCGCCACAGGGGCGGTCGTCGGACGGTCAGCCGGTGCGGTCGACTGTGACGCGGGCGTCGTCGGCCAGCCGGTAGCCGACGCCGTAGACGGTGGTGACCAGGGGAACGTCCACGCCGACCTTGCCGCGCAGCCGGCGTACGTGCACGTCGACGGTGCGGACGCCGGCGTGCTCGTAGCCCCAGACGGCGTTGAGCAGTTGCAGCCGGGTGAACACCCGGCGGGGGTGGGCGACCAGATGCAGCAGGAGGTCGAACTCCAGCCGGGTCAGCGGCAGCGGCTCGTCGTCGCGCAGCACCGACCGGGACGACGCGAGGATGTGCAGGGCGGGGATCGTCGGGGTGAGGGCTCGGGCGGGTGCCCGGTTGGCCGGCACCCCGTCGGCGCGACGCTCGGCCGGAACGGAGCTGGTGATCACGCCCTCGCCCCGCTCCAGCATCTCGCGCGCGGCTTCGAGCAGCCGCCGGGCCGGCGGGGTCAGCGACTCCTCACAGGCCAGCGGGATGGACAGCGTCACGGTGAGCATCGGCGCGGCGGTGTTCGCCGGGCGGCGTTGACCGCCGGGAGGTCGACCGGGCACCGCGGGTTGGGACGTATGCCATCCGGCGCGCGACGAGGCGGGGCTGACCGACATGGTCCTCCTTGGGCTGGTCCGGGTATCTCCCCACGGCCCGGGACGCCGCTTCATCGATGCTTCCCGGCACCCGGGCGAGGGTCAAGAGGCGGCTGCGTTGCATGAATGTGACAATTGACGAACACATCGGAGCCAGATGCTCGCTCTGCGTACGAAGCCAGATGATTACAGCAGAGCCGCCAGGATGCCCCGATACGGGGGTCCCCGTCCTGTTCACCATGCCCTTCACGGTCGCCTGCGGACCGCCGCCCGAGTGCTGCTCAGCGGGTGTGGTCGACGCTGATCCGCGCCCCGTCGCCGAGCCGGTAACCCACCCCGTAGACGGTCGTGATCACCTCCGCCCCGGGCAGCTTGGCGCGCAGCCGCCGTACGTGCACGTCCACGGTGCGGGCCACGGCGTGTTCGTAGCCCCACACGTTCGACAGCAGCTGGAGGCGGGTGAAGACCCGGTGCGGGCGCTCGGCGAGAAAGAGCAGCAGGTCGTACTCGATGCGGGTCAGCGCGACCACCCGGTCGCCGCGGCGGACCACCCGCGAGCCGGCCAGGATGCGCACGTCGGTCCCGTCGGTGTCGTCGACGGGCAGCTCGGCGGCGGGACGCGGCAGCGGACGCGGCGTCGACGGCACGTCGTCGGCGGGCCGCAGCCGGCCCTCCCCGGCCTCGGCCAGCTCGCCGAGCAGCTGCACCAGCCGGGCCAACCGGGGGCTCACCGGCCCGGGGGCCAGGTCGAGGGTGATGGTCAGGGTCGGGCCGGTACGCGGGCGCACGGCGGCCCGGCCCGGGTGACCCGGCGAGTAGGGACGGGTGGGGATCGCGATGACGGACATCGTGCCTCCTGAGATGGCGGTACGCCCGCCACGCCGGGTGGGGCGTGGGGGTCAGCGGCGTGCCCGGCCGGCGGTGACCGGTGGCGCGAGGGGGGCTGCGCGGTGCAGCGGGGTGGGGCCGAGCGCCGGCAGGCCGGCGATGCGCCAGGCGGCGAACCCGCCGTCGACGTCGGTGGCCCGGTGCAGGCCGATGTCCTGCAACGCGGCGGCGGCCAGCGACGACGTGTAGCCCTCCTGGCAGATGATCACCACCGGCACGTCGTAGTCGACGGCCTCGGGCAGCCGGGCGGGACAACGCGGGTCGAAGCGCCACTCCAGCACGTTGCGCTCGACGGTGAGCGAGCCGGGCACGACGCCGTGCGCGGCGCGCTGGGCGGCGGGCCGGATGTCGACGAGCAACGCGCCGGCCCGGTGCGCGAGGTGCGCCCGCTCCGGGTCCAGTCGGTCGAGGCGGGCTCGCGCGGCGGCGAGGAGCTCGTCGATGCCCCGGGAACCCGGCGGTGGCACGGGTGCCGGACAGGGCGCTGCGGTGACCAGCATTGTCGATTCCTTCCGGTGACGAGAGGGCGGTGCGGACGGGAGGTTCACCAGGACCGGCCGGCCTCGGCGACCTCGGCGACCCGCAGGCGCCCGTCGAGCAGGTCGTAGCGGGTCATTCGGCGCAGCGCCGGCCGGTAGACGTGCACGCTTACCGCCGGCGCCGGGCCGCGGTTGGTGACCCGGTGGACGTGGCGGGGGCCGAAGCGGCGGGCGGCGCCGGCGGGCAGCAGCCGAGGGCGCAACGCCGCACGGCTGACCGTCTCCTCGGTGAGGGCGCCGGCGACCACCCGGAACGCGCCGGCGGAGCCGCCATGGTCGTGCAGGTCGGTGCCCTGGCCGGGCAGCCAGCTCAGGGCCCACACCTCGTGGTCGTCGGCGGTGGCGAGCCGGGCGTACCAGCGCTCGGTGGGATCGAAGCGCAGCGGGACCGGCCAGCCGGCTGGGTCGGCCCACCGGGCGGCGACGGCGAGCAGGTCGGGAGCCGGGCGAACGTGGGTCATCGGTGGTTCCTCAGCGGGTCGTTCGGCGGGGTGCTCCCGTACTCTAGCCGGCAAACCCTATAGGTTTAGTAGGTAATTCCACATGCCGGGAGACTGAACACGCCACCGCCTTTGGCTCAGCGCAGAACCGGCGGACCCACCCGGTAGCCGGGCAGCGACGGCCACCGCACGGTCAGCACCACCGAGGCGCGCTCCGCGTACCAGGAGTGATCCACTCCCCGGGCCCACACCACGTAGTCGCCGGGTTCGGCCAACCGGACCGTCCGGTCCGGCAGCTCCACCCGGAAGCACCCGTCGACCAGCACCAGCAGGGTGGTCCGACGCTCACCTGTCGCCCACCGCGCGCGGGCCTCCCCGGGTGGGTGCACGCCCCACTTCACCTCGACGTCGGTGCTGTGCCGGATCTCGTCCGGCGGCGCGAAGTGCCCGAGCAGCCAGCCACCGTTGCCGACGCCGTCGACGCCCGCGTTGCCCACGTAGACCGTCTCACCCATCGGACCCCTCCCCCATCGCGCCGGCCGAGCAACCTATCAGGACCTCGGCGACTACCCTGGACCGGTGACCGACGACCTTGACGCCGAGACCCTGGCGTTCGCGCACCGGATGTTCGACCTGGCCCGCGCGGGCTCCACCGAGGAGCTCGCCGCCCAGGTCGACGCCGGCCTGCCGGTCAACCTGACCAACGACAAGGGCGACACGCTGCTGATCCTGGCCGCCTACCACGCCCACCCCGACACGGTGGCCGCTCTGCTGGCCCGCGGCGCGGACCACACCCGCACCAACGACCGAGGTCAGACCGCGCTCGCCGCCGCCGTCTTTCGCAGCAGCACCGACGCCGTCCGCGCGCTGCTCGCCGCCGGGGCCGACCCGGCGCACGGCACCCCGTCGGCGGCCGAGACCGCGCAGTTCTTCGACCTGCCGGAGATGACCGCGCTGCTGCGGGCCGGCTGACGCGACCCCCGACGGGCCGGTATACAGGGTCGGTGGAAGATCCCCTGCCCGAACAGATGCGTGCCGCCGGCACCGCGCTGCTGGCCGCGCTCGACCCCGCGACCCGCATCGGCGCCGTGTACCCGTTCACCGACGACTCGGCGCGACGCTGGCTGGAATACCGGCCCCGCCCCCGCCCCGGCGTCTGCCTCGCCGAGCTGGACATCGCCGGGCGCAAGGCCGCCCACCGGCTGCTGGCCACCGCGCTCAGCCCCTCGGCGTACGCCCAGGCCATGGCGATCGTCGCGCTGGAGGAGGTCCTCGACCGGGCCGAGGGCTGGCGCCGCGGGCGGCACAGCGGCGACTACTGGGTCGCTGTGTTCGGTGACCCGGCCCGCGACGACCGCTGGGCGTGGCGGCTCGAAGGGCACCACCTGTCGGTGACCATGACCGTGGTCGACGACCAGGTCTCCCCCGCGCCGATCTTCTTCGGCGCCAACCCGGCGGCGGTGCGCCACGCCGGGCACGCCGTCTCCCGACCGCTCGGTGTCGAGGAGGACCTGGCCCACGCCCTGCTCGACGCGCTCGGGCCGGCCGGGCGGGCCGCCGCGATCATCGCCGACGAGGCGCCGACGGACATCATCAGCGCCACCCGCGCGCGGGTCGACGGGCCTCTCGAACCGCTCGGCGTGCCGGCCGACCGGCTCGGCCCGACCGGCCGCGCGCTGCTCGACCAGGTCGTCGCGCTCTACCTGGACCGGCTGCCTCCCGAACTCGCCGTTCAGGAGGCGACCCGCGTCCAGGGCGGCCAGCTGCACTTCGCCTGGGCCGGCCCGACGAGGCCGGGCCAGCGGCACTACTACCGGGTGCAGGGCGACGACCTGCTGATCGAGTACGACAACACCAGCGACGACGGCAACCACGCGCACACAGTGCTCCGCCGCCCCGCCAGCGACTTCGGCGCCGACATCCTGGCCACCCACCGCCAGGCCCACCCCCACTGACCCGTACCCCCGGGGCGCGACGCCCCGGGGATACGTCAGGGTCACCGCGTGGCGGCGGGACGGGTGGCCTCGATGAGGAAACGTCGGGCGTGGGCGACGAAGGCGCCCTCCGCGGTGATGCGCCGGTGCAGGGCGAGCAGTTCGGGGCGGTAGCGGTCCACCGTGAAACCCGGCACCGTCCAGACCACCTTGCGCAGGAACCAGACGACCGCCCCGATGTCGTGAAAGGCCGCGCGCAGCGTGGCCCGGCGCAGGTCGACCACCCGCAGCCCGGCGGCCTCGGCCGCGGCGACCGCTGCCTCCGGGTGCCGCCCGTCCGGCGGAGGCAGCGGGCCGAGGATCGCCTCGCTCAGCTCCCGCATGGTGCCCGGACCGATCTGCTGGGACAGGTACGTGCCGCCGGGGCGCAGCACCCGGGCCGTCTGGGCCCAGTCGGTGCGCACCGGGTGCCGGCTGACCACCAGGTCGAAGGACCCGTTCCGGAACGGCAGCGCCGAGTCGGGGGCGACCGCCACCACAGTCGCTCCGAGCGGGCGCAGGGTCCGCCGGGCGAGGTCGACGTTCGGCGGCCACGCCTCGGTCGCCACCAACACCTTCGGCGGGTACGGAATCCCGGCCAGCACCTCGCCGCCGCCGGTGTCCACGTCCAGCGCGGCGTCGGCGCGCGCCATCCGTTCGGCGACCAACCCGGCGTACCCCCAGGGTGGACGTTCCTCGGTGGCCCGACCGGCCAGCCAGTCGAAGCCCCAGCCGTCGACCGGCGCGGCGGCCGCCTCCGCGATCAACTCCTCGGCATCACGTTCGGCGCTCATGGCGGTCAGCCTCGCCGGCCGGCCGGACGGCGGGCAACCGATTTGCGGGCGCGTGCGCCCGGCCCGTCACGGGCGGGGACGGGCGACCTCGACGGTGCCACCCGCGAGGGTGTCCAGGCTGCCGGTGTCGGTCCGACCCGCGTCGAACTGGCGCATGAGCCGCGCGCCGAGGTGCACACCCATCGCACCGGCGGTCAGCGCGACCAGCTCGGTGGCCAGGATCGCGACCGTCGCGCCCCGGTCCGGCGAGTGGGCGCGCACAAGGCAGGTGACCAGGAACAGGCCCGCCATTGCCGCGTTCACCAGGTTGAAGGCGATGGCGGTGCGGCGGGTGCCGTCGACCGGCACGTCCCACAGGTCGACCATGCCCGCGACCGCCGTCATCGCGGCGGCGAACAGGGCGGCGACACCGGTCCAGTAGCCGACCTCACCGAGGAAGGCCGGCCCGCCGATGACGTCCGTGAGGTCGAAGACGGCGGCGCTGACGAAGAGCCCCAGCGGGAACGTCACCAGCATCGGTTGGATGGGATGCCCCTGCACCCGCAGCCGGCTCTGCATCGGTCCTCCCCAGGGTCGGCGCAGCTCACCAGTACCAGAGTGCTACCCGACCCCACGAGGCGCGAAACGACGCCGCCCGACTCGCCGCCGACCGGGAGAACGGGCACGGCGGCACCGCGCGGCGCGGGTCAGCTCTCGCGGGGGCGGGAGACCGTCCGGATGAGGCGTTCGGCCACCTCGCGCAGCGGGATGTCCAGGGACGAGGCGGCGGTCCGCAGCACGTCCAGGGCCTCGGCCGCCGGGCAGCCGCGCTGCGTCATGATCACACCGATGGCCTGCCCGACGACACCGTCGTGCAGGAGCGAGGCGTCCCGCTCACCGGCGAGCGCCTGCTGGCGGCTCCGGTCCCGGACGGCGGCCAGCAGCAGGCCGGCGTGTTCGGCGAGCAGCATCGCTGTCAACTGGTGCTGCGGGGTGAGGACGTCGGGCGCGGCAGCGTACAGGTTGATCGCCCCGATGACCTGGTCGTCGATGTCCAGCGGGGCGGAGATGACCCCTCGGACGCCGAGGTCGCGGGCGCGCGGTGTCCAGGCCGGCCAGCGTGACTCGCCGGTCAGGTCGACCGCGAGGATCATCTCGCGACGCTGGATCGCGCTCATCGCCGGCGAGTCGGGCCCGTAACGCAGGTCGTCGAGGCAGGCCAGCCGCTCGTCGGAGGCGGCCACACTGGCCGGCTCGCCGGCCCGCAGCGCGGTGAAACCGCACCACCGCACCCCGGCCACCGCGTCGCGGGTGACCCGCACCAGCGCCAGCAGCGCCTCGTCGAAATCGGTCAACGCGATCAGGCCGGCGGTCAGCTCCCGCAACAGCGCGGCGGTCTCCAGCACACCGAGTCGCTCGACCACCGGTTCCCGCGTGTCCAGGTTCACCGTTCCACTGCCCTCGAACGCCCTCGCGTGCATCCCGCCGACGTCGTCACGTGTGCCATCGTCTGCTCTCTTCCGAGTTGACCGACCCGCCCTACTACCCTCGCAAACCGGGATCGAAACGGCGTAAGCAGGGGCCTCTGCCACACCGGGAGATGTGGCAGAGGCCCCTGACGGTCAGGTCAGCGCGACGCGCCGCTGAGCCGCCGCCCGATCGAGGCGATCAGCCGGTCGAGCTCGGAGCCGAACGGGTTGTCGTGCACCAGGTACGTCCAGGTGGCGGTCGGCCGGATCAGGGTGCCGTCCTCGGGCTCCCAATCCTCATCGAATTCGGTCTCGGTGAACGTGGCGATGGTGCGGGCCTCGATCTCCGGGACGAGGTTGTTGAACGCCGGCACCGCCGCCCGGTGGAACTCGTCAAGCGGGTCGAGCCGGCCCAGCGCGCGCAGGTGCACGCCCTCGCGGACCTCCGACAGCTCGGCCAGGTGCTCGGCCCAGAGCCGGTCCAGGTGGAAGAGCGCGATCGACCGGGCCACCCGGGCGAGCAGGTCCTCGTCCATCTCACCGGCCTTCTCGGGCACCTTGTCCAGCAGCATCAGCGCGGCCACGTCGCTGGTCAGCAGCCGCTCCCGGCGGGCGGCCAGGGCGATGCGCTGCTGCTCGATCACCACGCTGTAGCGCCAGGTGTTGCGGTGGATCTCGTGGTTGACGCCCTCGGCGACCCGCTGGGCGTGCTCGACCGCGTAGTCGACCTGCTCGTCGGTGACGAGACCGTCCGCGTTCATCCGCGGCGACGGCGGCACCGCGTCGGCGGCGTGCCGCACGACCAGGTCGTCCTCCAGGCTGACGAAGAAGACCGAGCCGCCCGGGTCACCCTGCCGGCCGGCGCGGCCCCGCAGCTGGTCGTCGACGCGGCGGCTGTCGTGCCGCCCGCTGCCGATCACGTAGAGGCCGCCCAGCTCGGCCACCCGGTCCCGGTCGGCCTGGTCGCTGCCGCCGAGCCGGATGTCGACGCCCCGGCCGGCCATCTGGGTGGAGACGGTCACCGCGCCGTACGCGCCGGCCTCGGCGATGATCGCCGCCTCCTCGTCGTCGTTCTTGGCGTTGAGCACCACGCAGGACACGCCTGCCGCGTTGAGCCCGGCGGCCAGCCCCTCGGACTCCTTGACGTCGAGGGTGCCGACCAGCACCGGCCGCCCCTTGGCGTGCCAGCGCTGGATCTCGTCGATCAGCGCCTCGTCCTTCTCGGCGCGGGTCGCGTAGATCCGGTCGGGCTCGTCCTCGCGGACGCACGGGGTGTTCGGCGGGATCACCGCGACCTCCAGGCCGAAGAACTCCCGCAACTGGTCGCCGACCAGCACCGCGGTGGCGGTCATGCCGCACACCTTCGGGTAGAGCGCGATGAACGCCTGCACGGCGATGGTGCCCAGCACCTCGCCCTCGGCGGTCGCGTCCAGACCCTCCTTGGCCTCGACCGCCGCCTGCAGCCCGTCGGGCCAGCGGCGGCGCTGCGCCACCCGGCCGCGCATCTCGTCGATCAGCTCGACCGAGCCGTCCCGGACGATGTAGTCCACGTCACGGTGCAGCAGCGCCTGGGCGTGCAGCGCCACGTGAACGGCGGAGAGCTGCTCGACATGCTCCTCGTCGTACAGGTCGATGCCGAGCTTGGCCTCGACGGCGGCGAGGCCGGCGGAGGTGAAGGCCACGCTGCGCCCATCCTCGGCGACCGTGTAGTGCCGGCCCTTGCGCAGGCCGCGCACCAGCGCGGCGGCGGCGTGCACCGGATCCTGCTCGCCCGGCACCGCGCCGGCCAGGACCATCGGCACCCGGGCCTCGTCGATCATGATCGAGTCGGCCTCGTCGATGATCGCGGTGGCCAGGGCGGGCTGCACCCGGTCGGCCACGTCGGTCACCAACTGGTCGCGCAGGTAGTCGAAGCCCGCCTCGCTGACCGAGACGTAGGTGACGTCGCAGTTGTAGGCGTCGCGCCGCTCCTGCGGCGTGGACGCCTCGTTGACCCAGCCGACGGTCAGGCCGAGCAGCGTGTAGATGGGTTCCATCCACTGGGCGTCGCGGCGGGCCAGGTAGTCGTTGACGGTGAGCACGTGCACCGGCCCGTTGCCGAGCCGGACGTGCCCGTACGCGGCGACGGCGGCGGTGAGCGTCTTGCCCTCACCGGTGGCCATCTCGGCGACCTTGCCGGAGAGCAGCGACATCGCGCCGAGCAGCTGCACGTCGTACGGTCGCTGGTCGAGGCCCCGGCGGGCGGCCTCGCGGCCGACGGCGCAGATCTCCTCGTATCCAGCGGCGACGCCGGCGGCCTCGGTCAACTCGGCGTCGTCCAGCGCGGCGAGGTCATCCTCGCGCGCCTCGATCGCCGGCAGCAGCTTCTCCAGCGGAGCAAGATCCACGGTTGATCCCGGGCGCTGGAGGAACCGCCGGAACTTGCTCTTGAACCGTTGCGACACACCCATGAGCGGCAACGGTACGCGATTCCGGCCGCCTTGCGCGGCCCGGCCGGTCGGGTATCCGCCGGCATGTCGATTCCGCGTCGCCGCCGGCTCAGGCGACCAGCAGTTGGTGGGTGGCCAGCTCCCGGTAGAGCGGGTCGGTGGCGGTCAGCTCGGCGTGGGTGCCGACGGCCACCACCCGGCCCCCGTCGAGCACGACGATCTGGTCGGCGTCCACCACGGTGGCGAGTCGGTGCGCCACGATCAGCAGTGTCCGGCGGGCGGCCACCGCGTCGATGGCCCGGCGCAGCGCGGCCTCGTTGCGCGCGTCGAGGTTGCTCGTCGGCTCGTCGAGCAGCAGCACCGGAGGGCCGGCCAGCAGCGCCCGGCCGATGGCCAGCCGCTGCCGCTCACCACCGGAGAGCAGCACCCCGCCCTCGCCCACCTGCACGTCCAGCCCCTGCGGGGTGCGCTGGACCAGGTGGCTCAGGTTGACCTCGTCGAGGACCTCGCGCAGCCGGTCGTCGGTGGCGTCGGGTGTGGTGATCAGCAGGTTCTCGCGCAGCGTGCCGGCGAGCACGGGAGCCTCCTGCTCCACGTACCCGAGCCGGGCGCGCAGCGCGTCGCGGGGCAGCTCCCGCACATCGACCCCGTCGACGCGGACCGCGCCGGCGCTCACCTCGTAGAAGCGCTCGACCAGGGCCAGCAGCGTCGACTTGCCGGCGCCCGAGGGGCCGACCAGGGCGGTACGGGTGCCGGTCGGCACCGCGAAGCTGACGTCGTGCAGCACCGGCGTGCCGCCCGGGTAGCCGAACCCGACCCGGTCGAACTCGATCATCGGGGCGGGCCGGCGGGGGGTCGCGGTGGCGGTTCCGGCCGCCGGCGAGGGGTCCGCCGCGCCCTCCGCCGGCACGGCCAGGATCTCCTCGATCCGCTGCAACGCGCCCAGACCGGACTGCAACTGGGTGTACGCGCGCAGCACCTGGCCCAGCGGCAACGCCAGGAGGAACAGGTACATGACGAAGGCGACCAGGTCACCGACGGAGATCGCCCCGGCGGCGACGCGTGCCCCGCCGATCCCCAGCACCAGCAGGAACGCCCCCTGCACGGTGACCGAGCCGATCGGGCCGATCAGCGCCTGCACCCGGGCCACCCGCAGCCCCGCCGCGTACGCCTCGCGGGCACTGCCGGTGACGGTCTCCGTCTCCCGGCCCTCGGCGCGGCTGGCCCGGATGGTCCGGGCCGCCGAGATGGCCCGCTCCACCGCCGAGGTCATCTCGCCGATCCGCTCCTGGGCGAGGCGGGCCAGCGCCCGGACCCGGCGGGCGAAGGTGGCGGCGAAGCCCAGCCCCAGCCCCACCCCGAGCAGGGTGACGCCGAACAGCAGCGGGTCGAGCAGCACCATCGCGGTGCCGGCGCCGACCACCATCACCGCACCGGTGACCGTCTCGAACAGCCCGGAGGTGACGACCGCCCGCAGCAGGGTGGTGTCCGAGCCCACGCGGGAGAGCAGGTCGCCGGTGCGCCGCCTGTCGTACTCGGCGATGGGCAGCCGCAGCAGATGACCGGCCAGCCGTCGGCGGGTGCTCAGCACCAGCCCCTCGGCGGTGCGTTGCAGCAGGTAGTCGCGCAGCCCGCCGATCGCCGCGCCGAGCACCACGAGCGCCACCAGCACCGCCACCAGGGCCGACACCGGGTCCTCGGCGCCGATCCGGTCGAGCACCGACCGGGTGAGCAGCGGCTGGGCCAGCGACGCCGCCGAGCCGAGCAGCGACAGCGCGCCCACCGCGACGAGGGTGCCGCGGTGCTCCCGCAGGTACGGCAGCAGCGCGGCCAGGCCGACCGGTCGGCTCGCGCGAGCGTCGCCGACCGGCCGGTCCTTCGAGTTGCTCATGGGGCGAACGGTAGCCGGCCGGTTCACGCCGCGACGGCTCCTCAGACCGCCAGGACCACCTGCAACTCCTGGCGGCGGCGCTCGGCCAGGTCGGTGAGCAGGGTGGGCGCCTCGTCGAACGGCACCACCGCCGAGACCAGGTGCTTGCGGATCACGTCACCGTGGGCCCGCAGCAGGTCGATGGTCTCGGCGGAGAGCCGTTCCCGGTCCCAGGTGGGCGCGAGCCCGCGCGGCACCCGCCCGATCTGGGCGCAGCGCAACGCCAGCCCGTTGTGGTGGAACTCCTCACCGAGGCGGACCGCGTCCGCGCCGCCCTGGTAGAAGGCCAGGTCGATCACGGTGCCCTGCGGGCGCAACACCCGCAGCGCGAGCTGCAACGCCCACGCCTGCCCCCGGCACTGGAACACGACGTCGGCGCCCCGGTCGCCGGCGGTGTGCGCCCACCGGGTCTTGAGCACCACGGCCGGGTCGTCCGCGTCCGGGTCGAGGGTTTCCAGGCCGAGCGCCTCGGCGACCTCGCGGCGGCGCGGGGTGGGGTCGAGCACCACCACCGAGGCGGCGCCGTGTCGCCGGGCCAGCAGGGCGGTCAGGAGACCCACCACGCCCGCGCCGACCACGGCGACCCGCCGGCCGCGTACGCCCTCGCCGAGCGAGCGGACGTCCGCGCCGTGCAGGTCGGCGGCGGCGTGCAGCAGGCCGTTGGCGCAGATCGGACCCATGTGCGCGACGTAGACGCCGAGCAGCGGGTCGAGGTCGTCGGGCAGCGGCACGAACCGCTCGGCGACCGGGTCGGCCAGCCAGCCCGTGCGGTGCCCGTAGGTCATCGCGCCGACGGCGCCGACCGGGACCGCCGCCGTGGCGCTCTCCACCACCCGACCGACCTGCATGTACCCCAGCCGGGTGACCGGGTACGGGGTGCTGGCCTCGCCGGGCTGAAAGAGCCCCAGGTCGGCGTTCCAGGTGACGTTCACATAGGGGTTCGTGCCCTTGACGTAGCTCAGCTCGGTGCCGGCGGAGACGCCGCTGAACAGCGTCTCGACGCGGAAGGTGCCGGGGCGCAGCGCCGCGGCCTCCTGCTCGACGAGCTCCACCCGACCGGGGGCGGTGACCGTGACCACCCGATCACGCATCGACTGTCACCCCGCTGGACAACTCGACCGGCGCGGCGGGCGTGCCGAGCCGCACCGCCTGGCCGGTGCGGGCCGAGTCGGCCACCGCGAGGGCCAGGCGCTGGGTCCGCAGCGCTTCGGCGTACGGGACGCGGATGTCGTCGCCGACGCCGCGTACCGCATCGACGAAGGCGCGGTCCACCGCCACCCGGGCGGCCTCCGGATCGGCGGGGACGTGTCGCTCGCCATCGGCGTCGCGGATCAGCAGACCGTCCTCGGTCAGCGCCAGGGCCAGCCCGTCGGCGAGGATCTCCAGCCCCGCCCGGTGCTTCCAACCCAGGACGCAGGCCGCGCTGAGCGTGCCGACCGCGCCGCTGGCGAAGCGCAGCGTGGCGGTGGT
The DNA here is from genome assembly GCF_040648635.1 of Micromonospora sp. NPDC049114. NCBI lineage: Bacteria > Bacillati > Actinomycetota > Actinomycetes > Micromonosporales > Micromonosporaceae > Micromonospora > Micromonospora sp. NPDC049114. The sequence goes on along the minus strand of NZ_JBEZEA010000008.1, from coordinate 263,524 downwards.
CACCGAGTCGATGTCGGCGCCCTCGACCGGTGGCGGCGTGCCGTTGCCGTACGCGGTGACCTCGGTGACCTCGCCGGCCAGCACCCGGATCAGGTCCAGCACGTGAGCGGCCTGCTCGACCACCGGGCCCCCGGAGCGGTCGCGGCGCGACCACCAGGCGACCGGCGGCACCTTGTCCAGCCAGGCGCCGCTGACCATCCGCACCGGACGGTCGGCGAGCAGCTCGCGGGCCTGGTCGAGCACGCTCAGATAGCGCCAGTGGTGCCCGACGGCGGTGCGCAGCCCACGCCGGGTGACGAGGTCGGCGATGCGCTCGGCGGTGACCAGGTCGACGGCGACGGGCTTCTCCACGAACATCGACACCCCGGCGTCGATCACCGCCTCCTCGGCGGGACCGTGCGCGAAGGGCGGCACGCAGACGTACACCGCGTCCGGGGCGGCGGCCAGCAGTTCCGCGACGTCGCGGAAGGTCCGCCCGCCGTGCTGCTCGGCCAGCGCGGACGCCGCATCTGGCATGACGTCGGTCACGCCGACCAGCTCGACGTCGTCGAATCCGGACAGCACCCGCGCATGGCGTTGTGCCACCCCGCCGGCTCCCACGAGACCCACCCGGCATACACCCATGCGACAACCTCTTTCGAAAACGTTTCGACTTCGGTGGGAGCAGTCCCCTGGGGTGTGCGCAATCAAACGTTCATCCCCCGGGAACGCCACGATGTCACCGTCGTGATCAAGCTGTTGCCCTGGGAACGGTTAGCGCGTGGTGGCGAGTGGGAACTAAAGACTCCGCTTGTTCCACGCACGAAACGGAGGGGTGCCCGTGCGGGATACGACCGTGTCACCGGTGGTGGAGGCGTGGGCCACGTACCGGACCACCTCGGCGGCGGACTGGCCGGCACGCCGGCTGCTGCGCGCCAAGGGAGAGAGCCGGGTCAGCGTGGTGCTGCCGGCACGTAACGAGGAGGCGACGGTCGGCGCGATCGTGTCGACCATCCGGGAACACCTGATGGACCGGGTCGCTCTCGTCGACGAACTGATCGTGGTGGATTCACGGTCGACCGACCGCACCGCGCAGGTGGCGCGCGCCGCCGGCGCGGAGGTCGTCAGCCAGGACGCGATGACCCGGGGTCTGCCCCGGCTCACCGGCAAGGGCGACGCGCTCTGGGCGGGGCTGGCCGCGGCCGAGGGCGACGTGGTGGCGTTCATCGACGCCGACCTGCGGGAGTTCCGTCCGCACTTCGTCAGCGGGCTGCTGGGGCCGCTGCTCACCGACCCGTCGGTGGACTTCGTGAAGGGCTTCTATCACCGGCCCCTGGTCGGTGCCGCGAGCGTGGAGCAGGACGGCGGCGGCCGGGTGACCGAGCTGATGGCCCGACCGCTGCTCAACCTCTTCTGGCCCGAGCTGGCCGGTTTCGTGCAGCCGCTCGCCGGCGAGTACGCCGCTCGCCGCGACGTGCTGGCCCAGGTGCCGTTCGTCTCCGGGTACGGCGTGGAGACGGCGATGATGATCGACCTGCTGGACCTGGTCGGCCTGGACGCGTTGGCGCAGGTCGACCTGGGCGAGCGCAAACACCGCCACCAGGACACGGCCGCGCTCGGTCGGATGTCCGCGCAGATCATGCTGACCGCCTGGTCCCGGCTGCAACGACGCGGCTGGGCCAGCCCCGGCATGATGCCGGAGGCGCTGCTCACGCAGTTCCGCCGGGGCGGGTCGGACACGCTGCCGAACCTCGACCGGGAGATCGTGGTCAGCGACGTGTCCATCGAGGAGCGCCCGCCGCTGGCCGAGCTGCGCCACCGGGTGCCCCGTCGACGGGTGGCCGCGGCGTGAGCGCCGAGGTACGGCCGTACCCGGCCGGTATGCGGGAGCGCGGCCGATGAGCCTCACCGTGCTGATGAACGCGGGCCCGTGGCTGTCGGTGCCCCCGCCCGGCTACGGCGGCATCGAGAACGTGATCGCCACCCTGGTGCCGGAGCTGCGGCGACTCGGCGTGCGGGTGGTGCTCGCCTCGGTGGACAGCAGCAGCCTGCCGGTGGACGAGAAGGTGTCGGTCTTCGCCGACGGGCAGTTCGCGGCGTTGCAGCGGCCGTACAACCAGGTCTGTGGGATCGCCCAGGCGCACCTGGCCGGCGTGGTCCGTGAGCTGCACTCCCGCGACGACATCGACCTCGTCCACGACCACGTGGAGGCGGTCGGGCTGGCCACCCTCACCGCGATGGGGCCGTCCGGGCCGCCGACCCTGCACACCCTGCACTGGGACCTCGCCAAGCACCCCGCGCTGTACGGCAGCCTGGACGGCGGCGACCGGGTCCGGGTCAACGGCGTCTCGGCGTCGCAGCTGGCCCGGGCGCCGTTGGCGCTGCGCGAGCACTCGGTGGGTCACGTGCACCTGTCCACGCCGCTCGCCGTGGACGCCGACCGCCGGCCCCGCCCGGAGAAGGGCGAGCACCTGCTCATCCTCGGTCGGATCAACCCGGGCAAGGGGCAGGACGTGGGCGCGCGGCTGGCGCAGCGGATCGGTGTCCCGCTGGTGCTGGCCGGTCCCGTCGGCCCGTACCATCGCCCGGCCGACCTGGCGGCGGCGGGCGACGAGGCCCGGCAGAACCCGGACGTGCGGTTCTTCCTCGACGAGGTGGCCCCGCACGTCGACGGTGATCTGGTGCGCTGGATCGGCACCGTGGCCGGTCAGGAGCGTGACGACCTGCTGGCCAGCGCCCGCGCGTCGCTGTTCCCGCTGCGCTGGGAGGAGCCGGGCGGCACGGCGGTGGTCGAGTCGCTGGCCCTGGGCACGCCGGTGGTGGCCACCGCGCGGGGCTGCCTGCCGGAGTTGATCGAGCACGGTCGCACCGGCCTGCTCACCGCCGACGAGGACGAGCTGGGCGACCTCGTGCTGGCCGCCGACCTGCTCGACCCGGACGAGTGCCGGCGGGTGGCCGCGCAGCGGTTCACGCCAGCGGTGATGGCCGAGCGCTACGTCGAGCTGTACCAGCGGGTCCGCGAGCTGGCCACCGCGCCGCGCCTGCAGCCGGTCTGAGCGCGCCCGTTGCCGTCGGCGCGTTTGCCGCCGGCGGCAACGGGAAGGCGCACCACTCACGCCCGTCGCGCAGCGAGGAGCCGGTGATGGTCGGACCGATGGCGCACTCCCGGGCCCGGGCCAACCCGGCCGACGGCAAGCCGCCGGTACGCCGGGCGGCCAGCGCCGCGTCCGTGCTCTTCCTGCTGGTCGGCGTGCTCGGCTTCGTCCCGGGGATCACCAGCGGTACGGACAATCTGCGGTTCGCCGGGCACGGCTCGGGCGCGTTCCTGTTCGGCGCCTTCCAGGTGTCGGTGCTGCACAACCTCGTCCACCTGCTGTTCGGGGTGGCCGGCCTGGCGCTGGCGCGGACGACCAGCGGCGCCCGCACGTTCCTCATCGGCGGCGGCGCCGTCTACCTGGTGCTCTGGCTCTACGGCGTGGCGGTGGATCACGACACCGGTGCGAACGTCCTGCCGGTCAACGTCGCTGACGACTGGCTGCACCTCGGCCTCGGTCTGGGCCTGATCGCGCTGGGTCTGCTGACCGGCCGGGCACGCCGCTGACCTGCGCGTCGGGACGTGACGCGCGTCCTGAGACCGGCCGGTACGGTTTGGCGCCGCGGGGCCTCGGGTAGTGGGCAGATCCCGACCCGACCAGCGAATCGAGGGCCCGCCGATGCCCAGCCGGATCACCTGCGAGGTGCGCGAGACCGCACCGGTGGCGGTCGTCCAGCTCACCGGCGCCCTCGATCTGGGCACGATGCGGTCGGTGCACCAGGCACTGGACGGGGCCCTGGCCGCCCAGCCGGAGGCGCTGGTGGTCGACCTCGCGCGGGTGACCGTGCGGGACCGGCTGGCGCTGTCGGTGTTCGCGGCGACGGCCCGGCGGGCCGAGGAGTGGCCGGCCGTGCCGGTGGTGCTGTGCGCGCCGCCTCCGGCCGCCGCCCGCTGGCTGGCCGAGTCGACGACCTGCCGGGTGGTGCCGGTGTCGCCGGACTGCGCGGAGGCGACCCGGGTGGCCGGCGCGGCCGGGGCGCTGCGGATGCGGGCCCGGCTGGAGCCGGTCGCCGGGGCCTGCCGGCGGGCCCGGGAGCTGGTCGGCGACGCGTGCGCCCGGTGGAACCTGCCCGACGCGGCGGGCCCGGCAGCGCTGGTGCTCAGCGAGCTGGTCGGCAACGTGGTCCGGCACGCGGGCACCCCCATGCAGGTGACGGTGACCCTGCGCCGGCCGTACCTGCACCTGGCCGTGGTGGACGGCAGCCGGGTCGCCGCGCAGCCCGCCGGCCTGGACCTGCGGGCCGAGGGTGGCCGGGGGCTGCTGCTGGTCCGCGAGCTGGCTCAGCGGTGGGGCAGCGTGCCGGCGGGTCAGGGCAAGGCCGTCTGGGCGATGCTGCCGGCGACCTGAGCGCGCGGCCGGCTTCGACCGGTACCGGCGATCTGACCGAAATTACCGCTTAAGCCTGGTTACATGGTGCGAGGGTCGGGTAGGCACGCCCGTCCTTTCTGCCGTCACGACGGGGTGAGCAACCATGCCCAAGCGGGTAACCACGGAACCCGGTCGCGATCGGGGCCCGGCGATCCTGGCACCGGCCCGCTTCGGGGGCTTCCCCGGAGCCCTGCGGGCGCCGGTCCCCGGCAACTCGTTGATCAAGTTCCTCGCCACGACAGATCACAAGCAGATCGGTCTGCTGTATCTGCTGACCTCCTTCGCCTTCTTCGTGTTCGCCGGCCTGGAGGCGATGGTGATGCGGGCCGAACTGGCCCGCCCAGGTCTGCAGTTCCTGTCCTCGGAGCAGTACAACCAGCTCTTCACCTCGCATGGCGCGGTGATGCTGCTGCTGTTCGCCACGCCCGCGGCGTTCGGTTTCGGCAACTTCATCGTGCCGATCCAGATCGGCGCACCGGATGTGTCGTTCCCCCGCCTCAACGCGCTGGCCTACTGGCTGTACCTGTTCGGCGGGCTGATGGTGGTCGGCGGCTTCCTCACCCCGGGAGGCTCGGCGGACTTCGGCTGGACCGCGTACAGCCCGCTCAGCGACGTGGACAACAGCCCCGGGGTGGGCGCGAACATGTGGGTGCTCGGCCTGGTGGTCTCCGGGCTCGGCACCATCCTCGGCGCGGTCAACCTGATCACCACGGTCCTGACCCTGCGCGCGCCCGGCATGACCATGTTCCGGATGCCGATCTTCACGTGGAACATGCTGTTCACCAGCGTGCTGGTGATCCTGGTGTTCCCGCTGCTGGCCGCCGCGCTCCTCGCGCTCACGGCGGACCGATTACTCAACGCGCACGTGTACGACGCGGCCACCGGCGGGCCGATGCTCTGGCAGCATCTCTTCTGGTTCTTCGGACACCCCGAGGTCTACATCATCGCGCTGCCGTTCTTCGGCATCATCACCGAGATCATCCCGGTCTTCTCCCGCAAGCCGATCTTCGGCTACACCGGGCTGGTGCTGGCCACCATCGCGATCACCGTGCTGTCCATGACGGTCTGGGCGCACCACATGTTCGCCACCGGCCAGGTGCTGCTGCCGTTCTTCAGCATCCTGAGCTACCTGATCGCGGTGCCCACCGGCGTGAAGTTCTTCAACTGGATCGGCACCATGTGGAAGGGCCAGCTCACCTTCGAAACGCCCATGCTCTTCGCCATCGGCTTCCTGGTCACCTTCCTGCTTGGCGGCCTCACCGGGGTGCTGCTGGCCAGTCCCCCGGTCGACTGGCACACCACCGACAGCTACTTCGTGGTGGCGCACTTCCACTACGTGGTGTTCGGCACCGTGGTCTTCGCGCTCTTCGGCGGCTTCTACTTCTGGTGGCCGAAGATGACGGGCCGGCTGCTCGACGAGCGGCTCGGCAAGGCGCACTTCTGGACGATGTTCGTCGGCTTCCACGGCACCTTCCTGGTGCACCACTGGCTGGGCAACGAGGGCATGCCCCGCCGGTACGCCGACTACCTGCCCACCGACGGTTTCACCACCCTGAACACCGTCTCCACGATCTTCTCGTTCATCCTCGGCGTGTCGACCCTGTTCTTCATCTACAACGCGTGGAAGTCCTGGCGGTACGGGGCGATCGTGACGGTGGACGACCCGTGGGGCTTCGGCAACTCCCTCGAATGGGCCACCAGCTGCCCGCCGCCGCTGCGCAACTTCGACCAGATGCCACGGATCCGCTCCGAGCGTCCGGCGTTCGACCTGAAGTACGGCCCGCTCGTCGCCGACCTGGGCCGGGACCTCTCGCAGCGCACCACGAAGCCGCCGCAGCAGTTCGCCGACGAGCTGCACATGGAGCACCACAGGCCCGAGTCACCCGCCGCCGAAGGCGCGCACGGCGCGCGGGACGCGGCCGCGTACCAGCCCGCGCCGGAGTCCGGCGCCCGCCCGGTGGACGTGCCGGAGCCCGAAGGCGTGCGCCGGCCGAGCTTCGAGGAGAGTGACGCGCCCAAGGACGCCGAGGACGCGCCGAAGCCGCACGAACGCTGGCGGCACCCGCACAGCGACGGCGAGACCGAGGACCGCTGACCCGCGTACCCGGCCAGGGGCCCACACCACCGGCGGGTGGTGTGGGCCCCTTCCTCGTGTGCGTACGTGCCGGCCGGTCAGTCCCGGGCGGGCGCCAGGCCGGCGGCGGTGAGCGAGCGACGCACCGCGGGCTGCACCCGGGTCAGCCGCAGCGGCACGCCGGTGCGCTCGGCCGCCTCGTGTCCCGCCATCAGCGCGGCGATTCCGCCGGCGTCGAAGCCACCCGCGCCGACCAGGTCGACGACGACCTCGCTCGGTTGGCCGTTGACGGCCTCCAGCATCGCGCGGCGCAACTGGTCCGCGCCGTCCCGGTCCACCTCGCCGCCGACCTCGACGACGACCCCGTCGCCGTTCTGCCGCACCGAGATGCGGGTCTTGCCCGGGTCCGGTTCGGCGGCGCCGTTCTGCCAGGGCGGTGGCGCGTCGGCGAGCATGGCCTGCCGCAGCCAGGTCAGCGCCCGCGACAGCAGCCGGGAGACGTGCATCTGCGAGATGCCGAACCGGGCGGCGATCTCCGCCTGGGTCTGGTTGCCGTAGAAGCGCATGGCGAGGATGCGGCGTTCGCGCCAGGGCAGCCGGTGCAGCAGGCCGCTCACCGTCACCCGGTCGTCGACCGATTCCAGCGCGTTGTCCGACTCGCCGACCAGGTCACCGAACTCCGCGGAACTCTCCCCGCCGACCGGCGCGTTCAGTGACGCCGGGCTGTAGCCGGCCGCCGACTCCAGCGCCGCGAGGATCTCCTCCTGCGGCGTCTCCAGGCGGGCCGACAGCTCGGCCACCGACGGCGCCCGGGACAGCTCGCTGGTCAGCGCGGCGGTGGCCTGGCCCACCTCCAGGATCAGGTCGCGCAGCCGCCGGGGCACGTGCACGCCCCAGGTGCGGTCCCGGAAGTGCCGTTTGATCTCCCCGACGATGGTGATCGCCGCGTACGCGGTGAACGAACCCCGTTCCGGGTCGTACCGGTCGACGGCGTTGACCAGCCCGAGGCGGGCCACCTGCTCCAGGTCCTCCAGCGGCTCCCCCCGGCCCCGGTACCGGCGGGCCAGTCGCCCGGCGAACGGCAGCGCGAAGCGCACCAGGTCGTCGCGCGCCTCCCCCCGCCGCTCCGGCGGCAGCCCCTCGATCCGGGCCGCGTACGCCAGCGCCGCCGCGTCCAGGTCCTCCAGACCACGCTCGGTGGGTGGTGGTGTGGTCGTGGTCGTGCTCGTCTGTCCGAACATCCGCGCCTCCCTCAGGAAGGTCCCCCGCCCGGATCGGGAAACCGGTCGTGCGCGTGGTCGGGCCACGCACCGGGCCGGAAAGTGGGTCAGTGACTGGGATGCCAGCGGGCGACAACGCCTCTACGCGGCGCAATCAGGCCGTCGCAGCCAGCGATGTTCCCGCTCCGTAGGTACTCAATCACGGGACCCCGGGTTCGCGAGGAAGTTTCGGCGTGCTCCCCTCAGGAGACGAGCAACCCCTGGTGGCCGCCGCTCTCGCGGAGCACCGACAGGGCCTCAGCGGCCCCCAGCGGGGGCGGAGCGGGCAGGTCGTACGGCTGGGCGCGCAGGACCTCGGTGGCCCGGCGCGTCGGCACGGACGTCACCGGATAGCCCCGGGCGGAGGTCCGGTCCAGCGCCCGCCGCCGCCGGCCGAAGCCCGCGACGGCCAGCCACTGCGGCAGCCCGGCCAGGGCGGGCGAGCGCATCCCGGGAGGCTCGGGCAGGACGTCCACCGAGCTGAACGTCTCGCTGCCGGCCAGCCACCACTCGGCCTCGTCGACGCTGCGCCGGGTGGCGTTCTCACACCAGTACGGCACCAGCCCCGCCCGTACCACCTGCCACGGATCGAGCAGCCGCCCACACTCCACCACCAACCGGTCACCGGTCTTGCCGGCGGCCCGCAGCCACCGCCGGTACAGGTCGGCCACGCCCGCGCTCAACGCCGCCGGCCGGGGCGTCAGGACGCGGTGCAGCGGATGCTGCCGGGCCGCGGCCCAGTCCCGCGTGGTCCGCTCGAAGTCCGGGTCCACACCGTGCTCGGCGTCGCCCGACGGCGCCGACACCTCCGGCGGCGTCCACCGGGTCGCGTCCCCGCCCACGGCGCGCAGGACCTGCCGTAGGGCGTGGCTGTCGGGGTGGAAGTCCACCGGGTCCAGCCCGCTGGCCGGGCAGCCGACCTGGAAGCTGTGCCCGGCGCCGCGCTCCACCACCGGCCACGTGCGCGCGTCGCGGACCAGCAGCATCGGGGCGCCCGCGCTCAGCCGGTCGGTCAGGAACTGCGCGTACGCGGCCGGCAGCGCCTTCCAGCGGGCGGCCAGCGACACGGTGGCCCCGGTCAGCGGCCCTCGGCTGGCCGGGCAGTGCACCTGGCGCAGGTGCACGTCGGGGTTGCCGGCGAGCAGCCGTTCGGCGAGCGCGCCGCCGTGCTCCAGCGCCGCCTCCGGGCGGTCCACGGCGCCGTCGCTCCAGTGCGCGGTCATCTCGAAGCCGGCGGGCAGCCACGGCACCCCCAGGGCCACCGCGAGGTGGGCGGCCGCACCGTGCGGCGAGCCGATGAGCACGCCGGGGTAGCTCCGGCGCGGGTACTGGTCGACGAACCAGCGGGCGACCCGGGCCGCGTCCACCTCACCGACCTGCTCGGCGGTGAGGGCGACCCGCCCGGCGGCCCGGCTCACCGCGGCGCGGCGTACCGGCTCCGGGGCGCCCGGGAACCGCGACGTGGGCCCGGTGTGCCCGAGGTCGGCGCAGTCCGCGCCACGCAACGCCCGGGCGGTGGCGGCGACCAGCACCCGGGCGGCGCTGCCCTGGGCCACGACCCGGTCGCCGGCCAGACCGGCGCCGTCGGCCGTCAGCCCCTTGTGCACCTTGTGCACCTTGTGCACCGGGCCCACCTTGCCTCGTTCGCTCACCACGCGGCCCGGCTTCCCGTCCCGATGGGGTTCAAACGGGGCATCACCCACCCGGCGGCACCAATCCACAGGTCAACGCCGTTCGGCGACGATCGGCTCCGGGCGGCTTGAGCGGGCCGGCGGGGACGATCGGACCTGAGGGACCCCGGACGCCCGCACGGGTTTCGTCGCGGCCGGGGCGGGCACTTCCGGGCTCATGCGCACCGAGGACACCGGCGAGTCCGCCGCCACGATCACCCCGTACGAGGACGGCCCGCTGCTGGTCCGCGGCGACTTCGCCCTGCTCACTCCGGACGGTGAGCGGATCGACGCGCGCCGGGGCACCGTCGCCCTGTGCCGGTGCGGCAAGTCGGCGCTCAAGCCGTTCTGCGACGGCACCCACAAGGTGATCAACTTCCGCGCGGGCGTCGCCCGCGAGGGGTGAACCCACCCTCGCTCGGCCCCTTTGCTCTGCTTCCACCGACGCAACGGAAAGGGTCCGTCACTGTCGCCTGGGCGGAAGCAGAGCAAAGGACGGAACTGGACCGGGCGGACCCGCCCGCCCGGCCGGCGGTTCGGGTCGGGTCAGGTCGGGTCGGGTCGGGTCGGGTCGGGTCGGGTCGGGTCAGACCAGCACGCTCGGCGCCAGCGGGACGACAGGGGTCACCGGGGTCGGCCCGACGAGCGGGACGGTTGGTGGCGGGGACGGCGGCGCGGGTGACCGCAGTGAGCTGCGGCCGGCGGCCCAACTGTCCAGCAGGTGCGCCGCGAACAGCCGGTCCACCGCGAGCGCCGCCGCCGCGCCGAAGAGCACGTCCGAGGCGAGCGCCGGCTCGGTACGGACCAGGCCGCCGCACAGGTCGTGCGCGGCGATCTGCTCGTGCACCGCGTCGGCCTCCACGTGCTCGTCGTAGAAGCGGGTCGCCACCTCGTCCAGGCCGAGCCGGCGCAGGCCGTTGCCGTAGCGGCGGTTCGGCAGGGACGAGGTCATCTCGAAGGCCGCCAGGTGCCCGAGCAGCGCGCCGCGCAGCCGTCGGTGCAGCCCGAACAGCGACATCAGGTTGTTCGTCGCCAGCGTCACCGCGGGCACCGCGTCCAGGTGGGCGCCGTAGCCGGTGTCCATACCCAACCGGTCGAGGGTGCGCCGGAACAGCTCGGAGTGCATCCGGTCCAGCCGGCCGTTGCCGTACTCGTCGGTCTGGATCTCGACGAGGGCGGCCTTGGCGGGACCGCCGAGCCGGGGCAGCGCCCAACTGTGCGGGTCCGCCTCGCGCAGGTGGTAGACGGAGCGGTGGGCGACGAACTCGCGGAACTGGGCGAGGTCGGCGTGCCGCTGGAGCGTGGCGGCCAGCGGCGGCCCGTCGTCGGCCGCGACCAGCTCGCCCAGCCCGGCAGCGACACCGCCGGCCGGTACCGCCGGGGCGCCGGCCAGCCGACGCAGAGCCGCCTCGAAGGGCCGCTCGACGCGGGCCCGCAGGGCCAGCAGGGTGGGCTGCCACTCCCAGCTCTCGTCCACCCCGCTCCAGCCGCGGTAGTGCAGCTCGTAGCAGAGGAACAGGGTCAGTTGCAGGTCCTCGTCGCTGAACGCGTCCGCCGGGTCCAGGTCGGCGCCCAGGTCGGGAGGCAGGTCGTGCGGCGGCTGCCGCAGCGCGTCGGTCACCGCCACGGACAGTGGGCCGCGCGGCTGCGGCAGGGGCGCAGGACCGTAGCGGCGGTCGGCGGGCTCCAGCATGTGACCTCCAGCGTCGTCGGGCCGCTACTGATGCCCTGGTGAGGTACGCCTAAACGAGATCCTCGACGGCCACCGCCTGCTCGACCTGCTCGCGTACCCGCCGGGCCGGTTCCCCGTCGGCGTACAGTCCGCGCAGGTCGGCGAAGGCCGGCTCCGGCGGCGCCAACGACACCGCCGGGTCGACCACCGCTTCCAGGACGCACGGGCGGTCCGCGGCGAGCGCCTCGTCCCAGGCGGCGCCGACCAGTTCCGGGCGGTCCACCCGGACACCGTGCAGCCCGAGCAGGCGGGCCCAGCCGGCGTACGGCACGTCCGGGCGGCGGCGGGTGGGGTCGGACGACGGCGCCCGGCCGCCGCCCATGCCGTTCTGGTCGCGGTTGTTGAGCACGAGGACCACCAACCGTGGGTCGGCCCACCGCTGCCAGTGGTGCGACACGGTGATCAGCTCGGCGAGGCCGTTGAGCTGCATGGCCCCGTCGCCGAGCAGGGCGATCACCGGCCGGTCGGGTGCGGCGAGTTTGGCGGCCACGGAGTACGGCAGGGCGCAGCCCAACGAGCCGAGGGTGCCGCACAGTTGCGCGTTCACCCCGGGCGGCAGGACGAGGTGCCGGGCGTACCAGTAGAGGACCGAGCCGACGTCGACAGCTACCGACCCGGTCTGCGGCACCCGGGTGGAGAGCTCCTGGAGCACGAGCTGCGGGTTGATCGGGTCGGCGGGCGCGGCGGCCCGGTCGGCGGCGGTCGCCCGCCAGCGGTCGACGGCGCTCTCCACCGTGGCACGCCACTGCTGGTGGGGCCGCGACGGCACCCGGGCCAGCAGCGCGCGCAGCGTCTCGGCCGCGTCCCCGACCAGGGGCACGTCGGCCGGGTACCGGCTGCCGATGCGGGTGCCGTCGATGTCGATCTGCACGGTGCGGGCCTGGTCGGGCATCGGGAAGTAGTCGGTCCACGGGTCGTTGGTGCCGACCAGCAGAAGCGTGTCGCAGCCGCCCATCAGCTCGGCGGCGGCCGGCGTGCCGACCTCGCCCAGCACCCCGGCGTGAAACGGCAGCCGCTCGTCGAGGACCGGCTTGCCCAGCAGCGAGGTGGCCACCCCGGCGCCGAGCCGGTCGGCCAGTTCGACGATCTCGGCGGCGGCGCCCCGGCCCCCCTGCCCCACCAGGATGGCGGTGCGCCGGCCGTTGCCGAGGACCTGCGCGGCGGCGTCGAGGTCCACCTCGTGCGGCAGCACCCGGGCCAGCGGTTCGCCGGGAGTCGCCGTGATCACGCCGACCGCGTGGGTGCCCAGGTCGGGCACCACTGCCTCCTGCAGGTGCCGGGGCAGCACCACACAGGTCGGGCTGCGCGTCGCCGCCGCGGTACGGAACGCCTGGTCCAGCAGCGCCGGCACGCTCTCCGGGCTGCGGCCGTACTGCACGAACTGGTTGCACACGTCGCCGAAGAGCCGGCTCAACCCGATCTGCTGGTGCGCGCCGCCCAGGGGGCCGGTGACGTCCTCGCCGACGATCGCCACGACCGGTTTGCTGTCCAGCTTCGCGTCGTAGAGACCGTTGAGCAGTTGCACCGCGCTGGGCCCCTGGGTGGCCAGGCAGACCCCGATGCCGCCGGTGAACTTGGCGTGCCCGGTGGCCATGAACGAGGCGGTCTCCTCGTGGCGGGCCGGGATGAACGCCGGGTCGCCTCCGGAGCGGTCCAGCGCCTCGACCAGCGGGGCGATCGCCGCGCCGGGAAAGCCGAAGGCGCGCGGGACCCGCCAGGCGCGCAGCCGCTCCACCACCAGGTCCGCGACGCGGCGCTCAGCCATTGCCGCGCCCCGGGGTGCCCTCGTCGACGTAGCGCAGCACCGCGCCGACGCCGTCGGTGAGCTGGGGCGCCTCGTCCGCGCCGAGCACCGTCAACGCCGCGTCGGTGCCGACCAGCGCCCGGACCAGCGCCGCGTCGGCGCGTACCCGCTGCGGGTCGTCGACCGACATCGCGCTGAGCTGAGTCGGGTCGACAGCGATCTCGGTCGGCTCGGGGCCGATCCACAGCTCGCCGTTGGCCGACGGGTCGTCGACGATGATCATGGTGTCGACCTGGTTGCGTTGCAGGGCGGAGACGACCGCGTCGAGGCCGGCGCCGACGTCCTCCTGCACGCCGAACCGGTCCAGCGCGGCGGTGATCCGCTGGTCGGCGACCTCCGCGATGGTCTGCACGGTGAGGTCGTCCAGCATCGTCTGGTCGGCGCCGCCGGCCCGGGATCCGGCGTCCGTGCGGACGACCAGGTCCTGCCAGCGCTCCGGCATCTGGGCGGCGATCATCCCGGTGGCCCGGACGTCACCGGCCACCACCACGACGTCGGCGCCCACCTTGTCGGCCAGCTCCACCGTCGCGGCGGTCACGTCGCCGGCGTTCTGGTGCCACGCCTCCATGGCGGCCCGCTGGTAGCGCGACTGGGACCACCCGCCGGGCTGGACGCGCCGCAGCGGGAAGCTGTCCCGGCCGGCGACGTGCGCCCGTCGGGGCACCCCGCCCGCGCTGACCGCCATCGCGTCGCCGCCGGTGCGGTCGGCCACGACCCGGACCCAGGCCACCTGCTCGCCGCGCTGGGCGAGCAGCGGCATCACGTGCGGCAACGGCCCGAAACTGGCCAGGTCGCGCAGCGGTGGCGCGGACAGGTACTCGGAGAGCGCCACCCGCCCGTGGCTGGCGAAGACGGCGAGGCCGTAGTCCCCGACCATCGGGTCGTGACCCCGGATCACCCGGTCCAACGCGGCGATGCTCGCCTCGTCGGCCCCCTGTTCGGCAAGGCGCCGTTCCAGTGCGCGCCAGCGCAGGTCCAGTGCCGGGTGGGCGTCCTCCGTGTCCGCGGAGGCGTCCAGGTACACCGAGCACCACGGCCCGGGTCGGTCGTAGAGCGGGCGCAGGAAGGACAGCTGCATGCTCGACCCCTTTCCAGCTCGGCCCCCCGCTTACCCTGCTCGCCCGGGATGTCACCTCGTGGCCGTGAGCCCGTGACCAGGTTTCATTCACGTCGTTCAACCGGGGACATCGATACGATCAGTGAACACAAGCGGACTCTCGGTGGTGGGGATGGACAGCGGACTCGATACCCGACGGATCGTGCACCCGACGGAGCGGATCGTCACCGGGCGGCTGGTCCGCCTGCTCGACGGCTACACCCGCGAGATACGCGTCGGCCAACCGGTGCTGGTCGCGGTGCTCGCCGCGGCGGCGTTCGCCCGGCTGCCCGCCCTGCTGCTGCGCGCGCTCTTCTCGTTCGGCGGCGGCGGCACCCGGCGGCGCTGGAAGGAGCTGAAGCAGGGCCCGGAATACCTGGTCACCCCGGTGCGCCTGCGCAACACCGCAGGTCAGCTCTGCGAGGTGGAGCTGCACGGGCACCTGCCGCAGAGCGCGCTGCACCCGGCCGACCAGGTGCAGCTCACCCTGCGCCCGCAGCGGGATCCGGAGTTGCCGCCGCGCATCGAGCGGATCGTCAACCTCACCACCGGGCAGTTGCTCACGCCGCGTACCGCGACGCTCTGGTCGCACCTGGGGCCGCCGCTGCTGTTGCAGGCGATGATCGGCGCTCTACTGCTGGCCGGTGTGGTGGCCTGTTCCGCGCTGACCTGAGCGTCGGGGGACGGCCCCCCTCCCGCGGAGGGTTTCCGGGCCGCGACGGGCGGGCACCGGCACCGGCATGTTTCCCGGCTTCACCCTCGACGAGATCGACGTTGGTCCGGTACGCCTTCGGGTCCGCCACGGCGGCTCCGGCCCGCCCGTCGTGCTGCTGCACGGGCATCCCCGTACCCACGCCACCTGGCACCGGGTGGCGCCGTTGCTCGCCCGGCGGCACACCGTGATCTGCCCGGACCTGCGCGGCTACGGCCGTTCGACGAAGCTGGCCGACACCCCCGACCACTCCGCGTACGCCAAGCGGGCCATGGCCCGCGACGTGGTGGCGCTGCTCGACGCGCTGGGCCACGAGCGCGCCGCCGTGGTCGGCCACGACCGAGGCTCGTACGCGGCGATGCGCACCGCGCTGGACCACCCGGATCGGGTCAGTCGCCTGGGCGTGCTCGACGGGGTGCCGATCGGCGAGGCGCTGCGCACCTGCGATGCCCGGTTCGCCGCTCGCTGGTGGCACTGGTTCTTCCTGGGGCAGACCGACAAGCCGGCGGAACGGGTGATCAACGCCGATCCGGACGCCTGGTACGGGGGTGACCCCGCCGAGATGGGCGAGGAGGCGTACGAGGACTACCACCGAGCGATCCACGACCCGGCGACCGTGCACGCAATGTGCGAGGACTACCGCGCGGGGCTCGGGCCGGATCGCGCGGCCGACGACGCGGACCGGGCGGCCGGGCACAGGATCGGCTGCCCGGTCCTGTTCGTCTGGTCCGAGCGCGACGACATGGTGGAGTTGCACGGCGACCCGGCGGCCATCTGGCGGGAGTGGGCCGACGACGTACGGGCGGCGTCGGTCGACTCGGGTCACCACATGGCCGAGGAGGCGCCGGAGGCGCTCGCCGCTCTGCTCGCCGACTTCCTGACGGAGTGAGCGGGGGCCCGCACCCGGCGTGGCTCCCGCCCCAGCGCGCGGGTTCGGCGGCGGGTCAGCCGACGGGCGTGGGCTCGCGGGTCGGCTGGTCGACGCTGCCGAGCAGGCCCCGGCGGTGTGCCCAGCGCTCGAAGATCACGGTGGCGAACGGCGGCACGGCGCAGGCCAGCGCCACGACGCTCACCGGCAGGCTCCAGCGGCGCAGCCGGGCCACCGCGAGCACCAGCAGCCCGTACGCGACGAACAGGCCGCCGTGGATCGGGCCGAAGATCTTGACGCCCAGCTCATTGCCGGGCGGGCCGTACTTGACGGCCATCCCGACCAGCAGGGCCAGCCAGGAGCAGGCCTCGGCGATCGCCGCCGCGACGAACAGCCGGGTCACCTTCTCGCGCATCCGGCAATGCTAGCGGTGCCGGCCGTTCGCGCCCGCGCCGACCACGCAGCGTGCGACAGGGGTCACGGGGCCCGCTACTGGGTAGGAAAGAACCCTCGGGTCTTCCCCCGCCCGCCGACTCCGTGCGAGGTTTGGGGGGACCAGCGGTGACAGGGTGGTGACCATGGGCGAGGATGTCGGCGTACGGACCTTCAGTCGGGAGGACCGGGCGCGTTACCGCGAGAAGGTGCGCAACTGCCTGGACGTCTTCGCCGAGATGTTGCGCGAGTCGCGGTTCGACATCGACCGGCCGATGACCGGGCTGGAGATCGAGCTGAACCTCGTCGATGAGGCGTCGAACCCGGCGATGCGCAACGCCGACGTGTTGGCGGCCATCGAGGATCCGAGCTTCCAGACGGAGCTGGGCCAGTTCAACATCGAGATCAACGTGCCGCCGCGGCGGCTGACCGGCACCGGCACCGCCGACTTCGAGGAGCACGTGCGGGCCAGCCTCAACGCCGCGGAGGAGAAGGCGCGCGCGATCGGCGCGCACATGGTCATGATCGGCATCCTGCCGACGTTGCGCCCCGAGCACCTGACCGCCGAGACGCTCTCGGCGAACCCGCGCTACAAGCTGCTCAACGAGCAGATCTTCGCCGCCCGGGGTGAGGACCTGCCGATCGCCATCAGCGGGGTGGAACGCCTGGCGGTCACCGCCGACACGATCACCCCGGAGGCGGCCTGCACGAGCACCCAGTTCCACCTGCAGGTCAGCCCGGCGCAGTTCGCCGACTACTGGAACGCCGCCCAGGTGGTCGCGGGCATCCAGGTGGCGTTGGGCGCGAACGCGCCGCTGTTCTTCGGCAGGGAGTTGTGGCGCGAGACCCGCATCCCGCTGTTCCAGCAGGCCACCGACACCCGGCCGGAAGAGATCAAAGCCCAGGGCGTACGCCCCAGAGTGTGGTTCGGCGAGCGGTGGATCACCAGCGTGTTCGACCTGTTCGAGGAGAACGTCCGCTACTTCCCGGCGCTGCTGCCGGTGTGCGACCCGCAGGACCCGGCGCAGACCCTCGCGGCCGGCGAGGTGCCCAACCTGGCCGAGCTGCGGCTGCACAACGGCACGATCTACCGCTGGAACCGCCCGGTGTACGACGTGTCGCGCGGCCGGCCGCACCTGCGCGTCGAGAACCGGGTGCTGCCGGCCGGGCCGACCGTGCTGGACACCATCGCCAATGGCGCCTTCTACTTCGGACTGGTCCGCGCCCTGGCCGAGTCGGACCGCCCACTGTGGTCACAGATGTCGTTCAGCGCCGCCGAGGAGAACTTCACCAGTTGCGCCCGGCACGGCATCGACGCGCAGGTCTTCTGGCCCGGCCTGGGTTACCTGCCGGTCACCGAGCTGGTGCTGCGCCGGCTGCTGCCGATGGCGCACCACGGCCTGGACCGGTGGGGCCTCGACCCGGCCGAGCGTGACCGGCTGCTGGGCATCATCGAGCAGCGGTGCCTGACCAGCCGCAACGGCGCGACCTGGCAGGTGGAGACGCTGCACCGGTTGGAGTCCGCCGATCACCTGGACCGGCCGGAGGCGCTGCGCGAGGTGGTCCGGCACTACGTGACGCTGATGCACAGCAACCGGCCGGTGCACGAGTGGCCGATCCCCTGAAGCGGGGCGACGGTCAGCCGCGCGGTGTCGGCACGCCGAACAGGTCGGTGATGCCGCCCGGCAGTTGGGCGAGCAGGTCCTGTCGCTCGTCGTCGTTGAGGGCCTCGGCGACGGTCCGCAGCACCGCCTGAGCGTGTTGACGCACCTGGTCCGGGTTCGCGACCTGCTCCCGGTCACCGACGTGCTTGAGGAACTCACCGATGTCCCACCGGCGGCCCTGCGGGTTGCGGGTGACCGACGTGTCCAGCCGATCCGGTAGCTGTGCTGCCAGGTGGTCGGCCTCCTGTCCGGCGAGCCGTTCACCGAGCACCGACAGGACGGCCTGTACGGACCGTACGGCCTCGTTCTCCCCGAGGCCCGCGCGCTGGCGTACCGTGGCGATCATCTGGTCGTACTCCATGACCCGCTCCTTCCGTCGGCTCGGCCGGCCGTGCGGCCCGCCGGGCGAACGGGGCGGTTTCCCCGGCTGGCCGGGCACAAACGGGGTGGCGCGGTGTCCGGTGCCGAGACGCCTGGGTGGCGGTGGACCGGAATCAGCCGGCGAGCGCCGCGGGCGGCGGATCGTCGCGCAGCCGGCTGTAGAGATAGCCGTCGCGCCAGGCGCCGGCCCGGAACTCGCAGGCCCGCACGACACCCTCCAACTGGAAGCCGGCCTTCTGCAGCGCCCGCTGCTCGGCGACGTTCTCCGGGTGGGTGCCGGCCTGGATGCGGTGCGCCGGGGTGTGGGTGAACAGGTAGTCGCAGAGCAGCGCCTGGGCTCGCCAGCCGATGCCCCTCCCCCGCCACTCGGGGAGCAGCACGATCCCGATCTCCCAGTACGACGCCGACCCCGAGTACCGCCTGGACGTGTAGCTGACGATCCCGGCGGCCTGATCCTGCTCCACCTCGACGACGAGCCGCCCGTCGTCGGCGCCCAGCCAGCCGTCGACGGCGAAGCGCCGCGCAGGTGCGCCCGGGTCACGAAAGCCGGCCCAGTCGAGGCCGATCAGCCCGGGCTCGACGCAGAACCGCCGCAGCATCGCCAGGTCGGGCTCGCCCACGGGCCGCAGCCGAACGCCTGTGTCGTCCGTCGTCGGTGTCGACGTGTCCACACTCTCCATCGTCGACACGCTAGCCGCAGGCGCTCCGCTGGTGGGGGCGTCCGGCCGTCCGGCGAGCGCCCCGCCTGCCGGCCGACGCTCAGACCTTCAGCAGCACCTTCGTGCAGTCGTCCTGCTTCTTCTGGAAGATCTTGTAGCCCTTCGGTGCGTCGCGCAGCGGCAGGCGGTGGCTGACGATGAAGCTCGGGTCGATCTCGCCGCGCTGGATGCGCTCCAACAGTGGCCGGGTGTAGCGCTGCACGTGACACTGGCCGGTCCGCATGATCAGTGACCGGTTCATGAACGCGCCCATCGGGAACTTGTCGACGAGTCCCCCGTACGCGCCGATGACCGACACGACCCCGCCGGAGCGGCAGGCCAGGATCGCCTCGCGCAGCGCGAACGGGCGTTCCGTCTCGGTCCGCGTGGCCTGCTTGGCCCGGTCGTACGCGTACAGGGCCGCGTTGCCGTGGTGGCCCTCCAGGCCTACCGCGTCGATGCACGCGTCCGGCCCCCGACCGGCGGTCATCTCGTTGAGGGTGTCGAGCACGTCGGCCTGCTCGTAGTTGATCGTCTCGGCGCCGGCGTGCTCCTCGGCGAGCCGCAGCCGGTACGGGAGCCGGTCGATGACGATCACGCGCTCCGCGCCGAGCAGCCGGGCGCTGGCGGCGGCGAGCAGCCCGACCGGTCCCGCGCCCCAGACCGCGATGACCTGCCCCGGTTTGATGTCGCACATCTCGGCGCCCATGTAGCCGGTCGGGAAGACGTCGGCGAGCGTGACCGCCTGGTCGTCGGGGATGTCGTCGGGCACCTTGAGCGGGCCGACGTCGGCGAACGGCACCCGGGCGTACTCGGCCTGACCGCCCGCGTACCCGCCCAGGAGGTGGGAGTAGCCGAAGATGCCGGCCGGCGAGTGGCCCATGACCTTCTCGGCGATGCCGGCGTTGGGGTTGGAGTTCTCGCACACCGAGTACAGGCCCCGCTGGCACGACGAGCAGTGCCCACAGGCGATCGGGAAGGGCACCACCACCCGGTCACCGGGCTTGAGGTTGCGCACCTGCGGGCCCACCTCGACCACCTCGCCCATGAACTCGTGGCCGAGGATGTCTCCCTTGCGCATGGCCGGGATGTAGCCGTGGTAGAGGTGCAGGTCGGAGCCGCAGATCGCGGTGGTGCTGATCTTCACGATCGCGTCGCGGGCATTCATGATCGTCGGGTCGGGCACGTCGATCACCTTGACGCTGTCGGTGCCCATCCAGGCGGTGGCCTTCATCTCTGGGATCCCTTTCGAAGGCGTGGGTGGTCAACGACGGGACGTCGGCAGCGGCTGCGCGGGCCGCTGCATGGCCTGCTGGCGTACGGAGGTGCCGTTCGGGCTGCCCTCGGAGCGGACCACCTCGCCGGCCTCCAGCACCTGCTTGAACCGGCGCAGGTCGTCGCGGACCTGCTGCTCGGGCTCCTCACCGAAGAGCTTGGCCACCGCCCGGCCCAGTGCGCCGGCCGGGGGCGCGTAGCGCAGTTGCACCCGCACCTCGGTGCCCCGGTCACCCGGGGCGGGCACGAACCGGACCCGCCCGGCGTTGGCGACCCGGGCGCCCGGCAGCGAGCGCCAGGTGAGGGACCTGTTCGGCTGGTCGTCGATGATCTCGGCGTCCCACTCGATGTGGCGACCGGCCGGGCCGCGCGCGACCCAGTGGGAGCGGCGCAGGTCGTCGGCGCGTACCGACTCCAGGTGCGCCATGAACTTCGGCAGGTTCTCCACGTCGCGCCAGAACCGGTACGCCTCCGCGGGCGACCGGTTCACGGTCACCGCGATCTCCATCCGGATCACCCGGGCGCGGGCCCGTCGCGCGCGGCCGGCGCCGATGGCGACTGCCGTGTCCAGGGCGGTGATGCCGGCGATCGCGGCGGTCGTCAGCGCCAGGCGGCGTCGGCGCTCACCCCGCCGGTCGGCCATCGCCCGGCCCAGCAGGGTGAGGTCGAGCGCGTCACCGGCCACCCGCGTCCACGCCCAGCCGGCGGGGCGGCGGCCGCCGAGCAGACCGGCGGCGTGCACCAGCTCGCGTGCGCCGACGGCCGGGATGACCGCCTGCGCCGCCGGGGAGTCGTCCACCCCGGTCAGTCGCGCGAGGGACCGGGGTACGGCCAGCGCGCCCACGCCCAGGGCCAGGCTCAACAGGCCCAGCGCCCTCGGCAGGGTCGTCGGGACCGGCCCGTCCAGCTCCGGCAGGAGCACCGTCTCGACTCGGTCCATGTCGGGTTCCTTCCGCGGGGCCGTGCCCGCCGACGCGCGGCGCCTCGGCGGTGGGTCCGCCTCCGTGACGCTATGCGGTACGCCCACCCCGCGAGACCGATTCGGGACAGAACGCCCCGCACCGCGCCGCATCGACCGCGAAGTCCGGACCTGGCGGAGTTTTTCCACAGTCGCCGGGTCGGCATGGCGACATCGACTGACGCGAATCACTCGGACGCCCGTACCGTCAGGGCTCATGAGCCCTGCTCTCCTTCGTTCGCTGGCCACCACAGTCGTCGTCGGCCTGCTGGTCGTCGAGGCGGCCGCACCGGCTCTCGCGAGTCCCCCCGAGCCGTTCGCGCCCGCGCCCGGTGGCGTCCGCACCGTGGTCCGCGACGCCGCCACGGGCGCCGCGGCGCCTCGGGCCTGCGCCGCGCTCGTGCCGGCCGACGCAGCGGCGTTGGCGTCGGTGACCCTCGGCGAGGACCAGCTGGGCCGGTACGGGGGCTGCGCCGACGAGCAGGGCATCCTGGCGACCGGCGACGTTCCCCCCGGGGAGTACCGGCTGCTGGTGCGGCCCTACGACACGACGGTGCACGGTTGGCAGTGGGTCGGCCGGCACGGCGGGACCGGCCAGCGTGAGCGCGCCCGGGTGGTCCGGGTCCGGGCCGGCACCGTGACCACAGTGCCGGATGTTCGGCTCGACCCGCCGGGCGTCGTCGTCGGCGTGGTGACCGACGCGGCGACGGGCACGCCGGTCCCCCGGGCGCGGGTGATGGTGGTGCCGTACGTGCCGGACCCGAAGTACGACGACCACGGCCCGAGCACCGACGAGGACGGCCGCTACACGATCACCGGCCTCGGGCCGTACGACTGGCCGGTGCAGTTCGCCGCCGCCGGGCTGGCGACCGTGTGGTCCGGTGGGGCCGGCGCTCGGCAGCAGGCGCGGACGGTGCGCGTGCGCGCCGGGCGGACGGCGACCCTGGACCAGGCGCTTCCCGCCGGCACGCTGGTCAGCGGTGCGGTACGCGTCGACGAGTTGCTGACCTACGCCCAGGTGCTCGCGTTCGACGCCACCACAGGTGATCTGGCCGGTGTGGCCGACGTGGGCACCGGCTACGCCCTGCGCCTGCTGCCCGGCCAGCGGGTGCGGCTGCGCTGCGACTGCGCGTACGCCCCGCCGGTGTGGCACCGGCACGCGGCCGACTTCGACGCGGCGACTCCCGTGCGGGTCCGACGCGCGCCGGTCGTGGTGGACTTCGACCTTTGACCGGCCCGCCGGCTACAGGGCCCAGCGCAGCACGGTGATCAGGCCGACGACGGTGAGCGCCACCAGGACCAGGCCGATCACGGTCGTCACCAGGCAGCCCAGGGCGTCGTGCCACGAATCGGGCTCGCCCGAGCGGGGGCCGAGGTCGGTCCAGACGACCGGGGCAGGACCCTCCCGTTCGGCCTGAGCGACCAGGTGGGCGAGCCGCGCGCCCGCCACCGGACCGAGCCGGTCGGTGGGGTCGGCGACCACCCGCAGCGCGCGCAGACGTGACCAGGCGCCCGGGTAGGCCCTTTCGAACGCGACGATCTCCGGCGCGTCGGCGTCCTCGGTGAGGAAACCCCACCGACCGGCCTCGGCGACGTTGCCCACCTGCCGGTACAGCGCGGCACGCCGGGAGCGCAGCTCCAGGTCGTCGGGGTGCGCGGCGGTCAGGCTCGCCAGTCGCTGCATCGCGGGGTGGACGTGCCCACGCCGCAGGTCGGCCTCGACCCTCGCCAGTACGTGCTCTCTCGCCATGGCGGCCATTGTGAGCGGTACGCCCGCCGCGCCGACATCAGATTTCCGCCGGGCCACATATTCTGGCCGGCCACCGGAACCTTCCTCCCGCCCCGTTGGTGGGAGTGGTGGAGAAGGGGGGTGACGGGTGTCCGACGGCGATCTGATCTCCGAGGTCTACGCCGGCTGCTACCGGCGCCTGGTGGTCCAGCTGTACGCGGTGACCGGCGACCTCAACGAGGCGCAGGAGGCGGTCCAGGAGGCCTTCACGCGAGCGCTGGTGTCGCCGGGGCGCTTCGCGGGGCTGGAGAATCCAGAGGCCTGGTTGCGCCGGGTAGCCGTGAACTGGGCCCGCAGCCGGTACCGCCGTCGCCGCGTCCTCGACGGGCTGCTGCGCCGGATCGGCCCGCCGCCGGCCGTCGCCGACCACTCCCCGGAGCACCTCGCCCTGCTCGCCGCGCTGCGCGTGCTGCCGGAGGGGCAGCGGCACGCCCTGGCGTTGCACTACCTCGTCGACCTGCCGGTGGACGAGGTCGCGGCCACGCTGGGCGTGTCGGCCGGGACGGTGAAGTCCCGGCTGTCGCGCGGTCGACACGCCCTGGCCGCGCTGCTCGCCGACGCCGAGAGCGACGGCACCGCCACCACCACGAACGCCACCAATGCCGGTGCGGACGCTACACAAGTCGGGAGGATCGATGTCCGGTCGTGAGTTCTCTGGATTCGACGCGGACACCCTCACCCGGGCCATTTCCGCGCCGCCCCTCGACGAGCTGCGGTCGGCTGCCCGTTCCCGTCGGCGTCGGTCGGTCACGATGGTGGCGGCCGCTCTGGTCGCGCTGGTCGGTCTGGCGGTCGTGCCGTTGGTGGCGGGGGCGGACGGGGCCGACCGGGTGATTCCCACGCAACCGTCGACCGCGCACGGGGACGCTTTCACGCTGACCGGGCCCGACTCCGGGGTCGACGTGTGGAGGGACGGCTGTGTCGTTCGTTTCACGTACACCGGTGACCGCGGCCGAACCTGGTCGGACTGGGACGCGGCGGTGTTCGACGGCACCAGGTGTGCGACCACCACCACCGGAACAGTGGACACCCGCATCGAGGTCTCCGTGCTCAGCGACCGGACCTACCTGGTGAGCGACGTCGGGGTGCTCTTCCTCTCCACCGACTACGGTCGCACCTGGCGGGACGCGGCTTCCGCGATCCTCGACGTACCCGCGTTCCCGGCAACGGCCCGGCCGGTCTTCTGCTGGTTCGGCTGTGAGCCACTGTCCGAGCCGCTGGCGGTGGACCCGTCGAGCGGAACGGTGTACCGGCTCACCACGGCGCCTTCGTGGCGCCCACTGTTCAGCCTCTATCCGGCCGCCGACGGCAGCATCTGGGCGGCGTACCAGATGGGGAGCGTTTCGGGAGCGACGGTCGCCCGCAGCGTCGACCGGGGCGCGACCTGGACCACCTGGACCGTGCCCGGCGACGCGATGGTGACGGCGGTGGTGGGGCTCGACGAACGGGAGGGGTACGTGCTGACCGAGTCGTCGGCGGTGGGCGGCGGAGCGCGGCTCCTGCGCACCACGGACGGCGCGAAGACCTGGACCGACACCGGCACCGACCTGCCGGACGAGGCGATCTGGGACCTCACGGTCGGGTCGGACGGCTCCCTGCTGGCGATCAGCCCCGGCGGGGGCACCGGGGCCGACCGGCTCGCGCGGCTCCTGGTCAGCCGGGACGACGGGAAGACCTTCACTGTCGTGCGGGAGTACGGCCCGCTCGTCGGAACCGCCAGCGTGGCACCCGGGTACGCCTGGCTCTTCGGGAACGACGCCGATCCGACGAGCCAGCCGGACCACCTCCTCGTCACCTCCGACGCGACCACCTGGACCCGCTTCACGCTCTCGCCCTGAACGAGGCCCGCCCTGGGTGTTAACAGCGCCTCGCACCGGGTAGCCGGCATCCGCTTCTACGAACGCGGGCCCGGGGAGGTGGGATGACGGCGACCAGCGCCTTCTTCGAGCGGCTGGCCGCTGACTGCCAGGACCCGCGTTTCCGCAAGGTGTGTGGGAGCGTGCGCTTCGACATCGGGGACGCGGATGACCTGGAGCAGTGGTTCCTCGTCATCGACCACGGCGACATGCGGGTGTCCAGGAGCGGCGACCCCGCCACCACCGTGATCAGGGTGTCCGTGCAGGTCGCGGAGGCGATGGCGCGCGGTGAGGTGAACGGCTTGGCGGCGATCACCCGCGGCGAGATCATGGTCGACGGCGACCTCGGCCTGGCGTTGCGCCTCGGACGGCTGTTCCCGCGCGCAGCCGAACCGCGGCGCGCAGCCGAGCCGGCCAGTGGGACGTAGCCGATGAGGGACATCCCCGGCACCGTGTCGTGTATCGACGGGAACACGTTCCTCGTGTCGGACGCCAGTGGGGACGTGCATTCCTCCTCGGCCACCCCGGTCGGGCTGTTCGCCGCCGACACCCGTTACCTGTCCCGCTGGGTGCTCACCGTCAACGGTGAACGCATGGCCGCCCTGTCGGTGGACGACAGCCAGTACTACGAGGTGACGTTCTTCGTCGTGCCGGGCGGGGCCGTCGACTACGTCGAGGCGGACGTGTCCGCCATCCGGCGCCGACACATCGGCCCGGACCTGACCGAGTCGCTGACGATCTTCAACTACGGTCAGTCGGTTGTCGACCTGGACGTCCGCCTGGAGGTGGAGGCCGACTTCGCCGACATCTTCGAGATCAAGTTCGACCTGCACGACAAGGCCGGGACCCGCTACACCCAGGTCGACGCGAACGAGTTGCTGATGGGCTATCGGCGCGGCACGTACCGGCGGGAGGTGGTCGTGTCGACGAGCGAGCCGGCCACCATCGACCCGAGCGGCCTACGGTTCGCCGTGCACCTGGAGCCCGGGCAGCAGTGGACCACCCGGTTGCAGGCCGCCATGCGGGCACTGCGCCCGGACGGCGTCGACCTGCGGGACGCCCTGCGGGCGCAGCGACCGGACGAATCCACCCTGCCGGACAGCGTGCGGGAGTGGGTCGCGCAGGCCCCGACACTGGACACCGACAGCGCGGCGCTGCAGCAGGTCTACCACCGCAGCCTGGTGGACCTGGCGGCGCTGCGCTTCGCGCCGCTCTCGCTCGGCGGCGCGGCCGTACCCGCTGCCGGGTTGCCCTGGTTCATGACCCTGTTCGGCCGCGACAGCCTGCTGACCTGCCTGCAGACCCTGGCCGTCACACCGTCGTTGGCCCCGCCGACCCTGCGGATCCTCGCGTCGCTGCAGGGCGCCCGGACCGACGACGTCCTGGAGGAGGACCCCGGGCGGATCCTGCACGAGCTGCGCTACGGGGAGTCGGCCGCGTTCGAGGAACAGCCACACTCGCCCTACTACGGCACCGTCGACGCGTCGCCGCTGTTCGTGGTGCTGCTCGACGAGTACGAGCGGTGGAGCGGTGACATCGCGCTGGTGATGGAGTTGGAGCAGGAGGCGCGCGCGGCACTGACCTGGATCGACACGTACGCCGACCTGACGTCGAGCGGCTACGTGTCGTACCAGAAACGCAACCGCGCCACGGGCCTGGACAACCAGTGCTGGAAGGACTCCTGGGACAGCATCTCCTACGCCGACGGCCGGCTACCCGGGTTCCCGAGGGCCACGTGCGAGACCCAGGGGTACGCCTACGACGCCAAGATCCGCGGGGCGCGGATGGCGCGTGCGTTCTGGGGCGACCCCGACCTCGCCGAGCGGCTGGAGAGCGAGGCGGCAGCGCTGTTCGACCGCTTCAACCGCGACTTCTGGCTCGACGACCGCGGCTACTACGCCCTCGCCCTGGACCACGACGGGACCCCGGTCGACAGCCTCTCCTCGAACATCGGGCACCTGCTGTGGAGCGGCATCGTGCCACCCGAGCGGGCCGCACGTGTCGTCGAGCACCTGATGGGCCCGGCACTCTTCTCGGGTTGGGGGGTGCGGACCTTCGCGGAGGGGCAGAGCCGCTACAACCCGCTCGGCTACCACAACGGCACCGTCTGGCCGTTCGACAACTCGTTCATCGCCTGGGGCCTGCGCCGGTACGGGTTCGACAGCGAGGCGGGTCGCATCGCCGAGGGGATCCTGTCCGCCGCGACCTTCTTCCAGGGCCGGCTGCCCGAGGCGTTCGGCGGGTACGACCGCGGCACCACCCGGTACCCGGTCCGGTACCCGACCGCCGGCAGCCCGCAGGCGTGGTCCAGCGGGGCGCCCATGCTGCTGCTGCGCACCATGCTCGGCATCGATCCGCACGACGACCATCTCGCCGTGAATCCCGCGTTGCCCGCCGCCTTCTCCCGGATCGCGCTGCTGGACATTCCCGGCCGCTGGGGCCGGGTCGACGCGTTCGCCCGGCACCGGCCGGACCGGCCGCCGTCGACGCACGGAATCGCCTGACGGTCACTCGAGTCGGCTGTGCAGGACGTCGCGGGCCTGTTCGGCGGCGCGGGTGATGCTCTCGCTGATGAAGTCCAGGAAGCGGGCGATGTTCTCCAGGCGGGCGGCGGCGGGGGTCTGCGGACCGAGGACGGCGACGCCCTGGCGGGCCGTCTCGACGAGCTGGTCGTTGGCGCGGGCGCTGGCGATCGTCGCCTGGTAGAAGAGCTCGTTGTCGACGACGTAGCGGTCGCGGCGGCGCTCGTCGCGCTCTCGGCGCACGAGGCTCTGGCTCTCCAGAAAGGCGATCGCCTTGGAGATGGACGCCGGGCTGACCTGGAGGCGCTCGGCAAGCTCCGACGCGGTCAGGCTGCCCGAGTCGGTGGTGAACAGGCAGGTCAGCACCCGCGCCCCCATCTTGTTCAGGCCGGTGGCCATGAGGACGGTCGTGAACGTCTCCGTGTACTCGGCGACGGCCTCGGCGTCGCGACCGTGCGGCTGCGGGACCGACTCGGCCACTCGGGTGGAGGCGGGCACACGTCGGCGGGCACGGCGTTCGGTGGCGCGGTGGGCCAGGTCGGCGCGGTAGGCGTTGGGACCGCCGTTGCGCAGCACTTCACGGGTGACCGTCGAGGTCGGACGGTCGAGCCGCCGGGCTATCTCGGCGTACGGCAGGCTGTCGGCCAGCCCCAGCGCGATCTGCTGGCGTTCCTGCTGGGTGAGTCTGCCTCCCGGCATCGCGATCTCCTCGGTGGTGGTGTTTTCGGAGCGCCCCCGCGCGCCCCCACCATAGCGTTCACCGTCATTCGATTGCAATGACACATCGGTGCAGCGTTGCGTTACATTCTGATCCATTGCAACACTTGCAGCCCGTTTACCTGGGCATATGCACTTTGGAAGCAACGAGCGTGTTGCCCTCTTGTGGAAAGCAACGTAGCGTTTCTCATATCAGAAACGCCGTTGCGAGCACCAGGAGAACGACATGCCGAGCTTCCCGACCCCCGCACCCATCTCCGCCGTCCTGGACATCCCCGCCGGGCGCATCCAGTTCATCGCCGCCGACCGCGCGGACACCACAGTCGAGGTCCGGCCCACCGACGTCGGCCGCAACCGCGACACCCGGGCCGCCGAGCGGACCACCATCGCGTACGCCGACGGCGTCCTGCGAGTCACGACCGCGACCCCCGCCAACCGGTTCCTCGGCCCGTCCGGCTCGGTGGAGGTGACCGTCCAACTCCCCGCCGACTCCCGCGTCGAGGTCCGGGCCGCCAGCGCCGAGCTGCGCGGCGTCGGACGCCTCGGCGACGTCACCGTCGACGGCGCGTACCGCCACATCAAGATCGACGAAGCCGCGAGCGTGCGTCTCACCGCGATCGACGGCGACGTCGAGGTCGGCCGGCTCAACGGCCCGGCCGAGATCAGCACGACGCGGGGCGACATCCACGTCGCCGAGGCCCGACGCGGCGCGGTCGTGCTGCGTACCCAGTCCGGCGACATCTCGATCGCCGCCGCCAACGGCGTCTCGGCCGCCCTGGATGCCGACACCGACCACGGCCGGGTCAGCAACGCCCTCACCAACACCGGCAGCGCCGACCTCGACATCCACGCCACCACCTCGCACGGCGACATCACCGCCCGCAGCCTCTGAAACCCCCGAACCCCCCAAGGAGTACGACAATGACGACGAACAACCCCTCCTCGACCAGCTCGACGTGGACCGGCATGGTGCCGGTCGACGACACGGCCCTGGCCGTCACCGACACCGGCGGTACGGGCATCCCGGTGGTCTTCCTCAACGGCCAGTTCGCCACCCAGGGGTACTGGCGACGCGTGATCGCCGACCTGGGCACCGGTTGGCGGCACATCACCTACGACGAGCGAGCCCGCGGCAGAAAGTCGGGACGTTCGGCGGACTACTCCTTCGAGGCCGCCGTCCGGGACGTCGACGCCGTTCTCGCCGCCCGGGGCGTGGACCGTGCGGTGCTCGTGGGTTGGTCGTACGGCGCGGTGGTCGGCGCGCACTGGGCCAGCCGGAACCCGGACCGTACCGTCGGGGCGGTGCTGGTGGACGGCGCGTTCCCGCACGACTGGCTGGACGAGGCCATGGAGCAGCGCATCCGCAAGCTGTTCCGGCGGATGAACCTGTTCATGCCACTGCTGCGTCCGACGGGCCTGACCCCACGAATGAACGCCGCTCAGATGGCGGAGAGCAACATCGAGCTGGG
The DNA here is from genome assembly GCF_040648635.1 of Micromonospora sp. NPDC049114. Taxonomy (NCBI): domain Bacteria; kingdom Bacillati; phylum Actinomycetota; class Actinomycetes; order Micromonosporales; family Micromonosporaceae; genus Micromonospora; species Micromonospora sp. NPDC049114. The sequence continues at coordinate 234,106 of NZ_JBEZEA010000008.1, read as the reverse complement.
CAGGCTCTCCCGCGAACGGGAGCTGGGCCCGGTGCTGGACGCCATCACCGTTCCGGTGCGGTACGTGGTCGCGTCGGGGACGTCCCTGGGCAGCAAGGGCGACGAGCAGGAGCGCATCCGCGCCAGCCTCGACGCGGTAACCGTCCGCAACCCGAACATCCGGGTCGGCGCGAAGGTCGCCAGCAACCACGGCGCGATCCTCAAGAAGGACTTCGCAGCGGTCGCCACCGCCGTACGCGAGGTCGCCGCCCTCGACCACGAGGCCCGCTGACGACACCGGGCCCACCGGCGCCCCGGTCGCCTCGCGCGACCGGGGTCGCCCGGTGGGCGCAGTAGCGGTCGTAGCCGTCGAGTTCGCCATGCAGGAATTCGGCAGCCTGCCGATCGTCGTCCTCGGGCACGAACGCTGCGGCGTCCGTCCGACGCGGGCGGCGGGGGCAGCCGTGGCTGGACGTGACCCGGCAGGGCATTGCGGTGGGCACGAACCATCGGCGTTCGTGAAACCACTCACCGCCCCCGGCCGGCAGCCTCCCCATCGGTTGCGAGGGCTGTCGTGATGGCGCGCAAGGGCAGAGAGTTCGTCGATCGTCTGTATCCTGACGTCGTGCATGTTCCGGCTGCAGACATCTACCTGACCTACCGCTGCAACATGCGATGTCGACATTGCTTTGTGGGGCCCGCCCTCGACCGGGGTACAGATCTTCCGAAAGCTGCTCTCATCAGCTTTCTCCAAACCGCCCGCCCGGAATGGGAAACTCGTGAGATCTCTTTCCTAGGGGGCGAACCAACACTCTATCCCCACATAGATTTTGCTATTCAGCTCGGCCGGGAGCTCGGCTATCACATGAGGGTCGTGTCGAACGGTGGGTCCTCGCTGCTCCGTCTCATGAAGCGTCACGGCGCGGAGGATTTCGATCTCGCGGTGAGCCTGGACGCTGCCTCGCCGGCTCGACACGACGCGCTGCGGCGGCGTGGCTCCTTCCGCACGGCGGTCGAGTCCATCACTGTTGGTCGACAACAGGGCCGCCGGGTTTCTGCGATCCTGTCGGTAGGGCGGCACAACCTTGATCAGGCACTCGACACCTTGCTCCTACTGGGCAGACTCGGCGTCGATCACGTCAATGTCCATTACGTCACCGACCGAGGCTTCGCCTCGGCGGACATGCTCGCCAGTCCGGAGGAGTGGCGTCACCTCCGAGACCAGATCATCGGTTCGTCGGGGCTTCCCGACGTGCGTTTCGAAGGAACCTTCCGGCCGGCCGGCCGTTCCCTGTCCTGCGCGGCGGAACAAGAGTCGATGCTGATGCTCTTCCCGGATCAACGGATCTACTCCTGCACGATGTTCGTGGGCCTTCCCGATGGCAATGCGCACCGGTGGCGTGATGGTTCTCTGATACGCAATGAAAGATTTCGTTCCCGATACCGCCCCACCGGCGAACCGTCGGGGCACTGCCCCGCCGCCTCATTCGTGAACGAGGGGCTCCCGAGGTCGGCCGAAGCCGCGGGCTGCACGATCGGTTGCATCTTCGACAAGGAATTCATCACCGCCAGGCAGGCGGGCCACGCGGCAGTAACCCAAAAAATCGACAGGAGAGCGCAGTGACCTCGAACCGGCCGGTGGAATACTTTCGCCAGCACTCGGCGCTGGCGGACTGGTTGAGAGCTGTCCGGGCCGAGGCGCGGAACACTATTCTCGCCGAAGACTCCACCCGCTCCAGCCGTCTCGAGTTGCTGTCTCAGCTCATGGGCCTGCCCATCATCGAGGCGATCACATTCGACGGCAGCGAGGTGGCGAGCAGGTCCGAGAGATTCACGAGCTTCGCCAGGTCCGCCCAGGGCCGCTACGCCGTGCGCGCCTTCCCGCGGCGGGAGGATGGCGGACAGGTGCACCGCAACCGCAACCTCCCTTTGCCCGCGCTCGTCGACTGGCTGACCCAGCAGGATCTCGACCTCGACTCCTACGAGATCGAGATCAGTCAGCACCTACCCAACCATTGGGCCACCATCTTCGTGGTCAACAGCGACGGGGTGATCGGCGAGATCGTCCGGGGCAGCCTGCGCCAGCTGACGCAGGGCGGGCCCGGCACGGCACCGTCGGTCAGCTACGTCCACGACTTCCAGAACTGGAAGACGGAGGCGCCGACCCCGGAGTGGCAGCAGACCGCAGCCGCCGCAGTGGCCTACACGGCGGTGCCCGACGCTGACGTTCGCGCGCGACTGCACGACGCCCTGAACTGCGATTTCGCGCGCGATCTCCACTTGTGCGGATACTTCGAGGCGATCGTCACCCCAGAGGGCGACATCCGGTTCATCGACTACAACATCTCCCTCGGCGACCAGGTCCCCGCAGCGTTCGTGCACCTGATGATGGACCAGCACGGCAGCGGCGGTGACGTTCGCGGCCGGACCGCCAGTCGCGGCAGCGTCACCGGCAGGGCACGGGTCGTGGTCTTCGAGGACGTCGCTTCGGCCCACCTCACCGACGGCGAGGTGCTCGTCTGCGTCGAACCCACTCCGGACATGGTGCCCCTACTCGCCAAAGCCGGCGGGTTGGTCGCCGACCGTGGCGGGGTCCTGAGTCACGCCTCGATCGTGTGCCGTGAGCTGGCCATTCCGTGCCTCGTCGGTACCACCAACGCCACGGAGATCATTCCCGACGGCGCGATGATCGAAGTCAATGCAGACGCTGGGCTGGTCCGGGTGCTGCCCTGATCCATATTATTCAATCGCAGACCCGGAGGAGCCCAGCGGCGAGGAGACACCCATGCACCTGTGCAGCCGGGAGGACTTCGCACGGCTGAGGCAATCCGGTGAGCTGAGCCTGTCGGCGCCCGACGGGGCCGAGCCGGTCTTCCTCGACGAACACCGACTCGCACTGCACATCGCGGATATTCACCGGCTCACCGACGACGTAGATCTACGTAACACGAATGCCGCGTCATCCGACCTGCTGGACCCCACCGATCTCTGCCTCGATCCAGGGTCCTTCTATCTCGGCATCACGAGGGAGAGATTCGCTCTCGGCGGCGGCCTCGCCGCGTCGTTGCACACCCGGTCACGCTACGCGCGGCTCGGCCTCGAGCTGCTCGGGTCGTCGAACTTCGTCGTCCCCGGTTTCGGCTCCACCGGCGCGGCACCGCTTGTCTTCGAGATCTCTGTCAAGAAACTGACAAGGGGCTTCTCCACCACCACGCCATACTGCTTCCTTCTCCTATATCGCCTCTCCTCGCCCCGCAAGGCGCCAAACCCAATGGATTATCGTCGGCGATTTCCGCTACACCACCCAGCACAGGTGGGGGACCTAACAGCGTGACAACACACCCCTATACCGGCGCCTGGTCACCGGACCAGTTCCGCGGCAAGACACTCGTCGGCGTGGATTTTTCCAACCGATGCCTGGTAGGCGTCGACTTCACGGGGGCAGTCCTCAAGGACTGCGACTTCTCGAACAGCGACCTCAGTCATGCGAAGTTCACCGGGGCCGACCTCTACCGATGCAACTTCTCGCGCTCCGTGCTGTACGCCGCGGAGCTGGACAACGCCAACCTGACCCGGGCGAACTTCACGCACAGCTTCATCTACGGATGGCTGCTGAACTCGACCGCCAACGTCACGTATGCGCAGCTCCTGAATTTCTCCATCGAGGAGCACCGGCGAGCGGTCCTCATCAGCGAAACCCACCCCGAGTACATCAGGGCCATTACCTTCGGTCAGCAGATCGGCCCGACAACCGAGCTATGCCGGCAGGACTACCAGGTGGGAAACTATCGGTACACGTTCACCGAGCTGGAACCGCAGGAAGCAGCGCTCCAAAAGTCGCAGGTCTACAATCGCCTCAAGCGGCTGTACCGGGAGAATCAGAACGGCGAAACCGCCCTGCACTGCCTCTACCAGGAGCGGTACTGGTTAACCCGCTCCTACTACCGGCTCAGTCCACTGACACTCGGCCGCTTCCGCGAGAGCATGGTGAAGACGGCCGTCCGCACCGCCGGTGCGTACCTCGCCGAGGTGATCAGCGGATACGGTGTACGGCCCGGCAGGATCGTGCGCAATCTTCTGTTGCTGTGGCTGATCTTCACCATCGCGACCACCATCATCGGTGCTACGTCAAGCTCGAACGGGGTGCTCTACACGACGCCCACCCGTCCACCAGTGACCGTGGCCGGCCGCGTTGAGGCCCCGCAGACGGCGCCGCCCGTCGTGGACATCGGTAAACCTGACCTCCAGTACGGACGTACGCTGCACTACACCCTGCTGTCCACCGTCACTCCCGACCCGCAGCGCTACACCGCGTACGGAATCATGGATCTGGTCTCGCTGGTCTATTTCTTCCTCGCCGCGATGCTGCTCGCGCTGCTCTTCTCGTCGGTGTTCATCCGCCTTTTGAGCGAGTGAGCGCGTCAGGTCGGCGTTAGGTGAGGGATGAGATGGGTCTGCTCTGCAGGATCCACAGGTCGCCGTCGCGCGCGGCCCACTCGATGTCCTGCCCCTCACCGAGAACCTCGTCGCAGGTTCGTGCCACGCGGGCGAGTTCGGGGAGCAGCGAGGCGAGGGCGGGCGCCACGTCCTCGACATCGGGGGTGACAAGGGCCCCGCCCGGCTCCAGAACGACGTAGTCGGCCGCACCGGAGCCGGCACCGGGCACGATCGCTTCGATGACGAGTTGCCGGGCACCGGTTACCGGGTCGCGGGTGAACATGACGCCGGCACAGTCACCTTCGATCATCGGCTGGACGATCGCGGACATGCTCGATGGTGCGAGGCCCATCGCCTGGCGGTAGGAGTTGGCCGGCGCCTCGTGCAGCGACCGCTGCACCGCGTACAGCGCCTGACGGACGCCGTCCGGCTCCGGTGCCACGTCGAGAACGGTGCGGAATATCCCTGCGTACGACTCGTGCTTGCCGTCCTCGGCGACGGCGGACGAGCGCACGGCGACCTTGCCCTCGCCGAGCACGGTGAGAGCCTCGGCAAGGCCGGCCGCGACCTGGGCGGACTCCAGCCGTTCCATACCCCGCACGGTGACGCAGAAGCCCGGCGGTACCCGAACATCGTGCTGCATCAACCTGGCGAGGGCGAAAGCCTTGCCGCCTACCGTCTCGACGCCAACCGCCGTCGCGGCCTCCAACGAAACGATCTCCACGTCAGCCCTCATCGCACTCATCTCGCACCGTACCCAGCCGGCAGTTCGGTCCAGACTCGGGCGACCGGCGGCCAATCGGCCCGCAGTCTCTCAGTGGAAGCATCAGCGACAGTCTAGAGAGACACCCGTCGTTCACCGTGCACGGGCGATCAGCGTCCATCGACGAAAGGGCCGAAATTCGGTGGGTGACCGCGGTGGCCCCAGCGTCACGGCGACGCGAGCAGAGGCAGCGCGGGCCGCAGACAGCCGGGAACACCAATCGGCGCCCGCGCCCGGGCAAACCCGCACGCCATTCATGTTCTCCAATAGACTGCGGGTCGAAAACACCCGGGCGACGGAAGGACCCCCGATGGACGATCGAATCCTCACCCGGCTCCTCTCCGTCCTGCTGGCCGCCGTCGTCGGCACCGGGCTGTCCGTGCCCGCCGCCGGGCCGGCGGAGGCTGCGCGGACAGGTCTGCGGGCCGCCGACCCGAGCGTGATCCGCGTCGGCGGCACGTACATCTCCGCGCAGTCGGCCAACGGTGGGATCGCCGTCCGGCAGGCGTCCTCGACCGACGCGCTCGCCGGGGCCACCGCCCGTCAGGTCTGGTCGGACACCCGCGACCTGGGCGAGGTCTGGGCACCGGAGATCGTTACCGACGGTGGCCGCTACCACATCTACTTCTCGGCGGGGCGCGGCGCGGCGCACCGCATGTACGTGATCAGTTCGGCGTCACCGGCCAGCGGCTACACGGCCGAGCGGCAGCTCGCGCTGCCCGGCGGCAAGTGGGCCATCGACGGCAGCCTGTTCACCTTCAACGGGCAGCGGTGGTTCGTCTGGTCGGGGTGGGCCGGCGACACCAACGTCGAACAGAACATCTACCTCAGCCGGATGAGCGACCCGCTCACCCCGACCGGCAACCGGTTCATCATCTCCCAGCCCCGGGAGAGCTGGGAGCGCGTCGTCGGCAACCCGTACATCAACGAGGCCCCCGAGGCGATCCGGGACCCGAACGGGCAGCTCCACATCGTCTACTCCGCCAACGGCAGTTGGAGTGACCAGTACTGCCTGGCCGACCTGCGCCTGCGGGCCGGCGGTGACCCGACGTACGTGTGGGACTGGTACAAGTCCAACGGCTGCCTGTTCGGCTCGAACCCGGCCACCATGATGGCCGGCTGGGACCCGACCCTGCATGTCAACGGCCCCGGCCACCACAGCTTCGTCCTGCTCAACGGCGACATCGCCACGAGCCCACCGGCCGGGCCGCGATTCCCGCTGATGTTCCACGCCGTCCCCAAGGGCACCCCGTACTCCTGGGCCAACCGCTACTGGTACACCGGGACGTTCTGCTGGTGGGGCAACACCACCTACCGCCGCGCCAACGTGCCCGGCCCCACGGCCGACACCGGGTTCGGCATCAAGTTCTTCGAGTGATCCGCGCGCGGCCGCACCGCGTCCGCGCGCGGACCGGTCAGCGCGACACACGGGTACGGCGGTAGTAGGACCAGCCGGCCAGCGGCAACGCGATCGCCCAGGCCAGCAGCAGTGGAAGGCCGATCAGGACGCCCGTCGGTGTGAAGATGTCCTGCGCGTCGGACTCGGACAGGTCGGCGGCGAACTGCCAGGGCAGGGTCGCCGAATATCCGATCATCACGGCGGATCCGAGGACCGTCGGGGTCAGCGGCACCCACGGCGGCACCCGGCGTCCGTGCAGCCCCGGCACCCACCGGGGAAAGGTCAGTCCCCAGTCGCGGATCAGGCCGAGCGCCAGGACGCCGCCGAGCCCGGCGAGGACGCACAGCAGGCCCAGATAGAACGCGCCGGCCGGCAGGCCCAGGAAGCCGTCGACCGGGTGATCCCCGACGCCGGGCCCGCGACCGTGGTACCACTGCGCGAACGGGTCGGGATTGGCGAACAGCGGGATGCCGAGGATCCAGGGCACGTGCAGCGGGATGAACCCCAGCACGGGCGCGATCCACGCCACGTGACCGGCACGGCGGGCCCATCGCGGTGGCGGTGGTGTCGTCGGGGCGTCGACGGTCCGGGTCTGCGTCACGGTCGTAACCCCCATCGGTGGGAAGCGTCGGTTCCTTCCGCGATGACGCTGCCCGAACGGCACGACCAGCGAATCCCCGCTCCGAGGGAGCCACGTCCCCGCCCCCGGGGAGCGGGACCGTCGGGGGCGGGACGCGCGGCCCGCGTCGCGTCACCCGCCGTTGAGCGGGCGGTACTTCATGAGGACGACGCCGGACTCGAAGGGTTCGGCGGACACCAGCGCCAGTCGTGCGGGCGGTCGCCCGCCGTCGAACAACGCCTTGCCCTGGCGCAGGAACAGGGGGTGCACCAGGAGGTGGAGTTCGTCGATGAGCCGGAGATCGGCAAGGGACCGGATAACCGCCAGACTGCCGTAGACCACGATGTCGCCGCCGGACGCGCGCTTGGTCTCGGCGATCTCGTCTGGGTCGACGCGCGTGATCCTGCGGGTGCCCTTCCAGTCCGCGATGTTTCCCGAGGCGGAGACGACGATCTTCTCCAGGGCGTCGAGTCGCTGGGCGTAGCCACGGACGGCGGCCGGTTCGTCGGGGTTGCGGGCGGCGACCGGCCAGTAGCCGGCGAAGTCGGCGTGGGTGATCCGGCCCAGCAGCAGGCTGCCGGCGCTCTCCACCAGATCCCGCTCGTACGTCTGCAGCTGGTCGTCGGCCAGCAGCCAGTCCATCTCGTCGTCCGGGCCGGCGACGAATCCGTCCAGGGTGATCCACATCGACACGACGATCTTCGACATGCGCTCCTCCATCAGGTGTGTTGATGCGGGTCAGCGACCGCCGGCGAGCGCGGCTCGGACGGGTTCCGGGGTCCGGTCGGGAAAGCGCTCCTGGAAGTCGACGACGCCGACCCACGTCGGGCGCAGGCCGATCCGGACCATCCGCAGGCCCGGCTTGTCGATCGCCGCGAGGTAGGTGTCGCCCGCCTCGTCGCCCATCCCCGCGCGCTGGATGACGGCGTACTCCGGCAGGACGCCCTCGACCTCCGTCAGGGTGACCTTGCCGCGCAGCATGAGCACCTCGGGTAGCCCGTTGGCGGTGTCGATGCAGATCGCCACGTCCGGCCGGGCCCGCAGGTCGCGGATCTTGTACGTGCCGGCGAACGCGCCGACGACCAGCTCGTCGCCGGTCCACAGGAAGTTCACCGGGATCAGTCGCGGCGTCCCGTCCCTGCTGGTCCAGGCGAGCCGCGCCACGGGGGCCGCGAGCAGGCGCCGCGCCACGGGGGTGTCGAGCAGCTTCACATCACCCTGCGGCAGGCTCGCCGTCTCGGTCTTGGGCAGGCTCATGAGAGTCAAGCTAGAGGCACAACTCCTACAAAACAAGCGTCACTCCTGAATTAGGAGCCGTGTAGTGTGGAGATCGTGAGCGGCGGGCGTAACTACGGGGATCCGTGCGGTGTCGCACGTGGACTGGACATCATCGGCGAGCGGTGGGCGCTGCTGGTGGTCCGCAACCTGCTGCTCGGCCCCCGGCGCTTCAACGACCTGCTCGGCGGGCTCCCCGGGGTGAGCCCCAACGTGCTGAGCCAGCGACTGCGCGAGCTGACCGAGCACGGCGTGGTGCGACGGCGGGACCTGGGGCCGCCGGCGCGGGTCCACCTCTACGAGCTGACCGCATGGGGGCGCGCGCTGGAGCCCATCCTGCTGGAGTTCGGCCGCTGGGGAAGCCAGTCCCCGCAGCTACCCGAGGGCGCTCTCGGCATCGACTCCCTGCTGCTCACCATCAAGGTGGGGTTCGATCCGGCGCGGGCGGGCGATCTCCGCGGCGTCTACGCCTTCCACATCGACGCCGACACCTACCTCGCCGAGGTCGCCGACGACTCGGTGCAGCTGCGCCGCGGCACGACAGCCGAACCCGACGCGACACTCACCACCGACATCGACACCCTCCGAGCCGTCTGCGGGCAGCAGATGACCATGGCGGCGGCAGCGGACGCGGGCGTGCTCGCGCTGTCCGGTGACACGGACGCCACACGGCGCCTCACCGATCTCCTCCTGACCCCGTTCACACCCCGCGACCTCGCCGACGACGAGACCTAGCGGCGCGGGTGACGCCGGCGCTGCCCCGCCAGCCGGGCCAGCAGGTCCTGGTACGCCCGGGCCCGGTCGGCCGCTCGCGGTGACAACACGTCGGCGCTCATTCCCGCGTACGCCTCCCGCTCGGCCGCGACGGCCGCCTCGTCGACGAGTGCCCGGGACGCTCGTTCCCGCTCCCGGTGCTGCTCGTACCAGGGTCGGACGGCTCTCGCGGCGAGGTACAGGCCGGCCGCGACGCAGCCGACCGCGATGAGCAGCAGGAACAGGAACGCCACCACCTCGTCGAAGGAGGGCAGAGCCCCGGCCCGGCCGAAGGACCGCTCCAGCTGCCGGTCGTCGCGGGCGTCGAGGTAGTCGGCCGCGCCAGCGCCACCCAGGACGACGAACACCACAAAGGCGAGCACCTGCACCAGCAGGCCGTACCGGGATCGGTCGATCCAGGCCACCGCCGAGGCCGGCCTGGGCGCGTACGCCGCGCCGAGTCGGAACGCCGACGGTACGAGCACGATCGCCGCGGCCAGCCCGCCCGCCACGAGCTGGGCGCTCAGGACGCCCGCGACCCGCGGATCGGGCCAGCCCCGGGCCAACCAGGTGAGCAGCACGAGGAGCCCCGTCCACCCGGCGACGAACGTCAGCGCCCGGCGTACGGCTGCCGCCCGCGCCGCCGGCCTGGCCCGTTCCACCTCGGCGGCCCGCCACTTGTCGATCTGCCGCTGCACGGCTCGGCGCTCATCGGCGGCCTGGTGTCGCTCCGCCTCCCGCCGGACCCGCTCGTCGGCATTGCGGGCGTACCGCGCCTCCCGTCGGGCCTGCTCGTCGGGGCCGACGAACGGCGCCAGCAGGTGGGGCCGGTTCGACTCCCGCAGCGGGTGCCGTGGTGGCAGGTCGGCCGGGACCCGCCACCCAAAGTCGGTGCCGAGGACCACCCGCATTCCACCGACCAGCCGGTCGGGCAGGAGCGTCGCGACACCGGCGGCGTCCCGCCGGTCGTCGAGGCCGTCGACGACGAGCACCAGCCGCTCGCCCCGCCGTTCGCACGCCTGGGCCGCGTCGAGGTACCCGCCCAGCAGGTGCGCCTCCCGGGTGGACCCGGTGAGATGACCCGGCATGGACCCGTCGGTCAGCTCGACCAACTGCTCCAACACGACGTCGACGAACGCGTCGCGGGTCTGCCGCTCGGTGCGGCCGGCGACGACGAAGTACGACACGACCCGTACGCCCGGCGGCGGGTGCAGCACGAACCAGGACAGCAGCGCGGTCATCCCGGCGCCCCGGCCAGCCTCCCACCGCAGGTACGCGCCCGACCCGTCACCCGTGCAGAAGGCCGTGAGCCGCGCCAGCTCGTCCTCCCGGTCGAGCAGGTCGGCCGGGGCGATCCGGTGCACCTCCGCCAGGTACGCCGACCGTACGACCGGGCCGAAGATGTTGTACTGGCGGCTGTGGGGGCCGAACTGCACGCCCCGGGCGTGGCGGGCGTCGACGCCGCGAGACGGGTCGTCCTCCGGCTGCCGACTGTCGCCCATCTGCCGGTTGCCTCAGTTGAAGGTGATGTGCTGGGTGCTGTAACTGCCGAACTGGACGCCCTTCGCCCCGCGCAGGTCGACCTGGCCAATCTCGGTGCGCACGTCGGCCGTCTCGGCCTGCGCCAGCAGCTCCCGCGCGAGGCTGAGGATCTGCTCGTCCCGGTCGACGCCCGCGCGGGTGAGGTCGTCGGCGAGGCGTACCTGCCAGACGCCCGAGTCGGCGCCCTCGGCCTCGAACGCCCGCAGCGCCTCCTGGCCCTCGCCGGTCAGCCGGCGACGCACCAGGCCCCGGAAACTGTCGGCGGCATCGCGGACCACGGCGCTTGTCGCGTCGGTGACGCCCGTCGACGCACCGAGCGCCAGCGCGGCGAGAAGCAGTTCCACACCGTCCACACGCACCTCCGTCATCAATGCCAGCATCGTGCCCCCATTGCACCATCCGGGCACCGCTCGCGGACACCCCGTCGGGATCAGCGGGTGCGACGCCGACTGTCCACGCAGGTCGCGCCGGGCGCGTCCGGCGATTGTCCGGATCACGACAGCCCGGCCACCGCACCATTCAGGACGGCGGAACGCCGCCGCCCCAGCGCGACGGTGACGACGCATGGCGGCGCGTTCGGGCCAGAGGCGGGGGGTGACCGTGCGCTTTGTCGACGCCGCCCACTCCGGGCGGACACTGGACGGGTGGTTCGAACGACGCGGACATCTCCATCTGCGTACGCCGGAGCTCACCTGCGGAGCCGCAGACCGCCGCGACGGCCGCTAGCGCGACATGAGGCGGCGCAACGCGTCCGGCACCTCGATGATCTCGGCGTCGCTCGGCTTGCCGATGGTGACCGGCTTGGCGAAGTCGGAGAACGTGGCCGTGGTGGCGAAGGTCGGCAACGAGACGGTCAGCGACGTGAGGTAGCCGTGAGCGTCCACCGACGCCTCGTACGGCACGGACTGCGACACACCGCCGTGGCGTTCCAAACTCTCTGCCTTCGCGGGGAGGAGGCCCCGAGACACCCCTGCCGGCGCCACGCCGAAGTCGAGCTTGCCGGAGTAGGTGCCCTCCCCCGTACGCGTGGCGGCCGTCATGGCTGCGGCGAAGCCCTTGATCCCGGCCGGATCGAACGCGTCCCCCAGGTGCACCACTGACGCCGAGGCGAACTCCGCCGTCGGGAACCAGATGAACTTCGTCGGGTCGAGGTTCGGCATGTAGGTGCTGCCCAGCGTCATCCACGCGTCGTCGCCGACCACCCGCACCCGGGACTCGACAGCCTCGCCGCCGGTGCCCGTGGTGACGGTCAGGGTCAGCGCCCGGCCCGCCGGGTCGGTGTCGCCCGCCACCTCGACGTTCGGCGCGCTCAACGTGACGTGCGCGGGCACCCCGGCGGTCTTGGCGGCCGCGGCACGCACCTGCGCGAGCGGGTCGGTGGGGGCAGGTTCGGGCGTTCCCTTTCCGCCCGACTCGCAGCCTGCCACCAGCACCAACAGCCCGACGAGCAGCCAGCTACGAATTGCCATTTCCGAACCCCCGTTGATCGACAGCCGGGGCAGACTACCGCGCACCAGGGATCGACGTGGCCCTCGGCGTTCCGCCTCGGCGCGCACCGCTTCGCCGCTCTCGCCAGGGTGGCCGAGAAGGGCGCGTCACGGCGCTTCGCGGGTCGTGGGCGCTGGAGAACTGGCGAGTCTCGCTGGTGGCCCGACGACGGAAGCGCCGCCCGTGGCTAGGGTGCAGGCATGGTTGATCGGCGCCAGGTGATGAACTTCCGCGTCCGGGCCCAGCAGCTCGACCGGGATCAGGGCACGCTCGCCGACACCGCCCTGCTGGACATCGGGGTGCAGAACACCGGCCCGGACGGCGCCCGGTGGGCCCTCGCTGCCCGTGGGGTCGACGTGACCGCGCTGTCCGACGCCGACGTGGTCCTGCTCTGGACGGTGCGGGGCGCACCGCACCTCTACCGCCGGGCGGACGTCGGGCACGTGGTGGCCGCGGTCGAGCCCTTCTCCGACGCCGACGCGGGCAAGCGCATCTACGACGCCGCCAAGCCGTTGAAGGCCGCCGGCATCGGCAACCTCGCCGCCCTCGACGAGGTGGCCGGCCGGATGCGGGAGATCGTCGCCAGGCCGACGGTCAAGGGAGACGTCTCCGGCCGTCTGGCCACGGTGCTGCCCGAGCCGTACCTGCGGTTCTGCCGGGTCTGCGACGCCACACACCTGTACGAGATGCCGTTCCGGCTCGCCGCCGCGCGGGCGGGGTTGGAGTTGCAGCTCGACACGTCACCTCCGGTCCTGCGGCGCATCACCGGGTTCGGCAAGGCGTCCGCCCCGGCTGACCGGTTCGACGTCATCCGCGCGTACCTGCGTCTGCTCGGCCCGGCCACCCCCAAACAGGTGGCCGGCTATCTCGACGCCCCGGTCAAGGACGTGAAGGCGCGCTGGCCCGACGACGTGGTCGAGGTGACTGTCGACGGCGAGTCCCGTTCGCTGCTGGCCGCCGACGAGGAGGCGTTGACGTCGGCCGGCGGCGGCGTGACCCGCCTGCTCGGCCCGTTCGACCTGTTCCTTCAGGCGAAGGACCGGGCGACCCTGGCACCCGACGCCGCCCGCGCGAAGGAGTTGTGGCCGGTGCTGGGCCGCCCCGGTGCGGTCCTGGTCGACGGCGACCTGGTCGGCACCTGGCGTCCCCGCAAGTCCGGCCGGACGCTCACGGTCGCGGTCCAGCCCTGGCAGAGGCTGTCAACCGGCACGCGCGAGGCCATCACCGCACAGGCCGAACGCCTCGCCGCGCACCGCGAGGTGTCACTCGCCGGCGTCGACTTCGACAGTTAGCGGGTGCGGGGGCCAGACCGACGAGCGGCGGCCGTGCGCGACCGCGGCCAGCAGGACGCCCGATCCGCCGGTACGGGCGGGTACGGCGTGACAGACTGTGGGGCGTCCTCGGCCGTCGACACCGGTCAGCGAGCCCCCTCCACGTTCGGCCGCGGCCGGCACCGGCGCCCGGCGCGTGGAAGGGGCGGGGATGCAGCCAACCTGGCTCCTGGCGCTCTCCTGGGCCTCGCTCGCGGTCGGCGTCGTCAGCTTCGCGATCGTCCTCGCCGACACCTACCTGCGCGGGCATCGTCAGCCGGTCAAGGTCATGGAGATCGTCTGGCTGGTGACCGTCCTCTACGTCGGCCCGGCGGCCGTCCGCCTCTACTGGAACTGGGGCCGGCCGCAGGCGCTGGCGCAACGACGGGGGGACGAGGAGCCTCGACGGCCCCACCGGGGCGTCGTCCTGACGCAGGTGTCCCGTTGTGGCGCGCACTGCGCTCTCGGCTTCATCGTCGCCGAGGTCGCCCTGTACGCGCTCAGGTTCGACCCGGCTCGCAACGGGCTGTGGATCACCTACGTCGGCGACTATCTGGCGGCGGTGACGATCGCTGTGCTCTTTCGGTTCTTCGAGGGGCCGGCTCACCGCGTCGCGCAGATCTGGCGCGCGCTGACGGCAGTCGTGAGGGCGGAACTGCTGACCATCACGGTGTTCGAGTCGGCGCTGTTCGCGTGGCTGACGCTGGCGCACCACATGGTCTTTCCCGAGCCGCCCCTACGGCCCGACAGCCCCACCTTCTGGTTCGCCGGTCAGATCGGGCTGATCGCCGGCTTCGTCGCGGCCTGGCCCGCCGCCTCCTGGCAGGTCGGCCGAGGGCTGCGCGTCGGGCCACGCTGACGGTCGCGGCGGGACCCGTCCGGGTCCCGCCGCGACCGATCACCTGCCTCGTGGCACGGTCACGCCGCGAAGGCCGCCTGGCCGACCGGGAACCGGACGCCGGTGAGGTCTTCCGAGACGGCCCAGAGGCGTTGTTGCACCGTCAGGTCGTAGGACTCGGGGCTGGACGTGACGAGCTTCGGGTAGCCGCGCGTCTCGCCCAGGCCGTCGGGGCCGTAGTACTGCCCGCCGAGGACGGCCGGGTCGGTGGCGGCGCGCAGGGTGGGCAGCGCGCCCGCCGCCGCGGGCTGGGTGATCACCGGGGCGAACCAGGTGATCGGTGCGCGCACGGCCGCCGGGGCGTTGCGGACCAGTTCGGTGTTGGAGACGCCGGGGTGCGCGGCCACCGCGACGGTGGTGCTGTGCGGGGCGAGCCGGCGCTGCAACTCGTAGGTGAACATCAGGTTGGCGAGCTTCGACTGGCCGTAGGCGGCGACCCGACTGTACGAACGCTCCCACTGCAGGTCGTCGAATCCGATGGCGGCGCGGATGCGGTGCCCGACGCTGCTGACGGTTACCACGCGGGAGCCGGGCACGGGCAGCAGCACGTCGAGCAGCAGGCCGGTGAGCGCGAAGTGGCCCAGGTGGTTGGTGCCGAACTGCATCTCGAAGCCGTCGCGGGTGGTCTGCTTCGGGGTGTACATCACGCCGGCGTTGTTGATCAGCAGGTCGATCCGCGGGTGGGCGGTACGCAGGTCGGCCGCGGCGGCGCGCACGGATTCCAGCGAGGTCAGATCCAGTTCCTGGACGGAGACGTCGCCGTTGATCCGGGCGGCGGCCCGCCTGCCCTTCTCGGTGTCGCGTACGGCCAGCACGACCGACGCCCCGCGCTCGGCGAGCAGCCGGGCGGTCTCGAAGCCCAGCCCGGTGTTGGCGCCGGTGACCACTGCCACCCGGCCGTCCTGGCGCGGAATCTGCTGCTCGGTCCAGTTCATCTCAGGCTCCTAATGTACCGCCGGTAAGTTATGCCCGAACGGTAATGTACCGCCGGTACACTGTCAAGAGACCGGCGGTACCTAAGTTAGGGTTGGCGTCATGACGTTCCAGCGGGCACGCAGCGAGGAGCAGCGTGCGGTCCGGCGCCAGGCGATCCTGGAGACGACCTCGGCGATGCTCGACGAGATGTCGGTGGCCGAGGTGACCCTGAACGAGCTGAGCCGGCGGGTGGGCCTGGCCAAGACGGCGGTGCTGCGCTATTTCGAGTCCCGCGAAGCGGTGCTGCTCGACCTGCTGGACGACCGGACGGCGACCTGGCTGACCGAGCTGGAGCAGGAACTGGGCCAGGGCGTCGACCCGAGCCGGTCCGCGCGGGAACGGGCCGAGCAGGCGGCGGACGTGCTCAGCCGGTCGCTCGCCGCCCAGACGGTGCTCTGCGATCTCTTCGGCGCACAGGGCGGAGTGCTCGAGCACAACGTCTCGGTCGAGGCGGTCCGCCGCCACAAGCGCGCCTCACTCGCCAACCTCGCACGGATGGCCGACCTCATCCGGCGGCACCTGCCCGAGGTCGGCGAACGCGCCGAACTGTTCTGCCTGCAAGCCCTGCTCGTGGCGGGCGCGGTGTCCGCCTACACGTCGCCGCCGCCGAGCCTGCTCGCCGTCTACGAGTCCGAGCCGGCGCTCGCGGTCTACCACATCGACCTGCGGACAGCCCTGCGGCTCGCGATCAGCACGTCGCTCGTGGGCTTCCTGCCGCGCCCCTGAGCCCGCTGCGCCGCAAGGCTTGGAGGCTCAGCACCTGGCGCCGCGCGGAATTCGATGGCCATGAGGCTGCGCGCGGTCTACCCTGGCCCGCCGTGCCCTCCAACGAACAGATAATCCGACAGGCCCTGGACCGGATCGAGGCGGGATACGTCTTTCCCGCGAAGGTCGCCGACATCGACGCCGCGATCCGGCGTCGTCTCGCTGCCGGCGAGTACGACGACCTGGACGGGCCGGCGCTCTGCACGACGGTGACCGCCCACCTTCAGCAGGCGTGCCCGGACAGGCATCTGCGGCTGCTCTGGACGGACCAGCCGCAGTCGCTCGATCCGGCGGACGAGGACGGCGGGCGGGCCGCGTTCCGCGCGCTGCTCAGGGCGGAGAACCAGGGGATCCGCCGGGTCGAGCACCTGGAGGGGAACGTCGGGCTCATCGACGTGCGGCGCATCGCGTACGCCGACGAGGGCGCCGCCGCGATCGGCGCGGCCATGCAACTGGTCGCCCTCAGCTCCGCGCTCATCCTCGACCTGCGCGCGTGCACCGGCGGAACACCGGAGGGCGCCGCGATGTGGTGCAGCTACTTCTTCCGCGACGACCAGGTGCATCTCAACGACTTCTACGAGCGGTCCACCGGCGCCACCCGCCAGTTCTGGACGACAGCGCACCTTCCCGCGCCGCGCTACGCGGACCGTCCGGTCCATGTGCTCACCAGCGCGACGACGTTCTCCGGGGGCGAGGACGTGGCGTACACCCTTCAGGCGCACGGCCGGGCGGTCGTCGTCGGGGAGACGACCCGCGGCGGTGCGCACCCGACGGCCCGCCACCCGGTCACCGAACACATCCTCGTGACCGTGCCGACCGCCCGGACCATCAACAGCGTCACCGGCACCAACTGGGAGGGCGTCGGCGTGGTCCCCGACGTACCCGTCCCGGCCGACCAGGCGCTCGACACGGCGCTCAAGGCCATCTCGGGTGCATAGACGCGCACGCGGCGGGACCGCACCGGGTCCCGCCTCGGCCCGTGTTCCCGGCCGGTCGGTTGCCGACCGGCCGGGAACATCGCGTCAGGCGGTCGTCATCCCGCGGGTCGCCAGCTCGCTGAGCGACACAGCGCCGCTCGCGCCGAACGCCGCCCGAGCCACCGCCGGTTTGCGCAGCTCGAACACCTCGACGAGGATCGTTGGCGCTTCGGACCGGCGGCGGATCCCGTCGATCTCCTGCCGGTCCGGATTGAACGGCAACGTCTGCCACTGGTTCGCGGCCTGGTGCCAGTCGGACGAGATGGCCGCGGCCAGGCCGTCGAGCAGGCTCTCGTAGTTCTCCTTGCTGATCGCCCGACCCAACCCGTACCGCTCGCGCAGGGCGAGAATCTCGCGCGAAGCCTCTCCGGAGTAGCTGTCGTTGATGCCGAGCCACCAGTGCGCGAAGTAGGTGCCCTGGTAGCCCTGGGCCAGGTAACGCGCCCCGTCGTGGTGCACCTCGATGACGAAGTTGTGCACCTGCGGGAACTGGCAGTCCAGCAGCAGGACGGTCTGGGCGGTGGCGGGCTGGACGCGCAGCGCCTGCTTGAGCGCGGCGCCCTTGCCCTTGCCGTAGGTCTGGCTGGACAGGCGGACAGGCTCGCCGCCCCTGTGGCGCAACTGCTCGCGAATCTGGAACGCGGCTATTCCGCAGTTCGCCCACCTGCGGCTCTCGTCGCGTCGGGTGATCTGCGGGTCGCCGGTGCGTCCCGTGCTCCCCACCGCCGCGTTGAGCTTCGCCAGGTCGCCGTCGCCGACAGCCTCGTCACGCTGGCGTTGGCCCTCGTCGGTGGCACGGGCCATGTCGTTGCGCGCGTAGCTGGTCGCGGCGGTGATGGCTTCGGCCCAGGTCCCGAAGGTGCGGTGCTCCAGCAACGTGCTCGCCGACCAGTCCACCAACGCCCCGACCACCTCGCCCCTGAGGTCGCTGGGCAGGAGCGGTGTGATCCGGACCAGGATGTCGCCGCACGCCTTCTCGTCGGTCTCCAGGTTGGGGATCTGACCCTTCGGCGGGTAGGTGTCCCGCTCCTCCGCGATGATCAGCATCCGAACCTCCACTGTCCGCTGTGTACGGCCGCCCCACGGCGAGCCGGGTTCCAGATTGGACTTTCCGTGAGCAGGCGAACACGGAACGTCGGACTTCCGTCCCGAACCGCGACGTCACCTCCCGGCCCGCGACGACCCACGCGCGCACCGTCGGGAGAGATGCCTGACGGTGATCCGCCACTGTTCGGGCCCAGGCCGTCGCGCTGCGGCCTGGGCCCAGACGGTCATCGGGGCAGCCGAGCACCGATATTAAGAAAGTTAAGGTCCGACTCTTGGAAGTTGAGGATTCTTAAGGTACAAATTTAGGTATGACAGATCAGGCGATGGACTGGCAGGAACTCACCAGCCTGACGCGGGGGCAGCCGTTCGTCGTCGAGCGGGTGCGCCTGGCGGGCAACGGCGTCGCGATCGAGGGCGAGTTCGAGCTGCCGCAGCTGGCTCAGCTCAACGTCGAGGATCAGGTTTTCGTCACTGCGTTCGTGCGCTGCCACGGCTCGATCAAGGAGATGGAACGCATCTTCGGGGTGAGCTACCCGACGATCAAGTCACGGCTCAACCGGATCACGCAGATGCTCGACTTCGTCGAGACCGACCCGGCGCCGTCGCGGGCCGACGTCATCGACCGGTTGCGCCGCGGTGAGATCAACGCCCAGCAGGCGTTGGCCGAGCTGGAAGGCCGGTCGTGATGCCGCAGTTGGTGACCGTGAAGGTCGATCGCCCGGGCCACCGACCCATCCGCTTGTGGGTTCCGGTGCTCCCGGTGGTGCTCCTGCTCTTCCCGGTCGTGGTCCTGGTCGCGCTCGCGGCGATCGTGGCCTGCCTGGTGTTCCGCATCGGCGCGGTGCGGGCACTCGGCGCCGGTTGGCGCGTCATCTCCGCGCTGCCCGGCGCCCGTTTCGACATCGAGCAGGGCCGCACGGCCGTGCTCGTGGCCATCCGATAGGAGAGGTTCGACATGACCGAACAACGCAAGGACATCCTCGACATGCTGGCCGCCGGCAAGATCACCGCAGAGGAGGCGGAGCAGCTCATCGCCGCACTCGAACGGGACCAGGCACCGGCGGCGGCAGGTCTCGACGCCCGACCGAAGGGCAAGCTGAAGTACCTGCGGGTGGTGGTGGACGCCACCGACAACGGCGAGCCGTCGCGGGTCAACGTGCGGGTGCCGCTGCAACTGCTGCGGGCCGGCGTACGGCTGGCGGCGCTGGTCCCGCCGCAGGCGCTGGTCAAGGCCAACGCCTCACTCAGCGACTCGGGCGTGCCGATCGACCTGACGCAGCTCAAGCCCGAGCAGCTGGAGGCGCTCGTGGAGCACCTCGACGACATGACGGTGGAGGTGGACTCCCCCGATGCCACCGTGCGGGTCTTCTGCGAGTAGGCGCCGTCCGACCGGACGGCCCCTCGAGAGGGTGCTGCAACACCCTCCCGAGGTCTGCGTCCGCCGCAGCAGAGCACAGGTGAACTGCCAACCTGAAGTCTAGCCACGCGACCCAGCGGAGGGACCACTCGTGCGAGTGGTCCCTCCGCTGCGGTTCTCGGCGCTGCGCGCCCGCCCGCCCGCCCGCTCGCTCGCTCGCCAAGATCCGCGCAACTTCCCTGATACTGCTGCCTCCGCCATGCGGGAGACAGCAACATCCCTGATGTTGTGCGGATCTTGAGAGCGAATCAGTGTGACGGGGGCACGCTGATCGGGGAGCGGGGATCCGCCGACCTCGTCAGCCCACCCGGCGGAAAGATCGCGATCACGATTCGCGCTTGGCCTTGGTGCGACGGACGCGCCGGCGAGGGGTCTCATCGCCGCCGGCAAGCCGGGTGAAGGTCAGCATGTTCGCCAGTGCCACGGCGATGATCGCGAGGCCGACCTGGATCGCGAGCACGATCCAGTCCCAGCGCAGCACCCACACCTTCACGCCGGCGTCATCGTCGACGTGCAGCGCCCTGGCGACCACGGTGCCCAACACCGCCGAGCCGACGCCGAGAACGAACGTGGCGAAGATGCCGATCCGCTGCCTCCCCGGCAGGATGAGCCGGCCGAGCAGGCCGACGAGAGCGCCGATGAGCACCGCGCCGAGATAACCAGTCACCAGCATTGCCGTCTCCCCTCCAGCAGTGCCGGGGTACATGCCCGCTTTTCACGTTCCCGGAAACCCCGGTCGGGTTCGCCCGTGACATCAGCGGCGGAGGGACGTTCGTGGGTGGATCCCCACCACGCGACTAGCAGGAACCGTGCCAGTTCACCTTGGTCACGATCACCTGAAGGTAGAAGATGTTGCCGCGCGGGGTGGCACAGTGCGTGATGACCGTCGAGGCGTCCTGCCACGTGTGGTGGTATTCCAATTCGACGTTCGCGGTCGTGTAGTTGTAGAAGGTCTTCGTCGGGGCGCTGCCGGTCCACGGGCCGGTGGTCACCAGGGACGGGGTCTCCGTGGGGCCGGTGTTCACCGGAGCCCAGTTGGGCCAGGCGCAGAAGGTGCCCTGCTGGCAGTTGCCGGGCGGCCACGGCTCCTCGTCCGGCCACGGGCCGGCGGCGGACGCCGACGCGGCGGGGACGGTGGCCAGCAGGCCGGCGGTGGACAGGGCAAGGGCGAGGGACTTCAGTAGCACAGATCTCTCTCTTCCCAGAGGCGTCGATCGATCGATGAAAGTTACCACCGGGAAAATTGAGAGGTCAAGCATTCAATTCACCGACGTCTACGTCCAGAATCGCGGAAATTGCTGGTCAGCGTGGATTTGTCGCGGCCCGTCAACGGGTGAGGCCGACCAGCGTGGCCAGTCGCGCCACGCCGGCCGGCGCCGGCTGCGCGCGGGCGACATCGGCGATGGCCGTACGCGCCGACGGCAGTGCCCGGGATACCTGCCCGGATCTCACGTTCCCGGAAACGCCGCCGGCGTCGAACCCCGGGATCACCGGTCCTTGCGGAGCAGGACGGTCAGCGCCTGTCCGTCGGTCGTGCCGAAGGTGCCGTCGGTGGGATGTCCCAGCGCGGCGGCGAGGGTGCGGACGTGCAGATCCACCACCGCCTCCACCAGGTCGGCCAGCACGGAGACGGTGCCACGCCCCCGCCGCCAGCCCGCCACGCACAGGCCGAGGCCGACGACGGCCGCGGGCCACCACAGCAGGCCGAGCGCCAGGTACAGCAGCCCCCAGCCCACCCGTCGGGCGGCGGCGGCGAAGTCGGCCTGCGCGAGGGCGAGCGGGCCCCGGGTCTCCTCGGGCAGCAGCAGCCACAGTCGGGGCCAGGCGGCGGCCAGGTCCAGGCCGTAGCAGGCCCGCACGCGTACGGCCGTGGCGAGCATGCGGTCACCGATCCACGTCGGCCGGTCCGGCTCGGTCACCGCGATCCGGTCGCAGGCGCGGGCGAGCGCCTGGGTGTCCGGCAGCGGTCCGGTGGTGTGGTCGGCGGACCGCAGCCGGCGTGCCTTGTCCCGCAGGGCGTTCTCGTACCGGTCCATCGCGGCGTTCCACAGGCGTCGCCGCCGGCGGGTCAGTGCCTCGCCGGCCCGCCCCCAGTCCTGGGTCCACAGGGCCAGGACCAGGCGTTCCAGGCTCTGGGCGGCCAGCGCGGCGACGACGCTGCCCAGCACGACACCGAGCACGATCAGCAGCGCGGACCCGGTGCTGCGGGCCGGTGGCCCGAGGGCGAGCCGGTCCACCTCCTGACCCAGCAGCGGCAGGTCCCACCAGTGTGCGTGGCCGAGGCGCACCGCCGCGGCGGCGATCGCCACGAACACCAGACCGGGCAGCGCCAGGGCGGCGAGCCACCGCTCGGCCAGCTTGCCGCCGAGCGAGGCGATGACCGCGTTCACCGGTCCATCCGGAACGTCGGCAGCGGGCAGTCCCACACGGCGCAGCGCGGCGGCGAGCCGGCGTCCGGCCGGGGGATCTCGACCCGGTCGCACAGGTCGCCGGGGCACACCTGCACGATTTCCGGGCGGCGGCCGTGGATGCCGGCCAGCGGCAGGTATCGGTCTCCCCGGACCGTCGTGTCGCCGCCGACCAGCCCGCCGACGCGCATCAACTCGGTCACCTCGGCGAGCACCGCGTCCACGGCCTGGTCGGACAGCGACAGGTCCCGCAGCCGCGCGAGGGCCCGCGCCGGTTCGGGGCCGAGCAGGTCGCCCACCTGCGCGATGTCCGCGCAGACCCGGGCCAGCCGGGTGGCCCGGTCGTCGTCGAGCTGCCGGTCCGGCGCCGATTGACTCATCGGCTGATTATCTCCTGTCGATGTGGCGTGCGGCTGGCAGGCTGGGGAGCAACCGCGACGGGGAGGTGCGCTGGTGAGTCGCTCCGCAAGGGACGTTGTCGACCACTGGCGTCGTGCCGCGGCCGGGCAGCCGCGCGGCGACCGGCGGTGGGCCGAGGCCCAGGTGGAGCTGGGGGCCGCGCTGCTCGACAGGTACGACACGGACCGGGCGCGGGAGGACCTGATCGAGGCGACCGTCGTGCTGGAGGCCGCGATCCGCACGATGGCCGACTCCTTTCTGGCCCAGGAGTTGGGTACGCCGCACGGCGTCCGCGCGCTGGCCACGTACACCGACGTGCTGCTGGCCCGGGCCCGGATCGAGAGCGAGCCGCAGCTCCTGGACATCGCCGAGCAGTATCTGCGGTTCGCCGAGGACACCTCGGCCGACCTCGCCAACAGCGCGGTGCTGATGCTCAAGACCTGCCAGGTCTATCGGGTCCGGCACGACTTCGACGGCTCGGTCGACACGCTCTACCGGCTCACCGCGATCGCGAAGATGGCCGAGACGTGGATCAGCGCGGAGCACCGGCCCGCGTTGCGGGGCATCCACGCGGAGGCGCTGCTGCGCGCCTACCAGCTCACCGGTGTGGAGGACTACGTCGACGAGGCGTTGGAGCTGGTGTCCTCGGTGGACGCCACCGGGCCCAACCAGGACCAGATCGTCATGCTGCGAGCGCGGTGCCTGCTGGCCAGGGCTGCCGGGACCACCCACGTCGCCGATGTCGAACGGGCCATCGCGGTGCTGCGGGACCACACGCCGCAGGGCGTCGATCCGCGTTTCCTGCTCGGGCAGACGTTGCTCACCCTTGTCGACCGCACCGGCCGCGCCGAGTTGCTCGGCCAGGCCTGGGAGGAGTTCGCCGCCGCGCTGAACACCGTTCCCGAGCGGCATCCGCACCATCGGACGGCGCTGGCCAGCCTCTCCACGATCGGCATGAAGACGCACCAACTGACCGGCGACATCTCGGCCCTGGAGATGGCGATCGGCCTGCTGCGCCGGGCGCTCGCGCTCTCCGTACGCGGCGAGGCCAACCACGCGTTGTACCTGGACCAGTTGGGCTACAGCCTCCGGTTGCTCTACGACGCGACCGGGGAGCCCGCCTACCTCCAGGAGTCGCTCGTCCTGCTGCGCGAGGCGCTGGACGCCCTGCCCGCACGCGATCCGCAGCGTGTCGAAACCGGGTTGTCCATCGCCCAGGGGTTGCGGGCGACCTATCTGCGTACCGGTGAGAAGGCCCTGCTCACCGAGGCCGCCGAACGGGCGCGCGTCGCCGGCCGCATCGACTCCGGGGCCGTGCCGGTCCGGATCCAGGCCTTCGACAAGGCGGCGTACACGCTCACCGCGCTGGGCCGGTGGGAGGAGGCGACGGATGCCTTCGACGAGGCCGTCACGTTGCTGCCCCGGCTGGCCTCGCGGGGGCGTACCCGGCACGACCAGTACGCCGATCTCGGCTCAACGGCCGGGGTGGCGGCGACCGCCGCCTCCTGCGTGATCGGCGCCGGGCAGCCGGAGCGGGCCCTGGAGCTGCTGGAGCGCGGGCGGGGCCTGCTGCTGCACCAGCGGTTGACGGCGGACGGCGAGTGGGCGGCGCTGCAACGCGCCGACGGCCGTCTGGCGGCCGACTTCCAGCGGATGCGCCGGGACTTCGAAGCGCCCGTCCCCGAGTCGCCCCGACCCACCACCTTCGGCCGGGACCGGGAGACCGAGTGGAACGTGCTGCTGGACACGATCCGCAAGCTGCCCGGCCTGGGCGACTTCCTGCGCCCGCCCAGCGCCCGGCAGCTGCTCGACCGGGTCGACGGGCCCGTGATCGTGCCGATCGCCAGCGAGTTGCGCTGCGACGCGCTCATCCTGCGCCAGCACCGCGTCACGGTGCTGCCGCTGCCGGATCTGTCGCTGAACGACGCGATGACGCAGCTCCGGCTGCTCCAGGAGGCCACCACCACGGCGTACGAGCCGGCGGCGGACGCGCGGAGCCGGCTGCGCGCCCAGTCGGTGCTCACCGGCGTGCTCGACTGGTTGTGGCACGCCCTGGTCGGGCCGGTGCTGGACCGGATCGACGCGCCCGGCGGCGCCGGGAAGCTGCCGCGCGTCTGGTGGTGCCCGGTCGGCCCGCTGGCGTTCTTTCCCCTGCACGCCGCGCAGGCCGGCGCCGGCCGGTCCGCCCTCGACCGGGTGGTCTCCTCCTACACCCCGACCGTGACCGCGCTCGCCCGCAAACGCACCGCGCCGCGGCAGTCCCGGCCCGACGCCCGGTCCTGCGTGGTGGCGATGCGCGCCACCCCCGGCGGCCCGGGGGCGCTGCCCAGCGCCGAACGCGAGGCCGCGTCGGCGGCGCGGGCGCTGCCCGGAGCGTGGCTCGGGCTGGACGCGCAGGCTACCCGGGAGCAGGTCCTGGACCGGTTGGCCGACTCGGCGTACGCGCACTTCGCGTGCCACGCGGTGGCCGATCCGAACGACCCGGCGCAGGGCCGGCTGCTCGTACACGATCACCAGGACAGCCCGCTCACCGTGGCCGACGTGTCCCGGCTGGACCTGGACGCGGAGTTCGCCTTCCTGTCGGCCTGCGCGACAGCCCAGGCCCCGCCGACGCTCGTCGACGAGTCGCTGCACATCACCGGCGCCTTTCAACTGGCCGGGTTCCGGCATGTCATCGGCACCCTGTGGGAGGTCGACGACGCGGTCTCCCTCGCCCTGACCACCGCCTTCTACGCGCACCGCGACGCGACCGGGTCGGCGGCGTACGCGCTGCACTCGGCCGTGCGCGGGCTGCGGGACCGCTACCCGTTGGCGCCGACGCTGTGGGCGGCGCACATCCACACCGGGGGCTGACCTGTCAACGCCCGTCGATGCGCCGGACCAGCGCCCGGGCCTTCTCCGTGTCGGGATGACCGGGGCCGTGCACGCGTTCGCATCCGGCCAGCGCGGCGCGCGCCTCCGGGCCGGCCCGCCGGTCACCGTCCTCGACAAGCAGTTGGGCGAAGAGCGTCCGCATCTCCAGGGTCGCGGGATGGTCGACGCCGCGGCCCTGTTCGCTGTCCGGCAGCGTGTCGGCAAGCAACCGGATCGCCTCGGCCCGCCGGTCCACCCCGGCGAGGGCTCTGGCCAGGGAGTGCCGGGCGTGCAGACGTACCCCGTCGGTGTTGCTGAGAGCGCGCCCGGCGTCGTCGGCGAGCGCCTGGGCGGCCTTGACCGCCTCGGCCGCCCGGCCGTTGTCGAGCAGGACGACAAGCAGGTTGCTGCGGGCTTGGAGGGACACCGGGCTGGTGGGGCCGACCGTCCGGGTCAGCCGCTGGACCACGTCCCGTAGCGCCCGCTCGGCCTGCTGGCTGCTGCCCTGCAGGTGCTGGAGCCCGGCCAGCTTCATCTGGCAGGCCAGAGTCTCGGCGTCGTCGCGGCCCAGCGTCCGCGCCATGCCGTCAGCGACCGTCCGCAGCAGCGGCTCGGCCTCGCCCAGCCGGCGCAGCTCGATCAGCAGCCAGCCCAGGTTGTTGCCGCTGCGCAACGTCTCGGCGTCAGCGTCGCCCAGCACCCGACGCCGCGCCTCGTAGACGTCCCGTTGCACCCGTTCCGCCTCGGCGTGCGAGCCACGCTGCCAGAGTGCGAAGGCCAGGCTGTGCCTGCTGCGCAGGGTGTCCGGATGCTCCGGCCCGAGCGCCGAGCTGCGCAACGCGACGACCTCCTGATAGACGGCCACGGCCTCGGCTACGTCGTTGGTGCGCATCAACTCCCGCGCGTACTGGGTCCCCGCCGCCAAGGTCCGCGGATCGGTCGCGCCGTACTGCTCCTGAAAGGCGCGGTACTGCAACCCGTAGGCGGTCGGACCACCGACCGTCTTGGTGGTCGAGCGGCCGCCCTGGGTGACGGTGATCTCGATGACCGGCTCCGACGTCGTCGACTCGCGCGGTGGCTCGTCGGCGCGTTTCCGGTCGCGGTTGAACCATCTGGCCACTGCGCGCACCCCCTGCGGTGTCGACGACCTCACGGCCCGTCACGAGGAGCAGACTATCGACCCTGGCTGATTCCGTCGCCGCAGCGGCCGCCGTGCGGAGCGCCCGGTTGGGACGGGTCAAACCGGTACGGCAGACCCAGGAACCCCGGGGCGGGACTTTCCTCGCAGTCAGACCAATCGGCCGCAGGCACCGACGGTCCGACCGCATCAGCGTCAGCCACTGACGCAATGCTCATCAGATGCTCATCGGTCTGCGGCAAGGTCGAGAGGAACGCCTGCCGACGTCCGGCAGGTGCACCGGTCGGCGACCACCTACGAGGAGAACAGCACGTGGACCTGCAGCTCAGCGGCAAGACCGCATTCATCAGCGGATCCAGTCAAGGCATCGGTTACGCAATCGCGAAGGCCCTGGCCGGCGAGGGTGTGAACGTGGTCCTCAACGGCCGCGACCCGGCAAAGCTGGCCGAGGCTGTCGACGTGTTGCGTCGGGAGGCGCCCGGCGTGTCCGTCACTGATATCCCGGCAGACTTCTCGGTTGTCGATGACGTCGACAGGCTGTGCGACGAACTGCCCAGCGTCGACATTCTCATCAACAACGTCGGGCTCTTCGAACTCAAGCCTTTCGACCTCATTTCCGACGAGGAGTGGCGGCGCTACTTCGAGGTGAACGTGCTCAGCGGGGTCCGGCTCGCGCGGCACCTCATGCCGGCGATGCTCGAACGGGGGTGGGGCCGGATCGTGTTCGTGAGCAGCGAGTCGGGCGTCAACATTCCCGCCGACATGATTCACTACGGCACGTCCAAGACGGCGATGCTCGCAGTGGGCAACGGCCTGGCGAAGCTGACGAAGGGCACTGCGGTGACCGTCAACTCGGTGCTGGGTGGCCCCACGTATTCCACTGGCGTCGCCGAAACGGTCAAATCGCTGGCCGATGCCCAGTCCCTCCTCGAGGACGACCTGAAAGTGGCGATCATCGGCGCCAACCAGACCTCCCTGCTGGGACGCTTCATCGAACCGAGTGAGATCGCGAACACCGTGACCTTCCTCGCCAGTCCTGCCGCGTCCGCAATCAACGGATCGGCGGTACGCGTCGACGGAGGTGTGCTGACAACGATTCTGTGAGTCCGCGGCGGCGACGCTGCTTCCGTCGCCGGTCGAGCAGGATCTGGGTTGCGGTCCTGACCGCGATGCCGGGCATCGGGGTCAGGACCGGGCATCATGACGCCCCGGCGTAGCCACGCGCCGTCGTCCTGGGCGGGAGTAGCACGCTGTCCACGCCGCGTCCGGCGCGAGCCGCGAAGACCTCCACGCCTCGGTCGACATCGCCCTGCGAGCCCTCGCGCTGCGTCCCTGAGCCGCGCCGCGTCGGCGGCGCTCGCCGCACCCGGGGGCGGCAGGCCGGCCTGGAGCAGCAGCTCCCACCCACCGCCCACATTCTGCTGACCGCGAAGTGACTTCCACGAGGTCTGGTCCACCAACCATGCTGGCTCGATGGATTCGCCGGAACTCGCCACGTCGGAGAGGCTGCTCACGCACCTCTACGCGGCATTCAACGAGCGTGACATCCCCGCACTGCTAGCCGCCATGACGCCTGATGTGTCGTGGCCGAATGGCTGGGAGGGCGGCCTCGTTCACGGCCGCGACGAGGTGAGTGCCTACTGGCGCAGGCAATGGGACCAGCTCGAACCGACCGTCATACCGACCGCGTTCGCCGCGGAGGCCGACGGACGAATCGTCGTCACCGTCCACCAGGTCGTCCGCGACAAAACCGGAGCGACAATCGCGGATCACACCGTCACGCATGTCTACCGATTCAACGACGGGTTGGTGGCAGAAATGGAAATCCGAGCGTAAAGATCGCAGTGATCTTTTTGGCGTCCGCAGTCGGCTGGCACTGCGCCCCTGAGCCCGTCGCAGTGCCAGCGGTGGTCAGCGGGTGAGGCCGACCAGCGTCGCCAGTCGCGCCACGCCGGCCGGCGCCGGGGTCGCGCGGGCGATCTCGGCGATCACCGTACGCGCCAACGGCCGGCACCGAACCTCAGCCGGCGCGACACTGTCCGCGTCCACCAGCGCGCGAGCAGCCCCGCGCAGGTCACCCACCTGGAGGTACGCCCGCGCGACATCAACCAGGTACGCGCCCCGATACTCGGCCGGCAACCGCCGGAACGCCTCCCGCCGAACCACCGCCAGGTGCCGTTGCAGCGCCTCGTCGGCGTCACCCCGTTGCGCCGCTGACAGCACCCGCGCCAGGTCGACGGCGATCGGCCCGAAGCTGGTGCGGTGCGTGTCGTCGTACCCCCGAAGGTCTGCGGCGACGCCCGCGGCCCGGTCGGTCAGCTCGTCGGCGCGGCAGGCGTCGCCGCAGCCGGCGGCAGCCAGCGCAGCCTGAAGAAGCAGCGTCCCACCCACCGCCCGCCCCCGGTGATCGCCCTGGCCCCCGTGATCAAGAGGTTTGCGGCAAGTTCGATCTCCAAAAGGCCCGCAGACCTCTTGATCACCGGCGTCGGCTGAGGGTGGGAGGATGCGGTTCGCGGCGGTGAGGGTCGCGGCCAGGGCCAGGCGGTCGCGGTTTGACGCGCGCAGCGCCTGGGCGACCGAGATGGCCGCCGTTGCGGCCAGGATCGGGTCGTCGCCGGCGGCGCCCATCGCCCGGTCGGCGGCCAGCCAGGCGAGGTCGGCCTCGCCGAGCTTGACCAGCAGCGACGAGGTGATCCGGTACGACTGCACCAGCAGCTCCGCCGACCGCGCGCCCTGGGCGGCGTCGAGCAGACCCGGCAACAGGCGCACCAACTGCCCGTAGTGCGCGTGCTGGTAGGTCAGCCAGGCGTGCCCGACCTGCCGTCGCAGCTCGTCCGTCTGCGGTGGAGCGTGCGGGATGTCGTAGCGGGCGAGAGCGGCGCGGATGCCGTCCACCCCGTCCGGGGTGCCCGCCGGGGCGGTGCGCGGCTGGCCGAGCAGCGCCTCCGGCTCGACGCGCAGGACGTGGGCCAGTTCCTGGATCACCGAGTACCGGTCCAGGGGGCGCACACCCCGCTCGATCTTGTCGACCCAGCTCTTCGACCTGCGCAGCCGGTCGGCGAGCATCTGCTGGGTCATCTGCCGCCGTACCCGCCAGCTCGCCACCCGGCGGCCGATAGGGATGTCATCCCCTGTCACGCCGCCACCGCCCGTCCGGGACCGCGCGGGTCGTGTCCTCCACGGGTACGCGCTCCGCCTCCGCCTGGGCCAGGATGCGCTGCTTGGCAGCCTCCCGCTCGGCGGCTTCACCCGTGTTCTTTGCAGCGTTGTCGACCTGGCCGCTCATCCCCGCCTCATCCGGTAAGGGCGCGGCCGTGCTCGGGAGCGACCACCGCCGCGCCAGGTCATCGGGACGCGATCACGTCCCAAACCGGACACTAGGGCGAATTGGTGATGCAGTGATTACTGGCAGTTATGCGGCCAGGTTGATGCCGATGCGGCCGGCGAGCAGGCGCAGGTCGTCGGGGATGGCTCGGCGCTGGGCGCGCTGGGCCAGGGTCACCACGGCGTCACGGGCGAGGGGGTTGATGGCGAACGGGATCGGCGCTGCTCGCTCGGCCTGCACGAACGCGGCGAGCGCTTCGGGATCTCGCCGACCGCCGTCCGCCAAGGCGCGACCGAGGTCGAGCCAGTAGGACTGCTGGCGGATCGACGCTGCGAGCACCTGCGGTCTGACCGTCCGGGACAACTCGATGACTCGGCCGGACTCGCCTTGCTCGGCGGCGATGGACATCTCCCAGAGCCCGACGTTGGTCGGTCCGAACCCACAGCCGTTGAAGCCAGCCCCGTCGATCGGGTCCCCGAGCGTTGCCGCCTCGCGGGCCGCCTCGGCAAGGTGATCGCGTGCCACGTCCAGACGACCGCTTACCGTCGACGTCAACGCGGCCGAGAGATGAAGTTGTCCGAGCATTTGTCGCACCCGCTCGTCGGCGGCGTCGGCTTGCAGCTCAGTCAGTGACCGGTCGGCGGCACGGGCCGCAACCGATGCGGATTCGATCGGCAGGCTCTGCGCGTACGCGAAGCGGGAGGCTGCGATCCATGCCGGGTCTTCGGTGTCCTCCGCGACCGTCCCAGCGAGCCGGGCGGCGTTGAGTGCCAGGTGGCGGTATCCGAGGTTCCGCAGGCAGGTGGCGGCCTGGTAGGCGACCTGAACGAGGACGGTGCCACCTGCTGCCGCGGCTTCGAGCAGAAGGTTGGGCAGCATACGAGCCATTGCGGGGTAGTTGCACGAATTGCGAAGCTGCTCGGCGCGGGCAATCTCGGCCGCCAGGCGATCCGTTGTGTAGGTGGACGGCCGGCGCTCGCCGTCCTCGACTTCGATCAGAGCCGACCAGATGGCCGGCACGCACTCGGCGGCGCTCTCGCGGGCCGGGTCCCCGGACTCGGTGCCCTGACCGAGCAGGTCAGCCACGGTTACCTGGAGCGCGGCGGCGAGAGCGACGAGAGTGGAGCGACGGTCGATGGTCTTCCGGCCCGACTCGACCTGCGACACGTACGACTGGGTGACACCAGCAAGCCCGGCGAGGACGGCCTGAGTCATGCCGCCCCGCCGCATCCGCCAGTAGCGAATCCTGGCTCCGATGGTGTCCGGCTTCTTCACCACGCCTTCACCCCCTGGGTACAGAACAGGCCAGAGCCGACCCTCCGTCCCGCACTTACCGTGCGAAGCTACACCGTTACTGCGACGCCTGGCAGTCACTCCTCGTGGCCGTCGACAGCCTGATGGTTACTGGAAGGGAGCTCCGAACTGCTGCACTAGAAGTCAGCGCGCTGACCCTTCATCCGCTCGGCAACACTTGAGCTGACCAAACAAATCTTGATGGCTCCAGCGTTGGCGTGGAGGCTGGGCAGCAACCGGTCCGTATGATCTGATCGAACTGATCGACGGAGGCGAGCCAGGTGAGCCAGCACGAAGAGCCGAGCGAGTTGAGCGGGGTCGCCCGGGAGCCGCGCGAGGAGTACTTCGACAACCAGCCGCTAGGGATCGAGCTAGAGGAAGACGATCCGGACGACGAGGAGCCAATCGCGAGACCATGGGACCCGAATGCAATCAGGGTTTCCACGAAGACTTTCTCCATCCGCCAGGTTCTCGATCAAATCGATGACGGCGACCTCGAACTCGCTCCAGATTTTCAACGAAATCTCGTTTGGAAATCGCCCCAGAAATCTCGCCTCATTGAGTCCATAATCCTGCAGATTCCGCTGCCAGCCTTCTATTTTGCAGAAGACGAAGACGGCATGTATAGGGCCGTAGACGGTTTGCAGCGACTGTCGACGATACATTCTTTCGTCCGCGGTGAACAATTCGCGCTCCATGGCCTGGAGTACCTTCAACCGACTGTCGGGCAAAAATTCAGTGATCTGCCGCAGGCATGGAAGAGGCGCATTTTCAGCAGTCAATTGGTTGTACATGTAATAGATCCGTCAACCCCGACCGATGTCAAATACAACATCTTCAAGCGACTCAACACCGGCGGCTCGCCTCTAAATTCGCAAGAAATTCGCCATTGCATGAGTCGCAATCGCAGTCGAGCCTTCTTGTCGGACTGCGCGGCTATGCCCGAATTCGAGATCGTAGTTGGCGGGGCCCTCAGGTCCAGAGTACGGATGACAGACCGAGAGATGGTACTGAGATTCTGTGCATTCCGGCTACTCGGGGTCGAAGTCTACGAAGAACAACGATACCGGGCTATGGAGCCGTTCTTGGACGAGGCCACCAGGAGGCTGGACGACCCAAAAGCCGTCTCGGATGCGACACTGGAGCAGCTTCGGGAAGACTTCAAGCAAGCAATGGCGAACAGCTATGAAGTCTTCGGTGAGCACGCGTTTCGGAAGTGGCCGCTTAAAAGGGATAGTCTCAGCCCATTCAATCGAGCACTGTTCGAATCTTGGTCTGTTGCGCTGGCCGACCTTAACACTCGGACCGCTTCCAAGGCTCGTGAGCAGATTATCAAACGAGCGCGCAGTTCAATGTCGGCCGACGCGGAGTACATTACCGCCATAACCACCTCGACTGGCGACGCAAGGAAGGTTCGGTATCGCTTCCAAAAAGCTGCCGACATTATCAAGGAAAGCCAATGATTGAAGGCGTTCGAATAACTAATTTCAAACGTTTTCGGGAGATTGACTTACCGCTCCGTCAACTGACGGTATTGACCGGAACTAATGGTGCCGGCAAAAGCTCTCTTATCCAGGCACTGCTCTTGGTCCGGCAAGCCAGCGAGGACGAAAGAGCGTCGGTCGTACAGCTCAACGGACCGTACGGTCTTGAAATCGGCGAGGCCGACGATGCGCTGTGCGTAGCGGCCGAGGATCATGTCATTCGGGTATCGCTCAACATCGGCAGCATACGCCACGAATATGAATTCTCGGCGATAATCGAGGAGAGGTCTTTGCATCTCCCGATTATTCGCAGACCACAGCCGCTGCCAACGCTGCTCAGTTCTCCCGGCATGTCGTTCACGTATTTGAATGCGGAGCGGTTGGGGCCTCGCGATCAACTGTCGGTGACCTCTGCCGAAGTGTCGAACATCGGCGTGGGAGTCCGTGGTGAATATGTGGCGCAGGCCATTACTATCAGAGAACGAGATGTTGTTGCGGGGCATTTGCGTCACCCCGATGCCTCCACCGTCCAGACTTTCCGAGCGCAGGTAGAGGCGTGGATGTCGGACATCGTGCGACCGATACGCATTGAGGCTCAGTGGCCCCTGGGAATGACAACGAGCACGATACGCTTCCAAACACCGGATATTGAATCGCAACCACTCAGACCTGGGAATGTCGGATTTGGTGTATCCTATGCACTTCCGATCGTGGTCGCAGGTCTAGCAGTGGAACAAGGCATATTGATAGTCGAAAATCCCGAAGCTCACCTCCATCCCGCCGGTCAGTCCAAGCTTGGCAGATTCCTCGGGCGGGTGGCAGGGGCGGGAGCCCAAGTCATCGTTGAAACGCACAGCGACCACGTGCTGAACGGAATTCGACGCGCGGCGGTCGATGACCGAACCGTAGGCGCATCGGATATCGTTGTTCATTACTTTGACGACAGCCAGTCGTCGCCGGCTGTGATTGACATTGGTGCCGGAGGCAGCATGTCTAACTGGCCTCCCGGCTTCTTTGATCAACTTGACCAAGACCTGGGGAGACTTGCACATGCAAAGCGAGAAGCTAGGCGAGCCACGAAGATTGGTGATAGATGAATCAAGCTTCTCTTTCCACGACATCGGCGATACCGAAGCCGAATACGCACTCGATGACTTCAATGATCTGTTATCCGAGATTCTTCATTCCGGGGTTATCGTAGCTAAGTTCTCTTGCTGCCTCGACATCGAATGTCGAGCGGGCCTACCCTTGTACAAACTTTTATATGAACAGGCAGCGGCCATTGACGCAGAAACCCTACGCCGCTGCTCCGCCTTACTGGACCGATGTGCAGATTGGGACGACGATGTCGACGATGTCCCCACCACCTGCGAGGTGGCAGACAAGCAAGTAGAGAGCTGGTCGTTGGGCTATGCAATGATGCGATCGAGCACACATTTTATGGCATGTCTAGTCTGTTCAACTGCCGGAAGGCAGGGCGTATTGACGGTTTCGGCAGGCGACTCAAGCGCTGAAATATACTTCCTGGTGGAGACTTCCGGCTTAGTTGAATACTGGCAGCTCACACTTAGCCGAGAGAATGTCGAAGTTGAGAACTTCTTCTCGATCGCCACTCACGCTTTTCCGCGCCTCGCCTTCCATTCCGAGCTTGACTTTCGTAAGTTCCGAGGCGGATATGAAGAGGTTTACGATTGGGTAGTACAAACTTTAGCGGTACTTAACAACCACCTTGGCCAGTCCTTCGAGACTCGCAAAGGCGTGCGACACCTAATTCAACGGGATATGGCCTCTCACGGGCTGGAAATCTCACCGGAAAGCAGCCAAACGCATAAGAACAAGAAAGCTACCAGCCAAAGGGTTGTCGAGTACAACCATGAACTGCACTCGTGTGAGTGGCATGCGAAGCGACTATGGGATACCGACAGGATTCACTTTACGACGCCTGGATCACTCTCTGACGGCCGGACACTAATCGGCATCTTCGTTGATCACCTCGATACCTGATTTTGGTCGTCAGGTCGCAGTTCCCTTCCTGGCTGAGGTCCCGACCAGCAGTTGGGCAATCCTGGATTGGAGTAGCCATGAGAAGCATCCTAGGTGGGCCTCTTCCGTTCCGGTCGGACGCCCGAAGGACTGTCCGCGCGCTCCCTCAGAGCGCCACGATTGCCGCAGTCTCCGCTGGTAGCTCGATCCGGTCCCGCATCACCGTGACGCCCTCGCCAGTGGCCAGCAGAACCCGCCGAGCCACCCCAGGCAGCGACACCCCCTGCCCCCGCCCAGCAAAGTTCGCGACAACCAACGTCTCCCCCCGCCGCATCAGCAGGAACTGGTCCCCATGCTGCACGGAAACAGAGTGCATCCGAGGATCCGACAGGTCAGCCACCGACCGCCGCAACGAGATCAACCGCTGGTAGAACGCCAGCATCGACGCATGCTCGGGCTTGTCCAGCTCGGCCCAGTCCAACCGGGACCGTACGAACGTCTGCGGGTCCTGCGGGTCCGGCACGTCCGCCTCGGCCCACCCGTGCGAAGCGAACTCCCGGCGCCGCCCAAGAGCCACGGCAGTAGCCAGCTCAGGCTCCGGGTGCGAGGTGAAGAACTGCCACGGCGTAGAAGCAGCCCACTCCTCCCCCATGAACAGCATGGGAGTGAAGGGCGCCGTCAACAGCAGCATCGCCCCGACCCGCAGCAGCGCGGGCGACAACGAGGCCGAGATCCGATCCCCGGTAGCCCGATTCCCGATCTGGTCGTGGTTCTGGAGGTAGGCCACCAAACGATGACCGGGGATGCGCGAATCCAGCGCCCGCCCGTGGTGCCGGTTACGGAAGCTCGACCAGGTCCCCGCGTGGAAGAACCCGCCGGTCAGCACGTCCGACAGCGTCTCCAGGGAGCCGAAGTCGCCGTAGTAACCCTGCCGCTCCCCCGTCAGCAACGTGTGCAGCGCGTGGTGGGCGTCGTCGTTCCACTGGGCGTGCAGCCCGAACCCGCCCGCCTCCCGAGGGGTGATCAGCCGTGGATCGTTGAGGTCAGACTCCGCGATCAGTGACAACGGCCGGCCCAGATGAGTCGACAAGGATTCAACGGAAACCGCCAGCTCCTCCAAAATGGGGACGGCTCGTGAGTCCGGCAGGGCGTGCACGGCGTCCAGGCGTAGGCCGTCGACGTGGTAGTCGCGCAGCCACATGAGGACGCTGTCGATGATGTAGCGGCGTACCTCGTCGGACTGCGGGCCGTCCAGATTGACCGAGCGGCCCCACGTGTTGCTCTGCTCGGCGAGGTAGGGCCCGAACCGCGGCGCGTAGGCCCCGGAGGGCCCGAAATGGTTGTAGACGACGTCGAGGATCACCCCCAACCCGCGAGCGTGGGCGGCGTCGACGAACCGTTTCAGGCCGTCGGGGCCGCCGTAGGGCTGGTGCGGGGCAAACCAGCAGACGCCGTCGTACCCCCAGTTGTGTTCGCCGTTGAAGGCGTTGACCGGGAGAAGTTCGATCAGGTCGACGCCCAGCGAGACGAGGTGGTCGAGGCGGTCGATTGCCGCGTCGAAGGTGCCGTCGGGGGTGAAGGTGCCGATGTGCAGCTCGTAGAGGATGCTGCCCGGCAACTGCCGGCCGGTCCACAGGCTGTCGGACCACTCGAAGGCGGAGTGGTCGTAGCTGCGGCTCGGCCCGTGCACCCCCGCAGGCTGCCACGGCGAGCGGGGGTCGGGCAGCGGGGTCTCGTCGTCGTTCAGCAGAAAGAAGTAGTCGGTGCCGGGGCCTGCGTCGGGCACCTCGACCTGCCACCAGCCGTCGGCGGCGGCGCGCATCTCGTGGTCGGTGTCGCCGGCCAGGCGCAGCCGCACCCGGGCGGCGTCCGGTGCCCAGACGGAAAACTCGGTCATGAAACGGCCTCCTCGGCAGCGGTGAGAGGAGCCAGCAGAGCGACGGGATAGTCGGCCAGAAGAGTGTCCAGCGACGTCTCCCCGCCACTGTAGACCCGGCCGGTGAACAGGTCCTTCACCTCGTTAACACCAAGCGACAGGGCTGTGTCGCACCAGCCTCCGGCGCGCGCCAGACCCAGCGGCAGGCGGGTCGCCACGGCGATCGCGCCACCCCTGTCGAACGCCACCACGTGCCGGCCGACCGGCCCGTGCGCCGGCACCGGCCGATAGCCGGTGAACAGCTCCGGGTGCGCCCGCCGCAGGCGCAGCGTCCGCGACACGACGAGCAGCTTCGCCGCGCCGTCGGTGTCGACCGGGGGACGCCAGCCGCCGTCGAGCCGCGCCAGCATCTCCCGGCGTACGTCGAAGT
Source organism: Micromonospora sp. NPDC049114 (assembly GCF_040648635.1). NCBI lineage: Bacteria > Bacillati > Actinomycetota > Actinomycetes > Micromonosporales > Micromonosporaceae > Micromonospora > Micromonospora sp. NPDC049114. The sequence continues at coordinate 197,273 of NZ_JBEZEA010000008.1, read as the reverse complement.
CGACGGGCCGGCGATTGTCCGGATCGACGAGGGAGTTGTCCCACAGCTCGGTGCCCTGGTAGGTGTCCGGCACACCGGGCATGGTGAGCTGGATCAGCTTCTGCCCGAGCGAGTTGCACCAGCCGGCCGGGGTGATGGCGGCGGCGAGTTCGGTCAGCTCGTCGTGCAGGCTCGGGTCGTCGTACATCCGGTCGATGACCGCGTGCATGGCCTGCTCGAAGACCGGGTCCGGGTCCGCCCAACCGGTCGAGGCCGCGGCCTCCCGGGCGGCCTTCTCGGCGTACGCGTGCAGCCGCTCCCGCTCGATCGGCCACGCACCGACGGCGGTCTGCCAGAGCAGGTGGGCGAACGACGCATCGGGCAGCGGCGCGTACTCCATCCAGCTCTTGACCTGCTCCGCCCAACGGCCCGGCAGCTCGCTGAGCACGGCGAGGCGGGCGCGCACGTCCTCGCCGCGCTTGGTGTCGTGGGTGGAGAGGGTTGTCATGCTGGCGGGCCAGCGGACCTGCTGGGCGGCGGCGAAGCGGTGGAACTCCGCAGGTGGCACGCCGAAGTGGGCGGGGCTGCCGCCGACCTCGTTGAGCGCCACGAACCGGGTCCAGCGGTAGAACGCGGTGTCCTCCACGCCCTTGGCCATCACCGCGCCGGTGAGCTGCGGGAAGCGCAGCGCCAGCTCGTCGTCGCTGTCGCGCAGCCGGCGGGTGATCGCGTCCAGGGCGCCGGTCAGGTCGGGGCGGCGGCGGCCGGCCTCGGAGCGGGCGGCAGCGAGGTGGCGGGCGCCGTGCGGCGGGTAGCCGCGGTACACCGGGAAGGCTGCGGCCAGCTCGGCGAGCGCCGCGCGGGCCTGCTCGGTCGGCACCTCGGGGGCGAGCGCGGCCAGGCGGGTCAGCTCGGCCGCGAGCAGCGTCGTCGCGGCGGCCAGCTTCGTGGTGTGGGTCAGGTCCTGCCACGAGGTGTGGTGCCCGGTGAGCTGGGTGTCCAGCACGGTGAAGTCGCCCTCGGCATCGGTGTCGACGAAGAGGCCGTTGACCGCGGCGAGGGCGTCGTAGCCGGTGGTGCCGTCCACCGGCCAGTCCGGCAGCTCCTCGCCGTACTCCAGGATCTTCTCCACCACGAGCCAGGCCTCCGGCGCGGCCTCGCGCAGCCGCGCGAGATAGCCGGCCGGGTCGCGCAGGCCGTCCGGGTGGTCGACGCGGATGCCGTCGACCTCGCCCGCGGCGGCCCAGGCCAGGATCAGCTCGTGGGTGGCGGCGAACACCGCCGGGTCCTCCACGCGCAGGCCCGCCAGGCCCGCGATGGCGAAGAACCGGCGGTACGTCAGCTCGGCGTCACCGCGCCGCCAGGAGACCAGCTCGTAGTGCTGCCGGTCGTGCACCTCGCGGGCGCTGCCGTCGCCGGTGCCGTCGGCGATCGGGAAGCGGTGCTCGTGGTAGCGCAGCTCCCCGTCGACGACCTTGAGGTCGTCCAGGGCGGCCGGGTCGTCGGCAAGCACCGGCAGCAGCAGCCGGCCCCGGTCCCAGTCGATGTCGAACCAGTCGGCGTACGACGAGTCGCGCCCCCGGCGCAGCACGTCCCACCAGGGCGGGTTGGCCGGCGGTACGGCGACCCCGGCGTGGTTGGGCACGATGTCGACGACCAGGCCGAGCCGCTTCTCGCGCAGCGCCCGCAGCAGCCGCTGCCGGGCGGCCTCACCGCCCAGCTCCGGGTTGACCGTGCGGTGGTCGACCACGTCGTAGCCGTGCTGAGAGCCGGGCGTCGCGGCCAGCAGCGGGGCGGTGTAGAGGTGACTGACGCCCAGGTCGACGAGGTAGTCGAGGATGCCTGCGGTGGCGTCCAGGTCGAAGCCCGGACGGACCTGGACGCGGTAGGTGGCCTGCGGAGGGGTGGCGGCCATGTCAGATCGTCCTTTCCAGCACCACCAGGGAGCGGTCCGGCACCCGGATGGTGCCGCCCGCGCTGATCACCGTGGCGTCGTCCGGCTCAGGCTCGGCCGTGCTGATCACCCGTTCCCACTTCTGGCCGTACTCGCTGCCGGGCATCGTGAAGTCCAACGGCGCGTCGTGGGCGTTGAAGCAGAGCAGGAACGAGGCGTCGTGGTGTTTCTGGCCGTACTGGCCGCGCTCGCGGATGCCCTCACCGTTGACGAACAGCGCCACCGAGCGGCCGAAGTCGTTGCCCCAGTCCTCGCCGGTCATCTCCCGCCCGTCGGGGGTGTGCCAGGCCAGGTCGGGCAACGGCTCGTCGATGCCGCGCCCACCCACCGGCAGGCCGGTGAAGAAGCGGCGACGGCGGAACACCTGGTGCCGCTTGCGGAAATCGGTGAGCGTACGGACGAAGTCCAGCAGCTGCTCGTCGACGTTGTCCCAGTCGATCCAGGCCAGCTCGCTGTCCTGGCAGTAGGCGTTGTTGTTGCCGTGCTGGGTGCGGCCCAGCTCGTCGCCGTGGCCGATCATCGGTACGCCCTGCGAGAGCATCAGGGTGGCCAGGAAGTTGCGCCGCTGCTTGGCCCGCAGGGCGAGCACCGCGTCGTCGTCGGTGTCGCCCTCCACGCCGCAGTTCCACGACCGGTTGTGGCTCTCGCCGTCCCGGTTGTCCTCGCCGTTGGCCTCGTTGTGCTTGTCGTTGTACGACACCAGGTCGTTGAGCGTGAACCCGTCGTGGACGGTGACGAAGTTGATGCTGTGGAACGGGCGGCGGCCGTCGTCCTGGTACAGGTCGGCGGAGCCGGAGATCCGCGACGCGAACTCGGCGAGGGTGGCCGGCTCACCGCGCCAGAAGTCCCGCACGGTGTCGCGGTACTTGCCGTTCCACTCGGTCCACAACGGCGGGAAGTTGCCCACCTGGTAGCCGCCGGGGCCGACGTCCCACGGCTCGGCGATCAGCTTGACCTGGCTGACCACCGGGTCCTGCTGGACCACCTCGAAGAACGTCGACAGCCGGTCCACCTCGTAGAACTCGCGGGCCAGGGTGGCCGCCAGGTCGAACCGGAAGCCGTCGACGTGCATCTCGGTCACCCAGTACCGCAGCGAATCCATGATCAGTTGCAGCGAGTGCGGGCTCCGGACGTTGAGGCTGTTGCCGGTGCCCGTGTAGTCGACGAAGTAGCGCCGGTCCTCCTCGCTGAGCCGGTAGTAGCTGGGCGCGTCCACGCCCTTGAAGCTCAACGTCGGCCCGAGGTGGTTGCCCTCGGCGGTGTGGTTGTAGACCACGTCGAGGATGACCTCGATGCCCGCCGCGTGCAGCGCCTTGACCATGCCCCGGAACTCCTGCACCTGCTGCCCGAGGTGGCCCAACGCCGAGTAGCCGTGGTGCGGCGCGAAGAAGCCGATCGTGTTGTAACCCCAGTAGTTGCGCAGGCCCAGGTCGACGAGGCGGTGGTCGTGTACGAACTCGTGCACGGGCATCAGCTCGATCGCCGTCACCCCGAGCCGGGTCAGGTGCTCGATCATCGGCGGGGAGGCGATGCCCGCGTACGTGCCGCGCAGCTCCTCCGGGATGTCCGGGTGGCGCATGGTCAGCCCCCGCACGTGCGCCTCGTAGATCACCGAGTGGTGGTACGGCGTACGCGGCGGCTTGTCGTTGCCCCAGTCGAAGTACGGATTGACCACCACGGACTTCGGCATGAACGGCGCCGAGTCGCTCTCGTTCATCCGCTCCGGGTCGCCCATGTCGTAGTCGTACACCGCCGGGTCCCACGTCACGTCACCGTCGACGGCCTTGGCGTACGGGTCGAGCAGCAGCTTGTGCGGGTTGCAGCGCAGCCCGTTCGCCGGGTCGTACGGCCCGTGCACCCGGTAGCCGTAACGCTGCCCCGGCTCGATGCCCGGCAGGTACGCGTGCCAGACGTAGGCGTCCACCTCGCGCAGCTCGACGCGGCGCTCGGCGCCGGTGTCCCACTCGTCGAAGAGGCAGAGTTCGATCCGCTCGGCCACCTCGGAGAAGATGGCGAAGTTGGTGCCCATCCCGTCGTAGGTGGCGCCCAGGGGATACCGCTCGCCCGGCCAGACCTGCATGTCGCTCCTTCAGACCATGGTCATGTGCGCACCGCGCCACGAGCGCGCCGACGACAGGTCGCCCGCGCGCACGCCGGTATTGCCCTGCGCCTCGGTGCGCCAATCCATCCTTTCAGGCGATGACCGGAATCCACCTGTCTGATGCGTGCTACACCCTCAGGTGTCCTCCGTCACCATGGACGGTTTCAAGGTGCGTTCCGGGGCTCGATGCCTTTTGCTTGTCGGGGGACACGCGTCCGCGCGCGACCCACTCGGCCCTCGGCCACCCTTTCCACCTCTCGCTCCGCCGCCACTGACGCCGGCGCGCACCACCATGCATGGACGGAGATTGATGTGACGACCCTGCGGGTCGATGAGCAGCTCGCTGCCACCAAGGACCGGAGCCACCGGCCCACCCTGACCTCCCGGCCGCAGCTTCCCGCGCAGCCCGGTCCGTCCGCGCAGACCGGAGCGATCGTGCCCGCGCACTCCGGTCCCGGGGTGCCGCCGCAGACCCGTCGCATCCTCATGTTGTCCTGGGAGTACCCGCCGGTGCTCGTCGGTGGCCTCGGCCGCCATGTCCACGCCCTCTCCGTCGCCCTCGCCGCCGCCGGCCACGACGTCACAGTCGTCACCCGCCACGCCGACGGCGCACCCCTGGAGGAATACGCCGACGGCGTCCGCATCCTGCGCGCCCCCGAAGACCCCGTCACCTTCCCCCTCGCCACCAGCTCCCTCCTGGCCTGGACCATGGCCTTCAACCACACCCTCACCCGCACCGCCCTACGCGCCACCCAGGCCGGCAGCTACGACGTCATCCACGCCCACGACTGGCTCGTCGCCCACACCGCGACCACCCTCGCCGAACACCTCGACCTCCCGCTGGTCACCACCATCCACGCCACCGAGGCGGGCCGGCACCAGGGCTGGCTGCCCGAGGAGATGAACCGCACCATCCACGGTGTCGAGCAGTGGCTCAGCAGCGAGTCCGGTCGGGTGATCGTCTGCTCCGGCTACATGCGCGACGAGGTGGGCGCGCTGTTCGGCGTACCGGCCGGCCGCGTCGACGTGGTCGCCAACGGCGTGGAGTCGCACCGCTGGAAGGTGCCGGCGCGGGACGTGGCTGCGGCGCGGGCCCGGTTCGCCGGGGACGGCCCGCTGGTCACCTTCGCCGGCCGGCTCGTCTACGAGAAGGGCGTGCAGCACCTGATCGCCGCCCTCCCCCGGCTGCGCGAGCGGCACCCGGGGCTGCGCGCGGTGATCGCCGGCGACGGCCCGTACCGCGCCGAGTTGGAGGCCGAGGTGCACCGCCGTGGCCTGGGCGGCATGGTCACCATGCCGGGCTTCCTGGGCGGCAACGACCTGCCGGCGCTGATGGCCGCGTCCGACTGCTTCGCGGTGCCGAGCATCTACGAGCCGTTCGGCATGGTCGCCCTGGAGGGCGCCGCCGCCGGAGCGCCCCTGGCCGTCGCGGCCACCGGCGGTCTCGCCGAGATCGTGGAGCCGGGAGCGACCGGGATGACGTTCCGCCCGCACGACCCGGACGGGCTCGGCGACGCCGTCGACGCGCTGCTGTCCGACCGTGAGCGGGCCCGCGCCATGGCCCGTCGCGCCCGCCGGATGGTTAACGACCAGTACGGCTGGTCGGCCATCGCCCAGCGCACCGCCGCCAGCTACGCCGCGGCCATCGCCAACGACGCCACGTTCACGGCCGAGCGGGCCGAGCAGCGGATGTCCCAGGGCCGGGCCCTCCCGGCGCTGCCCGAGGGCAACCTGCTCGCCGCCGCCGGCCTGCGCTGACGCTGACGTGATCGACCCGGTCTTCGGGACGTCGGGGTGCCCCTGCGCCGGGGACACCCCGACGTCCCGCAAGCCGAGCCGATCACGCCGCGCCGGCCATGCCTCGCTCCGCAGCGCGGGACGGTCTCGCTGCTCGGCGCTTGCTGCGACGTCGGCCCTGTCTCGGTGCTCGGCGCCGGTCGGTCGGGCCTGCCAGAATGTGCGGATGTCTCGTCCTGTTGACGCCCTCGATTCCGCCTTTCCGGTCGCCGCCGCCATCGCGCTGGACCTGATCCGGCGCCCGGAGGTGTCCGCGCAGTGGTCGAACCCGAGCGCCCTGCCGCACCTGTCCGTGGGTGCCCTGGCGTGCCACCTCGGGCATCAGGCCATACGGGCCGCCGAGCTGCTGCCGACACCCGCCGACCTGCCCACGCTGGAGTCGGCCGACAGCCACTACGAGCGGGCCGCCTGGGTCACCGAGGGCACTCCGTCCGCCGACGCGGTCGCCGCTGGCTCGGACGAGGCCGACGCGCTCCACGGCCCGGAAGACCTGCACGCCCGCTCCGGGGAGGCGCTGGCGAAGGTCAGCGACCTGCTGTCGCGGGGTGCCGCCCTCGACGTCGTGCCGATCCCGTGGCAGGGCTGGTCCCTGCGCCGCGCCGACTTCCTGCTCACGCGCCAACTGGAGATCGTCGTGCACTCCGACGACCTCGCGGTCAGCGTCGGCGTACCCACGCCGGAGTTCCCGGCGGAGGTCTTCGACCCCGTACGCGACCTGCTGGTCCGCCTGGCCGTCCGCCGGCACGGCCAGGCGGCGCTGGTCGGGGCGTTGAGCCGCAGCGAGCGAGCCCGGGACATCTCCGCCTTCTGACCCTCAACGTGCGGCGCGGCCCGCACCCGGCGCCGCGCCGCCGGGCCCGGTGTCCCCGGCCCTCCGGGTGCCTTGTTCGCGTCCTGTCGACCTGCCCCATAAGTGGGGCGGACGCTGAAAGCCAAAAGCGCGGATCCGCGCCACCGAAGGGGCGGATGAGCGTCACCGAAGCGCGGATGAGCGCCACCGATAAGCCGAAGGTCGGAGACCGCTCCCTGACCTACCCCCCCACTTCACCGAGGTTGGCCGGGACCGCGCCTTGATCGACTCCACCTCGCCGAGGTTGTGGTGTCCCGACGCCGTGGATACCGCGATATCGGCGAACTGGAGTCGATCATCGGTGGGTCCAGTCCGATCAACCCGCCAAGCCGTCCGTCAGCGTGGCCAGCCGGAATCGGGCGCTTGAAGCCTCCCCCGCCCTGCCCTGCCCCGCCCCTCGCCTCGCCTCGCACCGCGTCGCCTCGCACCGCCCGCACCGCACCGCCCTGCCAGCCTCGCACGGCCCCGCCTCGCACCGCCCTGCCCGCCTCGCCTCGCCTCGCACCGACCCGCGTCGCACCACCCCGCCTCCCGCACCGCCCCGCACCGCCTCGCCCCATAAATGGGGCAGCTCGACAGGGGCCGAACCAGGCGCTCGGGGTATCGGTAGGAGGGTAGGAGGGCCACCGGCCGGTGCGGGCCCGGTCGGCCCGCCAAGCCCGAAGCGCCCAGTCCGCCAAGCCAATGCGCCGCAAGGCCGCCACGCCGCAAGGCCCGGCGGAAGCCGCACGGGCCGCCACGCAAGACAACGCAACCAAAGCCCCACGTACAGCCACGCCGCAAGGCCCGGCGGAAGCCCCACGGGCCGCCGCGGGCGGGCGGCCGGGTACGGCGCAGGCCGCCGGCCCGGATCGGGTCGGCGGCCTGCGGGTGGTGCGGAAGAACGGAGGTCAGCGCTCGGCGAAGGGGAGGTAGTCCCGCTCGGCGGCGCCGACGTAGACCTGCCGCGGACGGCCGATCTTCGTCTCCGGATCGTTGATCATCTCGCGCCACTGGGCGATCCAGCCGGGCAGCCGGCCGAGCGCGAACAGCACCGTGAACATCTTCGTGGGGAAGCCCATGGCCTTGTAGATCAGGCCGGTGTAGAAGTCCACGTTCGGGTAGAGCCGGCGGGAGACGAAGAAGTCGTCGGCGAGCGCGATCTCCTCCAGCTCCATGGCGATGTCCAGCAGCGGGTCCGGCTTGGCCATCCGGCCCAGCACGTCCTGCGCGGCCTTCTTGACGATCGCCGCCCGCGGGTCGTAGTTCTTGTAGACCCGGTGGCCGAAGCCCATGAGCTTGACGCCGTCCTGCTTGTCCTTGACCTTGCGGACGAAGGACCGGACGTCGCCGTCGCCGGCGTGGATCTGCTGGAGCATCTCCAGCACCGCCTGGTTGGCGCCGCCGTGCAACGGGCCGAACAGGGCGTTCACGCCCGCCGAGACGGAGGCGAACAGGTTGGCGTTGCTGGAGCCGACCAGCCGGACGGTCGACGTGGAGCAGTTCTGCTCGTGGTCGGCGTGCAGGACGAAGAGCATGTCCAGCACCTTCGACATCACCGGGTCGACCTCGTACGGCTCCGCCGGCACACCGAAGGTCATGCGCAGCAGGTTGTCCACGTACCCGAGGGAGTTGTCCGGGTAGAGCAGCGGCTGCCCGATGGACTTCTTGTACGCGTACGAGGCGATGGTGGGGACCTTCGCCATGAGCCGGACCGTGGAGATCTCCACGTGCTCGGAGTCGAACGGGTCCAAGCTGTCCTGGTAGAAGGTCGACAAGGCGCTGACCGCCGACGACAGCACCGCCATCGGGTGCGCGTCGCGGGGGAAGCCGTCGAAGAAGCGGCGCATCTCCTCGTGCAGCAGCGAGTGCCGCCGGATCCACTCGGTGAACTCGGTCAGCTGCTGCTCGGTGGGCAGCTCACCGTAGATGAGCAGGTAAGAGACCTCCAGGAAGGAGGACTTCTCGGCCAGCTGCTCGATCGGGTATCCCCGGTAACGCAGGATCCCCGCGTCGCCGTCGATGTAGGTGATCGCGGATGAGGCAGCTGCGGTGTTGACGAAACCGGGGTCGTACGTCGTCATCCCGGTTTCCTTCAGCAGCTTGCTCACCCCGATGCCAGCGGGGCCCTCGACCGCGGCGTGTACCGGCATCGACAGCTGCCCACCGGGGTGATCGAGCTTGACTTCCGTCATGTGGTTCCTCGCTTCGCCGGCAGATCTACGTTGAATTGCCTTCGCTTCTACCGTAATTGCGGCTCGGGGGACACTGCCCGCCGTGGTTCGGCGGTGAGGTATGCGTCACCCGATTCCCGACTGGGCCGCCGGGAAACCCACCGTCCCGCCAGGCGGGAGCCGAAGAAACCCCGCCGGGAGGCCGGCAGATCAGGACAACGCGAGGCGTCGTAGCGTACCGTCCGCCGCGACCTGGTAGACGTCGAGCTGATTCGTGCCGGCGCGGAACAGCCGGTCGTCGGTGAGCAGCGCGGCGAAGCGCCGGCCGCCGGGGTCGGTCGGCACCACCGGGACCACCGCGCCGATCCGGCCGTTGACGGCGACGGCCAGGAGCGTGCCGTCTGGTATCGCGTCCGGCACGTCACCCCAGACCAGCGCCGGGAGGGTGCCGGTGTCCGGGTCGGTGGCCCGGAAGGCGGCCAGGTCGGCGACCTGGGCGCTGCCGCCGGTCGGGCCGGCGCGGACCTCGGTGCCCACCAGGGGGTGCGGTGTCGGCAGCGGCGGCGGGGTGGGCACGCCGCCTCCGAAGGTGACCACCTGCCCGGGGGTGTCGTAGAAGTGTTTCGTGGCGTCGGCGCGGGGGGCCTGCCGGGCGGAGCGGCCGTCGACGTGCCAGGGCAGGCGGATGCCGGCTTCGTCGGCGACGGTGGGCAGCAGGTCGACGTGTTCCCAGTTGCGGTCGTCCACCCGGCCGGTCTGCTGCCCGGGTTCCTTGACGAACATGGGCACCCACGCGACCTCGCCGGCGGCGGCCTTGATGGCGTCCATGCCCCGGCCCTGCGCCCCCGGATGGAAGCTCACCCCGTGGTCGGCGGTGACGACGACGAGGGCCTGGTCGTAGAGGCCGCTGGCACGCAGCGTCCGCAGGGTCTCCCCGATCAGCCGGTCGGTGTAGCCGAGCTGGGCGAGGTGCCGCTGGCGGGCCAGCTCGACCCAGCCCGCGCCGTCGTTCGGCAGGTCCTCCGGGGCGTCGTAGCGGGCGCCGGACGGCAGGTACGCCCACGGGGAGTGCGGCATCAGCAGGTGCAGGAAGTGCAGGGCGGGTCGGGGTTGCGGCTTCAGGCCGGCCAGGAAGGTGGTGAACCGGGCCGGCTGGTTGTCGTCGAGGCTGTCCCAGCGGAACTTCGGATCGGCGGGGACCGGCTCGGCGGCGTCCAGGCCGGCCTCGACGCGGGTCTGCTCCCGGTAGGAGTCCTCCGGGTCGACGCGGGTGTTCGTCGGCCCGGCGACCTGGCCGAGCAGCTTGCCGGTCTCGCGGACCAGCACACCGAGTCCCTGTTCGGGTGCGACGGGCTGCTCGCACCGGCTGGGTGGGCAGAGCCGGGTGATGCTCTCCTGGGCCTGGATGTCGTACAGGCCGCCGAAGGCGGTGAACAGGTTGTCCGGGTACTGCGAGTAGTGCGGCGCGACCGCCCGCGCCGGGTAGCGGCCGGTGAGCATCGCCGGCAACGCGTTCGGCGTCCAGCCGCTGACTCCGGTGGCGTTGCGGTACCAGGTCGAGCCTGCGGCCAGCTCGGCGAAGTGCGGGAACCGCGCCGCGTCGATCCGGCCGTCGCCGCCGAGGAGGCTGACCAGCGGTAGCTCGTCGAGGATCAGCATGACCACCGGCGGGTGCACGGCCGCGCCCTGCGCGGTGCCGACCGCGCCGCCGTCGCCGCGCGGCAGCACGACCGCCGAGGTGGGCGAGACGAACAGGAACAGCGCCACGAAGGCCACCGGTCCGGCGGCGGCCAGTCGCAGCGCGCGGCCGGGCGAGCGCCACCGATGGTGCGCGGCCGCGCCGCCCAGACCGGCCAGACCGGCAAGCACCAGCAGGGGTACGCCCCGAAGCGGCGTCGTGTGCCGGCCCACCTGCACGGCGAGGGCGGCGAGCAGCAGCCCGACAAGCGTCGTGTGGGTGAGTGCGCGGGCGGTGCGGCCGGCCAGTCGGCTCAGTGCGCCGAGCAGCGCCACGGGCACGGTGGGCGCGAGGGCCACCAGGGCGACCAGCAGGAGGATCTGGCCGACGTCGGCGCGGTGAAAGAGGAAGAAGTCGGGGCTGCGGCCGAGTACGTCCAGCAGCGGCTGGGTGATGACCAGCCCGACCAGCGCCACGATCTCCAGCAGCCGGCCCAGCTCGCCGCGCCAGCCCCGGTCCCAGCGCCCGGGTGCCGGCGGGCCGGCGACGGGTCCCGACGGGTCGGCGACGGGTCCCGACGGGTCGGCGACTGCCGGTTCAGCCACCCATCACCGCCCGGTAGAGCGTGCGGGTGCCCGAGGGCAGTTCCAGTCGGTCGGTGATCCGGCCCCGGGTCGCGAGGAGCCGTTCGAAGGTGTCGCGCCGGTAGTCCGGGAAGAGGCCGTCGGGCTTGTTGGCCAGCAGGCGGGTGGCCATCGGGTCGTCCGGGTGGACGAACTCCACCACCACGGCGCCGCCGGGTGCGCTCAGCCCGGCCAGCCAGTCGACGACCTCCGGCAGTGGCACGTTGCGGCCGATCGCCAGGTGGTGCACCAGGGCCAGGGCGAGCACTACGTCCGCCGACGCCCGCTGCGCGAAGCCGGCACGTTCGACGCCGCGCCAACCCCCGCCGGGCGACGGGTCGGCCAGGTCGACGACCAGCGGCAGGATCCGTTGCTGCCCCTCGGAGCGCAGCGCCCGGTACAGCTCGTCGACCACGGCCGGGTCCTGCTCGACGGCGACCACGTAGTCCGCGTGTCCGGCGGCCAGTCGGGCGTACCGGCCGTCGTTGGCGCCCAGGTCGAGCACCAGGCGCGGACGGGCGGCGGCGGCCACCGCGGTGACCACGAACTGCTCCTTGGCGACCCGGTCGCGCGCCGAGTAGCCGCAGGTGCGCTGGTAGTCCGACCAGTGGCTGCCCGTCGGACGGTGCTCCAGCCGGCGGACGAGCTTCTCGATGCCGCGTACGGTGGCCACCTGCAGGTCCCGGGAGTAGCCGGCGGCGCGCAGTTGGGCCTTCACGTCGCTGGTGCTGGCGGCGGCGTTGCGTTGCTGCATGGCGCCGTGCAGGTGCAGGTGGGTCAGGACGCCGGGGCGCAGCCGGCGGGTGCCGCCGAAGAGGGGGCGCAGCTGGTCGGCTTCGATGCCGTCGACCTGGGCGCGCAGCCAGGGCTGGAAGTCCACGCCCAGGTGGGCGGTGAGCAGCAGCGGGTAGAGCACGGTCTGGCAGAACTGCCGGTAGCCGGCCCACGGCTCCCCGTCGCGGACCGGCTCGAACGAGCCGATGTCGATGAAGACCGGTTTCGCGCCGCGCCACTGCAGGTTGTAGGCGGAGCCGTCCTTGGTGGTGAAGCCGTTCGCGAGGGCGGTGCGCAGGATCTCCAGGTGCAGCAGCGCGGCGTCGCGCAGCATGCCGAAGGACCACTCGTACGGGTGGGAGACGAACGGGATGCGCTCGTGGCGCAGCACCGCAGCCCACGGGGTGCCGGCCGCGGCGGGCACCAGCGTGGGCGGCGCGTCCTCGGTGGCGCAGACCTTGCCCGCCGAGACGAGCGTGGGAAAGAACGGGCTGGCCGCGAGGGTCCGCCAGTGCTCGGCGGCCTGGGCGTCGAGCCCACGCAGCACCTCGTCGCCGACGTGGAACACCCGGTTGGCGGGGTCGCGGAAGGAGGCGGGCTCGGGGCGTACCCCGGTGGGTGAGGTAGTCATCGTCGCGGCGACCGCTACCGCTGGTCGGTGGGTTGCCGGCGGAACCGGTCGACCAGCCGTCGCCAGTAGAGCTTGGCGGCGACCGCGGCGCCGGCCACCCCGCCGACGACGGCCTGCACGATCAGGCTGCCGGATCCCGCGTCCAGGTAGGCCAGATGGATCACCGACCGCTCCTTCCCCTCGCCCGTCTCGACACCGGCGTCCCGGGAATGCAGCGGTGAGGCTTTTAACCCAGAAAGCCGGACTTGTCCATCACCGTACGCTGCTCGTTCCCGCCGTCGCGGCCACATCGGAGGACTCCCAGCCTGGCCACAGAAAGCGCCAGCCGTCGGTACGCTGCGAAGGTGCGCTGGACAGTCGTGGACGCGCCACTGGACTCCTCCGGCGCGCGACGCGGCGAGGAGCGGGCCCCAGCCGCCCTGCGCCGGGCCGGCCTGCTGGACGCGCTCACCGCTGACGACGACGGGCAGGTGGACGAGGCATGGCTCCGCGACCCGGCCCGTGACCCGGCGAGCGGGGTGATCGGGGCCGCCGGCCTGGTCCGGGCCGGCGCGGCGCTGAGCAGCCGGGTCGCCGCACTGATCTCCGACGGTCGTCGGCCGCTCGTGCTCGGCGGGGACTGCGCGATCCTGCCCGGCATCTGCCGGGGCCTGCCGCGCACGACCGAGCTGTGGTTCGTCGACGCCCATCCCGACTTCCTCGACGGCGCGACCTCGCCGACCGGCGAGGCCGCCGACATGGACCTTTCGGTGGTAACCGGGCACGGCCCGGCCGCCGCGATCGGCGTCGACGAGGCCCTGGTCGACCCCGCACGGGTCCACCTGCTCGGGCACCGCCCGCCGTCCGACGACGACGGCCGGGTCGAGGCGTCCCGGATCGATCCGGCGATCCACCAGGTGCCCGCCGCCGACCTGCTGCGCCGGGGCGCGGCTGTGGTCGGGGCGGCCCTGGCGGCCGGCGGCGACGAGCCGGCCTGGCTGCACCTCGACCTGGACGTGGTGGACCCGCGGGACCTGCCGGCGGTGACCTACCCCGAGCCGGACGGGCTGCGCTGGCCCGACCTGGCGGCGCTGGTGACCCCGCTGGCCCGCGCCGATCGGCTGCTCGGGATGAGCGTGACCGACCTAAACGCCGACGAGGACCCCGACGGGCGCCACGCGCGACGCGTCGTCGAGGTCCTCGGGGCCGTGCTGGGCGGCTGACCGGCGGGGCGGTTGAGCGACCGGGCGGCGGTTGTCTCAGCCCCGCCGGTGGTGCATGCCGAGGCGCAGCAGCACGAAGCGCAGCACCGTCGCGGCCAGGTTCGCGGCCACCAGGACGGCCAGCTCCACCGGTCTGGCAGGCACGGCGACGAAGGCGTGCAGCACCGCCAGCGCCCCGCTGGTCAGCGCCAGGCCGAGCGCGAACGCCAGCAGCCCCTGCGCGTGGTGGCGACCGACGTGCCGGCTGCCGGTGATGCCGAACGTCAGCCGCCGGTTCGCCGCCGTGTTCGCCACGGCCGTCACCAGCAGGGCCAGCAGGTTCGCCGGCTGCGCCCCGAGCGCGCCCCGGGTGGCCACGAACAGCAGCAGGTACGCCAGCGTGCTGGCCACCCCGACGGCGGCGAACCGGGTCAGCTGCCGGGGCAGCCCGACCGGCACCTGCGGCGACGGCGCGGTCAGCGACGCCCGCCCGAGTTGGGCGCGCAGCTCGGCCAGCGGCAACGCGCCGGTCATCAGCGCCCGACCGAGGCGGCCCATCCCCCGCAGGTCGGCCAGGGCGGTGGCGACGATGTCGACCCGGCTGTCCGGGTCGTCGACCCAGTCCACCGGCACCTCGTGGATGCGCAGCCCGGCCCGTTGGGCGAGCACCAGCAGCTCGGTGTCGAAGAACCAGCCGGTGTCGCGGACGTGCGGGAGCAGCCCGGCGGCCACGTCCGCGCGGATCGCCTTGAACCCGCACTGCGCGTCGGAGAACCGCGCCGCCAGCGCGCCCCGCAGCAACAGGTTGTAGGCCCGGGAGATCACCTCCCGCTTGGTGCCGCGCACCACCCGGGACGTGCGCGCCAGCCGGGTGCCGATCGCCAGGTCGGAGTGGCCGGAGATGAGCGGCGCGACGAGCGGCAGCAGTGCGGCCAGATCGGTGGACAGGTCCACGTCCATGTACGCAAGCACCGGCGCGGACGACGCGGACCAGGCAGCGGACAGCGCCCGCCCCCGCCCCTTGGCGCTCAGGTGGCGTACGCCGACGCCGGGCAGCTCGGCGGCGAGCGCCTCGGCCACGGCGAGGGTCCCGTCCACGCTGGCGTTGTCGGCGACGGTGATCTGGAACGGGTACGGGAAGTGCTCGGTCAGGTGCGCGTGCAACCGGCGTACGCACGGCCCGAGGTCGGCCTCCTCGTTGTAGACGGGGATCACCACGTCCAGCACCGCGCCGTCGCTGGTGGATCGGGTCCGGACGGCGGCACGGGGGCCGCCGAGCGCGGTCACGACGCCTCCGCGCCGGCGCTCAGGTCGTAGACGGTGATCCCGTCCACTGTCTGCGCCGTGAAGGTCTGCGTGACCCAGGCGGAGATCTCCTGCGAGGCGGAGCTGCCGCCGTTGGCCCGGAAGCCGCCGCCCCCCACGAAGTAGTGGATTTTGTGTTCGGCGACGTGGCGCTGAAACTGCGCGAGCGTCGGTGACGGGTCGCTGCCGTTGAATCCGCCGATCGGCATCACCGGCTCGCCGGTGGCCAACTGGTAGCCGGAGGCGTTGTTGGAACCGATGGTGGCCGCCACCCAGGTGTAGTCCTCGCTGTCGCGCTCCAGCAGCTCGCGCAGCGCGGCGCTGGGCTCGCGGGCGTCGAGCAGACCGCCCATGCCGCCCCCGGTTTCCCGGCCACCACCGCCGCCGGGCAGCCGACCGCCGCCGGGGAAACCGCCCGGGAAGCCCGGCGCCTGCGCACCGCCCGGGGCACCGGGCGCCTGCGCACCGCCGGGTGCGCCCGGCGCCTGCCCGCCGCCCGGGAAGCCGGGGAACTGCCCGCCGTTCCGGTCGCCGGTGCGGCCGTCGCCGGGGAACTGCCCACCGCCGGGGAACGCCGTGCCGCCGGGCGGTCGCCCGCCGGGGAAGCCACCGCGACCGAAACCGCCCGCCACCGCCGGGCCGGCGCTCGGGATCGAGCCGGTGTGCGGGGTCGCGGCGGTCTGCGCCGCGTACGCCGCCGGCCCCGCCAGGGCCGCCGCCGCGCCGACGCCCAGCACCACTGACACCAGCCGGCGCGGCAGTCGGGCGGCCAGCAGGATCAGGGCCGCGGCGAGCAGGCCGGCGACCAGCACGGCGGTACGCAGCCACGGGTACCAGTCGGGGCTGCGCCCGAGCAGCACCCACGCCCACCACACGGTGACCGCGAGGGTGGCCGCGAGCGTCGCCGTGGCGGCCAGTGGACGCCACCGCCGCCAGCGGGACGCGGCAACCGGATCGTCAACCGGGTCGGCCTGCGGGCGGCGTTCGCGCCAGAGCAGGGTGACGCCGATGCCGACGAGCGCGCCGACGGCCGGGGCGAGCGCCACCGTGTAGTAGGCGTGGAAGATCCCGGACATGAAGCTGAAGATCAGACCGGTGACCAGCAGCCAGCCGCCCCACAGCAGCAGGCCAGCCCGGGTGCGGTCGGTCCGCGCGGTCCGCCCGGCCACCACCAGACCCGCGACCAGCAGGATCAGCGCGGCCGGCAGCAGCCAGGAGATCTGACCGCCGACCTCGCCGTCGAACATCCGCAGCAGGCCGGTCTGCCCGGAGAACGGGCCGCCGCCACCGCCCATCCGCCCGGCGCCGCCGCCGACGCTGCCCACCTCGTCGCCGGTGATCCGGCCGAGGCCGTTGTAGCCGAGGGTCAACTCCAGGATGCTGTTGCCCTGCGACCCGCCGATGTACGGGCGGGAGCTGGCCGGGACGAGTTCGACGACGGCCACCCACCAGCCGGCGGACACCACCACCGCGAGACCGGCCAGCAGCAGTTGCCGCACCCGCCGCCACAGCCCGGTCGGCGCGGCCAGCAGGTAGACACCCGCGAACACCGGCACCAGCAGGAACGCCTGGAGCATCTTGGTCAGAAAGCCGAAGCCGACAAGCGCGCCGGCCAGCACGATCCACCGGGTGCTGGCCGTCTCCAGCGCGCGCACGACGGCGTACGCGCCGCCGACCAGCAAGAGCACGAGCAACGCGTCCGGGTTGTTGAAGCGGAACATCAGCGTCGCCACCGGGGTGACGGCGAGGACGGCGCCGGCGATCAGGCCGGCGACCGGCCCGTACCAGCGCCTGACGCCCGCGTAGAGCACGCCGACGGAGGCGACCCCGCACAGTGCCTGCGGGACGAGCATCGCCCAGCTGTTGAGCCCGAAGACGCGCACCGACAGGGCCATCAGCCACAGCGAGGCGGGCGTCTTGTCCACGGTGATCGAGTTGGCCGCGTCCGACGAGCCGTAGAAGAACGCCTTCGCGCTCACCGAGCCGGCCTGCACGGCTGCCGCGTAGAACGAGTTGGCCCAGCCGGAGGCGCCCAGGCCCCAGAGATAGAGCAGGCCGGTGCCCAGGAGCAGGACCACCAGGGCGGGCCGGGTCCAGGTCGCCGCACGGCCCGCCGGCGGCGAGTGTTCCCCGGGGCGCGTGGTCGTGCGGGGCGGTCCCACCGGTTCGGCGGGCGTCGTCGGCAGGGTGTCCGTTCTGTCCATGCGGCAAGCCTCGGCGGCCGGACTGGCGGGACCCCGTGCGCCGACTATGCGTCAGCTGTGGGATTGGGCAGGCGGACGACGAACACGGTCCGCCCCGGCCGACTGTCGACGGCGACGGTGCCGTGGTGGGCCTCCACCACGGCCGCCACGATCGCCAGGCCGAGGCCGGTGCTGCCGTGCGCCCGCGACCGGGAGCTGTCGCCCCGGGCGAACCGCTCGAACATCTCCGGCCGTAGCTCCGCCGGCACCCCCGGCCCGTCGTCGGCGACGGTGAGCACGGCGGCGTCCGCCTCGACGGCCAGCGTGGTGGTGACAGTCGTGCCGGGCGGGGTGTGCACGCGGGCGTTGGCCAGCAGGTTCGCCACCACCTGGTGCAGGCGGGCGGCGTCGCCGGGCACCCGGATGACCACCTCGGGCAGGTCGAGCTGCCAGCGGTGCTCGGGGCCGGCCACGTGCGCGTCGCTCACCGCGTCCACCACCAGGGCGGACAGGTCGACCGGGTCCACGGCGAGCGGCCGGCCGGTGTCGAGCCGCGCCAGCAGCAGCAGGTCGTCGACGAGACGTGTCATCCGGGTGCTCTCCGACTCGACGCGGCGCAGCGCGTGCGCCACGTCGGCGGGGACCTCGTCGCGGCCGCGCCGGGCCACCTCGGCGTACCCCCGGATCGCCGCGAGGGGCGTGCGCAGTTCGTGGCTGGCGTCGGCGACGAACTGGCGTACCCGGGTCTCGCTGGCCTGCCGCGCGGACAGCGCGTCGGCGACGTGGCCGAGCATCCGGTTGAGCGCCGCGCCGACCTGACCGACCTCGGTCCGCGGGTCGGTGTCCCCGGCCGGCACCCGGACGGCGAGCGCGACCTCGCCCCGGTCCAGCGGCAGCTCGGTGACCCGGGTGGCGGTGGCGGCGACCCGGTTCAGCGGGCGCAGCGTGGCGCGCACGATCAGCGCGCCGGCCGCGCCCGCGAGCAGCAGCCCGACGGCGGCCACACCGGCCTGCGCGGCGACCAGCGCCCAGACGGTGTCCCGCACGCCCGACAGCGGGATCGCCACGGCCAGCACGTCTCCGTTGGGGAGCTGCCGCGCCACCGCCCGGACATCACCGCCCCCGTCAAGGCCGACGGTGCGCGGCCGACCGTCGGTGGGCAGCGCGACCAGCCGCGCGGCGTCCGCGGCTGGCACGTCGGCGAGGCTGCCGTTCTCAGTGCTCCTCGTCGCCGTGGTGACGCCGTCGGCGAGGCGCACGGCCAGCGAGCCCGGCGGAAAACCGCGCGGAGGCTCCGGCGGGGGCGGGTCGACGCCGCCCGGACGTGAGGCGGGCCGCCCGGGGTCGCTGCCCTGGCGGAACCACGGCGGCACGTCGGCGCGCGGCCGGTCGCCCATCGTCAACTGGGCGTCGACCTGGCCGACCAGGAAGTGCCGCAGGGCGACAGTGGTGAGCCCGCCGATCGCCACGCTGACCAGGGCGAGCAGTGCCACCAGGGCGAGTACCAGGCGGGTCCGCAGCGACCGGCCCGCAAGCCAGCGCCGGGCGACGCGCAGCGGCCGGCGGCGCGGCCCCCGGTCAGTCGGCGGGCTTGAGGACATAGCCCGCGCCGCGCAGCGTGTGGATCATCGGCGGTCGGCCGGCGTCGATCTTCTTACGCAAGTACGAGATGTACAGCTCCACCACGTTGGCCTGGCCACCGAAGTCGTAGTTCCACACCCGGTCGAGGATCTGCGCCTTGCTCAGCACCCGGCGCGGGTTGCGCATCAGGTAGCGCAACAGCTCGAACTCGGTGGCGGTCAGCGTGATGAGCTGGCCGGCGCGGCGGACCTCGTGGCTGTCCTCGTCGAGGCTGAGGTCGCCGACGGTCAGCAGCGCCTCCCCCTGGGCGGCGACCGCGAAGCCGGAGCGGCGCAGCAGCGCGCGCAGCCGGGCGATCACCTCCTCCAGGCTGAACGGCTTGGTCACGTAGTCGTCGCCGCCCACGGTCAGCCCGGCGATGCGCTCCTCGACAGCGTCGCGGGCGGTCAGGAACAACACCGGCACGGTGGGGGCGTGCTCGCGCAGCCGGCGCAGCACCTGGAAGCCGTCCAGGTCGGGCAGCATCACGTCGAGCACGACGGCATCCGGCTGGAACTGCCGCGCGGCGCTCAGCGCCGCCATCCCGTTGCCGGCGCTGCGCACCTGCCAACCCTCGTAGCGCAGCGCCATCGCCAGCAGGTCGGTGAGCGTCGCCTCGTCGTCGACCACCAGCACCCGGACCGGTTCGCCGTCGGGGCGGCGAAGCTCGATCCGGCCCGGCACGGTCTGCCCCTGGATGACCATGGCCCCCATCGTGGGCGGGTCCGCTGTGTCGCGGCTCTGCCCCACCTGTGCGCCAGCTGTGCGGCCGGGCCGCCGGACCACCGCTCAGCCCTCGCCCGTGCTCACTCGGACACCCCGTACGCGTCGGTCCGCACGAACCGCATGCTCCACCCGCCCAGGCCGTCCGGCTGGTCGCGCTCGTAGAGGTGGTCGGGGCCGGGCTGCGTCGGGCCGGTGCCGTCCGGGTGCCGCATGATCCAACGCCGTGGCGGGGCCCCGTCCGCATCGGCCGGAACCTCGCGGACCAGGCCGTCCGCGGGACCGCCCACGAAGCGTACGGTGACCTCGCTCATCGCGGTGTCCCCCTGGTGACCGTGCCGGCACGCTCGGTGCGCCCAGCCCTGGATCGCAAGCTACCGCACCCGCCACCGGGCCGCGCCGGTGTACGCCCGGATCGGCCGCGCCCGATCACCGCACGGTTTGCCCAGCTCGGACCCCGGGTACCGCGTTCGAAGGCACCCGCCGTCGGCGGGCGAGAGCGAGGAGTGGTCGATGCGCACGCTGGACGGGCGGTACCAGCTCGAACAGCGTATCGGCGTGGGCGGGATGTCCGAGGTGTGGCGAGCGCACGACCGGGTGCTGGACCGGCCGGTCGCGGTGAAGCTCATCTCGCCCGGCCCGGGGGATGTGCACGACCTGGTGGACCGCATCCGCACGGAGGCCCGCTCCGCCGCGCGGCTGGTGCACCCGAACGTCGCGAGCGTGCACGACTTCGGCACGTCCTCGACGCTCCCCGGCCGCCGGACGCCCTACATCGTGATGGAGCTGGCCGAGGGCGAGACGCTCGCCGCGCACCTGCGGGCCGGCCCGCTGGACTGGCGCATCTCGGTACGCGTCTGCGCGGAGGTCGCCGCCGCGCTGTCCGCCGCCCACGCGAGCGGCATCGTGCACCGCGACGTGAAGCCGGCCAACGTCATGCTCACCCCGGTCGGGGTGAAGGTCCTCGACTTCGGCATCGCCACCCCGGCCGGCGTCGCGGACCCGATGCCGGACGGCATGGTGCTCGGCACCCCGGCGTACCTGGCGCCCGAGCAGCTCGACGGCACGCCCCCGACCCCGGCGGCCGACATGTACGCCCTCGGTGTGCTGCTCTACTACTGCCTGACCAGTCGGCTGCCCTACCAGGCGAGCAATGCGGCGGAGCTGCTGACGCAGCGTCGGACCCGGCCTCCGGAGCCGCTGCCCGAGATCGATGGGCTGCCGCCGGAGGTGTCCGAGCTGTGCCGCTCCTGCCTGGCCGACGACCCGGCGGAGCGTCCGACCAGCCTGGTCGCCGCGCTGCTGCTGGCCGAGGCCGTGGACGCCCGGGTGTACGTGCCGATGATGATCCCCACGCCGCGCCGATCCGCGTCGACGTCGCCGTGGACCGAACGGGCCGCCGCGGAGGCCACCGAGGCGCTGTCGATGGTCGACGGGCCCTGAACCCGAGCGGCCCGGCGTTTCGCCAGCCCCCGGCCGGGTAGCCGGGCTGGTGAGTGACGGGAGGAACGCGATGCCGAGTCCCAGTTCCTGGCTGCATGAGGCCACCGCGACGGCCGAGGGCGGCCACGTACGCACCGACGACGGGGGGCTCAGCACGCCGCTGGCGTCGCCGCTGGCGGCGCACTGCACCGGCCTGAGACCGGAGCAGTTGTTGGCCGCGGCCTTCGCGTCCTGCCTGCACCACGCGGCGGTGGAGGCGGCCGGGGAGATCACGAACGAGGCGCACACGGTCCAGGTACGCGCCGAGGCGAAGCTGGGCCGCGACGACGACGGCCGTTACCGCGCCGATGTGCACGCCTCGATCTCGTCGGCCGGCCTGAGCCGCGCGCAGTTGGCCGATCTGGTCGAGTACGCCGATCGGCTCTGGCCGTTCTCCAGCGGAGACAACACGCGGCACCGACTGACCGTGACGCCGGCGGAGAACGGCCGACACTGATCAGTGCCGGTCTGCGGGCTGTCACAGGCCCATCCGCCGGACGACCACCGTGGGCCTCCACCGTCCGGTGGCGCGGACACCCTCCGAAGAGTGGATGCTCGGGGAGCGGCCGGAGTCGGTGCGGGATCCGGCAGCGGTGACCGGGTTAGCCAGGCTAATCGGGAATAACCGGCTCGCCTGATCAGCGAGGTTTCACCATTTCCACCGATCTTCGCCCGATATGACAGCCACGATCCGGGCAAATTGTGGCGCATGCCACCGTACGGGCCGATGGCAGCGGGCCGTCGACTATCTAGCCTCGGCGGGTGCATCCCGTCGACCCCGCCGCCCAGAAGCTGACCGACGCGCTCCCGACCACCCGTTCGGGCGACGCCGCATCAACCGAACGGACGATCGGCCGTCACCGGGCCCCTGACCCGCCGCGCCGCCCCCGACTGGGCTCCACCCCCGTCCGGGTCGCCCTGGCCACCGGCGTCACCTGCTGTCTCGGCCTGGGCGCGTTCGCCGCCGCCCGGGGCGCCGAGGACACCCCGCGGCCCGTACGACCGATGGCCGACGCGCTGGCCGACCGCGCCGCCATCGCCGACGAGCGCGCCTCCCGGTCGCTGGACCGCGACGCCGCCCCCGCCCGGGTCATTCCCACCGCCCCCGCAGCGTCGCCGACGCCCACCCCCACCGCCACCCGCAAGGCGCCCAAGAAGCCGGTCAAGCCCCGCCGGCCGCGCCCGGTGGCCGGGCTCGACCAGACCCAGATGGACAACGCCAAGATCATCGTGGATGTCGGCCTGGAGCTGAAGATGCCGCGCCGCGCCCTGGTGGTGGCGCTGGCCACCGCGATGCAGGAGAGCAACCTCTACAACCTGGCCAGCGACGTGCTGCCGGAGTCGACGCAGTATCCGCACCAGGGCAGCGGCGCCGACCACGACTCGGTCGGGCTGTTCCAGCAGCGGCCCAGCAGCGGCTGGGGCACGGTGGCCGAACTGATGCGCCCCTCGTACGCCGCCCGGGCCTTCTACACCGCGCTGGCCGAGATCCCCGGCTGGGAGGACATGAGCGTCACCGCCGCCGCCCAGGCAGTGCAGATCTCCGCCTTCCCCGACGCGTACGCCCAGCACGAGGAGCGCGCCAGCACCGTGGCGGCGGCGCTCGCCGTCTGAGCCTGCGCTCAGCGGGCCGGACGCCCGCTGGGCGGTTCGGCGCCCGCGTCCCGGCCGCCGGCCGCCACCCGGGTCGCCGGTACGCCCGTTCCGGCCGCCGCCGTGGGCGTGTCGGCCGGCACCGGCTCGACGCTCACGCCGGTGAGGATCTCGTCGACCAGCGCCGCCCGGCGACGCCGCGCCTGCAACGCCTCCTCGAAGTCCCGCCGGGCCTGCACGGCGTCCGCGTACGCCTGCTCGCGCACGCGCCGGGCCTCCTCGCGGGCCTCGTCCAGCTCGCAGCGGGCCTGCGCCAGGATCTCGGCCGCCTCCCGCCGCACGGCGTCGCCGGCCTGCCGGGTCGTCCCCGCGTCGCCCAGGTCGAGCCGCTGGAGCAGCCCACTGAGCCAGGTCGCCTCCTGGCGGATCTCGTCCCACTCGCGGGTCGCCCCGGCGGCGCCCTCCGCCCGCGCCGCGAGTCGGGACAACCGGATCCCCAGCTCATCCAGGCAGGAATCCACCTGCCGCTGGTCGTAGCCGGTCTTCACGACGGAGAACCTCATACTGTCGCCCCCAGGCAGCCGCTGTTACATCCCCACCTGGATCCTCGGACGCGGCGACGACGACCGCGGCGGTTCGGGAAAATTGTTCAGCATGCGTGCGCGTCAGGCGGGCGCGGCGCGGCGACGGGCCACGTCGGGCCGGCGGCGGGGACAATGCCGACCGGCCGCGCCGGGCGGATCACTGGCGCTTGGGCAGCACGACCACGCGGCCGAAGAACTCGTCGATGCGGCGCACCACGTCGTTGAAGTCGTCGAGGTCGATCGGCTTGGTGACGTACGCGTTTGCCTGCAACGTGTAGCTGCCCACGATGTCGGTGTCGGCGTTCGAGGTGGTCAGCACCACGATCGGAATCGTCCGCAGATCCTCGTCCTGCTTGACCGCGCCGAGCACCTGGCGCCCGTCCATCCGCGGCATGTTCAGGTCCAGCAGGATGACGTCCGGTCGGCGTGCCTGCACGTGCCGGCCCTCGGCGCGCAGGAACTCCATCGCCTCCTCGCCGTCGCTGACCACGTCAATGATCTTCTCGACGTCGGAGTCGGCCAACGCCTCCTCGATCATCAGCACGTCACCCGGATCGTCGTCGACCACCAGGATGCGTACCGGCTGCGGGCTGTCGCCCATCACTACCTGCCTCGGGTCGGCGGAGAAAGGAGACCGGAACGGTCACCGTGCTGGCGGGGAAATCTAGCTGATCAGGAGGCGCTCTTGAACGCCGGGTCGACCGTGTCCGGAAGGTATCGCAGCACGTCCGCCAGACCGGTGACCCGCAACACACGCTCGACCCGCCCGGTGGCGCCCGTGATCCGCAACCAACCCCCGTCGGCGGCGACCTGGTTGTCGCCGCGGACGAACACGGCCATCCCGGTGGAGTCGCAGAAGGTCAGGTCGGTGAGGTCGAGCAGCACCCGCCGCTCGCCCGCCGCGGTGAGCTTGTCGATGGCGGCAGCCAGCTCCCCGGCGGTGCTCAGGTCCAGCTCACCGGCGAGCCGCAGGCAGGCCGCACCGCCGTCGCGCTCGGCGTGGCTGACGCTGAACGTCACCGTTCTCCCCCTCGCTCCACCCGTCGGGTGGGACGTTTGCAGTCCGGCAAGTATACGCAGGGGGGTACGACGGTCCGCAGCGCGTGGTGATCGTCCGGGCGATCCGTCAGAGCGCGGGACGGGACGCCGCGGGCAGCCCGGCACTGCTGCGCGCGAGCGTGTGTGACGCGCGGGGAAAGTCGCGCAGCACGGCGGCGTAGTGCTCCAGGGTCAGGGCAACCGCACCGGCCGGCACCCCCCGACTCGTCAGGATCTCCACCAGCCACTGGACGAACTCGGTGAACAGCGAGGCGTCGTCGACGTAGAGCGAGGCGGCCAGCGAGTCCAGGATGTGCCCCAGGTCGCTCGCGGTCGAGTCGAGCTGGGCGGCCGTGTAGTCGCGGGTCGCCGGCACCCGTTCGCGCAGGTCGGTCAGCGCGCTGTCGATCAGCTCACCCCTGCGGCGCACGAGACTCGCGTACTCGTCGTCGGCCAGGTGACCGAGCTGCGCCGGGGGCACCCGCCGCAGCGCCCGCTCGTCGGCGATCAACTCGGCCGCCGCCGGCGCGTTCGGCGCCCAGGCCGCGCCGAGCCGGGCCGCCCACCGGCCGTCCGCGCCGAAGCCCCGCCCGCCGACCACGACCGGCACGTCCGAACGCCGGCACGCCTCGATCATCCGGTGGGCGTGCGGCAGCCGCATCGGCAGCGCGCAGGCCAACGCGACCGCCTGCGCGTCATGCCGGTGCAGGTACGACACCAGGTGCGCCGCCGGCACGCTGGCGCCCAGGAAGGTCACCTGCCAGCCGCGCAGACGCAGCACCTCGGCCACCAGCCGGGGCGGCAGCGCGTGCCACTCGCCGTCCATGCAGGCCACCACGATCCGCCCGCCGGTCGGGCGCGGGTTGGCGTGCGTTGCCACCGCGGCCACCACCCGCTCGCTGATGTGGGTCGCCGCGTGCTCCTGGGCCACGCTCCACTCGTTGCGGGCCCACCGCTCCCCCACCTCGGCCTGGGCCGGCGCGACCAGGTCGAGCAGCACCCGCTCCGGCGGCACGCCCGCGTCGAGCAGGCCGAGCGCCACGTCGATCGCGGCGTACTCGTCGGCGTCGGCGAGGCAGGCCAGGTAGCCGGGGTAGGCGCCGGTCAGGTCCGTGGTCGTGGCGGGGGCGGTCACGCGGGGCTCTCCCTCTGCTCGTCGGCGCTCGTCGAGGGGGGCACCGAGTGCAGGTGCCGCGCACCCCGCCCGCCCGGGCTGACCGCCCGCAACGCCAGCACCGCGATGTCGTCGTGGTCGCCGTGCCCCAGCCAGTCACAGGTGACCTGCTCGACACGTTCGGCCAGGGCCGGCGCCGGCATCCGCTGGCAGCCGGTCAGGGCCGTGACCAACCGCTCGGCGCCGAACAGCTCGTCGCCGCGGCGGCCCCCACGGGCCTCGGTCACACCGTCGCTGTAGAGCAGGCACGTCTCACCCGGCGCCAACCGCACGGTCACCTCACCGACGCGCGGGTCGGGCACCACGCCGATCAGCATGCCGCGCAGCGGCACCGACTCGACCTCGCCCGAGTTGCGCAGCACCAGCGGCGGCAGGTGCCCACCCCCGGCCATCGTGAGGGTGACGCCGCCGTCGCGCTGCGGACGGGCCACACCGAGCACGATGGTGGCGAAGCGGCCCTGGCCGTGCGCCTGGGTCGTCTCCAGCAGCGCGTCGTTGAGCAGTCGCAGCAGGCGCCCCGGGTTCGACTCCACCCGGTGCAGCGCCTGGAGACACTGGCGGAGCTGGCCGGTGAAGACCGCCGCCTCGACGCCCTTGCCGGAGACATCGCCGAGGAAGAACACGGAACCGCCGTCGGCGAGCCGGTGTGAGCCGTAGAAGTCGCCACCGATCCGCAGCCCCGCCTGGGCCGGACGGTACGCGGTGCCCCACTGCACACCGGCGGTCTCGACCGGCTCGACCGGCAGCAGGCTGGCCTGCAGGGTGTCGGCGACCTCGGCCTGGTCGCGGTAGAGCAGGGCGGTGGTCAGCGCCGCGCCGGCCCGGGCGGCGAAGGCACGAATCAACCCGACGTCGTCCTCGTCGTACCACCGGCTGGACCGTCGGGCGACCAGCAGCACCCCGACCGGAGCGTCCCGGCCGGGCAGCGGAACGACCCGGGCGACGCTGTCGGCGCCCGTCAGGCCGGGCAGCCAGCCGGCGTCGACAGCCTGCTCCACCAGCCAGTCGAGGGCGTGCGGCTCGACGCCGGTCAGCGCTTCGGCGATCGCGGCCGGCAGGGCGGGGCCGGCCAGCACACCGCTGTCGACAATCGGCGACTCGTCGTCCGCCCGGGAGGCCCGCCACCACCGGGCTCGCCCCGCACGCGGCGCCAGCACCAGCACGGCCACCTCGGCGAGGGTCGGCACGGCGAGGCGGACGACCGCCGCGGCGGCCCGGTCCGGGTGCAGCGGGTTGCCCAGCTTGTCGCCCACCACGGCCAGGAACGCCGAGCGGGCCCGTTCGGCGAGCAGCGCGTCGGCGCGGCTGACGCTCTCGGTGACGTCCTCCACGTACCAGCAGCAGCGACCGGCGGACAGGGGCACCTGGCGGGCGGTGAGCCGACGACCGTGGTGGGTGAAGCCGCCGGGGCGCCCCTCGCCCAGACCGGCGACGCCGGACGCGGCCAGCGCGACACCGGGGACCACCTCGGGCAGCAACCGCTCGGCCACCGGGCTGACGTGTTCGACGACACCGTCGGCGTCGCAGACCACCAGGCCCTCGCGGAAGTGCTCGACCACCTCGGACCAGTCGGGCGCGGCCCGATCACGGTCGGGGGCCAGCGGCGGCAGCGTGGGAGTCGGCCAGGACGACGCGTCGGCGGACCACGCCGGGGGCCGTGTGGTGCTCGGCGTGGAGATCCGTCCGTCGCCCGGGTCGGTGTCCCTGACGTCGGAAGCAGTCACCAGCTGAGCCTCACTCCTTGTCGTCCACCCGAACCCGCACCGGAACCGGCGTCTGTGGTCAAATCTCTCCGACCACCCTACGCCGGTCCACCGCGACCGGCATCCCACGGCAGGTCGCGGGGCCTCGGTCGCGTACCGGGCGGACCCGCCCGACGGTTGTTACGATCCCCTCGCACCGGCTGGAACGTCGCGTGCGGAAAGGCGTGATCGTGGCATCGGAAGGGCGCGGCCCCGAAGCGACCCAGCTGTGCATGTCCGTCGATCGATCCGATCCCGACATGCCCCTGATCCGCGTGGGCGGCGAACTGGCGTACCTGACCGTGGCGCCGCTGCGCGCCGAGGTCGACCGGGTCCTCGCCGACGCGCCACGGGCCATCGTGCTGGATTTCGCCGACCTGCACTTCATCGACAGCAGCGGCCTGGGCGTGATCGTGCACGCGTGGCGGGAGGGCCAGGAGGTCGGCACGACCCTGCGGCTGCGGGCGGTCCCCCGCTTTCTGGCGACGATCCTGGACATCACCGGGGTGGCGGCGCTGCTCGACCGGCCGCTGCCGACGACACGTGCGATCGGCCCCGGCTCGCCGCGGTCCGCCGCCAGCGCGTGATCCGGCGGGTCGCGGCCCCGGGGTTTGCGTTCCGCCGCCTGACTGGGAACGATGGTGGAATGTCTCACCAGCTGTTGACCATCGAGGTGACCCGGCTCGACGCCGGTCACGTCCGGCTACGGCTGACCGGTGAGCTGGACTACGACACCGCCCCGGAGCTGATCGCCGCCGCAGCTGAGCTGCACGGCGAGCAGCACGTGACGATCGACCTGGCCGGTGTCGGCCTCTGCGACTCGTCGGGCCTCAGCGCCCTGCTGATGGTGCACCGGGGCGCCGGGGCGATCCGGCTGACCGGGGTCAGCGCCCGCCTCCAGCAGCTGCTGGACCGCACCGGGCTCACCGACCTGCTGGCCGTGGAGCACACCGTCGCCGACGACGACGCCACCCACCTGCGCGCCCTGGGCTGACGACCGCACCCACCCACCGCCTGGTCGCCACCCCTAACCAAAGGGGGGTGGCCCCCGACCCTGGGACCTGGGGTCGGGGGCCGGAGGAATGTCTAGGGCGCGGTCATCGGCTGGAGCCGGGGGCCGCCGTCGCGCAGTTCGACGGCCGACGGAGGTTCGATGTCGTCGGGTTCCCCCGAGTCGGGCGTCTGGTACAGGTAGCGGACAAACTCCCCACCCGCCTCGTTGTCGTCCGCACCCGGCCACTGGCCGATGCAGTCCATTCCGACCACTTCCCGGCCGGTTCCGTCGGCCTCCTCCAGCAACGCCCACAGGCTCACCGGATAGCACCGGGTGGCGTCGGGCGCGAGTTGCCAGCGGGCGTACCAGCCGGGTCGAGCGGGAACGATCTCGACGATCCGTTTCATGACGACCTTCCTTCCGCGTACCTCGGAAGAACTGCGGTCCTGCCCCGATCCTGCGGGCCGCACGGGTGAGCACCCCTCACCCCGGGCGGATGAAGCCTCATCGACGCTCCGCCCTACCGGGCCGGCGGCGTCCGTTTCGGCTCCCGGGGCGGCGGGAACGCGACGGGCGCAGGATCGATCCCCAGCGGAAGGGGCGTCACCATGCGCAAGCAGATGGAGGGCGACAACCAGCGGCGCCGGGCGCTGGCCCGGCAGGCCCGCGAACAGGGCGGTCAGCCCAGTGAGTACGGCGCGAGCCTGAGCGCCTCCAAGCAGCTCACCAGCCTGGACCAGGGCAAGCGGGCCGGCCCACCACCGGCCGGACGGCACAAGTCGGACACCACGCGCGGTGGACCGGCCCCGCCGTCGAAGGGCACCGCGGACAATCCGCGCCCGCAGCCGCCACCCGGTGGCGCGGCCGGAGTGAACAGTGTCGGCTACCAGGATCTGGTCGACGACGTCCGACGCCGCTCGGGCGTCGACTTCTCGACGGCCAAGGTGGGCGCCGAGGCGACGGTGCTGGTGCTGGCCTTCGCACTGGACGCCGCGGAGCGGCAACGCCTGCTCGCCGCCGTGCCGAACTCGCTGCACGACGTCGTGCCCGTCGACGGCATCGAGCGGCACCGCGACCTGCCCGGCTTCCTGGCCGAGGTGGGCCGGATCAGCGGACGTACCCCGGAGCAGGCCCGCTACCAGGTCGAGGCGACACTCGCCGCGCTCGCCGACCAGGACGGCGACCTGGTCGAGTCCCTGCACGTCCCCGACGGCCTGCGGGAGCTGCTGAACCCGCCGGCGGCCGGCGGCGGCATCGTGGGCGCCTCCACCACCACACCCACCCTGGACGAGGCCCAGCTCCGGGCGGCGCTGGACGACCTGCCGTACTGGGCCGGCGACAGTGGCGGCCTGTACCGCGTGATCGCCCTGCCGCCGGACAACCTGGACCGGGTGCTCGCCCGGCTGGACCGGCTGCGCGAGGAGACCGGGCGCGGCCCGAGCATCGGACGTCCGGGCGGCACGGCCGCCGTGCTGACCGTGCGCACCAACCAGGCCGACGGGGTGACCGCGCTCGACGTGGACCTCGCCCACACGATCGACGACGCCATCGACGAGGTGGGCGCGGGGATGGCCGGCGGCTGACCGTCGCCGACGGCGCACGCGGGCCGGCGGACGCGGGTACCCCCCGCGCCGCCGGCCCGTCCGCTGTGCCGCGCGCGGCCCGTCGACCACCGCCCCGTCGGGTCCGCGAGCCGCTCGGTTAGCGTGCCGTCATGAACCGTGCCGCCGACCGGTTGGAGCTGGTAGCCGATCCGGTCCGCCGAACCGGACGAACGCTGCTCTCCGCCGGCGTCGAGCAGTCGTACGTCGATGTCGAGGATCCCCGGCACCTGCACTTCGAGTACGTCCGGCGGATCGCCTCGGCCGTGGAGCTGGCCGCCCCGGCGGGCGTACCGCTGAGCGTGCTGCACCTCGGCGGCGGCGCGTTGACGCTGCCGCGCTGGTTGGCCGCGACCCGGCCGGGCTCCGCGCAGCGGGTGGTCGAGCGGGACCGGGCGGTGGTCGAGCTGGTCGCCCGGGAGCTGCCGCCGCTGCCGCCCGAGG
Source organism: Micromonospora sp. NPDC049114 (assembly GCF_040648635.1). Taxonomy (NCBI): domain Bacteria; kingdom Bacillati; phylum Actinomycetota; class Actinomycetes; order Micromonosporales; family Micromonosporaceae; genus Micromonospora; species Micromonospora sp. NPDC049114. Next base: position 167,069 of record NZ_JBEZEA010000008.1, on the reverse strand, counting down.
TGCGGGTGGAGGTCGCCGACGCCCGGGACGCCGTCACCGCCACCACGCCCGGCGCGTACGACCTGGTGATCGCCGACATCTACCGGGCGGCCCGGATGCCCCGCCACGTACGCACCGTGGAGTTCGCGGCCGAGGTGGCCCGTGCCCTGCGCCCGGGCGGGCTCTACCTGGTCAACGTCACGGACCTGCCGCCACTGGTCGGCACCCGGGTGCAGGTGGCGACGCTACGCGCGGTCTTCGGCGACGTCTGCGTGTTCGGGGACCGCCGGATGCTGCGCGGCCGGCGCTACGGCAACCTGGTGCTCGCCGCGACGCACCGCCCGGGCGGTCTACCGGTCGGCCGGCTCGCGGCGGCAGCCCTGCGCGACCCGATCCCCGGCGGGCTGCTGCACGCCGCGGCGCTGGACACGTTCGTCGCCGGCGCCCACCCGTTCACCGACGACTAGGCCGTGCCTTCCCCCGGGGCCCTTTCAGCGGTGGCCATGAGCGGGGGGCGTGGGCTGGCCGAGGACCGCTTTCGACTCGTCGACGAGTCCGGTCAGGCGCGCGACCTCGGTGTCGGTCAACTGTTCGGCAACGTCGGAAGCTGCGATGTTGGACCGCAGGTGGTCGGTACTGCTCGTGCCGGGGATGACGACCATGGAGGGCGAACGGCGCAGCAGCCAGGCCAGTGCGATCTGGGCCGGTGTGGCACCCAGGCGCTCTGCCGGGCCGGTCAGCTCGTGGTGGCCGCTGAGCCGTCCGGCGGCCAGCGGGAAGTAGGGGATGAAGAGGATGCCCTGGGTCTCGCAGTCGGCGAGGACCTGGACGCCGCTGCGGTCAAGCAGGTTGAAGCGGTTCTGCACCGCCGCGATGGGGGTCATCTGCTGGGCGCGGGCCAGCACCTGCGGGGACGCGCCGGACAGGCCGATGCGGCGGATCAGCCCCTGGTCTCGCAGCTGGACGAGTGCGCCGAGCGACTCCTCCAGCGGTACGTCCTGGTGCGCGCCGGGGGTGTCGCCGACGAGTCGGAGGTAGGTCAGCTCGCTCGCGTCGGTTCCCATGTCGGTGAGGGCCTCGTGAACCTGCCGCCGGACCGTCTCCGGGCGACCGTCGACGATCCAGGACTTGTCCGGGCCGCGCTCTGCGCCGACCTTGTTGCCCACGATCACGCCCTCGGAGATCGGTCCCAGCGCCTGCCCGATCAGCTGGTTCACCGTTCGTGGCCCGTAGGCGTTCGCGGTGTCGAAGAAGGTCACGCCCAGCTCGACAGCCAGGCGCAACACCCGCCGCGCCGCCTCCGGGTCGTCCGGGAATCCCCAGACGTCAGGGCCCGCAAGCTGCATGGCGCCGTATCCCACACGATTCATCGACCTCTCCTGCCCGTATCACTGCGACGGTATTTTCCGTATCGATGCCCGAACCAGTGATACGCCTTATGCCGTAGCATTGCAACCGTGGATGATGCGAAGACCCGCAGTCGCCGGCAGATCCTGGAAGTCGCGGCCGAGCTCTTGGAACGGGAGGGCGCCCAGGCGCTCTCCACCCGCGCCGTCGCAGCGGCGGCAGGCATCCGTGCCGCCTCCCTGTACCAGCTCTTCGGCGACAAGGACGGGCTCCTTTCGTCGCTGGCCATCCACGCCTTCGACCTCTACCTGGCGCAGAAGCACACGTTGCCGTCGAGCGGCAACCCGGTCGACGACATTCGCCGCGGATGGGACATGCACGTCGACTTCGGCCTGAAACACCCCGCCCTCTACCTGCTGATGTACGGCACCGACCGCCCCGGCCGGCGCCCACCTGCCGCGCGGCAGGCTCAGGAACTCCTCATGACGTTCCTCGGCCGCGCCGCCTCCGACGGCCGCCTACGGGTGCCGCCCGTCCTTGCCGCCCACCTCACGCTGGCAGCGGTAACCGGCACCACGCTCTCCCTGATCGGCATCCCCGAGAGCGAACGCGACCCGGAGGTCTCACCGCGCATGCGGGAAGCACTCATCGACACCCTGACCACCGACACGAGCCCAGCCCCGGACTCCACCCTCGCCGCTCGCGCCCTCGCGCTCGATGCCGCCCTCGGCGGGGCGGATCCAACTGACGTTCCGCTCCGCCCCGTCGAGACCGCACTCCTGCAGGACTGGCTCCAGCAACTCGCCCACTAGGACGAGCCGGGCCCCTCGAAGAGCATTTGTCAGCCACGGCCCAGGACGCGCCCGCGCGTCCGCATTGCCGGGTTTCCGAGGGTGCGCGCGGGGAAGGCCCGCCGGGTGAGCAACGCCGACGATCGGACCACCGCCCGCCGGGCCCTGGTCGTGATCGGCCTGGTGCTGGCGACCGCGCTCGCCCTGGCCTTCGTGTACGCGACCCGCCGGGTGCTGGTCTGGGCGGTGGTGGCCGCCTTCTTCGCGGTCGCGCTCAAACCGGCGGTGGACTGGCTGCAACGTCGCTTCGTGCGGCGGCGGGCGGTGGCCACGCTGCTCGTCTTCCTCGCCGCGTTCGTCGTGCTGGCGGTCCTCGCCACGGTCATCCTCGTGCCGCTGCTGGACGAGCTGGGCCGGTTCGCCGATCGGGGGCCCGAGCTGCTGCGCGACGCGCGCGCCGGCCGCGGACCGGTGGGCCAGCTTCTGGAACGCACCGGGGCACGCCGCTACGTCAGCGAGCACTCCGACCAGCTGCGCGACGCCGGCAGCCGGCTGCGTCAACCCGCCGTCGGCGTGCTGCGCGGTGTCCTGGAGACCGTCGCGGGGCTGGTCACGGTCGTCGTGCTGGCGTACCTCATGGTGTTGGAGTCGCCGCGGATCACCGGCAGCCTCCTCGCGGCGGTCGGGGACGGTGCTGGCGAGCGACTGCGCCGGGTCGGCCGGGAGGTGTCGCGCACGGTCAACGGCTACCTCACCGGCAACCTGCTGATCAGCGTGATCTGCGGGTTGTTGACGTTTCTGGTGCTGGCCCTGACCGGGGTGCCGTTCGCGGGCGTGATCGCGCTGCTGGTGGCGGTGGCCGACCTGATACCGCTGGTGGGGGCGACGATCGGCGCGGTGCTCGCCGCCGGCGCCGGGTTCCTGCACTCCTCCACCGCCGGGATCATCGTGCTGGTCTTCTTCGTCGTCTACCAGCAGGTGGAGAACCATCTGCTCCAGCCGCTCATCCTGTCCCGCGCGGTCCGGCTCAACCCGCTGACCGTGCTGCTGAGCGTGCTGCTCGCGGCGGAGCTGGCCGGGCTGCTCGGCGCGCTGCTGGCCATCCCCGCGGCCGGCATCGTGCAGATCCTGCTGCGCGAGTACGGGCCGCGACGACTGAACCCACCCCCACCGGCGGACCCCGGCGAACCGCCGCCGCCTGCTGTGCCACCGCGCGGACCGGCCGGTCCCGCCACCTCGCGGAGCTGACCGGCCGGAATCGACACGTTGCGCTCAGCGGCCGTGCATTGCGACCTCCGGCGACGTGCTCTCCAGCGGGACCGCGTTCGCCGGGACCAGCCCCAGCTGCACGGCCGAGCGGGTCAGCGCGGCGTCGAGCACCCAGTCGGCCCCCACGCGGGTGCGGTTGCCCGGCATCGCCATCAGGTGGTACGCCCGGGTGACGGCCTTGGCCGGCAGCCCGGCCAGGTTGACGTGCAACGGGTTGGCGGCGGCGTCCTTGCCACCCAGGTCGACGACCCAACCCAGATCGTGGTGCTTGTACGGCTTGCGCTGCCCGAAGCCGTACGACGCGGCGATGTTGTGCGCCACGCGCTTGCCCTGCCGCTGCGCGTGCTGTGCCGTCATGCCGCAGATCTGCCCCGGGTTGACCAGGTCGGGCACTGCGGCGGCGTCGCCGCAGGCGAAGACCTCCGGGTAGCCGGGGACGTTGAGGAACTCGTCGGTGACCAGCCGGCCCCGCTCGGTGCGCAGACCCAGCTCGTTGACGAACGGGTCCGGCCGCACCCCCACGCACCACACCAGCGTGCAGGTCGGCACGTACTCGCCGTCGGTGAGCTTGACCCCGTCGCAGGTCGCCTCGGCCACCGAGGTGCCCATCCGCACGTCCACCCCGCGCCGGTTGAGCACCTTGTGCGAGGTCTCGGACATCCGCTTGTCCAACTCGGGCAGCACCCGGGGGGCGACGTCCAGCAGCATCCAGCGGGGCCGGACGGTCAGCCGGGGCCGCTGCGCGTGCAGCGCGTCGGTGAACAGCTGCCCGTGCGCGGCGACCTCGGTGCCGGTGTAGCCCGCCCCGACGACCACGAACGTGGAGCGGGCCTGCTGCTCCGCCGGGTCCTCGGCCTGCTCGGCCAGCTCGACCTGGCGGACGATGTGGTCGTGCAGGTAGACGGCCTCGGGCAGACCGCGGAAGCCGTGCGCGTACTCGGTGACACCCGGGATGGGCAGCAGCTTGTTGACGCTGCCCACGGCGAGCACCAGCCGGTCGTACGCCAGGCGGTTCTTGTCCCCCTCGGGCTGGGTGAAGCCGACCCAGCGGTTCTGCAGGTCGACGTGGTCCGCCTCGCCGATCACCACCCGGACACCCTTGAGGGTCCCGGTCAGCGGCACCGCGATGCGCCGGGGCTCGACCACGCCGGCCGCCACCTCGGGCAGCAGCGGCAGGTACAGGAAGTAGTCGGTGGAGTTCAGCACCACGATCTCGGCCCGGTCCCGGGCGATCCGGCTCAACGTCTTCGCCGCGTGGTAACCGGCGAACCCGGCCCCCACGATCACCACACGAGGTTTCGTCATTGCGGGCCGTTTCCCGTCGCAGCCCGGGACAAACGTCGACGCGCTCAGCGCGCGTCGAGCCGGACGTTACCGCTGGTGCCCACGGCCTCCACACCCCACTCCTGACCGAAGGCCCGTACCCGGTGAGCAGTTATCCGGCCGAACTCGGGCGGGATGTCCGGGTCGAGCGTGAGCCGGCCGTCGACCGGGTTGATGCCCAGCATCGCGCGGATCAGGGCCAGCGGCGCCCCGGCCGCCCACGCCTGCGGGCTGCACGCGGTGGGATACGGGACGGCGAACAGCAACCGTTGCCGGTCGTACCCGCTGAGCGCCTCGGGCAGCCGGTGGCCGAACTGCTCGGCAGCGTCGATCATCGCCAGGCTGATCCGGTTCGCCTCCGCCCGGTAGCCGTAGCGCACCAGGCCCAGCGCGATCAGCGAGTTGTCGTGCGGCCAGACAGTGCCCAGGTGGTAGCCGATGGGCCGGTAGAGGCGTTCCTCGCGGGACAACGTCCGGACGCCCCACCCGGAGAACATGTCGGGCGACATGAGCTGTCGCACCACCGCGTCGGCCCGCGCCCGCGGCACGATCCCGCTCCACAACAGGTGACCCATGCTGGACGTCTTGGAGTCGACCACGTTCTTGTCCCCGTCGAGGGCCACCGCGTAGTAGCCACCCCGCTCGTCGATCCAGAAGTCCCGGTTGAACCGCTCGGCCAGGGTGCCGGCCTCGTCGCGCAGCCGTGCCGCCAGGGCGGGGTTGCCCAGCGGGCCGTCGAACAACTCGGCCAGGCGCACCTTCGCGTCGTAGGTGTAGCCCTGGATGTCGGCGGTCGCCAACGGCAGCACCGGGATGCGCCCGTCGGCGAAGCAGACGCCGTCCGGCGAGTCCCGCCAGCACTGGTTGCCCAGCCCCTCCGGGGAGCGGGTGGCGTACTCCACGAAGCCGTCGCCGTCACGGTCGCCGTACTCGTCGATCCACCGCAGCGCAGCCAGCGCGTTGTCGTGCAGGTGCCGGACGGTCTCGTCGTCGCAGGTCCACCGCCAGTACTCCGACAGCAGGATCAGCCAAAGCTGGGTGGCGTCGGCGGTGCCGTAGTAGGGGCTGTACGGTTTCTGGCCGGTGCGGGTCAGCTCGCCGCTGCGGACCTCGTGCAGGATCTTGCCGGGTTCCTCGTCGGTGAAGTCGTCGCAGGTCTCGCCCTGCAGCCGGGCGAGCGTGAGCAGCGCGCCCTTGGCGAGCGCCGGCCCGGCCACCAACGTCTGGTACGCGGTGATCAGCGTGTCCCGCCCGAAGACGGTGAGGAACCAGGGCAGTCCCGCGCCGGGCAGCAGGATCCGCTGACCCTTGACCTCCAGGTCGAGCCGCAGCGCCGCCAGGTCGTCGCGGGACTGGCGGATGGTGCGCTCCAGCGTCTGGTTGTCGCTGCGCAGCACCGCCCGGTCCTCGGTCCACCGGCGCAGCGGGTCGTCGGCGCGGCCGTGGATGACGTCGGCGATGTCGCCCCGCACCGGCTCGACCACACCCATGCCCGGCGGCAGCGGCACGTGCAGGTCCAGCTGCCGCCCCTCGCGCGGAAGCAGCCACAGGTCCCAGACCAGGTCGTCACCGTCGATCCGGTCCGCCGCCGTCGCGCACCGCACCCGCGTCTCGGCAAAGAAGTCGCCGTTGCGGTAGGAGAAGCACAGCTCGGAGCCGTCGGCGCGTGATCGCGGACGATCTTCGCGGAGCGGTCCCGGACCACCGACTTGACCTCGAACAGGTCGGCGAAGTCCACGCCGACGGCCAGGCGCACCTCCACCCGGACCGGCTCGGTCTGGAACGACAGCAGCTCCAGCCGCTCGTGGAAGCCGTCGCCGACGTAGCGCAACCGCCGCATGGCGAGACTGTTCGGCGGCAGCCCCGGCAGCTCGGGGTTGGTGAGCACGTACTGCGCGGAGTAGTGCTCGAGGGTTTCGGCCCGCAACAGCAGCAGCTCACTGCCGTTGACGGTGAGCGTCCAGCCGCTGATCAGGCGGGTGTCCAGGTGCACGAGCCCGCCGATGCTGCCCGGCGGCACGTCGCCGCGCGCGTCGGAGTACAGGAACGTGGGGCCGCTGAGCACGGCGAGCGAGTCGGGGCCCAACTCGGGCGGCATCGCCCGCTGGTCGCCGCTCGCGCCCGTCACGGAGGCCATGCCGACGGTCGGGTCGGCGGGGGTCGCGCGCACGACAGCCATGACATCCACCGTAGGAACGACGGCAACTGAGTGTCATCACCCGGTGCGGGTGAAAGCTCCCGCACCATCCACGTCCAACGATATGGACAAACGTCACCATCGATGGGCAGGATGCCGGAATGGGATCAGACGACACCGGCGAGCGGCCCACGAGGCCCACCCGCCGCACCTTCCTGTCCGCCTCCGCCGCCGCCACCGCGGCGACCGCCGCCACCGTCGCGGTGCCCTCGCTGGCCGCGCCCGCGGCCGCTGACGCCGGCCCCGCCGGCCCCGGGCGCCCCGCCCGCGCGCAGCGCCCCGAGCGCGAGCTGCGCGAGCTGCTCCGCCAGGTCGACCCACGCCGGATCGAGGCGATCGTGCGCCGGCTGGCCGCCTTCGGCACCCGGCACACCCTCTCCAGCCAGGACGACCCCGAGCGGGGCATCGGCGCCGCCCGGGACTGGATCCACGCCCGCCTCCAGGAGTACGCGGCCACCTCCGGCGGCCGGATGACAGTCGAACTCCAGTCGTACGTGCAGCAGCCCGCCTCGCGGATCCCCACCGCCACCCGGATCACCAACGTGGTGGCCACCCTGCGCGGTGTCACCTCACCGAACCGCACCTACGTCGTGACGGGCCACTACGACTCCCGGGTCACCGACGTGATGGACGCCGTCAGCGACGCGCCCGGCGCCGACGACGACGCCTCGGGCGTGGCAGTGGTGCTGGAGCTGGCGCGGCTGATGGCCACCCGGCCCACTGCCGCCACCATCGTGTTCGCCGCGGTCGCCGCCGAGGAGCAGGGCCTGTACGGCTCGGCGTACCTGGCCGCCCAGCTCAAGGCGGCCGGCGCGGACGTGCAGGGCATGTTCAGCGACGACATCGTGGGCAGCAGCACCGCCGACGACGGCACCCGCGACCCGTACGCGGTGCGGCTGTTCGCCGAGGGGGTGCCGACCGCCGAGACACCCGCGGAGGCGACGACCCGCCAGTCCGTCGGCGGCGAGAACGACTCACCGTCGCGGCAGCTCGCCCGGTTCGTCCGGGACGTGGCGGACAACGACGCGACAGGCATGCGGGTGCGGGTGATCTACCGGCGGGACCGCTACCTGCGCGGCAGCGACCACATCTCGTTCCTGCGCGAGGGCTGGCCGGCGGCCCGGTTCACCGAACCGAACGAGGACTTCGCCCACCAGCACCAGGACGTCCGCGTGCAGGACGGAAAGCAGTTCGGTGACCTGCCGGAGTTCTGCGACTTCGGGTACATCGCCCGGGTGGCGAGGGTCAACGGCGCGGCGCTGTGGTCGCTGGCCCAGGCGCCCGGCACGCCCAAGGGCGCCATCATCGTGACCACCGACCTGACCAACAACACGACCCTGCGCTGGCAGCGCGGCGACGAGCCGGACCTGGCCGGCTACGAGGTGGTGTGGCGCGAGACCACTGCCGCCGAGTGGCAACGGGTGATCCCCGTCGGCGACGTCACCGAGGTCAGCATCGACCTGTCCAAGGACAACGTCTTCTTCGGCATCCGCGCGGTCAACCGATCCGGCCTCCGCAGCCCGGTAGCCTTCCCCCGCCCCGGCAGCTGACCGCCCACTTCCGCCCCACTCCCCCGCCCCGCCCTGTTGATCAAGAGGTTCGCGTCACGACACGCCGCTGTCGGTGACGCGAACCTCTTGATCACGCGGGAGGTGGGGTGGGGGTGGGGGCGGTTATGGCCCAGCGTTCGTGGTCGCGCCACGCGCCGTCGATGAACAGGTAGTCCGGGGAGAAGCCCTCCAGGCGGAAGCCGAGCTTGCGGGCCACCCGCCGCGAGGGCTCGTTGCCCGGCTGGATGTTCGCCTCCAGGCGGTGCAGGCCGGCCGTCGTGAACGCGTGGTCGATCACCAGCGCGATGCCCGCCGAGGCGTGCCCGGTGCCGCTGTACGGCTCGAACGCCGCGTACCCCAGGTAGCCGCCGCGCAGCGCGCCCAGCACGATGCCGCTGATGTTCACGTAGCCGGCGATCGCGCCGCTGGCCCGGTCGCAGATCAGGTAGCCGGCGCTGTCCCGGCGGCGGATGCGGCGCAGGTAGTTGTCGTACTCCTGCGGGGTCGCCGGCGCGGCCAGCCACGGGTGGTGCAGGTCCCGGCTACGCCTCGCGGCCGCCACGAACTCGTCGACGTCGGCGGGCCGGGGTCGCCGGATGGCGGCCGGACCACCGCTGCGCAGGTATCTCACGGCGGACCACTCTGACCGACCGGCGCGGCAGTTGTCCAACCGGCCCGCCGCGCCCGATCGCCTCAACCAGGCCCGCCGCTGGTGCTCGATGGCCGGCTGCGGAACCACATCACAATCAAGCGGGCGTACGCCGTCTGCACCGGCCGCGCGCGTCCGCCTAGCATCGTCGGCATGGCAACGCGGCTTGTGCAGATCAACATGAAGGCCCGGGACGACGCCGCCCTGGGCGGTTTCTGGGCGAAGGCGCTCGGCTGGGGCATCTCCAGCGAGGGACCGGGTGTCACCAACCTCGAACCCGAGGGCTTCGTCTATCCCGACCCCGTCGCCGTCTGCGTCGACCTCGTCGTCTCGGCGGAACCCAAGACGGTGAAGAACCGCGTGCACGTCGACCTGGCCACCACCTCGGCGGACCACCAGGCGGAGCTGGTGGCGCGGCTGAAGGGCCTCGGCGCGACACTCGCCGACGTGGGCCAGGGCGACGTGCCGTGGACGGTCATGGCCGACCCGGAGGGCAACGAGTTCTGCGTCCTGGACTCGCTCTACGACGAGACCGGACCGATCGCATCGGTGATCGTCGACTGCGCGGATCCGCAGGTCATGGCCCGCTTCTGGGGCGAGGCGACGGACTGGGCCGTGCACCGGGTGACCGACGACAGCGCGGTGCTGCGCTCCGCCAAGGGTGTGGGCCCCTATCTGCAGTTTCTCCGTACACCCGACGTGAAGACGGTGTGGAATCGCGTCCATCTCGACGTGCGCCCCTACTCGGGTGACGACCTGGAGGCCGAGGCGGCCCGACTGCTGTCGCTCGGCGCCACCGCCGTCGACCTGGGCGACAGCGACATCCCGTGGACCGTCCTGGCCGACCCGGAGGGCAACGAGTTCTGCCTCCTCACGCCGGGCTGACCCACACCCCGGCCTCCGTCGTGCTCAGTGCGCGGCACGAACCGCCGAGACGAGGCCACCCACGCCCTCGTCCTGCTCCGGCGGGGTGAGCACCGGACGCCCGTACGCTGCGGCACGCTCACGCAGGGTGAAGGTCTCCGCCTCCCAGCCGAGGCCGTGCAGCCAGCCGACCGGGTCCTCCGGCATCTCCCAGACCCACATCGACGCTGCCGATCCCGCGGCGGCGTCGTCGCGGAAGCGTTCGACCACACCGCGCGAGCCCAGGGTGAGGCCCATCCTGCTGCCTGCGGCGGACAGCGCGCCGACCCGTTCGAGCAGCGACTCCACTGCGTCCTGGGGTAGATAGATCAGCAGTCCCTCGGCGATCCACACGGTCGGCTGCGCCGGGTCGTGCCCGGCCGCGGCCAGGGCGCCGGGCCAGTCCTCGCGCAGGTCGACAGGAACGGTGATCCGCTGGCAGCGCGCAACGGCACGCTCCCGCCGCAGCACCGCGGCCTTGAAGCCGAGCGGTTCGGCAGTGTCGACCTCGAACAACCGGGTGCCCGCCGGCCAGTCCATCCGGAAGGCCCTGCTGTCCATCCCGGCTCCGAGCAGCACGACCTGCCGGACGCCGGACGCGACCGCCCGATCCAGCAGGTCGTCCAGGAACTTCGTCCGGATGACGATCGAGAAGGCCACACCGAGCCAGCGGCGCCGTGCCACCTCGTCCGCGTGCGCGCGCGGCGGCGTCCCGGGGCCTCGCCCGCCGGCCGTGGCGAAGGCCAGCGCCAGCGGGTCCCGGAACAACGGCTGTTCGCGTGCCGTCTCCATCGCCCGCACCCGGGCCACGCCCACGGCGGTGGCCCACACCCCCGACGGCTCGATCGGCCCCGCCGCGTCAGTCACGCGTCCAGCCTAACCAGCGCCCGTGTCACGCCACCTCGTGCGCGTTCCTGATCACCGCACTACCGGGGCATCAGCAGCCGGAACTCGGTGCCGTCGGGGTCGGCCAGCACCACCGCGCCCTGCCCGTCGGTGCCGACCACTGTGGCGCCGAGGGAGAGCAGACGGTCGACCTCCGCCTGCGGGTCGTCGCCGTCGTCGACGGCGAGGTCGAGCGTCACCCGGTCCCGGTCACCCTTCGGCATCAACGGTGGACCACCCCAGGTGATCTTCGGGCCGCCCAGGGGTGACTGGATGGCGGTCTCCTCGTCCTGGTCCCAGACCAGCGGCCAGCCGAGCGCCGCGCTCCAGAAGTAGCCGACGGCCTGTGTTCCGTCGCAGGCCAGATCACCGAGGAAACCGCAGCCGGCGAGGAACGTGTTACCCGGACCGAGGACGCAGAACTCGTTGCCCTCGGGGTCGGCGAGCACGATGTGGCTCTCCTCGGGGAGCTGGCCGACGTCGGTGTGCCGCGCGCCCAGCTCCAACGCCCTGGCCACCGTCTGCCGCTGGTGTTCCGGCGAGTCGCTGGTCAGTTCGAGGTGTGCCGGGTTCTGTAACACCTTCGGCTCGGGGATCTGCGGAAAGCGGAGCCGGAAACCGGACTTGTCGTCGGGCAGCACGAGGACGCCGTCGCGGGGGTCGTCGACCAGCTCCCGACCCAGGATCTCGGACCAGAAGCGTGCGACACGCAGGGGCTCGTTCGCACCGAAACACACCGCGAAGAGGTGACTGGCCATCGCTGCGCTCATCTCCGATCCTTGGACGGGGGCAGCCCGGACGGGCCGGAGATCGGAGCCTACGGATCCGGCCGCGCCGCCCGCACCCGAGTTTCCGACGCGTTCGCCGCAGCGGCGGTTGATCGACTCGACTTCGCTGAAATCGGGGTGTCCCGGGTGCTCGGACACCCCGATTTCCGTGAAACGGAGTCGATCATCGCGCGCTGCGGCGGGTAAGCCGGGACGCCTCGGCGGATGCCGCATACAGTTGGCGCGGAACTTCGTATCCCTGGTTCGAGAAACACGTCGCAGATGAACTCGGGACCTCGCCGCGAGCGAGGAGAAGGTGGCGGCTTCAGTTCACGCTGCCCACCCTACGGAGATCGACATGGACATCGGCCTCGGCCTGCCCATCAGCGCACCGGCCCGTCTGCTCGACTGGGCCACGACCGCCGAAGCACTCGGCTTCGACAGCCTCGCTCTGCTGGACCGCCTCACGTTCGACAATCCCGAACCGTTGACCGCCTTGGCGGTCCTCGCCGGCGCCACGACGCGCATCCGCCTCCAGACGGAAGTCCTGCTGGGCCCGCTGCGCGAGACCGCCCTGCTGGCCAAGCAGGTCGCCACCCTGGACCGCATGTCCGCTGGTCGCTTCGTCCTCGGCATCGGCGTCGGTGGTCGCGACGACGACCACGTCGCCGCCGGCACGCCGATCGGGCAGCGAGGTCGACTGCTCGACGGGCAACTCGCCGCCCTGCGCGAGATCTGGCGGGGCGAGCCGTACCGCGGCACGACGATCGGGCCCCGCCCCACCACGCCCGGGGGGCCACCGATGCTGATCGGTGGGTTCGCCGCGCCGGCACTGCGGCGGGTCGGACGGTACGCCGACGGGTTCGTCTGCGCGGCGCCCCTGGCCTGGGCCGGCCCCCTGGTCCGCACCGTGCGGGAGGGGTGGGAGGCGGCGGGCCGTCCCGGTCGGCCGCGCCTCGTGTGCCAGGTTAACGTCGCGGTCGGGTCGGCCGCCACGATCGACGAGGCCCGCGGCGCCATCGCCGCCTACTACGCGTTCACCGGCCGGCCCGGTTGGGGCGAGCCGTTGAGCGACCCGGCGCAGATCGTCGACACCGTGGCCGCGTACCGGGAGTTCGGCGCGGACGAGCTGGTGTTGTACTGCTACGCCCCGGACCCGGGGCAGGTGGACATCCTCGCGGAGATCGTGCGTTGAGCCGGAGCACCCGGATCGGGGTCGCCGCAGAGGCAGCACGCCGCGTCGACACGGTGGCCCCGGTCCTGCCCCGTCCGGTCAGCTGACTGTCCGCTGTGGTGGACGCGGTCCGCGCCATCCGGGCCGAGGCGGATGCGGAAGCGCCGTAGCGGCGGCTCCGCTCAGTTGCGCTGTGTCGCGGGCCGGACGAACCACCGGGCCAGCCACGGGGTGGACCCGACGAAGGCGACCGCGAGGGCGGTGATGACGGCCTGCCCGATCCGGCCCGGTGTGACGCCACCGGCGGGGTCGAGCACGTAGTTGGCGTACCCGTTCGCGGCGGCGTCCGTCACCAGCACGGCGCAGCCCAGCGCGAGCCCCGCCCGACGGCGAGCCGCCAGCAGCAGCGCCGCCAACGGATCCCACAGGGTCAGGGACACGAAGTAGGCGGCGAGCCACCCGGGCAGGGCGAGCGGCGGCCGGAGCCCGGGGACGAACACCTGCAGCACGTGCACGACGGTGCCGTAGGCGAAGACCAGGACGGCCGCCGACACGACAAGCCGGGCCCGCGGTGGAACGCCGTGCCACCGACCGGTGCTCATCCGGCCAGTCTGCCGCAGCGGCGTGGGCGCCGGGTGACCCGTCAGAGCGGCTCGGGAAGCGGCCGTTCCATCGGCATCGGCACCTGGAGGTAGGTGACGCCGCGCATGTCCAGCCAGGCCCGGTCCGGTGCGCGGACCAGGCGCACCATCACCGACTCGCAGGACGGGCAGCGCGCGACCAGGCCCGGCGCGTGCGAGTAGACGTGCAGACTGGCCATCGAGCCGGTCATCCCGCAGTTCTCGCAGCGGCCCATCGCGGTGCTCAGGTCGACGGTGAACAGCTCGCGCATCGGGCCGTCGAGCATGTTGCCGTCCAGGTACGACATCTCGGTCATCGGGTCTCCTCGACGTTGCGTCGGCGGGCGGGACAGGCGGCGGGCGGGACAGGCAGCGGGCGGGACAGGCAGCGGGCGGGCTCTCAGCCGGTGGGGCCGAAGCGTTCGGTCTTGATCCGCCGCGACGGGTGGCCCAGCCCGACCAGCAGATCGGCCACGGCCTCCACGAACCCGGTCGGCCCGCACACGTACGTCTGCGGTTCCAGGTCCGGCGGCCAACCGTGGGTGTTCACGTCGGCCAGGCCGATCCGGTGCGGCTCGCCGCGCCAACCGTCGGGCGCCTCGCGCGTGTAGACGTACGCCACATCGAGGCCGAAGTCGTCGCGGACCCGGCGGCGCAGCTCGTCGGCGTAGATCACGTCCTCCGCGGTACGCACCGAGTAGATCAGCCGGAACGGCACCCTGCTGCCGATCGCCCGCCGCGCCCGGATCATCGCCATCAGCGGCACGATGCCGGAGCCACCCGCGACCAGCTGCACCGGCGCGGTGTCCTCCGACCGCCAGATGAACCAGCCACCGAGCGGTCCGCGGACCTCCACCGGGTCGCCGGCGCCGAAGACATCGATGAGGTACGGCGACACCTCACCGTCGGGCACCCGCTGGACGGTCACCTCGATGCGCGGGCCGCCCGGGCCGTCCACCGCCGGCCCGGCGATCGAGTACGACCGGGCGGCCTGGTAGCCGTCCGGCGCGGTCAACCGCACGTCGACGTGCTGCCCGGGAAGGTGCCCCGGCCAGTCCGGCACCTCCAGGACCAGCGTCTGCGCCGTCGCCGTCTCGACCCGGCGCTCCACCAGCCGCGCCACCTGCCACTTGATCGGCGCCCGGGCCGGGGTGCCCGTCGCCACGGCCCGCTCAGTCACCCTGGTACCGCTGTTCGCGCCACGGGTCGCCGTAGTCGTGGTAGCCGGCCGTCTCCCAGAACCCCGGCTCGTCCATCGTCTTGAGCCGGATGCCACGCACCCACTTGGCGGACTTCCAGAAGTACAGGTGCGGCACCAGCAGCCGCGCCGGGCCGCCGTGCTCGGCCGGCAGCGGCGCCCCGTCGAAGGTGTGCGCCACCCAGGCCCGGCCACCGCGCAGATCGTCAAGCGGCAGGTTGGTGGTGTACCCGCCGTACGAGTGGGCGAGCGCGAAGTGCGCGCCGGTGTCCACGCCGTCGAGCAGGGTGTCCAGGGAGACGCCCTGCCAGGTGGTGCCGAGCTTCGACCAGTGGGTGACGCAGTGGATGTCGACCATCGGGGTCTCCTGCGGCAGCGCCATCAGCTCCTGCCACGACCACCGGTACTCGGTGCCGTTCTCGGCGGAGATGACGAACTCCCAGGTGTCCAGGGAGACCCGGGGTGTCGGGCCGGCCGACAGCACCGGAAAGTCCTCGGTCAGGTACTGACCGGGTGGCAGGGCCGGCTCCTGTGAGCGGGGCCGACCCTGAAAGCCCGGTGACACGATTCCCATTGCACAGTCGTACCACCCGGGCCGGCCGGGTCGGAGGCTTTCTGGCGTACGCCCTCGTCGACCCGGCGCGGCGCGGTCAGTGCCGCTCCGTGACGACCTCGCGCTGCTCGGGCGTGCCGCCCCGGGTGGCCCGCAGGCTGGTCAGGGTGACCACCGCCAGCACGCCGATGATCACGCCGAGCGAGGCCAGGGTGGGGATCTGCGGCACGCTGGGCCAGATGCCGTGCGCCCAGTGCAGGCCCAGCTTGAGGCCGATGAACGCCAGGATGGTCGCCAGGCCGTAGCTGAGGTGCACCAGCCGGCTCAGCGCGGCGTGCAGGACGAAGTAGAGCGCCCGCAGGCCGAGCAGGGCGAACGCGTTCGTGGCGAAGACCAGGTACGGGTCCTCGGTGATGCCGTACACCGCGGGCACCGAGTCGACAGCGAACACGATGTCGGTGGCCAGCACCGCGACGACCACCAGGGCGAACGGGGTGAGTGCCCGCTTCGCGCCCTGCCGAACGGTCATCCGGGTGCCGTGGTACTCGTCGACCACTGGCATGATCTTGCGCAGCAGCTTCACCGAGCGCATCTTGTTGATGTCGACTTCCTGCTGATGCCCGGAGAGAGCGTCGCGCAGCAGCTTCACCGCCGTGGCGACGAGGATGATCGCGAAGAGCAGGAAGGCGAAGTCGAGGGTCTGCAGGGCCGCCGCGCCGAGGGCGATGAAGACCGCCCGCAGCACCAGAGCGCCGGCGATGCCGTAGAGCAGCACGCGCTGGGCGAGCACGGCCGGCACCGCGAATGCGGCCAGCAGCAGCATGAAGACGAAGAGGTTGTCGACCGAGAGGGACTTCTCGACGAGGTAACCGGTCAGGTACTGCACGCCCTGCTCGGAGCCGTAGCGGGACCAGACCCAGCCGCCGAACGCGAGCGGCAGCGCGACGTAGAACGCCGACCAGCCGATCGCCTCGCGCATGGACACCTCGTGCGGCTTGCGCGTCACCAGGAAGTCCAGCACCAGCAGGAGCACCACGCCGGCGATGGTCACCGCCCAGAGGGTGGGCGTACCCACCGACGACAGATCACTCGCAGCGGCTAGATATGACAATTCGGTCATGGGGTCTCCTCGAACACCGTGTCATGTTCGAGGTCTCCTTCACCCATCACCAGATGGGCAACCACCCGAGGCACGCCGGGCGTGCCGTACTGACCGGAATGGTTCGTGGGAAGTACTCCCCTCGCACGACAAGGTTAGGCCAGGGCCGATCGACACGCCAAGCCGGACGTCGATGGTTGCCCTGGCCAACCGCTGTGCGTCTCGATTTCTGGCACTGTCGTCAGGCGCGGCGCAACGTGGCGCCCGGCGCCATCGCCTGCTCCACGAGGCCCCGGTAGTCGCGCGGCAACTGGGTCGCCACGTCGTCGAACTCCCCGCCGGTGATCGCCTCACGCAGGGTGGTGAACACCGCCCGGACGGCGTCCCGCGCGGCCGGCTCCTCCACGCGGGCGCGCAGCGCCACGCGCGCCACGAACTCGGCCGCTCCGAACCGGTCCGCCTGCTCGGTGCTCGGGCTGGGCTTGAGCACCAGTTGCAACGGCTGCGGAAGCTGCGCGGCCAGGTCCAGCACCTCCCCGCCGGTCAGCCGCTCGGCGAACGTCTCCAGCACGGCCCGGGTCAACTCGACCGCCTGCTCGGACGACGTCCGAGTGCGCTGGGAAACCTGGTCGACGAAGGTGTCGTAGTTCATCGCGTACTCCCTCGGGCTTGTCGGCGGCGCCTGCGGGTACCCGCCGCGCCGTCGTGGAAACGACGCCGGATCTCCCGCGGCGACCAGGACGACGTCCTCCGCCGGCCTGGGCGATTTCCTGCGCCCGGCCGGGCGTGACCGGACGGCGGACGGGTAACCGCCGCCGGTCGTGACCACATCGATGCCCCGAGGGAGCCCCAGACATGGCGAGCTACGCGGACGTCCTGCAGTACCTGTCGAGCCTGGACTACCCGGCCGAGAAGGACGACGTGGTCCGCGAGGCCGAACGCGAGGGTGCCCCGCCGGACGTGCTCAAGGCGCTGCGCGCCCTGCCGCCCGTCGACTACGCCAACGGCACCGAGGTGGCCCGGTCCGCAGGCATCGAGGCCGCCCCGGAGGTGGGCCCCTCGCAACGCGCCGCGCAGGCCCGGGACAAGAAGCACAACCGGGTGTCGCAGCATCTGCGCGGCATCTGACCCGGCGGTGGTGGCGTCCGCCGCGACGGGCGGGCGGCGCGGATGAGCCGCACCGGTCCGCTGTCCCGCCCCCCGGACGGGCACACCCCGGCGGCGGGGCAGCTCCTCGTCGTGGCGGTGGTCGGCGCCATCGCCGGCTGCGTCTTCGCGCTGACACTGTCGCCATCGCTCGCCCCGCTGGCCGGCTGGGACGCCGCCGCGCTGAGCTGGCTGGTGCTGGTGTGGCGCAAACTCTGGCCGATGGACGCGACCCGCACCGCCCGACTCGCCGTACACGAAGATCCCAACCGGGCCATCCGGGACGTGGTGCTGCTGATCGCCTGCCTCGCCAGCCTGCTGGCTGTCGGCCTCGTCGTGGCCAGCGCCCACGCGGCGCCACCCGGCCCGCGCCGGGACCTGTACGGCGGCCTCGGCGTCTTCAGCGTGGTGCTGTCCTGGCTGGTGGTGCACACCGTGTTCGCCGCCCGGTACGCCCGGATCTACTACACGGGCCCCGACGGCGGGGTGAACTTCAACCAGCCCGAGCCGCCCCGGTACTCGGACTTCGCGTACGTGGCGTTCACCATCGGGACGACGTTCCAGGTCTCCGACACCAACCTCACCAGCAACGAGATGCGTCGTACGGTGCTGCGGCACTCGATGGTGTCGTACCTGTTCGGCGCGTTCATCATCGCCGTCACGGTGAACCTGCTGGCGGGTCTGGCCCGCTGAGCGCTCACGCCCGGCTGCGTCACGGGCGGCGGCGGTTGTGTGTCACGGGCGGCGGCTCGTGCGTCACGGCGGCGCCTCGCCGGGACAGGCGGGCGCCCCTTGGCCACGAACCGCGGCCGGGGGCGCCACACAAACCTGTCCAGGCGGTGAACCGCGTCCGAACCGGTCGCGGGTCACCAGGCGGTGGATGGCCGCTCGAACCGAGCGGTCAGCACTGCCGGGTACAACCATACGACAGACCATCCTCCGTACGGTCAGTTTTTGGCGAAGTGTGGGCCAGGGCACGTCAGGGACGCCCGGTCAGCTCCGCGTACCGGTGCTCCAGATCGACCCGGGCCAGGGCCCCCACCAGCCATGCCAGCCGCTCGGACTCGCCGCTTGCCAAGCCGGCCAGGTCATCCGCCGAGCGGCCCAACCCCAGCCGACGGGCCGCCGCCAGCGCCCGCCGGTCCGCGACCGGCGCCACCTCCCGCCACAGCGCCTGTGCCTCGCGCAGAAACAGGTCGACCACCTGGTCGTCCACCCCGGGCAGGTCGGCGAGGAGCGCACGCTCGGCAGCCGGCTCGTGGTGGGCGACCGCACGCAACCGGCGCAGGTCGCCCCGGTACCGCTCGACGACCGTCCGGGCCAGATCACCCAGCACGTCGGCCAACGCGTCGACGTCCCCGCGCTGACCACTGTCGCGCAACACCCGCACCCGGTCCCGGTGCAGCGACCGGGCCAGCCGGGCGGCGCTGTCCCACCCCTCGTCGCGCAGCGCCCGCGCGCCGTCCACCGCCCGCCGGAAGTCACCCCGGCGGGCGAGCAGGACCGCGAGGTAGAGCACCTGGAACAGGCTCGCCGGATTGTTGGTCACGCGGAAGCCGTACTGCTCGGCGAAGCCCCGTCCGCTCCCGGCCAGCCGGCGGGCCAGACGTTTGCGGTCCTCCACGGGCGTGATCAGAGTGGTCGCCATGCCGGCGACTACCCACGCCACCGTCGGCCAACCGCCGCCCCCGGCCCGCCCAGGCGCGGCGTGTCCTGACCCGGCCCGCGTCCCGGCCCGGCGCGCGTCCCGGCCCGGCGCGCATCCCGTCCCGGCGCGCGTCCCGTCCCGGCGCGCGTCCCGGCCCGGCGCGCATCCCGTCCCGGCGCGCGTCCCGGCCCGGCGTGCGTCCTGACCCGGCGTGCGTCCTGACCCGGCCCGTGCCGGTCAGCCGTGCAGGCCGCCGGTGCGGTCGCGCGCCTTGAGCCGGGTGGTGGGCAGGGCGGGCGCCGGCAGCGGCGACGCCGCGTCGTCGGCCACCACTCCGAATCGCCGGCCGGCCATCCAGTCCTGACGAGCGGCGGCGACCTCCTCGTGCGAGCGGCCCACGAAGTTCCACCACATGACCAGCGGCTCCTCGAACGGCGTGCCCCCCAGCAGCAACAGCCGGGCCCCCGCCCCACCGCGCACGGTCACCTCGCGCCGACCCGAACCCAGGTAGAGCAACGCGCCCGGCTCGAAGCCCACCCCGGCGGCCTCGGCGGAGCCGGACATCGCCAGCAGGGCGTACTCGAAATCGGGCCGCAACGACAGCGTGGTCGGCGCCGCCCCACCCAGCTCGAGCTGCACGCCCACCAGCGGGGTGTGCACCACCGCCGGGGACCGCTGGCCGGCGAACTCGCCGACCAGCAGGGTCGCGTCCAGGTCGCCGTCGCGCCACCGGGGCAGGTCGGCGTGGTGGGCGAAGTCCGCGGCGCCGGCCCGCGCCGGGTCCGGCAGCGCCACCCAGAGCTGCACACCGTGCATGACCGGCGGGTGCGTGGCCGGCGACCGCTCCGAGTGGGCGATGCCGTGCCCGGAGGTCATCACGTTCAACTGGCCGGGCCGGATCGCCTGGACGTTACCGAGGCTGTCGCGGTGAATGATCTCGCCGTCGAGGAGCCAGGTCACCGTCTGCAGGCCCGTGTGCGGGTGCGGTGGCACCTCCATGCCGGGGCGCTGCGCCACGTCGTCCGGGCCGAAATGGTCCACGAAGCACCACGCGCCAACCATCCGCCGAGGCCGCTGCGGCAACAACCGCCGGACGGTCGTGTACCGCCCCAACGGCACGTCGTGGCCCGGCAGCAGCACGCTGCCGGGATCGACGTCGGCCACGCCGGGCGGTCGGGTCTCTGCCAGCATCGATTCGGTACGCTCCACCGCCCGACTGTACGCTCGCGCCCTCCCCGGGCAGCGGCGCTTCCCAGCAGGGGTGACCTCCGACCCAGCACGTCACGGGCGGGCCGGTCGGCGTCCCACGCAGCGGCCCGAAGTCCCGCCCGACGTCCGGCCCGCTCCCCCGGCGGCCCCGCGTTCAGCCCGCTCCCCCGGTGGCCCCGCGTTCGGCCCGCTCCCCCGGTGGCCCCGCGTTCGGCCCGCTCCCCCGGTGGCCCCGCGTTCGGCCCGCTCCCCCGGTGGGCCCGCGTTCGGCCCGCTCCCCCGGCGGCCCCGCGTTCAGCCGGCTCCCCCCGGCGGCCCCGCATTCGGCCCGCTCCCCCGGCCACACCGGCTGGTGTCGCCGTCGTTGGCCACTGCTCCGCCCTGGTCACTGCGCGACGGCCCCGACCAGCACCCGACCTCACCGCCCCGGCGACACCGGCCGGCGCCCGACGAACCTGGTCGGCGTCCGAGTCGCGGGACGGTCACCGAGACTCGGTCACCGTCACGGTGCCGGCACCTGCGACCAGGTCAAGGAAGAGCCGGTTGGCCGAGCGGTCCCACCCTGGCGTACTCAGCAACGCACCCGCGGCGACCCCGGCCCAACGCTCGTCGCGGACCGCGACCGAACCGGCCCCGGCTCCCGCCCGCACCCGTACCGGTGGAGTGCCAGGTACCCGGATGTCGAACTGGTTGACGCCACCGGTCAGCCGCACGGTCGTCGTGCCGCCGTTCACCGGCGGCAGGATGAGGTCGGTGCGGGCGGAGCCGCCGACGAGGTCCACGCCCAGAAGTCGCGCCTGCGCCAGGTCAAGCACCTGTTCGCCAACCCCGCCTTCCAGGCGCAGACGCCAGGCGACCCGCTCGCTGAGCAGCACCCGCGCGGCCCGCCCCTCGGACGTGCCGGTGGCCACCACCCCGAGCCGGACGGTCTCACCCTGCACCACGGGACGGACTGCCACGCCCGAGCCGGCCGGGCTGCTGATCCGATAGAGGTCGTCGCCCAGGTCGCCCACCCGAAGGTCGAACGACGACAACCCGTCCGCCAGCACGAAGGTGGCCTTCTGTCGCCCCGCCAGCGGCGTCGTCATCGTCTGCTCGGCGGCCGCTGCCGCATCCGGCCGGGTAGCGTCCCGTCGGCTGCCGTCCGGGGGGACGCCGTCGGGTGCGCCAGAGTAGGTCTGGCCGAGACGGTAGGGGTCGGCGACGATGACCACCACCGCCGAGGCCCCGAGAACCAGCACCACAGCCGCGGCGGCCAACAGCAGCCGGGCACCGACCGACCAGCGCCCCGGTGCGGCGTCGGCTTCCGGTGGTCGCGGCTCCGTCTCCGACCGGCGCCCTGCGTCGGAGGCGGGCCGAGCCGAGCCGCCCTCGCACTCCGGCTGAGCTGCGGCCGAACGCTCCACCCCCGACCGCGCCGCCGGTTGCGCCACCGCCGAGCGCGCCGCCGCCGGGTGGGTTGGTTGCTGCCCGGGTTCGTGTTCTGCCTGGTGCTCGGTGCCGTCACCCACTGCGGCCATGCCTCTGCCCTTCCGCCGGTCCCCGCCGGGAGGTACGTACCCGCCCGCCGATCGGATCACTCCGCGCCAACCACGCCGCTCCGCTACGTCGCATCGGTGAATCTTGGACAGTTTCCGTTAGCTGCTAACGGAAACTGTCCAAGATTCACCGTCACGCAGGCCGACAACGCCGTTCATCGGAACTGCAGCGGTGGATGTGCGGGGGCGGCCGGTCACTCTGGCGAAGCTGGCTATGCCGCTGGCCGGCCCCCGGTTTCGAGGTGGCGGCCAGGTCAGTGGGCGGGGGTTGGGTATGCCGCTGGCCGACACCCGACTCGGGGTGGCGGCCAGGTCAGTGGGCGGGGTTGGGTGTGCCGATGGCCGGCACCCCGGGGT
Source organism: Micromonospora sp. NPDC049114 (assembly GCF_040648635.1). NCBI lineage: Bacteria > Bacillati > Actinomycetota > Actinomycetes > Micromonosporales > Micromonosporaceae > Micromonospora > Micromonospora sp. NPDC049114. Next base: position 144,867 of record NZ_JBEZEA010000008.1, on the reverse strand, counting down.
TCGGGGTGCCGGCCGGGTATGCCGATGGCCGGCACCCGTTGTCGGGTGCCGGCCATCGGTTGGTTCGGGGTCAGCTGTTCCAGTGCTGGGCGACGAGGTCGGTGGCCTGCTGCTCCCACTGGGCGTACGCGTCCGGGTAGGCCGAGACCTGCACGGTCTGCGCGGCGTCGGTCAGCGGCATGTCCTGCCAGCCGTCAACCTGCTTGAGGCCCTTGAGGAACGCGGTGGTGGAGTACTCGGGGTTGGTGATCTGCTCGGGGGTGCCCCAACCGGAGGTGGGGCGCTGCTGGAACAGGCCCAGCGAGTCGTGGTCGTTGGCGTCGCCGAGGTGACCCAGGTTCTCCAGCTTGGACTCCTGCAGGCTCGTCGCGATCGAGATGACCGCGGCGCGCTCGGGCAGGCCGGCCTTCTTCGTGGCGGCGATGATCGCCTTGACGTTGCCGGTCTGCTCACCGTTCAAGTCGATGTGGGACTGCGCGCCCTGCGGCTTCGGCGCCACGGTCTGCACCGCGGCGGCGGCGGTGGGCTTGGCGTCGACGGGGTTGGCGTGCGCGGCGATCGGGCCGGCGAAGACACCACCGGCGAACGCGAGACCGGCAACAGACAGCATGCTCTTACGGAAGATCGTGTTCATGGGGGTAGCTCCTTCGGGGGTAGGAACACCACACGCACCACCAAGGGGGGTCGGTGACGTGGGGTGTGAGCACCTCGTCCGGCGCTGCACAAAACAAGGGGAAAGTTTGGGGGCCTGCGAGCCGGGGGCTCGCGGCGCGGCGACCTTGCGAGCGGGGCTCGTGGCGCCGGGACCGGGTGTAACGACCCGCGATCCGCGGTCATTCCCGGCGGCCCGCAAGCGGGGCTCGCGGCGTCCGGACCGGGTGTAACGGCCGGCCATCCGGGGTCATTCCCGGGCCCTCACCGGGGCCCAGGGGGCGGGGCCACGGGTTGTTCGGGGGTCTGCAACGACCCGGCCGCGTCGGCCATTCCCAGCCCGGTCGAGCGGGCGGGGGTGGCCGTGGTCCTGCGATCGTCAGGGTATGTAACGACCCCCGGCCCGCCACGATTCCGGCCCACGGGTGCGACCGGTCACCACCCAACGACCGCCCAGAAACGGACATCCCGCCCAGTCGGGCACAGCGACGCGGGCGGTTGGGAAGGGCCACGGGATGATCCACTCGGGTTACGTGAAACCGGGGTATTCGGACTCGGCTGATACCCCGGTTTCCATGAAGTCGAGTGGATCATGGAGGTCGGATGGCGTCAGCCTTCCAGGCGAGAGCGGACCTTTTCCGCACAGGCCCCCACAACGGTCTGCGCGTCGAGCCCGAGGCTCTCGATGGCTACGAGCGCGGTGAACACCACGTCGGCCAACTCGGCCGCCACGTCCTCGCGGGTGTGGGTGACACCCTTGCGCGGATTCTGCCCGAGCAGACCGATCCAGGCGGCTGACGCCTCCCCCGCCTCCTCGGTGAGCTTCAGGATGCGGCAGGTCAGTTCCGTCTGCCCGGTGCCGTTCGCCGCGTCCAGCCAGCTCCGCGCAGACCGGGCCGCCGCCCAGATCGAGTCGTCCACGGCGACCAGTCAACCCGACCGCCCCGGCCGGTCACACACCCGGGCCGCACGGTCGGGGCGCACCCGGGGGCACGGTAAGGGCGCAGCCCGCACGGTCGGGACGCGCGGGCCGCACCGGCTGTCTGACTGGTCGGTCAGTTCAGCCATTGACTCCGGTCGACGGCAGTCCTAGGTTCAGGGCGCTACCGGCCGGTAGGCAACCGTCCCGCCTGGTCGCCCCCGCAGGCGACATCCGTCCGATGGGGAGCATCGATGCTGTCCGTACCCGTTCGCAGGCTCCGCCCCCTGATCGCCGCCACCGCGACACTGACCCTGGCCGTCGGGCTGCTCGGCGCCGCACCCACCGCCGCCGCCGCACCCACCGCCGCCGCAGCCAACACCGCCGCACCCAACACCACCGGCGCCGCGCCCAGCACCGCCGGCCACGACCCCTCCGGCGACCAGCCGCTGCCCGGCTACACCTTCCAGAATCCGCCGCTGGCGCCGCTGGTGGTGGCCGGCAAGCCGACGACGGTACGCCAGGGCGTGCACCGGCACGCCGCGTACATCATCGAGGTTCCCGCCCGGTGGAACGGCGACCTGGTGGTGTGGGCGCACGGCTACCGCGGCCAGGGCACGGTGCTCTCGCCGGAGTCGCCGGCCTTCGAGCTGCGCCAGCGGCTGCTGGCCCAGGGATACGCGTGGGCGTCGTCGTCGTACGACCGCAACGGCTTCGACATCCGCTCCGGTGTGCTGAGCACGAGGGACCTCGCCGACCACTTCGGGCGGACGGTGCGCAGACCTCACCGCACCTACCTGGCGGGGGTGTCGATGGGCGGGTACGTCATCGGGCGCTCGTTGGAACAGTATCCGGGCTACTACGACGGGGCGCTGCCCATGTGCGGCGTGCTCGGTGACCAGACGTTGCTGGACTTCTATCTGGACTACAACCTGGTCGCGCAGACCCTCGCCGGTGTGCCGGCCTACCCGACGCCGGCCGACTACCTCAGCAACGCCGTGCCCCGCATCCAGGTGGCGCTCGGGCTGGCGGGTCTCACGCCGACCGGGCCGGACACCACCAACGATCGGGGCAAGCAGTTGCGGGCCATCACCGTGAACCGTTCGGGCGGGCCACGGCCCGGCGCGGAGGCGGCCTTCGCGGTCTGGAAGGACTTCCTCTTCTCCATCGCGGTGACCGACGGCGGCGACTCCCCCGCTCAGCGGCCCAGCCAGATCTCGACCAACCTGCTGACCCGCTACAGCCCGAACAGCCCCGTCGACGTCAACTCGTCGGTGCAGCGGGTGGCTCCGGAGAACGTCGTGCAGCGACTCCTGCCGACGCTGACCGAGGTGCCGAAGATCGCCGGGCGGCCGAGCGCGCCAGTGGTCAGCCTGCACGACCTGGGCGACATGTTCGTGCCGTTCAGCATGGAGCAGGCGTACGCCACCGACGTGGCACGGCACGGTCGTGGCCGGCTGGTGGTGCAGCGGGCCATCCGGGCCGCGCAGCACTGCGAGTTCAGCCCGGCCGAGGCCGGCGCCGCCTGGGACGACCTGGTGTCCTGGGTACGCACCGGCAAGCGCCCGGCCGGCGACACGGTGACCGATCCGGCGGTGGTGGCCCGACCCGACTACGGCTGCCGGTTCAGCGACCGGGCCGCGTACGCCGCCGGGGTCGGCACCCGCCGCCTGTACGCGCCCTGCTGAGGCAGCGCCGTCCGGACAGCGCTGACACGACGACGCCGGCCGGCTCCCGAGATGGGGGCCGGCCGGCGTGTGTGTGCGTGTCGTGTCACCAGAGCTGCTGGACGACGTCCGCCGCCTGCTCCTCCCACTGCGCGTACGCGTAGGGGAAGGCGGAGACCTGCACGGTCTGCGCGGCGGCGGTCAGCGGCAGGTCCTGCCAGCCGCCCACGTTCTTCAGCGCGCTGAAGAACGCTGTGGCCGCGTACTCCGGGTCGGTGATCTGGTCGGGCGTGCCCCAACCGGACGACGGGCGCTGCTGGAACAGGCCCTGCGAGTCGTGGTCGTTGTACGCGCCGAGGTGGCCGAGGTTGTAGAGCTTCGACTCCTGCAACGAGGTGGCGACGCCGATGACCGCGCCACGGTCGCCGACGCCTGTCTTCTTGGCCGCGTCCACGATCGCCCGGGCGTTGGCGAGCTGCGCGTCGTCGAGCGGGATGCGCGACTGGGCGCCCTCGATGCCTTGCGGGATCAACTCGTCGCGGCTCGGCTTGCCGGCCGGCGGCTTGCCGGTGGCGGAGCCGGTGGTCAGCCCGGACTCGACCGGCTGGTCCTTCTGCTGCTTGGCCGAGGTGGCGGCCTTGCCGGTGGCGAGGTCGATGGCGGCGACAGCGCCCTGGTGCGGCCCGCTGGTGACCGGGGCGGCGGTCGCGGTCGGCGCGAGGGCCAGACCGCCGAGGGCAGCCACACCCACCACGCTCAGCGCGGTCTTGCGGTACGAGTCCTTAGCGATGGCGGGGAGCCATCGAGTGAAGTCGACCTTCACGATGGTTCCTTTCGATCGTGCGGAGCGCTCCGGGGTGAACGCTCCTCGGGAGGATGACCGCGGAAAGGGGTTTGGGCTCCGGCGGTACGGGGGACACAACCGGGTTGACGTGTCGGTCATTCCGGAAATGCCCGAGGCGTGGGCGGCTGCGGTCCCGGTCACTCCGAGAATCGGATGGCAGACCCTTCGGACGGCGAAATGGGACGATCCACCCGGCCGGGTCAACCGCGGTGGGCCGTGCCGAACCGGACGAGAACGTGCCAGAGCTGCTTGAGGTGCTGCAGGGTGTCAGCGATCGGGCCCCGGTCCGCCCACCGCTGCGGCTCGGTGACCACCGACACGGCGCCCCGACCGATCAGCTCCGCGTCCACCGGCGTGCCCGGGCGGGCGAACTCCCGGTGCAGGCGTGCGGCGAGCACCGGGATCGCGGGCCCCCGGAACTCGGCGTCAACCCGGTCGACGGCCAGCGCGAAACCGCTGTGCCAGCGCAGCGGAAAACCGTACCGCCGGGCGGTTGATTCCAGCGCCGCCCCGGTCGGGGTGCCGGCGAACGACGGATCCACCACCAGTTCCTCGACATCGTGCGCGAGGTCGAGCGGGCCGTGGATCTGGGCCTCCACGTAGTCGTCGAGCGCGCGCCCGAGGGTGGCCGGCGCGCTCGGCGCCTCCAGCAGCGTCCGGGCCAGGGAGGCGACGTCCATCCCGGCCCGTCCCAGGCACTCGCCGGTGCCGGCGACGCCGGCCAGCAGCCCGGCGAACACCCCCTCGAAGGCGTCCGCCGTGCCCACCACGTCCGGACCGAGGTGGCTGTCGCCGAGGCAGAAGGTCGCCCGGCCCCACACCGCCGGACGCAGCCGCAGGTGACAGGAGCCGAAGCGGGGACAGGCGCCGTCCGCGTGGTCGAGCAGGTTGATCCCGCCGTACGTGGGTCGCTCCGCCGGGGCCACCCCGGGCCGCTGGTACGCGCCGCCGAACATCCGGTGCTCCCACCGGTCCCGATCGCCACCGGGATACGCGGTGAGGCCGCCGTTGGAGATCCCGGTGACGAACTGACTGCGGTACACCCCGTCCTCGGCCAGCGCCGCCGCGACGGAACGCCCGTCGGCGCACAGGCGATCGGGGTGGAAGTTGACGGTCAGCCGACCACGGTGGGCAGCCGCGGCGAGCAGCAGGTCCGGCCGGTGGCCGCCATCGGCTGCGACGAGGTGCCGCTCGATCGCGGCGAGCGCCGCGGGACGCTCGACCACCGCCGACGACCGCACGTACGCGAGGGCAGCCGCCTGCGCCGGGGTGAGTGCGGCGCGGAGCCGTCGCTCAGACGTCGCCGTCATGTCCGGGGTCCACGGCGCGCTCCGGCGGTGCGCCCAGCTCCTCGAAGACGGTGATCTGCAGGTCCGCCGGGGCGTCCAGGCGCGAGTTCAGCGACTGCCAGGGCGTACGCGTCGGCGGCGCGATCTCGCTCGCCCCGGCGGCGACCAGCCGGGCGGTGGTCGCCCGCGTGTCGTCGACCTCGAAGGCCACCCGGATGCGCGGCGCGACCTGCCGGCCCACCTCGACCTCGTCGATCATCCGCTTCTGCGCCGGGTTGGCGATCTCCAGGGTGGCCCGACCGGCGTCCAGGATCACCACGCGGGCGTCGCCGTCACCGGTGAACGCCGCCTCCTCGGGCAGACCGAGGGCGTCCCGGTAGAACGCCACCGCGGCCTCGTGGTCGGCCGCCTCCACCACGAGGCGCAGCTGACGGACGACGGGAACCTGGTGCTCGGCGGCCATGCGCCGGATCCTAACAACGCCCTAGGCTGAACACCGTCCGGAAGGGAGCGACGATGGTCGAGACGGATGGCGACGACGCGTACGTGGTGCGTCCGGTCGGTCGGGTGGCCTCGCCGCTGACCGACGCGGCGAGCGCGCCCCGGCAGGGCGATGAGGGTGCGCCCACCGCGTGGCTGATCTTCGACCCGCAGGTCGAGCAGGCTCTGGCCGACCTGTCGGCCGGCGCGGAGCTGCTGGTGCTGACCTGGTTGGACCGCGCCCGGCGCGACGTGCTGACCGTGCACCCGCGCTGCGACGAGACCCGTGCGCGCACCGGCGTGTTCAGCACCCGCTCCCCGCACCGGCCCAACCCGATCGGCCTGCACCGGGTGCGGGTGCTGGCGGTGGACGGGTTGCGCGTCGAGGTGGCCGACCTGGAGGCCCTCGACGGCACCCCCGTCCTGGACGTCAAGCCGGTGCTCGGCCCACCCGACGAACGCTGAGCCGCCGTCAGTGACCGCGGGCCAGCCACTCCGGCAGGTGCGGGGCCTCCGCGCCGATCGTGGTGTCGTCGCCGTGCCCGGTGTGCACGACAGTCTCCGCGGGCAGGGTCAGCAACCGGGTGCGGATCGACTCGATGATGGTGTCGAAGTCGCTGTACGAGCGCCCGGTCGCGCCCGGCCCTGAATGAAACAGGGTGTCGCCGGTGAACACCGCCCCCAGCTCCGGGGCGTAGAAGCTGCACGCACCGGGGCTGTGCCCGGGGGTGTGCAGCACCCACAGCGGGGTGCCGGCCACCTCGATGCTCTGCCCGTCCCGCACCTCGCCGTGCGGCGGCAACTGGGGGTGGACCAGGTCCCAGAGCACCCGGTCGGCGTCGTGCAGCAGCACCGGAGCGCCGGTCGCCTCGGCCAGTTCGGGCGCCACCCGTACGTGGTCGTCGTGCCCGTGGGTGGCCAGGATCGCCCGGACCCGGCGACCGCCCACCAGCGCGAGGATCGTTGGCACGTCGTGCGGCGCGTCGATGATGACGCACTCGTCGTCGTCGCCGATCACCCAGACGTTGTTGTCCACCTCGAACGTCTGCCCGTCGAGCGAGAACGTGCCGGAGGTGACCGCGTGGTCAACCCGGACGGCCATCAGAACACCACCACCGAGCGGAGCACGTCGCCGTGGTGCATCCGGTCGAACGCGTTCTCGACCTGGTCCAGAGCGATCTCCTCGGTGACGAAGGCGTCCAGGTCGAGACGGCCCTGCAGGTACAGCTCGGTGAGCATCGGGAAGTCCCGGCTGGGCAGGCAGTCGCCGTACCAGCTGGACTTGAGCGCGCCGCCGCGCCCGAAGACGTCCAGCAGCGGCAGCTCGATGCGCATCTGCGGGGTCGGAACGCCGACCAGCACGACCGTGCCGGCCAGGTCCCGGGCGTAGAAGGCCTGCTTCCAGGTCTCCGGTCGCCCCACCGCGTCGATCACCACGTCGGCCCCGAAGCCGCCGGTGGCGGCGCGGATGGCCTCGACCGGGTCGGTCTCGGAGGCGTTCACGGTGTGCGTCGCGCCGAACTGTCGGGCCCAGTCCAGCTTGCGGCTGTCGGTGTCCACCGCGACGATCGTGGTGGCGCCGGCGAGGGCCGCGCCGGCGACCGCGGCGTCCCCGACGCCGCCGCAGCCGATCACCGCCACCGAGTCGCCGCGGGTCACGTTGCCGGTGTTCATCGCCGCGCCCAGCCCGGCCATCACGCCGCAGCCGAGCAGGCCCACCGCTGCCGGCCGCGCGGCCGGGTCCACCTTCGTGCACTGACCGGCGTGCACCAGCGTCTTCTCGGCGAACGCGCCGATGCCCAGCGCCGGGGTGAGTTCCGTGCCGTCGGTGAGCGTCATCCGCTGCGCGGCGTTGTGGGTGTTGAAGCAGTACCAGGGCCGGCCCCGACGGCAGGCCCGGCAGACGCCGCAGACGGCCCGCCAGTTGAGCACCACGAAGTCGCCCGGGGCGACGTCGGTGACGCCGTCGCCCACCTGCTCGACGACGCCCGCCGCCTCGTGCCCGAGCAGGAACGGGTAGTCGTCGTTGATGCCGCCCTCGCGGTAGTGCAGGTCGGTGTGGCAGACCCCGCAGGACTGGATCCGGACGATCGCCTCACCGGGGCCGGGATCGGGCACCACGATGGTGGTGACCTCGACCGGTGCGCCCTTGCTGCGGGAGATGACTCCCCGGACTTGCTGGCTCACTTCGCCTCCTGCTGGTGGTGTGCGGCGGGGCCGGACACCGGGCGGGCGGATGAACCGGGCTCGGCGGTGGGCCCCTGGCGAACCTACCCCGATCACCACTGTCGGCCCAGTCGGCCGGGCGGTGCGGTTATCAGCTGTCACGCCGGGTACGCGGGCCACAATTCGGACCACGACCACCGGGAGTGATCATGAAACTCGCGCACCTGCCGCTGCGCGTCACCATCGGGGCGTACTTCCTCAACTCGGGTCTGGGCAAGCGGAACCTGGAGGGCGAGGCCGCGCAGGCCATGCACGGGATGGCGGTGGCGGCGATGCCGCAGCTCGGTCAGTTGGAGCCGCCACGGTTCGCCAAGCTGCTGTCGTACTCCGAGATCGCCCTGGGGGCCGCGCTGCTCGCGCCGTTCGTCCCGGCGCCCCTGGTGGGGCTCGGCCTGACCGCGTTCGGCGCGGGCCTCGTGCAGCTGTACCTGAAGACGCCCGGGATGCGCGAGCCCGGCAGCGTACGGCCGACACAGCAGGGCGCGGGGCTGGCCAAGGACGTCTGGTTGGTCGGGGCCGGCCTGACCCTGGTGCTGGAGGGGTTGACCCACGGCCGCCGGCGCGGCTGACCTGGGCGAATCGCGCCGCCGCCACCCGTTATCGTGTGGGCGACCCGGCGGTCGGTCTGAGGAGCTGCGGTGACCCACAGTCGTTCGGTGCGACCGTTCTACCGGCCGATGAGGCCCCGCCGCCGCGACGAGCCGCACCGCGCGGCCACCCCGCTGGAGCTCTTCTTCGACCTGTGTTTCGTGGTGGCCGTGGCGCAGGCGGCGACCAGCCTGCACCACGACGTCGCCGAGGGTCACCTCGCCCACGCGCTGACCAGCTATCTGATGGTGTTCTTCGCGATCTGGTGGTCGTGGATGAACTTCACCTGGTTCGCCTCGGCGTACGACACCGACGACGACGTCTACCGGATCACGACGCTGGTGCAGATCACCGGGGCGTTGATCCTGGCGGCCGGGGTGCCCCGGGCCTTCACCGACGGCGACTTCACCGTCATCACCTACGGGTACGTGGTGATGCGGCTGGCCGCTGTCACACAGTGGATCCGGGCAGCCGCCGGCGATCCGGCGCACCGGGCGGCGGCACGCCGCTACGCGATAGGCGTGACAGTCGTGCAGCTCGGCTGGCTGCTGCGGCTGGCGCTGCCCGACGGTTGGGGCATCGGGGCGTTCGTGCTGCTGGCGCTCGCCGATCTGCTGGTGCCGGCGGTGGCCGAGCGTCCGGGGATGACGCCGTGGCACCCGGGGCACATCGGCGAGCGGTACGGACTGTTCACGCTGATCGTGCTCGGCGAGGCGGTGCTGGCGATCTCGGTGGCGATCCAGACCGGGCTCGACGCGGGCGACCACGGTCTGTGGGCGCTCGCGGCGGCGGGCGCGCTCATCGTGTTCGCGCTCTGGTGGCTCTACTTCGACCGTCCGGTGGACGCGCCGGACCGGTTGCCGTACTCGCTCATCTGGGGTTACGGCCACTATCTGATCTTCGGGGCGATCGCCGCGGTCGGAGCGGGGCTGCCCGTGGTGGTGGACCACGAGCGGCACCTCGCGCACGTCTCCGGCACGGCCGCCGCGTACGCGGTGGCCGTGCCGACAGCCGTCTACCTGCTGACCGTCTGGGTGCTGCTCGTGCGCCGCCAGCAGCACGGCGCGGTGGTCGTCGCCTATCCGGTCGTCGCACTGCTGGCGCTGCTCGTGCCGCTGGGCCCGGCCCCGGTGCAGGTGCTCGCGGTGTTGCTCGTCGCCCTCGTGACCCTGACGGTGCTGCTGCGCGAACGCGACAGCGGGGCGCCTGCGACGCGCCGGGCCTGATTCCGATCTGGATCAGAGGTCGGCCACCCGGCCTGCCGGCGCGCGGGACGGCCCGGAAGTCGGCAGAATTGCGGCATGCCTCGCCGCCGATGGTTGCTGGCCGACCAACTCGGGCCACATTTCCTCGACGACCCCGATCAACCGGTCCTCCTGGTGGAGGTCCGGGAGCTGTTTCGCCGTCGGCCGATGCACCGGCAGAAGGCGCACCTGATCCTCTCCGCGGTGCGCCACCGTGCCGCCGAGCTGGGCGACCGGGCGCTGCTGCTGCGTACCGGCACGTTCCGCGAGGCCCTGGCCCAGGTCGCCGAGCCGGTGGAGGTGTGCCATCCGCACTCCCGGGCCGCGCTGGAGTTCGCCCGCTCGGCGCCCGGGTTGACCGTGCTGCCGCCGCGCGGCTTCATCACCAGCCAGGCCGACTTCGCGGCATGGGCGGACCGCACCCGCCGGGGTCCGCTGCGGATGGCTGACTTCTACCGGCAGGCCCGTCGCTGGCACGACGTGCTGACCGGCTCGGCCCGGGGCACCGGCGGGTCCGGTGGCACCCCGGCGCCGCGCCGACCCCGCTCGGAGGCCCCGGCCGTGCCGGCTACGCCGCCGCCTCCACCGCCGATCGTCGAGGACGACATCGACGCGCAGGTCCGCCGCGACCTGGACCGGTGGGCCGCCGACGGGGTGCGGTTCGTCGGCCGCGACGGCCCCCGGCAGCACCCGGCCACGCACGCCGAGGCGCAGGCCCGGCTGGCGCACTTCCTGACGTACCGGCTGCCCGGGTTCGGCCGCTACGCCGACGTGATGAGCGCGGACGATCCGCTGTTCGCGCACTCGGCGCTGTCGTCGTCGTTCAACCTGGGATTGCTGCACCCTGAGCCGGCCGTCCGCGCCGCCGAGCAGGCGTGGCGGTCCGGCGCCGCGCCGCGTACGGCGGTGGAGCCGTTCATCCGCGGGCTGCTCGGCTGGCGGGAGTTCCTCTGGCAGCTGTACTGGTACCACGAGCCACGCTTTCGGGGCGCGAACTGGCTGGCCGCGACCGAGCCGGTGCCGCAGTGGTTCGCCGAGCTGGACGCCGACGCGGTGGAGGCGCGCTGCCTGGCCGACGTGCTCGCCGCCGTCCGGGACCGGGCGTGGACGCACCACAGCCCCCGGCTGCTGGTGCTCGGCAACTACGCGTTGCAGCGGGGTTGGCGTCCCACCGAGGTGGCGGACTGGTTCCAGCGCTGCTTCGTCGACGGCACCGACTGGGTGATGAACGCGACCGTCATCGGCATGAGCCAGTACGCCGACCTGGCCCGGGTGGACACCCGCCCGTACGCGGTGGACGGCACCGACATCGACGAGATCAGCGACTACTGCGCCGGCTGCCGTTACACCCCCGAGCGGGCGCTCGGCGAGCTGGCCTGCCCGTACACCGGGGGTTTCGAGAGCTTTTTGCACCGCAACCGGGAGCGGCTGGTGGCCGACCCGCGGCTCGCCGCGGAGCTGGCCCGCCGAGACGAGCCGGAGCACCGCGAGGCGGTGCTGGCGCAGGAGGAGAAGCGGGGCAGCAGCCCTCCGTGATCAGGTGGGGTCCGCGACGGGCGGCGGGATCGGCACCTGCCGGTCGACGCCCCGGTTCAGGCCGACGACCAGCAACCGGTTGTACGACGCCGGCAGGATCCGGGCCAGCAGGTCGGGGAGTTTCGCCGACCAGCCGATCAGCACCCGGCCCCGGCGCCGCTCGACGCCGCGCAGGATCACCTCGGCGGCCCGCTCCGGGGCGATGGTGAGCAGCTTCTCGAACTGGGCCCGGCCGGCGGTGTACTCCTCGATAGACACGCCGCTGCCGACCCGGGCGTTCTCGGTGATCCGGGTGCGGATCCCGCCGGGGTGCACCGACGTGACACCGATGCCGTCGTCGACGAGTTCGTGTCGCAGCGCCTCGGTGAGGCCGCGGACGGCGAACTTGCTCGCCGCGTACGCGGTCTGCCCGGCCGGCGCGATCAGCCCGAACAGGCTGGAGATGTTGACCAGGTGCGCGCCCGGCTCGGCCTTGAGGGCGGGCAGCAGCGCGTGGGTCAGCTGCGCCACGGCCCGGAAGTTGATGTCGATCACCCAGCTGAACTCGTCGAACGTCACCTGGTCGAACCGCCCGCCGAGGCCGACACCGGCGTTGTTGACCAGCAGGCGGAGGCGTGGGTGCCGCTGGCCGATCTCGACCGCGACCCGGGCGGTGGCGGCCGCGTCGGCGAGGTCCACCCGGTACGTGTGCACCTGCCGGTCCGGGTGCGCGGCGTGGATGGCGGCGGCGACGGCGTCCAACCGCTCGGCGTCGCGGTCCAGCAGCACCAGGTCACTGCCCCGAGCGGCCAGGCCGTGCGCCAACGCGGCGCCGATGCCGCTGGCCGCGCCGGTCACGACGGCAGTCGCGCCGGCGAACTCAAACCTGCGCACGATCGGTGCTCCTTTCCTGCCGGGTGCGGCGGGAGAACCGCACCCCCTCGTCGGTGAGCCGGCCGTGCCGCATCAGCAGCACGTCACGGGCGTAGTTCTGGTACAGCCGCCAGGGCGCCCGCGCGCCCTGCCTGGGCAGCGCGTCGACGCTGCGCAGCACGTAGCCCGAGCGCAGGTCGATGAGCGGCACCCGCCGCGCGTCGGGCGGTGGGAGCGGGGTGACGACCTGCTGGCCGGTGCGGTCCAGGTGGCGCAGCAGCCGGCAGACGTAGCCGGCGACCAGGTCGGCCTTGAGGGTCCACGACGCGTTGGTGTAGCCGATGGTCAGCGCGAAGTTCGGCACGCCGGAGAGCATCATGCCCTTGTAGGCCACGGTCCCGGGAAGGTCGACGTCGACGCCGTCCACCCGCAGTGTCAGGCCACCGAGCGCGAGCAGGTTGAGCCCGGTCGCGGTCACCACGATGTCGGCGCTCAGCTCGTCGCCCGAGGCCAGCCGGACCCCGTGCGCGGTGAACGTGTCGATCGTGTCGGTCACCACCGACGCCCGCCCCTGCCGCACGACGGTGAACAGGTCACCGTCGGGCACCACGCAGAGCCGCTGGTCCCACGGGTCGTAGCGGGGCGAGAAGTGCCTGTCGACGTCGTACCCGACCGGCAGCTGGCGCTTCGCGCCGCGCCGGAGCAGCCGCTTGACCAGGCCGGGCGCGCGCCGGCTGAGCTGGAAGTTGACAGTGGACAGCAGCACGTTCTTCCACCGCACCACCCGGTACGCGGCGCTCGCCGGCAGCCGGCGCCGCAACGCGCCGGCCAGCCGGTCACGCGAGGGCAGGGCGATGACGTACGTGGGTGAGCGTTGCAGCATCGTCACGTGCGCGGCCCGCTGCGCCAGGGCCGGCACCAGGGTCACGGCTGTCGCGCCGCTGCCGACCACCACCACCCGCCGGCCGGTGTGATCCAGGTCGTCGGGCCAGTGCTGCGGGTGCACCAGCCGCCCGGCGTACGCGTCCACGCCCGGCAGCGTGGGTGTGTAGCCCTCGTCGTAGCGGTAGTAGCCGGTGCAGGCGAACAGGAACGAGCAGGTCAGCACCACCGTCTCGGCGGTGTCGGTGCGCTCGGCGTGCACCGACCAGCGGGCGGTTCCGCTGTCCCACTCGGCGCGCGTCACCCGGTGGGAGAAGCGGATGTGGCGCTGCACGTCGTACTCCCGGGCGGTGTCGCGCACGTACTCCCGGATGGCCGCGCCGTCGGCGATGGCCGTCGCGTCGGTCCACGGCCGGAACGAGTAGCCGAGGGTGAACATGTCCGAGTCGGACCGGATACCGGGGTAACGGAACAGGTCCCAGGTGCCACCGATCGCGTCCCGTGCCTCCAGCACCGCGTACGTCTTGTCGGGGCAGTCGCGGCGCAGATGGCAGGCGGCGCCGATGCCGGACAGGCCGGCGCCGATGATGAGCACGTCGACGTGGTCGGAGGGCATCGCGTTCCTCCCGTCCGGGGCGGTGGACGGACACTAACACCGCCCCGGACGCCGGGCACCTAGCCCGAGACCACCGCCGGGCCGCCGAACTGACCGTGACGGTGGGAGGCGCGCTCGGCGTCGAGCCGGGCGAGCATCCGCGCGAAGTCGTCGGCCGAGAGCACCGGGCCGTTGTTCTTGCGCAGGCTCGCCATCCTGGAACGCCGCTGCACCGCCGACTCGAACGCCCCGTTGGTCGTCAGCACCCAGCAGGCGTCACACGCGGTGGGCCCGCCGAGGAGCAGCGCGGGACGGGCCTCGAACCCGGTCACCTCCGGCCAGGGAAGGGTCCGCGTGCGGAACACGTGCCGCAGCCGTACGCCCCGGTCGTTGACGTAGATCCCGGCGAGGTACATCCGCAGGACGCCGGTCAGCCACAGTCCGAGGAACAGCAACGCGCCGGTCAGACCGAAGGCCGCCGATGCATCGATCCTGCCGTCGGCGGGTCCACGGCTGGCGGCGACCACCACGGCGACGGCCATCGTCGACCCGACCAGCAGCGTGAGTCCGGTGACCGCCTGCGCCGCGCCCCAGGGGCTGATCCGCCGCCATCTGCGCATGGCCCGCAGGCTAGTCGGTGGACGCTCGCGTGGATTCCATGATCCAGTTCGTCTCCCAGGTGCGTTCGCCGTCGACCGAGAACGCCTGCTCCCAGCGGGCCGTGGTCGCGGTGATCCCCGACCAGATGAACCGGCACCGGACCGGCCGCCCCTCGTGCTGGTCGTCGGCGTAGAAGCGGCCCACCCCGTCGACGAAACGCCCCACCATCGGCGGCTGCTCCAACTCCCCCCGACCGCTGTTCATCCAGTAGATCGACCACTGCCCGCTCGCCGGGTCGAAGATCCTGATCGTGGCGCCGGAGAAACCTTGGTCGGGAAGGTGATCTCGTCGAAGTTGCCGCCGCCGCCGAAGAAGCTGTGCGCGACCGACACCCCGGGAAATTCCTCCCACTCGTCGCAGCCGGTCAGCCGCTCGCGCAGCCGACGGTTGACCACGTTCCAGGTGCCCACGTAGAAGTCGAAGTCGCCCATCAGCGGCCCACCGGCCCTTCCGCTCGCGTGTCATCCAGATAGCCGGTCAGGTCGGGAGCCTCGGGCACCAGCATGTGCCGGACCCAGGCGGCCCGCTCGTGCTCCAGCACCGCCAGCTCCCACACGCAGCCGACCTCGCGCCGACCCAGCTCGACGAAGTGGGTCGGGTCGACGTCCGGGCAGTCCAGCGCGGGCTGCCCGGCCACCGCGATGTGCACTTGCAGCGCGTTGTCCCACACCCAGGTGTACGCCAGCAGGTAGGCGCCGGTGTCCGCGCCCCGGTGCAGCACCACCCAGCCGGCGGCCGGGGTGCCGTCGCTCACCGCGCGGGCCAGCAGCGCTGGCAGCAGATCGTACGCGGCCTTGCGCACCTCCGGCTCGATAGGCCGCTCCGGCTGGTCGATGTGGTAGCGCTTGAGCTGCCAGCCGTCCGCGGTGACTGGTCCCGGCGTTCGTAGATCCTTGTCGCGAAAAGCCATGCCGGGACGGTAGGACCACTCCCCTGACAGCTAGTGTCAGTGAAGTGCGGGCCAGTCGACTTCTCTCCGTCCTGCTGCTGCTCCAGTCGCACGGCCGGCTGACCGCCGCGCAGCTCGCCGAGCGGCTGTCGGTCTCCCCACGCACCATCTACCGGGACGTGGAGTCGCTGCACGCCGCCGGCATCCCGCTCTACGGCGAGGCCGGGCACGCCGGCGGCTACCAACTCGTCGACGGCTGGCGGACCCGGCTGACCGGCCTGACCGCCGAGGAGGCCGACCGCCTCTTCCTGGCCGGGCTGCCCGGCCCCGCCGACGAGCTGGGCTACGGCGACGTGGTGGCCGCCCTGCAACTCAAGCTGCACGCCGCGCTGCCCGCCCCCCTGCGCGACCGGGCCACCCAGCTGCAACAACGCTTCCACCTGGACACACCCGGTTGGTACGCCGACGGCGACGCCTCCCCCGAGCTGGCCCGCACCGCCGAGGCCGTCTGGCGGCAGCAGCGCATCGAGGTGCGCTACCGCGGCTGGCGCGGCGAGGTGACCCGGGTGCTGGAGCCGTACGGCCTGGTGCTCAAGGGCGGCCGGTGGTACGTGGTGGCCACCCGGCCGGGCCGCGCCGAGCCGGCGACCTACCGGGTCAACCAGATCCTCGCGCTGACCCCGCTGGCGCAGGAGTTCGACCGACCTGCCGACTTCGACCTGCCGGCCTGGTGGCGGGAGCACGTGCTCCGGTTCCGGGAACGGCTGCACCGCGACGAGGCCACCGTACGGCTGTCGCCCGCCGGCCGGGAACGGCTGCGGGAGATCGGCAGCGACCCGGTGGTGTCCGCGGTGGACGCCAGCGCCGGGCCACCCGACGCGCACGGCTGGGTGACCGCCGTCCTGCCGATCGAGTCGCTCACCCACGCCCACGGTGACCTGCTGCGCCTCGGCGCCGACGTGGAGGTGCTCACCCCGCTCGCGCTCCGCGACCGCCTGGCCGCCACCGCCGCCGGGCTGGCCGCCCTCTACGCCCCAGCCGGCCCGCCGACCCGATAGCCACCGCCGCTTCCACAGTGGAAGATCGGCGGGACATCGACTGTCGGCAGGGTGTGCCACCCTGGGACGGGCACCAGCGGTCACCGGAGGTGAGGGCCACGCTACGACTACGCGCACTGGTCGCCGTCCCCGGCACCGGGCCGGTGACCCTCGACGTCCCGTCCGGTGAAACGGTCGCCCTGGTCGCGCCGCAGCGGGTCGGCACCGCCGTGGCCCGGGTGCTGGCCGGGCTCGCCGCCCCGGTCACCGGGCGGATCCTGGTCGGTGACCGGGACGTCACGGCCCTCGCGCCGCCGCGCCGGCAGATCGGCTACGTGCCCGCCGGCGGGGCGCTGCTGCCGCAGCTCACCGTGCGCCGCAACATCGAGTACGGCCAGCGCAAACGCGAGCGGGTGCACGAGGTGGCCGACGACTGGACGGCCACCGTGGTGGACCGGCTGGAGCTGGCGCCGACGCTGGATCTGCTGCCCCACCTGCTCTCCGACGCCCAGCGCTTCCGGGTGGCACTGGCCCGCGCGGCGGTCTGCCTGCCCGAGGTGCTCGTGATCGACCTGCCCGTCGACCCGTCCGGCGGCAGCCGCCTCGCCGACCTGCTGCCCCGACTGGCGCCTCCGGACGCGCCGGGGGTGGCCGTGCTCGTCTGCACCGCCGACCCGGCCACGCTCGCCGAGATCCCCCGCCACCACGAGCTGGTCACCGAGCCCGACGAGGCGCTGCGGTGACGCCGGCCGGCCGCCTCACCCGGCGTACGCTGCTGCGCGCCGCAGCGGCCGGCGCGGCGGCGACCGCGGCCGGGTGTGCCGGCGGCAGCCCCTCGGTGCAGGTGGCAGTGGTGTGGAGCGGCAGCGAGCTGGACCGCTTCCGGGAGGTCGTGGCCACCTATCCGCACCCGGTGCGCGTGGTCAGCGCCGGCAACGACATCGACGCGTTCCTGCGCGCCCGTCACCTCGCGGGCACCTCGCCGGACGTGGCGATCCTGTCGCGCCCCGGCCTGGTGACGGAGTACGCCGCGCGGGGCTGGCTACGCCCGGTGCGACCCTCGACCGAGTACGCGGTGCCCATCGGGCTCAGCGACCTGTTGATGGCCGGCGGGCAGCGCTACGGCGTCTGGGTCAAGGCCGCGCACAAGTCACTGGTCTGGCACCTGCCCTCGATGCTGCCCGAGCAGCCGACCAGCTGGGACGGGCTGGTCTCGCTGACCCGCCGCCTCGGCGCGCTCGCCCGGCACGGCGCCGGCCCGGCGCCGCTGGCGATCGGCGCGGCGGACGGCTGGGTGCTCACCGACTGGTTCGAGAACGTGCTGGCCGACCTCGCGCCGACCGCCTACGACGCCCTCGCCGGGCCGGACGCCGACTGGCAGGGCCGGCCGGTGCGCGACACCCTGGACCGGCTCGCCGAGCTGTGGAGCATCGACGGCGCCTTCCCCGGCGGCGGCCGACGCGCGCTGCTCACCCAGTACGAGGAGTCGGTGATCCAGGTGGTGCGCTCCCGACGCGCGGTGATGGTCTTCGAGGCCGACTTCACCGCCGAGGTGGTCGGCCGGTTCCGGCGCGGCCCGGAGGAGCCCGTCACGTTCCGGTTCCCGAGCGCCGGCACGGGCGGCGGCGCGTTGATCGTGGGCGGGGACGTGGCGGTGGTGTTCGCCGACGCCCGGGGCGGGGTGGAGCTGGTCGAGTGGCTGACCCGGGCCGACTCGTTCCAGCCCTGGCTGCGCGCCGGCGGCTACCTGTCGCCGAACACCACCATCGCGCTCACCGACTACGCCGACCCGGTCCGTCGCCAGCTGGCCCGCGAGATGCGCGGCCCCGACACCCTGCACTTCGACCTCTCCGACCAACTGCCCGGTCCGTTCACCGGCTCCGACGGGGTGGGCATCTGGCGGATCATGCAGGACTTCTTCGCCGACGTCACCGACGGTGTCTCCGCCGGTGAGGCGGTTCGCCGGGCCACCGGGCAGCTCGCGGCGGCGGCCCGCGACGCGGGCGGTGGCCGATGAGCCAGGTCAAGGTGCTCGGCGAGCTGGCGGTGCTCGACGACGTGGGCCCGCCCCGGCGTGGCCGGGCCTACCCGGCGGCCGGGGCGACCTCCGCGCTGCTGCTGCCGGCCGCGCTGCTGCTCGGCGCGCTGGTGCTGTGGCCGGTGCTGCGCACGCTGCACGCCAGCGTCACCACCGACGGTCGCTGGGTCGGCGCGGAGCACTTCCGCGCGGCGCTCGCCGCGCCCGGCACCGGCGCGGTGGTCGGCCGGACGGTGCTGTGGGCGGTGCTGGTGCCGGCGGTGGTGACGGCGCTTGGCTACCTGTTCGCCGTGGCGTCCCGCCGCTGGAAGGAGGGCGGGCTGGTCCGCCTGATCCTGCTGGTGCCGGTGGCGTTGCCGCTTGTCGTCACCGGGGTGACCTTCCGCCTCATGTACGACCCCGACCCGACCCGCGGCCTGGCCACCCTGCTCGCGGCACGGCTGACCGGCCGCGCCGACGACAACGCGCCGCAACTGCTCGGGCCGGGCCTGGTCACGGTGGCGCTGATGTCGGCGTTCGTCTGGGCCTGGGTGGGTCTGGCCGTGCTGGTCTTCCGGGCCGCACTGGACCGGCTGCCACCGAGCCTCGCCGACGCGGTCCGCGCCTACGGCGGCGGTCGACGACACGTCCTGTGGGACGCGCAGTGGCGACCGCTGCTGCTGCGTACCGTCGCGGTGGTCTTCGCGCTGGTGGCGCTCGGCACCAGCCGGACCTTCGACCTGATCCTCGTCATGACGCCCGGGTCGGTCCGCGACGACGCGGCGGTGCTCGCGTTGCGGGTCTGGCAGACCTCGGGTGGCACCACCACCGGGCAGGGCGCCGCGCTCGGCGTCGTCTGGCTCGTGGCGGTGGCCGCCGGGATGCTGGTGGCGGCGTTCTTCGTCCGCCAGGCGTGGCCGCCACCCCGCGTCGAGGCGACACCCGGGCCCGCACCGACGACCCCGCCGCCGCGACGACTGTTCCGGCTGCTCGCCGCGGGCGGCGCGGTGGCCTGGCTGATCCCGCTCGTCGTGCTCGTGGCGACCTCCGCGCACGGGCAGGTGGACGCCGCCGCGCGCGGCTGGTGGTCGGCTCCGCCCGGGACGGGCTCCTACGCGGCGCTGCTCGGTGGCGGCGAGCTGTGGCGGGCGCTGGGCTTCACGCTGCTGTTGGCGACCGTCGTGACCGCCACGGTGCTGGTCGTCGCGCTGCTGGCCGCGTACCCGCTGGCGTGGCTGACCGGGCCGGCCGCGCAGGCGACCGGGCTGCTGCTGATGGCCGCCACCGTCGTCCCGGTGCAGGTGATCGCCGGGCCGGTCAACGAGGTGCTGGGCGTGGTGCTCTCCTCCGGCACCGCCCGCGGGCTGGCCCTGGTGCACGTGGCGCTGGGGGTGCCGTTCGCGGTGCTGGTGCTGCGCAACGCGTTCGCGGACCTGCCGGCCGAGCAGGTGCGGGGCGCCCGGCTCGGCGGTCGGCGCTGGTGGGGCACCCTGCACCGGCTGGCCCGGCACAACCTGCCGGCCGTGATCGCCGTCTCCGTGCTGGAGTTCGTCCAGGTCTGGAACGACCTGGCGGTGGGCCTGCTGTTCAGCGGGCCGGAGGCCACCCCACTCGGGCTGTTCCTGGCCGGGCAGAGCCGCGGCTTCGTGTCCAACAGCGGCGTCCTGGCCGCCGGGTCGGTGCTCGCCTCGGTGCTTCCGGTGGTGCTGATGGTGCTCGCCCGACGGCAGCTCGTCGCCGGGCTGGTCTCCGGGGGCGTCCGGTGACCGGCCCCACCGGTCCCGGCCGGGCGCCGCGCTGGCCGGTGCTCGTGACGATCGGCACGCTGCTCAGCGGGGTGTTCGGCAACCTGGCCAGCAACCTGCTGTCCGAGTTCGCGGCAAGTGTGCTCGGCCCGGCCAGCATCGTGGTCGCGGTCGTGGGCGGCGTCGGTTTCGTGGTGTTCGAGCTGCGCCGACGACGTGCCGTCCGCCAGACCGGCCCGGAGCCCACCGACGTCGTCACCACACCGCCTACCGACGTGCCCACCCTGCCGTACACGGCCGGGTTCGCGGGCCGGGAGGAGCACGTCCAGGCGGTGCTCGACCTGCTCGCCCGCGAGCACGCGGTGGCGGTGCTGGGCCGGCGGGCGGTGGGCACGTCCGCCTGCGCCGTCCAGGCGGCGAACCTGTGCCGGGAGGACTTCCCGGACGGGCAGTACCATTTCGACCTGCGCCGTGGCGGTCGTCCCCGCTCCGCACGGCAGGTGCTCACCGCGCTGGCGGGCGTCCTGGGCACCGCCCCACCGACGTCGGGCCGCCCGGACGCCCTCGCGGCCGCCGCCGCCGCGCTGCGCCGCAAGCTCGACGGTCGCAAGATCCTGCTGGTGCTGGACAACGTCGACCGTCCCGAGCAGGTCCGCGCGCTGCTGCCGCCGACCGCCCGCACCTGCCGGCTGCTGCTGGCCGGCGGCCCCGCCCTCAGCGGCCTCGGCGGCGTGGTGGAGCACTGGATCGCCGAGCCCGGCCCGGACGAGGCGGTCGAGCTGTTCGCGGCGGCCGGTGGGGCCGCGCCCGCCGCCCGGATCCGCCGCGCCGACCCACGCACCGACCCGGCGGTACGCGAGATCGTCGACCTGTGCGGACGGCAGCCCCGCACCGTGCGGGCGCTCGGCTACCGCACCGCCCAGCACGGCTGGCGGCACTCCGACGTTCTGGACGCGCTGCGCCGGGCGGTGCGCACCCCGCCGCACCAGCGCGTCGCCGTGTCGCCGGCGGCCCAACTCGTCACCGAACGGGACACCGCGTACCGGGCGCTGACCCGCGAGGCGCGTCGGCTGTACCGGCTGATGTCGCTGACCCCCGCCCCGGTGGACCGGCCGACCATCGCCGCGCTGGCCCGCCGCCACCCCGAGCGGGTGACCGGGCTTCTCGACCAGCTGGCCGCCGCCGCGTTCGTGGTCGGCGCGAGCGGCGACCGGTACGAGGTCCGCCCGCTGCTCGCCGCGAACGCCCGGCTGCACCTGCGCGACGCCGAGCCGGCCCGCTCCCGGGTCGCCGCGCAGGCCCGACTGACCCGGCACCTGGCCCGGCGGGCCGAACGACACGCGGCCAACCTGGCCGTGCTCGGCTCCCCACCGGACCGGGAGTGGTCGCTGCCACTCGACGACGACCCGTACGGCTGGTTCGACCTGCACCAGGAGCTGCTGCTGGCGGTGGTCCGGGTGCCGGCCGGAGCGGCCGAGACGCTGCCCCGACGGGTCCGCAGGTGGTGGTTCCGGTTGGCCGTGGCGCTGTGCGGATGGCTCGCGCACGTCGAGCGACTCGACGAGTGGGAGCAGGTCTGCCGCACGGTCCTGGCCACTCCGACCGCCGACGACCGGCCGGAGATCGCCGGGTGGGCGCACAACGAGCTGGGGGTGCTGCGCCGGCGCCGGCACGACCCGCAGGGCGCGGCTGCCGCGCTCACCCTCGCCGTGGCCGAGCGCGGCCGGCGGGGCACCGCCCAGGCACGGATGAACCTGGGCCTGGCCCTGCTCGATCTGGGGCAGCTCGACGACGCGGTGGAGCACCTGGAGCTGTCCCGCCGGCACCGCTCGTCGGCGGACCGCTCCGGGCATGCCCTCACCGACCTGGGCCTGGGCGCGGCGCAACTGGCCCGGGGTGAGTTGGACACCGCGCACCACCACCTGGTCAGGGCGGCGAACACGTTCCGGTCGGTGGGTGACGCGCGCGGCTACGCCGCGGCGCTGACCAACCTGGTGCTGGTGCACGCGACCCTCGGCGAGCACCTGGACGCGGCGCAGGCGTGGCGGGCCGCGCTGCGCGAATACGAGTCCGTCAACGACCCGACCAGCCGCGCCGCGGCGCTGCTCAACGCCGGGGCGACGCTGCTGACCAGCACGCCGGGGCAGGCGCGGGCGGCGTACGAGCTGCTGGCCGAGAGCCGGCGGCTGCGGGCGGAGACCCGGCCGACAGCGGGGCTGGGCCGCACCCTGCTGTACCTGGGCGACGCCGCCGCCGCGCTGGGCGACGGGGCCGAGGCGCGGCGGCTCTGGGCGGACGCGGCGACGGTGGCCGAGGAGGTCGACGACGACCGGGCGCTGGCCGCCGCGGACGGCCGCCTGGAGCAGGACGTCGACGTGACGCAAGCCGGCTCCTGAGCGGCTCGTCCCGCCGCGCCGACGTGATGTCCATCGCTCGCGTTGGTCGGTGGCACGGGTCTGGGAGAGTGTGTGACCGTGGACGCTCTCTCGGTGCGGGGACTCAGCCGCAACTTCGGCAACCTGGTCGTGCTCGACGACGTGAGCTTCACGGTGGCGCCGGGTCGGATCGCGGTGGTGCTGGGCCCCAACGGCAGCGGCAAGACCACCCTGCTGCGGTGTGTGGTGGGCGCCGACCGGCCGGACGCGGGTGAGGTGCGGGTGCACGGGTACCGGGCCGACGAGACCGACCCGCAGGTGCGTGCCCTGGTCGCGGCCGCCCTGGACGACATCGACTTCTTTCCCGACCTGTCGGTTGTCGAGCACCTGGAGCTGGTCGCGTACGCCCACGGGGGCAGCGCCGAGCCGGTCGAGGAGGTGCTCGCCGAGCTGGGCCTGGAACCGGCCCGCGACCAGCTGCCGGTGACCCTGTCCAGTGGGCAGCGCCGCCGGCTGGCGCTGGCGTCGTGCTTCGTGCGCCCCCGCCGGGTGCTGATCCTGGACGAGCCGGAGCAGCGGTTGGACGTGCGCGGCCGGCAGTGGCTGGCCGATCGGCTGCGCCGGGAACGGGACGCCGGCACCGCAGTGCTGCTGGCCTCGCACGACCCGGAGCTGATCGACGCGGTGGTCGACGAGCGGATCGAGATCGGTCGGTGAGCGCCCCGCCGGCCACGCTCGCCCAGACACCCGCCGGGCTGCCCACCGCCCGACAGGTGCGTACGCACCTGCGCCGGGCCCGCCGCCGCCACCACGAGCACTCGCTCGGCGACGTGCTGGGCGACGCGTACGTCATCGTGCTCTTCGTGGGCATGTACGGCTGGTTCGCGGTCAGCGCCAGCCGCGACGTGCTGGTCTCCCCCACCGTGGGCCGGGCCGACGCGGGGGTGCGCTGGTGGCTGGCGGTCGCCGCGCTGCTGGCCGGCGCGGGGCTCGCCTGGCGGGGTCTGCGCGCGCTCGGCCCGTTGCTGGTCACCCCGGCCACCCAGAGCTGGGTGACCAGCGCTCCGGTGGACCGGCGGGCCTGGCTGGCGCCGCGCCTGGGCGTCCTGCTGGCGGGAGCGGCGGCCGGCACGGCGCTGCTCGCGGTGGCCGTGGCCGTGCTGGGCGGTGTCACCCAGCTGGGTGCGGTGGGCTGGGCCGCGGCGGCCGGCGCCGGGTGGGGCGCCGCCGCGCTCGCCCTGAGCGTCGTCGCCCAGAGCAGTCGGGCCGGCCGCCGCTGGCCGACGGTGGTCGGGGCGACGCCGATGGTGACGGCCGCCGTCGTCGCCACTCTCGTGGTGATCGCCGGTCGCCTCGGCGACGAACTGCCCCGGCCGGCGGCGCTGCCGACCGGCGCGCTTGTCGCTGTCGGGGTGCCCCTCGCGGTCCTGGGCACGGTTCTCGCCGTACGCGCGCTGCCCCGGGTGGACCGGGCCACGCTGACGACCGGCGCGCAGTTCGCCAACGCCGCCGCGACGGCCACGATCCTGCTCGACCCGAGCATGCTCACCAGCCTGGTGGAGAGCCGGCGGTGGCGGCGCATCGGCCGGGTCCGCAGCCGCCGTTTCCTGCCCGGCCCGGCCTGGTGGGCGCTGCTGCAGGCCGACGTACGCCGACTGCGGCGCCACCCCAGCGCCCTGCTGATCTGGGCCGGGCTGATCGGCGTCCAGTACGCTGCCGCGCTCGCCCTGCCCGGGCTCGCCGGCGCCACCCAGGTGGTGTTCGCCTACTTCGCCACCGACCGGCTCACCGGGGGCCTGCGCGCGGTCAGTCGGTCACCCGGGCTGCGCCGGGCGCTCGGTGGCAGCGACGCGGCGCTGCGCGGTATCCACGTGGTGGTGCCGGCGGTCGGCGCGGGCCTGTGGTGGCTGCTGACCCTGCCGAGTCTGCCGACCCTCGACGCCGGCCCGGCCTGGCTGGCGCCGACGCTTGCGGTCGGGGTGGTGGCCGCCGCCTGGCGGGCCGGCACCCGCCCGCCGATCAACTACGGCGGCGCGACTGTCAACACGCCGTTCGGGATGGTCCCGGTCGACCTGCTGCGCCAGGGCTCACGCGGGCCGGCGCTGCTGGCCGTGCTCGTGCTCGTGCAGCTCTTCCTGGGCTGAGCGAGCCGGCCGATTCGTCGGCGCCAGCGCGGCGGCGACGGCGGCGACGGCGGCGACGCCCTCGTCGATCTCCGTCGCCGTCCGGGCCGCGTAGCCGAGCACGAGGCCGGGCCGGTGGGGCCGTTGGCAGTGCCACGACAGGGGCTGCACCTTCACCCCGCGCGCCAGTGTCGCCGCCGCCAGTTCCGTGTCCGCCACGGCGGCGTCGTCCAGGGTGATCGTCAGGTGCAGTCCGGCCGCGGCGCCGTGCACGGTGGCGGTGGGCAGGTGCCGGGCCAGGGCGGTGATCATCGCGTCCCGGCGGCGGGTGTGCCGGCGGCGCAGCAGCCGCAGGTGCCGTTCCAGCGCGCCGGAGGTCATCAGCTCCGCCAGGACCAGCTGCGGCAGCACCGCGTTGCCCAGGTCGGCGTTGCGTTTGGCGGCCACCACCGCGGCGCGCAGTCGCTGCGGCACGAGCAGCCAGCCGACCCGCAGCGCCGGGGCGAGCAGTTTGGACACGCTTCCGGCGTAGCAGACCTGCTCGGGCAGCAGCCCCCGCAGCGCCGGCACCGGGGGCCGGTCGTAGCGGTGCTCGGCGTCGTAGTCGTCCTCGATGATCAGACCGCCGGCCCGTGCCCAGTCCAGGAGTTGGCGACGCCGGTCACCGTCGAGCACCACGCCGGTCGGAAACTGGTGCGCGGGCGTGAGCAACACCGCGGGCAGGCCGCTGGCGACCAGCTCGTCGACCCGCAGCCCGGCGTCGTCCACGCGGACCGGCGGGGTGACGACCTGCCAGTTGTTCAGGTGCTGCCGTACGCCGAGCGAACCGGGCTCCTCGACCGCGATGTGATCGATGCCGGCCGGGCGGAGCGCCTGGGCCAGGAGCCCGACCGCCTGCGACACCCCGGCCACGATGATCACGTCGACGGGGTCGACGGTGATGCCCCGGTTGCGGGCCAGCCAGGCGGCGACGGCCCCGCGCAGCGCGGGCGCCCCGCACGGGTCGCCGTACCCGAGGTCCGCCGCGGCGACACGGCCGAGCACGGCGCGTTCCGACCGCAGCCAGTCCGCGCGGGGAAAGGCGGTCAGGTCGGGTACGCCGGGGGTCAGGTCGATCGTCGCGCGGGCCGCGCGTACCGCGTCGAAGATGTCGCTGCCGGGCGTCGGCGGGAAGAGCACAGCCGGTTCCGCCGGCGCGGCCGGGGCGGGGGGCGGCGCGGGCGGCGCTCCCGGGGCGCCGACGACCAACGTCCCGGCCCGGCCCCGGCCGGCGAGGTGCCCCTCCTCGGTGAGCCGCTGGTACGCCTCGGTGACCACGCCCCGGGAGACGCCGAGGTCGGCGGCGAGCACCCGGGTGGCGGGGAGCCGGGCGCCGATCGGCACCCGCCCCTCGGCGATCGCCTGGCGCAGCCGGCCGGCGAGCCAGTCGGCACGCCCGCCGGGGGGCGCGTCGGCGACGGTGAGGTGCAGAAAATCCGAGCCGGCCGTTATGGACCTCTCGGAGTCGTTCGGTTTGGCCCTGCTCACCGGTCCATCTTGGCAGGAGAGTGGGTCGCAGACACCCCGCCCGACTCCACCGGAGGACGACCGTGAGCATCCCCTTTCTGATCACCGCCCTGATCGTGGTGATCACCCCCGGCACCGGGGTGTTCTTCACCCTCTCCGCCGGACTGTCCCGGGGCGCCCGGGCGGGCGTGCTGGCCGCGTTCGCCTGCACGCTGGGCGTGGTGCCACACCTGCTGGCGGCGTTGACCGGGCTGGCGGCGCTGTTGCAGGCGAGCGCCACGGCGTTCGAGGCCGTCCGGTACCTGGGCGTCGGCTACCTGCTCTACCTGGGCTGGTCGACGATCCGCGACCGCAGCGCCTTCGCGGCGACGAGCGAGCGCCCACCCCGCTCGGCGGCCCGGGTGATCGTCTCCGGTGTGCTGGTCAACCTGCTCAACCCGAAGCCGACGCTGTTCTTCGTCGCGTTCCTGCCGCAGTTCGTGGACACCACCGCCCCGGGCTCGGCCCGGGCGATGCTCGCCTGCGGCGTGGTGTTCATGCTGCTCACCTTCGTGGTGTTCAGCGGCTACGGCGTCTTCGCCGCCCGCCTGCGGGACCGGGTGCTGACCCGCCCCCGCGTCACCGACTGGCTGCGCCGGTCCGTCGCCGGCACGTTCGTCGCGCTCGGCGTGACGCTCGCCCTCACCGAACGATAGGAAGTCCCATGCAGTTCGAGCACTCGGCGCAGCTTCGCGCCGCACATCCCGACCTGATCGCCGGTGTGGTGCACGTCGCCGACGGGATCACCGCCGACGCCGACCGGACGGGGAGCACGGCCGACCACCTCGCCGAGGCCCGACGGCGGTTGACCGCTGACGGCAGCGAGAGCGGGTTCCCGGAGATCCAGGCGTGGCGGCGAGCGTACGCGGCCATGGGCTTACGACCTACCAGGTACCGGTGCGCGGCCGAAGCCCTGCTGCGCCGGCTCCGTCTGGACGGCGAACTGCCCCGCGTGCACCCGCTGGTCGATCTCTGCAACGCCGTCTCGGCGGCCTACGCCATCCCCGTTGCCGTTCTCGACCTGGACCGGGTCGACGGCGACCTGGTGGTCCGGCCGGCGCACGGCGACGAGACGTACCTGAGTTTCGCCGGCGACACCGAGCACCCCGACCCGGGCGAGGTCACCTTCGTCGACTCGGTCGGGCGGGCGCACGCCCGGCGATGGACGAACCGGCAGAGCGGATGGTCCGCCGTACGGGCGGGCACCTCGTCGGTGCTGATCGTCGCCGAGGCGCTGCACCAGGGCGCCGAGCCGGCCGTGACCCGGCTGGTCGACACCCTGGTGGCGGAGCTGACCGACGGGTGGTCCGTCCCGGCGACAGCCGCGGTGCTCACCGCCGCCGCGCCCCGCTTCGGCGCCCCGGCGGCCACCACCCTCAGCCGTCCAGCCGGCGGACCATGTTCATGATGGACTCCACCTGCGCGCCGCCCTTGATCGGGAAGTTGGTCGCGCCCAGGTAGCCCCACCAGTCCCAGCAGCCGTTCGGGTTGCTCAGGGCCGTGCCCGCCTGCGGGTAGAGCACGACCAGGTTGTTGGTGTCCGCGTACTGGTTGAGGTTGGCCCGGTCGACGAAAGCCGTGCCCACCGACCCGTACCCCTGGGCGCAGCCGTGCAGGGCGACAAGCAGCCGGCACGACTGCCCGGCGGCGCAGGCCGACGGGACGTAGGCGAAGCCGTTGGCGTCCATGCTCAGCCCGTTGGCCCAGCCGTTGACCGCGAAGGTGTTCTGGTCGAAGCGCACGAGCCGGCCACCGAGAGCCGCGGGATTTGGCGCGTTCACCCCGCCGAGCAGCTTGCGCAGCAGGGCGTTCTGGGGGTCGGTGCCGCAGTCGTTGAGGAACGGCGAGGCGGTGGCCGTACACCCGGACGTGCCGTACGGCGTGACCCACGAGTGACCGGCGGCCGAGCCGCTGTCGTACTGCACGCTGGCCCCGAAGTGCTGGTAGTAGCGGACCAGGTCGTCGGTGACGGACTTCTTGACGGAGGTGTCGTTGGCGCCGTGGAACACGTACACCGGGTCGCCGGAGAGGTTGCCGACCGGGTCGACCCAGCCGTACGTCGCCCAGGTCCTGGTGTACGTCTGCAGGGCGGACACGTTCGTCGGGTACAGGTTGTCACCGCAGCCGTAGAGCGCCTGGGCGACGGTGTTCTGCGAGCAGTAGTACGGGCCCGCCGCGAAGACGGCAGCGCCCCGGATCCGGGACGAGTAGGCGACGTGCAGCTGGGTCGCCATGTAGCCACCGGAGGACACGCCGGCGACGTACACCCCGGAGATGTTGTAGGTGCCCAACGACCCGGAGACGGGCGATGTGGTGGCGGGGGTGGCGGCCTGGGCGGGGGCCGCGATGGTCAGGATCAGCAGCAGGACGGCGGTCACGGCGGTGGCGGTTCGGCGCGGTGGGGTCATGAACGTTCTCCTCGGCAGCGCCGTCGGGGGCGTCGGCGTGCGCCGAAGCTACCGTGACGCAGGCCACACCCGACATGAGCCCGACCGACACGCTCGTCGATGTCGGTGTGTGCCCCGACCACCCACGACGGTCCCGGTGACGCGCCCGACGAGGTTCCCACTGCTGCGACGACGCGGTCGCTCAGGCGGTGTCGCCCGGGGCGAGGTGGCGGTAGCCGGGGATGGTCTCGGCGAACCAGCCGGCGACGCTGGCCAGACCACGGTCGTTGAGCTGCGCGTCGTGGATCGGGTACGTGACGGCGGCGCCCACCGCGCGGGCGAAGCGGATCGCCTCGTCCAGGCGCAGCCACGACCCCTGGGCGGGAACGAGCAGGGTGTGCACCGGCTCGTCCGGCACGTGCACCGAGTCGCCCGGGTGGTAGAGCCCGTCGCCGATCAGGTAGCCGAGGTTGGGGCAGTCCGGCTGGCCCTCGTGGATGGCGGCGTGCCGGCCACCGTGCGCGCTGACGGTGATGCCGGCGGCGGTGAAGCGTTGCCCCGCGCGTACCCGCGTCACCGGCAGCGGGGCGAGGTCGGGCAGCCGGGCGCCCTCCGGGGCGTACACCGGGACGCCCAGCCCGGCCAGGCGCAGCACGTCCACGTGGTCGGTGTGTTCGTGGGTGACCAGGACGGCGTCCGCGCCGGCGAGCGCGCCCGGCTCGCTCCAGGTGCCCGGGTCGACGACCAGCACGCCGCCGTCGTGCTCGACGCGGACGCAGGAGTGCGTGTATCGGGTGATCCGCATCCGGCGACGGTACGCCGCGCCCGGTCGGGGTACTGCGCAGCAATGCCCCAGCGATACGACAACTACCCGAGGATCGCCGTGGTCACCGGCGCGGACTCCGGCATCGGCAAGGCCAGCGCGGTAGCCCTGGCCGAGGCCGGCTTCGACATCGGCATCACCTGGTACGGCGACCCCGACGGCGCCGAACGGACCGCGACCGAGGTCCGCGCCACCGGGCGGCGGTGCGAGGTCGCCGAGGTGGACTTCACCCGCCTGCCGGACGCGGCGGCGGTGATCGACGAGTTGGCCGACCGGCTCGGCGGCATCGGGGTGCTGGTCAACAACGCCGGTACTGGCGCTTCGACGCCGTTCGTCGACACCGGCTGGGACCAGTGGCGCGAGGTGCTCGCCGTGGACCTCGACGCGCCCTTTCTGTGCGCGCAGCGGGCCGCGCGACGGATGCGGGCCGTCGGCGCCGGCGGACGGATCATCAACATCACCAGCGTGCACGAGCACGCGCCGCGGGTGGGTTCCGCCGCGTACTGCGCCGCGAAGGGCGGCCTGGGACTGCTGACCCGGGTGATGGCCCAGGAGTTGGCCGCCGACGGGATCACCGTCAACGCCGTCGCGCCGGGCGAGATCGCCACGCCGATGACCGGTCAGGAGGACGTCGACCCGTTCACCCAGGACCGGCCCGGCGTGCCGGTGGGACGGCCCGGCGACGCCCGGGAGGTGGCGGCAGTGGTCGCACTGCTGGCCTCGCCTGCCGCCAGCTACGTCACCGGGGCGTCCTGGCCCGTCGATGGTGGCATGCTGCTGATGGGTCCGCAGGCCAACGCGCTCGCCAGCGACGACTGGCGTCGGGTCTGAGTGCCCTCAGGCCGTGCGTCCCGCCGACGTCCAAAGGATGTACGCGAACTGGGCCGCGAACGCCGCCAGCGCGACCGCCACCCCCGCGACGACCATCAGCCAGTGCCAGCGCCCGACCATGCCGAGCAGCAGGGCGACGCCCGACCCGACGAGCGCCGCGTTGACCGCGCCCACGAGCGCCGCCGTGGTGAGCAGGAACTCCCAGCGCCCCGGCCGGGTGCCCACCATCGTCCAGGCCGCCTGCGCAGTGTCCTCGGAGACCACCGCGTCGGCGAAGAAGTCGTGCTCGCTGGCCAGACGATGGTGGTAGTAGGCGCGGATGCGCTGAATCCGCTTCAGGTCCAGCGAGTTCTCCACGGTGGTCTCCACCAGCCGCAGGAAGGTCAGGATCCCGATGATCACCAGGATGGGCAACACCGCGCCCAGGTAGGGCCGGACCACCTTGTCGTTGCCGGCGGCGAAGCCGAGGCCGATCAGGGCCGCCGACAGCACGGACAGGAAGATGGTGGCGCGTCCGGTGGCCTCGTCGATCGTGCCGGAGCGGGACGTCTGTAGGGCGTAGTGCTCGGTGCTGAGGACGCTCAGCAGCGCCTTCTCGCGTTCCGCGTCGTCCACACCGTCACCTTCCGCGCTCGCCCGACCCCGTTACCGTCACCATAAGAGCGGTTCGGGCGGCCGGGTCGGCGAACGCGTCGGTCGCGAACAGGACAGCGAGCGGCAAAGCCGGCACGTATCCTCCGCATCTCGATGATCGGTGGGCCAGGACGGAAAGGGGACCGGATGCCCGAGTGGGCTGGTCGGGGTAACCGTGGCGGCCGGCAACGACGTGCGTTCGGCGTCGGCGGCGCGCTACTCGGGATCGCCCTCGTGATGCTGCTGGCCGCCTGGCGCAGCAGCGGCTTCCTCAGCGACCTGCTGCTCAACATCGGCTCCAGCGTGGTGCTCGCGGCCATCTCGTACGTCATCTTCGACCCGCTGTTCGAGGAGGCCCGCAGGGCGCGTGTGCAGGAGCACCTGAGCTTCGACCAGCACGCCTTCGTGGCCCGGCTGTACCGCTCCGGACGCCGGGTGCGGATCCTGGACACCTGGACGATCCTGCTGGAGGACACGCAGCGCGAGGAGGCGCTGCGGGGGATGCGGGCGGCGCTCGCCAACGGCGCGCAGGTGCAGTTGCTCCTGCTGGACCCGGACTGCACGGCCGCGCAGCAGCGCTCGGAGGAGTTGGAACGGCAGCGGGTGGACGTGCCGCGCCAGATCCGCACCAACCTGCGCCACCTGGCGCTGTTCCAGGACTCGCTCGACGCCCGACTGCGGCACCGGTTGCAGGTTCGGCTCTACGACGCGTCCCCGTCCATCCAGCTCTACCAGTGGGACAGCCGGGCGCTGATCTCGTTCTTCCCGATCGGGAAGCTGTCGTTCAACGTGCCCCAGCTCGAGGTGGACATGGACAGCCCCTGGGGCGGGTTCGTGCACGCCCGGTTCGAGGAGCTGTGGGAGCACGAGCAGGCAACCGTCAACCTGGAGCGGTACTGGTCGGTCGCCGTCACGCTGCGCCACGACGACTCCGACGTGGTCGAGGTGCAGGTGCCCTACGTGAGCGTGGACGGGCAGCACTACGTCGACTGCGGAGTGTTCAAGGTGACCGGGCCGCTGACCGTGCGGGCCGTGCTGCCACCACGCGCGCCGGGCGGCGCCCCGGGCGTGTTCGCCCTGGCCGAGCCGGTCGACGGGGACCGGACGCCGGCCGCCACCGTACGCCGGCACTTCGACCAGAAGTACGGCGGCGGCGACGGGCAGCGGGAGATCCGCCGGCTGGTGCCGCCGCCGGATGGTTCGCGTACCCCCGCTCCCCGCTCCGCGGCGGCCGGCGACGCGCACGGACGGTGACCCCCGACCCGCTGGGTCGGGCCGAGGCGCGGGACAATGGGGTCGCCGCCTCGATCGCCAGGAGGACCGTTCCCCCGTGTCGACAGATCCCGCGCCGCCGTCGCCGCCGTCGCATCTGCGTGCCGACTGCGCGCGCTGTTTCGGGTTGTGCTGCGTGGTTCCCGCCTTCGCCGCGTCGGCCGACTTCGCCATCGACAAGCCGGCCGGACGGCCCTGCCCGAACCTGCGCCCGGATCACCGCTGCGGCATCCACACCGAGCTGCGGGAGCGGGGGTTCGCCGGCTGCACGGTCTTCGACTGCTTCGGGGCCGGGCAGCAGGTCGCCCAGGTCACCTTCGGTGGACGGGACTGGCGCGACGCCCCGGAGACACTGCCCGCGATGGCCGAGGCGTTCACGGTGCTGCGTCCGCTGCACGAACTGCTCTGGTATCTCGGCGAGGCGGTGTCGCTGCGCCCACCGGCCGCGCTGCGCGCCGAGCTGGATCGCGCCCGCGCCGAGATCGCCGCGCTCGCCGACGGTGACCCGGCGCGGCTGCGCGGCGTTGACGTCGACGCGCACCGGGCCCGCGTCAACCCGCTCCTGTCGCGGGCCAGTGACGCGGCCCGCTCCCCCGGCGGGCTCGATCGGCGGGGCGCGCAGCTCCTCGGTGCGGACCTGCGCCGGACGGACCTGCGCCGGGCCAACCTGCGCGGCGCGCTGCTGGTCGGCGCCGACCTGCGCGGCGTCGACCTGAGTCTGGCCGACGTCACGGGCGCCGACCTGCGCGGGGCCGACCTGCGCGGCGCGGACCTGCGCGCCACCCTGTTCCTGCACCAGGCCCAGCTGGACGCCGCCCGGGGTGACGTCCGCACCGCAGTGCCGGCGACGCTGGCCCGGCCGGCGCACTGGACGGCGCTGGCGCTCACGCCGGTGCGCCGCCCCGCACGGGCCGCCGCCCCGACCCGCCGGGGCCGCCGCCGCTGACGGCGGGTGCGGCGAGCCGCGCGTACGCGGGCACCGCCACCTCCGGCCGGCCCCTCACCCGCCGGCGGTCCCTCACCCGTCGGCGGTCCCTGCGCCCGCCGGAACCGCTCGCCGGGAGGGAGCCGTTCACCGGGACGGCTGCTGCCGCCGGGAGAGGTTTCGGGGTGATGACGCCGGGTAGCCACGGCCGACTCGGACCGGTATCGACGGGGGGCACGGCGTGGGCTTCCGAAAGCGCGACGGCGAGCTGCCGGGCGACCCGCAGCACAGCGAGGACGAGGCCGGCCAGGTGCCGTTGGTGCAGGTCGAGGCGGACACCGAAGTCCCGCCGCCGGCCGATACCGACGTGCCACCGGACATCGTCACCGAGGACAACAGCTCGGGGATGACCGGCGGCTCCTCCGGCAGCAGCGGCGGCGGGTCGAGCATGCCGGGGCACCCCGACGCGACCCGCCGATCCGGGCGGACGACCTAGCGGCTCGCCAGCGCCGCCCGCGCCTCGGTCATGCCCTTGTTGGCCAGACCGTCGGCGCGCTCGTTCTCCGGGTGACCGTTGTGCCCCTTCACCCACAGCCAGGTGACCTCGTGCCGCTCGCAGGCCGCCTCCAGCCGCTGCCACAGGTCGGCGTTCTTGACCGGCTGCTTCGCGGCCGTGCGCCAGCCGTTGCGCTTCCACGACGCCAGCCAGCTCGTGATGCCGTTGCGCACGTAGGTGCTGTCGGTGTGCAGCTCGACGGTGACCGGCCGGTTCAGGCTCTCCAGGGCCTGGATGGCAGCCATCAGCTCCATCCGGTTGTTGGTCGTCGGGGTGGCCTCGCCGCCGCACAGCTCCCGCTCGTGGTCGCCGTAGCGCAGCAGCGCGCCCCAGCCGCCCGGTCCGGGATTGCCGCTGCACGCCCCGTCGGTCCAGATCTGCACGCCCCTGCCGGCCGCCGCGTCCACCATGGCAGGCAACCTACCCGGCGGCGACCTCGCGCCGACCCGTCGGGGGCCGCCACGCCGGGCCGGAGGCGCTAGGGTCGGGCCGATGGACCGGCATGTCGCGTTCGATCGTCTGCACAACTTCCGCGACCTCGGTGGTCACCGCACCGACGACGGTCGAACGGTCCGCTGGGGCCTGCTCTACCGCTCGGACTCGCTGGGCAAGCTGGCGGGCGCCGACCTGGACCGGTTCCGCGCCCTCGGTGTCGGCACGGTGATCGACCTGCGGTATCCGTGGGAGATCGCCGCGCGGGGCCGGGCGCCGCAGATCGACGGGCTGACCTGGCACAACCTGAGCGTCGAGCACCGCCCCTACGACCAGGCGACGATCGACCCGACGGTCGACCCATGGCGCTATCTGGCCGACCGGTACGCAGAGGTCGCCGAGGACGGCGTCGCCGAGCTGCGTGAGGCGTTGGAGGTGATCGCCGCCACCGACTCGCCGCTGGTCTTCCACTGCGCGTCCGGCAAGGACCGCACCGGCCTGCTGGCCGCGCTGCTGCTGGCCCTGCTGGGCGTCGACGAGGAGCAGATCGCCGCCGACTTCGCGCGTACCGAGCTGGCCACCGAGCGCCTCATCGCTGACTGGCGGGCCCTGAACCCCGACCGTGAGCTGATCTGGCCCGGTTACGGTCGCGCCCCCGAGGCCGTCATCCGGCACTTCCTGGCCGACCTGACCGCAGCGTACGGGTCGGCGGTCGGCTACGCCACCGACCGGCTCGGCGTGGACGAGTCGTTGACCGCTCGGCTGCGGGGACGGCTGCTCACCGAGTGAGGGAGGACTCGCCGCCGGCTGATAATCCTGCGCGCGATCGCCGCCTGGTCTGCCAGAGTCGACGACCGTGGACGGGAACTGGGACGGCCTGCGGGCCGACGTACGGCAGATGATCGACGAGCTGATCGCCAGCGGACGGGAAGCCGGGGTGCAGGTCGCCGCGTACCTCGACGGTAGGCCGATCGTGACGGTGCAGGCCGGGGTCGCCGACCGGGACACCGGCCGGGAGCTGGGGGCCGACACCCCGATCTGGAGCGCGTCGACCGGCAAGGTCCTCACCTCGACAGTGGTGCACGTGCTGGCCGAGCGCGGCGAACTGGACTACGACCTGCGGATCGCCGACGTGTGGCCGGAGTTCGCCCGGCACGGCAAGGATCGGGTCACCCTGCGGCACGCGCTCACCCACACCGCCGGCGTGCCGGCCCTGCCCGCCGACGTGACGCCGGAGGACTTCACCGACTGGGACCGGATGTGCGCCCTCCTGGCCGACGCGGAGCCGATCGCGCCGGCCGGTGAGGTGAAGGCGTACCACGCGTGGACCTTCGGTTGGCTGGTCGGTGAGGTGGTCCGCCGGGTGACCGGCCGGCGCATCTCCCAGGTGCTCGCCGAGGACGTGGCCGGGCCGCTCGGCGTGGCCGACGAGCTGTACCTCGGTGTTCCGGCGGCCGAGCTGGGCCGGCTGGCCCGTGTCGAGGACCGCAACATGGCGGCGCTGTTCGACTACGCGAGCGCCAACCTGCCGAACTTCGACCGGGTCGCCCCGTCCGGCGTGCGGCCGGGTGCGCAGATCGGCAGCCGCGCCGACGTCCTGGCGGCCGACGTGCCGGCCACCGGCACCATGACCGCTCGGGCGGCGGCGCGGATGCTCGCGGCGCTGATCGGCGAGGTGGACGGCGTCCGGTTGATCTCGCCGGCCCGGATGCGGGAGGCGGCGACGCTCGACGGGCCGCCCGGACCGGAGTGGGTGTTCGGGCAGGAGACGACCTGGGGCCTCGGGTACGCGGTGGACGGCGACGGTTCGTTCGGCGCGGCCGGCAGCGGCGGCAGCCTCGCGTACGCGTACCCGGAGCTGGGGTTGACGATCGCGGCGACGAAGACGCTGCTGGCCGCCGGTGACGGTGACCCGATGGAGGACGTGCGCGTGCTGATCCGCGACCGGGTGGCCGCGAGTCGCTGACCGCCCCGGTCAGGTTTGCGAGTCGCTGACGGGCCGGAGCGGCCCGCCCACCACGGCCGCCGGGATGGCCGGCGCGGGCCGGGCGGGCCGCAGCCGGTCGCGTACGCGGTGCGCCGCGTCGCCGGCCGTGGCGGCGATCATCGGCAGCAGTCGGGTGGAGTTCATGATCGCGATCTCCTCGGCGGGTGTGGTGACCCCGTCGAGGAAGCGCAGGACCCGCTCGGGCGGGTTGCGGTCGAAGAGCCGGTCGAAGAACTCGGGGCCGCCGACGCCGCCCCGGTCCAGCGCGCGCAGCGCCACCGCGTCCATCCAGCGGTGCCGGGCCGGGTACGCGGGCCTGGGCACCGGCGGCTGACCGGCGGCGAGCGCGCGGGCCACCTGGTCGGCCTGGCGGTACATGGCGGAGAAGGTGAAGCCGGTGGAGGGGCGGGTCGCGCCGCCGGCCGTGCCGAGGCGGACGATGCGGGCCGACGGTCGGGCGGCAAACGGCGCGTCGGTCATCGGGATCACCCCGTTCTCCACCTCGCGCACACGCAGCCCCGCCGGGTCGAGCCCCAGTAGGTCGCGGTAGTCGGCCAGCGCCCTGTCGTACCCGGCGTCGGTGAGCAGACCGGGTGAGAACTCGGTGTACTCGACCAGGGCGTAGCGGTCGCTGACCGGCAGCACGTAGCCGAAGGAGACGCCCCGGGCGGGCTGCGGGGTGCGAAAGTCCATGAGCACCGCCCGCCGCGGGTCGAACGCCGGGCGCTCGGACTCCAGCCACCAGCCGCGGAAATGTTGCAACCAGGTCGTCCGCCCCGCTCGCGCGGGTGGGCGGGGGCGGGAGTCGAGCACCCAGCCGGCCCGTACGACGCGGCCGTCGCCGGTGCGCACGACCACCCGGGCGCCGTCGTCGGTCACCGCCTCGGCCGGCGCGACGATCCGGATGGCGTCCAGCCGACGCTCGGCCTCGGCAGCCCGGTCGTAGACCGGGCCGGAGCGCAGCATGGCGTACCGCAGCGGGGTCAGGTCCAGGACGCGGCGCCGCGCGGGCGTCGCCACCTCGACCTGCCGCCAGCTCGCGCTCAGCAGCGGGTCGAGGTCGGCGCTCGGGTCGCCCCAGAACGCCCAGGTGCGGTCCTGGCCGCGCCGGCGCACCGGGTCCACGACGGCGATCCGCAGGTCGCGAACGCCGTGCCGGTCCAGCGCGGCGAGCAGCAGCGAGGCGGCGCCCCCGCCGCCGAGCAGCGCGAGATCGACGTCGAGCGGGGCGGAATCGGTCACCGCACCACGCTGCCACACCGCCCCGGCCTCCGCACAAGGCGCTCCGGCCTTGCGACCCGGGGCAGTACGGTCTTGACAAGCAACCATCCGGTTGCCTAATTTCTCAGGCAACCGTATGGTTGCGCTTTTCCGGGAGGGCGAATGGACGAGGCGTTCCGGGCGCTGGCCGATCCCAGCCGGCGGCGGCTGCTCGACCAGCTCAACGCTCGCAACGGCCAGACCCTGCGAGAGCTCTGCGACGGGTTGCCGACGACCCGGCAGGCGGTCAGCAAGCACCTGTCGGTGCTGGAGGCAGCCGGCCTGGTGACGACCGTCCGGCGGGGCCGGGAAAAGGTGCACCACCTCAATGCCGCCCCGATCAACGCCATCGCCGACCGGTGGCTGAGCCGCTACGACCGGCAGCGGGCGGCCGCGCTCGCCGACCTGAGCACAGCATTGGAGGAACAGCCCATGGCAGGCCCCACGTTCGTCTACACGACATACGTCACCACCACCCCGCAGCGACTGTGGGCCGCGCTCACGGAGCCCGCGTTCACCCGCCGCTACTGGGGTGGGGTCGCACTGGTGTCCGACTGGCAGGTCGGGTCACCGGTGCTGTGGCAGGACGCGCCGGAGGGCGAGCCGCGCGATCTCGGCCAGCGGGTGCTGGTCGCCGAGCCGTACCGCCGCCTCTCCTACAGCTGGCACGGCTTTCAACCCGAGCACGCCGAGCACTTCGGCTGGTCCGCCGAGGAGCTGGCCGCTCGGCTCGGCGAGCGCCGCTCGACGGTGACCTTCGAGATCGAGCCGCACGGCCCCTCGGCCGTCCGGTTGACAGTCATCCACGACGACTTCTCCCCGGACAGCGAGATGCACCGGGCGATCAGCGGTCAACTCGACGGCAGCGGCGGCTGGCCGGAGCTGCTGGCCAGCCTCAAGACCCTCCTGGAGACCGGCGATCCCATGCCCGAACCGGCCCCGGCCGAGCGGGCCGGCTGAGCCGGCCGGCGGGCATTTCCTCCGTCGCCGGCCATACCTCGCCATCGGCTCAGCGACGACAGCCCGACCCGAGCGGACATCGACCGGAGCACCGGCACCCCTGAAGGCCGTCGAGGCCTAAGCGCTGCTCTCCCCCGCCTTCGGGTGGACACGTGACGGCAACGAAGGTTTCTCATTTTCACCTGATCGAGGTCCCAACCAACCTAGTGTTGGGCACACCGGTGCTAGTCACGGAGTTGGCCACCCGAACGACGTCCCACGCAGTCAGCGGACGAAAAGTGAGGGAAGACGCGTATGAAGGTCTCAACAGCACTCTGCTCGGCGGCGCTCGGCGTGGGCCTCGGCACGCTCCTGCTGCCGGGCGCCGCACTGGCCGACACCGTCGTGTCACCGGCCACCACCCCGGTCGGGGGAACCGTCGTACTCACCGCGACGACCTGCAACCCGAAGTCGGGTGACGTCATCTTCCGGGTCACCGGACCCAACCGCGACCAGAACGTCCGATCCACCACCGCCGCCGCCGGCGGCGGGCTCAGCGCCGAACTGTTCACCGCCGGGTTCACCCTCGGCACGTACACGGTGGCCGCGACCTGCGGCGACGGCAGTTCGGCGGGCAGCGCCACGTTCACCGTCACCCCGATCGGGGGCGCACCGGCCGGCTCGGGCGGCGACAACCGCGACGGCCGCGACGCGGGCGCCCTCGCCGCCGGAGGCACCCTGCTCGGCACCGCCGCCGCGGGCGCGGTGGTCCTGTTCCGCCGGCGTCGTCCGGTGTCCACCGTCGCCTGACCGGCGACGCGCTCCATCCCTGAGGACGGATGCCCGTGCCAGTGACACCGGCACGGGCATCCGACGATCCCTACGGAGGTCGGCACGTGTGGAGGCGACGGACCCTGCCGGCGGTGGTCGCCCTGCTCGGCGTGTCCGGGCTGGGGCTGATCACCGTCGGCCTCACCGCCGAGCCGGCGCAGCCCCCACGCCCGCCGGCGAACGCACCGACACACACCCGGCCCGCGCCGGACCTGGCGCCGCTCTCCCGCGCCGCGCCCGTCCGGGTCCAGATTCCGGCCATCGGTGTACGCGCGGAGATCGTCCCCGTCGGCGTGGACGCCGCCGGGGTGCTGGAAGTCCCCCCGCTGGACAAGCCGACCCTCGCCGGCTGGTACCGGCACGGGGTCAGCCCCGGAGAGACCGGCAACGCCGTCCTGGTGGGACACGTCGACTCCCCGGCCGGCCCGGCGGTCTTCTTCGACCTGGGTCGACTGCGCGCCGGCCAGGAGATCCAGGTCACCCGCGCCGACGCGCGGGTCACCACGTTCACAGTGGACAACGTCCACGCGTACCCCAAGGACCGCTTCCCCAGCGGCCTGGTCTACGGCCCGTCGGACGCCGCCGGGCTGCGCCTGATCACCTGCGGCGGCCGGTTCGACGCCGGGACCGGCAACTACGTGGACAACATCGTCGTCTTCGCCACCCGCACCGCCTGACGCGGTCCAAATAGGTCTAGGAGGCATCATGCCCGACAGCTCCGACTACGCCCGCGCCCTCGACACAGCGGAGAAGATGCTGGGGTTCCGGCTCGAGCAGTTCCTCACCGCAGGCGAGGGCGAGCCGTCGAACGCCGCCGACTTCAAGCAGATCGCCACCGAGCACGCGTTCGGTGACGCCTGGCCACGCAGCGAAATCCTGGACACCCGCATGCGGGCTCTGGTGTCCGTCACTATCACAGCCTCGCTAGGGATCCTCGAGCCGCTACGTGGCCAGCTGCGCATCGCCCTCAACAACGGGGTAACGCCCGAGGAGATCGTCGAGGCGTTCATTCAGATCGCCGTCTATGCGGGCGTGGCTCGTGCCTTCGACAGCTACACAATCGCCGCCCAGGTGTTCGCGGAGCGGGCACAGTCCCGGGTCGGAGATGCGGCACACGGCCGGTGACGACGGTTGCGACCTGCCCGGCCACCGGCAGGAGAAAGGGCCAGGGCATCTGATGTCGCCGCAAGAAGCGGAAGCCGCACCGCGCATCGGTTGGATACCCGCTCAGGAGCAACACGTGACGGAGTGCTTCAACCACCACATCGTCGGTTCACCGGCGACCGTCAAGGCAGGATTGGAGGATCTCGCCGAGCGCCAACCCACCCCGCTGTCGTGGGCCGGACGCCGCTGGGCAGAATGCGGTGGCACCATGCCCTGCGAGCACCGTGGCCGCGACGGTGCGCGGGAGGGGGCGCGTCGTGCATCAGCGAGCGGTACGAGACCGGGCCGGTCGGGGCGTACGCGCCCTGGCCCGCCGACTGCTCGGCCGCCCCGGCGGAGAGGTTCCCTCGCCCCGCCGGTCCAATCCGGACGCCGTTGTCGACTGCGCCGTCTACGTCAAGGGTCGACGGGAGCCGGGCCGGCCGCACTACGACGACGCGTACGCCCGTGCCCGGCGGGGCCGCGACGCCTTCGTCTGGCTCGGGCTGCACGAACCGGGGCCGGCGGTGCTCGCCGCCGTGGGCCGTACCTTCGGCCTCGACGAGCTGACCGTCGAGCAGGCGCTCGCCGACGGGCACCGGCCCACTGTGCAGCGGCACGGACCGGTCACCCTGCTGGTGCTGCGCACCGCCGGGTACGTGGAGCACGCCGAGCTGACCGACACCTCCGAGGTGATCGACACCGGCGACGTGATGGTGCTGCTCGGTGACCGGTTCGCCGTCACCGTGCGGCACGGTGCCGCCGGGGCCCTGCGCGACGTCCGCGCCGACATCGAGCGCCGACCGGAGCTGCTGGCCGCCGGCCCCTGGGCGGTGGCGTACGCGGTCTGTGCCCGCATGGTCGACACGTACCTGGAGGTTGCCGGGCACGTGGAGCGCGACCTGGAGCGGGTCGAGGAGGCGGTGTTCGCCCGCGACCGCTCGGTCGACATCCAGCACGTCTACCAGCTCAAGCGGGAGGTGGTGGAGTTCAAGCGGGCCGTGCTGCCCCTGCAGACGCCCGTGCGGATGCTGCTCGACCCGGGGGCCGACGGGCCGCCGCGCGCCCTGCACCGCTGGTTCGTGGACGTGGACGGTCGCCTGGCCCGGGCGGTGGACCGGGTGGCCGCATACGACGATCTACTCACCTCGATCGTCCAGTCCCGCCTGGCGCAGCTCGCCGTCGAGCAGAACAACGACATGCGCAAGATCGCCGCGTGGGCGGCCATCGCGGCCGCCCAGACCGGTATCGCCGGCCTCTACGGCATGAACTTCGACCACATGCCCGAGCTGGCCTGGCGCTACGGGTACGCCGGGGCGCTGGCCCTGATGGCGGCGGCGGCCCTCGCCCTGTACCGCCTGTTCCGCCGCTCCGGCTGGCTCTGACCCCTTCCCCCGCGATCTTGCACTTTCTGTCGCCGATACGCACCCTTTGCCGGCAATGCGGGGACGGTAAGTGCAAGATCGGCGCCCGGGTCGGGAGGGCGCGGAGCCTCTCCCGTCGGCCACCGTTCGGGCGGGGGCTAACCTCGCCCGCGTGATGTGGCAGCGGTACGTGGCGATCGGCGACAGCACCACCGAAGGGCTCGACGATCCGGACGACGACGGCGGCTACCGGGGCTGGGCCGACCGGTTCGCCCTGGCGGTGGCGCGCGCCCAGGGCGGGCTGGAGTACGCGAACCTGGCCATCCGTGGCCGGACCACCGCCCGGATCCGCGCCGAACAGCTCCAGCCGGCCCTCGATCTCGCGCCCGACCTGGCCACCGTGGTCGCCGGCATGAACGACGTGCTGCGCCCCTCCTTCGACGCGGACCAGGTCGCCGAGGACGTCGCGGCGATGCAGCGGGCGCTCGTCGGGCAGGGCGCCACAGTCCTGACCTTCACCATGCCGGACCCGGCGCCGGTGATGCCGCTGGCCCGGCCGCTGCGGGGCCGGATGCTGGCGCTCAACGCGGCCCTGCGCGCGGCCACCGCGCAGACCGGGGCCACGCTGCTGGACCTGGGGGCCCATCCCGTCGCCTCGGATCCGCGGCTGTGGAGCGACGACCGGCTGCACGCCAACAGCGCCGGGCACGCGCGGATCGCCGCCGCGCTGGCGTACACCGCGGGGCTGCCCGGGTTCGACGACTCCTGGA
Source organism: Micromonospora sp. NPDC049114 (assembly GCF_040648635.1). Classification (NCBI taxonomy): domain Bacteria; kingdom Bacillati; phylum Actinomycetota; class Actinomycetes; order Micromonosporales; family Micromonosporaceae; genus Micromonospora; species Micromonospora sp. NPDC049114. Next base: position 102,550 of record NZ_JBEZEA010000008.1, on the reverse strand, counting down.
CGGCGCCGCTGCCGCCGGCGCCGCTGCGCCGCCGCGCCGAGGTGCTCGGCGCCGAGTTGGCCTGGGCCCGCCGGCACCTGCTGCCCTGGGTGGCCCGGCACCTGCGCGGCCGGTCGTCCGGGGACGACCGGGTCGCGAAACGGCCGGTGCCCCTGCCGGTGGCGCTGGACCGCTGACGGCCGGCCGCTCGGGTCGCCCGCCCGGCGGTGCGGCAGGATGGCGGGATGGGCAAGGGCAGGGGCGGCCGGCGGGCGAACGCGACGAGCGGACGGCTCTGCCCGTGCGGCTCCGGCCAGGCGTACGCCGACTGCTGCTCGCCGGTCCACGGCGGCACCGCCCAGGCGCCGACGGCCGAGGCGCTGATGCGTTCCCGGTTCAGCGCCTTCGCTCTCGGCGACGCCGCCTACCTGGTGCGCAGTTGGCACTCGTCGACCCGACCCGCCCGGCTGGAGCTGACCCCGGGGCAGCGGTGGACCCGCCTGGAGATCGTCGAGACCGAACGCGGGGGCCTGCTCGACGCCACCGGCACTGTGACGTTCCACGCCCACTACCGCGAGGCGGGCCGACCGGGCACGCTTACCGAACACAGCCGGTTCGTCCGCGAGGACGGCCGGTGGGTCTACCTCGACGGCGACCAGCCCTGACGGCTGCGCGGACGGCCGGTCGGGGCGTACGATGACGGCGGCGTGGTCCTGCGCCGCACCTCCCTCCCGGCGCTCACGCCGCCGGCCACGCGGAGGCAAAGGGGGCCCTGGAGCCCTCGGGACGTGGTGCCACATGCCCCACTCCGGCGGGGTCGGCGGGAGCGTGGGTCCCGGTGACCGTGCCGTTGACCGGGAGCATGTGATGACCGACCAGAGATCGTTCAAGACCCGGGTCCGCGCCCGGATGGCAAAGACCGGCGAGAGCTACACCACGGCCCGCCGGCAGCTGATCAACCGAGCCGCCGCGCCGGTGTCCACCGCCGCACAGACCGAACGGCCCGCCGGCGCGTCCTCGGCACCAGCCGCCGCCGCGCAGACCGAGCGGATCGCCGATGATCTCCTGCGCGACCGGACCGGCCGGGGCTGGGCGGACTGGTTCGCCGTGCTCGACGCCGCGTCCGCCGCCGAGCGGACACACACCGAGATCGCCCGTCACCTGACGGCCGGGCACGAGGTGCCGGGCTGGTGGGCGCAGACCATCACCGTCGGGTACGAGCAGGCACGCGGCCTGCGCTCGCCAGGCCAACGACGCGACGGCGGCTTCGAGGCCAGCGCCAGCCGGACGGTGGCGGCGCCGGCGGCGCGGTTGTTCGAGGCCGTCGCCGACGAGACGGTACGCGCCCGTTGGCTGCCCGACGTCGAGGTGCGGGTCCGCACCGCCACCGCGCCGCGCAGCTTCCGGGCCGACTGGGCCGGCGGTCCCACCCGCATCGTCGTCGGCTTCGACCCGGTCGGCGAGTCGAAGACGCGGGTCACCGTCCTGCACGAGAAGTTGATCGGAGCCGAGCAGGCCGCCGAGTTCAAGGCGTACTGGCGGGAACGGCTCACCGCGTTGAAGGTGCTGCTCGAGTCGAACGGAGACACCCGATGACCATGACCTTCGTCAACCTGCCGGTGCGTGACCTGACCGTCGCGACCGAGTTCTACCGGGCGCTCGGCTTCACCAGCGACCAGGCCACACCGGACGGGGACAGCATGATGATCACCGTCTCCGACACCACCCGGCTGATGCTGCACGTCCGCTCGGCCTTCGAGGGGTACACGCGGGTGCCCGTCACGGACCCGACGACCAGCCGGGAGGTCATCGTGGGCTTGTCGGCCGAGAGCCGCGAGCGGGTCGACGAGTTGGTCGACCGGGCGGTGGTGGCCGGCGGCGAGTCCCTCGGGGCGGGGATCACCAACGGGCCGATGTACATGCGCGGATTCCGTGACCTCGACGGCCACCAGTGGTCGTTCCTGCACCTCGCCGGCTGAGCGGGTCCCCGGCGGTGGCCACTGCGCCCGCCGCCGGGAACCCCGCCGTCACGGTGTCGGTCCGGGGTGTCGCCGGCGGGCCAGCAGCGCCAGCGCCACGACGACGTACGCCCCGGCCACCGCCGCGAACGCCACCGCGTTGCCGGCCGCCGTGGCGACGAGACCGTAACCGGCGTACGTCCCGATGATCAGCACGTCGGTGGCCATCCCGGCCAGTGAGGTGACGGTGGCCCGGCTGGTGCCGGTGATCCGGGCCTGCAACCGCGCGTCGGCCAGCACGGTGGCCAGCTGCGCGGCGCCGAACGCCACCGCGAGCAGCGCGAAGCCGGCCGGGTGCCGGACCAGCGCGCCCCCGGCCAGCGCGACGGCGACCAGGCCGAGCAGCGCGGCGTAACCCCGGCGGCCCAGCCGCTCTCCCGCCGGGGCGAGCAGCCCACCGACGGTCACGCCGGCCCACAGCAGCAGGAGCAGCAGCGGCACGGCCTGCGCGCCGACGCCGGTGTCCACGGCCAGCAGCGGCGTGTACTCGTCCAGCGCGCCCCAGTCGGCGGCCACCACAGCGACCAGCAGCACGGCCGCCCGCACGGGGGGCCGCGTGCGGACCTGCGTCACACCGGCCCGCAGCGTGCCCCACCAGGTCAGGTCGCCGTCGTCGTCAGGTGTCGCCGGATCGGGCGCGTGGCCGCCTGGCAGCACGGCGACGGGCAGCAGGGCGTCGGGCGCGTGGCCGCCGGGCGGCACGGCGTCGGGCGACATGGCGACCGGCGGCACGGCGACGGGCGGCACGGCGACGGGCGGCACGGCGACGGGCGGCACGGCCGGCGGCGGGTCGTGCGCGGGGTGCGACGGTGCCGGGCCGGGCGGCGGGCGGTGCTCGGGGAACCGGGCCGCGACGGCGGCGGCGAGCAGGCAGGCGAGCACGCTGGCCGCGCCGACCGCCGGGTACCCGCCGACGGCGAGCACCGGGCCGGCGAGCACCCCGGTGACCACCACGCCCAGCACACCCGCCGTCCGGGCCCGACCGAGCACCCGGGCGTACCGACCGACGGCGCCGAGCCGGTCCAGTTCGGTCCAGACCAGCGCCTCCAGGGCGCCGGACACCAGCGCCCCGCCAGCGCCCCACAACAGGAACCCGACCGCGAAGGCCGGGTACGACGGGAGCAGCACCCACAGCGCGTAGCCGGCCGCGGTCACCAGCGGGGCGAGGCACAGCAGCAGCCGACGCGACACCACGTCGGCCCACGCGCCGGACGGCACCTCGAACAGGATGCCGGCGGCCGACCAGATGACGAACAGGGACGAGATCTGCCCCACCGACAGGCCGGTGTCGGCGAAGAGCACCACGTACAGCGGGTAGAGCAGGACGAGGTCACTGAGGAACGCGTACGCGTAGAGGGTCACCGACAGCCGGCGGACCGCCGGGTCGGGCACGCGCGAGGCGAGGTGGATCATGGGGCCTTCCCGTGGGAGTGGAGACGGACACCGGACGTGCGGTGCCCGTGGCGGTCCACGGGTGCGGCCGAAGGCGTTGGATCAATGTCGCCAGGTCATGCCGGCGATGGTAGACCGGCGTGACGGTGCCGGCCAGCGCTTTCGGCGTCCGGCGCGCGACGTGAGCGGGGCGGGATCCGCGTGGATCCCGCCCCGTCGTCCCGCCGAGGGTCAGCGCCGGTGGGGATCCACCGGCGGGATGACCGTCGTGGTCTCGCTGTCGTCGCTGGTGCGCTGGCCCGGAACCCCGCCGCTGATCACCTGGGTCGTGTCGGCGTCGCGGTGGGGATCCACGACCTGCGTGGTGTCCGGGTCGCTCGGGCGGGCGACCACCTGCGTGGTGTCGTCGGTCGACGGCCGCACCACCTGCGTCGCGTCCGCGTCCGTGTCGGCGGGACGGGTCACCACCTGCGTGGCCTCCGGGTCGGACGGCCGCGTCGTCACCTGGGTCGCGTCCACGTCGGCGGGACGGGTCACCACCTGCGTGGCCTCCGGGTCGGACGGCCGCGTCGTCACCTGGGTCGCGTCCGCGTCGGCGCGGGCGGCCGTCGCACGGGCCAGTTCGGCCTCGGCGTCGCGGCGACTGGCCCGGTAGGCGCGGGTGTGCGTGGCGATCAGCTGCGACTCCTGCTCGGCGCGGGTCAGCCACGCCTCCCAGCGACTCTGCATCGGACGGATCAGGCCGCCACCGACGCCGACGACGAGGATGCCGCCCACAGTGGCCAGCACCGCGATCAGCACCGGGGTGGTGACCGCGGTGGCCACACCGATCTGGTTCAGCGCCGCGATGACGCCCAGGCCGAGGATGAACACCGAGGCGGTACCGGCCAGCACCCGACCGTACGAGAGCCCGCCCAGCGCCCCGCTGATGATGTCCTTGACAGCGTTGGCGATGGCGGCGGCGACTACGACGATGACGATCGCGACGAAGGCGCGGGGCAACCACGCGACCACGGCCGTGATCAGGTCGGAGATCGGGTTGGGCCCCCAGATGCCGAAGGCGAGTTGCAGGGTGAGCAGCAGCACCGCGTAGTAGACGAGCTTCGCGACGATGTCGCTGGCGTCGTACCGGGAGCGGCTCAGGGCCCGGCGGATGCCGCCGCGCTCGACGGCGCGGTCGAAGCCCACGCGTTCGAGGACCTTCTCCACGATTTTCAGTACGGCCTTGGCGATCAGCCAACCGGCCACCAGGATCGCCAGGAAGGCGACGGCCTTGGGCAGGAAGAGCATCACCGAGCGAAGGGCGTCGCCCACCGCGTCGCTGACGTTGTCACTCATAGGGTCGTTCCTCCATGCGGAGCAGCCGGGATGGTAGGTCCCCGACCTACCCCCACCAGCGGTCGGGGAAACGCCGCTCCCGCTGCGCAGGGTCTAGCGCACGGACGAGTCTTGGCAATATTCTCCGGAGTACGTGCGGCCACTGGAGCTACTTTTCATCCCCCCGCCGTCGGCCGCAGGAGGAGATGTCATGCACGTCGACCATTCCGAAGTGGACCGCCGAACGCTGCTGCGTGCCGGTCTCGGCGCGGCCACGGTCGCCGTCGTCGGAAGCGAACTCGCCTTTTCGGGCGCGGCGCAGGCCGCTCCCGGCACCGACCTGGACTGGATCATCAGCTGCGACGAGTGGGCCGCCCGCCCGCCGAAGGACCCGCTGTCGGTCAGCGCCATCCCCACCAACAAGATCATCGTGCATCACATGGCGTTCCCGAACGTCACCGACTACTCCCGCGAGCAGGCGGTCAAGCTGGCCCGCGACTGCCAGGACCTGCACATGGACGGCAACGGCTGGTCGGACACCGGCCAGCACTTCACGGTGAGCCGCGGCGGCTACGTGCTGGAGGGCCGCCGGGGCAGCCTGGAACGCCTCGAAGCGGGCGACCGCCAGATGATCTCGGCGCACTGCCCGGGCGAGAACGGCCGGGCCATCGGCATCGAGAACGAGGGCACCTACGTCACCGAAACCCCGCCGGAGGCGCTGACCGACTCGCTGGTCAAGCTCTGCGTCGCGATCTGCCGGCAGTACGGGCTGCACGCGTTCGACATCTTCGGCCACTGGGACTTCCGCACCACCGAGTGCCCGGGCGCGGCGTTCTACCGGCAGTTCCCGGACCTGCGGCGGCGGGTCCACGCGGCCCTCGGCACCAAGCTGGGCGACGTGCCGGCCCGCCGCTGGCCGGACCTGTGGCGGTTCGTCAACTCGCCGTCGGTCCGGGTGGTGCAGCACCTGCTGGCCTACCGGGGCTACGCCGTGACGGTCAGCGGCACGTTCGACGCCGCGACCGTGGCCGCCGTGCAGGACTGGCAGGCCCGCAACGGCATCGCCGTGGACGTGGACGCCACGCTCACCACGCCGACCTGGGAGACCCTCGCGCCGGAGCTGGACCAGCACGCCGCCGGAGCGCCGGTCACGGCCGTGCAGGAGATCCTCGCGACCAAGGGGTACGCGGTCACCGTCACCGGGGCGTACGACCACGCCACCCGCGGGGCCGTGCAGGACCTGCAGGCGCTGCACGGCCTGCCCCGCAACGGCAAGCTCAGCACGAGCACGTGGTGCGCGATCGTCGGCGGCACGGTCCGTCAGTCGTTCATGCACCACTGACCCTGGGTCGGAGGCGGCACCTGGTGATCCCCGTGCCGCCTCCACCGCGGGGCGCACGCTGGCCACCAGCGCGCACCCGGGGCCTGAGCAGCGCATTGTCGGCGACGTGCCGGTTTGGCCGAGGGCTCAGGCGGAAAGGTTGCCCGGCATGACTTGGGCCCGTCGAGCCGTACCCGCCGTAGCCGCCGCCGTCGCGGCGCTCGCCGCGCGGGATCTGATCCAGCGTGACCACGCGCTGCTGCGCAACTTCCCGGTGCTCGGCCGAGCCCGGTACCTGCTGGAGGCCATCGGGCCGGAGCTTCGGCAGTACATCGTGGCCGGCAACAACGAGGAACGCCCGTTCACCCGCGACCAGCGTCGCTGGGTGTACGCGTCGGCGAAGCAGGAGAACAACTACTTCGGCTTCGGCACGGACAACGACATCGAGCACACGCCCGGCTACCCGATCATCAAGCACCGCACGTTCGGCCGGGCCGTGCCGCCGTCGTCGCCGACAGCCGGGCACGACGTCCAGCTGCCGTGCGCGAAGGTGCTGGGCGCGGCGCGGGACCGGGCACGCGCGTTCCGACCGGAGTCGGTGGTCAACATCTCCGGGATGAGCTTCGGCTCGCTCTCGGGCAACGCCATCACCGCCCTGAACAAGGGGGCCGCTCTCGCCGGGTGCCTGCAGAACACCGGCGAGGGTGGCCTGTCGCCGTACCACCGCAACGGTGGGGAGCTGGTCTTCCAACTCGGCACGGCGTACTTCGGCTGCCGCGACGAGCACGGCCGCTTCAGCCTCGACCGGTTGAAGGACCTGGTCGCCGGCGCCCCCGTCCGGGCGTTGGAGATCAAGCTGAGCCAGGGCGCCAAGCCGAGCCTCGGCGGCCTGCTGCCCGGGGCGAAGGTGTCCGCCGAGATCGCCGCCACCCGGGGCATCCCGGCCGGGCAGGACTGCGTGAGCCCGTCGCGGCACGCCGAGTTCTCCGACTGTGACAGCCTGCTCGACTGGGTGGAGCTGCTGGCCGCCGAGACCGGCCTGCCCGTCGGCATCAAGTCGGCGGTCGGCGACCTCACCTTCTGGGAGGAACTGGCCAGCCTGATGCGGGACACCGGTCGGGGCGTCGACTTCGTCACTGTCGACGGCGGCGAGGGCGGCACCGGTGCCGCGCCGCTGATCTTCACCGACTCGGTGTCGCTCCCGTTCCAGCACGGCTTCTCCCGGGTGTACAAGGTCTTCGCCGAACACGACCTGCACGAGCAGGTGGTGTTCATCGGCAGCGGCAAGCTCGGCCTTCCGGACAACGCCATCGTGGCGTTCGCGCTCGGCTGCGACATGGTCAACGTGGGTCGGGAGGCGATGCTGTCGATCGGCTGCATCCAGGCGCAGAGGTGCCACACCGACACCTGCCCCACCGGGGTGGCGACACAGAACGCGTGGCTGGCCCGGGGCCTCGACCCGACGCTCAAGTCCGTCCGGGCGGCCAACTACCTGCGGACCCTGCGCCGGGACCTGACCAAGGTCGCCGAGGCGTGCGGCGTCGAACACCCCGGCCTGATCGGCACGGACGCCGTGGAGATCCTGGACGGCCGCACCGGCTCGGCCCCACTGCACGAGGTGTACGGCTACCAACCGCACTGGGGCATGCCCTCGCCGGCCGACCAGAAGGAGATCATCCGGCTGATGACCCCGGAGTCGCCCCGGGGTGGCAGCGCCCCTCCGTCGGCGACCGCCATGGGCTGAGGGCGGCGGCCCTGGACGACGGCTCTGGATGGCGGCTCAGGACGGCGGCTCAGGGCGACGGGCCGTGGGCGACGGGCCGTGGGCGACGGGCCGTGGGCGACGGGCCGTGGGCGACGGGCCGTGGGCGACGGGCCGTGGGCGACGGGTCAGGGCGACGGAGCAGACGCGGCCTCTGCTCTGGGCGGCCATGACTCCGACGAGCGGCATTCCTGTGCGTCATATTTATGACTCACAGGAATACCGCTCTTCCGCATCATGTCGACCGGCCGCCGTGACGAGCCGCGCGGCGTCGCGCGCGGCGCCTCACGAGCCGGGCGGAGCGGGGCCGCGCAGGTCGCGTGCCTCGCCCCCGGAGCGGAGCGAGGCGGGGCCGCGCGCGTCGCCCCCGGAGCGGGAGGCGGCGGGGCCGCGCGGGCCGCCTCGGAACGGGACGCGGCGGGGTGCGGCGGGGCGTGCGGTGCGGGGGCGAGGTCGCGTCGGCTGGCACGACGGTCGCGGGACCGGGCAGGTCCGGCATCGACGGGTCGGGGCATCCGTCATCGGCGGTCGTCGACCGATAACTCCTGGAGCCGCTGCCGGCGACACCCGTATCGTGGCGCGGTGCTGATCAGACGTGAAACCCCCACCGACGTCGACGCCATCCGCGCGGTGCATGCCGCCGCCTTCGCCAAGACCACGAACGACACATCCCAAGTGGATGCGACGCCAGTCGACGCACCGAAGGTCGACACACCGCCGGTCGAGGCGACGCTTGTCGACGCGTTGCGGGCCGACGAGGGCTGGCTGCCCGCGTACTCCCTGGTGGCGGTCGATTCGGACGGCCTGGTGGTGGGGCACGTGGTGGCCACCCGCGGGCGGGTGGCCGGTGAGCCGGTCGCGTTGGGCCTGGGGCCGCTCGGCATGCTTCCCGCGTGGCAGCGTCGCGGCGTCGGCACGGCGTTGATGCACGCGGTGCTCGGCGCGGCCGACGCCCGAGACGAACCGCTCGTGGTGCTGCTCGGGCATCCCGGCTACTACCCACGGTTCGGCTTCCGGCCTGCCGTCGAGCTGGGCGTCACACCGCCACAGCCGTGGGGTCCGCAGTACTTCATGGCTCGGCCGCTGACCGCGTGGCGCGAGACCATCCGGGGCGAGTTCCGCTACGCCAGCCCCTTCGACGACCTGTGAACCCACCGCGCATCCGCCGCCGGCGAGCCGCCGACCTCGACGGCTGCGTCGCGGCGCTCGCCGACGTCCACCGGGTCGACAGCTATCCGCTGAACTGGCCGGCCGACCCGCACCGCTGGCTGCGCGAGCCGCACCCGGCGCGCGCCTGGGTCGCCGTCGACGCCGCTGGAACGATCGTCGGACACGTCGCGGTGCACCGCCTGCCCGACCCGACGGACGAGCCGCACCCCGAGCCGGCGGCCGAGGTGGCCCGCCTGTTCGTGGCGCCGGCCGCCCGCGGGCTGGCGCTGGGCAGTGCTCTGCTGGCCCGGGCCCGGCGCTGGGCGGACGCGCGCGGGGTGCGTCTGGTGCTCGACGTGGTCGCCGACGGCGCCGCGGCCGTCGCCCTCTACGAGCGCACCGGCTGGCGGTGCACGGGCACGAGCACGGCATCGTGGGCCGCCCCGGACGGCAGCCCGGTGTCGTTGCGGCGTTACACGGTGGGCTCCGACGCCGGCCCGGCCAGCGCCGCCAGGCGGCGGGCGAGCCGGGCGGCGGCCTCGCGCAGTTCGACGGGCTCCAGCACCTCCACCTCGTAACTCAGGCGGGCGATGTGCGCGGCGAGCCAGTCCAGGCTGTCGCCGCCGACGACGAGCACGCACCACCCGTCGCGGTCGGCCTCCACGCGCCCCACCTGCGGCGGCACCACCTCCCGCACGCGTTCGGGCGGAGCGTGCACCCGCACCCGGGCGAGGTGCCGGTAGGGCGCGTCGGTCACCGACCGCTGCACGAAGGCGATCGGATCCGGATGCTCGCGCGCCGCAAAGCGCCAGGTCGTCGCCACAGTGGCCCGCATCCGGTCCAGGCGGAACGTCCGCCAGTCGTCACGATCGACGTCCCAGGCCATCAGATACCAACGACGGCCGGTGGTGACCATCCGGACCGGCTCGACCGTCCGCTCCCGTTCACCGCCGTCGCGTCCGGCGTAGCGGAACCGCACCCGCACGGCGTCCCGACAGGCCCGGGCGAGGGTCACCAGCAGCTCCGCGTCGATCTCGACCACCGGGCCGATGAGCGTCTCCGTCCAGCCGTGCACCGCCCGCACCTCGGCGCGTAGCCGCGCCGGCATCACCTGGTCGAGTTTCGTGAGTGCCCGCAGGGCCGCCTCGCCCGCCCCGGCGACAGTGCCTCCCGACGCCAGTCGCAGGGAGACCGCCGTGGCGATCGCCTCCTCGTCGTCCAAGAGCAGCGGCGGCAGCCGGGTGCCCGCGCCGAGCCGGTAGCCGCCGCCGACGCCAAACGAAGCCTGGACGGGATACCCGAGGGCGCGCAGGCGTTGCACGTCGCGGCGCACACAGCGGTCGGTGACACCCAGCTCGGCGGCGAGCTCGGTGGCCGTCCACGACGGCCGCCGCTGCAACAGGGCCAGCGTCCGCAGCACCCGCTCCGTCGTCGCCTCCACAGTCACCCGCCGATCGTTGCACGAATAGCGGAACGACCCTGTCCGCCATCAGCGAGAGGGTGGCGGCATGACCAGCCAGACCAGGAAAGAGGGAGCTGTCATGGCCCGCGAGGTGCAGATAACGTTCGACGCCGCCGACCCGGCCAGCCTGGCGGCGTTCTGGGCCGCGGCCCTCGACTACGAGTTGCAGGGACCGCCCGGCGACTTCGACTCGTGGGACGCCGCGCTGGACGCGATGGGTGTGCCGCCGGAGCGGCGCAACGACGCGTCGGCGGTGGTCGATCCCAAGGGCGCGGGGCCGCGCCTGTTCTTCCAGCGCGTGCCGGAGGGCAAGCAGGCCAAGAATCGCGTACACCTCGATGTGCGGGCCGCCCCCGGGCTCACGGGTGACGAGCGGATGGCGGCCCTGGAGGCGGAGGCCGAACGGCTCGTCGCCCGCGGCGCCACCCGCCTCGCACGGCACGAACCCGCTCCCCCGCTCGGCGCCGGTCACCTCGTGCTCGCCGACCCCGAGGGCAACGAGTTCTGCCTCGACTGATCGCGCGTTCCCCCAGCTCACCGCCGCGATCACCGGACGTCGTGCGAACATGTGTACGTGTCGAGCGGCGCCCACATCCTGCACGCCGACCTGGACGCCTTCTACGCGTCGGTCGAGCAGCGCGACGACCCGCGCCTGCGAGGGCGGCCGGTGATCGTCGGCGGTGGTGTGGTGCTCGCCGCCAGCTACGAGGCGAAGGCGCGGGGCGTCCGCAGCGCGATGGGTGGCCAGCAGGCCCGCAGGCTGTGCCCGGACGCGATAGTGGTGCCGCCCCGGATGGCGGCGTACACGCAGGCCAGCCGGGCGGTGTTCGAGATCTTCCGGCAGACCACCCCGCTGGTCGAAGGGCTCTCCATCGACGAGGCGTTCCTGGACGTGGGCGGTCTGCGGCGGCTCGTCGGCGCACCGGCCGACATCGCCGAGCGGCTGCGCCGGGAGGTCCGCGACCGGGTCCACCTGCCGATCACGGTGGGCGTGGCCCGGACGAAGTTCCTGGCGAAGGTGGCCAGCGGGGTGGCGAAACCGGACGGGCTGCTGGTCGTCGCGCCCGACGCCGAGGTGGAGTTCCTGCACCCGCTGCCGGTGGAACGGCTGTGGGGCGTCGGCCCGGTCACGGCGGCGAAACTGCGGGAGCGCCGGATCCGTACCGTCGGGGAGGTGGCCCGGCTCGGCGAGGCCGCGCTGGTGTCCCTGCTCGGGGCGGGCGCCGGCCGGCACCTGCACGCCCTGGCCCACAACCGGGACCCCCGGTCGGTGCAGGTGGGCCGCCGCCGGGGCTCGATGGGCGCGCAGCACGCGTTGAGTCGTACGCCGCACGCCCCCGCCGAGCTGGACGCCATCCTGGCGGGCCTGGTCGACCGGGTCAGCCGGCGGATGCGGGCGGCCGGGCGGTCCGGGCGCACGGTGGTGCTGCGGCTGCGCTTCGGCGACTACACCCGGGCCACCCGCTCGCACACCGTCGGCAAGGCGACCGCGGACACCACGGCGCTGCTGGGCGCCGCGCGGGCGTTGCTGCGGGCCGCGCTGCCGGAGATCGAGCGCCGCGGAGCCACCCTGATCGGCGTCTCGGTCGGCAACCTCGACGACAACCCGGTGCAGCCGGAGCTGCCCTTCGACGTCGACACCGGGGCCGACCTGGACGCCGCGGTGGACGCGGTACGCGACCGGTTCGGCTCGGCGGCACTCACCCGGGCGGTGCTCCTCGGCCGGGACCCGGGTGTCGAGATGCCGCTATTGCCGGACTGAGCCCCGTGTGGGGGGCCGGCCAGCTGCGACCGGAGACACATCACAGCAGGTCGACGGTTTAGCCGGCGGCTCACGGGTGACCCTTGGGGGGAACAGCCTGACGAGGGGGGCCACCATGTCCGACGACACCAGCAACCGACCGAGCCGGCACGCCGAACGCCCGCACGACGTGACCGACCCCCTGCTCTGGCAGTTGGCGGTCGACGTGCTGAGTGCCCACGAGCCCGACGACGAGGGCCACTGCCGCAACCTCCAGTGCGCCGGCCAGTCCTGGCCGTGCTCGGCCCGCGCGGGTGCCGAGCAGTCGCTCCGGCTGGCCCGCAGGACTCCCGGCGCGGTCGAGATGACCATCGGCGGTGACGACGCCGGCACGGGCTGGCCCGGCGAGGCCGCGGCACCCGCCGGCCGGTGGGACCGCAGCGCCAACGCGGTGGCGTTGCGCCGGGAGTCGAGGGCCTCCGCCCCCGCGGCGTAGCCGCGACGACACCCGTTGCTCAGAGGCGATCAGCGCCCGACGAACGACCGAACGCTCGGCCGGTGACCCGGCCGAGCGTTCGTGTGTCGTACGTCAGAGGGCGAGCCGCTGACCCGGGAAGATCAGGCCGGCGTCGGCGCCGATCAGCTGCCGGTTGCGCTCGTACAGGGCCTCCCAGCCGCCCGCCTGGTGGTGGCTGTCGGCGATCTCCGACAGGGTGTCCCCCGGCTTGACGACGTACGTGTCGCCGCCGGCCGCGGGGGCGGTGCGCTCGTGGTTGCGGGTCGCCGGCTGGTCGCCGCGCGACGACCGCTCCTTCGGCGCGGTGGACCGGTCCTTCGGCGCGGTGGACCGGTCCTTCGGCGCGGTGGACCGGTCCTTCCCGGCGGTGGACTTCGAGGACTTCGCGGCGGAGCCCGACGAGCCACCCTTGCGGCCACAGGTCGGCCACGCGCCGATGCCCTGCCCGTCGAGCACCTTCTCGGCGATGGCGATCTGCTCGCCGCGGCTGGCCAGGTCGGCGCGGGCGGCGTACTTCTTGCCGCCGTAGCCGGCCCAGGTGCCCTGGGAGAACTGCAGGCCGCCGTAGTAGCCGTTACCGGTGTTGATCTTCCAGTTGCCGCCGGACTCGCACTGGGCGATCGCGTCCCAGTTGACACCGGCCTGGGCCGGGGCCGCGGGCCCGAAGAGGGCGACGGCGCCGGTGACCGCGCCGACGGCCAGGGTGCCGACGGCGACGCGGCGGGTGGTGACCCGTCGATGACGGGGCGTGTAGACAGACGTCATGTGTGGTTCCTCCACGCCGGCGAGGTGAGCTGTCGGGTTCGGGCCGAGGAGCCCGGCCGCGCGGTGGCGGCTTCACCCCGAGGTGACATGCACCGAGGAACGTGGGTCCCCCGCTCCTGCCCGGGGTTCCGGTATCCGACGACCGGGGGCAGGATTTGGCGTTGCCGGTCGTGGTGTCCACGGTGGTGGACTCGACCGACGGTAGGCACGGTCGGTGACCCTCGCCCAACGCTTGTGAACTTGTTCACCGGTGCACGCGGGGCGCCTCTGCCAGCGGTTGCGGACGACGCGCGGCTGTGCACCGACCATGATGGACCGATTCCGATCAGGCCCGGATGTCACCGTCCGTACGCAGCCCGGAGGTGATGCGACGGAGCAGTTCGACGTGTCCGGGCGAAGCGGAGGACCGGGTGTCGTGACCGAGAGCGGAGTAGACCGCCCCGGCTGGGACCGAGGGCGCGGCCCACACCGGTGGGCGGGTGGCGCCGCCCTCCTCGTGCGCGCTCCTTGCGAATTGACGTTCGGGCAGGAAACCGTAGATCGGCGGCCGCGATGCTCGAAGGCACACCGGGTCGATCCCGGTCACCTTCCCAGGAGGAGAGCATGTCGATCCACCGGAGCCGCATCGGCCGCCGCAGCGCCGCCGCCACCCTCGTGACCGTCCTGGCCAGCGCCGGCCTGACCCTGCTCGCACCGACCGCCGCACAGGCGTCCAGCCCCTGCACCAGCCTGACCTTCTACCGGGTCGGCGGCTATCCGGGCGGCGCGGACATGCACGTGCCGACCATCGGTTGGCAGACCGGGAACAAGCAGTGCTATCTCACCTACGGCCACTCGAACTCGGCCGTGCTGGTGCTTCAGGAGGCGCTGAACAACTGCTACTCGCAGTCGCTCTCCCTCGACGGCAACTACGGCTCGAAGACCCGCGAGGCCGTCCGGTACGCCCAGCACCGCATCAACCAGGACATCGTGTACGCGAACATCGCCGAGGACGGCGAGTACGGCCCGCAGACCCGGGCGTACATGGGCTTCGCGATCTTCGGGGTCAACGGCGGGGCGGTCATCCCGAACGTCTGCTACTACCCGGGCTGAGCCGCCTGACGGCGCCGGTCGGAGTCCCCCGTGGGATTCCGGCCGGCGCCGTCGTGCACCCCCCTGCCCGGTTCGGTCCGCGGCTCAGCAGACGCGGACCGCCTCGATCCGCTGGTTCCAGCTCCCCCCGATCGCGGCCGTGTCGTACGCCAGGTTCGCCCGGTAGCCGTAGGCGTGCTGGTAGCCGAGCAGGCCGGTGGCGTTGGCGTTGTCCCAGAAGGTGGAGACGGTGCCCGACGGCCGGTTGTTGATGATCGACTGGGTCCGGTTGCGGAAGTACGAGGGCAGCGGGACGTCGTTGCAGCCGTTGTACGGCCCGTCGAGCAGGAAGATGTCCCCACTGAAGTTGGTCCCGGCGTACAGGCAGAGCAGACCCGAGGGGCAGGCGTAGTTGGCCTGGGCCGGGCTCGGGGCGACGGCGAGCGTGGCGCCCACGGCAACCACGCCGAGCAGGGCGGACGTGAACCTTCGCAGAGCACTTCGCACGATGGTGACCTCCGGTGTCGTCACGACCGGACGGGCCGTGAGTCGAATTGCCGACATCGCGTTGATCGATGCCGCTGTGCCACCATGATCTGCGCGGCAGGTCGACGAATTCCTGCCGGAACCTCAATCCGGCCGCTCGTCGGCGGATTGTCCGACTGGCGGCGCGGCGAGCGGCGGTTCATGGAGATTCGGGTCCTCGGGCCGGTCGAGGTCTGGGCGGACGGCCGCCTGGTCGACGCCGGAGCAGCCCGCCAGCGCGCCGTCCTGGCCGCGCTGGCGGTCGATGTCGGCCGACCGGTCCACGTGGAGTCGCTTGTGGACCGGGTCTGGGGCGACGCGCCACCGCCCAGGGCCCGCCACAACCTGCACGTCTACCTCGCCCGGCTCCGCCGTGTGCTGGCCGACGCGGGCGCACCGGACGCTCTGGTTCGACGCTCCGGCGGGTACCTGCTGGACCAGCCACCGGAGACAGTGGACGGTCAGCACTTCGACTCGCTGCGGCACCGGGCCGATCGGCTGGGTGACGACGATCCCGAGCGGGTGGAGCTGTTGCGCCGGGCGCTGGAGCTGTGGCGCGGCGAACCCCTGGCCGGGCTGACCGGCGAGTGGGCGGCGCGGGTCCGGCAGGACTGGCACCGCCGGCACACCGACACCGCGGTGCAGTGGGCCCGCGCCCTGCTGCGGCGGGGCGAGCCGGACCCGGTCATCGACCCGCTGACCCGGCTCGCCGACGACCACCCCCTGGACGAACCGGTCGCCGCCGTGCTGCTGCACGCGCTGGCCGCGGCCGGTCGCGGCGCACAGGCGCTGGCGTACTACGCCCGGCTGCGGGACCGTCTCGCCGACGCGCTCGGCGCGGACCCGGGCGTCGAGCTTCGCCAGCTGCACCAGGCCATCCTGCGCGGTGAGGTCACCGCGCCGGCTCCCGGGCCGTCCAGCGCCCCCGCCGGAGCGGGCCTCGTCAACAGGCCCCACCCGGACCGCCCGGTCCCGGCGCAGTTGCCGTCGGATGTCCGGGGTTTTGCCGGGCGCGGTCCGGAGTTGGCACGTCTGGACGCGCTGCGGTCGTCCGCCGAGGCGCAACCCGGGGCGGTCCCACTGGCGGTGCTCTCCGGAGCGGGCGGGGTGGGCAAGACGGCGCTCGCCGTGCACTGGGCGCACCGGGCCGCCGGGCACTTCCCCGACGGGCAGCTCTACGCCAACCTGCAGGGCTACAGCCACAGCGGTGTGGTGCGCAGCGCCGAACAGGTGGTGCGGGGTTTCCTGGCCGCGCTCGGGGTGCCGCCGCGGGAGGTGCCGGCGGACGAGCAGGCACAGACGGCGCTGTACCGGAGCCTGCTCGCCGGTCGGCGGATGCTGGTGCTGCTCGACAACGCCCGGGACGCGGCGCAGGTCCGGCCGCTGCTGCCGGGTGCGCCCGGCTGCCTGGTGCTGGTGACCAGCCGGGATCGGCTCACCGGGTTGGTGGCCACCGAGGGCGCGGAGGCGGTGGTGCTGGATCTGCTCACCGCCGAGGACGCGCAGGCTCTGCTCCTCGCGCGGATCGGGGCGCGGGCGAAGGACGAACGGGCCGCCGTCGACGAGCTGGTCCGACTCTGCGACCGGCTGCCGCTGGCCCTGGTCGTGGTCGCGGCCCGGGCGGTGGTCCGGCCCCAGCTGCCCCTGACCGAGTTGGGCGCGCAACTCCGGGCCGACGGCCGGCTGGACGGCCTGGACACCGGAGAGCACGACAGCAGCGTGCGGGCGGCGCTGTCCTGGTCGTACCGGCTGTTGTCGACGTCGAGCGCGCGGCTGTTCCGGCTGGTCGGGGGAAGTACGGACGTGACGGTGAGTACGGCGGCGGCGGTCAGTCTCGCCGGCGGCGGTCGACGGGCCGTGCAGGCGGCGTTCGCCGAGCTGGCCGACGCGCATCTGGTGTTGGAGCGCGGCCCGGACCGGTACGCGATGCACGACCTGTTGCGGGCCTTCGCGGCCGAACTGTCCGCCGAACACGATCCGGCCGGCGACCGGGCCGAGGCGCGCGGCCGGCTCTTCGACCACTACCTGCACAGCGCGCACGGCGCGTCCGTGCTGCTGCACCCGCACTGGGATCCGATCACCCTCGCCCCGGCCGCCGGCGGCGTCCGGCCGGAGAAGTTCGGCGACCATGACGAGGCCGTGGCCTGGTTCACCCGCGAGCGCGACGTGCTGATCGCGCTCGTCGAACGGTGCGCCGCCAGCGGGTTCGACCGACACGCCTGGCAGCTGGCCTGGAGCCTGACCAGCTTCCTGGACCGGCAGGGCGGTTGGCACGACCAGTTGGCGGTGCAACGTACGGCGCTGGCGGCCGCGCGCCGCAGCGGAGACCCGGACGGGCAGGCGCACGCGCACCGCAGCCTGGCCCGGGCGCACGCCCGCCTGGGCCGGCTCGACGAGGCGCCCGAGCAGCTCCAGCGGGCGCTGGAGCTGTTCCGCGAGCTGGGCGACCCGGCCAACCAGGGGCACACCTGCCTCGACCTCGCCGAGGTGGCCGACCGGGAGGGCCGGCGTGCCGAGGTGGTCGAGCATGCCGAGGCGGCGTTGGCGCTGTACCGCGAGGCGGGCCACCGCTACGGGCAGGCGATGGCGTTGAACGCGGTCGGCTGGTATCAGGCCCAGCTCGGGGCGCACGACGCCGCGGTGCGGGCGTGTCAGCAGGCGCTGGAGCTGCTGCGCGAGTTCGACGACCGGCACGGCCAGGCGCCCACCTGGGACACCCTCGGCTACGCGCAGCACCGCGCCGGACGACCCGCGGAGGCGGTGATCGCGTACCGGCACGCGGTTGAGCTGTACCGGGAGTTCCGGGACCGGTACTACGAGGCGGACACGTTGGGGCACCTGGCCGAGGCGCAGGTCGATGCCGGCGACCCGGTCGGGGCGGCCCGGAGCTGGCGGACGGCGTTGGGCCTCCTCGACGACCTCGGGCACCCGGACGCGGAGCGGATCCGTCAACGGCTCACGGCCACCGGCGGGTCGTGACCCGTCGGCGGGGCCCGCCGCTCGGCCGGCCCACCACCCCGCCGACGCAGACGACGAACAACACCACGGACAGGATCGGAAACCAGTCGCCCGTCCGCGAATAGACAGTGCCTGACCCGGTCGTCGGAGCGGCCGTGACCAGCAGTTCCGCGTCACCGGCGGTCGCCTCGCCCAGGACCCTGCCGCCCGGGTCGGTGACGGTCACCCGGCCGAACGCGGCGGCGCGAACCACGGTGAGCCCGTTCTCCACGCCGCGGACGAGGGCCATCCGGCTGTGCAGCCAGCCGTCGGAGGTGAAATCCAGGCCGGGGACGAGCAGCACCGAGGCGCCCTGCGCCCGATACCGCCGGACCAGACCGGGATAGTCGAGGTCCTTGCAGATCGCCACGCCGAACCGCCCGTCCACGATCATTTCGTCGTCGCCCGGCGTCAGCCAGTCCTCCAGGCCCGGGATCAGATGCTGCTTCTCGTACGTCCTGATCGTTCCGCTCGGGTCCAGCACCAGCGCCACGTTGCTCGCGGTCCCGGCCCGCCGCAGCACCGCGCCGACGACGACCCGGGCCTCGGTCTGCCGGAGCGCGTCGACGAGCAGGGGCAGGGTGGCGTCCGTCACGGCGAAGACCTTCTCCGGCAGCACGACGATCCGCGCCCCGCGCGCGGCCAGGCCCGAGACCCGCGGAACGTACCGGGCGAGCAGGTCACGCCCGGACGGTTCGTCGATCGGGAGCCCGTCCTCGGACTGTCGCAACGCGACGAGGCCCACGGCCAGCGGCTCGGCCGGGTCCGGGGAGCGGCTCAGTGACCAGGCCGACCATCCGCCGGTGCCGAGCAGGAGGGCGAGCAGGCAGGTGAGGGCGGGGCGTGGGCCGCCGAGCCGGGGAGTGCGGGTGGGTCGCAGGCTTCTGAGCAGGGCGGCGAGGGCGACCGGGACGGCGAGCAGCAGGTAGGTGACGCCCCACACGCCGGTGAGCGCGGACAGCTGGATGACCGGGCGGACGTCCGCCTGCGTGTAGGCGAGGCTCCACCACGCGCCGTGCGGCAACAGGCGGGACGCGGCGTACTCGCCCAGCACCCACAGTGACGGCACGGTGAGAACGGCGGTCACGGTTCGTCCGCGCAGCAGGAGTGTCCGGGCGAGCAGGACCGTGCCGGCCGCCAGGCCGAGGCCGAGCAGGAACACGCCGCCGACGGCGGGGACCGGTAGTCGCAGGGTGCCGAGGTAGTACCCGACAATGCCGAGTTGGCCGATCGACCAGGCGAGAATCGTCGCCCAGAGCGCGGTCCTCGGGCGTACCCGCACCGAAGCGAGGATCAGCGGGATCGGGGCGAGCCAGGTCAGCGCGGCAACCGGGTGCAGCCCGGAGCCACCGAGCCAGAGCAGTCCACTCAGGAGCGCGGCGATGATCGTCGTCATGCGTCGATCGTGCGGCGGGATCGGCCGGGGCGGATCGCCGTACGAAGTGGAGGTGATCTGGTCCTGTGGAGGGAGGCGCGGCAGCGCCGGGCCGGACCATACTGCCGACGTGAAGCGGTACGTCAATCTCGCCGTCACCGTTGCCGCCGTTGCCGCGACCGTGCTGCCCGCCCTGGCCGGCGGGCCACGTGCCTGGTGGGTGCTGCCGCTCGCGGTCGCGTCCTCGGTCCCGGTGCTGTGGCGTGACCGCGCACTGCTGACGGTCGCCGCCGTCGTGGGCCTCGCCACGACCGTCTCCGCCTCGCTCGGCGCACCCCCGCTGTTGCCGGTCGGCCCGCTCGTCTGCCTCTACACGTTCGCGGCCCGGGCCGCCCTGCCGATCCGCCTGCTCGGCATCCTGCTCACCGCCGGCGGCCTGCTGTTCTCGCTGCTCTATCCACACCCGGACGTGGAGGTGCTGCGGTACCTGGTGGTCGCCTACAGCTTCTCGTACGCCCTGGGCACCAGCGCCCGTGCCCGCCGTACCCAGGCCATGGCCCTCGCCGAACGCGATCGTCGGGTCGCCGGTGAACGTGCGGCGGCAGTGCTGCGCGAACGCGCCCGCATCGCCCGCGACCTGCACGACATCCTCACCCACGCGGTCGGCGTCATAATCGTCCAGGCGGAGGCGGGACCACTTCTGGTCCGCCCCCACCCGGACCGCGCCGACGCCGCGTTCGCCACGATCGCGGCCACCGGCAGGGACGCGGTCGTCCAGCTCCGCCGCGCGGTCGGCAGCCTGCACGAACCCGCCGACCAGTCCCTCGACCAGCCGGGCCTCGCCCACCTGCCCGTCCTCGTCGAACGCGTCCGCGCCACCGGACTCGACGCCGTCCTCACCGTCTCGCCCCCGCCGTGCGGATCCGTCGCCGGACCGCGGTCCGAGATCACTTCCGGTCCGCCGGTTGGTGGTGTCCTCGAGTGGCCGTTCGAGCCGCCCGCGGACGTCGGGATCGCCGCCTACCGGATCGTGCAGGAGTCCCTGACCAATGTGGTCCGGCACGCCGAGGCCCGAACGGTCCGCATCCTGCTGAGCTACAGCGCGGCCGCCCTGACCGTGTCGATCACCGACGACGGTCGCGGCAACCGGGCTTTCGGCGCCGGGGTGCCCGGATACGGGATAGTCGGCATGCGCGAGCGCGCCCGGGCCTGCGGCGGGACCCTGCGCACCGGCCCGGCCTCCGACAGCCACGGCTTCACCGTCACCGCCACCCTGCCCCTCTCCGCACCCGCGGCCGTCTGATGCTGCGCGTCGTGCTCGCCGATGATCAGGACCTGTTCCGGGCCGGATTCGCCACGATCCTCGGTGCCGAGCCGGACATCGAGGTGGTCGCCGAGGCCGCCGACGGCGCCGCCGCCGTGCGGGCCACCCTCGATCACCTTCCCGACGTCGTCCTGATGGACATGCGGATGCCCGTGCTCGACGGCGTCGCCGCGACCCGGCACGTCTGCTCACTCACCCCGAGCCGGGTCCTCGCCCTGACCATGTTCGACACCGACGACTACCTGTACGCGGCCCTGCGTGCCGGTGCCAGCGGCTTCCTGCTCAAGGACGCCCCACGAGCCGACCTGGTCAACGCCGTCCGGGTGGTCGCCGCCGGCGATGCGCTGCTCGCCCCCGGCGTCACCGCCCGGGTGATCGGCGAACTACACCGGCGCGGCCACCCGGACCCGGCGCTCGCCGCCGCGGTGACCGCCCTGACCGCCCGCGAGACGGACGTGCTGCGCCTGATCGCGGCCGGTCTGTCCAACGCCGAAATCGCCGCGCACCACCACCTGAGCGAGCACACGGTGAAGACCCACGTCGGCAACCTGCTCGCCAAACTGAATCTGCGCGACCGCGCCCAGGCCGTCATGATCGCCTACGAGTCCGGCCTGGTGATCCCCGGCCGCTGACCAGTGGCGACGTCAGGTCTGTCGACCTCGTCGATCATGGAGTCATGGTGCCTGTCAGGCACCGTGATGGGCGCTTTGTCACCCACCACAACTCCATGATCGACGAGGCGAGGCAGTTCGCGAGAAGGCTTACAGGGTGCGGGCCAGCCGGTCGGCGAGCGTACGGGTGAACCGGGCCGGATCGGCCAGCTCACCGCCCTCGGCGAGCACCGCCAGGCCGTACAGCAGCTCGGCGGTCTCGGTCAGGGTTTCGCTGGAGTCGCCCTGCTCGTGGGCCTTGCGCAGCCCGGTGACCAGCGGGTGACCGGGGTTGATCTCCAGAATGCGCTTGGCCGAGGGGACGTCGTGCCCCATCGCCCGGTACATCTTCTCCAGCGTCGGGGTGAGGTCGTGCGCGTCGCCCACCACGCAGGCCGGTGAGGTGGTCAGCCGCGACGACAGGCGGACCTCCCGAACGCTGTCGGCGAGGGTCGTGCCCAGCCACTCCACCAGCGCGGCGAACTCCTGCCGCTGCTGCTCGCGCTCGGCCTCGGCCTGCTGCTTCTCCTCGTCGGTGTCCAGGTCGACCTGGCCCTTGGCGATCGAGCGCAGCGGCCGGCCGTCGTACTCGCCGACCCGCTCGACCCACACCTCGTCGACCGGGTCGGTGAGCAGCAGCACCTCGTGGCCCTTGGCCCGGAACGCCTCCAGGTGGGGGGAGTTCTCGATGGTGGCCCGGGAGTCGCCGGTGGCGTACCAGATGTCGCTCTGGCCGTCCTTCATGCGCGAGACGTAGCCGGCCAGGTCGGTGGGCTCCGCCGCGTCGTGCGTGGAGGCGACCGACAGGATCTCCAGCAGGGAGTCCCGGTTGTCGGTGTCGTCGATCAGCCCTTCCTTGACCACCGCGCCGAACTCGGTCCAGAAGGTGCGGTAGCGCTCGGGGTGGTTGGCCTTGAGGTCCTTGACCGTGGCGAGGACCTTGCGGACCAGGCGGCGGCGCACGATCTGGATCTGCCGGTCCTGCTGAAGGATCTCGCGGGAGATGTTCAGCGACAGGTCGTGCGCGTCGACGACGCCCTTGACGAAGCGCAGGTAGGTGGGGACCAGCGCCTCGCAGTCGTCCATGATGAACACGCGCTTGACGTAGAGCTGCACGCCGCGACGGCCCTGCGGGGAGAACAGGTCCAGCGGGGCGTGGCTGGGCAGGAACAGCAGCGCCTCGTACTCGAAGGTGCCCTCGCCCTTCATGTGCACGACCTCGAGCGGGTCGGCCCAGTCGTGGCTGACGTGCTTGTAGAACTCGTTGTACTCGGCGGCGTCGACCTCGTCGCGGGGCCGCGCCCAGAGCGCCTTCATCGAGTTGAGGGTCTGCACCTCGCTGGTGGCCGCCTCGCCCTCGGCACCGGGACGCTCGACGGTCATCCGGATCGGCCACGCGATGAAGTCGGAGTAGCGCTTGACGATCTCGCGGATGGTCCACTCGGCGGTGTAGTCGTGCAGGTTGTCCTCGGTGTCGGCCGGCTTGAGGTGCAGGGTCACCGCGGTGCCCTGCGGCGCCTCCTCGACGGTCTCGATCGAGTAGGTGCCCTCGCCGGTGGACTCCCAGCGGGTGCCGCCGGTCTCGCCGGCCTTGCGGGTCAGCAGGGTGACCCGGTCGGCGACCATGAACGCGGCGTAGAAGCCGACGCCGAACTGCCCGATCAGGTCCTGCGAGGCGCGGGCGTCGGCGGACTCGCGCAGCTGGCGCAGCAGCTCGGCGGTGCCGGACTTGGCGATCGTGCCGATCAGCCGGACCACCTCGTCGCGGGTCATCCCGATGCCGTTGTCCCGCACGGTGAGCGTGCGGGCGTCCCGGTCGACCTCGATGGCGACGTGCAGGTCATCGGTGTCGGCGACGAGATCCTTGTCGACGAGCGTCGCCAGCCGCAGCTTGTCCAGGGCGTCGGACGCGTTCGAGATGAGTTCCCGCAGGAAGACGTCCTTGTTCGAATAGATCGAGTGGACCACCAGCTGGAGGAGCTGACGCGCCTCGGCCTGGAACTCCAACGTCTCGGCCTGGTTGCTCACACCGTCTCCCTTCTCGGCTCGTGCGGAGGTTCGCGCAAAGGATACGAGTCGTCACCGCCGCGGTCGTGCCCGCGTCCGGGTCGTATTCCCGATCCGAGGAGGGCGCGCGGTGACGTAGCTGACTTTGCTCAGCAGAAGTCAGCCGGATAGCGTTCCGGTCGGCGAACGCCGTCGTGCCGCATCGACCGAACCTGGAGCACTCCCATGAAGATCGCCGCAAGCACCGCCCTCGTCACCGGCGCCAACCGCGGCTTCGGCCGACACCTCGCCGCCGAACTCGTCGCGCGCGGCGCGACGGTGTACGCCGCGGCCCGCAACCCCGACTCCGTCGACCTGCCCGGCGTGACGCCGGTCCGGCTGGACATCACCGACCCCGACTCGGTGGCCGCCGCCGCGACGCTCGCCGGCGACGTGAACCTGCTGGTCAACAACGCCGGCATCGACAGCCGGGCCGACCTGCTGGAGGGCGACCTGGACCAGATCCGGCTGGAGCTGGAGACGCACTACCTCGGCAACCTGTCGATGATCCGGTCCTTCGCCCCGGTCATCGCCGGCAACGGTGGCGGAACGGTCCTCAACGTGCTCTCCGTGCTGTCCTGGGTGAATTTCCCCCTGCACGGGGCGTACGGCGCCGCGAAGTCCGCCGAGTGGGCGATGACCAACGCGCTGCGCCTCCAGCTCGCCGAGCGGGGCGTCCGGGTCGCCGGCCTGCACGTCGGCTACATGGACACCGAGATGGCGGCGACCATCACCGGCGCCAAGTCGGACCCGGCGGTGATCGCCCGGCTCGCCGTCGACGGCATCGAGGCCGACGCGTACGAGATCGTCACCGACGACGTCAGCCGGCAGGTGCAGGCCGGGCTCGCCGGCGGTGTCGCCGCGCTCTACCCGCAGCTCCCCTGACCTGGAACGCGACGGGCCGCCGCCGGGAGCATCCGGCGGCGGCCCTTTCCGACGGGTACGCCCTCAGCTGGCCTGCAGGGTCACGTCGTCGATCACGAAGCTGGTCTGCAGCGACGAGTCCTCGGTGCCGGTGAACTTCAGGGTCACCGTCTGCCCGGCGAACCCGGCCACGTTGAACGTGCGCTGGACGTAACCTGAGGCGGCGTTGAGGTTCGAGTACGTCGCCAGGGTGGTCGAGCCCACCTGCACGGTCAGCTTGTCGTACGCCGTGGAGCCGGTGGTCTCGGCGGTGTCGATGTGCAGCCAGAACGACAGCGTGTAGCTGGCGCAGCCGGCCGGCACGGTCACCGACTGGGACAGGGTGTCGGTACGCGTGCTGCCGTACCCGTCGAGCCACGCCTTGTACGACCCGGTCCGGGCCGGCTGGCTGCTGGAATTGGTGATCACGCCGGAGGACGCGGTCCACGGCGTGCTGCCGCTCTCGAAGCCACCGTTGCCGATCACCTGCCCGCCGGAACAGCCGCCGGTGCCGGTCACCGTCAACGTGAGGCTGGCGGTGCGGGTGACCGAGCCGGTGCCGGTGACCGTGATCGTGAAGGTGCCGGTGGCCGCGCTGGCCGAGGCGCTCAGGGTCATCGTGGCCGAGCCGCCGGAGGTCACCGAGGACGGGCTGAACGACACGCTCACCCCGCTGGGCGCCCCGGAGGCGGAGAGGCTCACCGACTGCGCCGAGCCGGCGGTGGTGGCGGTGGTGACCGTCGCGGTGGTGCTGGCGCCCCGGGCCACGGTCCGCGTCGTGGGGCTGACCGCGACGGAGAAGTCGTTGGTCGGGGTGCCGCCGCCCACGGCGAGCTGCCACAGCGCGTACGCGACGCCGTCCGCGGCCCGGTTCAGCACCGTGGCGCTGACGTTGGCGGTGGTGTCGCAGGAACGGTGGTAGCACGAGTCGTAGGCGGCGTTGGCCGTGCCGCCCCACTTGGCCGCCTGGGCGCTGGTCTTACGGGCGCTCGCGCCCGCGGCGTAGCCGGAGGTGGGGATGCCGGCCTGCTGGAAGTAGTAGTCGTCGGAGCGGCCCTGACCCTCGACGTTCTCCTCCGGCTGCAGCCCCAGCGAGTCCCAGTACGCCTTCAGCGGCGCCGCCGTCGTGGAGGTGACCCGGTTGATGAAGTAGCCGCCGTTGGTCGAGCCGACCATGTCGAAGTTGTAGTAGCCCTTGATGTAGCCGCGCTGCGTCGCGCTGAGCGAGTTCACGTAGAACCGGGAGCCGTTGAGACCCTGCTCCTCGTCGGTCCACCAGGCGAACCGGACCTTCTTCGTCATGGTCGGGTTCTGCGCGGCGAGGACCAGCGCGTTCTCCAGCAGGGTGGCGGAGCCGGAGCCGTTGTCGTTGATGCCCGGGCCGGCCGAGACGCTGTCGAGGTGGGCGCCGAACATCACCACCTGGTCGGTCGGGCCGCCGGGCCACTCGGCGATGAGGTTGTTCGAGGGGTACGTGCAGCTGGAGCAGGTCTGCTCGCTGACGGTGTAGCCGGCGGCCTGGAGCTTGCTCTTCACGTAGCTGACCGAGGCGGTGTAGCCGGCCGAGCCGGCCCGCCGGTTGCCGCCGTTGCTGCTGGCGATGGAGTTGAGCTGGGTCAGGTGCGCCTGGACGTTGGTGACGGAGATGTCCGGCGCCGCCAGGACGGCTGCGGACGCGGCGATCGGCCGGGCCGCTGTCGTCGGGGCGGAGGGTGACGCGCTCACCGGCTGGGCGGCCAGCGTCACCGTCATCCCGGCGAACACGGTGAGCGCGATTGCCGCGCTCAGCGTTCTGCCTCTCATGGGGGCTCCTCGGGGGTTGGAGAGATTACCGAGACACTGACAGAGATCTATGTCTGTGACATCGGTCGTTCGTCCCGAACCCCCACCCGTTAGACGGTGGGTACCGACGACGGCACAGGTGAGTAGAGGTGTCAGGATGGGTAGGTAACGCCAGCAGGGGTCGTCGGGCCCGGAACGGGGGGCTTAGCGATGACGGCGGGTCGAGCGTGACACGACCCCGCACCGACCTGTTCGACGACGGCGGTGACACCGGACGGCTGATGGCCGAGCTGGACTGGGCCGACACCCCGCTCGGGGCGGTGTCGGGCTGGCCGCAGAGCCTGCGGGCCGCCGTGCGGGTGGTGCTCTCCTCCCGCTACCCCATGCTCCTGCTCTGGGGCGACCGCCTCTCCCAGCTCTACAACGACGCGTACTCCGCCCTGATCGGCGACAAACACCCCGCCGCGCTCGGCGACGACGTACGGGTGACCCTGGCCGAGGGCTGGGACGTCCTCGCCCCCCTCATCCAGCAGGCCATGACGACCGGCGTGGCCAGCTGGGTGCCCGCTCTGCAACTGCTGCTGGAGCGCGCCGGCTACCGCGAGGAGGCGTACTTCAGCGTCTCGCACGCCCCCGCCCGCGACGACGACGGCCGCACCGTCGGCGTGCTGACGGTGTGCAGCGAGGTCACCGAGCAGGTCGTCGGCGAACGGCGACTGCGGCTGCTACGCGACCTGAGCCTGCGCGGCGACGGGCGCACCGTCGACGTCGACGCCACCTGCGCCCGGCTGATCGACGCGATCGGCGCCCACCCGCTGGACGTGCCGTTCGCGGCGATCTACCTGCGCGACGGCGCGGTGCTGCGCCGGACGGCCTGCGCGGGCGGTGACCCGGGTCACCCCGCGGTGACCGGGGCGCTGCCGGACGTCGTCGACCTGGCCGACCCGGGCCCGGCGGCCCGCGCCTGGGCGCTCCCGGACGCTGCGCAGGGTCGCCCCACCGACGTGACCGGCGTCGCGGACCGGCTGACCCTGCCCGCCGGCCCGTGGGGCGATCCCACAGCCGCCGCGCTGGCACTGCCGCTGCCCTCGGCCGCCGAGGACCAACCGCTCGGCGTCCTGCTGGCCGGCGTCAGCCCCAACCGGGAACTGGACGAGGCGTACCGCTCCTTCTACCAACTGCTGACCCAACAGGTCTCCATGGCGGTACGCAACGCCAAGGAGTACGAGCAGGAGCGCCGCCGGGCCGAGACGCTGGCCGAACTGGACCGGGTGAAGACCACCTTCTTCACCAACGTCAGCCACGAGTTCCGTACGCCGTTGACCCTCATGCTCGGGCCGCTCGCCGACGCGCTCGCCGACACCGCCGCGCCGCTGGCGCCCGGGCAGCGGGAGCGGGTGGAGACCGCCTGGCGCAACGCCACCCGACTGTTGACCCTGGTCAACAGCCTGCTCACCTTCTCCAGCCTGGAGGCCGGCCGGGCTCGCAGCGACGCCCGCGAAGTCGACCTCGCCGCGCTCACCGCGGAGCTGGCAAGCGTCTTCCGGGCCGCCGTCGAGCGGGCCGGCCTGGCTCTGGAGGTCGACTGCCCGCCACTGCCCCGGCCGGTCACCCTCGACCCGGTCAACTGGGAACGCATCGTCACCAATCTGCTGTCCAACGCCCTGAAGTACACGTTCATCGGCCGCATCCGGGTCGCCGTGGACGCCGACCACGACGAGGTACGCCTCACCGTCGCCGACACCGGCATCGGGATCGCCGAGGCGGACCTGCCAAAGCTCTTCGAACGCTTCCACCGGGTGCAGGGCGCGCGCTCGCGCAGCCACGAGGGCACCGGCATCGGCCTGGCCCTGGTCCACGAGCTGACCCGGCTGGAGGGCGGCGAGGTCCGGGTGACCAGCCAGGTGGGTGTCGGCACCGCCTTCACGGTGGCCCTGCCGTGGTCGGCGGCCCGACGCGCGGTGACGACCGGGCCAGCAGCGAACGGCCGGGGCGACGTGGCCCGCGCCGCCGTGTCGGAGGCGGCGGGATGGCTGGCCGACCCGGGCGGCAGCATCGCCGAGCCCGCCGCGGCGTCCGGCCCGGCCGCCGACGAGTTGGCCGGTGCCCGGATCCTGGTGGCCGACGACAACAGCGACATGCGCGCGTACCTGAGTCGGCTGCTCGCCGGTCAGGGCTGGCGCGTCCGGTCGGTCACCGACGGTCGGCAGGCCCTCGACGCGATCCACCGGGAGCCGCCGGACCTCCTGCTCACCGACGTGATGATGCCGGTGCTGGACGGCTTCGACCTGGTACGCCGACTGCGCGCCGACCCGGCGACCCGGGCGCTGCCGGTGCTGGTGCTCTCCGCCCGGGCCGGCGAGGAGGCCAGCGTGGTCGGCCTCAGCCTCGGCGCCGACGACTACCTGGTGAAGCCGTTCGCCGCCGCGGAGTTGATCGCCCGCATCCGGGCCGCCATCCGCCGCGCCCGCACCGACCCGTCCGGCGACGACGCCACCGCGACGACCGCCGACGACAGCCCGAGCGCGCTCGACGCCCCGATGTCGACGCGATCCACCGGGGCCACCGCCGTCGCGCCCGCCCCGCCGGTGGCGGAGCCCACCGCACGCGCCACCACCGCAACGGCTGGTGGGGAGCCGGCCGGCGGGTCGGTGGTCGACGCGGCCGGCGACGGGCTCGGCGACATCCTGGCGGCGGAGTGGACGTACCCGTCCGTGCCCACCTCGGCTGCTGCCCTGCGCCGGGACGTCCGGCTGGCGTTGGACGAGCTGGACGTCCACCCGGACGTGGTGGAGGATCTGCTGCTCGCCGCGTCCGAGGCGATGAACAACGCCGTCGAGCACGCACAACGCCCCAGCCGCCCCGAGGTGCGGGTCCGGCTCCAGGTGGGCGACGACCGGATCCGGATCTCGGTGCGCGACTTCGGCACCTGGCGGGACCGTCGGCCGGCCATGGACCGGGGCCGGGGCGCGCTGTTGATGAACGCGTACGGCGACGTGCGGCTGGTCTCCACCGGCGAGGGGACGACGGTGACCATCGAGCGGACGCTGACCGACCCGGCCTGAGTCACCGCCGCCAGGGCCTCAGAGCCGACGGCCCGCGCGGTCACGGGCGATGATGCCGTCCAGGCGCTCCCCCGGAGTGAGCGTGGCCGGGTCGAACCAGAAGATCACCACCTGCTTGTCCATGCTCCAGCGCGCCATCCGGGCATCGACCTGCCGACCGTCCACCGTGCCGATGATCCGCTCGGCGGGGCCGACGAAGTAGCCGAAGGTGGGCACCGGCGCGTCCGACGAGCGCTCGTCGTAGCCGATCTGGTGGAACCCGGGCCGGCGGTCGGCGCCCGCGACATCGTTGACCAGGATGTCCGTGCGCAACGTGCCGTCCGGGGCGCGACGGCCGGCGGCCAACCCGATGGTCACCTTGGGCACGCCGGGCACCGACACCGAGACGACGTAGTAGACCCGACGGTCGGTGCCCTG
Organism: Micromonospora sp. NPDC049114; assembly: GCF_040648635.1. Taxonomy (NCBI): domain Bacteria; kingdom Bacillati; phylum Actinomycetota; class Actinomycetes; order Micromonosporales; family Micromonosporaceae; genus Micromonospora; species Micromonospora sp. NPDC049114. The sequence goes on along the minus strand of NZ_JBEZEA010000008.1, from coordinate 72,972 downwards.
CTGTACTCCCGTGTCGATCACCTGGCCCAGGGGCTTCGGACCCGGCACGCCGCGGGCCACCGTCGGCGGCGGCGTGGGCTCTTTCGCCGTCGACGCCGAGGCCGAGGCGGCGGCCGAGGGCGGAGCCTCGGCGACCGACGGTGCGGGGCCTGTCGACGCCGGACCGCCCGGCCCGGGGGCGCTGAGCGCCACCACTGCGACGCCGACCAGTCCCGCCACGACCGTCGCCGCGGCGCCCCCGGCGACCCGTCGACGGATCCGCAGCCGACGGCCCGCACGCATGACGGTTTCCAGGTCGAGCGTGGCGTCGGGGCGCTCGGTCGCCCGCATGGCGTCACGGAGCCGATCCAGCTCGCTCATCGACGCGCCTCCTCGTCGGCCGTGCGCGGCGCCGCCGTGCGCAACTTCTCCAGGGCTCGCGAGCTGGTGCTCTTGACGGTGCCCACCGATACGGCGAGTTCCCGGGCCACCTGCGCCTCCGGCAGGTCGAAGTAGTAGCGCAGCACGACGATGGCACGCTCGCGAGGGCTGAGCGCGCCGAGGATGGTGACCAGCCAGGCCCTGGTGGTCACGTCGTCGGCCACGTCGCCGCGCCGCTGTTCCGGCACCTCCTCGGTGGGGTACTCCCGCATCGGCCGCCGCCACCGATCCACCAGGTGATTGACGAGGGTGCGACGCGCGTACCCGTAGGCGTCGTCGTCGTGGATCCGCGACCACGACGCGTAGGTGCGCACCAGCGCGGTCTGCGCGGCGTCCTCGGCCTGGTGGTGGTCGCCGGTCATCAGGAACGCGGCGTGCACCAGCCGCGCGGACGCCGCGCGCGCGAACTCGACGAACTCCGCGTCACCCCGCGCCACCGCGAACCCTCCCCCGTGCCACACCCTTTTCAGACGGGCGAGGGCCCGCGAAGGTTGAGTCCTCGCGACGTCAACCTTCCGGCGGGCTCACCCGTCTTCTCTCCCGCGTCGCCGTGGACCGGCACGCGAGGGGAGAGAAACATGTCGACGAAGGCTACCCGTCGGGGACATCTGTCCCCGGTGGTGTTGCTGCTGGTCGTGGCGCTGGTCACCGGGTGTGGCCGGCCGGCCGCCGGGAACGGATCGGCCGGTGGCGCCGCGAGCGGACCGGACCCCGCCGGCCTGTCCTCGCCAGCACCGGCCGCGACGGGACGGACGGCGGGAGTGGCCGGCAGCGGCGGCGTCGAGGCGGCCACACCCACTGTGGTGCCGGTCAGCTATCCCGCCACCGGCAGCAACCGCTGGTCGGTGGCCGCAGCCGAGACGACGGGTGGAGGCGGGAGCACCGGCAGCCTGCTGCGCTACCGGGTCGCCGTGGAGCGCGACATCCGCGGCCTGCGGGCGGGCGACATCGCCACGGCGATCTCCGCGACGTTGAACGACCCACGCGGGTGGACGGCGGACGGGACGTGGCGGCTGCGCCGGGTCGGCGCGAACGAACCCGTCGACTTCACGATCTACCTGGCGACCCCGGGCACCCGCGACACGCTCTGCCAGGACGTGCCGGACGGCTACACGTCGTGCCGCAACGGCGCCCGGGTGGTCCTGAACGTGGCGCGCTGGGTCATGGGGGTTCCGAACTACGGCGCGAGCCTGGCCACCTATCGGCAGTACATGGTCAATCACGAGGTGGGGCACAAACTCGGGTTCGGTCACGAGCGCTGCCCGGGGCGGGGCCGGCCGGCGCCGGTGATGCAGCAGCAGACGTTGGGCCTGCACGGGTGCCGCGCCGGGGCCTGGCCGTACCCGAACGGCACGGTCCGCTACCGCGGGCCGATCGGGGCGTACGACGACGGGATCCCCCGACGCGAGGGCGCCTACGCGGCGCCGTGAACCCGACGACCGGGAGGCCGCCGTACGTCAGGTGCGGCGGCCGCGTTCCTGCTCAAGCCGCTCGTCCAGCCGACCCAGCTCGTAGATGGCGTTGAGGCTGGTCGGCAGGCGGCGGACATTGTCCGGCCCGGGGTCGGGTTCCGGCCTCGGGTCGGGATCCGGCGCGGGACCGGGATCCGACGCTGCAACGGTCGTGGGGTCGGACGCGCGGCGACGCAGGAGCAGCAGTGCCAGCACCGCCAGGACGGCCGCGACCAGCAGGTAGGAAACCGGCGGCCAGCCACGGCGGGCGGGGCTGGCGAGCGCCGGCGGGACCTCGGGCGCCGGGGTGTCGACGGTACGCACGGGCCCGGCGGCATCGCGGGCGTCGGCGCCACCGGCCGGGCGGCCGGGGGCGGCCGGAGCCCGGACACCGGCCGACGTCCCGGCGGGCGCGGCGGTCGCACCCGGCGCGGTAGGGCTCGGCTGGGCGGTCGCTGGCGGCCGGGTCGGCGCGGACGTCGCGGTGGGGGTGACGCCCGGCGTCGGCGTCGGTGTCGCGCTCGGCGCCCGACGGCCGTCGAGGAGATCGTCGACGATCCGGCCGACGCCGCCGAGGAGGTCGCCGACCGGGCCCGAGGTGGCCGACGGGGACGGCGCGGGCGCGAGGGCGAGGGTCAGCGCGAGGACGACGACGGTAGGCACGGGTCCACCTCGAAAGTGTCGACTGCCAGGCACAGTACCGCGTTGCGGGACGGCGTGGGTGACACGGCCACGCCGGGGGCGGTGACGGCCGGCCGTCGGCCACTGTTACCCGGTGGTTACGCCGCGGCGAAGCTCGCGTGCCGTGGCACGACGACGGTGACGGCAGAGGGTCACCGGCAACGCCGCCGCGACGTGGCCCCGGCATCGAGTGGAGAGATCACCATGAGGATCAGGAGCACTCTCACCGCGTTGGCGGTCGTCCTCGCCGGCCTGGTCGCCAGCGCGGGCAGCAGCACCGCGGCCGGCACCACTACCGGGTCGGCGTCCTGCGGGATCACCTGGGGCAGCGCGGAGAAGTCAGCCGGCGCGCTGAGCGACGCCCCGCTGGTCGACGTACGGACCGGGCAGCACGACTGCTACGACCGGGTGGTGTTCGAGTTCGCCGGCCCGGTCGACGGTTACGCGGTCGGCTACGGCGAGACGTGGACCGAGGGCGAAGGGCTGGCGCTGAGCCCGTACACCGCCGGGAGCGCGCTGCTGCGGGTCTCGCTGCGGGCCCCGGCGTACGACGCCGAACACCAGGGCACCGTGCCCTACGCGGTCGGCGAGCACGTCGCGAACCTGCTGCGCTGCGCAACGCTGCGCGACGTCGTCTTCGGCGGCAGTTTCGAGGGCTACAGCACCTTCGCGGTAGGCGTACGGGCCCGGTTGCCGTTCCGCACGTTCACGCTCGCCGGCCCCGGCACACACAGTCGTATCGTGCTGGACGTCGCCCACCAGTGGTGAGCGGAGTCGGTGGGGCGGTTCGCCTGGCCGTCCGCCCGTCCGAGGCGGGCGGCCAGGCGGGATCGTCCGCAGCCCCGCCGGCGCCGGGCACTAACCCGCGTGGGGGCGGCGAGCCGTGCTGAACTGTCGTTGGTAGGCGGCGGGGCTGATCGACAGCTTCCTGGCGAAGACCCGACGCATGCTCTCGTAACTGGGGAACCCGGCGAGGGTCGCGGCCTGTGTCGCGGTGTGGCCCTGGTCGAGGAGCGCCCGGGCCAGGTCGAATCGGATGTTCTCCACGTAGCGGGCCGGGGTCGTGGACAGCTCGTCGTGAAAGAGCCGGGTGAGGTGCCGGGTGCTGACGTTGAGGTGTTTGGCGAGTTCGCCGAGCGTGTGGCGCCCGCGGGGGTTCGCCGTCACCAGGTCGGCGATTCGCCGCAGTGCCGGCGAGCGGGGCGGCGGCCCCTGCAGCGGCGCGGAGAACTGGGACTGGCCGCCCGCGCGCTGCATGTACACCACCAGGGCGCGTGCGACGTCGCGCGCCAGGTCGGGCCCGTGGTCCTCCTCGACGAGAGCGAGCGCCAGGTCGATGCCGGCCGTCACCCCTGCCGAGGTGTACGTGGTGCCGTCGCGCACGTAGATCGCGTCGGGCTCGACACGGCTGGTCGGATGCCGGGCGGCGAGCTCGTGCGCGACCTTCCAGTGCGTGGTGGCGCGCTTGCCGTCCAGGAGGCCGGCGGCGGCCAGGACGAACGCCCCGGTGCAGATGGATGCGACCCGTCCGGCCACCGCCGCCGGCCGGCGTGCGGCCTCGGCCAGGTCGGCGGGAACATGGGCGCGCGGATAGTGGTCGGACCCGGCCACCAGTAGCGTGTCGAAGGCCGGCTCCGAGGAGACGGCCCCGTCGACGGCGATCCGCACCCCGAGACTCGACGTGACGTCCGCGCCGGTCGGCGACAGCAGCACGATCCGGTAGTCGGCGCCGAAGCGGTTCGCCTCCTTGAACACCTCCGCCGGACCCGCGACATCCAGCAGCGTCACTCCGTCGTAGACGAAGATCGCGACGCGGTGGGGCGGCAGGGACACCGGGTATTGGTAGCACGCCATTACCGGAGATGACGGCGATCCTCCTGGAGGCGTCGCTCACCTTGCGATATCCCCGGGTGCGGACGCCCGTGGCGTGATCTGCTGATCTGCGACGTATCGAACGGCGACCGGCGCTCTGGTCGATCCCCCGCGACGCCCGGTCCGGATGTGAGTGGTTCCTGGCCGGATGAGGGCGGCACCGCACGACGATCGGTGGGCAGCATGGAGGCCACAAGGACGTCAGCGGACAGCGCCGGGAGGGTCAGAGGGCATGTCAGAGGTCATCGCGGGGTTGGAGATTCCCGATACGGCGGCGGTCGCCGAAGCGACCAGGCACATCCGGGAGACGACCGGACCGCTCATCTACCACCACTCCCGACGCGTCTTTCTCTTCGGCCTGACGCACGCGCGCAGGCTTGGCGTGCAACCGGATCCGGAGCTGCTCTATGTGGCGTCCATGTTCCACGACAGCGGTCTGCTGACACCGTTCTCCGACGTCGAACAGCGCTTCGAGGTCGACGGCGCCGACCACGCGCGCGCATTCCTCCTGGAGCGGGGGTTCTCCACGGCCGCCGCCGAGACCGTCTGGACCGCGATCGCGCTGCACACCACACCGGGCATCCCCGACCGGATGGGCCCGGAGATCGCCACCACCTACCTCGGCGTCCTGACCGACGTGCTCGGCCTCGGCCTGGACGGGCTGGACCGCGACCAGTTGGACGAGATCCTCGCCGTTCATCCCCGTGGGGACTTCAAGAACGAGTTCCTCCAAGCGCAGTTCGACGGGCTGAAGAACCGCCCCGACACCACGAACGGCACCGTGAACTCCGACATCCTCGAACACTTCATCCCCGGACTTGGGCGCGTGACGACTGTCGAGCGCATCGTCGGCTCACCCTGGCCGAGCTGACCGGACGCGGGCTCACGCGGTCGGCGTCACCCGTCGGCCCCGGCGCTGGGCCCGCATCGCCGGGCGACAGCGACGACATTCTCTTGAAAGGTATGGACCATGCAAGCGATCACCGTGCGCGACCGTGACGCGGGCGTCGGCGGGCTCACCCTCACCGACCTGCCCTACCCCCACGCCGCGGAGAACGACGTCATCGTGCGTGTGCACGCCGCGGGTTTCACACCCGGAGAGCTCGACTGGCCGGCGACGTGGACCGATCGCGCCGGCCGCGACCGGACGCCCAGCGTCCCCGGGCACGAGGTGTCCGGGGTCGTGGTCGGGCTCGGCTACGGAACCACCGGCCTCACCGTGGGCCAGCGGGTGTTCGGACTGACCGACTGGGCGCGCGACGGATCGCTTGCCGAATACACCGCGGTGGAGGCTCGCAACCTCGCTCCGCTCGCGGCCGACATCGACCACACCGTGGCTGCGGCGCTGCCCATCTCCGGCCTGACGGCATGGCAGGCGCTGTTCGACCACGCCCACCTCACGACCGGCCAGACCGTCCTCATCCACGGCGCGGCGGGCGGCGTCGGCACGATCGCCATCCAACTCGCGCGGGAGGTGGGCGCGCACGTGATCGGCACCGGCCGGGCCGACGACCGCGATCTGGCCCTCAGCCTCGGCGCGCGGGCCTTCGTCGACCTGGACGCCGACGACCTGCGGGACGTCGGCGAGGTGGACGTGGTGCTCGACGTCATCGGCGGCGAGATCCTCCGGCGGTCGACCGAACTGGTCCGCCCCGGCGGCACCCTCGTCACCATCGCCACGCCGCCCACCGTCCAGCCGAAGGATGGGCGTGCCATCTTCTTCGTCGTCGAACCCGATCGCGTCCGGCTGGCCGACCTCGCCGACCGCGTCCGGGCCGGGCGGCTCAAGCCCATCGTCAGCGCCGTACGGCCGCTCTCCGAGGCGGCTTCGGCGTTCGTCCGTCAGCGCCGCACCCCCGGCAAGACGATCATCCAGGTCACGCAGGAGCAGGGGATGCCGCACCCGACCACGGAGGGCTAGTCCGCCGGGGTCTGCTCGGGCGCCTCCCCGGCCGCCTCGTCGGTCAGGTGCCAGACCTCCCGCATCGGGGCCCACCAGTCCCCCGAGCCGGGTTCGGCGAGCGATTCCTGGCACGGGTCGGTCAACGTCCACCACTCCTGCGTCTTCGGGTCGGCGGCGATGTACCGCAGGTCGGCCTCATAGTCGTCGCCGACGTACTCGTAGTAGCCGAAGAGCAGGTCGCCGTGCAGGAAGATGGTGTAGTGGCGGAAGTTCGCCTCGCGCAGCGTCTTCTCGACGCCGGGCCAGACCTCGGCGTGTAGGCGCAGGTAGGTCTCCCGGTGCTCCGGACGGAGCCGGATCACGCAGCCATGACGTTGCACGTCGTGTCCTCTCAGGTGAACTGGTCACGCGGTGGCGACGGCCCGGTGCGGATCGGCCATCGACGACCATCGCGTTGGTGCGGTTGGCGACCCGATGGTAGCCGGAGCCAAGATCGAGGATCACCCGCCGGAGGTCGAGGGCGACCGATGCCGTACCGGGACCGACCGGGCCGCCGACACCGACCGTTTCGCCAGGGCTGCGCAGCGTCGCGACGGGTCTACCCTCAGGTGGTGGAGGGCCGCGTGCTGGTGGTCGAGGACGACGCCTCCATCCGGGAGGTCACCGCCCTCGGTCTGCGTCGCGCCGGCTTCCGGGTCGACACCGCCGTCGACGGGCGGCAGGCGCTCATGGCCTGGCGGGCACACCCGGTCGACGCGATCGTGCTCGACGTCATGCTGCCCGGCCTGGACGGCCTGGAGGTCTGCCGGGAGATCCGGCGAACGAGCCAGGTGCCGATCCTCATGCTGACCGCCCGCACCGACACGCTCGACGTGGTGGTCGGCCTCGAATGCGGGGCCGACGACTACCTGCGCAAACCCTTCGACCTGCCGGAGCTGGTGGCGCGGGTCCGCTCGGTGCTGCGACGGGCGAGCGCTCCGGCCGGTTCACCCACCATCGCCGTCGGCGACCTGGAGATCGATCCGGGCGGCTTCGTCGTACGCCGCGGTGGACGGGAGGTGACCCTGACCGCCACCGAGTTCCGTCTGCTGCTGGAGCTGGCCCGACGGCCCGGCCAGGTCTTCACCCGCGAACTGCTGCTGGACCTGGTCTGGGACCACCGTTTCCTGGGCGACTCGCGGCTCGTCGACGTGGCGGTGCAGCGCCTGCGCGCCAAGGTCGAGGACGACCCGGCGCACCCACTGCGCATCCGCACGGTACGCGGCGCCGGCTACAAGCTGTCCACGCTCTGACGGGAGGTCGGCGATGGCCGGACGAGCGGTGGCGCCGGGCCGCCTGCGGCGCCGGCTGACGATCGCGTTCGTGCTGGTCGCCGGGGTGTCCGCCGGCCTGCTCGCCGGTGGGGCGGCAGTGGTGCTGCGGCAGTCCTGGCTGGACGCCTCGCTGCGCCAGGCCGCCGCCGACGCGCGCTACCAACTCCTGCTCGCCGGTGAGTTCCTGCCCCTGACCGAGCAACGCGGCACCGAACTGCTCGCCAGCTTCGAGGGCAGCGGGCGGCACGTCGTCCTCGTCGACGGCCCGACCCGTGCCTCCCATCCCGCGTACGCCCCCGCCCTGGGCACGCGACTGCGGGCCTCGGTCGCCGACGGGCAGCTCGCCTACCAGCGCTCGGCACCGGAGCAGCGACCCCGGCTGCTGGTGGTCGGCGGACGCATCCCCGGCTCGACCGCGGAGCTGTACGTGATCACCGTGGAGGACGACATCGCCACCGATCTGGGTGAGGTACGCACCGCGCTGCTGGCCGGCTGGGTGCTCGTCGTGCTGGTCGCCGCCGGGGTGGGCCATCTCCTGGCCCGCCGCACCCTGGAGCCGGTCGGTCGGGCGAGCCGCGCCGCCCGAGCACTCACCGAAGGGCTGCTCGCCACCCGCCTGCCGGTCCACGGGCGCGACGAGTTCAGCGTCTGGGCGGCGTCGTTCAACGAGATGGCCGAGGCGCTGGAATCGAAGATCGCCGCCCTGTCGGCCGCCCAGGCCCGGGAGCGGCGGTTCACCGCCGATGTGGCGCACGAGCTGCGTACCCCGGTGACCGCCCTGGTGGCCGCGGCGTCGCTGCTGCGCGAGCAGCTGGACCGGCTGCCCGACGACGCCCGGCCGGCCGCGCGGCTGCTGGTGGGCGACGTGGTCCGGCTGCGCCGCCTGGTCGAGGACCTGATGGAGGTCTCGCGGCTGGACGCCGGTCGGGAACTGCCGAACGTCGAGCCGGTGGACGCGCCGGCGCTGTTGCGCAGGATCGTCGCGGCGCGCGGCTGGTCGGACCGCGTGCTGGTCACCGGCGACCCGGTCGCGCTGCGCACGGACCCGCGTCGCCTGGAGCGTGTCCTGGCCAACCTGGTCACCAACGCGGTCGAGCACGGCGGCGGCGAGATCCGGGCGACCGTGACCGGGGCGGGCGCGCTCGTCGTCTTCGACGTCACCGACCAGGGGCCGGGCATCCCCGCCGAGCACCTGGCGCACGTGTTCGACAGGTTCCACAAGGTCGACGCCTCGCGCTCCGCGCCCGGCAGTGGCCTCGGCCTGGCCATCGCCCGGGAACACGCCGCCCTGCTCGGTGGGGTGCTGAGCGTCCGCAGCGCGCCGGGCGCAGGTGCCCGGTTCCGTCTGGAGCTGCCGGCCCACGGCCCGCCCGGGCCGACCGGCGGCGTGCCACGCCCCGCGAAGAGCCCCGACGGGGACGCCGAAGCGGCGACCGCCGACCCGACGGGCGGTGCCGGGTGAACCGGCGCGGCGCGGTCCGAGCGCGCTGGCACGGCGCGATCCGAGCGCGCTGGCACGCGGTCGGCGTGCCCGTGCTGGTCGCGGTGCTCCTGGTCGGCGGGTGCGGCACGCCCCGCTCCGGCGTCCTGGGCGCGGCACCCACCGCGCCGCCGCCGAGCGCGCCGCCCGCCGGACGCCCGACCTCCGCGCCCACCCCGCCGCCCGGATCACCGTCATCGCCGGCGGCCACCCGCACCGCGCCGCGGCCGCCGGCACCGACGGCCACCGCCACCCGCCGGTCGGACCCGGTGACGATCGAGCTGTGGTACGTGCGAAACGGCCTGCTCGTCCCCACCCGGCGCACCCGGCCGGCCACCGTCACGACGTCCCGGCTCGCGCTCACCGAACTGGCCGCCGGGCCCACGCCGGCCGAGGCCGCCACCGGAATGGTCACCCTGCTGCCGGCCGGTGTCGAGGTCACCCGGATCACCGACGGCGTGGCGACGCTCGGTCCTGTCGCGCCCGGCGACGACGCGGCGCAGCGTCGGCGGCTGCGCGAGGCGCAGGTGGTGTGGACGCTCACCCAGTTCCCCACCGTCCGGTTGGTCCGCTTCGGTGGCGGCGCGGCGCTCGGCCGGGCCGACTATCCGGACCTGCTCGCGCCGATCGTGGTCACCGCACCGAGCGTCGGCGACCGGGTCAGCGCCCCGCTCACCGTCACCGGCACCGCCGACGTGTTCGAGGCCACGGTGAGCATCCGGGTGCTGGACGCCGCCGGCCGGGAGGTGGCCACCGGCTTCGGCACCGCCAGCTGCGGCAGTGGCTGCCGGGGCGCGTACCGGCTGGTGGTCGGTTGGCGCACGGCCCGCGAGCAGCACGGCACGATCGAGGTGTACGAGGTCTCCGCGCGCGACGGCGCCCGGGTCAACACCGTGGCCGTGCCGGTGATCCTCGCCCCCAGCGGGAGCTGACCACGGGGTTCATCCGCCCGCAGTGCGGCGGAAACGTAATCGTTTCGTCCACCGGGTGCGACGCAGCTCATAAAAGCCTGCAGGAACGGCCAGCAACGAACTAGGGTCAGTACGACATCGTTTCGCGGGGGGTCGTCGAGTGTTGGATGGTCGGCAGGTGAGCGCGGGCGTCGGGGTGCCGGCCGCTCGGGCCGCGCGCTGCACGTCCAGCGACCTGTTCGCCGTGGTGATCGACCTGCTGCGCGAGGTCGGCTACGACCGGATGACCATCGACGCCGTCGCCGCCCGCGCACACGTGAGCAAGGCCACCATCTACCGGCGGTGGGACGGCAAGGCCGAGCTGGTGGTCGCCGCCCTGCGCGACCGTCAGGTCGGCGTGCACAGCCCACCCGACACCGGCTCGCTGCGGGGCGACCTGATCGAACTGCTGCGTGCCACCGCCGCCATCTGCGTCGCCGACTGCGACCTGATGCAGGCGCTGACGTTCGCCATGCGGACCAGCCCGGAGCTGGAACGCCTGGTACGCCACCAGGTGCTGCCCGCCGGGCGGGTGGCCAGCACCGCCATTCTCGTCCGCGCCGCCGCCCGTGGGGAGATCCCCCCGGATGCCGGTGAACGGGAGTTGTTCCACGACCTGGCGCCCGCGCTCACCATGTCCCGCGTCGTCGCGCACGGCCTGCCCGCCGACGACTCGTTCCTCATCCAGGTCGTCGACCAGGTGCTGATCCCGGTGCTCCGCTACCAGCACGACCGCCCGTCCCAGGCCTGATCCATCGACATCCGCACCACGGAAGGCTTCACCATGCCCGGAACCACCTCGACAGCCCCCGGCGCACCCGGCGCCGGGACGTCGACAGGCACGCCGCACCCGCGGCGTTGGATCGCGCTGGCGGTCATCGCGGTCTCACAGCTGATGGTCGTCCTGGACGCCACGATCGTGAACATCGCGCTCCCTCAGGCCCAGTCGGACCTGGGGATCACCGACGCGAACCGGCAGTGGGTGATCACCGCGTACACGCTGGCCTTCGGTGGTCTGCTCCTGCTCGGCGGCCGGATCGCCGACTACTGGGGTCGCAAGCGCACGTTCATCGTCGGCATGGTCGGCTTCGCGCTGGCGTCCGCGCTGGGCGGTCTGGCCACCACCGGCGAGATGCTCTTCGCCGCCCGCGCGTTGCAGGGCGCCTTCGGCGCGCTGCTCGCCCCGGCCGCGCTGGCGCTGCTCACGGTGCTGTTCACCGAGGCCACGGAGCGGGCCAAGGCGTTCGCCGTGTACGGCGCGATCGCCGGCGGTGGGTCCGCGGTCGGGCTGCTGCTCGGCGGCGTGCTGACCGAGTACGCCGACTGGCGCTGGTGCCTGCTTGTCAACATCCCGGTCGCCGCCATCGCGATCGCCTTCGCTCTCCCGCTGGTGCCCGAGAGCCGGGCGCACGGCAACACCCGCTACGACGTGCCCGGCGCGGTAGTCGTCACCGCCGGCCTGGTCTCCCTGGTGTACGGCTTCACCAAGGCCGCCGAGGACGGTTGGGACGCCACCGCGACGCTCGGCTTCATCGCCGCTGGTGTGGTGCTGCTGGCCGCCTTCGTGATGATCGAGCTGCGCTCCAACCACCCGCTGCTGCCGCTGCGGATCATCCTGGACCGCAACCGGGGTGGGGCGTACCTGGCCTCCACGCTGATCGGCGCCGGCCTGTTCGGGGCGTTCCTCTTCCTCACCTTCTACTTCCAGGTGGTCCTGCAGTACAAGCCCCTTGAGGCGGGGCTCGCGTCCCTGCCGGTCACGGCGGGCGTGCTGATCGCCGCGGGTGGCGCCAGCCAGCTCATGCCGAAGGTGGGCGCCAAGCCGCTGATGGTCGGCGGCGCCGTGCTGGCCGCCGTGGCGATGCTGACGCTCACCCAGATCGACGTGGACACCTCGTTCCTCACCCTCCTGCTGCCCGCCCAGGTCATCCTCGGCATGGGCCTCGGCTTCACCTTCGTGCCGCTGTCCAGCCTCGCGCTGGTCGGGGTGCCGGAGCACGACGCCGGAGCGGCCAGCGCGACGCTGAACGCGACGCAGCAGATCGGTGGCTCGTTGGGCACCGCCCTGCTGAACACCTTCTACACCAGCGCGGTGGCCGCGTACCTGGTCGGCCGGGCGCCGAACCCGATCACCCAGGTCGAGGCGCTCGTGCACGGCTACCGCGTGGCGTTCGCCTGGGGCGCGGCGCTGATCGTGCTCGCCGGGCTGGCCACCCTGGTCCTGGTGAAGGTGCGCAAGGAGGACATCCCCACCGGCAACACAGTGCACATGGGCTGAGCCGGACGACACGGCCGGCCGGGCCGCTCCTGACCGGGGAGCGGCCCGGCCGGCACACTCGTCCGGTAGCGTCCCGACCATCGTCGAAGATCCGTTGAGGAGACACATGTCCACGGCTGCCGACCAGATCATCAACGCGCTACGGGCGGGCCACGAGGAGCTTGCCGCGCTCGTGCGCGACCTCAAGGAAGACGACCTGCGCCGCCCCTCGGGTGCCAGCGAGTGGCAGGTCTCCCAGGTGCTGAGTCACCTCGGCAGCGGCGCGGAGATCGGCCTCGCCGGTCTGACCGCCGCCATCGAGGGCAAGCCCACCCCGGACGGCGACTTCAACCGCACCGTCTGGCAGCGCTGGGACGCCATGTCCCCCGAGGAGCACGCGGCCGGCTTCCTGGAGTCCAACCAGCGGCTGGTCGAGGCGTACGAGGCGCTGGACGCCGACACCCGCTCGACGTTGCGGATCAACCTCGGTTTCCTGCCGGAGCCGGTGGACGTGGCCACCGCCGCCCGGTTCCGGCTCAGCGAGTTCGCTCTGCACCAGTGGGACACCGAGGTGGCGTTCAACCAGTACGCGGCGGTGACGCCGGAGGCGGTGCCGCTGCTGATCGAGCAGATCGGCGGCATGCTGGGCTGGACGAGCCGGCCGCAGGAGCTGGCCGGCCGGGAGGCCACCCTGCTGGTTCGGCTGCGGGACCCGGAGCGCACGTTCGGGCTGCGACTGGGTGAGCAGATCACGCTCACCGACGCGCCGGAGCAGTCCGACGGCGAGCTGTCCCTGCCGGCCGAGGCGTGGCTGCGGCTGGTGACCGGCCGGCTCGGGCCGCGCTACACGCCGGACGGGGTGCAGGTGACAGGTTCGCTGCTGACCCTGGAAGACCTGCGCCGGGTCTTCGTCGGCTTCTAGAACGGGACGCCGCGCGGGCCGGTGCTCCCGGCCCGCGCGTACCCCGTCAGCCCTTGACGCAGACGACCTGCTTGAGGTGCGCGACCACCTCGACCAGGTCCTCCTGCTGGGCCATCACCTCGGTGATGTCCTTGTACGCGCCGGGGATCTCGTCGACCACCCCGGCGTCCTTGCGGCACTCGACGCCGGCGGTCTGCGCCGCCAGGTCGTCGGTGCTGAACGTCCGCTTGGCCTGCGCCCGCGACATCCGACGGCCGGCGCCGTGCGACGCCGAGCAGTACGCGTCCGGGTTGCCCCGGCCCCGCACGATGTACGACCCGGTGCCCATCGACCCGGGGATGATGCCCAGGTCGCCTCGGCCGGCCCGGATCGCGCCCTTGCGGGTGACCAGCACCTCCACCCCGTCGTAGCTCTCCTCGGACACGTAGTTGTGGTGGCAGCTGATGGGCTCGTCGTAGCCGACCTGCGGGAAGTGCTCGCGCACCACAATGCAGAGCAGGGCCAGCATGACGGCCCGGTTGCGCCGCGCGTACTCCTGCGCCCACCACAGGTCCCGCCGGTACGCGTCCATCTCGGGCGTTCCGGCGAGGAACACCGCCAGGTCCCGGTCGGGCAGGTCGACGTTGTGCGGCAGCTTGCGGGCCACTCCGATGTGCCGTTCGGCCAGCTCCTTGCCGATGTTGCGCGACCCGGAGTGCAGCATCAGCCAGACCCGGCCCTCGTCGGCGCCGCCCTGCTCCAGGCAGACCTCGATGAAGTGGTTGCCGCCGCCGAGCGTCCCGAGCTGCCGCTGGGCCCGGGTCTCCAGCTGCGCCACCCGCCGGTCCAGGCTGGCGAACCGACTCCAGAAGTCGTCCCAACCAGCCTGCTCCAGGCCACGGACCCGGCGCGGGTTGACCGCCTCCTGCCGCTGGGCGAAACCCACCGGGATGGTGGCCTCGATCGCGGAGCGCAGCCTGGCCAGGTCGTCCGGCAGATCGGCGGCGGTCAGCGAGGTACGCACCGCCGACATGCCGCAGCCGATGTCGACGCCGACCGCGGCCGGCGAGACGGCCTGTCGCATGGCGATCACCGAGCCGACCGTGGCGCCCTTGCCGAAGTGCACGTCGGGCATGACGGCGACGCCCTGCACCCAGGGCAGCGCGCCGATGTTGCGCAGCTGCTTCGCGGCCTGCGGTTCGATGGCGTACGGGTCGGTCCAGACCCGGACGGGCGCCCGAGTGCCGGCGAGGGGGGTGAATCCCATCGTGGTCTCCTTGTTTCAGACCGGCACCAATCGTTGATGATGACCGGAAATGATCGTGCGCCACCATGAACAGGCGCGAAAGTTCGTCGGATAGGAAAAGGGCCGCCAACCCGCAGGGGGTGGGCGGCCACGCCTGACGCGTGTGGCGTCAGCGAAGTCGCCGCCCCTGGCACCGATCCTGGGGCCGCCCCTGCGCGGGCCGGCCGAGACAGTCGTACGACGCGGCGGACCGCAACGCGGCACCGGCGCCGCTACCTGGCCTGCGCCAGGTGGCGTCGGTGGCTGTGCGTTGCGACATGGCGTGCTCCCCGGGGGTGTGCTCGGCCGTACTGCGCATGACGGTAGGCGGGGCAGGAGCTGTCCGCAAAGGATATTGCGCCCGCGCGACTGGCCGTGGTCTGGCCCCGGGGGTCACTCTCGCGACCTGTCGAGCTGCCCCGTAAATGGGGCGGTGCTTCCCACCGAGGCCAGGCGGAGGTAGATGGGGCAGTGCTTCCACCGAGGCCAGCCGGAGGAAGCACCGCCCGCGGCGGTCGCGACACCGCAAACGACCGACGGCGGTCACGCCCACGGTCGACGGCGGTCACGACACCGACACGTGCGCTCGCTTGCCTGCCCCGTTCGTGGGGCAGCTCGACAGGGCACGCACCAGGGGGCGTGGGGGCGGGCCGCCGAGCGGGGCTCAGGTGTCGTAGCAGCCGTCCCAGGGCGGATCGAACCCGAGGTCGTCGGGGAGGAACTCAGCGTGGTCGTCGCCGTCGTACTCCTCGGACCAGTCGACCAGCCCGAAGGTGTGCCCGTCGACCTCGATCTGGAACGGCCCGATGGCGATGTCTGCGAAGACGCGGCCGGGCAGCGCGTCCAGCCACTCGGCGAGGCGAGCCCTGGCCCGGTCGATGGAGGCGTCCTCGGTCTCGCTGGTGCCGGCGAACCAGATGTCGGAGTCGGTGTGCACGCCGTCGGCGTCGAACCGGTGCAGCACCGCGTACCACCGCTTGTGGCGGTACCAGTCGTCGTCGGCTCCGCCACCGTCGCTGAGGGTGGCGGTGACGGAGCCGAAGAACTGACCCTTGTCGTACCGACCGATGGTGCTGGTGCGGTAGTCGGGCTCGTGCGCGATCGGCACCAGGTCGGGAATCGCCATGGCGCAGAGGGTACGGCGACGCTATGACACAGACACCAGCCGGAAGGACTGCGCCGCGGTGCCGTTGCAGGTGTACTGGATGAGCTGGACGCTGTCCGCGGTGGAGGCTCCCGGCACGTCCAGGCACTTGCCGCTGTTGCGGTTGACCAGCCGGTAGTAGCCGCCGCCCTCGGACTCGGCCCGCCACTGCTGGTTGTTGCCGCCGCTGTAGGACCAGAGCTGGATGGGCGCCGAGTCGGCGGTCGACCGGTCGGTCACGTCGAGCACCTGGGCGCTGTTGCCGCGGTTGTTGACGCGCAGGTAGCCGCCGCTGGTCGGGGCGAACTGGTACTGCTGGGCGGCGCTGCTGTTGCAGGCGTACTGCTGGATGGCCGTGCCGTTGGCGGTGCCGGCGGCCCGCGCGTCCACGCACTTGCCGCTGCCCCGGTTGACGACCGTGTGCCAGGCGGTCGGCGAGATCGGGCCGGCGGTGCCCGTCGGAGTGGGCGTCGGGGTGGGCGCCGTGCCGGTGCCGGCGAGCCAGTGCAGACCGTCGATCAGCAGCTTGTTCTGCTGCGGGCTGTCGAAGGTGGAGGACAGCCCGGTGTTGGTGCTGTAGTTCATCGCGTTGTGCCCGAAGTTGGCGTACAGCATCTTGTAGCGCTTGTTGCTCCACACGAGCGGGTAGTAGCCGCCGTACCAGGACTGGTTGGGGTCCGTGCCGACCGGGAAGCTGGACGGGTCGACGGAGGCCAGGATGTCGATGTCCGGGTTCTGGCGCAGGTCGTTGCTCCAGGAGTACCACTCGCTGATCGACGACGCGAAGGTCGCCGGGAGCCCCTGGGTGGCCGGGTGGGTGCGGTTGTCGGCGCGCATCGTGACGCGGGTCGGTCCCCAGGTGTTGGTCTGGAACGAGCCCGAACCGAGGAAGGTGTTGTAGTACCAGCTCCAGCTCGACGGGTCGGTGGTGAACGCGCTGACGTGGAAGCCCATCCACGCCCCACCGTTCTGCATGTACTGCTGGAAGGCAGGCCGCTGCGCGGCGGGCGGCGCGTCGTCGAGGAACATGATGACCTTGTACTGGGCCAGGTTCGCGGTGTTCAAGAGGCCCCAGTTGGTGGTGGCCTCCCAGGAGAAGCCGTACTGGGCGGCGGCCTGCGGGAACCAGGCGCGCGCGTCCCGGTCGAAGTCGATGTGCGCGGCGTCCCAGGTGCCGTTGTAGAAGGCCAGAACCTTGAACGTCGGCGCGGCCTGCGCGCTGCGCGCGACGCCGAGGCCGAGGCCGGCGGTCACGGCGACGACGAGGGCGACGAAAACCGACAGGATCCTTCTGGTACGGGAGGGAAGTTCTGCGATCACCTGATCGTCCCTTCGGTCGGGACGCGCGCCGCCGCGTCGACGTGAACTATCTGTTCACAAGGTTTACAGATAGACGAAAGGTTATGCCGTGCCGCCCAGTGCGTCAATCGCCGCCGGCCCGATCGGGTGGGATTCCTGCGGCAGCGGGTACCCCGGCCGGATGACCAGCCCGGACGCCGTCGACGTCGACCGGCCGCTCGCCGTGGACCTGCCCGCCGCGCCGCACGACGCCAGCGGCGAGCGGGTGCCGACCCGGGACCTGACCGGGCTCGCCCCGCCTGCGAAACCGGCACGCCGCTGGACCCCGGGCCGGGTGGTGGCCACCCCGGCCGCCCTGGAACACCCGCACGGGCAGCGGATCGTCGACCGGGTGCGGGCGCTGGGCATCGAGGTGGAACGGCTGCGGTCGAACCGGCTCACCGGCGTACGGGGGCAGACCGACTCCGAGACGTACGCCCGCGCCAAGGCGACCATGGCGATCGTCGTGAGCCCGCCGTCGCGGCGCGTCCTGCAACCCATCGCCCCCAGCGCCGACTGGCGCGTCGATCTCGCCGAGGGCTGCCCGGCGCACTGTCAGTACTGCTACCTCGCCGGTTCGCTCTCCGGCCCGCCGGTGACCCGGGTGTACGCGGACCTCGACGACATCCTGGCCGGGTTGGCCCCGTACGCCGGGCGCGGCACCGTGACCAGCCGCAACGCGCGCCGCGCCGACGAGGGCACCACCTTCGAGGCGTCCTGCTACACCGACCCCCTCGCGCTGGAACACCTGACCGGCAGCTGGCGGCGGGCGGTGCAGCACTTCGCCGAGTGGGACGCGCCCGTGCAGTTGCGCTGGACCACCAAGTACGCCGACGTGGACACCTTCGTCGGGCTGCCCCACCACGGCCGCACCCGGGTCCGGTTCAGCGTCAACTGCGCCCCGGTCAGCGAACGGTTCGAGGGCGGCACGGCGCGGGTGCCGGACCGGCTCGCCGCGCTGCGCCGGCTCGCGCTCGACGGCTACCCCGTCGGGCTGACCATCGCGCCGATCATCGCGCTGCCCGACTGGCGGGAACGCTACGGCGACCTGCTGGACCAGGTCCGCGCGGCGGTCGACGGGGTCCCGGAGCTGGACCTGACCGCCGAGCTGATCACCCACCGGTTCACACCGGGCAGCAAGGAGGTGCTGCTCGGCTGGTACCCGCGCACCCGTCTGGAGATGGACGAGGAGGCCCGCAGCCGCAAACACGGCAGGTTCGGCGCGGTGAAGTACGTCTACCCCCGCGACACGATGGCCGAGCTGCGGAGCTGGTTCACCGACGAGCTGACCGCCCGGGTCCCGGCCTGCCGCATCCTCTACTGGACCTGACGCGCCCCTCAGACGCCGACGGTGCCGTCGACACCTTCGCGCAGCAGGTCGGCGTGCCCGTTGTGCCGGGCGTACTCGTGGATCAGGTGCAGCATCACCAGCCGCAGCGACACGGTCTCGCCGGAGCGGGCGTTGTGGCCGGTCACGTCGAGCGACGCGGCTGCCCGCTCGATCCGGCGGGCGTGCTCGACCTCGCGCTCCCAGGCGTCGAACGCTTCGGCCCGGGTGGAAGCGCTGGCGTCGTACGCCTGCTGGAAGTCGCCGGTCTCCGACCAGACCAGGGGGATGTCCTCGCCGTCGATGACCCGTCGGAACCACGCACGTTCCACCTCCGCCATGTGCCGGACCAGGCCCAGCAGGGACAGCGTGGACGGCGGCATGGACCGCCGGCGCAACTCCTCGTCGGTGAGGCCGGCGCACTTGAGGGCCAGCGTCGCCCGGTGGAAGTCGAGGAAGGCGCGCAGCGTCTCGCGCTCGTCGCCGGTGAGCGGGGGGCCGATCCGTTCGGTGGTCATTGACGTGATCATGCCGGACGGTGCCGCCGGCGGTGGTGTCGGGCCACGCGTCAGCCGACCGAGGAGCGGGCCACCGGCGCGGCGAAGTACGTGCGCGGGTGCGGATCGTCGCGGAGGCTGTAGTGCCACCACTCGCGGTCGTAGTTGACGAACCCGGCGGCGGTCATCAACCGTCGCAGCAACTGCCGGTTGTCCCGTGCCGTGCCGGTGACGTGCGCATCGTCGGTGTGCGCCCGGACGTCGAAACAGTCGAACCCGGTGCCCATGTCGATGCTGTTGTCGGCGAAGCGCCGTCCCGCCGGCGCGGTGCACGGGACCAACCGCTGCCCCGGGACGTACGCGGGCTGGTCGGCGGGTGGCTCGTCGACGAGCGTGAGGTCCAGCGTGCTGCCCCGGCTGTGGGCGGTCGGCGCTCCGATGTAACCGTCGGCGAAGAGCCGGTCCTTGGCCAGGTCCGGATAGAACTCGGCCTTGGTTTGCTGCTCGCCGGGGCGCTTCGACCAGGCGACGAAGTCGTCGACCGCCGGTTGCGGGCGGTAGCAGTCGTACACCTTGAGGCTGTGGCCGCCGGCCAGCGCGGCGTCCTGGACCCGGCGCAGCGCCTCGGCCGCCTGGCGGGTGAGCAGGCACAGCGGCTCGGGGTAACCGGCGATCGGCCGGCCCACGAAGTTGTGCGCCGTGGCGTAGCGGATGTCGGCGTGGATGCGCGGGTCGACGTCGGTCAGCACCACGAAGCCCGGCAACCCGCCGGTCGCCGTCGGGGTCGGGGTCGGGGTCGGGGTCACCGACGACGGTACGGGGCTCGCCGTCGGCGGGAGCGGGGCCGCCGGGCCCGGACGCGGCTGCGGATGCGAGCAGCCGCCGAGCACCGCGACGAGCGCCAGCACGACGCCGCCGCTCACCCACCCTGACCTGCGCACCCGTCCTGTCT
Organism: Micromonospora sp. NPDC049114; assembly: GCF_040648635.1. Lineage (NCBI taxonomy): Bacteria > Bacillati > Actinomycetota > Actinomycetes > Micromonosporales > Micromonosporaceae > Micromonospora > Micromonospora sp. NPDC049114. Next base: position 53,201 of record NZ_JBEZEA010000008.1, on the reverse strand, counting down.
ATCAGCAGCGGCAGGTGCCGCGCGCCGGATCAACAGCCGGCCGCGGCGAGCCCGTTCAACCGCCGGCCGGGACCGGAGCCGGATCGGCAATGGCCGGCGCCGGGTCGGGGGTTTCGACCAGGTGCGCGCCGAGGAAGCGCAGGGCCGCCTCGTCGTCGTCGATCCCGCCGGCCTCGTGGCCGTTGTACCGCCACACCGACAGCTCCGTCGCCCCGGCGTGGGCGTTGTGGGCGGCGTAGACCCCCGACGGCGGCACGATGTCGTCCATCAACGCCACCGAGTAGCGGGCCGGCCGGCGGCAGCGTCGGGCGAAGTTGACGCCGTCGACGTACGACAGGGTGGACAACACGCGCTCCTCGGCGTCCCGGTGGATCGCCAGGTAGTCGCGGATCTCCCGGTAGGGGTGGGCGTCGGTGACCACCACGGCACGCGGAATGTCGCAGAGGAACGGCACGAGGGCGACCACGGCCCGCACACCGCGCGCCAACGCGCCGGCCGCGAGCGCCAGCGCGCCACCCTGGCTGTGCCCGAGCACCGCCACCCGGGTCGGGTCGACCATCGGCAGGGTCCGGGCCGCGTCCACCGCCCGGACCGCGTCGGCGATCAACCGCCGGTAGTAGTAGGTGCGGGGATCGGCGATGCCCCGCGTCGCCACGCCGGGCGCCTCCGGGCCGGCGGCGCCCGGGTCCGCCGTGACGCCCCGGCTCCAGCCCGAGCCCTGCCCCCGGGTGTCCATCTGCAGATGGGCGAACCCGGCCGACGCCCAGAGCAGGTTCTCCAGCGCGTGTCCGCGCCCGCCGCCGTAGCCCACGTACTGCACGACGGTCGGCAGCGCCGTGCCGGCGCCGTGCGGCACCCGCAGCCAGGCCCGGACGGGCTGACCGGCGAACCCGGGGAACGTCACGTCGTACACGTCGATGGCTTTCAGGCCGGTCACCACGGGTTCGAGCCGGACCGGCCAGGTGGCGTCGCGGGCCTGCGCCAGGGTGTCGGCCCAGAACTCGTCGAAGTCGGCCGGGTCCCGCACCACGCCGCGGTACTCGCGTAGCTGCGCCTCGGGCAGGTCCGTGTGCATGGCGCCCCCCGCAATTTCCGGAATATTTCCGCAACTCAGCCGAACGCTAGAACCGACCTGGCGTGTCGTCAACCCCCGTCCGTGAGGCAAGATGGCGCGAGGGGCGGGCGTGCCGTTCCGGGACACTGGATGGACGACGCTCGTGGTCGTCTCTCCGGAGCGGTGAAGGAGACGCGGGTGGACGCGGACGACGGACGCAGGGTGACCATCACCGCGATCGCACGGGAGGCCGGGGTCTCGGTGCCGACCGTGTCACGGGTGCTCAACGGTCGGTCCGATGTGGCCCCCGACACCCGCGAACGCGTCGAGGAGCTGCTGCGCCACCACGGCTACCGGCGCCGCAGCAGCCGCAGCGTCCGCCGCGCCGGCCTCGTCGACCTGGTCTTCAACGACCTGGACAGCCCCTGGGCGGTGGAGATCATCCGGGGCGTGGAGGACGTCGGGCACGGCGCCGGGGTGGGCACCGTGGTCTCCGCGATCCACCGGCAGCCAACGGCGGCCCGGCAGTGGTTGCAGAACCTGCGCACCCGCGCCACCGACGGCGTCATCTTCGTGACGTCACACCTGAGCCCGCCCCTGCACGCGCAACTGCGCCGCCTCAACGTGCCGGTGGTGGTCGTCGACCCGGCCGGCGTGCCGGCGATGGACGTCCCGACGATCGGCGCCACCAACTGGGCCGGCGGGCTCGCCGCGACCGAACACCTGCTGGCGGTCGGCCACCGGCGGATCGGATTCGTGGCCGGGCCGACGCACCTGCTGTGCAGCCGGGCCCGCCTCGACGGCTACCGCGCGGGACTGGAGGCCGCCGGCGTGCCGGTGGACGACGCGCTGATCTACCCGGGCGACTTCTACCACGCCTCCGGCTTCGCCGGCGGCACGGCGCTGCTCGACCTGGCCGACCCGCCCACCGGCATCTTCGCGGCCAGCGACCAGATGGCGTTCGGCGTCTACGAGGCCATCCGCCGCCGTGGCCTGCGGGTTCCCGACGACGTCAGCGTGGTCGGGTTCGACGATCTGCCGGAAGCCCGTTGGGCGTCACCGCCGCTGACCACCGTCCGGCAGCCGCTTGTCGAGATGGGCCGGCTGGCGGTGCGGACGGTGTTGCGACTGGCCCAGGGCGAGGGCATCGACTCGCCCCGGGTGGAGCTGGCCACCGAGCTGGTCGTCCGGGACAGCACCGCCGTCCCGCCGACCGGCTGACCCCTTCGGTTCCGACGGCTCGAACCGGGGCGGATTCCGGTTCCACCTGTTCCGGTCCAGCCGCGAAAATTCCGGCCCGCCGCAGCGACGACAACAGACCTGCACGCCTCGCGGCGCGGTGGGCGACGTGGGGCCGCCCACCGCGCCGAGCGGGATCAGTGGTGGTGGTGTGCCCGGACGGCACGCCGGATGGTCACCGGCAGCGCGGGAGCGCCGTCGACCGGCGCCGGGTCCTCGGCCGTCGGCGCGATTCCCTGGGCGGCGATCCGGTCCAGGGTGGCGAGCCCGGCGGCGTCGACAGTGCCGAAGATCGTGTAGTTGGGGCGGAGCGCCGAGTCGGCGTACACCAGGAAGAACTGGCTGCCGTTGGTGTCCGGCCCGGCGTTGGCCATCGCCAGCACACCCCGGGCGTAGACCCGGCGGACGCCGGTCGGGTCGGTGGGGGCCGGCGGCAGGTCGGTCGGCAATTCGTCGCGGTACCGGTAGCCGGGGCCACCCTCACCGGTGCCGGACGGGTCGCCGCACTGCAGCACACTGAGCGTCGGGTACGCGGTGAGCCGGTGGCACGGGGTGCGGTCGTAGAAGCGCTTGCCGACCAGGTGCAGGAAGCTCTGCACCGTGCACGGCGCGGCGGCCCGGTCCAGTGTCAACCCGATCGGCCCCTGGTTGGTGGAGAGGGTCACCCGGACGCTGCCCCGGTCCGGGGTGCGGCGCGGGTCGGGCGGCAGCGGCACCGGCCGGGCGGCGGGCTCGTCGGGCGTCTCGGTGTAGGCGCACGGGCCGTGCGTGGTGCGCGGCGGGCGGGCATCGGCGGCGGACGCGCTCACCGCGTCGTCGGCCGCGCCCGGCGCGGCCACCGCGGCAGCCGACGCACCGACGATCAGCGTTGCGGCGAACGCCGTGACACCCGCGAGGCGGGTCAGCGCGCGCACCGACCGGCGGGGTGCCGCCGCGCCGGACGGCGTTTCGAGTTCACTCGACACAGGGATCCTCCTGGGCTCGTGCTGCCAGAAAGACCGGAGTCTATGGATGCCGGGGCCCGTTGTCGATCTGACCGGGCAACCGGCGGCGGCGGTGCCACAGCAACCCGCCCAGCAGTACCAGCACTCCCGCGCCGCTGAGCGCGACCACCGACCACAGCCATCCCGAGGCGGTGCCCGCCGGGCCGCTGGCCGCCGCGGGGCGGGGCGGACCGGGCGCGGCCAGCGCGGACGGCGCGGCCGACGGCGTGGCGGTCAGCTCACCCGGCTCGACCAGGCGGCCGACGTCTGCGTCGCGGGGCAGCGAGAAACCCCAGTCCAGCAGGGCCGCCCCCTGCTCCCAGCCGCGCATCGGCGCCGGCTCGGCACCGAGCAGCGTCACCACCAGCCGACGCCCGTCCCGCTCCGCCGCGCCGACGTAGGTGTGCCGCGCCAGGTCGGTGAAGCCCGTCTTGCCGCCCAACGCACCCGGGTAGCGGTAGATGAGCTGGTTCTCGTTCTGGATCTGGAAGCCCTTGGTCCGCTGCGCCGGCTGAGCCGGAATCGTCGCCAGCCGGGTGAGCGCGTACCGCCGGAAGGTCGGCTGGGCGAAGCAGGCCCGGGCGATCAGCGCCAGGTCGTACGCGCTGGTGAACTGGCCCTTGCCGTCCAGACCGGACGGGGTGACCGCGTGCGTCTGGAGCGCGCCCAGGTGGTGTGCCTGCTCGTTCATGGCCCGCACTCCCCCGGCCGCGCCGTCGGACCCGCCGCCCAGCCGGGCCAGCGCGTTCGCCGCCTCGTTGCCGGAGTTGAGCAGCAGCCCCAGCCAGATCGTCTCGATCGTGTAGCGGCCGCCCTCGACCAGGCCGACGGCGGAGGAGCCGGGTTCGATGTTCATGTCCGCCGCGGTGACGGTCACCGTCTGCGCGGGGTCGAGCCGGGGCATCATCGTGGCCGCCAGCAGCAGCTTCTGGACGCTGGCCGGGGTGCCGTACTCGTGCGGGCCGCAGCCCCCGAGCACCTGGCCGGAATCCAGGTCCGCGACCAGCCACGAGGTGGCGGTGATCGCCGGTGGCGTGCCCGCGCCGGGCGGCACGACGAGGCCGCTGGTGGCCAACCCCGCGCCGCCGACCACCCGCGCTTCGGGCACGGCGGGTGGGGGCGAGGGCCGTGGCGGGCGGGACATCGCCGGCGCCGGCACCCGTGGACACCGCACGGTCGGCACGGGGGCGGCGGCACCCGTGGCGGCGGCTTCCGTCGGGGCGACGGGCGTGGGGGCCGCCGCGGCGGCCGGGACCGGCCCGGGAGCGAGCAGGACGGCGGACGCCGTAACCGCCAGCAGCGCAGCTCTCATGTGCCCGACCCTAGTCAACAAGATCGCCCGGCGGGAGCGGTTGGCCGCTCGACCATCCGGCGGCGGCCCACTCCACCAGGAGCGTGTCGCGTCGCCGGCGACGCCGGTGGTCAGGCGACGTGGCGCAGCCAGCGTCGCTGCCAGGGTGTCTCGACAGCCTTCCGGTGGTAGCCCGCCCGGACCCAGGGCACCGCCTGCTCGGCAGGCAGGCCGTCGAGGATCGCCAGAGCGGCCAACGCCGTTCCGGTCCGGCCGATCCCGCCGCGGCAGGCCACCTCGACGCGTTCACCGTCGTGTGCCCGACGCAGAGCCGCGCGCAACGCGTCGAGTGCGTCCGCCCGATCGAGCGGCACCCAGAAGTCGGGCCACCTGATCCGGCGGTATGGCCAGGTCGGCTCCGGGCCGGGTGCCAACAGCAGGGCGAAGTCCGCAGGCGAGGCGGTCGCGGCGACGCGGCGGCCGCGCACCGCGGCCCCGCTCGGCAGTACGAGCAACCCCGTCTGCTCCGACCAGATCTGCGCGGCAGTCACCGGGACATTGTGCCGCGCACGAGGGCGGCTCATGGTGCACGGCGGACACGGAAAAGCGCCGCCCCCGACCGGGTGGTCGAGGGCGGCGCCGGTGTCGGTGTGCAGGTCGCCTCTCGGCGAGTGGCGCGACGCGGCTCCAGCCGGACGGTATTCCGCGAGGGCTATGTAGGTGAGGCCCGGGGACACTGAGTCACACCGACACTGTGCACAACCAGCGGACGCCCGCCGGTGTTCCCGCCCCAGCGCAGATCTTGGACAGTTACCGTCCGCTCGGAACGGTAACTGTCCAAGATCCGCGCCGCGCCGCGCCGCGCTGTACGGGCCGGGCCGAGCGGGCCGTCCGGGCGACCCGGCGGGTGGGCATGCCGATGGCCGGCACCCCAGGGGGGTGCCGGCCATCGGTCGGGTTGGGCTGTGGGTCAGCTGTTCCAGTACTGGCCGACCAGGTCGGCCGCCTGCTGCTCCCACTGGGCGTACGCGTCGGGGTACGCCGAGACCTGCACGGTCTGGGCGGCCTCGGTCAGCGGCATGTCCTGCCAGCCGTCAACCTGACGCAGGCCCTTGAGGAACGCGGTCGTCGAGTACTCCGGGTCGGTGATCTGCTCGGGCGTGCCCCAACCGCTGGACGGCCGCTGCTGGAACAGACCCAGCGAGTCGTGGTCGTTCATGTCGCCGAGGTGACCCAGGTTCTCCAGCTTCGACTCCTGCAGGCTCGTCGCGATCGAGATGACCGCGGCGCGCTCGGGCAGGCCAGCCTTCTTCGTGGCGGCGATGATCGCCTTGACGTTGGCGGTCTGCTCGTCGTTCAGGTCGATGTGCGACTGGGCACCCTGGGTGCCGTGCGGGATCAGCTTGCTCGTGTCGGGCTTGTCGGCCTGCACCACGGCCACCGGGCGGGCGTCCGTGCCCGGGGTGGCGACATGGGCGATCGGGCCGGCGAAGACACCACCGGCGAACGCGAGACCGGCAACAGACAGCATGCTCTTACGGAAGATCGTGTTCATGGGGGTAGCTCCTTCGGGGGTAGGAACACCCGCCTCACCGCCGGGGAGCGGCGACGCGGATGTGAGCACCTCGTCCGGCGCTGCACAAAACAGGGGAAAAGTCTGGGGGGCGGCCTGCGAACCGGGGAGGCTCGCGGCGCCGGGACCGTGTGTAACGACCACCGGTCCGGGGTCATTCCCGGCCCTCACCGGGGCCAGGTTGCGGACCCGGGGGCGGGCCCACTGTCGTTCGGGGGTCTGCAACGACCCGGCCCGGCCGGCCATTCCCCATCCGGTCGAGCGGGTGGAGGTGGCCGTGGTCCTGCGATCGTCAGGGTGTGTAACGACCCCCGGCCGGCCACGATTCCGGCCCAGGGATGCGACCGGTCACAGCCTGAAGACCCCAGGATCGAACATTTCGCCCGCGATCATCCACCCGAGTGGTCCGGAGCGGGCCGTCAGGTGACGATCCGCCCGGGACCTCGGACACCTCAGGCTCGGGATGAGCCGGACATCCCGGGAGCTAAGACGGGGTGCCCAGGTAGCGCAGGACCGCGAGGATGCGGCGGCTGTAGCCGGTCGTGTGGGCGAGGCCGAGCTTGTCGAAGATGGCGTTGACGTGCTTCTCCACGGCGCTCTGCGACACGTGCAACCGTTGGGCGACAGCGGCGTTGGTGTGCCCCTGGGCCATCTCGTGCAGGACGTCCCGTTCGCGCGGGGTGAGTCGACCGAACGGGTCGGGTCGCTCCGATCCGGCCACCACCTGGCGGACCACCTCCGGATCGAGCGCGGTGCCCCGGGCGGCGACCCGGTCGAGGGCGTCGAGGAAGTCGTCCACCTGGGCGACCCGGTCCTTGAGCAGGTATCCGATGCCTTCGGGACGGTCCGCGAGCAGGCGGGCGGCATAGCGCCGCTCGACGTACTGGGAGAGCACGAGGACGCCGGTGTCCGGCCACCGCTCGCGGATCTCCAGCGCGGCACGCAACCCGTCGTCGGTGTGGGTGGGCGGCATCCGGACATCGGTGACCACCACGTCGGGACGGGACCGGGCGACCGCCTCGACAAGCTCGTCGGCGGTGCCGACGGCGGCGACGACCTCGTGGTCCTCCTCGGCCAGCAGCCGCGTGAGGCCCTCCCGGAGCAGGGTCGAGTCTTCGGCGAGAACTAACCGCACGGCAGTTCCGCGAGCACTGTGGTCGGGCCGCCGGCCGGACTCGTCACGACCAGCCGACCGTCCAGCGCGGCGACCCGCCGAGCCAGCCCGGACAGCCCGCGCCCGGTGAGATCCGCGTCGCCGACACCGTCGTCGTGCACCCGCATGCGGACCCACCCCTCCCGTACGCCGATCTCGACCGTGACCAGGTTAGCGGCGGCGTGTTTCGCGGCGTTGGTGAGCGCTTCGCAGGCCACGAAGTAGAGCACCGTCTCGATCTGTCGTGCGGGGCGCAGCGGCAGGTCGCAGCGGATCCGCACCGGCACCTCGGAACCGCGGGCGACCATGGCGAGCACCTCACCCAGGTCGCTGGCGTCCAACGCCGACGGGTAGACCCGCCACGCCACCTCGCGCAACTCCGCGACGGCCCGCTGCACGTCCTCGTGGGCCTGGGTGACAAGGGCGCGGGTGCGGTCGGCGTCGCGGGCGCGGCGGGCCCTCCCGAGCAGCATCCCGAGGGCGACCAGCCGCTGCTGGAGACCGTCGTGCAGGTCACGTTCGATGCGCTGCCGTTCGGCGTCGACCGCCGCGATGACCGCTGCCCGGCTGGTGGTCAGCTCCTGCACCCGCCGGGTCAGCTCCGCCCGGTGCCCCGGCCGCAGCAGCCGCCCGGCCAGCCGGACGTCCAGCGCGGCGATGCTGGCGAGGGCCTGGATGTTGAGCAGGAGCAGCACCGCGCCGACGGCGACCTGGGACAGCGCGTCGAAGAGGCTCAACTCTCCGCGTACCGCCGCGCGCAGCACGATCCCCGCGAGCACCAGGCCGATGCCCAGCACGGCGTACGCCAGCAGGCCGAGCGTGCCGGGCAGCAGCCGGGCGGCCAGGTAGCCGACCTGCCGCCGGGTCGCCACCTCGTGCGCCGCGGGCGGCTCGTCCGCGCCGAGCAGACCGGCGAGACGCCGACGTTCCAGGCGTACGAGCTGTCCCGCGCACCGTCTGGTCAGGTCGGTGGCCCGGCGGCCGGCCGCGGGCGCGAGCGCGGACACGGCGAGCGCGACCGCCGCGACGGCCAGGAAGCCGAGCTCGACGGCGGCCGTGGCACTCCCGACGGCGACGCCGAACGGCAGCCGCAGCCGAGTCCACCACGGGCCGGTTGGCCGCTCCCCGGTCATCTGGCGTCCCTTCGGGTGGCGCCCCTTTCGCTCCGCTTCACCGGAGACCTCCGCGAGACGCTAGCGCTCGTCCGAGGCCCAGGAACTCCCCCGGTAGAGGGTGCCCCGACCGCCCGGATCCGGCATCCCCGACGGCGGCGCACCATGGCGAGAAGACCCCGGGTCCGAGCCGGAGCGGTCGGCCGACGCGGGGTTTCGCGCCGAGCGGCGGGCCCGCAGCACCCGCGAGCCGACGAACCAGGCAACGGCCGCGACGCAGGTGACGATCACGACGTTCTGGAGAGTGCCGACGTAGCCCTCGACGAGGTGCCAGTTGTCGCCGAGCAGGTAGCCGGCGAGCACGAAGGTGGTGTTCCAGATCAGGCTGCCCAGCGTCGTGTAGAGCAGGAAGGTCCGCACCGGCATTCGCTCCACCCCGGCCGGGATGGAGATCAGGCTCCGGAAGATCGGGATCATCCGGCCGAAGAACACCGCCTTCACGCCGTGCCGGAGAAACCACGCCTCGGTCCGGTCCACGTCGCTGAGCTTCACCAGCGGCAGTCGGGCGACGATGGCGCGCATCCGCTCCCGGCCCAGGGACGCGCCGATCAGGTAGAGCGCCAGCGCGCCCAGCACCGAGCCCAGCGTGGTCCAGAAGATCGCGCCGACCAGGCTCATCCGCCCCTGTGCCGCCACGAAGCCGGCCAGCGGCAGGATGACCTCGCTGGGGATCGGCGGGAACAGGTTCTCCAGCGCCACCGCCAGTCCGGCGCCCGGCCCGCCGAGCCGTTCCACCAGATCGCTGACGTAGCCGACGATTCCGCCCTCGGGCGGTTCGGCCGCGGCCGCGGGGGTTCCGGTGGCGAGGACGGCGTGCGACGTTCGAATCATGTCCCCACGCTACGAACCGATCCTGAGAATCGACCATGAGGCGGACCATCGGACCCCGCGGGTCGCCCACACCGGCGGGGGTGCGGAAAACCGCACCCCGTTGCGGCTCGCGGTGGCGCAGCCGCCGTGCGTACCCCTGGATGTCGCAGCGAACGCGCGGGCACACGCCGACGCGGTCCGCGCGGCGCGCGCCCGGGTGGTGGTCTTCCCGGAGCTGTCCCTGACGGGGTACGAGGTGCAGGGCCCGGTCGTGTCGGTCGACGACCCCCGGTTGGCGCCGCTTGTCGACGCGTGCGCCGAGGCGGGCACCCTGGCGCTGGCCGGCGCACCGGTGGCCGGTGACCACATCGGGGTGCTGGCGGTGACCGGCGACGGGGTGGCCGTGGCGTACCGGAAGATGTGGCTGGGCGGCGCGGAGGCGCAGCGGTTCCGCCCGGGCGACACACCAGGTGTGCTCGAGGTGGACGGGTGGCGGATCGGGCTGGCGGTCTGCAAGGACACCGGCGTCGCCGCGCACGCGCAGCGCACGGCCGCACTCGGGATCGACGTGTACGCGGCGGGGGTGCTGGAGTCGGCGCGCGACGCGGCGGTTCCGGACGAGCGGGCACAACGGATCGCCACGACACACCGGGTCTGGGTGGCGGTGGCGAGCTTCGCCGGGTCCACCGGCGGCGGCTACACCGAGGCGGCGGGCCGGTCGGCCATCTGGACGCCGCAGGGTGACGTGGCCGCCCGGGTGAACACGGCGCCGGGCGAGTGGACCGCGACGACCCTCCATTGAGGACTGATTCGGTGCGGCCCGATCGGCGTCACGGCGCTTCCGCGTCGGTCGGCTCGTGCGTTTCGCGGTTGCTCGTGGACGGCGGCCTTGACATGCTTCGGCCCATGACCGGTTTCCCGCCGACCTTCGCCGACGATGTCGTCGATCTGCCGTCCCAGGCGCAGGTCGAGGCGTTTCTCGACGAGCACCGCCGCGCGCTCAACAGTTCCCTTGACGGGCTCACCGAGGAGCAGGCGCGACGCTCGTTGGTGCCGTCCCGCACGACGCTGCTGGGGCTCGTGAAGCACGCGGCCTTCGTCGAGAAGGTCTGGTTCGACGAGGCCGTCACCTGCCGGCCACGCGCCGAGATCGGCATCCCGGCGACGCCGGACGAGTCGTTCATCCTGGCCGACGGCGACACGATCGCCACCGTCCAGCAGGCGCACCGCGAGGCGTGCGAGGCGTCCCGCCTCGCGACGGCGTCCCTGGGCCTGGACGACGTGCTGCGCGGCCACCGGCGTGGCCCGCTGCCGCTGCGCTGGGTGTACCTGCACGTGCTGCGCGAGCTGGCTCAGCATTGCGGGCACGCGGAGATCCTGCGCGAGCAGGTCCTCAGCAGCGACTAGGGCGCCGGCGCGGCGTTACTGGATCGCGCGCTGGCCGACCCGGGCGGTGTCGCCGAAGCGGCGCAGGGTCCAGCGGGCCGGCGGCCAGCCGCCGGTGTCGTGGTCGGTGACCCACTCGGTGATCGAGGCCGGCGGCACGTCCAGGTCGAACGCCCGGAAGATCGGCTGCGCGGCGAGCGCGTGGAAGGCGCCCTCGACGGTCTCGCTGTGGCCGACCAGGACCACGGTGCCGCCCCGGTGCCGGTGCGCGATCTCCATGATGGCGCGGCTGACGCGCACCACCAGTTCGGCCCAGCTCTCGTTGCCGTCCTCGAAGGGCCGGAACACTCCCCCGCCCGGCACCGCGTGTTCGGTACGGAAGCGCGTGACCGGCAGCCCGTCGGCGTACGGCGGGGTGTGCCACGTGCACAGACCGCAGTCGGCCAGCGGGCGGACGCCGAACGCCGCGGCGATGGGCTGCGCGGTCTCGACGGTGCGCCGCAGCACTGACGAGTACACCGCCACCGGCCCCTCGACGGCGTAGTCGTCGACGAGTCGCTGGGCAAGCCGGTGTGCCTGGTCGTGGCCGAGCGGCGTCAGCCCGCGGCATCCGTGCGGGCCGCCCACGATCCCGTCGACCTGGTGGAGCGACTCGCCGTGCCGCACGAAGATCAACCGTGTTCGCATCGGCCCATCATGCCAGCGACGCACGCGGATGGATCAGCCGTCCGTACGAGATGACAGTCGTCAGCCGGCGTCCAGCACCTCGCGCAGCCGCGCGGCGAACTCCTCGGGCTTGCCCGCATAGCCGAACTCGCCTCCGAGGAAGCCGCCGTGGTGACTCGGGAACACCACGGCCTCCTGGCCGAGCAGCGCCGCCGTGCCGAGGGCCGTACGGGCGGTGTAGGTGCCCGCCGACTCCTCACCGACCGCGATCACGATCCGGGTCGACGACGCCGTGAGCACGCTCGCGTCGGGGCGGTAGTCGGTGATCGCCCACGAGCTCTTCGACAGCAGCGGATTGTCGCGGCTGCCGTCGTCGTCGGTGGGCATGCCGACCATCGCCGGGTCGGGCGCGGGCTGGGCGAAGTAGGCGTCGGTGAACTCGCCCTGCCACGACGTCATCGCGATGAACGAGGCCATGCCGGCGCCGAATCCCTTCGCCTGGTACGCCTCGTAGAAGCCGTTCCGAGCGCGTTCGGCCGCCGCGGCGTCCGGGAGCACCGCGTTGATCGGCGGCTCGTGGGCCACCAGCGTGACGACGTCGCCGGGGTGGGTCGCGACGAGTTCGAGTGCGGTCACGGCACCGCCGCTGCTGGCGAACACGTCCACCGGGCCGGCGTCGAGCGCCTCGATGAGCAGGTGGAGGTCGGCTGCCTGCTGCTGCGGCGTGTGGTCGGACCGGCCGTCGGTACGGATGCTGCGGCCGAGCCCGCGCGGGTCGTAGGTGACGACGGTGCGGTCACTGAAGTGCGGGGCGAGCGCGTCGAAGCCCTCCGCTGTCATCGGCTGGCCGATCATGAGCAGCGCGGGCCGCCCGCCGCCCGGGGGCAGTGGGCCGCGGACGTCGTAGACCAGCTCGACGCCGGGCACGGCGAGGGTGTGCGTCTGCTTCGTCGTCATGCCGGTGAGACTACGACAGATGCCTCAGCCGTCGGTGCGGCCGGCGGGCAGCCCGCGGGCCTGACTGAGCAGCGCGTCGAGCTGGGCGCCCGTCTGCCGCGGCAGCCGGCCACGGTCCACCAACTCGGCGATGGTGTCCCGCAGGTCGGCGATGCGCCGCTCGCGGTCCTTGGACCGTCGGTTCACGTCGGCGAGGTCGTCGCGGAGGTCCTGGGCGGTCTTGCGGTCGACATCCCCACGGGCCACCGCCGCGGCGAGCACCTCGGTGAACTCGTCGCTGACCTGGCGGAAGCTGACCGGCACCTGCTGGCCGACCGTCGAGGGCGCCGCGCTTGCCGTCGACGGCGCCGGCGACGCCGATGCCGATGCCGGCGGCTTCGGTGACTGGGTGCTGGGCGCGGGCGCCGGGGCGGAGGTCGACGGCGGGGCCGCCACCTGCGCGGGCCCGGGAGTGTCGGGAGTGTCGGGAGTGTCGAGGCCCTGGGTGAGCACCGCGCCCAGGCCGACCAGCATGGCGAGACCGGCCGCGACGAGGAGGCCCAGAGGTCGGCGCGATCGGCGGCGGGCCGGCACGGCCGGAGCCGGCACGGGCCGGGCGGCCGAGCGGTCGATCAGCGTCGGCGGGTGGGCCGCCGCGGCGGACGGAACGATGCGCAGCAGCTCGGTGGGGGGCTCGACCGGTTGACCGGCACCGAACCGGCGGGCCAGCTGCGCGGCGCTCGGCCGGCGGGCCGGGTCGGCGGCGAGGCAGGCAAGGGTCAGGTCGGCGATGTCGGCGGGCAGGCCGTCCACCCGCAGCGGCGGCACCGGCGTGCCCCGCCGGTGCACCTCGAGGGCGTCCTCCCAGCTCTGCACGGGCAGGGGCGCCTGGCCGGTGAGCGTGCGGTAAAGCAGCGCGCCGAGGGCGTACACGTCGCTGGCCGGGTCGGGTGGGCCGGCGGTGAGGCGCTCGGGCGCGAAGTACGCGGGTGTGCCCATCAGCGGCTCGCCGGACTGGCTGTCCAGCCCGCCGAGCGCGGCGATGCCGAAGTCGAGGACCTTGGCGCCGGTGTCGGTGAGCATGACGTTGCCCGGCTTGACGTCGCGGTGCACCACGCCGATGCGATGCGCGGCGGCCAGCGCGGCGGCGATCTGGCCGGCCACGCGGACGGCCTCGGGCCAGGGCAGCGGGCCGCCGCGCAGCCGGTCGCCCAGGTTGTGGCCCTCGACCAGCTCCATCACCAGGTACGGGACGACGACGCCGCCGGCCAGGGTCGCCTCGGCGTAGTCGTACACCTGGGTGACGTGTGGGTGGGTCAGCCGGGCGGCCGCGCGGGCCTCGCGCTGGATGGTGGCCCGCAGTTGCGGGTCGGCGGCGAGTTGCCCGGCCAACACCTTGATCGCGACCGGCCGGCCGAGGACCTCGTCGTCGGCCCGCCACACCTCGGACATGCCACCGAGCCCGATCCGCTCGTGCAGGACGTAGCGGTCGTGGAGGCGGAGGGTGGGCGTGAAGGGTGACATGGCTCCACCAGTCTGCCTGGCGAGTGCCCCTTCGACCACTCTGCGTGCCCGACCCGGCACCGTTCGTCCCGCCTGTGCCGAAATGGGTCAGGAGCAGCGGGTCACCGTGGGCATCGGTCGGGGCTGGATCCGGTCGGCGAGCCGGCGCAGGGCGACGGCGGTCACCTGTCGGGTCGGGGCGAGCAGCGGCCGGCGCTGCCGTTCGGCCTGGACCGGGGCGTCCGGTCGGGCCGAGTTGACGTGTCGGTTCATCGCGTCGAGAGCGGTGACGTAGCCGGTCGGGAATTCCATGGTCAACTCCTCGGGACAGGTCCGGTGGAGGCCCGGACGACGAGTGCGGTGGGCAGCAGCACGTGACCGGCTGCGGCGTCCGCGGGTGGGTCGAGCAGCAGTTCGGCGGCGATCCGGCCCTTCTCCTCGGCCGGCTGCCGGACGGTGGTGAGGCCGGCCGACGCGGCCTCCGGAATGTCGTCGAAGCCGGTCACCGAGACCGGCGGGTTGGTGCCGCCCGGCCGCTGGGCCAGCGCGTCGAGCACACCGAGGGCGAGGATGTCGGAACCGGCCAGCACGGCGGTCGGTGGCACGGGCCCGTCGAACAGGCCGGCGACGGCGGCGGCCGCGGCCTGGCGGCTGTTGCCGAGGGCGTTGACCAGCGTCAGTTCCGCCCAGTCGACGCCGACCTCGGCGAACGCGTCGGCGAAGCCGGCGAGCCGGCCGCGGGTGGTCGGGTGCCACGCCTCGTGCGCACCGGACAGGGTGACGGGGCCGGCGGGCGCGTCGGGCAGCACGGCGTCGGCGAGCAGGGCCACCCGGCGGTGACCGAGGCCGGCCACGTGCGCGGCGACGCTGCGCGCCGCGGCCCGCTCGTCGATGCCGACGTACCGCTCGTCCGCGCCGGCGTCGTCGCGGGGGGCCGTGCTGACGTACGGCAGTCCACGCGCCCGGATCACGTCCAACGCCCACTCCTCGTCGGCGACGCAGTAGACGCAGAAGCCGTCGACTGCGGCGTTCTCCACCGCGCGGCGGGCGTCGGTCTGCGCGGGTGGGAGCGGCACCAGCAGCATGCTCGTGCCGTGTCGCTCGGCGGCGCCACTCACCCCGGTGAGGAAGCTGATCGCGAAGGGGTCGGTGAAGGCGTACGACAGCTGCGACGTGAACAGGACCCCGATGGAGCCGACGAAGCCGCGGCGCAGGGAGCGGGCGGTGGGGTTGGGCCCGGGGTAGCCCAGTTGACGGGCGGCGTCGAGGATCCGCTCGCGCAGCGCCGTGGAGAGCTGGTCGGGACGGCTGTAGGCGTTGGACACGGTGCTGCGGGAGACACCTACGGCGTCCGCGACGGCTTGCAGTGTTGGCTTCACCCGGCACCTCTCTGTATCGATTCAGTCTGAATCGATACAGAGACTAACCCGACGAGTTGGCGACGGTCAATACGAACCTGCGAACCCGCAGGGCCACCCCGGATGCGACTGCCGCCCCGGGCGGGCGCTCACTGCGGGTAGAGCTCCTCCAGCAGTCGACCGAGGATCTCCGGCGTACGCTCCGGCGGCTCGGCCTCGACGCACAGCCGCTCCATGGCCACTGCGTAATAGTCGAGGTCGTCGCGCTTGTCGAGGTAGATGGCGCTGGTGAGCTGTTCGATGTAGACGATGTCCGGCAGCTCCTGGTCACCGAAGCGCAGGATGGTGAACGCGCCACCGGCGGCCGCGTGGCCACCGGCGGCGAACGGAATGACCTGGAGGCGGATGGTGGGCGACTTGGTGGCCTCGATGAGCGCGACGAGCTGCTCACGCATCACCTCGGCGCCGCCGATCGGACGGCGCAGCGCCGCCTCGTCCACCACGGCCCAGAGCTGCGGCGGCTTGTCCCGGTGGAGCAGTTGCTGGCGCTGCATCCGCAACTCCACGCGGCGATCGATCTCGGCGACGCCGGCCGCCCCGTGCCCGAGCAGCACCACCGCCCGCGCGTACTCCCGGGTCTGCAACAGGCCGGGGACGAACTGCACCTCGTAGCTGCGGATCAGCGCAGCCGCCGCCTCCAGGCCCAGGTACGACTGGAACCAACTGGGCAGCACGTCGCCGTAGCGGTGCCACCAGCCGGGGCTGTTGGCGTCCCGGGCGAGCTTCAGCAGCGCCTCGCGCTCGCCCTCGTCGCTGACGCCGTAGAGGGTCAGCAGGTCGGACACGTCGCGCTCCTTGAAGCCGACCCGACCCAGCTCCATCCGACTGATCTTCGACTCAGAGGAGCGGATCTCCCACCCGGCGCCCTCCCGGGTCACTCCGCTGGATTCCCTCAGGCGGCGCAGTTGGGCGCCGAGCAGCATGCGCAGCACGGTTGGCCCGGTTGTCGGACCGCCCTCGGCGGGAACCATCGTCACGTGCGGACCTCCGGATACCGACCACGCGGCCGGGCACCCAGCCCGGCCGACGTGTAAGCATGCCATGGACCGACAGTGAGGTGAACTCCTCCGTACCGGCGATTCAGTCCCGTCCCCGGGACGGCCTTCGGCGACCGGTCAGTTGATCAGGTGATCGAAGTCGCCGTCGCGTGCGCCGAGCACGAACGCGGCGATCTCGTCCACTGTGTAGATCAGTGCCGGCCCCTCCGGATGGCGCGAGTTGCGGACGGCGATGCCGGCTCCCCCGGGCAGTTCAGCGAGTTCGACACAGTTGCCGCTGGGGTTGCTGCGGCGGCTCTTCTGCCAGCTCAGCGGGGGCAACTGAGTAATCGGAACGCCATTGGGTGGCTGTTGCATGAGAGGCGTCTTTCTGCTCACGAGCCCGCCGGTGCCCGTGGGAGGAGCGGTGACGGCGAGGGTGCGGTATCGACAGTGGATCGTTATGCACGTGCATCTGCTATTGCATCTGCACCGGACGGCGAGCATGATAACGCACGTGATCGGTGCTTATCCGTTCACTTTGCGTTACCCCGACTGGGGCAACCACCAGGGAAAACTGGCCCCGACGCGGCACCGCGCCGCGCAGACCGACGGCTGGAGGCGGTCGCGGCGATGGGAGGTCTCGTGCCGGATCCGATGAGCGTCGCCTCCGGCATCTGTGCGGCGGGAGCCCTGCTCTCCTCCTGGCAAATGCGCCGTCGGGCCCTGCGGGCCGAGGCCGAGATCGGGCACCTCCAGGCCGAGTTGGCCGCCGAACGGCACGCCGCCAGCCACGACCCGCTCACCGGGCTGCCCAACCGACGCGCCTTCTACCGCCTCGCGGCCGCGCTGCTCACCAACGCCGACGGCCAGCCGCTGATCGCCATCGTGCTCGACCTCGACGACTTCAAGCAGATCAACGACCGGTACGGGCACGCCGCCGGCGACCAGGTGCTGATCAGCGTGGCCGAACGGCTGGCCGGTTTCGCCGGGGACAACCTCGTCGCCCGCCTCGGCGGCGACGAGTTCGCGGGCCTGCTCGCCAGCCCGACTGTCGACCGGCGCTGGATCGAGCACGCCACCCGCCGCCTCAGCGAGACCGTCGCCGCGCCCATCCGGCTCAACGGGTGCAGCGTCCGCGTCACCGCCTCGGTCGGGCTCGCCCCGGTGACCGGTCCGGCCCAGCTCACCGATGCGCTCAGCCGCGCCGACGCGGCCATGTACCAGGCGAAGAGCCTCTCCGGCCCGCGGGCGCCCCGCCAGCTCGTCGACAGCGCCCGCCTCGCGGAGTGGTGACAGGACGGCCTCAGGCGGCGGGTCCGCCTCAGACGGCGGGTCCGCCGAACCACCGGGGCAGCTGAGCGACCAGGTCGGCCTGATCGTCACCGGCCCAGGCCACGTGGCCGTCCGGCCGCAACAGCACCGCGGGTACGTCCAGTTCCGCGCTGACGTCGACGACGTGGTCGACCCGGTCGGCCCACCCGTCGACCGAGAGCCGGCCGGTCTGATCGAGCAGCAGCCCGCGACCGCCGTGCAGCAGCTCGTAGAGCCGTCCCCGCTTCAGCGGTACGTCCCGCAGGTGCCGACCGACCAGCTCGTGGCCCTCGCCGAAGTCGTAGCGCACCCCCAGGCCGGTGACCTTCTCGATCAGGTACCGGTTGACGTCCTCGAAGTCCATCAGCTCCGACAGCAGGTGGCGGACCGCCTGCGGCCCCGGCTCGGGGGACAGCAGGAACATCTGCGCGCGGGTGTTGACGAGCACGTCGGCGGCCACCGGGTGCCGCTCGGCGTGGTAGCTGTCCAGCAGCCCGTCGGGCGCCCAGCCGTTGATCTCGGCGGCCAGCTTCCAGCCGAGGTTGACCGCGTCCTGGATGCCGAGGTTGAGCCCCTGCCCGCCGGTCGGTGGGTGGATGTGCGCCGCGTCTCCGGCCAGCAGCACCCGGCCGACCCGGTAGCGCTCGGCCAACCGGGTGGCGTCGCCGAAGCGGGAGAGCCAGCGTGGCGAGTGCACGCCGAAGTCGGTGCCCGCGTACGCCCGCAGTTGCTGTTGGAACTCCTCGATCGTCGGCGGGACGGAGCGGTCCGCGGCAACCTCGGCGGCGGGCACGAGAACCCGGTACACGCCGTCCCCGAGCGGCCCGAGACCGAACCGCAGGTGGGTCTTGCGGACCTCGGCCACCACCTCGGCCACCGTCTGCGCCGGTACGCCCACCTCCATCTCGCCGAGCAGCGAATCGACCCGGCTGGGTTCACCGGGAAAGCCGACACCGAGCAGCCGACGGACCGTGCTCCGGCCGCCGTCGCAGCCGACGAGATAGCGGGACCGCAGCGGCGTACCGTCGGCCAGCTCCGCCGTCACCCCGTCGTCGTCCTGACTCAGGCCGACCAGTTCGCTGCCGCGGCGGACCTCGACGCCGACCTCGACGGCGTGCTCCGCCAGCAGCCGGTCGGTGGTGGTCTGCGGAATACCGAGGACGTACGCGTGGGCACTGTCGAGACCACCCGGCGACGGCTTGGGAATCGCGGCGAAGTAGCCACCGAGCGGATGCCGCGTGCCCAGGGCGAGGAAGCGCTCCAGCAGCCCGCGCTGGTCCATCACCTCGATGCTGCGCGCGTGCAGACCCAGCGAACGGACGTAGCGGGTCGGTTCGGCGTCCTTCTCCACCACGACCACGCGCACACCGTGCAGTCGCAACTCGCTGGCCAGCATCAGACCGGTCGGCCCGCCGCCGGCAATGATCACATCGATCACGAGATCCCCCGATTTTCCCACGTTTGGGCTTCGGGTGGAGATTCTGCGGCATCACCCGGGTCTTGCCGCAAGACCCCGGGTGCGATATAAGTTGGAGGTGGCAGGGAGCGCGACGTCCCTGCCATTTCTGTTTCTCCTCGCGCCTACCCGTCAGCGCATTGTGGACAGGTGGCGCTGCAGGGCGGCGTACGACTCGGCGGCCCCCTGCGCCATCCCGGACCCGGCCATGCCGTCGCGCTGTTCGGTGGTGTCGAACCGGGTGGTGCCGGTGAGGACCGTGCGGCCGTCCTGCTCGGTGAAGACCAGCGTCTCCACCGCCACCTGACCGGGCATGCCCTCGAACTCGAACGTCTGCACGATCCGCTCCGGCTCGACGATCTCCCGGAACTCGCCCCGGAAGGCGTACGCGTTGCCGTCGGGAGCGTGCTCGACGAAGCGGTAGCGGCCGCCCTCGCGGAAGTCGATCTCGACGTCCAGCGGGTTGCCCCGGCCCCACCAGTGCCTGAGGTGTTCGGCCTGGGTGTGCGCGGCGAAGACGAGGTCGCGCGGAGCGTCGAAGGACCGGGTCATCGTGATGTCCCGGTCGGAGGACATGTCGATCGTCAGGTCACGGGTTTCGGTCACGGCTGGTCTCCTTCAGGTCGCGTAGGTAGTCGTCCAGGGCGTCGTGGCGCTCGTCCCAGAGCCGGCGGTACTGGTCGACCCACTCGGCGAGGGTGCGCAGCGGTGCCGGGTCGAGCCGGCACCGCCGCCACTGCGCCTCGCGGGTCCGCACGATCAGCCCGGCACGCTCCAGCACGGTGAGGTGCTTGGAGACCGCCTGGAGGCTGATCGGGAACGGCTCCGCCAGTTCGTTCACCGTCGCCTCGCCGGTCGCCAGCCGGGCCAGGATGGCGCGGCGGGTCGGGTCGGCGAGCGCGGCGAACACGGCGCTGACCGGATCTGCTGTCATGTCGCTTTCAACCACCTAGATGATTAACCGATGGGTTGAATCTACAGCTCAACGGTCGTCTGTCAACCCGATCAGAAGAGGACGCGGCGTCGCCCTGGTGAGTCGCCCCGGAGACCGGGTATGGGGAAGCCGGCCGTCCCGTCGCCGAGAGGAACCCGTCGTGGTGAGCATTCGCGCCATCGTCCTCAACTGCACGCTCAAGCCGTCGCCAACCCCGTCCAGCTCCGACCAGTTGGGTCGCGAGGTGCTGGCCGAACTCGCCCGCCAGGGCGTGGACGGCGAGATCGTGCGGGTGGTCGACCACGACGTGCGCTTCGGGGTGTCGACGGACGAGGGCCACGGCGACGGCTGGCCCGCGATCCGCGCCAAGCTGCTCGCGGCCCAGATTCTCATCATCGCCACGCCGATCTGGCTGGGCCAGCCCGCCAGCGTCACCAAGATGGTCCTCGAACGTCTGGACGCCGAACTGTCCGAGACCGACGACGAGGGACGGCTGCTCACCTACGGCAAGGTGGCCGGCGTCGCGGTCGTCGGCAACGAGGACGGCGCGCACCACAGCATCGGCGAAGTCCAGTGCGCGCTCAGCGAGGTCGGCTTCACCATCGCGGCGGCCGGCGCTACCTACTGGGTCGGCGAGGCACTGCACAAGGTGGACTACCGCGACGCCGGCCCCAAGCCGGACACCACCGGCCGCACCACCAAGGCCCTCGCGCTCAACAGCGCGCACCTGGCCCGGCTGCTCGCCGAGCAGCCGTACCCGCCGCCGGAGGCGCAGGGCGCCGCGGTGGGCCCGAGCCGCGAGCCCGTCTGACCGCCGCGCGCTTCACAACGCCGACGAGCACCGCCCGCATCGAGGCCGTGGTCGGCCGGGCGCCCGGGGCTCAACGAGCCGTGGCGTACGGTTTCCACGTCACCTGTCGAGCTGCCCTACGTGTGGGGCACGGGCGCGCTCCAGATCCGCACACCGCCCCACCGCCGGGCACGCTCCAGATCCGCACGCTGCCCCACCGCTGGGCACGCTCCAGACCCCGCACACTGCCCCACCGGTGGGGCAGCTCGACAGGGCCCGAAGGAACCTCGACAGGGCGCGCTGCGACAGTGCGCCAACGGGGTTTCGGTCAGCGCCAGCCGTAGCCGGCGCGCAGCGCCTGCCCGACCCGGTCGAACCGGGGCCGGTCCAGCACGGCGCCCTCGCGGCGGATGCTGTCCTCACGCATGGTGAGCACGCGGTCCAGCCGGACCCAGCTCGGCCGCTTGTCGCGGTCCCACTCGCCGGGACCGAGCGCGAACCAGTGCCGCTGACCGTCCCGCTCGCTCTGGCTCGACAGCATCAGCCCGAACAGCGTCCGGCTGTGCCGTCCGACCACCAGCACCGGGCGGTCCTTGCCCTGGCGGGGGTCGTCCTCGTACGGCACCCAGGTCCAGACGATCTCGCCGGGGTCGGCCTGGCCGTCCCGCTCGGGCGCGTAGGTCAGCTCCCGACGCTGCAACGCGCTCACCTGGCGAGGGCGGGCCACCCGCGCGGGAGCCGGCCCGGTACGCCGGGGCGACGGGATTGCCGCGCCCACCCGGGAGATGCGTTGCGCCACGTTCCTCAAGAGACCAGCCACGGCGGGCAGCCTACCGGCCCCGGCGCGGCCGGCCGGCGTCGGCGCACTGCGGCAGACTGGCCCGATGGACGAACTGCCCGACGACCTGCCGATCCTCGAGCGGCGCGCGGTGCGCGTGGTCGTTCGCGACGACGCCGACCGGGTGCTGCTGTTTCACACCCGCGACCCGGACCATCCCCGGCTGGGCACGTGGTGGGAGCTGCCCGGCGGCGGCATGGACCCCGGTGAGACGTACCGGGACACGGCCGTGCGGGAGCTGCGCGAGGAGACCGGCATCGTCATCACCGCCGACCAGGTTGGCGCACCGACCTGGCGACGACGGGCGAGTTTCCTGCACCGCCAACTGCGGCACGTCCAGGACGAGCTGATCGTCGCGGTACGGCTGAACGGGCCCGGGCCGGACGTGGACGAGGCGTACCGGCTCGACTACGAGCGGGAGGACTACTTCGGCTTCCGGTGGTGGCCGCTGCCGGAGGTGGTGGCCAGCGGGGAACGGTTCTATCCCGGCCAGCTCCCCCGGCTGATCACGGCCTTCCTGGCCGGCGAGCAGATCGACGAACCGTTCGAGCTGTGGTCGTGAGCGGGGCCGGCGAAGATGCCGGACGCGGATGCGACGGGCAGAGTGGGTACATGACGACGGACCTGCACGCGCCGCTCTCCGCGTACGCCGGGCGGCTGCACGCCACGATCGGCGACCGGCATCACGTCGCCTCCCCGCTCGGGGCCTGGCTGCTGCTCGCCCTCAGCGCGGCGGCGACGGCCGGCTCCGAACCGGCGGGCGACTCCGAGAGGGCGGGCAACTCCGGCTCGGGGGCCGAGGGGCTCGCGGCGGCGCTGGGCACCGACCTGGCCAGCGCGGCCACCGTGGCCCGCGCGCTGCTGGATGCGCCGCATCCACTTGTCGCGTCGGCCACCGCACTCTGGCTCCGAGCGGGCCGGCGCACCGACGAGCCGGCCGGGTGGCGGGCGGCGCTGCCGGCGGCGACCGAGGTCGGCACGCTGCCCGACCAGGCCGGGTTGGACGCGTGGGCACGCGAGCACACCCTCGGCCTGATCGAGACGTTCCCCCTGAAGGTCCACCCGGACGTCGTCTTCGCCCTGGCCAGCGCGCTGGCCACCCGGATCTCCTGGGCGCAGCCGTTCGAGGTCACCGACGCGCGTGCGCTCGGCCCGGCCAGCGCCTGGGCGCGGGACCTACGGCGAGCGCTGCGCAGCCCGGACCACGGGCACCAGGGGGCCATCGTCACGACCGATCGGGCCGGTGACGTGATCGTGCACGCCGCCCGGGCCCAGGCGACCGACGGCGCGGGGCTGGTGGTGCTCTCCGTGGCCGCCGCACCGCACGTGCCGGCGACCGATGTGCTCGCCGCCGCGTACGACCTCAGTGCCGGCGCGGCCGGCGGCGCGCAACCGCCGGGACGGCGCTCGCTGTTCGACCTGCCGCTGGGCGACACCGCGCTGTGGACGCTGCGGGAGGAGCGGGTCCGGACCCGCGCCCGCGACGGCCGCGAGGAACGACACCGGGCGGTGCTCCCCTGCTGGTCGGCCCGCAGCGAGCACGACCTGACCGCCGAGCACCTGGGTTTCCCGGCGGCGACGGCGGCGCTGGCCGGGGCGCTCGCCCAACCGGTGCAGGGCTTCGAGGCGCGGCAGGTGGCGATGGCGCGGTACGGCCGGTACGGCTTCGAGGCGGCGGCGGTGACCGGCATGTTCGGGACGGTCAGCCTGCCGCCGGAGGGCGTCGCCCGCACCGCCGAGCTGCGCTTCGGCCACCCGTACGCAGTGGTGGCCGTCGCCACCGACACCACTGCCGACGGCGCCACCGGGCCGTGGCACGGAGTGCCGGTCTTCTCGGCGTGGATCAGCGAGCCCGAGGACCTGCCCGACGCCGACGTCTAGGCACCGGCGCGGTTCCCGGCGACGGTCAGCGGGTGGACGGGTCGGGCACGATGGGCGGATCGGTCGCGGTACCGCCGTGGTCGTCGCGGGGCAGTCGCGCGACCATCTCCCGGAACTCCCGTACGGTCACCGCCTCCCGCAGGGTCGCGAAGACCGCTCCGGTGCCGGCCCGTGCCGTGGCCGGGTCCACCCCGGCGCGCTGGCCCACCCGGCGCAGGAACTCCGCCGGGCCGGCGTCCACCGGCGGCGGCGCGACAGGCCCACCGACGTCAGCCCCACCGACGTCGAGGCCCACACCGGTGTCGAGTCCGTCAACGCCACCGGGCGGGCTCGGCGGCGCGTCGTCCAGGTAGCCGTCGACCTCGTCCGGAAGGTGACCGGTGAGCTCGTCCGGCGGGCCGCCCGTGACTCGCTCGGCCATCGTCTGGAGCACCGCGCGGGCGAGCGCCGCGGCCTGCTCGGTCGGCAGGCCGGACCGGCGGGACACCGCGTCGATGAAGTGCGGAAACCCGTCGCCGCCCGCGCTGTCGGTCACGCCGCGCGCTTACCCCGGGCCGCCGACGCCAAACGACGCCGACGGCACGACAGCGCAGCAAACCAGCGCAGCAACCAGCGCAGCCGACCAGCGCGCCCGAGCAGCCGTCAGCGCAGCAGGTCCGCCGCCAGCAGGTGATCGAAGATGAGCTGGTCGACCGGGGAGGTGCGGTGCCGGTCGGCGTACCCGAGCCAGGCCATCTCGGCGATCTCACTGGCCGGCTGCAGCCGCCCCCGGTAGCCGGCCCGGTAGCAGGTCATCCGCACGGTGATCCCGGTCGCGTGCCCGTGCGCCTGCGCGCTGAACGTGCCCAGGTGCACGGCGCTTCGCACGTCGACCTCGACGCTCAACTCCTCGTCGATCTCCCGGCGCAGGGTCTCCAGGTCGCTCTCCCCCGGCTCGCGCTTGCCCCCGGGCAGGTACCACACGTCCTTGCCCTGCGAACGGGTGCTCAGCACCCGGCCGTCCTCGATGAGGGTCCAGGCCACCTTGTCGATCTCGCGCACGCCGCCTCCCGCCCCGCTGAGAGCGGGCACGCTACCACCCGGCGCCGGCCGCGAGACAGTCAATCGGCCAGCAGGTCGAGCAGCAGCGCGGCGGTCCAGCCGAACGCCGGTGAGCCCAGCCCGGCGCCCGTGTCGGGGTGGAAGTACTCGTGGCAGCCGGCCCCGGCGACCAGGTCGATCATCGAGCGGCGCAGGCCGGCCGCCAGCTCCGGGTGCCCGTGGGTCAGCAGGCCGCGCCGCACCAGCCAGCCGATGTTCAGCCAGCTCGGCCCGCGCCAGTAGCGCAACGGTTCGAAGTCGGGCGCAGTGCGGTCGTAGGTGGGCAGCGGCCGGTCCATCCACCGGGCCACCCCGAAACGCGGTGACCGGGCCTCGACGACCAGCGCGTCGACCTGCCGGGCGGGCAGGCCGGGCAGGATCAGCGGCGTGAGCCCGAGCACGGTCCGCGCGCCGACGAGCCGATCGGTGCGCAGGTCGCGGGGCTGGAAGGTGCCGGTGCCCGGGTCGTACAGCCGGCGTACCAGCGCCTCGGTGACGCGGTCCGCACGGACCCGGTGCGGGGCCGGGTCCGCGCCGGTCAGCGCGGCGATCTCGGCCAGCGCGTGCTCGGCGGCCCCGAACGCCGCGTTGAACAGCGGGCACTCCACCAGGAACGGATGGCCGTCGGCCAGGTCGCGGTCGGCGTAGCCGTGGTCGCGGTAGGCCGCGACGATCGCCAGGTAACGCGCGTAGTCCAGGTCCGTGGGGCGGTGCGCGGCGTCGGCGTGCGCGGTGTCGTGCCTGCGGTACGCGCGCATGACGGCCGCGTCCGCGTCGACCGCGGCCATCGGCTCGTCCCAGGCGGGGCTGTTGTCCAGACCGGACTCCCACGGGTGTACGACGCACACCAGCCCGTCGCCGGCGACGTCCCGCCGCGTCGCCAGGTACCGCTGCTGGGCGACCAGCGCCGGGTAGAGCCGGCGCAGCGCGGCCAGCCCGGCCGGATCGGGTGCCCGCCGGTACGCCAGCAGCGCGGCGAGCGCGTGTACCGGCGGCTGGACCAGGCCGGAGGTGTCCACCGTGGGCGAGCCCTCGACGTCGGACGAGCGCCACAGCTCCGGCCCGGGAAAGTACGCGCCGACACGCAGCGCCGGGTTGAACACGATGTGCGGCACCCGCCCGTCCGCCCACTGCGCCCGGAACAGGCTCGTCAGCTCCTGCCAGGCCCGCTCGGGACGCACGTGGGCCAGGCCGACCGCGATGAACGCGGAGTCCCAGCTCCACTGGTGCGGG
This sequence comes from Micromonospora sp. NPDC049114, assembly GCF_040648635.1. Classification (NCBI taxonomy): domain Bacteria; kingdom Bacillati; phylum Actinomycetota; class Actinomycetes; order Micromonosporales; family Micromonosporaceae; genus Micromonospora; species Micromonospora sp. NPDC049114. The sequence continues at coordinate 27,514 of NZ_JBEZEA010000008.1, read as the reverse complement.
TAGAGCGTGCGCGACGGGACGGTGTGGTCGTGCTCCCAGTTGGCGTCGAGGGTGGCGACGGCGAGCCGCCGCAGCCCGGCCAGGCCGGCCGGCCCGCCGGTACGGGTGGGGACGGCACCGGCGCTCATGCGGCGGCCCGCCGGGGCAGTGCGTGCCGCAGCACCGCGGCGGCCTGTTGCAGGGCCCGGACCGGGTCGCCGCGCAGCCGGCACTCCAGAGCCAGCCACCCCCGGTAGTCCAGCTCCAGCAGGGTCCGCACGAGGGCCGGCCAGTCCAGGTGCCCGGCGCCCGGCTGGTACCTGTTGGAGTCGCTGACCTGCACGTGCCCGAGGTACGGCGCGGCGGCGCGCAGCGCCCGGTGCACGTCGTCCTCCTCGATGTTCATGTGGAAGGTGTCGGCGACCACCCGCACCGAGGGCAGTCCGAGCGCGGCGCAGAGGGCGACCGCCTCGTCGAGCCGGTTGACCATGTGGTCCTCGTACCGGTTGAGGGGTTCGAGGAAGAGCGTGACCCCCTCGGCGCGGGCGTGTTCGCCCAGCTCGCCGAGGGCGTCGAGGAGCACCTGGCGGTCGCCGGCCGGTGGGCGCGGCGGCTCGAACGGCGGCAGCCGTCGGGAGAACATGCCCCACGCGGCCGGGGTCATCGCCCCGACGCCGCCCAGCTCGGCGATGACCGAGAGCTGGGAGCGCAGGTTGCGCACGGCGTCGGCGGACCGGGCGCTGTCGAAGTCGCCGATGAAATGGTCCATCTCGACGCAGACGGTGGGCATCACCACCCCGGCGGCGCGGGCCCGGCGCAGCTCGGGCAGTCGAGCGGCGAACGCGAGGTCACCGCGTGCGCGTAGCTCGATGCCCTGGTAGCCCAGGGCGGTGGCGAGGGCGTACTTCTGGATCAGGTTGGTGCCCGGCAGGAGTTGTTCCTGGCAGGCAAGCGCGATGGTGGTCATCTAGAACCTCAACACCACTTGGAGGACGTCACCGGCGCCGCGGTCGAGCAGCGCGAGGGCGTCGGCGACCGCGCTGGCGTCGACGATGTGGCTGACCAGCGGCAACGGGTCGACGCTGCGCTCAGCCACCAGGTCCATGAAGGTCTGCGCGACCCGGTCTCCGGTCCACCGGCCGGCCATGCTCGGCGCGGGGGTGGGCCCGGAGACCTGGGCGGCCACCAACTGGATGCGGTTGTGGTGGAACTCCTCGCCGAGGCCGAGCGCGTCGGCCTGGCCCTGGTAGAAGCCGGCGGCCACGACCCGGCCGGCGTGTGCGGTGGAGCGGATCGCCTCGTGCAGCGCCGGGTACGCCCCGGACAGCTCCAGGCAGACGTCCGCGCCCCGGCCGCCGGTGGCCTCGCGGAGCACGGCGGCGGCCGACCGGGTCGCGACGTCCACTGTGGACCGCGCGCCGTAGCGGCTGGCGTACGCCAGCCGGCCGGGCACTTGGTCGACGGCGACCACCCGGGCGCCGGAGAGCACGGCGAGCCGGGTGGCGAGCAGCCCGATGACGCCCTGCCCGAAGACGCCGACCCAGTCGCCCAGGTGCAGGTCACCGGCGAGCACGGCGGTCAGTGCGATCGCGCCCGGCCGGGCGAAGACAGCCGCGAGCGGGTCCAGGTCGGCGGGGAGCGGCCGGACCGCGTCGGCGGCGAGCACCGCCTCGGCCCGGTGCCCCCAGATGCCCCACACGAGCTGCCCCGGGTGCCTGTCGACGACCTCGGGCGCCACCTCGACGACCTCGCCGACCTCCTCGTAGCCGAAGCCGATCAGCGGGTACGGCACGGGGGTCTGGCGGGGGACGAACATGCGGGCGGCGTCGTCCCAGTCCTTGCTGAGCCGGGGATTGCTGCCCCGGTAGAGGGTCAGCTCGGTGCCGGCGGAGATGCCCGAGTAGCAGGTGCGGACCCGGACCTGGCCCGGGCCGAGCGGATCCGGCGGGCAGGGCTCGAGGCTGATCCGTCGAGGCCCGGCGAGAGAGACCACCCAGTTGCCCATGTGTCACATCCCGGTAGCACTGGGTTCCAGGATAGCAAAAAATCGCTATATGTCTTGTCATTGATCTATCGAAGGTGTTGAATCCCGTATGTACCCTTCGAGAGGAGTGCCACCGATGTCAGCACCTCCGAGGCGGATACTCGCCACCACCCTGATCATGGCACTGACCGCGTCCACCCTGCTGGCCTGCGGAGATGACGGATCCGACAGCAACAGCAAAAAGATCACCGTTTGGAGTCTGGAAGACGTCGCCGACCGCGTCACCGCCACCAAGGCGATCATCGCGGACTTCACCGCGAAGACCGGGATCCAGGTCGACCTCGTGACCGTCAACGAGGACCAGTTCCCGTCCCTGATCGCCGCCAACGCCGCCGCCGGCGACCTGCCCGACGTGGTCGGCTCGGTCTCCCTGGCCGGCATCCGTACGCTCGCCGGCAACGAGCTGCTGCACGCCTCGGCGAACGCGGAGGTCGTCGACAAGCTGGGCCGGCAGACGTTCTCCCCCCGGGCGTTGGAGCTGACCTCCGACGACGGCAAGCAGCTCTCCGTGCCCAGCGACGGGTGGGGGCAGCTGCTCGTCTACCGCAAGGACCTGTTCGCCGCCGCCGGCCTGCCCGCCCCCGACACGTACGAACGGATCACCACCGCCGCGGCGAAGCTGAACACCGGCGGCGTCGCCGGCATCACCGCGGCGACCTCGCCCAGCGACGTGTTCACCCAGCAGACCTTCGAGCACCTGGCCCTGGCCAACGGCTGCCAGCTCACCGACGACTCCGGCGCGGTGACGCTCGACTCGCCGCAGTGCGTCGAGGCGTTCCGCTTCTACGGCGACCTGATCCGCACCAGCTCCGTGAAGGGCGCACAGGACGTGGACACCACGCGGGCCACCTACTTCGCGGGCAAGGCCGCCATGGTGATCTGGTCGCCGTTCATCCTCGACGAGCTGGCCGGGCTGCGTAACGACGCCAAGCCGACCTGCCCGCAGTGCCAGGCCGACCCGTCGTTCCTGGCCAAGAACAGCGGGTTCGTCACCGCGATCAAGGGCCCCAACGGCACCGAGCCCGCGCAGTACGGCGAGATCAGCTCGTGGGCCGTGCTCGACGGCGCGGTGACCGACCCGGCGAAGTCCTTCGTGGAGTACATGCTCGGCGACGGCTACCCGCGCTGGTTCGGCATGTCCCCCGAGGGCCGGTTCCCGGTGCGCAAGGGCACCACTGCCGAGCCGGAGGCGTTCCTCACCGCCTGGAACACCAGCCAGGCCGGCGTGGACGCCAAGAAGCCCCTCTCCGACGTGTACGGCGACGAGGTGCTGGCCACCCTGCGCAGCAGCCCGGACACCTTCGGGCGCTGGGGGCTCAGCCAGGGGCAGGGCAAGCTGGTCGGCGCCATGCTCGGCGAGCTGCCGGTGCCCAAGGTGCTGGGCGACCTCACCTCCGGCAAGACCGACGCGGCGGCCGCCGCCGGCCGGGCCAAGAAGGACGTCGAAGCGATCAAGGCGGGCGTCAATTGACCACCACCGCCCCCGACACCGGCCGCTCCCCCACCAGGGAGCGGCCGGATCGGCCCCGCCGCCGACCACTGACGCTTCGCCGCCGCGAGTCCCGTGCCGGGCTGGCGCTTGTCGCGCCGACCCTGCTCGTCACCATCGCGGTCATCGGCATCCCGATCATCTGGACCGTCGTGCTCGCCTTTCAGCGGGTCCGGCTCGCCACCCTGCGCAAGACCGGGCTCTTCGGCGAGTTCACCATGGACAACATCGACCGGGTGCTGCACACCCCCGGCTTCGCCGACACGCTGTGGGTCACGCTGCTCTACAGCGTCGGCGGCACCGTCGGGTCGATCGCGCTCGGCCTGGTCGCCGCCCTGGTGGTACGCCGCCCGTTCCGGGGCCGCACGCTGGTGCGGGCCTCCATGCTGCTGCCGTACGTGGCGCCGGTGGTCGCGGTCACCTTCGTCTGGCAGGTGATGCTCGACCCGCAGCTCGGCATCGTCAACCACTGGGGTCAGCGCCTGCTGGGCTGGGACGCGCCCGTGCCCTTCCTCACCCAGGAGTCGACAGCCCTGGCCACGGTCATCGTGTTCGAGGCGTGGCGCTACTTCCCGTTCGCGTTCCTGTTCCTGCTGGCCCGGCTCCAGGCGGTGCCCGGTGAGCTGGAGGAGGCCGCCCGCGTCGACGGGGCCACGCCCACTCAGCGGTTCCGGCACATCCTGCTGCCGCAGCTGCTGCCGGTGATCGCCCTGCTGGGGGTGCTGCGCTTCATCATGACGTTCAACAAGTTCGACGACGTCTACCTGCTCACCGGCGGGGCCGCCGGCACCGAGGTGGTCAGCGTCCGGGTGTACGAGTTCCTCACCGCCCGTACCGACGTCGGCGCGGCGGCCGCGCAGGCGGTCGTGCTGGCCGTGGTGCTCATCGTGTTCGTGCTGATCTATCTGCGCTTCTTCGGACGGAGGGTCAGCTGATGGACCGGGACCTGGTCGAGACGGTGAGCCTGCGCTGGCTGCGCCGCCTGGTGATCGCCGCGTTCCTGGTCGTCACCGTCTTTCCCTTCTACTACATGCTCGTGCTCTCGGTACGCCCCATCGAGCGGCTGCTGCTCGACCCGGGCTCGCTGGTCGTCGGCTTCGGCGAGTTGACCGTCGCCACGTACGCCGAGGTGCTCAAGGCCACCGACGACGGCGGTCAGGGATTCCTCACCTTCATCCGCAACAGCGGCATCGTCTCGGTCGCCGCGACAGTGCTCACGCTGCTCGTCGCGATCCCCGGCGCGTACGCGGTGGCCCGGCTCCGGTTCTTCGGCCGGCGCCAGGTCGACTTCCTGTTCCTGGCCGTCTACCTGTTCCCGTCGATAGTCATCGCGATCCCGCTGTTCGTGGTCTTCAGCCTCGCCGGGCTGCGTGGCTCGCTGTTGGGCCTGGTGCTGGTCTACATCTCGCAGACGCTGCCGGTGTCGGTCTACATGTTGAAGAACTACTTCGAGACCATCCCGGTCAGCCTGGAGGAGTCGGCGGCCATCGACGGCGCCGGCCGACTCGGCATCATCCGCCGGGTCAGCCTGCCCCTCGCCGCGCCATCGATCATGGCGGTCGCACTCTACGACTTCATGATCGCCTGGAACGAGTTCCTGTTCGCCCTGCTCTTCCTGGTCGACAAACCGGACCGGTGGACCGTGTCGCTCGGGCTGTCCCTGCTCTCCGACGGCGTGGAGGTGCCCAAGACGGTGCTGATGGCCGGATCGGTCGTCCTCACCCTGCCCATCGTGATCCTCTTCTTCGCCAGTGAACGGCTGCTCACCGAGGGCCTGACCAGCGGCGCGGAGAAGGGCTGAGGTGTTTCCCTGATCGGTGGCAGCCCAGCGACCCGGCACGCCGACCCCGTCGCCGCTGAGCTGCCACCGATCGGGGCGCCTGCCGGACCGGCCCATCGCGCCCCGACCGGCCCGGTTACGGTGGCCGTATGGCCAACCCGACCCGCTGGGCGACCGACACCGGTCCAGAGCACTCACAGTGGTACATCGACCGGTTCCGCAAGCTCGCCGCCGAGGGAGCGGACCTGGCCGGCGAGGCCCGACTTGTCGACACGCTCGTCGCCCCCGGCTCGCGGATCCTCGACGCCGGCAGCGGCACCGGCCGGGTCGGCGCGGCCCTTTCCCAGCGCGGGCACACAGTGGTCGGGGTCGACGCCGACCCCGCACTGGTGGAGGCCGCCCGCGCCGACCACCCCGGCCCCCACTGGCTGGTCGCCGACCTCGCCGAACTGGACCTGCCGGCGCTCGGCGAGGCGGAGCCGTTCGACGCGGCCGTCCTCGCCGGCAACGTCCTCGCCTTCGTCGCCGCCGGCACCGAGCCGGAGGTGCTGCGCCGACTCACCGGGCACCTGCGCCCCGACGGCGTGCTGGCGGTCGGCTTCGGCACCGAACGCGGCTACCCGCTGACCGCGTTCGACGCCGACGCGATAGCCGCCGGGCTGCGCCTGGAGCACCGCTTCGCCACCTGGGACCTGCGGCCGTGGCGCGACGACGCGCCGTTCGCGGTCAGCATCCTGCGCCGTCCGGCCACCTGACGCCCGACCGGCGGGCCGCCGCCCGCCGCCCGGGCGACACCACCACGGGCATCAGGACGGGGCGGCGACGGCCCGGGCCGCGGCCGGGTCCAGGGTCGCGCCGGCCGGCACGAGGCTGACCAGGCCGGCGGGCAGCCGCACCGGCCGCACGTCGCGGTAGCCGAGCATCGCCAGCACCTCCCGGTCGGCCAGCACGTACCGCCGGCCCAGGTCGGTGACCACGGACACCGCGCCTCCGGACGCGCCGGGCGCCGCCGCGGCCTCGACCACCGCCCCGCCACCCGGCTGCACCACCACGTGGTCGGCCAGCGCCGCGCCGCCGCCCGGCGCGGTCCGCGGGACGGCCGCCAGGTCCGGCAGCCGTACGCCCCGCAGCACCTCGCCCGTGCCGCCGTCGTCACCGACCCGGGCGCAGATCGCCGCGTCGTCGGAGCTGGCGAGCCGGGGCGGCACGGGCGGCGGCGCGGTCGGGCCGCTCGGCGCGAGATCGGGCAGCGTGGGCAGGGCGGCGAACCGGCCCAGCGTCATCGGTTCGGACTCCCCCTGCCCGGTGCGGGCCAGCAGCAGCCCGGCCTGCAACTCGGTGATCCCGGCCAGCCCGTCGTCGAGCGCCACCGCGTACTGCCGGCCGCCGCCGGAGTTGCGCACCAGATAGACCTGACCGATCGTGGCGCCCGGCACGCGGGTGGAGGGTCGGCCCTCGCCGGGCAGCGCCAGCGGGGCCAGATCGACGCCTGCGGGAAGCGCGTTGAGCAGGGCGGGCGCGACCGGCACCGCGCGCGTCCGGGTGGTCGCCAGCGCGGCCAGCACCCGGTTGGGATCGCGGACCAGATACCGGCGCTGGTGCCACACGAGGTGCAGGCCGCCGTCGGGATGGCGCAGCAGCAGCGCGTCGTCGCCCAGCGGCCGACCGCCGTCGGGGTCGGTGCCGATCAGCAGCGCCGAGCGGGGGTCCTCGCTGCCGGCCGTCGAGCAGACCGTCCACGCCGAGGTCGCCAGCCGGCCGGGGGCGGGCAGCGAGTCCGGTGCGTCGGCGATGCCCAGGGGCAGACCGCGCGGCACGTCGTCGATCGAGCGTCGGGAGACCAGCACGGTCTTCGAGGAGTCCGCGCCGACGATCAGCAACGCCGACGCGTAGTTGAGCACCGGGTGCAGCTTCTGCTCCCGGTAGACGAACCGGGCGCCGGACTCCTTCTCCACGATCACCGCGCCGGGGTCGCGCCAGCCCTTGCCACCGCCAGCGAACAGGCCGTAGAGCGCCGAACCCCCGAGCCCGATCGCCGCGACGAGGACGCTGGCCAGGCCCGCGCCCGCCAGCCGCCGAAACGGTGACTGGGCGGGGTCGGTCTCCCGCATCACCAGTGCGGCGACCGCCCGCTGGACGCTGAACTGGTAGGAGTGCAGCTGATCCTGCCGCGACGGCATGAGGTCCCTTCCGCTGGTTCGACCGGGCCACAGGATATGCGCTGCGTCGATGTCCCGTGGACCCTGCGTGGCCGTCCCGGCCCCGACCGGTACCATCCGGGGACGAATCCGGCGGCGAGAGGGCACCCGTGGGCGCGCGTTTCGAGGAGCTGGCCTGGCGGGAGACCCCGATCGGCGCGATCAGCCTGCGGCGGCGCCGCGATCCGGCGCTGCAGGTCGAGGTGTACGAGGTCAAGCTCGACGACGAGTACCTGATGTCCAGCCTCTTCCCCGTCGCCGAGATCGAGCTGGCCCGACTGGGCCTGGCCGAACTCACCGGCGACGCCCTCGACGTGGTGGTCGGCGGCCTCGGGCTGGGCTACACCGCGTGCACCGCGCTGGCCGACCCGCGGGTGCGTGCACTGCTCGTGGTGGAGGCCATCGAGGACGTCATCGACTGGCACCGGCGAGGGCTGCTGCCGTTCGCGGCCGGTCTCGCCGAGGACCCCCGGACCCGGTTCGCGCGAGCCGACTTCTTCGCCGCGGTGGCCGGCGACGACGGGTTCGACGCCGAGGAACCCGGGCGTCTCTTCGACGCGGTTCTGCTCGACGTCGACCACTCGCCGCGCAACGTCCTGCACCCGAGCCACGCCCCCTTCTACACGCCGGACGGGCTGCGCCGACTCGCCGCGCTGCTGCGCCCGGAGGGCGTCTTCGCGCTGTGGTCGGACGACCCGCCGGACGACGAGTTCATCGCAGCGCTCACGGAGGTGTTCGCGACCGCGCGGGCGCATGTCGTGCCGTTCGCCAACCCGCTGACCGGCGGCCAGTCCGCCAACACGGTCTACGTCGCCCACCGCTGAATCCCGCCCGCCGCTCACCGGTCAGCGAGCCTGTCACGGACGACCACCGGTCACGATCACGCTCGCCCAGCGCGGTGTCGCGCGGCGCGTCCACGGCGGGATGGCGTTTCAGGTGGGCGGGATCGGGAAGGTGGCCCCGGGGTCGCCGCATCTCGCGCCGCGGCCGGGTTACTGGAGGTCGCGATGCGTGCCCTGCTCTGGGTCGTCGGTGTGGTCGCCGGCGTGCTGATTCTGCTCGGGCTGCTCCTCGAGGCGGTCCGCTGGCTGATCATCATCGGCCTGATCGCGCTGGTGATCGTGATCATCCTGGGCGTGGTCAAGGGACGGCAGGCCATGCACCACCAGACCCGCCGACGGTGACGCCGGCGCGGCTCAGAACCAGTCCGCGCGCATGTCGAGCGTGGTCCGGTCGAGGCTGTCCAGCAGGTCGAACTGCGGGCCCGTCCGGGGCAGCTCGGCCGTGAAGAAGTAGCGGGCCGCCTGCCACTTGCCGGCGTGGAAGGCGTCGCCGTCCTCCCGGGGCGGCAGCGCCAGCACCTGCTCCAGCCACATCCAGGCGATCACCACGTGCCCGACCGCCTCCAGGTAGACGCTGGCGTTGGCCAGGGCCAGCACCGGGTCACCGCCGGACCAGAGCCGCCGGGTGACCGCGACGATCCGGTCCACCGCGCCGGCCAGCCGGTCGGCCAGTTCGGCCGCCTCTCCCCCGGCCCGGCGGCCCCGGCCGACGGTGTCGCCGATGGTCTCGGTCAGCAGGAGCAGACCCGCGCCGTCGCGCATGGTCATCTTGCGCCCCAACAGGTCAAGCGCCTGGATGCCGTGGGTGCCCTCGTGGATCGGGTTGAGCCGGTTGTCCCGGTAGTGCTGCTCGATGTCGTGATCGCGCGTGTAGCCGGCGCCGCCGAGTACCTGGATCGCCAGGTCGTTGGCGGCCAGGCACCACTGCGAGGGCCAGCTCTTGGTGATCGGGGTGAGCACGTCCAGCAGCAGGTGCGACCGCTCGCGGTCGGTCTGCTGCGGGGCGGTCTGCTCCTCGTCGAGCAGCCGGGCGCAGTAGAGCACCAGGGCCAGGGCACCCTCGACGTAGCTCTTCTGCGCCAGCAGCATCCGCCGTACGTCCGGGTGGTCGATGATCGGCACCTGCGGGGCCGCGGGGTCCTTCGCGTCGACCGGCCGGCCCTGCGGCCGCTCGCGGGCGTACGCCAGGCTCTTGAGATAGCCGGTGTAGCCCAGCGCCATGGCACCGGCGCCGACACCGATCCGGGCCCCGTTCATCATGTGGAACATCTGGGCGAGCCCCTGGTGCGGCATGCCGACCAGGTGGCCGACGGCGCCCGGGCGACCGGCCGGGGTGTGGCCGCCGTCGCCGAAGCTGAGCAGGGTGTTGGTGGTCCCCCGGAAGCCCATCTTGTGGTTGAGCCCGGCGAGCACCACGTCGTTGCGGTCGCCGAGCGACCCGTCCGGCTCGACGAGCACCTTGGGCACGATGAACAGCGAGATGCCCTTCACCCCGGGCGGCCCGCCGGGAATCCGCGCCAGCACCAGGTGGACGATGTTCTCGGCCAGCTCATGGTCACCGCCGGAGATCCACATCTTGGTGCCGTAGAGCCGGTACGTCCCGTCCGGCTGCGGCTCGGCCCGGGTGGTGATGTCGGCCAGCGAGCTGCCCGCGTGCGGCTCGGACAGGCACATGGTGCCGAAGAACCGGCCCTCCAGCATGGGTCGGACGTACGTGTCGACCTGCTCGGCGCTGCCGTGCGCCAACAGCAGCTTCGCGTTGCCCAGGGTCAGCATCGGGTACGCCGAGGTGGCCACGTTGGCCGCCTGGAACCAGGCGAAGCAGGCGGCGGCGACGGCCTGCGGCAGTTGCAGACCGCCGACCGAGGCGTCCAGCCCGGCGGTGAGCAGACCCGTCTCGGCGAAGCTGTCCAACGCCGCGCGCACCTGCGGAATCAGCCGCACCCGCTGCCCGTCGAACGTCGGTTCGGCAAGGTCGGCGGCCCGGTTGTGCGGGGCGAACTGCTCGGTGGCCACCCGCTCGGCGAGGTCCAGCGCGTCGTCAAAGGTCTCCCGGGAGTGCTCGGCGTAGCGAGGGCGCTCGACGAGCTGCGACACCCGCAACCAGTCGTGCAGCAGGAAGTCCAGGTCACGGCGGGACAGCAGGGTGGACGGCACGGAACTCCTCGGCGGGCTCGGGTCTGTCGGGCGGGGGCGGCGGCCCGGCGTCGCCCCGACCCATCCTGACCGATCCACCGGGAGCACACCACCGCCGCCCGTCGGCGGGCGTCATTGTCGTACCCGTCGGCTAGCGTCCCTGCCCGTGACCGCACCCGGAGACGTCGACCCCGAGGTTCTCGACCGGCTACGCCCGATCTGTCGCGGGTTGCCGGAGACCTACGAGGAGCCGGCCTGGGTGGGCACACGTTGGCGGATCCGCCGGCGCACCTTCGCCCACGTGCTCACCGTCGACCCCGACCGTCAGGGGGCGCACGCGCGCGCCGCCACGCTCGACCGGCCGGCCTGCCTGTTGGTCTTCCGATCACCGCTCGACGAGATCGCCGGTCTCCTGAGCGTCGGGCACCCCTTCTACAAGCCGGACTGGAGCCCGAACGTGCTGGGCATGATCCTGGACGCGGACACCGACTGGGACGAGGTGGGCGAGCTGCTCACCGAGAGCTACCGCGTGCAGGCGCCCAAACGGCTCGCCGCACTTGTCGACGGGCCCGGCTGAACGCGCCCGCCGCCCGCCGTCTCGGCGTTTCGCCGGGGCCGGCACGGGGATACCGCGCCAACGGTGGCGGGTCATCGACGGGAATCGGCGACGCCGCCCGTCGCGTGAGGAGCGGCAGATGTCCAGGCTTGGCACCGAGGAGGACCTTCGGTTGACGCCAGTGCTCGTCGAGGACCGGGTGTGCACAGGTGTGACCACCCTGCGGGGGCGGGTCTTCCTGAGCTACCCGGCGGCGGACCGGCCGGGCGTGCAGGTGGCGGAGGCGCTGCCGGACGGCGGCCGCAACCCGTACCCGGACGCCGCGTGGAACGAGCCGGACCAACCGCCGGACGGGACGTTCGTGCACGTCAACGGGTCGCGGGCGGGCCCGGACGGCCGACTGTGGATCGTCGATTCGGGGTCCCGGCAGCTCGGCGGTGAGCAGGTGCCCGGCGGCGCGCGGCTGATCGCCGTCGACGTGGCCAGCGACCGGGTAGATCGGGTCTACCACCTCGACGACGCGGTGCGCCCGCACAGCTACGTCGACGACGTCCGGTTTCACGGCGACACCGCGTACCTCACCGACGCCGGCATGCCCGCCCTCATCGTGCTGGACCTCGATTCGGGTCGGTGCCGACGGGTGTTGGACGGGCACCCGAGCACGGTGGGCGGGCCCGTGGTCGCCGACGGCCGGGCGCTGCGGGATCCCAGCGGCGCCGAGGTGTGCCTGAACGCCGACCAGCTGGAGGTGTCGCCGGACGGTCGGTGGCTGTACTACCAGCCGGCCTCGGGTGGGATGTCCCGGATCGGCACCCGCTGGCTGGACGACCCGACGCTGTCCGCGGAGGAGTTGGCCCGGCGGGTCGAGCCCTGGTGGGACACGCCCAGCACCGGCGGGACGGCCATCGACGCGCTCGGCACCATCTACGTCAGCGATGTGGAACGACGTCGCGTGCTCGCCCTGGCGCCGGACCGCAGCGTCCGTACGCTCGTCGCCGACCCGCGCCTGGCCTGGGTGGACGCGATGTGGCTCGACGCCGAGGGTCACCTCTGGCTGCCGGCGGCCCAACTGCACCTGACCGCCGGCCTCAATGGCGGCCACGCGGCCGTCGACTATCCGGTCCGGATCTACCGGATGCCTGTCGACGCCGGTCCGCCCCCGATCGACCACGCCTGATGGCGTTATTCCTGAAAAGCGGTCGGTGCGGATCACGTCGTGTCGCCGTCACAGACCTCAACCATCCATTGTGTACGGCAGCTGGTGCCGGCCGGCGACGGACCACCTGCCGGTCACCCGCTGCCGGCGCAGATCGCCGCTCGCCTCGGCGCGACCTGCGGTGGGCGGGAGTCCTCGATATCCTGCCTCGCATGCATCGAAGCCGTGTGTACGCGTTGCTGATCGACGCGCCCGAGGCGGAGGCCGCGCGGGCGGCGGAGTTCTGGTCGGCGGCGCTCGGCGTCGACACCCGGACCCATCCGGCCGAGCCGCAGTTCGTCGGCCTGCACGAGGCGTTGCCGGGCCTGGTCACCGCCGTCCAGTCCGTTGACGACGCGCCGCGCTACCACCTCGACATCGAGACCGACGACGTGGCGGCGGAGACCGCCCGACTGGTCGGTCTGGGCGCCACCGAGGTGTCGCAGTGGTTGGAGTGTCGGATTCTGCGGGCGCCCGGCGGGCACCTGCTCTGTGTGCTGCCGGTCGAGAGCCCACCCGAGGTGTTCGACGCCCAGTCCCGAACCTGGTCGTGACGCGCCGGGCTGTCGGAGGGCGGCGCTAGGGTTCCGGCCATGGCGGATGTGGTGTTGGTGGCGGGCGCGTGGCTGGGATCGTGGGCGTGGGACGAGGTGGTGCCGGGGCTGCGGGCCGCCGGCCACCGGGCCTGTCCCCTGACCCTCTCCGGTCTCGCCGAGAGGCGGGGCGTGCCCGCCGGTCAGCAGACCCACGTGCAGGACATCGTCGGCGAGATCGAGCGACGCGACCTGCGCGACGTGGTGCTGGTCGGGCACAGCTACTCGGGCATTCCGGTCGGTCAGGCAGCCGGGCGGATCGGCGACCGGTTGACCCGGGTGGTCTACGTCGACGCGGAGGTGCCGGTGGACGGCCTGTCGTTCGCGTCCGGCTGGTGGCAGGGCCAGGCGGCGTTCGAGTCGGTGCTCGCCGACAACGGCGGCGACTGGCCGCCGCTCGACGTGGCCGAGTTCGACGGTCAGGGGCTCACCGACGAGCAGATCGCGCGGCTGGTCAAGGGCTGCACCCCCCACCCGGGCGCCACGCTTACCGAGCCGGCCGTGCTGGCCCGCCCGCTGGGCGAGCTGCCGACGACGTACGTCAAGTGCCTGCTCGACGGGCCGGAGCCCAACGACACCGTGTCCGCGCTGCTGACCAGCGAGCAGTGGCGGCTGGTCACGATGGCGACGGGCCACTGGCCGATGTTCTCGCAGCCCGACGAGCTGGCCCGGTTGCTGGTGGAGCAGATCGGCTGACTCTCCGCGTGCGCCGGCCCGGCGGGTCAGGTCACGGCGTCGTCGAGGGTCCTGATGCGGCGCACCGGGGACGCGAGCAGCCACAGCACGGCGAGCATGCCGCCCACTCCGGCGACGACCAGGGTCGGCCGCAGCCCGATGGTGGTGCCCAGCGCGCCGCCGACCAGCGCGCCGAGCGGCCGGATGCCGTAGTTGACGGCGCTGTACGCGCCGGCCCGACGACCGCGCGCGTCGTCGGGTGTGACGGCGGTGAGCAGGGCGTTGAGGTTGACGTCCATCAGCATCACGCCGACGCTGGACACCAGCTCGATGGCCGCGAGCATGGCCACCTTCGCCCAGGTGGGGCCGGCGACCAACGCCGTCAGCGCGAGCGGCGCGGGGAAGACCACCGCGCCGATCATCGCGGTGCGGCCCAGCCCGATGGCCCGCGAGACGCGGGGCGCCAGGGCCGCGCCGGCGAGTCCGCCGAGCGCGCCGATGCCGAACGCGACGCCGATCGCGCCGGCCGACAGGCCGAGTTCACGGTTGGCGTAGAGCACCAGCAGCGCCGTGGCGATGAAGGTGAAGAAATTGACGGTGCTGGTGCAGCCGAGCGCGGCACGCAGCACCGGGTGGCGCAGCACCAGCGCGAAGCCCTCGCGGACCAGGCCGAGCGTGGACGTCCGCCGTGGCGGCGGAGGCGGCTCGGTGACCGGGATGCGCCGCAGCAGCAGCGCGGACGCGAGGAAGGACACCGCGTCGACGAGGATCGCCACCGGCGCGCTGAGCGCCTGGACGAGTCCACCGCCGACGGCCGGGCCGGCGATGAACGAGAGGGACCGGCTCACGCTGAGTTCGCTGTTCGCGTCCACGTACGCCGACCGCGGCACCAGGGCGACGAAGAACGCCTGTTGTCCCAGGGCGAACAGTACCGCCCCGGCGCCGGTGAGCAGCGCCACGAGGTACAGCTGGGTGAGGGTGACCGCCCCGAACAGGTAGGCCGCGGGCAGGCTGAGCAGCACCGCCGCGCGCAGCAGATCCGCGATGATCAGGAGTCGACGCTTGTGGGTGCGCTGGTCCACCCACGCGCCGAGGAACAGGCCCAGCAGGTTGGGCAGCCAGATCAGCGCGGTGAGGACGCTGACCTGCACGGGCGTCGCGGCGAGCAGGGAGACGGCGATCAGCGGCAGGGCCAGCTCGCTGACCCGGTCGCCGAACGCGGTGATCGTCTGGCCGATCCAGAAGGTGCGGAACCGCCGGTCGCGTCCCAGCGCCGGTGCGGGTGGGGCGTCGAGCGCCGTCATGACGTGGACGAATCGTCGCTGGCCTCGGGCAGCAGGTAGCGCAGCATCCGGACGAGCTGGGCGCCGTCCGGCGTCGTCTCGTCGTCCTTGCGCCGCACGTACGGGGCGAGCAGCTCCTCGATCGCCTCTTCCAGGTGCCGCAGCTCGTCGGGTGTGGCGACGAAGCTGGTGTCGGCCACCCCGGCCAGCCCGCGCCACTCGGCGTCCAGTCGGGGTTCGTCGTGCAGTAGCCACTGCTGGGGCGCGTCGGCGTAGCGGGCGAACATCTCGCCGCGCAGCTGTCGGGCCGCGGCCTGCCCCTCGGCGTCGTCGGGCAGCGTGAAGCGGAAGCCCCGGGCGGCCGCCTGCCACCAGCGCTCCCGCTTGCTGGTGGCGCCGTCTGCGTCGGTGACGAGGCCGAACGTCGCGAGGTGGCGCAGGTGCCAGCTGACCACCGACGGCGTGGCGCCGACGTGCGGCGACAGGCCGGTGGCCGTGGCCGGGCCGTGCCGCTGGAGCCGGTCGAGGATGGCCAGCCGGACGGGGTGCGCCAGCGCCCGCAGCGCCTGCGGCTCGGTGATCTCGAAATCCCCGTACGGATTCTTGAGAGACATGTTTCGAAAGTAGTCTCTCAGGTCTGCCGGAGCAACCCCCGGGCCGCCGCCTCGCCCTGGGCACCCCCCGTTCAGCCGCCCAGGGCGAGGCGAGGATCAGGTGACGTTCGGCAGGTCCGTCGGCGGGATCACGCCGTTGGCGATCGGCAGACCCGTCCCGTACGCGGAGACGCCGCCGAGGGTCGCCCTGGTCAGCGTGGTGCACCCGGTGAGGGCGACGGTGTCGCTGGTCCGTTGCACGCCGAGCACGAACATCGCTCCGGTGTTGTACGAGAAGTCCTCGAACGGCGCGGTCACCAGCAGCTCCGGCGTCCCGTCGTTGGTCACGTCGAGGATGCGTACCGTGCTGCCGAACGCCTCGCTGGGCTGCGGGTTGGCGTTGATCAACGAGTGGCCCTCCTGGAACGTGGAGTCCAGTCCCGACTGCAGGCCCGACGCGCCGCCGAGGAAGACGTGGACCATGCCCTGCCCGCTGCCCGCGCCGGAGTCCTCCCCGGGGACGCCGACCGCGAGATCGTCCGCGCCGTCGTTGTCGAGGTCGCCGACCGCTAGCGCGGCGCCGAACTGGTCACCGGCCTCGGCGCTCCCGCCCACGCCCGGTGAGCTCTGCGAGATGACAAGCGTGCGCGCGCTGCTGATCAGGTCGGTGCCGCCGCGCAGCACGACAAGGGCACCGGACCTGCTGGGACCGCCCTTGTACTGGTCGGCGTAGACCACGACGTCGGCGTTGCTGCCGCCGTGGAAACGACCGATCGCGACGCTGCTGTAGCTCCCGCCGGTCTTCGTCTTGTCCACACACACCGACGTGCTGCCGGTCACCGTCACACCGCCTGCGGAACCCTTGAGGGCATACACGCAGCCCTGCGCACCCGTCGTACCGCTGACGTCCTCGCCCTCGACGTTGATCACCAGGTCGTCACGGCCGTCGCCGGTGAGGTCGCCAGCCGCGACCGATGAGCCGAAGTGGTCGTTCTTCTCCGCAGTCCCCCCGATGCCGCTGGTCTCCTGCCCGAACGCGGCCGCGTTGTCGACCCGCAGGCCACTGCTCCCCCCGTACAGCACCCAGACGCCACCGGCCGCGCCGACGGTGCCGATCGCCTCGCCCGGGGTGCCGACGGCGAGATCGGCGTACCCGTCGCCGTTGAAGTCGCCGGTGGTGAGGCCCGCGCCGAAGTAGTCGTTGGTCTCGGCGTCACCGGGGACGGTGCCGCTGTTCTGGGTGATGAACGCGTTGCCGTTCGCGATCAGGCCGAGGTACGGCGGCGTCGGCTGCCCGTACAGGATTGTCACCGCGCCGGCGTTGGCGACCGCGCCGATGGACTCCTTCGGATTGCCGATGGCCACGTCCGCGCGCCGGTCACCGTTGAAGTCGCCGGTGACGATCTGCGCGCCGAAGTTGTCTGTCGTCTCCGGCGAGTCGAGCACCGACGGGTCGTTCTGGTGCAGGAGCGCCACGGGTTGCCCGGGGACCGTGCTGCCGCCGGGGATCACGTAGACCGACCCGCCGACTTCGTTCGGCGCGGTGGGGTCGGGGAACCCGACGGAGCGGGCGCCGCTGGCCACGACGATGTCCGGGATCCCGTCGCCGGTGACGTCGGCCCGGCTCGCCGGGCCCGCGGCGGCCGCGATGCCGACGTCGGCACCACCCTCGACGGCGGGCTGTGCGGCTGCGGACGGGCCCGGCACCGCGACCGATGTCAGGACCGCGGCGACCACGGCTGCGGGCAGAACTCTCCTGCGTTGGTTCACGAAGATTCTCCTCTGGGTACTCGAATTCCTCACGGCCTGGTCCGGAGGTCGTAGAAGCGGTACGCGGCCCGGGCCGACAGGCCGGGCATAGCAGTGCTCGTGACATCGATGCCGGCCTCGATCGACTCCGTCACGCACTTGCCGCGGGACTCGTACGAGCAGGTGTCGATGGCCATGGCGACCCCGGACACTGCCTGCGCCGTCGCGCCCAGCTGGGCGACGCGTTGGGCTGCTGGGCCGACGCCGCCACAGCCGTAGAAGGCGGCGCACCCGACGGCCACCCCGGAGCCGACGACGTTCACGGCGGCTCCGATGGCGTGCGTCCATTCGAACGCGCTGCGGTGCTCGTGCACGAACCGCGCGACGACCCAGTGCTTCCTGGGCGGCTGCCGGTCGCGCTGCGGCAGCGAGTGGCAGCCGCGCTTGAGGTTCCAGCAGACCGACATGCGGTCCGATCGCTGGTAGACCCGCCGGTAGATGCGCGCCTCCCGCCGCTCCGACCGGTAGGCCAGTTGGCGGTAGCGGTTGCGCTGCTTCTTGTTCTTCGTGCTCGCCGCCAGCCGGAGAAGACCCGCCATGCGTTGCGGGCAGTCGCCCGGAATGCAGAGCCCACTCGGGTCACTCAGGGTCGTGGGGTTGTTGTCGGCGTACGCGTAGGCGTTCTGACTGGCCGGGTTGTCCGTGTTCAGCAACGGGTCGGGGCTGGTGAGCCGGCCGGTGAGCGGGTCGTGCTGACGGTTGTCCAGGGCGACCAGCGACGTCGACGCGTCCTCGACCTTGCCCAGGTAACCGCGATCGGTGCCGCTGATGGTGTCGCCACCACGGTGCGCCCCGTACGGCAGGTACCGCTGCCGGGAGACACCGTCGCCGCTCACGCGGTGTGTGGCGCCCGGCGTCGTGGCGTCGACGGCGAACTGGACGCTGCCCTGCTCGTCGGTGAGCAGGAAGCGGACGCCGCCGGAGGTCCGCATCGCCGCCAGGTCGTCGCCCAGTTGGTAGAACCGGGTGGCGGAAACGGAGCTGGTGAGGACGAGTTCCACGCCGTCGAGATACAGCGTCGTGGCACCGGGGGCCCGCCGGATCAGCCGCGTCCCGTCGGCGTCGTAGACGTAGCCGGTCGTGGCCCCGGCGGTGGTCTGTTCGGTGAGCCGCCCGCCCTCGTCGTACGACGAGGTGGTGGTGACCCCGTCGACGGTGCGCGAGGTCTCCTGGCCGTCGGCGTCGTAGGCGAAGGTGTCGGCGCCGACAGCGCTGACGGCCTGCGGTCGGACCGCCTCCGGTCCCGGTTGGGGGTAGCGGTAGGTCCGCGACTCGCTCCCGGACGTGACAGACGTGATGCTTCCGGTGGGGTCGTAGGCGTAGGTCAGCCGGTACGGGTCCGGTCCGCCGCCGTCAGCTGATCCGGATCCCCCGGCGCAGGTCCCCGCCGTGGTGGTCCAGGCGTCGGTCAGCCGCTGCAACCCGTCGTAGCCGAAGCACTCGGCCTGCCCGGTGGTGCCGTCGGCCACCTGCCGCACGTTGCCGACGGCGTCGTACCCGTACTCGTCGGACTGCACGGTGCGGGGCGTCGACGTGTCGGCGCCGGCGGTGGCGCCGAGGCCGACGAGCCGCCGCTCGCCGCGGTCCTCGTAGCGGTAGCTGCGGCGCACCTCCCCCGCGCCGCCGTAGTCACGGCTCTTCACCGGGCCGAACTCGTGGTACGCCGTGCCGCTGACGTAGGTGCCCAGCTCGCTGGCGAGGGTGTCCGCAACGCCGGTGCCGGTGTAGCCCTGGTGCACGGTCTCCTGGGCCAGACCGTTGCCCGCCGGGTAGGTGGTGTCCGTCAGGTGGTCCGCGCGGTCGTAGCCGTAGGTGATCTCGTACGTGCCGGCGAGGCTCTTCTCGCTCGTCGGCACGACCCATCGCCTCCCGGTGACCCGGTAGCGGTCGTCGTAGCTGGCCACCTCGGTCCGGTACCTGTCGGTGCCGACGTGGCGGGTCGTGGCGGCGAGCCGTCCCTTCCCACCGGGAACCGTGTCGTAGGTCCACTCGGCGAGCCTCGTGCCGGTCTGCACGTCGCCGGACCAGGTGACGCTGCGCCGCCCGAGGGCGTCGTAGCTGTAGCTGACCTTCTTGCGCAGGGCGTCGGTGGCGGATGCGACCCGGCCGACGCCGTCGTAGGTGTAGGTGGTGAGTCCGGCGTTCGGGTCCTTCGCGGTGAGACGCTGACCGAGCCAGTCGTAGGTGTAGGCCGAGACGTCTCCGGCGGGATCGGTGACCGACGCGAGGTCACCCCGGGGGGTGTAGGTGTACGAGGTGGTCGGTGCCCCGGGTTGTGGCGTCGACACGCCGGCCGGCAGGTTCTGCTGGGTCTGGACGACCCGGTCGAACGCGTCCTGCCAGCTGCCGGTCCGGCCGCCGACCGGTGGCGTGACGATCGTGCCGTTGCCGAAGTTGTCAGTCGTCGTGCGTGCCGTGGCCGCGCCGAGTCCGTACACGGTCGAGAGGGCCTCCCGTTCCAGCGCGTCGTACTGCCGCTCGGTCCACGACGGGACCGTCGAGGTGGCCGGGTTGAGCAGCAGGTCCGGGTTGTCCCCCGCGGCGGTGCTGTTCCACATCGGCTGGGACGTGCCCGCCGTCAGACCCCGGTCGTCGTACGCGGTGACGGTGACGGTGCGGCCGGACCCGCTGGGGGCGGGCGCCTGCACCTCACGGGTACGCCCCAGACCGTCGAGGTAGGTGTGGGTGGTCAACCACTCGACCCGCGTCCCGGCCAGGGTCTGCAACTGGCGGGCCGTCACGACTGTGGGCCTGCTCGGCTGCTCGGCGCCGGTGGCGGTGATGCGGTAGGTGAACTCGTACGAGGGCGTGGTGGTGCCCGTCTGCTGCTCCGTGGGCAGCCACACCTTGCGCAGCCGCCCGACGCCGTCGTACGCCGATGTGGTGGTGCGGCCGTTGACGTCGACGTTCCTGTCCTCGGTGTCGTCGAAGGCGGGCGACGGGTAGCTGGTGGCGGTGAAGCCCTTGGGGTCGGTGACGCTGACCCCGTCGCTCGGGAACCCGGTCGCCGGTCTGTAGCCGGTGCGGGTGACACCGTCGGGGTTGGTCTCGGTCAGCTCCCGCCCGTAGTCGTCGTAGGTGTTGCGCACCCAGTTGTACGTGCCGTCGGCGGTGTGGGAGCGGACCTCGGTGGGGTTGCCGTCGGTCGGCTCGTTCACTCCGTCGCCCGGTCCGGTGGCGCCGTCGTAGAGCGTCACGGTCCGGTCGACGACCGGGCCGGGGCACCGCAGGCTCTGGCCGTCCGGGTCGCCGGCGTGGGTCTCCCTCCGTTCGACGAAGTCGAGCATCCACTGCCCGGCCGCGGTGTTCTGGGCGTAGCCGATCTCGGTGCACACGCTGTCGGCGACACCCGTCTCGCCGAGGTCGGCCTCCCGGGTAACCAGGCCGCCGTTGCCGACGGAATAGCCGTCGGACCGCTTGGCCCTCTCGCGCCAGGTGCCGTCGCCGCGCCGGTCGCGCCGGTACTCGTAGGCCGGGCGCACCATGTGCACGTCGTGGGATCCGGGCCCGTCGGCGATGATCCCGGAGTCCCAGTAGGTGCTGCGCGAGGACTCCAGCTCGGTCAACGAGTTGTCGGCGTTACGCCGGTAGCGCTGTTGTTGCAGCACCGTGCCCGCCAGCTGCGGGTCGTCCGGCCAGGGCTGGCCCGTGTAGTCCTTGACCGCCTCGGTGCGGGCACTGCCGGAGCCGAGCAGGTCCCCGTTCATGCCTCGGAAGTACCGGGTGTCGGTGATGCTCTGGCGGTCCGCTCCGCCGCTGCCCTCGGTGACCCGCACGGTCTGGTAGCCACGCCAGTCGGTCCAGTCCATGTCCTTGGCGGCGACCGTCAGCTCGTCGTCGCGGTGCCACGCCGGCCACGGCACGAGCTGGTCCACCCCGTACGCGTAGGAGGTGCTCATGGTCGGTGAGCCGCCCACCAGGTCGACCTGGTCGACCTTGGTCACCAGGTACCTGTGGAACACGCCCTTGACGGGGTTGGTGGCGCCCTCCGGCTTGAAGCGCACCCGGAAGCACTCGTAGCGGTTCTGGTCCCACAGCACCCCCGCCTCCCACCCGGTGTTCTCGCCGCCGGCCGGGCAGGTCGTGGCCGGGGACGCGTGTCCGTAGCTGACCCGGGTCTCGCCGCCGAGGCCGTTGCGCACCACCGACAGCCGTCGCATCTGCAACTGCTGCGCGGTGGTCGTGTAGTCCTGACGGTTGCCGAGGAAGATCCCGTCGAACGCGACAGGTGGCAGTGTCACCGTCTCGCCACCCCACAGGCCCGTCTGCTGGATGCTGTTGAGCCACAGCGACGGCGTGGTGCCGTCCGGGGTGGGCGGGAAGGCGAACGTCGGCCGCCACCGTGTCGTCTCCTGCCACGTCTGTGCCTGCGCGTTCCACACCTGGGCCGAGATCAGGTCCAACCGGCTGGTGCTGAAGAACGTCGGTGAGTACTTCGCGCAGCCGGCGCCGTCGGCGCAGACCAGGTCGGTCGGCACGTCCGGGTACGACGTGGCGTTGGCCGCCGAGACGGCCGGGCAGGAGGCGGTCGGGTTGGCGATCCGCTGGGTGCAGCGGCCGACCGCGGTGAAGTCGACCTGCGCGCTGGGGTGCTGGCCGGCCAGCATGCCGTACTCGATCCGGTCGAGGTGGCCGCCCCGGTCGTAGCGGTAGGTGGCGCCACCGTTGGCCTGCCGGTAGTTGTTGGTCTCGGGCGTCCAGTACACGGCCGTCACGTTCTCGTTCGCGTCGACCACCGTGTCGAGGTTCCAGCGCCAGGTCTGGCGGCAGGGCACCGGCGCGGTCGAGTGGCACGGCTCCCCCGCGTCGTCGCCGACGACGGGCACGGTCCAGTTCGAGTCCTTCCGGTTGCCGAAGGTGTGCTGCTCGCCGTCCGGTGTGGACACCACCCAGTACTCGCCGGTGTTGTCGTCGTTCGACCCGTTGAACCGATGCTCGATCTTCCAGCCGCGGTCGTCGCGCATCCGGTAGGTGCCGTCCGCCGTCTTGATCAGCTCGGTGGAGACCCCGTCCAGGGACAGCACGAACGCGGCGCCGTCCTCGTCCCCGGAGTACGGCGACACCCAGCACAGGTCGGCGTGGTACGCATCTCCGTCCTCGACGCAGGACCGGTACCGCCGCTCGATGAATCCGATGCCGAGGTTCCACCCGAGCCCGACCCAGGACGCCTGGTTGTTGGTCGAGGACGTACGTCCGTCCACGGTGGAGGAGTCGTAGTCGAGGGACAGGTCCGGGGCGTCGCCTCCGACCGAGGGTGGCAGCCGCAGCGGGTAGGACTCGGTGAAACTGCCGGAGTTGGTTCCCGCGGTCCACTTCTCGGCCGGGGACAGGTCGGTCGCGCGGTAGTCACCGGTTCCGGTCCCCGACGCGGCGGCGGTCACCGCGTACACCTGATCGGGGCCGCTGTCGACGTCCGCCGACAGGCGGCCGGCGGCCAGGTCGTTGCGGGCGGCCACCGGAGCGGGTGTCCGGACGCACTCGCGGGTCACGCACTGCGGAACACGGACCAGCCGCAGCCGGTCGGCGAGGTTCCCCCCGTAGCCGTAGCGGAAGCGCGAGTAGTCGACGTCGAGGTGGACCCGGCCCGATCCGCCGGCGCGACGGGACAGCCTGAACGCCGTCCCGACGCTGTCCAGCGCCGCCCGGCTCTCCTGGTCGAGCAGCTCCACCCGGACCTCGGCAGGCGCGTCTCCGGTCCCGGTCGCGGACACTTCGATCGGCAGCGAGCCGGCCCGCACCGGATGTCCCGGGGCGAGCGTGACGTCGACAGTGCCGGCGGCCGGCCAGTGCGGTGCCGGCAACGGCGTGGCCGCGTCGGCCTCCGGGTCCGGGGTCGTCCGGACGCGGGGAACCGTCCTGCCGGGCACCGAGCGCTCCCGGGGCGAGCCGGAGGCGGCGTGGGCCGGCGTCGGGGCCACCACCGTCGTACCGGCTGCGGCGACGATCGCGACGACGCTCACCGCGCCGAGCACCCACCTGGCGAGATAACGTCCGGTACGCATGGGTCTCCTTACGTCCACGCGGCCGAGGCGGGGCCGCCGGCTCGCTGCGCCGCGGGCCCGGGCGGCCCGAAGCCCCCGTGCGACTGGCGCGCACGACAGCGATCAGGGCGTCAGCTTGCGCGGCACCGGGACCACGCCGCCCGCCATGTCGGTCGATCGGAGACGTCTCGGGACCTCTCCCCTGAGGACCTGCACGAACGCGGCCGACACGGGTACGTCCCGGGATATCGAGCGACGACGTTGAGTCACGTTGGCCGGGGCGCTAATCTGACAACCGGTCACATTGCCGACGGCGAATGGTCCGATTCCCTTGACGAAGACCCGCTCGCGATCCCCACGGGGGTTGGTGGCGCCGCGGAGCGCGTCGTGAGGTGGCGGACCCTGCCGGGGACGCTGGACCAGCACGCGCATCTTCTGGTCGTCCGGTTACGACAGCTCAAGGATCACAGCGGGCTGAGCCTGAAGGCTCTGGGGACGAAGACGGCGTTCAGCGCCTCCTCCTGGGAGCGGTACCTCAACGGCAAGGCGCTGCCGCCCGAGACGGCGGTCGTCGCCCTCGCCGAGATCACCAGAGCCGATCCGGTCCCCCTGCTCGCTCTGCTCGCGGCAAGTCAACGGGTCGAGCCACCGTCCACCGAGGTCCCGGCGTCCGGTGACGCGCACGGGCCGGAGCCAGATCGGGCCGAGCCGCGGGTCCGGGTCGCTGCGCTGTCCGTCGCCGGGGGCGCGCTGCTGCTCTCCGCCGTCACCTCGATCCTGTTGCTCGTCGATCCCTGGCGCGAGGACGACCCCGCGGTGGCGACCGACGTCGGCAGGTACGCGTGCACGTACACCCAGCAGGGTGACCTGCTGTTCGCCGGCAACAGCACGACGACGTCACACCTGGTGATGCGCAACAGCACCGGTCCGGACGCCGCCGAGGTGCAGTGTCTGCTGCGACGCCACAACCTGTCCCCCGGCGAGGTGGACGGGTACTTCGGCGAGCACACCGAGGCCGAGGTGAAGCGGTTGCAGCTGCAGGATCATCTGCCCGCCGACGGGATCGTCAGCCAGCAGACGTGGCAGTTGTTGCGGCATGTGCGATGAGCGAGGGACCGGCGATGGCGTACCCACCGAACGCGACCCGCTGGCGCGCGCTCCCGCGCACGCTGCCCGCGCCGTGCGCCCTCCTGGTCACCGAACTGCGGGACCTGAAGGACCGTAGCCGCCTGAGTCTGGACCAGCTGGCGGCGACGACCGCGATCAGCAGGTCGTCGTGGGAACGCTATCTCAACGGCAAGCAGTTCCCGCCCCGCCAGGCGGTCCGGGCGCTGTGCGAGGCCGCGGGTGAGCCCGACGACAGGGCTCTGAGGTGCTGGGACGTGGCCGACGCGGCCTGGAGCGGCCGCGCGCAGACCGCCACCGGTGCGACGAGCGCAACCGACGTCGCGCGCACCGACGCACCGCCCCGGCGGCGCCCCGCGCGCACGCGCCGAGCGCTGCTGGCCGCCTCCGACCTGGTCGCCACACGTCCGGTGGCCAGCGCGGTCGGGGTCGCCCTGGCGTGCGCGGCGATGGTCACGCCGGCCGCCGTGGTCCACGCGTCCCGCGCCGCCACCGTCGCGGGCTCCCGCCCACCCATCTGCGAGCTGCAAGCCTGCGAGGGCCGCAACCCCCGCACCACCGCCTGCGAGGACCCTGTCACTGTGGCGTCCCACACCGCGGCGGACGGCACCCGGCTGGAGATCCGCCTCAGCCCGAGCTGCCGGGCCGGTTGGATCCGCACCTGGCCCACGCACGCCGGCTTCCGCCTTGAGATCAGCGGACCGGACGCCCGCCCGCAGACCACCGTCACGGCGGCCCCGACGACGGACCAGCAGGTCACCACCACGGCGATGATCGCCGCACCCGACCCGTCGAGCCTGCGCGCCTGCTACTACCCCGCCGGCGACCAACCGGGACGGGAGTGCTTCGGCGTCACCGACTGACGGTGCCGCCGCTCAACTCACCCCGAGCCGGGCCAGCGGCTCGACGAGTTCCCGCTCCTCGTAGCTCAGGTGCGACAGCAGGGCGTCGGTCAGCAGGTTCACCGCGGCGCGCAGCTCGGCCAGCCCGTCCGGCGCCCCGACGTACGCGACAAGCGCCTTATCGACACCCTCGAGCACGTCGTGGATGACGTGGTGCTCCTGCTCCAGCCGGTCGACCACCGGGCGCAGCCGCGGGTCGGCCTGCCGCAGCCGCGGAAAGAGGGCCTGGTCCTCGATGGTGTGGTGGGTGGTGACGATGCGGCAGTAGGACTCGCAGTACGCGCCCAGCGTCCACCGGTTCTGCCGCATGGTCATCGTGTTGATCTGCGAGCGCGCCGCGCCGGCGTCGATCTCGCCCGCGGCGACCTGCTCGATCAGGTCGTGGATCTGGGCCAGCTCGCCGCGCAGGCCGTCGTGCACCTGCACCAGGTGCTGGCCGGTGGCCTGCTCGTGTGCCGTGTAGGTGCGCGTCGGGTCGGGCGCGGGCCCGGTGGGACGGGCGGACTCGTCCCAGACCTGCCGGTCGCTGAGCCGCCGGCCGTCGTCCGGGGTCGGCACCACAGCGAAGGCCCCGGCGGTCACCCGCGCGCGGGTCGGCCGCGCGGAGCGCGCGACGAGCGCCGCCGGCTCCGCGGCCACCACCGGCTCGGCGGGAGTACGCGTCGACGTGGCGCCACCGTCGCGTTCGGCCGCGACCAGTTCGCGCACGGCGGGGGCCACCTCGCCGGCGAACCGGCGCAGGTCGTCGGGGTCGTCGCTGGCGAGGATGAACGTGCCGACGCCGTCGCCCAGCGCCAACTCGACCAGCTCCCGCACCCACTGTTCGGCGGGTCCGTGCAGCGGGCCGCCCCCGGCCGACGAGAAGGTGCCGGAGATGTTCAGCAGCCGGCGGACGTCGCGGGGCGAGCGGCCCGCCTCCTGCGCGGCGTCGTCGATGATCTTGTTGCCTCTGGCCAGGTCACCGGGCTGAAGGTAGTCCAGTGACGGCAGCCAGCCGTCGGCCCGGCGACCGGTGAGCGCGAGCATGCGCGGCTTGTACGCCCCGAGCCAGATCGGCACCGCGTGGGCCGGGGCCGGGCCGCGCTTGGCCCCGACCACCCGGTGGAACTCGCCGTCGACCCGCACGCCACCGCGCGCCGAGGCGTCCCACATCTGCCGGATGACGTCGATGCCCTCCTCCAGCGCCCGTACGCCCTGCCCGGGCGTCAGCCGCCGGCCGCCCATCGCCTCGATGGCGTCCCAGAACGCCCCCGCGCCGAGACCCAGCGCGACCCGACCCCCGCTGAGCAGGTCGAGGCTGGCGACGCTGCGGGCGAGCACGGCGGGCGGGCGCAGCGGCAGGTTGGTGACGTTCGCCGACAGGTGTACGCGGTCCGTGCGCGCCGCGACGAAGCTCAGCAGCGTCCAGGTGTCCAGGAACCGCGGCTGGTACGGATGGTCCTGGAAGGTGACCAGATCCAGCCCGACCTGCTCGGCCAGGACCGCCAGCCCGACCGTGCGGTCCGGATCGTCGTTGCCGGGCGTGGTGAACGATCCGAAGACCAGGTCGTGGCCGTAGTCGCTCATCGTGCGAGCCTCCCGTCGTCCGCGACGCGTCGGACGATGCGTCGTGACCCCAACCTTATGCCAGACAGAACATCTGCTGCCAACAAGGTTTGTGATCCTGCGCTATTGTCGGGGCATGACGGGTGCCAGCGATCGGCCGGACCGGCCCGATCCCCTCGACGACGATCTGGGCTGGATGCTGGGAATCGTGTTCCGGGGCTACATCCGGGCAGCCGAGCACACCCTTACCGATTTCCCCGGCGGCCCGCGCGGTTATCAGGTGCTCACCGCCGCGGCCACCGGGCCGGCCCGCAACCAGGGCGCGATTGCCGAGGAGCTGGGCATCGACCGGACGGTGCTGACGTACCTGATCGACGACCTCGAACGCCCGGGATTCGTCGCCCGGCGGGCGGACCCGGCCGACCGGCGCAGCCGGCTGGTGGACGTCACCGACGCCGGGCGGGCGGCGTGGGAGCAGCAACGCGAGGCGCTGCGGCAGGTCGAGGCGCACCTGCTGGGGGCGCTCACGCCCACCGAGTCGGCGACCCTGCGCGCACTGCTGCAACGCATCGCCTGCTCGACGCAGGCGATCGACCCGCTGCGCGACCTCTGCCAGGCGGTCGCCGAGGTACGGCCCGAGCCCGAAGCGCCGACGCCGAGCCGGCCGGGCGCACCGCCCGAGCGCGGTCGACCGCGCGCTTCCCGAGCACGCGGCGACGCCTGACCGGGCGGTGATCCGCGACGGCGCGGGGGCGGGGGGGGGGGCCGCCGCCGCACCACCGTCGAGGG
>NZ_JBEZEA010000007.1:319603-334533 GCF_040648635.1 Micromonospora sp. NPDC049114 | reverse complement strand
CGCCGGGGCTACCAGGCGGAGCTGCGGGCCGCCGGCCTGCGACCCGACCCGAGCCTGGACGTCGAATCGTCGTTCATGTTGCCCACGCGCGCGGCGTGTCGGGGCAACAACTTCATGATCGACGGCAGGTTCGCAGGGGGCCGGTAGGGGGTCAGAAGCCCAGGGCCTGGGCTCGGCGCTTGACCTCACGGGCCTGGTCGCCGGAGAGGGCGGCGGCCGGGGTGTTGCCGGGCAGCGTGTCGTCCGGCTCGTAGAGCCAGCGCAGCGCCGCCTCGTCGTCGTAGCCGTTGTCGGCGAGCAGGTTGAGCACGCCGGGCAGGTGCTTGAGAACTGTCTCGTTGGCCACCAGCTCCGCGGGTATCCGGCGGATGCCGTCGCGGCGGACCGCCAACAGCTCCCGGTCGCGGATCATCTGGTGCACCTTGCTGATCGACACGTCGAGCCGCTCGGCGACGTCGGGCAGGGCGAGCCAGCCCTCCGGGTCGGTGGGGCCGGCGAGCTCGGGGCCGGGTACGGCCTGGTCGGGTACGGATTCGGTCACCCGATCACCCTGCCACGCCGTGGCCGGCGAGGGCCACCGGCACCCCGCACGGCCAGTTCGCGCCCGCCGACGGGCACCGCCGGTGAGCAGCGGATCAGGGCCATGACCGAGGTGGCGACGACGACGGGACGGACCAGGAACGGCTCCGGGCTGTAGCATCCTGTTCAACTCCCACCTCCTGGACACATAGACTCCCTGCCGATGGACACTCAGGTCGCCGACACGTTGCTGGGCTCGCTGATCGACGGGCGCTACCGCATTCGCGGTCGCGTGGCCCGTGGCGGCATGGCGACCGTGTACACCGCCACCGACGAACGCCTCGAGCGCACCGTCGCAGTCAAGATCATTCACCCGACCCAGGCGCCCGAGGCACGGGCCCGGATCGCCAACTTCGTGGCCCGGTTCACCGACGAGGCGAAGACCATCGCCCGGCTGACCCACCCGAACGTCGTCGCGGTCTACGACCAGGGCACCCACGCCGGTCTGCCGTACCTGGTGATGGAGTACGTCCGCGGCCGTACGCTGCGCGACGTGCTGGCCGAGCGACGCCGGCTCAACCCGGACGAGGTGCTGGCCATCGCCGAGCAGATGCTCGCCGCGATCGCCGCCGCGCACCGGGCCGGCCTCGTGCACCGCGACGTCAAACCGGAGAACGTGCTGGTCGCCGAGGCGCCCACCGGCGGCGTCGCCAACCTGGTGGACAGCGTCGTCAAGGTGGCCGACTTCGGGTTGGCCCGCGCGGTCGAGGCCAGCGCCGACGACGAGCAGGGCAACCAGCTGATGGCGACCGTGGCGTACGTCGCCCCGGAGCTGGTCACCGAGGGTCGGGCCGACCCGCGCACCGACGTCTACTCCGCCGGCATCGTGCTGTTCGAGATGCTCACCGGCCGGGTGCCGTACGACGGGGACCGTCCGGTGGACGTGGCCTGGCAGCACGTCGACCGGGACGTACCGGCGCCCTCGACGCTGGTGCCCGGCCTGCCGTCGGCCCTGGACGCCCTGGTGCAGCGCGCCACCCGGCGTGATCCCGCGGCCCGGCCCGCCGACGCCGGCGCGCTGCTGGCCGAGGTTCAGGTCGCCCGGGACCGCCTGGGTGACGTCAACAGCACCAGCACCGCCGTGCTGCGCCGGGTGACGGACGAGCCGCCGGTCTCCCAGCCGACCATGATGGTCGCCACGGTCCGCCCGGCCGAACGGCCGACGTGGGCCCGCCTGCCCGAGGGCGCCAGCCAGGGCCCGGGCCGGCGGCGTGCCGCACCGGAGCCGTCGGAGGGTTTGGCGGCCCGGTTCGCGACGCTGCGCGACACGGTGCTGGGCAACTCCCATGGCCGCCTGGCCGTCGCCGCCGTGGTGGTGGCGCTGGGTCTGGTGGCCGCGCTGGGCGGCTGGTGGTTCGGTGTCGGCCGCTACACGTCCGCCCCGCAACTGGTCAGCCTGAGCAAGACCGACGCGCAGGCCCAGGCCGAACGCGCCGGCCTGACCCTGGCGTACGGGGAGCCGCGCTACGACGAGAAGGCCCCGAAGGACAGCGTGCTCGGGCAGGACCCGGCGTCCGCCAGCAAGATCGTGAAGGGTGGCACCATCACCCTGACCCTCTCGCTGGGTCCGGAGCGCTTCCCGGTGCCGGACGTGATCGGCAAGGAGTACGAACTGGCCGAGGCCGATCTGGCCAACGTCAAACTGGTGGCGGCCAAGGGCACCCCTCGCTACGACGACAACCTGCCGGCCGGCGTCGTGCTGGACAGTTCGCCGAAGGTGGGTGCCGAGGTCAAGCCGGGCACGAAGATCACGCTCATCCTGAGCCGCGGCCGGGCGCCGGTGTCGGTGCCCAACCTGGTGGGCAAGAGCCTGACCGAGGCCCGTACCGCCCTCGCCCAGCTCAACCTGAAGCCGGTGGAGACCTACAAGGACTCCGACAAGCCCAAGGATGAGATCCTCGGCCAGAGCCCGGCCGACGGCGCAGGCGTGGAGAAGGGCACAGAGGTCAAGCTCGAGATCAGCAAGGGCCCGCCGCTGGTCGTGGTGCCCCGGGTGATCGACCTGCCGTGTCAGCAGGCCAAGCAGGTGCTGGAGAGCCAGGGCTTCCCGGTGACTGTCGCGATCAACCCGAACGCGGTGGCCCGGATCCAGGCCCCCGGCGAGAATTCCCAGGTGCCGCCGGGCACCCCGGTCGTCATCACGTGCTTCTGATGCCTGTGGTCTCCTCGCGTCCGGTGGGCGCGCACACTCCGACCTCCGGCGGGCTGGCGAAGGCGGCCCTGCCGTACGTCGACGCGACAGGCGCCGCGGCCGTGCAGGTGTACGTCTCCAACTCGCGTGGCTGGGCGTTGCCTCCGGGTGATCCGGCGCAGGACGCGCTGTTCCGCGAGGGCTGCGCCGAGCGGGGCATCCCGGCGTTCATCCACGCCTCGCTGCTGGTCAACCTGGGCTCACCCACGGCGGCCACTGTCGAGAACTCGGCGCAGACGCTGGCGCACGCGCTGCGCCGGGGTGTGGCGATCGGCGCGCGGGCTGTGGTGTTCCACGCCGGCAGCTCGGTCGACGAGGGGCACGCCGAGGAGGCGATGCGGCAGGTCCGTCGCGAGCTGCTGCCCCTGCTCGACTGGGCCGCCGAGGTCGGTGGACCGATGCTGCTGGTCGAGCCGAGCGCCGGTGGCGGCCGCTCGCTCGCCTCCCGCGTGGAGCAGCTCGGGCCCTACCTCGACGCGGTGGACCGGCATCCGATGCTCGGGGTCTGCTTCGACACCTGCCACGCCTGGGCGGCCGGGCACGACCTGGCCGCCGAGGGCGGCATGACCGCGACCCTGGACACCCTGGTGGCCACGGTCGGTGCGGACCGCTTGCGGCTGGTGCACGCCAACGACTCGAAGGATCTGTGCGGCTCGACCCGGGACCGGCACGAGAACATCGGCAAGGGCACCATCGGCGAGCCGGCCTTCGCGGAGCTGATGGCCCATCCGGCCACCGCCGGCGTCCCCGTGGTGGTGGAGACCCCCAGCGAGAAGCAACTCGGCCACACCGCCGACATAGCAACCCTGAACCGCCTGAACCCCTGATCCCTTCTCCTCCTGTTGATCAAGAGCTGTGCGTCATCCGAAGACCGGAATCTGACGCAAAGCTCTTGATCAACAGGGAGTGGGTCAGGCGGCGAGGATCCTGGCCAGGGCGGTGGCCGCCCGGTCGATCGCGGCGTCGTCGACGCCCAGGTGGGTGACCAGGCGGGCGGTACGCGGGCCGAGCACCGAGACCAGTACGCCCTCCGCGCGGGCGGCCGCTGCCAACGCGCGGGCATCCAGCGCGTGCTTGGTCAGGTCCAGCGGAACGAGGTTGGTACGGACCGCCGCGGCGAGCACCCCGAACGGGGCGACCGTCTCGGCGAGCCGGGCCGCCTTCGCGTGGTCCTCCGCCAGCCGGTCGACGTGGTGCGCCAGGGCGTACCGGCCGGCGGCGGCGAGGATGCCGGCCTGGCGCATGCCGCCGCCCAGCCGCTTGCGGATCAACCGGGCCCGTTCGATCTTCTCCGCGCTGCCCACCACCAGCGAGCCGACCGGCGCACCGAGCCCCTTGGAGAGGCACACGGACAGCGTGTCGAAGAGGCGGCCGTACTCGGTCAGCGGCACCCCGTCGGCGACGTGCGCGTGCCAGATCCGGGCGCCGTCGCAGTGCAGCGCCACCCCCGCGTCGTCGGCGACCCCGCGCAGCTCCCGCAGGGTGGCCAGCGGGATCACGCCGCCACCCCCGCGGTTGTGGGTCTGCTCGACGGCGATCGCGCGGGTGGGCACGGCGAAGTAGCCGTCCGGACGGATCATCCGGGCGACCAGCTCCGGATCGATGTCCGCGCCGACGGCCGGCCAGGTCCGCGAGGAGATCCCGCCGTACGCGGCGGCGGCGCCGATCTCGTACGTGACGACGTGCGCGTCGGCGTCGCAGAGCAGCTCGTCGCCGGGTGACACCAGCAGTTGCAGGGCGATCTGGTTGGCCATCGACCCGCTCGGGGCGAAGAGCGCCGCCTCGTGCCCGAACAGCGCGGCGACCTCCGCTTCGAGGGCGTTGACGGTGGGGTCCTCGCCGTAGACGTCGTCACCGACCTCAGCGGCGGCCATCGCCTCCCGCATCCCGGCGGTCGGCCGGGTCACCGTGTCGGACCGCAGGTCCACGAACTGATCAGCCACTGTCATCCCTTCGAACACCAAGCTCACTCCTCGCGTCAGCCACGGGACCTGCCTTTCGGCCGCCGACTGCGGGGCTCGCAAGCTCACTCCTCGCGTCAGCCACGCAGCATCTCGGCCACGAGGAAGGCCAGCTCCAGCGACTGCTGGGTGTTGAGCCGAGGATCGCAGGCGGTCTCGTACCGGTCGGGCAGGTCGAGGTCCTCGATGCCCTGGGCACCACCGAGGCACTCGGTGACGTCCTCACCGGTCAACTCGACATGGATGCCACCGGGGTGAGTGTCCAGGCCCCGGTGCACCTCGAAGTAGCCGAGCACCTCGTCGACGATCCGGTCGAAGTGCCGGGTCTTGTAGCCGTTCGACGACTCGTGGGTGTTGCCGTGCATCGGGTCGCACTGCCAGACCACCTTGGCGCCGGAGGCGGTGACCTTGGCCACGATCGGCGGCAGGGCGTCGCGGACCCGGTGGTTGCCCATCCGGCTGATCAGCGTGAGCCGGCCGGGGATGTTGTCCGGGTTGAGCTTCTCGCACAGCTCGATCGCCTCGTCCGGGGACGTGGTCGGGCCGAGCTTGACGCCGATCGGGTTGGCGATCCGGGAGATGAAGTCGATGTGCGCGCCGGTGATCTGCCGGGTGCGCTCACCGACCCAGAGGAAGTGCCCGGACAGCCCGTACGCCCGACTGTCGGAGACCCGGGTGAGCGCCCGGTCGTACTCCAGGGCGAGGGCCTCGTGGGAGCAGTAGAGGGTGACGGTCCGCAGCGCCTCGTCGTCGGTCATCCCGCAGGCCCGGATGAAGGCCAGCGCCCGGTCGATCTCCCGGGCGATCGCCTCGTAGCGCTCCCCCGCCGGGGAGGTCTTCACGAAGCCCTTGTTCCAGTCGTGCACCGCATGCAGGTCGGCGAGCCCACCGGCCAGGTACGCCCGCAGCATGTTCATCGCGGCGGCCGAGTTGGCGTACGCCCGGATCATGCGCTGCGGGTCGGCGACCCGGGCGGCGGGGTCGGCCTCCAGCGAGTTGATCATGTCGCCGCGGTAGGCGGGCAGGCCACGCGCGTCGGTGGGCAGCGAGCGGGGCTTGGTGTACTGGCCGGCGACCCGGGCGACCTTGACCACCGGCAGCGACGCGCCATAGGTGAGCACGATCGCCATCTGGAGCAGGGTGCGGGCGTTGGCCAGCAGGTGGCTCTCGGTGTTGTCGACGAACGTCTCGGCGCAGTCACCGCCCTGGAGCAGGAACGCCTTACCCTCGCAGACCAGGGCCAGCTTCTGCCGGAGCTGGTCCACCTCGTAGGGCGCGACGACCGACGGCACGGTGTCGAGGACCTTGCAGACCTCGGCGACGGCGGCCGGATCGGACCACGGGGGGATCTGCTCGCGGGGCAGCTCCCGCCAGCGGTCCAGACCGAGGGCGGCGTCCTCGGCGGAGTCGACTGTCGGACGGCTGGTCTGCAGGCCCGGGCTGCCCACCGCGGGATGGCTCAGCTGATGCCACTCATGGCGCATGAGAGAAAGCGTACGGCGACCGTGGGCGTACCCGAGCGGCGAGGGGGACGGTTCCGGCAGATGGGAGATCAACCCCGCCGATGCCGGTCAGGACACCGGTGAGGCGCCGACCCCGTTCGGCGACGGGCTGGCGGCCGGGTTGCCGCCCGGCGCCTCCCCGGCGATGCACCAGTCGCCGCCGTCGCGGGTGACGGTGAACACCAGCGGGCGGGTGACCTTGCTCTTGCCGGCGGTGACCGAGACCGAGACGCTGACCTCCTGGCCGCGCGGCCCGGACCGGACGTCGGTGATGGCCGCCTCGGGCACCTCGAAGTGGTCGGCGAAGTCACCGTTGGGGCCGGTGGCGGCGAGGTCGAACCCGTCGTGCAGCAGCTCGCAGAGCTGGCTGCGGCCGGCGGCGACGTCCTTGGCGGTCATCGCGTCGAGGTACGCCTGCACGCGCTCACGAGACCGGGTGCCGGCCTCCTCGGCGGGGGCACGCTCGGGCTTGGCGGCCGACTCGTCCTCGTCACCGCCGCCGATCCCGCAGCCGACCAGGGCGGCCGGGAGCAGCACCAGCCCGGCGGCGGCGGCCGCCAGCCTGCGGTGGATCGGGCGCATGACCACCTCCGTCGACGGGGAAATCGAGACGTGCCGAGCCGCGAGTCTGCCACATCGGGCCCGACCCGCCCAAGGCCGGCGACCCCTGCCGACCCACCTGAGGCCGGCGACTCGGGCCCGACCCACCCAAGCCGGCGGCCCGGCCGACGCTGGGCGTCGACCGGGCCGGTACGGCACGGGCGGGGAGAGGCGGTGCGGGCCCCTCCCCGCCGTGTGGGTGGTGCGTCGACCGTCGGCTCAGCCGAGGCCGCCCTTGATGGCGCCGATGAGCTCGCCGTTGCTCGTGTCGCCGGAGAGCTCCCAGAAGAACGCGCCACCGAGGCCCTGGTTGTTCGCGTACGTCATCTTGCCGTTGATGGTCGACGGGGTGTCGTAGCTCCACCAGTTGCTGCCGCACTTGGCGTACGCGGTGCCGGCGATCGTGCCGGTGGCCGGGCAGCTGTTCTTGAGGACCTTGTAGTCCTCGATGCCCGCCTCGTAGGTGCCCGGCGCCGCGCCGGTGGCGCTGCCGCCCGGTGCGGCCTGCGTGACGCCCGTCCAGCCCCGACCGTAGAAGCCGATACCGAGCAGCAGCTTGTTGGCCGGGACGCCCTTGCTCTTGAGCTTCTGGATCGCCGCGTCCGAGTTGAAGCCCTGCTGCGGGATCCCGGTGTACGAGGTGAGCGGCGAGTGCGGCGCCGTCGGGCCCTGGGCGTTGAAGGCGCCGAAGTAGTCGTACGTCATCGGCATGAGCCAGTTGAGGTTGCCGATGGCGCCGGCGTAGTCGGTGGCGTCGATCTTGCCGCCGTTGCTGCCGTCCGCCGTGATCGCGGCGGTGACCAGCGCGCTGGACCCGAACTTCGACCGCAGGGCGCCGATCACGTTCTTGAACGCGTTGGGCCCGCTGGTGTCGCAGGTCAGACCGCAGGCGTTGGGGTACTCCCAGTCGACGTCGATGCCGTCGAAGACGTCCGCCCAGCGCGGGTCCTCGACCAGGTTGTAGCAGCTCTCGGCGAACGCGGCCGGGTTCTGGGCGGCCTGGGTGAAGCCGCCGGACCAGGTCCAGCCGCCGAACGACCAGATCACCTTGAGGTGCGGGTTCAGCTGCTTGAGCTTGCGCAGCTGGTTGAAGCTGCCGCGCAGCGGCTGGTCCCAGGTGTCGGCGACGCCGTCCACGCTGTCCGCCGCCGTGTACGCCTTCTCGTAGTCCGCGTAGCTGTCACCGATGGTGCAGCGACCGCCGGTGGTGTTGCCGAAGGCGTACAGGATGTGGGTCAGCTTGGCGGCCGAGCCGCTGGTCTGGATGTTCTTGACGTGGTAGTTACGGCCGTAGACGCCCCACTCGGCGAAGTAGCCGACGACCTTCTTGCCGCCCGTGTTCGGCGGTGGCGTGGTGGGCGGAGCGGTCGTGGGCGGCGCCGTGGTCGGCGGTGCGGTCGTGGGCGGCGCCGTGGTGGGCGCGGCCGTGGTCGGCGGGGTGGTCGGGGTGCCGCCACCGCACGGTGCGCCGTTGACGGTGCAGTTCAGCGGCGCCTTGTAGGCGCCGGTGCCGTTGTAGCCCCAACTGAACGAGGCGCCCGGGGCGAGCCCACCGGCCCAGCTCTTCTTGACCGCGACGTAGTGGTTGCCGCTGCTCGTGACGTCGGCGTCCCACGCGCTGCTGATGGTGGTGCCCGACGGCAGGTCGAACTCGATGCGCCAGGTGGCGACCGTGGCGCTGGAGCCGTTGGTCACGGTCACCTTCGTCTCGTGGCCGGTCCCCCAGTCCTGTGCCTTGGCGAACGTGGTGGTGACCGTGCCGGCGCCGAACGCGGTCGTCATCGGCACCGCCGCGACGGTCACGGCGACCACGGCACCGGCCCAGAGGGCCCGGCGGAGCGATCTTTTCATAAGGCGTCTCCCGAACTGTTAGGAAACTTTCCAAAAGAGATGGTGAGACGGTACTCACGCCGTCATCAGTTCGTCAAGATGTCCATGTTTCGATTTCTCCTGGTGCGTGGACTGCGCCCGCGCCGAGCCGCAGGTCATCGCTCGGGGGTCACGGGCCGGCGCGTAGCCTCGGGCCCATGACCGTCTTCGACATCCCGATCGACGCCCTCAGCGGCGGGCCCGCCGACCTCGCCCAGTACCGGGGCCGGGCGCTGCTGGTGGTCAACGTCGCCTCCCGCTGCGGCCTCACCCCGCAGTACGCCGGCCTTCAGACCCTCGCGGACACGTACGCCGAGCGTGGCCTGGTGGTGCTGGGCGTGCCGTGCAACCAGTTCGCCGGGCAGGAGCCGGGCACGGCGGCCGAGATCAGCGACTTCTGCCAGGTCAACTACGGGGTGACCTTCCCGCTGACCGAGAAGGTCGACGTGAACGGACCCGACCGGCACCCGCTGTACGCGGCCCTGGTGGAGACCCCGGACGCCGACGGGCACACCGGGGACGTCCGCTGGAACTTCGAGAAGTTCCTGGTGGCCCCGGACGGCACGGTCGCCGCCCGCTTCGCCCCCACTGTCGAACCCACCTCCGACGACCTCCGCACGGCGATCGAGAAAACCCTCCCCACCCCCGCCTGACCCACCCCGCGCCCGGCCCGCCCGCGCCCGCCCGCGCCGGGCGTGCTCGCGGTGATCAAGAGGTTTGCGTCAGGGGTGAGCCTTCATCTGACGCAAACCTCTTGATCACCAGCACCAGCACCAGGTGCGGGTCGGGGCGGCGGTGCCCGGGCCGACCACCGTCGGGTGGCACATCCCCGCGGGACGGGTTGGCGGGCAGCGCGAGCAGTAGCGTGAGCAGAACCGGCTCGGCGCGCGGCCGGGTGGACCGCGCCGGCCGTCCGCGCAGCCGCTCCGCGTCGGGTAACCGGAATAACCCACCGCGCCGGTCGGGAATGCGTCGTGGGTGGACGAAGTTGGGAAGAAGCATGACAACTGTGGGACTGATCGGCAGCGGCAACATCGGCGGCACCCTGGCCCGGCTGGCGGTGGCCGCCGGCTACGACGTGGTGCTGAGCAACTCGCGCGGGCCGGAGACGCTTACCGACCTGGTCGACGAGTTGGGTGAGCGGGCCAGCGCCGGCACGACGCAGGACGCGGCGCAGATCGGTGATCTGGTGGTGGTCAGCGTGCCGCTCAAGGCGTACCGGGCGGTGCCCGCGCAGCCGCTGTCCGGCAAGGTCGTCATCGACACCAACAACTACTACCCGCAGCGCGACGGGGCCTTCCCGGAGCTGGACGCGGGTGAGATCACCAGCAGCGAGCTGCTCCAGCAGCACCTGCCGACCTCGCGGGTGGTCAAGGTCTTCAACAACATCTACTTCAAGGCCCTCGCCTCGCTCGGCCGGCCGGCCGGGGCGGCCGACCGCAGCGCCCTCGCGATCGCCGGTGACGACGCCGCCGCGAAGGCCGAGGTGACCGCCTTCCTGGACCGGATCGGCTACGACACGGTGGATGCCGGCTCGCTGGCCGAGGGGTGGCGTTACCAGCCGGACACCCCGGCGTACGGCACGCTCTACGCCGCCACGCCGACCGACTGGGAGCACCCCGCGTCGAGTGACGCCGAGAAACTGCGCGCCGCGCTGGCCGCCGCCACCCGCTGAGCACCGCCGCCGTCCTGGGACGACCGCCTACCGGGTGGCCGTTTCCAGGGCGGCGGCGAGTTCGTCGTCGTAGCTGGCGATGGGCTGGCCGTCCACGTCGTACGCGACGAGTCGGCCCTGCGCCATGCTCGCCGACCGGAACGAGAACGTCCGCGTACCCGGGTAGGCCGCCAGCAGGGGAATGTTGCGGGGCGCTCCGCCCGGGGCGGAGTAGTACGCCAGCCGGGCGACCCGCGCGGAGACCACACCGTTGACCCGGACCTTCGTCTTCTCGGCACGGGTGCCGAAGGTGACCGGCGCGTCGGTGGCGTAGGCGGCGCACTCGGCCGGGCCTCGGCAGACGAAGAAATATCGTGGATTGGCGACGTCGTCGAGGACGTACGCCTTGAACGTGGGGTCCGCTCCGGCGGGCAGCGGTTGCACGGCGAAGAAGGCGAGAGCCACCACGGCCGAGACGCCCACCCGCAGCCAGGCCCGGCCGGCGGCGGATCGCCTGTTGCTCCGGACGGCCGCGACCGCGACACCGCCGAAACCGGCCAGGCACAGCAGGCACACGCCGACGGCTCGGGCGTTCTCGAACAGGAACTGCACGCCCGGCCGCGTCGACACCGGGCCGAGGACGGCGCCCAGCGAGACGACCATGGCGGCGAGCAACGCCGCGCCGGCCACCCGCTGGGTGATGCCGGACGCGCCGACCAGCAGCATCGCGGCGAGCACCGGCCACACCTGATGGTGGGTCCAGGACACCGGGGACGCGGCCACCGTGGCGCAGCCGACGAGGATCGCCGCGTGCCCGGGACGGCCCTGCCCGGCCAACCGCCGGGCGCGCAGCAGCGCCGCGCCGCAGATCACCGCCACCAGCCCGGCCCAGAGCACGGGCAGCGCCGCCTCGTCGACCCCGATGCGCAACAGCATCCCGTGCACCGACTGGTTGCCCAGCGAGGCCAGGTTGCCGATCCGCGAGGTCTGCCGGACCGCCTCGGTCCAGTACGTCCAGCTCTCGGCGGGCAGCACGACCGCCGCCACCGCGGCGCAGGCGCCGAACGTCGCCACCGCGCGGCCGGCGTCGCGGTAGCGCCCGGTGGCGAGGAAGTACGCGACGAACAGCAGCGGCGTCAGCTTGATCGCCGCGGCCACCCCGACGAGCACCCCGCGCAGCCGGGGTGGGCCGACGCCCATCCCGTCCAGCAGTGCCAGCAGCACGATGAAGACGCTGACCTGCCCGAACCGCAGGTTGCTCTGCACCGGCGCCGACAGCATCAGCACCGTGGCGGCCACCGCGACGACCAGCGGGCGGTGCGACCGATCGGTGCTCAGCGCGACACCGACCATCGCGGCGATGGCGACGACCGCCGCGCACGTCGCCACCAGCCAGACGCCCTGGAGAACGCCCTCGCTGACTGCGGTGATCGGGGCGAGCACCAGGGCGGCGAACGGCGGATAGGTGAACGGCCCGCCGTTTTGGGCGCGGTACTCGTACAGCCGCCGGCCCGCGTGCAGATCGGACAGCGCGCCGTAGTAGATGTGCAGGTCGGAGAGTCGATCACCGCGCCTGAGCACGAGCACACAGGACACCAGCGCGACGACGACGAACGCCGCCCACGCCAGCGCCACCCGGCGATCCCGCATCGCCCGAGAATAGGTGAACGCGAGGCCGAGCGATGGCCCGTCAACCGTTGGCCAGGCAGTCCAACGGAGGCGCTCACGGCCTCGACTGTCGGGCGTAGACGCTATTTCTGAAAGAGCACCGAGGCGACGTCCGCCACGATTTCGAGGGCCCAGTCCAACTGCGGACAGTCGTGCTGACCTTGACACTCCAGACAGCCGCCCGTCTGCCAGGGTCGATCATGCACTCGGGACCAGTGAGCGTCGAGGACCCGCTCGGCCATGAAGAGTTCCGTCGCCCTGGACACCGGCTCGTCGATCGCCATCGCACGCACCTTCCCGAGGTCACGAGATGCACACCCTGGAGGGCGGAGGCCATGCGTCGCGCCCTCCAGGGGTGGATGGATCGAAAACCTCGGGGTGCTGAAGTCCAGAAGAGTCCGATCGCTGTCTCACTGTATCCACTGTCTCACTGTAGTCAAGTTCTCACTGTGCTCAGTCGATTCGCGTCGTCACTTGTCCTGCCCAGGCCCCGGCTGGAAGCATGATCTTCGCTGAAGTCCAGGAGAGCTGATCATGCCTACCAGGCCACCGCACTACCTCCGTGTCGCCGACGACATCGCGCGCAGAATCAACTCCGGGGAGTACCCGCCCGGCCATCAACTGCCCTCGGTCTCGGAAATTGGCGAGATCTACAACGTGGCACGATCGACCGCCTACCGGGCCGTACGCGAACTGCACCAACGAAACCTGGTCTACGGCCAACAGGGGCAGGGCGTTTTCGTGGCCGAAGCGGAGTAGCCAGCGGGGAGGATCAGACCGCGTCTGCCCTCGGAAGAACGGGGACAGGGCGCCGGGCGTGCACCCGAGCGTCGTCGTCGACGAACGCTGCGCCGACAGGTCGCGCAGCTTCGACAGCTGGAACACCGGCGGCGTCCGGGTCCGGGTCGGCGCCTGGCAGGTGCCGCTCGCCGACCTGCTCAACGCGACAGTGGCCGCCGGTCTCCGACCGGTCCGGTTCGTCGAGGCCGGCTCGGGAGGTGTGCCGGACCTGCTCGGCTTCCTCGCGGTGCGGTAGCGGCACCAGCCCGGCGTTCTGGGTCGGGATCTCCTCGCGCCGCACTACAAGATCGCGCTCGATCCTGGATGTAGTGGCATCCTCCCGACGCCGAGACCACTACATCCTGGATCGAGCACGATCTTGCGGCAGGCAGCGCGGGCAGCGGCGCGGGGTAGCGCAGGCAGCGGCGCGGCGCGGCGCGAAGAAACATCGCGCGCACAACTTGCGTCGGAGTCCCACACACGGGACTCTGTCCGTGGGTTGCCGCCCGCTCACCGAACGTGCCCTTCCGGAGGCGACATGCACACGCTCCGTACCGCGTCCCGCCGGCTGTTCGCCGGCGCTGGCGCGTTCCTGCTCGGCACCGCCCTCGCCGCCACCGCGGCGGCCCCGGCCAGCGCGGACACCGTCGGCTACGTCCGCCTCGCCCACCTCTCCCCCGACACCCCGGCCGTCGACGTCTACCTGGCCGCCCCCGGCGCCGCGAAGCCGAGGGTGTTCCCGGGCGTCGGCTACGGCGTGGTCTCCGACTATCTCCGGCTGCCCCCGGGGCGGTACGCGGTGGCGATGCGCGAGGCCGGCACGCCCGCCAGCGAGCCGCCGGTGCTCACCACCGAGGTGGCGGTGACCAGTGGCGGCGCGTACACGGTGGCCGGTGTCGGGCGGCACGCCGACCTGGGGCTGCGGGTGCTCACCGACGATCTGAGCGCTCCCACCCAGGGCCGGGCCAAGGTGCGCGTCGTGCAGGCGTCGGTGCGCACACCCGTTCTCGACGTCGCCGCCGCTGACGGGCCGACGATCGCCGACGGCGTGCAGTTCGCCACCACCACGGACTACCAGCAGGTCGAGCCGGGCACCTGGAAGCTGCGGCTCACCGGCGCGGGCGGCCCGAGCACCGACGCCGAGGTGCGGCTCACCGGCGGCGCGGTCTACTCGCTGCTGGTGCTCGACGACAAGCAGGGCGGCCTCACCGCCGAGCTGCGCCGCGACGCCGAGGGCGGCACCGTCGCACCGGCCGGCGGCGTGGACACCGGTGCGGGCGGCACGTCCGACGCCGGGTTCGGCGCGTACCCCCTGGTGGCCGGCGGGTTGGCCGCGGCGGCCGGCGCGGCGAGTCTGCTCCTGTGGCGCCGGCGGCGGCGCACCACCTGGTGAGCATCGGGCCCGCCGCCGCCATCCGACGGCATCGCGACCGCCGGGCGCCGCTGGCCGCGCTGGTCGCGGCCGGCGCGGCGGTCTGCCTGGCCGCCGGCACCGGGGTCGGGCTGGCCACCACCGGCCCGCCGCCGGCCGCGAGCTGGCACCCCGGCTGCGCCGACGGCTGCCCGTCCGTGGCCGCGCCGCCGCGGCCGGCAGGTCCACCCACGCGGGTACGCGTGCCGCGCATCCGCGTCGACTCGGAGCTCACGGTGCTCGGCCTGGACCGCGCCGGCGTACTCGTTCCGCCGGCCGAGTTCGACACGGCCGGCTGGTACGGCGGCGGCCCGGCACCCGGCGACACCGGCCCGGCCGTGCTCGCCGGGCACCTGGACTCGCGCAGCGGCCCGGCGGTCTTCGCCCGGCTCGACGAGCTGCGTCCGGGTGACCTGGTCCAGGTGTGGCGCGGCGGGCGGTGGCTGTCGTTCCGGGTGACCGGATCGCTGCGTACCCGCAAGGACCGGTTCCCGACGGCCGTGGTGTACGGCCCGAC
Organism: Micromonospora sp. NPDC049114; assembly: GCF_040648635.1. Taxonomy (NCBI): domain Bacteria; kingdom Bacillati; phylum Actinomycetota; class Actinomycetes; order Micromonosporales; family Micromonosporaceae; genus Micromonospora; species Micromonospora sp. NPDC049114. The sequence continues at coordinate 319,801 of NZ_JBEZEA010000007.1, read as the reverse complement.
GCCCGGGGCGGAGCTGCGTCTGGTCACCTGCGGGGGCGACTTCGACCGGCGGCGCGGGCACTACCGGGACAACGTGGTGGTGTTCGCGATCGCCGACGGCTGATCACCTCGGCGTGCGGGAGGTCGGGGTGTCCGGCCCGGCCCGACACCCCGGATTCCCGGATCCCGAGTCGATCACCGCCGGGCGGGCCGACACCA